>CAZJUP010000006.1:0-127983 GCA_964549275.1 uncultured bacterium | reverse complement strand
ATGAAGTATTTTTTGGAGAATCAGACACTGTTGCACTTACTACTTGAATCCAGGTGATATACGAATAGATAAAATGATGGTTATACCCCTTTTATATCTAACCATTGAATGATATGATCCGCTACTATTTTCCAATCTGCTTCAAGCATCATATCGTGGGCCATCCCTTTAACTATATGGCAGTCTGTATTATAAGCCTTGGCCGTGGCATCAATTTCATCAGGATAAAATATCATATCTTTCTCCGCACCAAGTATGAGTAATTCTGTACCTACATCTTCCGGTTTCGGCAGGGAAAATAACATCATATCCAAAAAAGCCATATAGGCTTCATTCGTCATCAGACTAAAGTATTCATTCAGATCCTCAGGAGAAATATTATCTGAAAAGAAAGCTTCCCTGGTAAGGTTAAGAGTCCCAATGATATAATACAAATTCCAAGAAAGGTTTGCTTTTAAAAAAGCCCAGGGATGGCGACGGGCAATACGGAGAGTTGTACGCAAAACGCCTTTTACAGGAACTGGGGCTAACAAAACTCCTGCAGGAGCAGAATGAAGTTCCAGATATTTCTGCGCCACAAGCCCCCCCATGGAGTGTCCAATAATCACAGGGGAAGACGGTAGTGTTGAAACAAAGCGTTCAACATCAGTTACATAATGACAAATCCGGGTTAAAGGAAATCTCTTAGGTTTTTCGCTGCTTCCGTGCCCTCTAAGGCTTAACGCATAAACCGTGTACCCGTTTTCAGTAAAATAGGGTAAAAAATATTTTTCCCAGCACCAGGCACCGTGCCATGCACCATGTATAAATAAAAGGGGTGTTTTCCTGGCAGAATCCGCCGGCGTTTTGGCTAGAACCTCCAAGGGCATCCGACCTGACCCAATCTCCTATACTAATTCAGAATAATGCGATCTTCGATATGGACAATTTGAAGCTTTTTCAACAAGAGCATTTGCTTCAAGTCTTTCCGTTTTGTTGTAAAGCGTATAAATCGGGACACCAGGGGGTCCACCAGATAGAAATTGGGGAATTCCAAAATTTCTTCAAACACACTCACATCCATCCTGCGCTGTACCTTTAAGGTATCCCAAACAGCAGGGTAGTATTTTTCAAAACTTTTTAAAAAGGGCTTAACATAGAGATTAAACTTATCGTATTCTGCAATGAGCCAAAGTTCTTCTTCTGAGGGATCGTAATCCGCATCTTTTATAAGTTTTTTTACAAGGGTCCCTACTTTTGCTTTGCTGCCTTTATAGGGTAATTTCTTCGCCATAATTTTTCCTGTTCTTTTTGTAAAAACTCTCCCCGCTACGTTCAATAATACTGTTTCAGTATTCAAAATACAACAGGAATCGTAAAGGGTTCCAAGGATTACGAAAAATTAAATGAAATTGTTTACAATTTATTATCACTGGCGATATTTCTGATTCATCATGTAAAGATACCTTCTGGTGTTAGGAATGAGTAAAAACCTGTTCCCATGATATATATCAGCAAGTTTGGTTTAAATGCTGTATCATGTTTAAGGAGGAGCGGCAACCCATTTGCATCCTCATCTCTCCTTGTGTTGCCAGCACAATTTTGTCTGGGTTGCCTCTTCCTCTTCCGCCCGCCATATTGACGCAGAGTATTCCGTAAAAGGCAGAAATTCTTCGCTTGCATACTTTTTGCATAGGAATGACCGAAAGGAAATTATTATGGAAAGATTACAACATTTTATGCTTCGCCACCCCTACGTTAGTCTGGGGATTTTGACACTGCCTGCATTGGTCATCGTAGTGGCGGTATTCAGCATTCTAATTAATATTATTTTACCGGCCATACTGGCGTTTTGGCTTGCAGGATGGATGTACACAGCCATCGTAGGGCGTCCGGTTCGGCGATACTACAAAGAACCTTTCTGGTACACCCGGGATACGGTTTATTAATCTCCCCTTGGATTTAATCCTTGGGTAAAAATCAAAATCGTGGGACTTAAAAAATAATTTAACTGTGTTTGGCGAGTTTAACTTTCGCCCAAATATTGATAGGGTCTATTTCCCCCGGCCTGGTGCCGCCACCGCGACCCTTGCCCATACCACCACGACTGCCCATTCCACTGTTTATACCGCCTCTCATACCGAGGTTTTTTCCTCTACGAGCAGACACCTGCATTTTCATATTTTCCCTATCCATTTCCGGAGTGGTTAATCCAATTCCGATTCGTGTATTAAAAGAAGTCTGAAGACCAAATTCACCAGGTTTGGGGTTTAAGGGCAGTCTTAATTCATAAGACAATACCCCTTCGTGCAATTGGGTGCGAACAGCCACACCTCCACGGTTTGAAAATGTCAATTGAGTGAATTCCCCTTTACCGGGTCCAAAAACCTCTACCCCATAATTGTTTTCAAGATAATCCTGAAGAGCAAAGAGAAGATGCTGTGGATGTTTCTGCCAATTTTTTGCCATACGCTTGAAATGAACACCGTAATTTGTTAAAGGATGACGAATACCGAAAACTTGTTTTTTCTTTCCTTTTTCATCAAACCACACCGTAAAACCGCTATAAACAATTTGCCGCATCAGCTGCAAATCAGATGTAGTAAGAGCACAATACAAAAACTCTTCATTATTCATAAAGCCTACGCCAGCCTTTACCCCTTTTGGAACAGAAAACATCCCCTTCCATTCCGTTAAATCTCCATCAATAGTCACTGGTTTTTCTGCCCAGGTACTATCCAATTTGACCTGCCCGCATCCGGTAAAGCCTAACCCGGTAATAAATAAAAGAACAATCCTGAACTTCATGGAAAATTACTCAATGCCAAATTCTCCATTACCCATGTCATCGCCTCGTCCGTTTTGATTTCGACTCCGATTGAATCTGCTTTTATCTTCCATTTTTCCGAAACGGTATTCCAATCCAACGGTTACTGTTTGGCTCATCCATTTCCGGGTTGAAGACTGATACCATTCCTCACCCCACGCCTCAAAGGAAAATCCTGAAAGATTGAAAGGATCTCCAACTTTAACAGAAAGATTCAGTTTTTCATCCATAAATTTTTTCTTTAGTGAAATGGCAGAAAAAGACATGGAACCAATCTTCCCAATAGGAATGTCTCGCGGAGACCTGTAAAACATAAAAAACATCATTTCCGTTGTCCGGTTCATATTCCATGTTGTAGTAAAGCGAATACTTTGTCCTCGGGCTGTTTTGTCGTAATTATCTTCAAAGAGGTCAGAATTAACTTCATCCCAATAAACATTTCCTCCCAGCATAATGCGAAATTTTCTCCCCAAAGAACCCACGAGGGTATATTCAATCCCCCGGGTTTTCATTTCATCAAAATTCTCATAAGTCGTAAATGAAACTCCATGTTCATCCACAGTTTTATATCGATTAATTTTATCGGTTGTATGTCTGTAATACCCTCCAAAACTCAGGGATAATCCCCGGGTATATTTCCCTATATTCACTTCATAAGAATCAATATATTCTGGTTTTAAAAATGGATTCCCGGAATAGAAATTTTTCAAGTCTCTATAAGAAATAAAGGGATTCATCTGCCGGGATCGGGGTCGATGTATCCGTTTTGAATAACTGATCTGGATCTGCAAAATTTCCGGAGCCCCAGTGGATAATGAAAAACTCGGGAAAAAACTGGTATAAGGATTCTTAAAGTACTCCTCGGTATTTTTTAATTCAGACGTCATGGATACTTTTTCAATCCGTCCCCCCACGTTTATACCAAACATGCCAATTGTACCATCAAATTGCGCATAGGCAGCCCAAATATTTTCGTTATACAAAAATCGGTTATCCTGTTCTGAAGCAGAAACAAATGTTCCCGTTTCGTTTACATAATCATAATAAAGTTGATTATCGTCCCGGATTCTTCGGGTATTTTTAAATCCCAAATCCAGCCGGGCATCATTTGTCAGAGGCCGGCTGTAATCTGCCTGAATATCTATATTTTCATCTTTCCCGTCCTGAACCGTTTTTGTATCGCTGAACAGGGCCAGGCTGGAATGAGATGTCGTCGTCGTCTTGAAAAGGGAAGATCCTGTATTGTTTCCTGAAGACCATCGCATAAATGTTGTCAGCTTATGTTTAGGATCTGAAAACTTTTTATCATAGGTCAGGTTTATGTCTGTTCCTCCCCGGTCACTGTAATCGGTAGTTAATCGGTCATAAGCAATACTCTCCGACCCGGTTTCTACAGAATGCACCAAATTATTGTATCCTCTGTCGCCTGTGTTAAGGGTAGCAGATAGGCTTAAAGATTGTGAAGGGTCAAAAAACACCTCCACACCTGATTTAATAAACACATTATCTCCACTCCTCTTTCCTTCGCTTTCTTGGTCCAGTCTCTCTTCAATGGTATCAAATGTCATAGTACGATAAGACTCTCCAAAACCTTCTCGGATATGTCTGCGAAATCCCAGATTGGCAAACGTATTCACTTTTACTGTTCTCCAATTAATTTGCCCTGATGAGTTAAGCCCTTCTTGTGAATCAGCACTTGAATTCAGGCTACCATTCAGTCCGGCAAATTTATTCTCTTTCAGTACGATGTTAATGATACCGGCCATCCCTTCCGGATCATATTTAGCTCCGGGATTGGTCATAACTTCCACATCTGCAATATTTGCTGCAGGGATGCTTTGCAGAAGAGCTTTTTTATCTCCGCTGGCAATACTGGAGGGTTTGCCGTCTATCATCAGGTTGACGTTGGCACTACCCCGTAAGCTAATATTATCATCCATATCTACTTCAATCCCCGGAACCTGCCGGAGGGCATCAATGGCAGATCCCCCGGTAGAGAGGGTATTTTTTTCTACATTAAAAATACGTTTTTGTGCTGTCTGAATAAATAAAGGGCGTTCCCCTTCCACCTCCACCGCTTCCATCTGGAGGGTGGTTTGCACCAAGAGAATATTTTCCAGATTATGCTCGGTAACATTGTCACCAAAAGGTAAAAAAGTTAAAGGTCCCAATATTTGTTTTTGGTATCCAATATATTCAATAAGAATATGGTGGCGTCCTAAAGGGATTTCCTTTATATAAAATTTCCCACTGTCATCTGTGATACCACCGGTAACAATTTCACCGGAACGCTGGCTAATTACGGATACTGAAGCATATGGGATAGGGGTTTGAGTAGCAGAATCTACCACTGTGCCAAATATCATTCCAATTTTAGGAGCTTTCCGTGGATCCATGCTTTGGCGTTGCACACCCCCCCTCATTCCACCGTGAGGCTGTGCTGTGAGAAGAGTAAAATTCAACAATATTGATATCAAAACCCATAATTTGAATTGGGGATATTTCATGAAAAGATGATCCTATTTAAAATATTCAGCAATAATTAGACACAAATACTATAGGGATGTTAAAAAGTTTCCAGATATATATTAAAATTAAATAGGCCCTGAAACAGGGCCTATTTAATTGATCTGCGTTATTTAACGCTTTCGGACATTTTCATGATTAATTAACAGGGCAAAATCTTCATGTTCATAGCCTCCCCAATATTCTCTTCTGCGCTGGGTAAACTTTTTTCTTTCCTCTTCATCAGGCCATCCCAATTCTACCAATTTACCTGTTTCTGCAAAATCATCTGCATCTTCCATGGTCGCAAATTCGCTTACAATAAATATATCCCGAGCATGGCCGCTCCACCGGTGACCCAGAACCATCTGACTTAATATTCTCTTCGATTTCTTGGTGATATTCTTATGCCATTTTTCGTTCAGTTGCTTTAACTCATCCCCGGATGCATCTTCCATCTGGGACCATTTTCTTAATCTGAACCTTGAGATTGAAACCACCGTATTTTCTTTATTATGGCGCGGTTTACGCTGAAGATTTTTAAAATGGGTGTAGATGCCAACATCTTCATGATCTCCAACCCAATATTTATTGAATTTTTTAAAAAAGGTTTTCCTCTCTTCTTCATCTGGCCATGCTTTATCAATCAGAGCATTCCGTTCATCTGTGTCATCTATATCGCCAAAGGATTTAAATTCACTGATAACCGTCCACTCACCTGTCGTTCCGCTCCAATAATGGGAGAGATTCATTTCGCTCAGTAACCCTTTCTGTTTTTTAGTTACTTTTTTATGAAACTCTTCCATGAGTTCTTTCCGCTCATCAGCAGAACCTCCTTCCACCTGATTCAAAGGAATTGCAAAATATTTCACAATGGTTACAACAGTATTTTCATTATCGGATTGGGCATGGAGAGGCACACCAATCACAATACAAATGGCAGTTAAAAACGAAAAGAATCGTTTCATTATTTCCTCCTTTTTTTGGTTACCAAATCCTAAGAGCCGGGGGAAACCCCCGGCTCTTAGGATTCCAGAAAATAAAACTAATCTAAATAATGCGCAAGTTTTAAAAGTTATGTGTCATAAATAGGTCCATAACAGCATTTACTCTTTCAGGATGCTCAATGGTTACTGCATGATGCGCATTGTGTATAACTTCCAGTTTTGCGTGTTTCATTCGATCAGAAAATGCCTTTTTTTTCGAAACAGAAGTATAATCCTGATCCGAAGCCAGGAATAAAACAGGGCAGTCAATAGACTCGTAATTGTCAAGAATATCCCAATGGGTTACTGCTTTCATTGCTTTGAGGTAAGCGCTTTTATTGTTTAATGCCCAATCATCCGCAAACCGCTTTCGTAAAAGAGCATGCTCTTGTTTGGGCAGCAATCGTTCTCCCAGGAATTCCCCCATCTTCCGCATTCCCATGATGCGAATAATTAAAAACCGCTGCATCAATTTCCATTTATTTTTTAATGTATACATTCGAAAGTCCGGCTGTGCATTAATTACCATGAGGGTTTTCACCCTTTCAGGATGCGATACAGCTAACTGTTGTGCAATGGCACCGCCCATGGAAATCCCGGCAATATGGGTTGAAGCAATACCAAGGAATTGCAGCAGGGAAGCCACATCCTCAGCGAAGATAGGAATGCTGTATTTTCCTTTCATAATAGCTGACTGCCCATGCCCCCGCATGTCCGGTAAGATAACCGTATATTTTTGAGAAAAGTAATCAACCTGAGGTTTCCAGTCCGACCCCTTGGATCCTAAACCATGAAGGAGAAGTAAAGGATCCCCCTTTCCCTTCATATCGTAATGCATACGAAATCCATTCACAGTAAACTCAGCCATAGTACACCCATTTGTTTGGTTCATATTAAAACTGGACTCGTCTGTAATTCAAAATAATTTTCTATCCATGGCTTTTCTTTTTTGTGTTAAATCAGATTACAGGGTTGATTATTTAATAATTCTTTGTATATTAGGGATATAAAGATATGTTTATCTTTAAATAACTTCTCAACCTGACGAGATGATTTTCTTCACGGACAAATTGGAAGGAGACACTCATGAAGACAAATTGTTGGGATTATATGAAATGCGGGCGAGAATTAGGGGGGAAACGCGTTGAAGAATGCGGGGTTTGTCCCGCAGTAACCTATACTGCTTTCAACGGAATTAATGGGGGATACAACGGGGGACGCTATTGTTGGGAAATCGCAGGGTCTTTCCCTGTAAGTGATCTTCGGTGTACCTGTTCTGCCCATATTGATGACTGCACACAATGCAAATTTTATAAACTGGTCAGGTCTGAATCGGGAAAGGATTTTGTGAATTAGGTCTTATTAAAAAAACTCTCGGGAATCATCGTATGAATTACTGGCGCGTACCACTAGATATTCAGAATGTTAAAGTACCCAAAGGTGATATTCATATCATCGTTGAACGGTGCAAAGGATGCAAGTTTTGCGTCGAATATTGTCCTAAAGATGTTCTGGAAATGTCCACCGATTTTAACCGGAAAGGTTACCATTATCCCCAAGTATTAAAGCAAGGAGCCTGTGTGAATTGTAACCTCTGTGAAATGATTTGTCCGGAATTTTCAATATATTGTGTTGAGGGAAGTACCCAACCGCCCCAACCGGAAGATGTTCTAAGGCAAGGAGATAAACATGAAAGCTGACCCCATTGGTGTGGCTACCGGTAGTTATTATATGGATGGGGACCATGCCTGTGCCGAGGGTGCCATTGCTGCAGGTTGCCGGTTTTTAGCCGGATACCCCATTACCCCTTCCACAGAAGTTGCCGAACGAATCGCAGAAAGGTTCCCAAAAATCGGAGGGATGTTCATTCAAATGGAGGATGAATTGGCATCCATGGCTGCTGTTTCGGGAGCTGCATGGGCAGGAGTAAAATCTATGACAGTAACTTCAGGTCCGGGATTTTCCCTCATGATGGAAAACCTTGGACTTGCAACCATGATGGAAGTCCCCTGTGTTGTGGTTAATGTTCAGCGTGGAGGTCCCTCCACGGGCCTTCCGACTCTCACAGGCCAGGCTGATATGATGCAAGCGCGATGGGGCTCCCATGGTGATTATGAAATCATTGCCCTGTCTCCCAATTCTCCTCAGGAATGTTTTGATTTAACCATTAAGGCTTTTAACCTTTCGGAAACATGGCGGGTGCCTGTTCTCTTTATGATGGATGAATGTGTAGGACACATGACCGAAAAAGTTGTCATACCCGAAGCAAGTCAATTAACAGTAACTCCACGAAAATTTTATAAAGGGAAAAAAGAAGATTACCGACCCTTTAAATTTAATGGAGCAAAATCAGTCGCTCCAATGGTGAAGGCCGGAGACGGGTATTTCATCCATATTACAGGACTCACCCACGACGAACGAGGTTATCCGGTGATTAATGCAGAAGCTCAGGAAAAAAATGTAAAACATCTGGTGAATAAAATCCTGAATAATGAAGAAAAAATCCGCATAATTGAAGAAGACCAGATTGAAGACGCAGATGTGGTTGTGATTTCTTACGGTATTTCTTCCCGAGTGGCCATGAATGCCGTAGATGCTGCACGAAAAAAAGGACTGAAAGTCGGCACGTTAAGGCTCGTCACAGTCTGGCCATTTCCGGAAAGCAGGATACGGGAGCTTGCCACATCTGTAAAGGCATTTGTCATCCCTGAAATAAATATGGGACAAATAGCGTTGGAAATTGAGCGATGTGCCCAAGGAAATGCAAAAACCATCCTCGTTCCCCATGCAGGAGGTTGGGTTCACGATCCAAAAGATATATTAACCGCTATTGAGGAGAATGCAATATGAGCGAATCTGCCCCTGATTTTACTGATACCCTGACCATCCCAAAGCCGGAAGAAAATCTAATCCACCCCATGGAAACCTATATTCGCTCCGAGCGGTTTCCTCATATCTGGTGTTCTACCTGCGGAATCGGTACCGTTCTAACCGCCTTTATCAGCGGACTCCAAAAATCGAATCTGGATCCGGAAAAAGTATCCGTTGTCTCCGGAATCGGCTGCTCCGGAAGAGCCGCAGGATATCTAAGACTAGACAGTTTCCACAGTACCCACGGAAGAGCGCTTCCCTTTGCCACAGGCCTGGCCTTGGGAAACCCAGAACTAAAAGTGTCTGTTATCAGTGGTGATGGAGATATTGCAGCCATCGGCGGAAATCATTTTATCCACTCAGCCCGACGAAACATGAATCTGACCATTATTTGTATCAATAATTTTAATTATGCCATGACCGGTGGCCAAGCCGGTCCTACGACACCCATGGAAGCTAATGCATCCACAACGCCTTACGGCTGTTATGAGTTCCCCTTTAACCTGCCGTTCCTTGCAGAATCCAGCGGAGCCGTCTATGTGGCTCGATGGACAGCTCTCCATATCAGAAGGCTCACCAAGTCCATCTCTGAGGCTTTGGAAAAACCGGGATTTTCCTTTATAGAAATCATATCTCCCTGTCCCACTCTCTATGCAAGAAGGAATCGATTGGGAACCGGATTAGACCTCATGAAATTTTACCATGACAGCGCCGAAATCCAGCATGGTGCTGACACACGGGATGTGGATATCGCTTATCAGAAAAAAATCATCGTGGGCAAATTTGTTGAAAAAGAAAAACCAACGTTTACTGAAGCAAGAGAATCCTTCTTAAAAGAAAAACTGGGAGACAAGTACGTTCCCTACAGGGGGCCAAATCATGGACATTAGATTTTCTGGATTCGGTGGTCAAGGAGTCATAAAATCAGGGACCCTCATTGGTAAGGCCGCCTCCCTATACGATAATAAATTCGGGACACTCACTCAAAGTTTTGGACCTGAAGCTCGTGGTGGAGCCTGTTCTGCCCAACTGGTTATTGGTACTGAACCGGTTCTTTATCCCTATATAGTCCGTCCGGAAATTCTAGTAAGCATGTCTCAGGAAGCGTACGAAAAATTTATAGATGACCTTATCCCCGATGGGATTCTGCTTATAGATACAGACCTGGTCAAACCTGAAACGATTCGGCAGGATGTACAAATGTACAGTATTCCCGCAACCCGCATTGCTGAGGAAATGGGTAATCGCATATTCGCAAATGTAGTCATGGTTGGATTTTTCACAGCCATCACAAATGTTGTGAGTACAGAAGCCATGAAAAATGCACTCCCCGGTTCCGTTCCGGAGCAGTTTATTGATAAAAATATTGAGGCGTTTGATAAAGGATATACCTTTGGAAAAGAGATTTTGAAAAGTAAGACATCTGAAATAATGGAAGCTTAAAAGAAAATGGTATCTGAAAATCATACAATGTTGGTTTCTCATGAGTGCTGCTGAAACCTACAGCTTTAGGCTCAGAGATAACCCGAAAATTGATTATTCTATCGGTAATGTCGATCCATCTCCTTGTACTCTTGCGTGTCCCGCTGGAGTCAATGTGAAATCCTATGTATCCCTGATTTCTTCAGGTCGCTTTCGTGAAGCCTTAGATGTCGTGAGAGAGCAGAATCCTCTCCCGGGAATTTGTGGAAGAATTTGTACCCATCCCTGTGAAGATTATTGTACAAGAAATGAAATTGATTCCCCAGTAGCTATATGCTGGCTAAAGCGGTTTGTAGCGGATTATGAAATCCATCATCCTGAGTCTCAACCCGAGAAAGTAATACAATTTCACAAGGAAAATGTGGCAATTATCGGGTCAGGTCCAGCGGGACTAACTGCGGCAAACGACCTAATTCGAAAGGGGTATGGCGTCACCATTTTCGAAGCACTTTCAAAGCCAGGCGGGATGCTTATAGCCGGCATTCCGTCATTTCGGCTTCCAAGAACTATTTTAGATATTGAAATTGAGGCCATTCGGCGGTTGGGTGTAACCATTAAAACCAATCATAAAATTATGGGTAAGGATGCTATTACCTCTTTGATGGCAAATGGATTTGATGCGGTCTTTATTGCCGTTGGTGCACACAAGGGTAAAAAACTGAATATCCCAGGTGAAACTAAATATAAAGGAATCATTGATTGTGTTGATTTTCTGAACCAGGCAAATTTTTCTTCAGCCCCGGATTTGGGCAAGAAGGTCATTGTCATAGGTGGTGGAAATTCCGCCATTGATTCTGCCCGGACAGCCGTGCGGTTAAAACCTAAAGAAGTTCATGTTGTATACAGGCGGTCGAGAAAGGAAATGCCCGCCAATGCAGCAGAAATTGAAGAAGCGGAAAAAGAAGGAATCCGATTTCACTATTTGGCTATCCCCAAAAAAATCATTGGGGAAAAAGGGAAAGTGACAGGCATGGAATATATTCAAGCAAAATTAGGGAAACCGGATACCAGTGGTAGAAGGCGGCCTGTTCCCATTATTGGGTCAGAAACCACCATTGAAGCAAATTCAATTATTTCTGCCATTAGCCAGGAACCAGATTTGGAATTTCTAGGGAAAAACCACGGATTAGATCTCACAACATGGAACACCTTTTCGGTTAACAATAATACACTCGCAACCAATATGCCCGGTATATTTTCCGGTGGGGATGCTGTGACAGGACCTGGTACAGTCATTGATGCCATCGCTCAGGGTCATATTGCTGCCAGATCTATTAATCAGTATCTCAAAAAGGAACCATTGCAGTCTGATGTCGAAAATGTGGTTCCAAAAGAATGGGAATTCAAAGTTGATAAAACTCAACTGGAACCTCTTCATCGTGCAGCCATGCCAATGATTGATATTCCCAAGAGAAAAAATAATTTTAAAGAAGTAGAAAACGGGTTTGACGAAGCAACTGCCGTTAAAGAAGCCAGCCGCTGTTTACGCTGCGGTCCCTGCAGTGAATGTTATATTTGTGTTTCGGAATGCGGAAAGGAGATATCCCTGGCTACGGGGTTGAATGATCAAAATGAATCTATTTTTAGGATTCCGTCACACTATAAATCATTCACCTCCTCCCCTACTCCCTGGTTTGGTTCCCTGGTTAAGGATAACCAGTCTAAAGAAATTACTGTAAACTCAGCCATTCCTTTTGTTGAGGAATCTTTATGCCGTGACTGCGGAGACTGTGTGGACATTTGCGATTACGATGCCATTAGTCTTGTGCCTAAACAAGATGATATGTTTATAGCGAAAATACACAATGATATTTGTCGGTCTTGTGGAACGTGTGTCTCTGTTTGTTCTCCCAGTGCAATAATACCACGGTATGCTAACAAAGCTTGGTTGGATCAAAAACTCAGCACATTGGATCCAGTCAAGAAAAATGTTGTTGTATTTAGTTGCCAGTGGAATGGATCTCACATTGACGGAACAGCCTTTCCTGATTTTCAAACGAAGCATACGAAAATCCTGTTTTCTCATTTCATGTGCACAGGAAGATTTGAATCATCATTCGTTTTTCAAGCGTTAAATAGAGGAGCCGATGGAGTATTAGTTACAGGCTGTAGTTCTGAAGAATGCCACTATAATTTTGGTGTTCACCAAGCACAAAAAACTGTGGATATCACTCGTCAGCTACTCCATCTACTCGGATGGGAATCCTCCCGATTTGGATATGCACAAATTAAAGGCGGAAATCCTAAAAAATTCACCCAGGCAGTGAAAAACTTTGCAGAACATCTCACACCCAATAATACTCCGGAAAGTTCAAACCAAGAACTTGAACTAGAATCGGAAGCGCTATGAACAGTCCACTGGTAGAATCCATTAAAAAAACCAATGCCTATGCCTGCCTGGAGTGCGGTAAATGCACCAGTGTATGCCCTGTCTCCAAGTTTAATCGCTCTTATTCCCCGCGCAGTATGTTAACCAAATCCGTTCGGGAACATTTTGAAACTTTATTCCAGGATTATGATCTTTGGAGCTGCCTGACGTGTAACCGGTGTGATGCGGTTTGCCCTTCTAATATCAAATATAGCGATCTAACTCAAATTGTCCGAACCGGTGCGAAGGATTCCGGATTTCATGGAAAATGCTCCCATTCAGGCGCTATGGAAATGCTCCAAACTATTATGACAACCCCAGACTTAAATCAAAACCGTTTGGAGTGGGTCACCGATGATATGGAAATAACGAATGAAGGTAATGTTCTTTATTTCGTTGGTTGCGCTCCTTATCATGATATATTCTTTTCAGACCTTGATTTAAATATCATGGATGGAGCCAAAAGCAGTGTGAAATTATTAAATACACTGGGGGTAACACCTGTACTCCTCCCGAATGAACGGTGCTGTGGCCATGATTTACTCTGGAATGGCGATGTGGAAAATTTCAAAATGCTTGCAGAGCACAATTTAGAATCCATTAAAAAAACAGGTGCAAAAACCATACTGTTTTCGTGCGCTGAATGCATGAGTGCATTTAAGGAATTGTATCCCAAATACGGGTTTTCTGCTAATATGAATTTGATACACATGAGCCAGTTTCTTGCGGAAAAGATTGAATCGGGAGATTTGAAATTGAAAGATCCGGCTCAAGCCCTGACCTACCAGGATCCCTGTAGGTTGGGAAGACATCTGAATATTTATGATGATCCTCGGAAAGTATTACAGCCGAATGGATCCAATCATTTTACAGAAATGAAACAGAATAATAAAGGATCTTTATGCTGTGGAGTAAGCGCTTGGATGAATTGCGATACCACATCCAAATCCATACAAAAAGAACGACTGAAACAAGCAAAAGATACCGGCGCAGATGTCTTGGCTGTGGCCTGCCCTAAATGCCAGATTCATTTGGTCTGCACCATGAAAGATCAAAACATAAGAGAAAAGCATGGAGTGCAAATCCGTGATATTTCTTCTTTGACTTTAGACAGAATGATTCCAACAAATTGAAAAGGGGAAAACTGAATGAAAAATGAAAAAAGGATTGGCGTCTTTGTTTGTGAGTGCGGCACCAATATTGCCGGTTCCCTGGATTGTGAAGCCGTTAGGGCTTATGCTGAAGGTCTTCCAGGTGTGGTCTGTTCCGTCGTAAATAAATACACATGTGCCGAACCAGGGCAGCAGGAAATCCAAAAATACATTAAGGAATACAACTTGAACCGGGTTGTTGTGGCATCTTGTTCACCGAGAATGCATGAACCAACCTTTAGAAATTGTGTTTCTGAAGCAGGTTTAAATCCTTACCTCATGGATATGGCCAATATTCGTGAACACTGCAGTTGGGCTCACTTAGATAAATGGGACGCTGCCACTGAAAAAGCAAAAGACATTGTCAAATCATCTGTAGCAAGAGCTCGTTACCTCGTACCGCAAGAAGAAACTGAACTCCCTGTCATAAAGGAAGTTTTGGTTGTTGGCGGAGGGGTAGCGGGAATTCAGGCATCCTTGGATTTAGCCGATGCAGGGTATCAAGTAAACTTAGTAGAAAAGGAGGCATCCATCGGTGGGCTAATGGCAGCATTAGACAAAACCTACCCGACCATGGATTGTTCCATATGAATACTCGGTCCGAAAATGATGGATGTCGGTCGACATTCAAAAATCAATCTCCTGACTTATAGCGAAATAGAAAATATCGGTGGATATATCGGTAATTTTCAGGTTACCGTCCGGAAGAAAGCCCGTTATGTGGACGAAAATTCCTGCAACGGCTGTGCTGAATGCGAAAAAGTTTGTCCGGTAGTTGTCCCTGATGAATTCCAAGAAGGATTTTCTTCCCGAAAGGCAATTTATATGCCCTTTCCTCAAGCTGTTCCATCCGTTTATATCCTTGATGATAAAGATTGTCTTGGACATAATCCCATTGCCTGTGGTAAATGTGCTGATGTTTGTGAAAAAAAGTGTATCGATTTCGATATGAAAGATGAGATCGTAAACTTAAAGGTGGGTGCGGTGATAACGGCCACGGGAATGGATGTTTATGACCCGACTCAAATGGATGAGTATGGATATACACGGTATGAAAACGTTATCACCAGTATGGAGTTCGAACGACTCATTTCTGCAGGAGGTCCAACAGAGGGACATTTTATCCGACCTACGGATAGAGAGACACCAAAACGTATCGCCTTTATCCAATGCGTGGGCTCTCGGTCAAATTCGCCGGTGGGTAACCCTTACTGCAGTAATATTTGCTGTATGAATACCATTAAGGATAGTTTGCTTCTTATGGATCACTATCCTGGGACAGAAATTACTGTTTTTTACATGGATATCAGGTCCTTTGGAAAAGGGTTTGAAGATTTATACCAACGAAGTAAACAGGCCGGGGTTCGGTATATTCGTGGTCTGCCCGGTGAAATCTTCGAAAATCCGGAAACCAAAAACTTGACCATGCTAGTGGAAGATACTGTTTCTAATACTGTTACCGATTTTGAATTTGATATGGTTGTTCTTTCTGTGG
This sequence comes from uncultured bacterium, assembly GCA_964549275.1. Classification (GTDB taxonomy): domain Bacteria; phylum Fidelibacterota; class Marinisomatia; order Marinisomatales; family TCS55; genus CAZJUP01. The sequence continues at coordinate 112,319 of CAZJUP010000006.1, read as the reverse complement.
GAGTCATTCCAAAAAAAGACAGTGAAATGATTCAGAGGTTATTAACCCTTTCCCGTACGGCCGATGGTTTTTTTATGGAATCTCATCCTAAGCTTAAACCGGTAGATTCCCCCACTGGTGGAGTGTTTTTGGCCGGCTGTGCAGAATATCCCAAAGATGTTAAGGATACAGTTACGCAAGCCAGCGCAACAGCTGCCCGAGCGCAAATCTTATTGAATGCAGGTAAAATAAATGTCGAAGCAATTACATCTAAAGTTATAAACGATCTTTGTACCGGTTGTCAGGTCTGTGTAAAGGTTTGTCCTTTCCATGCAATCACGGGAGGGGACGCAAAGTTGAAAATCCCTGTGGAAGTGGTTGAAGCCGCTTGTCAGGGGTGCGGAACTTGCGCTGCTGAATGCAATTTCGATGCCCTCATGATGAAGCATTTTGAAGATGAACAAATCTTCTCACAAGTGGAGGCCATTACTAGCGAAAACCCCAGAGATAAAGTCGTAGTTTTTGCCTGTAATTGGTGTTCTTATGGTGGCGCGGACTTAGCGGGCCTTTCCCGTATGCAATATCCCGTTTCTCAGCGAGTTATTCGTACAATGTGCAGCGGACGAGTCGATTCAAAATTTGTCCTTAATGCTTTTGAAAAAGGTGCACCCATAGTCCTGGTTAGCGGTTGCCATTATGCCGACTGTCATTACATTGATGCAAACCGGTGGACCGTAAAACGGGTAGATAAACTTTGGGATAAAATGGAACGCCTTGGCATTCGTCCTGAGCGCCTCCAGTTGGAATGGATCAGCGCTGCAGAAGGACAGAAATGGGCGAATACCATGAAAGACTTGGAAGAGAAAAGGGCTCAGGTCACTCAAGAAGAAATTGACCATACAATGAGAGTTTTAAAAGAAGATCGAGAAAAGGCAGAAGTCCGTAAAAAGAAAAAGGATGAAAAAATAAAACCCGTCAATAAAGTGCCTGTGGAGGCACTGGCTTAAGGAGTATAACCCGTGGAAGAAGTAGCTTATGTATGCATGCGGTGTGGGAATGAATACCGAGGGCCGTTTGATAAGGCTGTTCCCATTGAAAGGGTCTGTCCCAAATGCAACAGCAATAGTATAAGAAGAGCAAAAAAGAAGCCTAAAAAACCAAGATAATATTCATACAATCCCATTCGGGGGAAGGAGTACATTATGCCAGTATTCAATCAGGGGTATTTCAATGCACTAGTCAATGTGAGTAAAGCAATCAGCTCCACATTGGATTTTCGTACTGTTTTGGACAGGATTGTTGAGAATGCAGTTCATTCTCTTCATCTAAAGGCCGGGGCCATTAGTCTATGGAATAAAACTGAAAATCGTCTAGAAATGATCGTACACCAAAACCTAAGTAAAGAGTTTCTGAATAAAGGTCCGGTTTACGCGGATAAAAGTATGCCCCGGGCTCTCTCAACTAAACAACCGGTCATTATTCCTAATATTGAGGATGATACGGCTCTGCAATATCCTGATGCCTGCAGAAAAGAAGGCATCAAAGCCATTTTGTCCATCCCCATCATTTTCAAAGAAGATGTGATCGGAGTTCTCAGGTTGTTTGATGATAAAGTAAGGGTCTTTGATAAAAAGGAGATTGATTTCATGATCGCCTTGGCCGACTTAGGAGCCATTGCTATTAAAAACGCTCGTTATCTCAGTCAGTTAAAAAAAGACCATAAAAGAGAAATGGATGATTTGTGGACGTGGTTTAGTGATATGGTGGGTCCACAAAAATATTAAAGATTATTTCCTTAATCCGGTTCGTACCGAGAATAAATCTTTTTTGAATTGAGTAAAAGCCCTGCCCATAGGGTAAAAAGTGCCACAACTCCTAAAATCATAGACATGCGTAACCAAGGCTCATCGATTATCCACCTCTGTCGAATAAAAATTACTGCAATATTTACCCAAAGAATGGCTCCAACATACGTGAGGAATTGAACTAAAAACAGGCTCCATGATTTTTTTATCAATAGCAAAAGAGGAATACACAGAACAAAAACAGTACTCATCGTATTTCCTGCACGAAAATAATGTGCCCCTAAGAATATAAAAGATAAAATAAGAGGCAGGATCCGTAAAACCATATCATTTTTCTTTCAATAAGAAAAAATCGTGTGAATAAGAACTTAACTCCAGTCTCAAATCAAAGTTGTCAGTTAAGACTTCTTTGTGATTAATAAGAGAAACCCATTTTTTCGTTTTCATCGGGAGATTAAGTCTGTGGACTGTTGACTCCTGATTTTGATTGAATACCACCAGTATCACTTCATCAAAATAGATTTTTAAATAGACCATAACCGGGCCATCTGATTGAAGAGGAACGAAGTCCCCCACTGATAGTGACGGATAGGTTGCCCGAAGATTATTTAAATGTCCTATTTTGTTTTTTAATTCTTGTTCCTCAGGGTTTAGGTCAAATTTCATTGGACGGCGATTGTCTGGGTCACCGGCTCCCATGAGGGCAATTTCGTCACCGTAATACAATACAGGAACTCCGGGTAATGACAGATTAAACGCATGGAAATTTGCCATCTTTAAATAGGTAGATTTATATTGAATAGGAGACGGTGGATTACGAAATGCTCTTTCAGTTCCATTATCAGAAAAAGCCATTTGTTTATCAGCAAAAGAGGCAAATCGAACTTGGTCATGGCTGGAGGTAATATTTCCCATTAAATGAACAGGTCCAAAAAAATCATTATTATCTAAGATTATCTGCATCAAAGGATTATACTGTGCATTATCAGCTTTGAAAAGTCCTCTGGCATTAAAGTAAATACTAAAATTAAACTGTGAAGATAATTCCGAAGGGTTAACATAGCTTTTTATCAGAGCATCAGACCCAAAGGATTCTCCGATTTGGTATAAGGATTTCTCTGGAAAATTTGTTTTCATTTTTCGTGTCAATGTCTTCCAAAATGCATGAGGAACATGCTTTACAGCGTCCTGGCGAAATCCATCCAAATTAAAAGTCTCCAACCACCATAATGCATCATCGGTGACCCTGTCTATTGCTTCCGGAGATTGAACAAAATCGTAAGAAGGTAAAAAGGTATCAAACCAGGTTGTAAGCCGAGTATCTCCTCCCCATTGCCTGATATTTTTAGAGCCATTTGGTAAATCCACCGAACCAAACCATTCTCTGTTTTTCAAATAATAAGGGTGTTTTTCATGGGTATGGTTTGAGACAAAATCCAAAATGACTTTAATCCCCTGTCCATGGGCCAAATCAATCAATTGTTTTAATTCTTCTTGAGTTCCATATCGAGGGTCCACCTGACGAGATTCTATTGGCCAATACCCATGATATCCAGTGAACATGCGATTGGGAGGTATCCATTCCGTAAATGCCCCATCTGGTTGTACTTGAAGGGGAGAAAGCCATAGAGATGATATCCCCAAATCCGTAAAATACCCATTTTCTAGCTTTTGAATAATCCCGGCCAGGTCCCCCCCATGCCAATTGGCCAGCTTGTGTAAGTTATCTTCTAATACTTTTTTTGTATTTCCAGAATCACCATCTAAAAATCTATCCACAACCACACTGTATAAAATAGAAAAATGCCAATTCCCTTTATTCAATTTTGGATGAATAGCGTTTCCATTTTCTATCCGGGTATGATTCTCCGGTATAATTCGACCTTTTGAATCTATTCCGGTAATTCGCAGGATCCCATTTTTAAGTCCAGATTTTTTAACAAGAATTCCACCATCATTTTTAAAATCAACCACATCATTATGAAGTGGGATGTTATTCATAAAAACGTTATACATTATCGGAATTTCCCCATCCTTCGGAGGCAAATATTTAAAAACGAATTCCCTGCCGCTTTCAGAGTATTTAATTATTTTCCCTCCTGAGGATTCTCTGAATTGAGTCAGATCTAATATTGAATTCCATCCTCCAATATTGTTTGACATGGAATCAGGATTGGCTCGGTCTATGACCTCTTGCCCATCAACGACAAATTTATATTCGTGCTTCTGGGGCTTTAAAATGACCTCTTTTTCAAAACATCCGTTTTTAAAATCCATTTTTAATTCAGTTCTAGACCAATCATTAAATCCACCCATGACCACAACAGTTTCATTAGGAGTAGTGGGATAGTACTTAAATGTGTGTTTGACCATGGGTTTAACCCTAATCAACAATTCGAAAGGTATGCCACTTATGGTTCCTTTCAATTTCTCCTGTCGGAGTGAAACAGGGTTACTCAAAATATATAAACTATCCGAATCCTTAAGAAAACGAACTGATAGATTTGGGTGATTAAATACGGTCATTTGACCGGCCAAGTCCTGTTTATATACTGAGAGGTCGAATCCCTTTTCCAATCCATCTTCTACGATGAGCGTGGGTATGGGATAAAGCAAGTTCTTCGTGTTTTGTTCACACCCATTAAAGAAAAAATTACCTAAAAAGAGAAATAAGCAGAAAATAATTCTTTTTTTCATCATAAGGTAATTTAAGGAAGAATAAAACCATGGCAGAACCGTATTCATAAGGGATGGATTTTTTTTTTCAACGAACCCTTTTCCATATAAGAAAAGAATAATTAATCTATAAAATGTTCTTGGTTTTTAATCCGTTTCCTGATATTATAGATATGCAGATTGACTAATCCTATTATGTTTGATTTCCATGATAACAGCATTTATTGTCTTGAAGCAATATGAAATATTATAAATCGATATATAGCAAACGATTTAATTCAAAGATATCCCTTAATCAAAAGTCATTCATTCATCATCAACGCAGGAGTATGCCATGTCTATTCTAAGAGAAAATCTTCGCCATAAAATACCCGAATGGCGTTATGAAGTGAAGCAATTAATTGAAAATAAAGGTGACGAAACCATCAGTACTGTTTCCGTTGCACAATCCTACGGAGGAATGAGAGGCGTCAAAGGACTGGTTTGCGATACGTCTTCCGTTTCTGCAGATACAGGACTCATCATCCGAGGCAGACCTCTGTTGGATATACTGGATATATTACCGGAAGAAGTTTTTTATTTGCTTCTAACAGGAGAAATGCCCAAAGAAAAGGCATTAAGTGATCTACAGGCTGAACTGGTCCAACATATGGAGGTCCCTGAATATGTGTGGGATGTATTAAGAGCCATGCCAGAAGATTCACATCCTATGGTAATGTTTAATACCGCTATTCTTGTGATGGAAAAGGAATCCATATTCAGACAAAAATATTCAGATGGACTCCAAAAACAGCGATATTGGGATGCTATTTTGGACGATGCAATTCAACTGACGGCAAAGTTACCGGCCATTGGAGCAGGGGTTTACAGAATCCGGTTTAAAAAAGGTGATCTCATCGCCCCGGACACTTCCTTGGATTGGGGTGCTAATTTTGCCCACATGCTTGGTATAGAAGATAAAGAGGGTATCCTTAAAAAACTGATGAGATTGTATTTAATGCTCCACTGTGACCATGAAGGTGGAAATGCCAGTGCGTTTACATCATTAACTATCGCCTCCACATTATCTGACCCTTATTATGGCGTATCTGGTGGATTGAATGCCTTGGCAGGTCCTCTCCACGGTTTAGCCAATCAGGAATGTCTTAAGTTTGTATTGGAAGTTCGTGAACATTTCAATGGTGCTCCTTCTAAAGAGGATTTGAGACAGTTTGTTTGGAATCGACTCGACTCTGGCCGCGTCATCCCTGGGTATGGTCATGCGGTTCTCCGGTGTCCTGATCCCCGTTTTACTGCATTTATCGAGTTTGGGAAGAAATATATAGAAAATGATCCCGTTTTTACTATCGTGCAGGATTTATTTGATGTTGTTCCTGCCGTTCTGAAGGAACAGGGAAAAGCTAAAAATCCTTGGCCAAATGTGGATGCTGCCTCCGGAGCACTCCTTTATCACTTCGGAATGGTAGAATTCAGTTTCTATACAGTGCTATTCAGCATTTCACGAGCGATGGGAATGGTATCTCAAATGGTAATAAATCGCGCATTAGGAATTCCCATTATGCGACCTAAATCTGTCACGACACAATGGCTGCAGGAAAATGCCTAATCTGTTCTAAACGAAAAAGATCTAGGTAATAAAAAAATTTAAAGGTAGCAATTAAACAGGTAATGTGTTGCCGAATCGTTAAAGGAATTGCTGCGGATATTTAACAGATACCTATCAAATGTCTGATTTCGATAAGAAATCATCAAAGATTAGATTATCCCGGATTCAATAAATAACGTAACTTATAGTAGCAAAATCGAATAGTAGTAACTAATAATTGAGTTACTCCCAAAAAAATGAACAAGAAAACCGCAACGCAAATTTCATTAATTGTATTTCTTATGATTCTCTCATGCACACCTAAAATGACACAGCACCTTTCTTATGGCGCATTTCCCACAGAAAAAAACACCATGTTTAGAGTACATGCTCCCAGTGCAGATAAACTCTATCTTGTCATTTTCAGTGATCCGGCGGCTGATACTGGAAAAGAATTCCCTATGATAAAACAACCCAATGGAGATTGGGAATTAACAATTAATAATGTGGGTTTTGGGACCTTGTATGGATACCGGGCTGAAGGCAGCGCTCCTGGCTTGGATCCAAAAGTCATTGTGGCAGACCCCTATTCAAAAGCAGCCGTGACTCAAAATTCTTACCGCCATGTGGCAAAATCTCTCATCGTGAATACGGATTATGATTGGGAAGATGATTCCTGGCTGGCTTTGCCTCCAAGCGATTTAATGATTTATGAAATGCATCTAAAAGATATGACAGCCCATCCTACATCCGGAGTAAAAGCTAAAGGGACCTACCTTGGTCTAATAGAACCAAATCAAAAAGGTGGCATTCACCATATTAAAGACTTGGGTGTCAATGCAGTTCAAATACTCCCCCTGCAAGATTTCGCGAACTTTGAACTTCCTTTTAACGATACCTCCACAGACCCTGTCAATACCTGGAACCCCTATGCCCGGAATCATTGGGGATACATGACCACTTTTTTCTTTGCTCCAGAATCCTATTACGCCAGTGATGGCTCAGCGACCCCAGAAGCTTGGAACGGGACATCCGGGAAGGCAGTCCGAGAAATGAAGGATATGGTGAAAGCGTTACATAAGGAAGGGATTGCTGTTATTATGGATGTGGTGTATAACCATGTGTCCAATTATGATTATCATCCCTTAAAATATTTGGGAAGGGATCTCTACTTCAGATTAGATGCTAATAGAAATTATGAAGCAAAAAGTGGCTGTGGGAACGATACGCGGACTGAAAGCAGAGCAATGCGAAAACTCATTTTGGAAAGTGTAAAATACTGGATGACAGAATACCATGTTGATGGATTTCGTTTTGATTTGGGTTATCTCATTGATTCGGATACACGAGCGCAAATTATTTCTGAATTACAAAAAATCAATCCAAATGTCATCATTCTGGCTGAACCATGGGGAGGCGGATATGATCCGGCGGGATTTTCTGACCAAGGTTGGGCTTCCTTTAACGATCAATTTCGGGACGGATTAAAAGGCAGTACATTTGATATCCATGATAAAGGATTTCTATTTGGAAAATATCGAAATGGAGATAACCAAGATTTTCTTAAACAATTGGTTATGGGTTCACTACGGGAATTTGGCGGTCACTATATTACTTCAGCACATAGTGTTAATTATCTGGAATCCCATGACGACCTCACCTTCGGGGACCGTCTCAGAATAACCGGCGGATTTGTGGGAGAACACGAACAAATCACCCAAACACATGACCATACAAAAACAGTAGGGCAACTTCTCTCAATGAATAAGCTGGGGGCATTGTATTTATTAACCAGCCAGGGAATAGTATTCCTGCATGAGGGCCAGGAATGGGCAAGAAGTAAGGTCATTGCTTCAACATCAGTTCCAGATAACCGGATAGGGCAAATCGATCATAATTCATACGAAAAAGACAATGAAACCAATTGGCTTAACTGGAAAGAAAAAGAATTAAATAAACAATTGGTGAATTACTACAAAGGGTTGATTCAATTAAGAAAAACATATCCTGCTATTCGAAAAAGCACTCCAAAAGAATATGAATTCTTTGACTTGGGTCAAACCGTTGCTGTTGGGTACATATTAAAGAATGATTTAATTATCGTATTAAATGGGGAAAGTGAAAAATCAGTTTCTCTTATTCTACCTGATGGTCAATGGAAAATATTGGCGAATCACAGCCACGTCGATTTAGAGGGTATTGAAACTGTCGAAAAAGAAATTTTAATACGACCTACTTCAGGTATTGTTCTGGTTAAAAACAGGAAAACGGGATGAATCGAACTCATAAAACAGTTTCACTTATTTTTCTAGCTTTAACCCTGATTTCCTGCCAAGATAATACACATCAGAAAACACCCTCTCCCCAATGGAGCAATAATATGACAATTTATGAAGTAAACCTTCGGCAATTTACTGAAGCGGGAACCATTCAAGCCTTTCGGGAACATTTACCTCGATTAAAGGAGATGGGTGTAGGAATCCTTTGGTTTATGCCCATTCACCCCATTGGAGAAAAAAACAGAAAAGGAACTTTGGGCAGTTATTATTCTGTAAAAGATTATTATAGTGTAAACCCTGAATTTGGATCTCTTGCGGAATTCAAATCGTTGGTAGAAGAAATCCACAGCATGGGTATGGTGGTGATCCTGGATTGGGTAGCCAACCATTGCGCCTGGGACAACCCTCTTGTTACTGAACATCCGGATTGGTTTACTCGGGATAAAAATGGAAATTTTCAACCCCCGGAAGGAACGGATTGGACTGATGTCATTGACTTTGATTATACTCACCCAGATTTACGAAAGTATATGTTAAACGTCATGGAATGGTGGGTACGTGAAATAGATGTAGACGGATTCCGCTGTGACGTTGCAGGAATGGTTCCTCTTGACTTTTGGGAAACACTTCGACCTAAGCTGGATGCAATTAAACCGGTGTTCATGCTTGCGGAATGGGATAATCCCGATTTATTAAAAAAAGCCTTTGATGCGGATTATAATTGGGACCTGTATTACATCATGAAAGATATAGTGGAAGGGAAAAAGGGCATTAATGCCATTAAACAATTTTTCCGAAATTCCCCTAAATCGTACCCAACCGATGCCATTCGAATGAATTTTTTGGATAATCACGATAAAAACAGTTGGGATGGGGTTATGACCCAACTCTTTGGCTCATTTCTGAAACCTGCATTGGTAATGACGTTTACAATACCCGGTATGCCTCTGATTTATAGCGGGCAGGAATCATTGCTCGATAAGCAATTGGCATTTTTTGACAAGGATTTAATCGAGTGGGGAGAATTTTCACAGATGAATTTTTATCGGGATCTAGTTCAATTGCGATTGAAGCATCCTTCTTTGTGGGGCAACAGTCAAACTATTACTTTTCTGGGTAACCTACCGGGGAATACACTGGGCTATTACCGAATCTCCGATAATGAAAAAATTCTGGTGCTTCTAAATTTTTCCACTCAGCCCATTTCTACTACACAAATCATTAATGAAGAGTCTTCTGTTTTACTAAAAGACCAATCAAGTGCGGAAGGAGAATTGGGACCCTGGGGGTATGGTGTTTATAATATGAAAGAGTAAACCCGCTATTTCAACAGGATCATTTTCCGGCTTTCATTAAACTTATTTAGATTTATAAGTGATTTTGCAGTCAAGGTATAAATGTAAATCCCAGTAGGCATACTCCTTCCTTTGAAATCTTTTCCATCCCATGATAATTGATGTATACCGGGATTTTCATTAGGCAAGTTCCATTTCATGATTTTTTGCCCTTTAACATTGTGAACAGATACAGTAACCTGGCTCGGTTCCAGTGTTTGGTATTTAATTGTCGTCGAAGGGTTAAAGGGGTTGGGATAATTTGGAAATAAATGAAAAAACATCGGTTGACGGCTTTCATCTTCTGTCTGCAGATGGGTAATATTTTTTTTCGGGAAATCCACCAGTTGATCGGTAAGAAGAATAAACGTCCCAGGCCGAAGGATAATTTTGGGCTTTTCTGAATCAAAATCGATACTGTCTCCCAAAAAGACATTGTACCATTTTCCCGGAGAGGCCAGTTCCAATTCCACTTCTTTCTGCTCAACATCGAAATTTCCTGCTAAAAATGCATTCATTTCCGGATGTGTATACTTTATTTTTTTTACAGAGGAACTCAGCCAAGTTTTTAATTCAGTTTCTGTTGAATTAAATACAGCATACCGTTTCTTTAAGTGGATTAAAGCCGACCAAGTATCATACAGATTTTTTCTGTTCACATCACTCAGGTAATGCCATTTAAGGGGTTTTTCACCCAGGCGTCCTCCCTCATTAATAGAAACATCATATCCCATTTCGCCAAACTGCCAAATCATTTTAGGACCCGGAATCAAAAATAAAAAAGCGCCGGCTGCTTTCATTCTTTCCAATGCAGTAGAAAGAGTTTTTACATTGTAGTTTCCTGTTCCCTTTCCATAAAGCAGATTTTTAACCATCAATCTTTCTTCGTCGTGGCTCTCCATATACGCCACCATATGGGGAACAGACCAGTTTCGGTTCTTATAATAGGTCCACGATATATTAGAGTTGCTCCCGCCATGATACCCCATGGTCGCTTCGTTGAAATTATGATTTGCATTGGCCCACATCAACATCCCATAGCTGGCCAGTTCTTTTTCTTCTTTATCTTCGGCAAGGTGTTCCAGGATCACATAAGTATCAGGAACATACTCCCAGATTTTGTCGGCCATACGTTTTAATAGTCTAATGCGATCTGCATCATATAAACTCCCCCAGGGATCGCTATTCGATTTAATATTATTCCCGAACCCTTTTGTAAAATCAAAACGAAATCCGTCAAATTTATATTCGGATAACCAATATCGATTTATGCGATCTACCAAAGTTTGAGTTACCGGGCTTTCATGGTTAAAATCATACCCCCAGTGGGCGTCAGAATTCATAAAATTATGATCCGTATTATACCAGGGATTTTCTGCTGTCGGTTTACCATAGTCCCCTTCATTATATAACCTGACAAAAGGGGACTGACCGTATGTATGGTTTAAAACAATATCCATGATAACAGCGATCCCTCGAATATGGCAGGCATCAACCAACGCTTTTAAATCATTTTTAATCCCATAATATTTATCCGGAGCAAAGTAAAATGCAGGATTATACCCCCAACTGCTATTCCCTTCAAATTCATTGACTGGCATTAATTCAATGGCATTAACACCTAAGTTCTGTAGATAATCCAAAGTATCAATAATTGTCTTAAAGGCATGGGTCCCTACGAAATCCCTCACCAGCATCTCATATATCACCAAATTTTCTTTTGGAGGCTTTTTAAAGTCTTCTACTTGCCAAACATAATCAGATTGTCCAGTTTGTAAAATGGATACAGGGAATTGCGTTAAACCTTCAGGGTATTCTTTTAAATTGGGATAAACCGATTCCAGAATATATCCATCATTCCATTTATCCAAAATTTTATCTGCGTAAGGATCCGCAATTCGTATATCTCCATCAACATAATATTGAAATGCATATTCTTCTCCTGAGGTTAGCCCTGTAAGAGTCAGCCAATAATGAACACTGTCTTCATTGACACTATGTCGATTCATAAAATAATCCGGATGAACTTCCCAGTTATTAAAATCTCCTAAAACATACACATATTGTTTATATGGCGCAAACAGGGATAATGTAACGGTTGAAGGTGAACTGCTATAGTTAATCCCGTCGATAATCCCCTCGGGTATCGGGCTGTCTATAATATTTTTGTTATACACAAGATGAAATGAAAGTGTGTCTGTTTTGTTCAATCCATCTAATAAAGAAATTCTCACATTTTTTCTCCCTGGCTCTGAAAGCAACAGTGAATATTCAATGGAGTCTGTTCCCGATTCAGTCATCAAGACGTCATCTACATACAATTCCATTTTCGTGACTATAGAGCCTATTGAATTTCCCATGGCTTTTATTGTAACTGTGGTATCAACAGATGTAATGAAGGGATTAAGGTGAGACACAGCAGGAGAAATAATCTGAATATTTGCCCCTGTATCATAAAGGTCTATGAAAATATCCGCACCCCCCACTGCTTTCCCCTCCTTTTTTGAATCACTGCTTCTAAAAACAAAGGCAAGCTTTAGAATTTTCTCATTATCGGGGACACCATAGTAAGACCGAATATTGTCAATACTCAGTTCATATTTATCTGTACTCACCCATGTCAGCTTGGTATCATTGGTATTTGTACCCCAATTCGTCTTGACGTATTTCCAATCTGAGGGAGTATTGCTTCTTTCAGTGATTACACCGGTATGGGCATAGACATCCCCTGTATATCCCCTTAAACCTCCTGTGCCTCTGTCCGCATAAAAAGTGACAGTAATAGGTTGATCCACTGTTGGGAACAGTGGCGTCCATTCCACAACATAATTCCCGGCAAAGAGTGGCCACATCCATAGGATGAATAGATATTTTAATATATTTATCTTGTCCATATTGGCTAATCCTATTTCTATGAGTTGTCCTTTAGTGCTTCTGTGGATAAATGGCGGTACCAGGTAAAATACAGTGTGACAGTCAACCCAGCCAGTATAATTCCTAGAGTCATGACATTATTCCAGGTTTTAAACATGAGGCTCATCATAAAGAGGAAAAAGACAATTTGCCATGGTACAGCAAGAAAAGTAGAAAAAATATCTCTGCGATTTTCTGCATCGATTGTAGCAATTTCATTTGTAGATAGTTGCGCCTTAAACCTTGCCCAAGTCCCAAACGGCCGTGTCTCTTTATAGAACCGGGATAAAGTTTGATCATCTGTAGGTTCTGTCAGTATTGTCCCTAGAATTGTTCCGGTTAAGGATGACAAAGTCGATACAGTAAACATGGCGTATTCCGTAACCCCTTCCGGCGCAATGGCCTTAAAGATTATTGCTGCTACCATTCCCAAAATAGTTCCCCATACAAAACCCCATCCATTCATTCTGCTCCAATACCATCTCAAGAGCATGGGAACGATCAGGCCAGAGCCAATGCTCATGGTTATCCACCCCCATATGGCATTAATATTTTTAAACACAAGCATGAGACCCAATCCAATCACTACAATTGAAACGGAAGCCAGATAACCTTGCAGCATCATTTTCTTTTCAGTTGCCTTTGGATTGATATATAATTTGTAAATGTCTTTTACCCAATACGCTGCACCGGCATTAACGGTAGAATCAAAAGTAGACATCCCCGCAGCCATGAGACCAGCCACTAGAAATCCTTTAATTCCAACGGGAAGCGTTTCCACAACAGTCGGCAACACCAATTCCGGGTCCGAAACTTTTGTTCCCAGAGAGACACCAATTACGGCAATGGCGCCAATAAAAACCCAACGAAAAGATAAAAGAAAAACCCAAAAAGCACTCAGGAGTCCTGCTTCACGGTCACTTCTGGCAGCGAAGTAACGCTGCAGCATGTAATTCCCCGTACCCCCTGACCCTTCAATCACTGTTTTCATGAGGTAAAACAGCACAGCCACTCCGAATAAATTATAAATGGCATATTGAGAATACTGGTCAATTGATAATGTTGATGACGGCCAGACATTTGTCCATTCTTCTAAAGTTGTAGAAAACCGTTGAAACCCTCCACCGGCACTCTCTAACATAGGTAAGGATATGGTAAACTCTTCTGGGAGAACAATTCCCAGGGCTTTAACTGCCATATAGACAATAGCAGAAAAGATGAAGACCCCCTGAAAGACATCAGTCCAGACCACGCCATATAGACCGGATGCAACAGTGTAAATCATGGCCACAGCAATCAAGAGAGAAGCTGCCCAAAATTCAGAAGGTAATCCCAAGTAATTTTCTATTCCTAAAAACGTATCTAAAAACTTACCACCACCGAGAGCAAAATAGGTAACCATGGCAATCGCCATGATGATAGATGACACCGCTGCAATTAATCGGGCTGCCTGACCTTGTTTTCCATTCCCAAACCGGAGTTCCATCCATTCTGCCAATGTCATGGCGCCAGATCGTCTGTTCCATTTCCCCATGTATATCATCAGAAAAGCCATAATTAAGGTTACCCCGCCACGAATCTCAATGTAAAAGCCCTGGGCACCTAAAGCATAAATCAAAGCGGCAATAATCATGGTACCACTAATATCCAAATTGCTGGACATACCGGAGGAAGCTAAAGCCCACCAGGGGAGATTACGGTTTCCCAAGAAATAAGATTCAATACCTCTAGCCGCCTTTCGCTGCATATACAGTCCGATAAAAACTATAATGCTCAAATAAACCGCAATGATTGTGTAATCTATCCCGTGCATTTTATTCCTCCTGAAGTATCCGGTTTAGGCTCTACGCTTCTGTTTTAATCGTTCAATTAATTCGCCGGGGTGCGAAATGATCAGGTCAGCTCCAGCATCCTGCAATTCTTTTTTTTCTCGAAAGCCCCACAAAACACCCACAGCTTTCATCCCCGTATTTTTTGCTGTTTCCATATCGATGTGTGAGTCCCCGATGAATAAACAACGCTCCGGTTTTACCCCAAAAGCCTCAGCCAACCACGAAGTACCTTCAGGATTGGGTTTCGCAGGAAAATTTTCTCCAGCACCGACCATTTTAAAATCCCATTCAATAAAAAATTGTTCAACACAAAGTCTGGCCATAGGCCCCGGTTTGTTTGTAACAATCCCCATGTGAATTTTTTGATGCTTTAATTCATTAAGCAAATCAACAATTCCTTCATAAACCTTCGCTTTTACGTTTAAATTTTTTAGATATACGGTTTTTAATTCTGCTAAACAGTCTTGGAAGACACCCTTATGATTGACGTTTTTGGGCAATGCAGATTTCAATAAATATTCAATACCCTGTCCCACCATTTTTTTATAGGCTTCCATTGTATGTTCCGTAAAACCATGATGTTTAAGTACTGTATTCACAGCAAACCCAATATCCTCAATGGTATCGAGTAAGGTACCATCCATATCAAAGATTACAGCATCTATGTCTGTAAAATCGTTCATTCCGGTTTCTTTAGTTTTGGTTTTTTTCATGATGATATCCTTCGACCTCAATCTATTTGAGTTATTAATATCAACAACCCAAATATCTCTGAAGCTCTGAATATCGCCCCCATTCTTTTTAACACTAATTCCTTTTACCAGAATATCATTGCCCTGCCAAATGTACTCCGGCCCGGTTATTTTAACCGCAAACAAAAATATGAAGATTATAATGAATAATATTTATCCTCATAATCTTTTACCATTCTGTGGGCAGTGAATCTCGCCCCGGTTTTAACCGATTCCTTCATTAATGATATCCATTTTATTCTGTCCTGGTAATAGGAGGGTATTACAAATGATTCAAGAATAGCGTAGAAATCTGCTGCATCTTTATTGTCATCTGCAATTTTGGGATCCCCGATAGCCCAACCATTGACATTGTGAACACAGGCCTCTGCCCACCATCCATCCAAAATGGACAAATTGGGTATACCGTTTAATGCTGCTTTCATTCCACTCGTTCCTGAAGCTTCATTCGGTCTCAGAGGGGTATTGACCCATACATCCACTCCAGATGTAATGAGTTTGCCAAGCCACATATTGTAATTCTCCAAAAAGACGACTTTCACCTTTCCATACAATTCATTGGATTTTTCCACAATGTCCTGGATAATTGCTTTCCCGAGTTTATCCTTGGGGTGGGCTTTTCCGGCAAAAATGATTTGCAGTTTTCCTTGCCCCAGTTCAATCAGCCGGGGCAAATCATTAAAAATCAATCTTGCTCTTTTGTATTCTGCCGCTCGTCTTGCAAACCCCAACGTCAGTGTATCTTCCGCCAGAGCTTTCCCCGTTTGTGAGTTTGCATAGCCCAATAAAAAATGTTTATTTGACTGGTGCATTTCCCAAAATTCCTCTCCAGGCACAGAATCTATTTCGTCTAATAAATGAGGAGAGTGCTTCCATCCGGGAATATAGTGGTTATATAATTCCCTCATTTCCTTACTCACCCAATAAGGATGATATACACCATTGGTGATAGCATCAATTTTAAAATCAGGGAATTGCTCTCCGGCCACCTTTCCATGCAATTGAGACACACCATTGGCTGTTCGACTAAAATACAATCCCAATTCTGTCATATGCCATCGTCTATTTTGCACCAGTGAAGGCAATTCCAGGTTTTGAGGGAGTAGTCCATGCAACAATTTTTCACATCTTTCTTTTGCGAAATGGTCATGCCCCGCTTCAACGGGAGTATGGGTGGTAAAATGGCATCGCTTTCTTACTTCATCCCTGTTCCCCCTATATTTTTCCAGCAAACCTAAAGTTAAAAAGGAACAATGCCCCTCATTCATGTGATAGGTTTCTATATCACCGTTTATTCCTAAGCTTTCTAATAACTGGATTCCTCCGAACCCTAATATCGCTTCCTGTAAAATACGATGATCTTTATCACCCGAGTAAAGACGCAAGGTTATTTTTCTATCATCCGGAAAATTATCTTTTACATCTGTATCCAAAAAGTAAATAGGGATTTCATGCCCGTTTAACCCTCTATATTTATACTCATATGCTTGAATCCACACATCCCTATCTCTCAACTTTAAGGTAAATCTTTTGGATAGTTTTTTTAACATAGGAAAGGGATCGAAGCTGGGGTATGTTTCAGTTTGAACGCCATCCTCATCAATTCTCTGTTTAAAATACCCCTCTTTGTATAGTAGAGTCATGGCGCACATGGGCAAGCCTGCATCTGCAGCAGCTTTAATATGGTCTCCGGCTAATACCCCCAGACCACCGCTGTAAGTTGGGAGACTGGAACTAATTCCGATTTCTGCCGAAAAATAGGAAATTTTTATGGTATTGTTTTTCATAAACTCAAATTTATTCTATGCGATGTGTAGCTTTTGTTAAGGACAGCATTCTATGAATCATTTTTGGAGACAGAGACTCTTTCTCAAATCGCCACGTCCAATTCCCGTCTATGGTACCGGGAATATTCATTCTACTTTCTGAACCCAACCCCAAAATATCTTGAAGCGGGATGATAACAGTATTGGCCTTACTGTTTAAGGCAACTTCAATTAATTCCCATTGAATATCATTTCCGTCAGACCGGAGATAATCGAGAATTTGCGCTCGTTCATTTCTTATCCCATGAAGTGCCTCAATCCTCCCTCGGCTCAAATCAGCTGAATTCCCCAAAGTATTGAACCAACCTACAATGGTATCATTATCGTGGGTACCAGTATAAACCACACAATTTTCCGGATAGGACTCTGGCAATCCGCCATTGCTCTGCCCCAAGGGGTTAAATGAAAATTGTAGAATTTTCATTCCGGGTAATTCATATTTTTCCCGTAAAACAGCTCCCTCCTGCGCCGCTTCTCCCAAATCCTCCGCAATAATGGGGACTTCACCGAACGCATCCGTAACTGCTTTTAATAATTTATCCCCTGGCCCATTAGTCCATTTACCATTTTCTGCTGTCTGGTCCTGTCCACCAATTTCCCAATATTTTGCTAATCCATTGAAATGGTCAATCCTGATGATATCAACCATATCCAATAATTTACCGATTCGATGAATCCACCAGTGAAATTCAGATTTTTCATGTGCAGCCCAATTATAAACTGGGTTCCCCCATAATTGTCCCGTTTGCTGAAAATAATCCGGAGGGCATCCGGATTGAACAATCATCTCACCTTGTTCATCCAATTGAAACAATTCCGGATTTACCCATACATCTGCACTATCAAGCGACACATAAATAGGAATATCTCCAATTATTTTCACTCCTTTTTCTTTCGCATAGGCTTTTAGGCGATGCCATTGGTCATCAAACAAAAATTGGAGAATTTTAAGCCGATCCATTGATGGACTATACTTTACCAAAGCCTTCTTCAACGCTTCCGGCTTTCTATCTTTGACTTCAGTGTTCCACGTATTCCAGGCTTGGCCTCCGTGAGCTTCTTTTAAAGCAATGAAACAAATATAATCATCCAGCCAATAGGCTTCTTTTTCGCAAAACCGATGAAATGCTCTTTTTAATTCTTCTGAAGCTCTTTCATGAAATGATTTGCAAACAATATCTAAAAATTCAAGTTTCACAGGTACAACGTCCTGGTACTTGACCTTATCTGTAGAAAAATCAGGATAACTTTCCAATTGATGGGAGTCTATTAATCCCTGCTCTATCAATAAATCAAAATTGATAAACAGAGGGTTATTTGCAAAAGCGGATGCAGTTGTATAAGGGGAATATCCATAACCCGTATCTCCTGTAGGCAGGACCTGCCACAATTTCTGCCCCATACTTTCTAGGGTATCTACAAATTGATAGGCTTCAGGACCCAAATCGCCAATACCATAGGGGCCGGGCAAGGAAGAAATATGCAGAAGGATACCACTTTCTCGAGGAAAAATCATCTGTAAAATTGACTTCGTTTACTGTAGTTAATTTATTTATTCTATTGAGTTTTATTCTGAATTAGCGTAGGAATTTAATTAGTCACTCATAAATGAGTAACTATTTTTTATATCATTTCAGAATACTTAAAAATACAGAGGAGATTTATAAAATAGATTGCTATAAATGCGGGTTTGCCCGCTGAATGAGTTTATCTAAGTCAAACTCATCCTTTTGCATAATATCTTGGACCATGAGGTTAATATCCAGCTTAAGCTTTTGGCCAGCCAGGGTAATATCCAATACAATATAGTCAGATGCAATTTTTGTGATGGCAGGATTTGATGTCCAAATCGCCTTGCCCTTTGCACCGGTAGCGCTCCCCATTATTGTTATAGCGCGATCTACCACAAGGACAACTTTTGGCTTCCAGATTTTTTTCAAATCTTCTTCTTCCAAATTATAAGAAATAGTTGAACCGATAGCACGATTCAATTTGCAAAAACTGAATAAAATTACTTCCACTCCACGGCCTTCTGCAGCGAGTAATTCCTGCTCCAGTTCTGTAATTTCCTTGCACCATGCACTGAGCAAAACCTGAGTTTTGGCTCGGCTGATGGCCTCTTTCATCTTTAAAAGGGTATTTTTATATCCGTGGAGATGCCAAAAATCAAAAGCTTCCTCGTCCATATCCATATCTTCAAGAGCTGTCTCCAATTGTTTGATATTTTCATCGTGATTATGGCTAAAATGATCCAAAAGAGACGAGGGTGCCAGAGGAACGTATTTTTTAGGAGAGTCCCCTTCTGAGTTCACCAGACCCATGGATTCAAGTCGGGATAATGTTGAATAAATCGCAGAGCGTGGAATTTCGGATTGCGCACTGACTTCATATCCTGTTGCCGGATATCCCTTTAATAAAGTTATGTAGGCTTTGGCCGCATTCACGGACAATCCAAATTCCTGGAGCAATTCTAGGAGTCGTTTATTAGCGTCTGGCATCATAGGAATATTTAACGATTCTCCTATTCAATCCTATCGATTTATTGCTTGAGACATAGGGTAAAAGATAAGTAATTTTAATTAGTAACTCAAGCATGAGTGTCCTTTTTTCATTCATTTTTTCAATCAATTGAATTCAAAAATATTAATCCTTAGTCTATTCTTAGGGAATGGATTATGCATCACCGGTTCTGATTGGCATAATAATGCCATCTGGTATCAAATATTTCCCGAACGATTCCATAATGGCGACCCCTCCAATGATCCAACAATAGAGAGTCTCAATGGGACCTGGCCATGGGAGAAACAAAAAGAATGGCAGATTTCTCCCTGGACTTCTGATTGGTATGCATTCCAGCCTTGGGAGTTGAAAAATGAACAGGACTTTCGATATCAGTTTCAGATTCGCCGGTATGGTGGAGATATTCAGGGCATTATAGACAAACTTGACTATTTGCAAGAGTTGGGAATTAATGCCATTTATTTAAATCCCGTTTTCGATTCACCATCATCCCATAAATACGGTGCCGCTACATATCATCATATTGACCGTCATTTTGGACCGGATCCTGAGGGAGATGCCAGAATCATGGCTTCCGAGATTCCAAACGATCCAAAAACTTGGAAATGGACAGCAGCAGATCAAATATTTTTATCCCTAGTTCAAAAAGTACATGACAGGGGGATGTATTTGATTATTGATGGCGTGTTCAATCATGCGGGGCTCACTTTTTGGGCTTTCCAGGATGTGATTAAACATAAAGTAAAAAGTGAATATTTTGATTGGTTCGTTATTGATGGTGCTCATCATAAAGATGCTTCCCATGGTAATCAATTTCAGGATTTGCCTGAGCTTTATTCAAACACCTATGGCCAATTGCGCTATAAAGGGTGGGTAGCCGATTTGCCTTCATTCCGTCAGGATGAAATGGGTCCCGTAGAGCCTGTTCGAGAATATTTTAAACAGGTCGTCCACCGTTGGATGGACCCCAATAATGATGGTGATCCTTCGGATGGAATTGATGGGTGGCGGCTGGATGTGGCAGAACGGGTTCAAATTGGTTTTTGGTCATTGTTCGGGAAATGGGTTAAAACCATAAATCCTGATGCCTACATCACCGGAGAAATATGGTGGGAAGATTGGTGGAACAATAAAATGTTTGATGCTTCCCCCTGGTTGGTTCAAAACAGATTTGATGGTGTAATGAATTATCGATTTGGGGATGCTATGTACAAGTTTTTTATTAACCAAAGTGATCAAATCTCTCCGAGTCAATTGGATAAAAATTTAGCTTCGGTTCGAGAAACCTATCCCTCGGGTACGCCATACAGATTACAAAATCTCATGGGGAGCCACGATACAGAGCGATTGGCTTCTGCAACAGTGAATCCTGACCGGTGGATAGATCATGACAATAATACGTGGTACAATCGAGGTTTTAAAATTCGGAAACCCAATCAGGAGGAACAACGGTTGCAGAAAGCGATTCTTTTGTTTCAATTCACCTATGTTGGAGCACCCTTTATATATTATGGAGATGAAGCGGGAATGTGGGGAGCAGATGACCCGGATTGCAGAAAACCCATGGTTTGGCCAGACTTTAAATATGAATCAGAAACCGCCCATTTTTGTGATTTCCTGGATGATTGCCAAGGAAAACGGCTAACAGATTCCGTATATTTTCACAAGGATTTATTTTCTTATTATCAGACCCTATGCCACCTGAGAACCAAAATTCCAGCACTTACGGTTGGTGCATATAAAACAGTTTTATCTGACGATAAAAATGGTATATTTATATTTGAGAGATCCTTGAAAGGTGAAAAATATTGGACCGTTTTTAATTCTTCAGACCATTTTATACCTAACGCATTAATCAATATTCCAAACCTGACTATTGATAATTTGGACTTAATTTTAGCCTCCGTAACCACTTCAAATACATTTGAATTGGCAGGCCACAGTGGAAAACTATTTAAACTTAAAAAATGACTCTCGTTAAAAAAATTTTTCCAGTTATAATTCTCTTGAGTTGGGCCACAGCCGGAATCACCGGGAAAATTACAGGTATTGTATCGGATAAGAAAACGGGCGCACCTCTTATTGGGTGCAATATTCTAATTCAAGGAACTTCCCTGGGGGCTGCTACAGACATGGATGGCGGATATGTCATTTTAAATATACCCCCCGGGACTTATACTCTCCGAGCCATCATGATTGGATACGCAAAATCTAATGTGACAGAAGTCATTGTCCGAAGTGATTTAACGACAAAAATTGATTTCGCCATGACAGACGAAGTTTTAAAAGGAGAAGAAGTGACCGTCGTGGCAGAACGTAATATGATCACTAAGGACTTAACGGCATCAACGGCAATTGTAGATGGCGGAATGATCAGTCAACTCCCCGTAACGGAAATTTCGGACGTTTTGGAGCTTCAGGCGGGATTCGTTGATGGACACCTTCGGGGAGGAAGAAGTGGTGAAGTGGCTTATTGGATTGACGGAGTTCCTGTGACCGATGTGTATGATGGTGGTACGATTGTAGATGTTAATAAAAACGCCGTCGAAGAAATGCAGGTCATCTCCGGTGCATTTAATGCCGAATATGGCCAGGCTATGAGTGGGATAGTCAATATTGTTACCAAAGATGGTTCGAACTATTTTAGAGGAAATACAACTGTCTATGGGGGGGATTTTTTCACTCAAAAAACAAATATTTATCTCAATGGCAATGCCTTTAACCCCATAACGACAAAAAACGTCGAAACAAACATTGAAGGGCCAATCATCAAAGATAAACTGTTTTATAATGTTACTGCCCGATATATATACTATCAGGGTGCCAACGAAGGTCAGCGCATCTTTTTACCTCACAATGTTGCTTATGTCAATGCATTAGACGAATTCGTTTTGTATCGTTCTGAGATTACTGAAACAGATACCCTCACCCCCGGAATGGGTGATAGTACATTCATTCCAATGGAATGGAATAAAAAACTATATACTCAGGCAAAACTAATTTGGAAATTTTCACCATTTAAAAAACTGAAGTATACCCTCATTCGGGATGATGTAACTTACCAGGATTATGATAGAATGTATAAACTGAATCCCGAAGGAAATCTGAACAGGTTCAGACTTGGGCAGACCCACCTCCTTCAGTTTAATCATAGTTTATCCGGAAAAACATTTTATGCTTTGGGATTAACCCACTTTAACAAAAATTATCATCATTATACTTATAATGACGGTGACAAAGATAAATATGTCCATCCAAAACTTTCCAATACATTACCTTATAGCTTTCACACGGGCGGAACAAACTCCAGCGTCTTTTTGAGGAACACAAAAACATCCACATTAAAATTTGATTTTACAAGCCAAATCCATAAGAAACATCAGCTGAAGGGGGGACTGGAATATCGATCCCATTATTTAGATTATACCGATTATTCACTCCGACCCCCTGAAGATAAATCCAGTTTTAATGAAACGACTGATGATCCGTTTCTATTGAGCCCGGTGCGACTGCCGGATTCAACAATATTTTCCAGTTCTTATTCCTTCAGTCCTATGGAAGCAAGCGGATATATTCAGGATAAAATTGAATTTGATGAACTCATAATAAATATTGGGGTTCGCTATGATTATTTTGATCCGAGCGGCCGCATTTTAAGTGATCCGACTGACCCGTCGATTTACAATCCCATACGACCGGAAAATCTCTATGTAGACTCAAACAATAATGGTATCCGGGACACTGGAGAACCAGCCGTTACAGTTTCAGATAGAGAGACATACTGGTATAAAAACACCTCACCAAAATGGAAAATCAGTCCGCGATTCGGCGCATCTTTCCCTTTTTCTGCAACCGGTGTTATTCATTTTTCCTATGGTCATTTTTTCCAAATACCTCGATTTGAACTCCTGTATAGAAATCCTGATTTCGATTTAGGTCAAGGTACCGGGAATATTGGTGTGATTGGAAATGCCGATTTAAGACCTGAAAAAACGGTTCAGGGAGAGTTGGGCCTCCAGCAGCAACTGAGTTCAAATCTTGTTATGGATATTACGGCCTATTTCAGGGATGTGCGAGATTTAACCGGAACACGGGCAACTGCTATCTCCCTATTCGGTGGTTCAGCATCCTACAGTCGTTTAGAAAATTCTGATTTTGCCTATGTTCGAGGGATTATTCTTTCACTTACTCTCCGCCCATTTCAGGGATTTTCTGGAAGTTTCGATTATACTTTTCAAATTGCAAAGGGTTCGGCTTCGGACCCCGATCAAGCCAGGAATGCAACTGCAGGAGGCGCACTCCCTGAAGTACAGCTTATTCCTTTAAATTGGGATCAGCGTCACACAGTAAACCTCTCGGCAGCATATCATAAAGATTTCTGGGGCCTCAGTGCCATAGCACGCCTCGGTTCAGGCCTCCCTTATACCCCCTTAAGCGCTGAGGATATATCTACCTTGGTTCAGAATTCCGGCAAAAAACCGTACACATGGACTGTAGATGTGAAAGGGTTTTATTCACCAATAAATAATATGACCTTATTTGTGAGGGTGTCCAATCTGTTTGACCATTTAAACCAAGTCAACGTCTATGATGATTCAGGCAAGGCCGGGTTTACACGATGGGAAAATATTGCAAAAAATCAAAATACAGCTGAAGCGGTGAATACGATTGAAGACTGGTTCAGAAATGAAACTTTTTACTCTGAACCTAGACGCATTGAATTTGGAATAACCTATGGCTTCTAAAAAACATATCCTCATGATGGCGCTCTGTCTGGTGGGCTTATCATTCTCTTTTTCTCAGGAAGCATCTGGAAGACAATTCCGCCGGTCGGGAATTCATAACGGAAACTTGGTTCGGACAGTTTTTGGGAATTGGGGCGTTATAGCCCAACCTGGAGAAAAGGGTCCCCGAGGGGCTTGGCTTCACGATAATAATGGATATATCGGAGACGTAAGTCCCATGGTAGGTGCAGAAATTACCATGCTGGATACCGCAGGGAATCCTGTGACTTTTCACTCCGTTGTCATCTCTCCTGCGAGTCGGCCAACTTCTACCGGATTTGAGGAATCTCCTGGTGGAAAAAGCTGGGGGTTTGAACCCCAGGCCGGCTATTTTAACGAAGCGCAGGAAAATGTAGCCATGAGCACAGATAAAACTACCTGGCCTCCTTTTTGGCCGGATAGGTTAGACGATCCTGATGATCCTGGTTGGCGTGAAGACTGGAATGGGTTTTTCGGAAAAGACATCCAAAACATTCAGCAAGAAAGTTATTATGTAATGGATGACAACAATGATGAAGAATTTAACTATCCTCAATACAATGAATGGAATGTGGCTTTTAAACCAGATTCCATGAATGAATCAAGAAACGGTCTTGGATTAAAAGTAAAAGTACGGGGGATGCAATGGCAGCAATTTTTAGCCCAGGACTGCTTGTTTTGGCTTTACGAAGTTACCAATACCAGCACAACCGATTATACAAATGTGGTTTTTGGGATGCTTGTCGGAACTTATGTGGGGGTTACTGGAACAGATGGTCGTCCTCAGGAATATGATGATGACTGGTCCTTTTTTGATGTTCAGGAAAATATAACTTATACAGGAGACTTTGACAATAATGCGGATAGGAATCCCCAATGGGTTGGGGCCATGGGAATGGTTGGGTATGCTTTTCTGGAAAGCCCAGGGAATCCGTTTGACGGCATAGATAATGATGGGGATTATTTAGAAAGTGCAATTGCCGCTACAGCACCTCTATTCGAAGAAACCAGCTTTGATTCTGTTTTAATCAATGCCGGGGATAAGGTTATTCTTATTGAAAATGGATATACCCGCAAACCCTTTATCATACCGGATCAAGATTCTGTTATTGTAAAAACAAGAGGGGCAACCCTTATTATTTATCCAGGAAAAACAAAGCTTGTTGAAGGCAATCCCGTAATAAATGGAAGGGGAAAAGAAATTGCGAATCCTAATGCATTAGACGGCATAGACAACGATTTGGATGGTCTTATTGATGAGAATTTCTTTTTACATTACAATCAGCGACGCATTGAACCTGACGGTACCGTCCTCTTCGATACTATCAATCCAAGAGCTTATATTGATTACATGATTCAATCCGGGATTGTCAATACCATGATTGATGAACGACGGGATGACGGTATTGACAATGATGGCGACTGGATCGCGGATTATGACGACATTGGGCGTGACGGAATTGCAGGAACCGGAGATTATGGGGAAGGAGATGGAAAACCTACAGCAGGAGAACCAAATTTTGACCAGACAGATACCGATGAATCTGATCAAATTGGATTGACAAGTTTTAATTATTTTGCTCCGGCGAATTTGTATCCGGCAAAGGAAGACGAAGAACTATGGTCTCAACTACGCCCCGGTTATTTTGATGTCCCCCCTTCAATTGTAGATGGAAAGCCTATAGGCGGTGAGGATGGGGATTTTATTTACGGTTCTGGATACTTTCCTCTACGCGCCGGGCAAACCGAACGATTTTCAGTGGCTCTTGTCTATGGAGAAGACCTCAAAGATTTACTAAACAATAAAAAAACAGTTCAAGATATTTATAATAGTGACTATCGTTTCCCACCCCCTCCAACAAAGCCAACGATGACTGCTGTTCCCGGGGATAATCAGGTTACCTTATATTGGGATCGTGTAGCAGAAACGAGTATGGATCCTGTAACAAAAGTGAAAGATTTCCAAGGATATAAAATTTACCGGGCCACGGACCCCAATTTTAACGATGTCAGAAATATTACCGATGCAAATGGATTAATCCAGGGATATAAAACACTGGCACAATTTGATAAAAACGACGGAATTAGCGGTTACTTTTATCCTTCTCCCACCCTTTTTCAGGATACCAAGGGATACACCTATTACTTGGGAAATGATTCCGGTTTAGTTCATACGTATATTGATGATGATGTTGTCAATGGCCGTACCTATTATTATGCGTTGGTAGCCTATGACCATGGGGATGAGGAAAAAGACATTTTCCCTTCTGAAAATTCAAAATTTATTTCTGTTCTTTCTACAGGTGAAATTATTACTGATCAAAACACAGCAGCGGTTACCCCTTCATCCAAGTCTGCCGGATATGCCCTGAGTGATACGATTGCTGTCACTCATACATCAATCCATGGGACAGGATCTCTTTCAATAAATATTGTGGATGAAACCAAATTAACCGGACATAAATACCGTATTCGATTTCTGGACACGTCAGTAGACGGTGAGGATAACGATGGAGATTGGGACCTTTTGAATGACGATGTTGGCAGTGATGGTTTAGCGGGAACAGGAGATGAAAACGGAACGGAGGGTAATGGGGTCCCTGACTATGGTGAACCCAACTTTGATTGGTATGATGATGATGAATTTGCTCCAGTTACAACATACTACACCGTGCAGGACCTTACACCTATTGAAGAATCCTTTACACCCAATGATACCTTTCGTGTTCAGTTAGCCCATACAAATATCATTAAAGAAACGGTGATAATTAAAAACAGCAATGGTGTGACAATCCCCGCTGAAGACTATATTCTAGAGTATGACCGCGGACGCATCCGGGGTGCAGCAGCAGGAAGTTTAGATTCTGACAAACATACAATTACTTATGAATATTACCCGATATATCGCAATCCGTATATGCATCAATCAATATGGGATTCGCCCGAGAACACCCCCTACGTCCCTGAAAGAAAAGATACAGATATTTTTGACGGATTGTCGATTTTGTTCAATAATAACTGGAAAATCCGTTCTCTCGAAAAAGGAACCTATTGGTGGACAAAAGATGGATCCGATTCCTGGACGAAAAACGATCCGGATTCTACATTTTTCTTTATTGTTTCCGCTTCCGACTTAGACATCAATTTCGATGGTAAAATTGACTTGAATGCAACACGGATTCCCAATGATTATGCTATTGTGTTTTCACAAAATACTAACTTGGGTCAATCGTATAACAGTCTTCTGGACCTGACGCCGGGAGTGAACACAAACTTCAAAGTTGTAGATTTAACTCATAATACAAATGTTCCCTTTTATCTGTTTGATTTCCCTATGAAACGAACGGGTATCCTTGATCCTGGGGACTATATTTATTTTTACGAAAAAGATTCAACCGGAGAAAACCGCTATAGCTGGAATGTGACTTTCACACTTCGACAAACCCACGACCCAAAAACGGAACTTAATTTTTCTGAAGGAGATACATTATTTATTTCATTTTCTAAACCCTTCAGCCAAACCGATGTATTTGAATTCATAGCTCCCATGCCTGTGGTCAATCCTCCACTAGCTCAACATGAAATGTCCGACATCAGGGTTGTCCCTAACCCATATGTTGTAGCCAATGAATTTGAATCTCCCCTTCCACCGGGAATTACCAGTGGCCGCGGGGAAAGAAAAGTGGAATTTCAAAACCTCCCAAATGATGCCCTCGTTCATATTTTCACATCCAGGGGCCAACATATCCGCTCCTTAAACCATTCTGGAGATTCACATACAGGTACTGTTGCATGGAATTTGAAAACCAAAGAAAACCTGGATATTGCTTACGGGGTATATTTCTATATTGTTGAATCTGAAATCGGGGGGAAAAAATCCGGGAAATTGGCGGTGATAAAATAATGCATAGAATAATTATTGTTATCACTCTGCTCTCGACTCTTTTCTCCCAATCAAAGGTTGGAACATCTTCTGCTGCATTTTTAGGAATCGGCGTTGGTGCACGTTCAATGGGAATGGGTGGTGCTGTAACAGCCATGACCAATGACGCTTCAATTATTTATTGGAATCCGGGTGGAATTGCCCGGTTGGATAGAAGTGAAACTGTTTTCTCAAAATCAGATTGGCTGGTACAAACGCAGCTTAACCTGGTATCGACAGTAATTAAACTGAATGCCTCAAATGCATTAGGAATTTATTATACCCATTTAAATTACGGAGAAGAAGAAATCACCGACCTCCATAATCAGATTGGTACTGACCAATACTGGTCGGCATCAGACATAGCCGTTGGGTTATCCTTTGGGCGAAATCTAACAGATCGGTTCTCTTTTGGTGCTACAGGAAAATATATTTCCCAGCATATTTATAACTCCTCAGCAACAAGCTTTGGATTGGATTTGGGGCTGCTTTATCGAACCGCAAATGAAAAAGTCCGGATTGGCATGTCTATTTCCAATTTTGGTCCGGATATGACAATGGATGGAAAAGACCTCTATAAAAAAATCGACCTTGACCCTGAAAACCAGGGACATAACGAAAATATAGTGGCAAAGCTCAAAACCGACCCATGGCCTCTTCCTTTATTTTTTAGGGTTGGGACTGCTGTTAAAATACTTAATTCAAAATCTTTTATTTTGACCATGAGTGCAGATGCGTATATCCCCAGCGACGATGTAGAAATGGTGAACCTTGGGATAGAAGCCATGGTCATGAACCGTATTTTTCTCCAAACCGGATATAAAGGGTTGGGGTCAGAAGATGGAGAAGAGGGATTGACTTTTGGTGTCGGAACCCAATTTTATGCCGGTGGCTTTGATATAAAGCTCCATTACGCCGTTCAAGACTTTGGAAAATTTGGATTGATTCCCCATATCAGCCTGGCTATTCTTTTTCGATAAATAGTAAATCTACGACGACTGGAAAATGGTCAGATATGGCATTTTCTCCGTATCTGTCTGAAACATGCCTGTGGGTTAACACCTTTACCCCTTCTCCCACAAAAATATAATCTATTTTCCGTAAACTGGTATCCTTATACCCAAACCCATTAAACGTCCCATTAGGTCCTTGATGCTCATGAAAGGAGATGTCTTGTGTATCATAAATCCGTGGAGGGGCGGATAATTCCGTTATCAATTGAAAGGGACCTGAATCAGGCTCCATATTAAAATCTCCTGTTAAGATGAAGGGTAACCCATTTGTAAATCTCTTGAGCGTTTTTTTAATCAAAATAGAACTATTTAGTCTGGCCATTTCACCTTGGTGATCATAATGGGTGTTTATGACGGCAAATACCTGTCCTGATATTCTATCCTTACACTTGACCCAAGTTGCGGTCCGATTTAAATCGGCATCCCACCCTTTGCTGGGAATTTTTGGCGTTGGAGATAGCCAAATCGTAGAATCCTCAAGGACCTTTATCCGGTGAATATTATAAAATATTGCAGTGTATTCTCCTTTTTCTTTTCCATCATCCCGGCCGACTCCCACCCAAGAGTAATGAGATAACGCTTTGTCCAGAAAATTTAACTGATGTTTTTCAGCTTCTTGTATACCGATAATATCCGGTGAATATTTTAAAAGAACCTTCGACACCTCATTTTTTCGATAATCCCACCGATGAATCCCGTCATTTGGATTGTCGTACCGGATATTATAACTCATGATTCGTAAAGGAACCGATTCTTCTCCGAGTAAGGACCCACCCGGGAAAATACCCGTCAGGCTAATGACAGATATCAAAAACAGACTCTTTTTCATTGAAATGTTCATACTAAAAAGTAAAGCATATCCCATTCAAAACACCAGCAAACTGTGACAATTAATTTTCATAAAATCCTTTGTTTAATTCTTTCCAGGATTTAACTTCTAAATATTAGTAACTCATGTGTGAGCGACTAATCAAGATAAATCGTTTCAATTTCCATAAAGGAGACAAATATATGAAACACTCGCTAAAAGGTATTTCTCTGTTTTTTTTACCGGCATTAATGCTCAGTACGGCTCTGGCGTACGAAGGCAATGTCCTAGAAAATGCAGGATTTGAAGACACAACCGCTGCTGGAAAAGCCAAATGGCTGACTTCACCGGCAACCTATGGTAGTTTCGCTTACGAAGAAGCAGGGGCTACCATGTTTGGCAGCAGCAAATCCTACCCCTCTTACTGGGGTAATTGGGGACTTAAACTGTGGGGTCAATACAGTGGAGCGGCCAATGAGTCCTTTGTTTATCAATCGTATTCTACCGGTGTTTCAGGAAAACTGGTTACACTTTCCGGAACATCATTTACATACAGCGATGACAGAATCCGAGGAAGCAACCAGGCATTTCTTTTCATTCGTTCATTCTCTGGAGGAGCAGCCACAAACGTATATTCCGATTCAATGGATGTAAACTCCGCCGCAGATAATTGGCATGCTTTAAAGGTTGAATCAAGGCTCGGTTCTAGTGTTGACTCTGTTTGGGTGGGCATTGGGTATTACCAGCATTCAAATGATGACCATGGTGGTCTCTATTTTGATGACCTCATCGCCTACATCGGTGATACAAAAGTTTCTTTAACAGTAAACACCTCTCACATCCAAAATCTAACCTCGAGAAAAGGTCAAATGATGGTTGATCTTCGTGGAGGGTCAGTTGGCGATGGAACCGGTGTTATCGCAAATCCGGCCTGGGGTCCGGGAACAAATCTAAGGAGTGCCGGCGGTGACTATTGGGAACTGGATATCGCTTTGGACAATGGCGTCCCTTACGATTATAAATATGGCGGCCATATTGCCAATTTGGACGGCACTATCTCAGGATATTGGGAAAATGACCTCCCGGGTGCAAATTACATCGGGAACAATTTTAAAATTGATCTGACCTCTAATACAGAAACTTCAAAAGCAATTACCCATTATCTTGGTCGTGGACCGTATAATGATACCCCTCCCTATACTGCTACGGATTCAATTGATATCTACTTTAGGCTGAATCTTGGAGAAAATCCTGATTTTGATCCGGCAACAATGACACCATCAATTGTTGGAGACATTCCATTAGACCCCGCAAGCAAATGGGGTGGATGGAGTCCCGGAACATTTGCATTAACACGAGAAGGTGATACAGACTATTGGAATTACCATATGAAGGTTCCTTCCACCTATTTCACCGGTGACCCCATCACAGATAGAGAAGGTACAAATGGAGCCGGAGCTCACTTTTTCCGCTTTGCCATCAGTACAGACTGGAGCAATACGGAAAATATGACCAGTCTTTGTCTTGCTAAAAGTGGAGACGGCAGCTGTAATGAAAACCGTTTAATTCATTTATTCTCTACCATGGCTGATACCACCATCCATTGGGTTTGGTGGAATGACAAAGCTCCGAGTCCTTTTGTAGCATCAAATAAAATCCCTTCCCTCACATTCAGAACAAATGTGGGTAAAGCCATAGCCAATAATGGCTGGGCCGATGGAGACTTATTACTGGTTAAATGGGGATATGGGAAAACTTCTGACAAAGTCCACGTCGATACTCTAAAGGCTGGTGTTGGTGGTGACTATCAGGTTTCTATCGCACCGGATGACAGTGTTGCTATCGACGATTCTCTCGGGATGTACTACCAATATTATCGTGTGACAGATGGAACAGAATATCGGGAAGTTTTCTTTAATTTTGATACCACATGGAAAGATGTCTCCCTCCAGGAACGGCGCTGGTCTTCTCTGGCAGGACAAGGCGGCAAAGCCACAACACTATTAGACTATGTGGATTCACAGACCCACGGGAGACGATTTCCCATCTTCAGAAATGCCACTAAAATTGATGCATCAGCTGCCGATTCCGACAGCTTATTGGTAACATGGACTGTGGACTTGCGTCCCATCTATTATCAATTGGCTTTAGGGGATACCCTTATTGGAATTCAAGGGGCCAAAACACTGACACCTGCAGATGCAGACAGCATCTTTTACTGGGGTGTTTGGATGAATGGACCGGCCATTGGCGGATGGAATGTTCGCGGTGCCTGGGGTGGCGGATTAAGAGCCGACAGCCTGGCAAAAATGCATGACGATGGAACACATGGTGATGCCACAGCCGGGGACTCCGTTTACACCGTACAATTCAATTACCAGAAAAACAGCTCAGAAATTGGCATGGAATTCAAGTTCGGTGTTAATGCAGAGGATAATGAATCCGGCTTTGGATTAAATCATATAGAAAATATTGATCCTGCGAACCCTATTGTCGCTTCTCAGTTTGGGTCAATTAATCCAAACCGATATAATAAATGGAATTATGACTTGGGTAAGCCAGGAACCTTGGATGTGGATGAACTTGGCGGAATCCCCAAGACATTCTCCCTGCAAGAAAACTATCCTAACCCCTTTAATCCCACAACCTCAATAGAATTCAATATTCCTATTGCTTCCGATGTGGTATTAACGGTCTTTAACTTGATGGGACAGGAAGTTGCCCAAATCCATAACGACTTTGCACAGCCCGGCGCTTATAAAGCAACATGGAACGGCCGAGACAATTTCGGGAAGCTCGCGCCAAGCGGGATTTACTTCTACGAATTAAAAGCCGGCAATCACTTCCACAGTGTCAAAAAGATGACACTATTAAAGTAGTGTAAGAACGATACACTAACGAGAGCAAAAAGCCTCCCCGCATTTGTCGGGGGGGCTTTTTTTCTATCAAACCAAGCTGAGATTGCCCTGCTTATAATCAGACAGATTAATCTTTTTTACCTTGGGAGAATAGGGTTGTCTGTATTAATATCTATTGGTAACTCTTTATTGAGTTACTACCCATTCCAATACTTTTTCTTTCTTGAGGTGTTTTTTCAAAAAACTTTACATTTGATTCAATTTTTGAAGAGTTGAAAAATGCAAACCCGAATTAAACAGAGTATTTTCATCCTATTCGCAGTATTCGTAATTGCCTGTGTAAATAAGGATCAACCCATTGCTACGATAAATGGGATATCAATATCCCTTCCCTATTTTAAAGACCGATATTCACAATTTTTAATATTAACACAATTAAATGACAATTTAAAAAATAGACACCTGTTTTTAAAATCGATTATTGACGAAGAACTTATTCTTAGCAAGGCACAGTTAGATAATGAACTAAATAAAAGAATTGAACCTGAATTAAAGAAAGGGTTTAACCAAATATTATTAAATCAGCTTTATGATATTAAATTAAAAAGCAGATTGAGTCCATCTGAATCTCAAATACGCAATCTGTACCGACATTCAAAGATACATCTTCATGTTCGGCATTTGTTCGCTCAAGATTTTGAAACCATATCAAAAATTCAATTAGAGTTGGAGAAAGGTATACCATGGGATTCATTAGCAAAAATTTATTTTAAGGACCCCATATTAGCGAATAATGGTGGTGATTTGGGATTGGTAAAGTTAGGCGACTTGGATCCTGCCTTTGAACATGTTGCTTTTTCGCTACAAGATGGGGAAATATCCCACCCCGTTCAAACTGATTTTGGATATTCCATTATTCAAGTAATAGACAGAGAACATAACCCTTTTCTCACTGAAGAGGAATATGCATCTCAGAAAGGCTGGCTTTTAGAATTAGCAAAATCGAATAATAAAAAACCTGTTGTAAAATCATTTACCGATTCAATTGAAAAGAGGTTAGATCTTCAATATAATGAAAAAACCATAGCGTTACTATGGGAACAACTACCTCGACTGCTTTTTACTCAGGAATCACAGCTGAAAAATGGTGAAATGGTCTGCCTAACCTACGGTCAAAAACCGCACTTTGTAACTCTCCGGGATATTTCACAAGAATTATTTTTACTGTCATTTGAACAAAAAAAACGAATAAAATCATTCGACAATCTTAGAAGTACAATTCGAGGGATTCTGGTCAGAAATGAGCTAATATCCCTGGCAAAAGAATTTAGTTTACATCAGTCTCCAGAAACATGGGAAGCTTACAACAGATTTAAACGAAATTATTTAATACGCTATTCAATCAATACATATTTTGAGATGAATATTTCAAATGCAAATAAAAATCATCCGGTCGAACGTAATGAAGCCTACCTTTTATTAATAGACACCTTACAAAAAGATGCAGATATTAGTATAGATAGTTTGAAAGTCTTGGAATTCACATTTGATTCGATCCCGATGGCTCAATCTAATGGGGTTCATTCATAATATGAAGAATCAAATACTATACTCCTATTTTTTCATTTCATTTTCTCTTCTCAATGGTGGAACAACAGGAAAAATTACAGGTACGATTACCGATAAGCAATCGGGGATACCCCTAGTTGGATGTAATGTTTTAGTCGAGGGGACAGATTTGGGTGCTTCTACCGACATTGATGGCCAGTATTTCATATTAAACATACCCCCGGGGACTCACAATGTACGAGCTCAAATGATTGGATACGCAACAAAAAAGGCTCAAAATGTGAAAGTAAGCATCGACCTGACAACACCGCTGGATTTCAATATGGAAATTGCCGCTCTTAAGGGAGAAGAAATTGTTGTTATAGCAGATCAGAATGTTTTTAGAAAAGATTTAACCCATTCAGAAGCTCGGATATCTTCAGAAGAATTGGAAATTATGCCTATAAATGAAATTTGGGATGTTGTATCCGCACAAGGAACAATTACGAAAGATGAAGGGGGAGGCATTCACATTCGAGGAGGTCGAAGTCAAGAAGTTGCCTATTGGGTAGATGGCGTTTCTGTAACAGATGGTTACGATGGTGGACTATCTGTCGCGGTTGATAATAATGCCATCCAAGAACTTCAGGTGATAAGCGGTACTTTTAATGCTGAATACGGCCAGGCCATGTCCGGCATTATCAATTTAGTCACCAAAGACGGTGGCAAGGATTATACCGGTTTTTTTTCCACATACAGCGCCTCTTATTTGAGTAAATCATTTTTTCCTTTCGTTCCGGATACTTTGACTTTTTCCCATAAGGCGGATAATGGAAAAATCCTCGATTTTAATACCCATAATATTGAAGCCAGCCTAAGCGGCCCTTTCCCTCTTTTGTCAGATCGACTCTTCTTCTATGGATACCTCAGACAATCCTCTTCCAATGGGTGGTTAAATGCGTGGCGAATTTTTGACGCTTATGGGAATATCACCTTCAACCCTGAAGACTATAAAAGCCTTGAAGAGGCTCCCATCGAAACTGTATCCATGGACTGGCGGAACAAGCTGAACAGCAATATCAAATTGACATATAAAATTAACTCTAAAATGAAATTGCGCTTGAACCATATCTCCAGTGATGAATCCTATCAGGATTATGACCATAATGCCCAGCATTCCCCAGATGGCCGTTTATTACATTTTAATAAGGGGAAAAATTTACGACTCAACTTTACCCATTCATCATCTTCCAGAACTTTTTATACCTTGGATTTTTCTCGATACAATAAAAACTATCATAATTATGCGTTTAAGGATCCTCGGGATGACCGGTATATAGATCCCAACTTTTTCTTCTATCAACAAGTAACCCTCCCCCCGTCTTCGTTTAAAGTCTGGGGAATCGATAAACACCGATTTCGGAGGGAAACCACTACAGATGTATTCAAATTTGATTTGACATCCCAGGTTTCTAAGATTCATCAAATTAAATTCGGGGCTGAATTCCGAAGACATAATTTATCTCTAGATAGCTACGAGATTCAGGATGCTGATGAGACGGACATGCTTTTTACCATTCGTATTCCCGGAGAGTATGAAGTTCATTACAACGAAACAACACCGGAATGGGAGACAGGAGCTCCTGGGAGCTGGATCCTTAAGAGCCCTGAATCAGGCTCGTTCATTGGATGGGACTGGCAATCCACAAACCGTCCGGCCAAAACAGGGTTTCAATCCAAAGAAGATGCCCTGTCCTTTTTGGAATACTTCAATAAAAATGTTCAATTCGGACGGGGGAGCTATCAGGAATCTCCCGTAGAAATGTCTACCTATTTGCAGGATAAAATCGAATTTAAAAATGTGATTATTAACCTAGGGCTTCGGTTGGATACTTTTAACTCAAACGGAATTATTCCGGCCAATTCCGCAGAACCTTACATCGGGAATCCCCGAAGAGACTTTTTGGATTCACTCTCAATTTATGAAAGAGAAAATATTGATTGGAAAAGGGTCATCGACCCTAATGGGGACAAAGACATAACTGATAGTCCCTATGCCAACTTTTTACCGGATTCGGGACGCTCACTTTTGGATAAAACCGGGTGGTGGGAAAAAACAAAGTCCATAACTCAAATCAGTCCAAGATTCAGTGTTGCCTATCCTATCACGGATAGGGGTGTTATTCACTTTTCTTTTGGTCATTTTTTTCAAACACCGTCTTTCGAATTCTTATATACCAATCCCGGATATAAAATGCCTGAAGATATAGGCAAATTTGGTATATATGGTAACCCTGCCCTCAAACCTCAAAAAACGGTTATGTACGAATTAGGAATCCGGCAGGAAATTTTTCCGGGTCATACCCTCGAGGTTACAGGCTATTATCGGGATGTCAGAAATTGGCTTACTACGGGAATACCCATTGAGGTAGGCGATGGCATATCTTACTTTAATTATATCAATCGAGATTATTCAAATGTTCGAGGATTAACTTTAAATATTGAAAGGCGGTTTAGAACCTATTATGGATATCAAGTCAATTATACTTTTCAGGTAGCGGAAGGATCAAATTCGAACCCGGATGAAGAATTTGGTGCCTTAAAGGATAATAAAGAGCCAACACGTATGATCCTTCCTCTCAACTGGGACCAAACCCATACCTTAAATGGAACTTTTTTTATTGGGCATAAACAATGGTATCTTAGTTTGATAAGCCAGTTTGGGTCCGGATACCCTTATACTCCCTCAATAAATAAAGCATCGACCCAGGGAATAAACACTTCCCTCGTAAATTTAACGAATAGCCGGCGAAAACCACTTACCTTCCACGTAGATATGAATTTCATTTATAAATTGAATTTACTCTCAGTTAAAACTGAATTTTTTATAAAGGTATTCAATCTGTTTAATCGAAGAAATGAATTAACAGTGTACAGTGATACAGGCCGGGCTAATTCCACCTTGACCATTACCAGTATTGAACAATATGGCAGACCGAATACGGTATCGGAATATTATAATCATCGCGAGTGGTATAGCGCTCCTCGCCAAGTACAAATTGGACTGAAATTTGGTTTCTAAAATGAAAAAAAATACATCCAAAACATTCCCAATCATCTTGTTTGCCACGATTTTAATGGGACAACACGTCCCCACAGAAGAGCGTGGAGACCCAAATTTCAGGCGAAAAACAGATATTGATGGAAATAAAGTGCGAACCTCAGTATTTAATTTTGGGCTTACAGGTCGAACAGGAGCCAACCCCGGTGAAATTCCGTATGAATGGCCAATAAATTCTGGAAAACATTATATTGCTCTCACAGCTCTTTTTGTAGGAAGTGAAGTCAAAACCGAGGCAGGAGATATTAAACCTTTTGTAACCGTCCCCCTTGGCCGGAATGATAATCAGGGTAATTCAATGATGTTTGAACCTGTCCCCGGATATCTGAACCCGAATTCCAATCTAATTGCTAAAAGTGATGAACCGGATACATGGCCCCTTGTTTGGCCTGATAAAATGGAAGATGAAAAAGACCCGGGCTGGCCTGAAAGCTGGAATGGTTTCTTTGGTAAAAATAAATTTAATGCAGACCAGGAAATATTCTTTAAAATTTCTGATGACCGGAATTTTATGAAAGGTAATGTTTATATTCCGGACACAACAGACATCTCTCGAGGCGGCATGGGAATTTTATCAGGAATTCGAGTGATGGAGTGGTCTCAAGTCCTTGTAGAGGATGTGGTGTTTATCTTATATGAAATTAAAAATGACGGAACGAAAGACCTTGATAAGGTATCTTTTGCCCTCTGGCTTGCAGATTTAGTCGGTGGTGATGGTGACTCCGGTGACGACACGCCTGATTTTGATTTATTGTACGATATTGCCTGGAGCATGGATATGGACGGGATTGGGAATTCCGCATTTGGCACCGACCGGGTTGGTGTGGCAGCAACGGCTTATCTTGAAACACCGGGAAATAACGTTGATCGCATTGATAATGACGGAGATGGCGAGCATTTGGGCGAAGAAGTAACAGAAGATTTTCTTATTGGTGAAGTTGTTGGAAATGCCAAAGATGATAACTATAATGGGTTAATTGATGAGAATAAGGCTCATCTGTCTTTTGGGGGAAGGCCGGGAGTGTCCTTCGTTGATGGGATAGATGATAATGGAAATGGAGAAAAGAACAGTCCCGTTGTCACGCTGGAAATGATAGATGCAGCACAAAACGATGTTGCCCCTACAGGGCAATCCTGGAAACGGTGGCCTCCAAACCCGGAATCAGATCCCGTTCAAAACAAGCAAATTCATTTGATTCACATTGAACAAAACGATGAAGGGAAAATATTTGCTGATGGGATTGATAATAACGAAAGTGAAGAATATCCTTTTGGATTTGGAGCTGATACCAGCGGGCCACGTATCACACAAGCTATAATCGATACAGCCTCTCTTGATCCATTTAAACGGTATCGGGTACCGGGTCAAAACATCATTTTATACGATGTGGGAGATGAGGACCTTGGGATGCGTTATGCCGACGGAATTGATAATGATGGGGATGGTGCTATAGATGAAGGTATTGATGAGGGCATTGATGAAATGATTGATGAATCCAGAGATGATAATATTGATAATGATTTCGATTGGAATCCTCTCATGGATGATGTTGGACTTGATGGCCTGGAAGAATCCACAGACTTGGGAGAGCGAGACGGCCGCCCGACCTCCGGAACAGGAACCAACCTCCCAGGCGAAAGAAACATTGATAAAACGGATGTCTCCGAATCTGACCAAATGGGTTTGACCGGTGTTCAATACGACGAAGCCGGAACCATACCCACCGCCCAAGATTTATCGCTATGGGGATATTACATGGTACCGGGAGAATTGTGGCAACCACCACCGGAGGGGCAACCTCCTGGTGATTATGATTTATTCGTCAACTCCGGGTTTTTCCCCATTAAGGCCGGGCATACTGAACGCGTTTCTATGGCTGTATCATTAGGAGAAAATGTTGAAGATGCCCGGAGGAATAAGGACGTGGCACAAAAAACCTATGATGAGGATTATCAGTTTGCAAAAGCCCCCATTCCTCCCCGATTAAAGGCAGTCCCCGGTGATAATAAAGTCACTTTAATCTGGGATGATATTGCAGAGTCATCCTTCGATACATACATGTATGGTATTGGATCTGAAGGATTTGATTTTGAAGGATATAAAATTTATAAGGCCACAGATCCTGAATTTGGAGATGCTTATGATATCACAGATGCAAAAGGCAATTTAACTTTTTATACACCTATTGCACAATTTGACAAATTAGACGGTATAAAGGGATATCATGAAGTCGCTGTTAACGGGGTTCATTATTGGCAGGGAGATGATACTGGATTATTGCACACCTTTATTGACGAGGATGTGATTAATGGACAAACCTATTATTACACCGTAGTTTCTTATGATTTTGGTGGAGATTTGTCAAATCAAATCCCACCCACTGAATCCACTAAAAGACTAACTATTAACAGTCTAACCGGTGCCATTCGAAAGGGATCAAATGTTGCAGTTGTTACACCAAATCCCCCGGCAGCTGGATTTCAACCAGCCAAATTTGATACACTTCAACTGGTTCAGGGAACCACGAGCGGAACCATTACATACAGAATTCTTGACCCTCTAGTAATAAAAAATAATCACAGGTATCAAATTACATTCGAAGATACGCTTATTCCTAAAAAAGGAAATTTTTATTCCCCGGGATATGACACCATCACAACAAAATCTTTTACCCTTTCTGATATAACAAACCCCTCTAGTCCAGATACTCTTATTGATAAAAGCAGAACTTTTTATATAAAGGATGAACAGCCAATTATTGATGGATTCCAATTACAGTTGGATAATTTTAGAGGAATAAGTCCAAGTGAGTCAAAATCTTCATGGTCTCGAGACAAAGTATGGCGCTTTGTAGTCGATCGGTTTGCGTTGGGACTTGAAAGGGGAACGCCTGTCCCTGCAGATTACCGAATTATCATCACATCTACAAAAGACTATGTTTCAACCGCCTATCACACCACCACTCTAAACTTTAAAAAAACCAACGTGAATTTCTATGTTGAAAAACATGTTAAACTGACGGGAATCGATTCGATAGATTGGGAACCAATACCTTTTGCTTTTGGAGATTTTTCAAAGAAAAACGGTAGTGGTACTTTGAATGCAGATAATAGCGAAACAGATTGGGTTATATTTTTAGATTACGAAAATGGGGGGACTCCTTCTCCATCCTGGTTATTTAAACTTCGATATCCCAGCTCAAAAGAAACTGTATATACATTAGCGCCACAACCTGGCGACACAGCATTCGTTATAATTAATAAGCCGTTCTTATCGACAGATATATTTGTATTCCACACCAGGGCACCCTCAAGTAATTCAACTAAAATAGGTTCGGACATGGAAAAAATTAAAGTGGTTCCCAATCCATACATCTCTGCTGCTCCTTGGGAACCCAGAAATATGTTTACGTCAGGTCGCGGCCCCCGATCCATTCATTTTAATCATTTGCCAAATGTATGTACTATTCGAATTTTTACTATATCAGGTGAATTAGTCAAAACAATTTATCATAAGTCTCCTGTAACCGATGGCACAGCAGAGTGGGATTTACTTACCAAAGAAAATCTATCTGCATCCTATGGAGTTTATGTTTATCATGTTGAAGCGATTGACCCCCAAAATGGACAAATGATTGGTGAACATATTGGAAAGTTTGCAATCATAAAATAATGAAGATTACTTACCCGAAATTCCTATATTTACTCTTCGGTCTTTCTACGTGTTTATATACCCAAAACGTAAATAAAGCAGGAACAACATCGGCTAATTTCTTAAAAATTGGCCCGAGTTCAAGAGCCGTCGCTATGGGGGGCGCATTCGTATCCCTTGCTAATGATGCCAGCAGTATGTATTGGAATACTGCCGGTTTAGCTCAATTAAACCGACCAGAATTAATTGTAAACCATTCAAAATGGATTGCAGATATTGGATATACCTATCTGGCTTTAGCATTGCCGGTTAAAGGATTGGGAACACTGGGATTAAATTTGACGGCAGTTAATATGGATGAAATGGAAGTAACAACTTATGGATATGAGGAAGGAACAGGACAAACCTTTAAAGCTGGAAGCTATGCCCTCGGTTTAGCCTATAGCCAACAATTAACTGACCGGTTTTCAATTGGAAGTAATGTAAAATATATTCAAGAAAGAATTTCCCAAACATCTGCAAGGGGGTTCGCTGTTGATATTGGCACCTTATTTATCACTCCTTTTAAAAATATCCGCTTTGGAGCTAACATCAGCAATTTTGGCCAAAAATTACAGATGAAAGGCGATGATCTTTTGGTTCAAAAAGATATTGATGAACAACATCAGGGAAACAATGAAAGTGTGAATGCATATCTAGGGACTGACCAATTTGACTTGCCTTTATTATTGCGAGTAGGAATTTCCGGTTCAGCATTAGAGTACCACGGGATACACTTGACTTGGGCAATGGATGGTATTCACCCCAATGATAATTCGGAGTATGTAAACCTGGGAATCGAACTTAGCCTTTTTAATAAAAGATTACAGATTCGCGGGGGATTAAAATCCCTTTTTATGGAAGACGGGGAAGAACGATTTACCCTTGGCGGAGGAGTGAATTTACCGGTTTCATCTACAAATGTATCTGCTGATTATACCTATGAAACTTTCGTCCATTTAAAAAATATCCATTTGTTTTCTCTCAGAATTCAGTTTTAAAAATATTCTTGGAATTGCTTTTTCAAGTACGCGTTCTTACATTATAACATCGTAACTCATGGTTTAGTTACGATTTTAGTCATCATTCATTAATCTAAATTGGGGATTACAAACATGAAGAAATCGCTAATCGTTCCAATTAATTTTTTAATTCTGCTATTGAGTTTCAATGCTACATTATCCGCCGTAACAGTAAAATTCAAGGTTGATATGTCTAACGAAACAGTGTCAACAAACGGAGTGCATATCGCTGGAAGTTTTCAAGGGTGGGATCCAGCTAAAACCCAAGCCATCCATGAAGGAGATAATATTTATTCCGCAACCATCACTGATCTGTCAGCGGGAGAATCTGTCGAATACAAATTTATCAATGGAAATGCCTGGGGCGAGGATGAATTTGGAGGCGGAGGTGCCAATCGAAAATACACAATTCCAAGTTCCGATGATTCAACCTATGCATTTTGTTTTAACGCGCTCTATCTTTGCAGTGAGTCAGAAGTAACTTTCCAGGTAGATATGCAGGAAGAAACTGTATCTTCTAAAGGAATTCATGTTGCAGGTAATTTTGGTGATCATACAACTACAGCAAGTTATGCAAATTGGGACCCCTCCAGTATCGCATTAAGTGATGAAAATGCTGATTTGGTTTATGACGTAAAACTAATTCTCAAACAAGGATCCACTGTCGAATACAAATTCATCAATGGCGATGCCTGGGGCGAGGATGAATTTGGAGGCGGAGGTGCCAATCGCACTTTCACAGTCCCCTCCACAATGACCCATACCATACCAGCCCCTTGTTTTAATTCTCTGACTTCCTGTGCCGTAGAAATATTAAGCGTAAGCATTGACCCAAATTTTAAATTAAAAAGCGGGGCCAGTGTGACAGACGTTCGCTTTAAAGGAGCAATGACAGGTTGGGCCTTATTCCAAGCCTATGATGACGGAACTAATGGTGATGTAACCGCGGGTGATGGTATTTGGTCAGCAAAACTCCCTGATACTGTAAGTGCAGGTACAAATATTGAGTGGGGGGCCATTGATACAGATAATGGAGATGGTACAAACTGCAGTTCCTGCGATGGTTCTGATGGATGGGGAGATTGGCTATTAAGTTACATGCCTGCCAGTGACGGTGGCGCCAATCGGAAAATTACTATAGACGCTAACCGGAAAATTACAGGCCAACATACATTTCATCTTGCACCACAAGCTGAACCTGTAACTGCCTTTGCCTATTTTAAAGTAGACATGAGAGCCTACGAACGACTCGGCTTTTACTCAAAAGAACGGCATGATTCTCTCCAAGTGAGGGGAGGATTCAATAGTTGGGCCGGCACAGTGATGAATAGAGTTCCTGGTTCAACCATACATGAAGCCACTGTTGAAATAACGGATATCCCCGGTAAGATAGACAAATACAAATATTATCTAAACTTAAATCAGGAATCCTTTAACCTTTTAGCTGCCCAAACACCCGATTTAAATGAAGATGATTATGGTACAAACGTAACTGATGGTTGGTTTTATGAAAACCCTCCTAAATACGGAGGTGGTGACCGGCCATTTACTTTTGAAGGTGATCCAGCTAAAACCCAGGAATTGGGGTTAGAATACTATAACGGTATTCCTCCTGCAGGTGTCATCCCTGAAGGGCATAGTATAGAAGCAACTTTTTCCGTAGATATGCGTGATGCCTTTGGCCTTGCAGTTCCTTTTGATGCATCCACAGACAGTGTTTGGTTTATCTGGAAAGATAAATGGAATGAAGCTCTTAATGG
The DNA here is from genome assembly GCA_964549275.1 of uncultured bacterium. Lineage (GTDB taxonomy): Bacteria > Fidelibacterota > Marinisomatia > Marinisomatales > TCS55 > CAZJUP01. Next base: position 68,312 of record CAZJUP010000006.1, on the reverse strand, counting down.
CTATTATAACTATCACCCGGATATGCTGCTTAATGATAACGGTGAGGATGGTGATGCAACAGCGGGAGACTCTATTTATACTGTGACGTTCGACATAGCCGGACCCTGTGTGATGTCCCTGGTTTATGTCTATGAATACAAGAGTCCGGAAAAAGCCGTACAAGAAGGTGGTGGATTTGCTTCAGGCCGATACCGCGTTCGGTATATCACACCTACAAATGCCAGCGCCGGAGTTTTTCCAACAAAATATACTGCTGATGATAAATATCAAAAGGAACCCCCACTCCCCGTGGAAGACCTTCCGGAAAGCAGTCTGGCTATAGGAGATGAATCTGGTTCAATTCCAAATGGATTTAAATTGGAACAAAACTATCCCAATCCTTTTAATCCAACAACTGAAATCAAATTCATGATCCCAGAAGCAACTGATGTTCTCTTTTCTGTTTACAATATTCAAGGCCAACAAATTGTAACATACAAACAGAATTTTCCTGCTGCAGGTCATTATGGTTTTCGGTGGAATGGAAAAAATATGAAAGGAATTTCAGTCCCTAGTGGTGTCTACTTTTACGAAGTAAAAACTTCGACCCACCATGCAGTTAAAAAGATGACGCTACTGAAATAATTTTAAATGATACACTAACGAGAGCAAAAAGGGCCCTTGCATTGCAGGGGCTTTTTTGTTTGAAAACCGTAAAATGACCCAATTTAAAATAATCCTCTTTTTATTTTTGATATCAACGACACTTGTCGGCCAGCAAAAGGTCACCTTAAAAATACTTCTCACAGCTCCCGAGAGAACAGACGCTGTATTCATTGCCGGCAATCATCGTCATTTAGGTCATTGGAACCCTTCCCGCGTTCCCCTGAAACAAATTTCAGATGGGACCTTCTCTCTCACGCTTCAATTCCCGAAAAATACTACCTTAGAATATAAATTCACCCGAGGGAGTTGGGCCACAGAAGCTATGAATGCCGATTCAACACTTCCAGCAAACCACCACGTCGTTCTAAAAACAGATACAACACTTCTCGTTACGATCCACCAGTGGAAGGACAACCTTTCTCAAACCCAAGGCCAAATAACAGGAACAACAGTGTTATATGAAAACTTCTATTCTCCGCAACTCAAGAATAAGAGAAATATAATTGTTTGGCTCCCTCCTTCATACCAAAATACGGAAAATCAATACCCTGTTTTGTATTTGCACGATGGTCAAAATGTATTCGACCCTAAGACTTCTTTCCTTGGATATGACTGGCAATTGGATGAAACGGTCACTCGTCTAATTAAAAATAAAAAGATTACAGAAATCATCATGGTGGGTCTGTATAATACAGAAAAGAGAACGGAAGAATACAGTCCAGTTCGATTGGGAAAGATGTATAGTGATTTTCTTGTTCATACGGTTAAACCGTTTATTGACTCCACCTATCGTACACGCCCTGAACGAAATTATACAGCTGTTTTGGGCTCCTCCATGGGTGGAATCATTTCTTTTCATATTGCTTGGGAATATTCCGATGCTGTATCCATGGCCGGGTGTTTTTCACCCGCTTTTCTCATCGATAAATACGAAATTATAAAACGGGTTAAAAAATATAATGGAACTAAAAAACCTATCAAAGTCATTCTGTTCAATGGCTCCGAAGGGTTAGACCGTCGATTCCAGCGTGGGGTAACTCGCATGGAAAAAGCGTTGAAAAAGAAGGGGTTTCGAGAACCGGAAAACTTTTTGGTTAAGGTATTCGAAGGTGCCGAGCATAACGAACCGGCATGGTCTCTTCAGTCCGAAGACGCTCTTCTCTATTTTTTCGGCCGTTAAACCAAAGTCATCCCTAGAGCCGGCGCTTCATTCCCCAATTCATTCAGGCGGATTTCTACTCCATTCATCCCTCCCCCGATGCTATGGGTAACTGCAGTTTCCCTCACGATAGGGAACAAACTCTCTTCTAACTTATGATAAACATTTCCACCAATGATAATACGCTCCACTCCTGTAACATTTATCACGTTGGCCACACCTAACCCCAAAGCCCGCGCCTGGAAAGAAAGAATATCTTTCACCACTTTATCATCATTTTGCCAGGCCTGCACAAGGTCATCACTTCTATAAGAATCATTTTCTGTTAGAGAGGATTTTTGGCCTTTCTTAAGATGTTCATCCATCATTCGCTTAAACCCTCTATTACTAACGATAGCTTCCAAACATCCTCTTTGGCCGCAATTGCACAAAAATCCATCCATTTGAACCACCATATGCCCTACTTCGGATGCGGTATAATTGTACCCCCGAACAAGGCTGCCTTCAGAAATATATCCACCACCCAATCCCGTGCCTGGATAAAAGGTGTAGAGCGATTTAACACCTCGTCCTGCTCCCATTTTATATTCTGCAAGAGTGGCGGCATTGACATCATTTTCCAACCGAACAGGCTTTCCGATATTATCTTCTACCTTTTGACCCATGGCTATATTTTCCCATCTGAATGCTGTCATGTTTTTTGCAATTCCCTTGTCAATATCCACCGGGCTGGGCACGGCCAATCCTACGGTATCCACCTCAGGATAATCCACGACCAGTTTCCGATAGAACTCGCCAATATATCCGGCAAGCTTTTCCGGGGAGTGAATGTCCTGAAGAAAAGATTTTTTTTGTTTGACGATATCTCCCCTTATCGTTACGATTCCAAAGAGTTTTGTTCCCCCAAGGTCTAATCCAACTTTTACCATGGTATTAATCCTAAATCCAATTATTTTCTTATGGGGTAAATCATTTTAACAGCACCATTTTTTTTGTAGAAGAAAAACCCCCCATTTCAACCGAATATAGATACACTCCCGCAGAGACGGGTTTACCTGTGTCATCTTTCCCATCCCAATCCACTTTTTTATATCCTGCATGCTGATCTGTCTCCATCAGGGTTCTGATGTGTCTTCCTGTTATGTCAAATATTTTCAGAGACACGTGTAGATTTTCAGGCAAGTCGTAATGAAGAGTCGTCTTTGGATTAAAAGGATTGGGATAATTCTGGTACAAGGCAAAATGTGTGGGCTGAAGTCCAAATTCAATATACAATGCAATATCCGTCCGAAGTTGAGGAAGTAAAGGCCATACATTATCTCCGGGGCAAGAGGTGTTACCAAAGTAATCTCTGTGGCCTTTTAATACAGAGGGGTCCACATCATAAGTTTCACTCAGCCATGCATACAAATGAACGAGGGCATTTTCTGTATCTTCAGTCATTTCATCGTAACAGGGCCAATTTTGTTCCGGAGGATGGTAACACCCCAAAATACATACCCCGATATTCCCTGTATTGGCACCTCCCACATGGGCACCCAATACTGTCTCTGGTCGACCCTGATAAATATTCCCAACCATATCTACAACAAAGTGATACCCGATATCACTCCATCCCCGACCATCCTGATGGAATTCCTGAATTGATTTCACTTGTTGTTTTCCTTCATCCAAAGACCGGGCTGCCCATCCTGCTGCATGGTGGAGAGTCAGTTTATCAAAATAGGGGTGATTTGAATAATCGGACTTTGGAGACCGGGCTCCCCACTCATCCCTGGAAATAATTTTTGGTTTATCAACATCAGCCATTTTTTGAAGAGGGGGAAACTCAGTTTCCGGAATCGCTTCCCGGTCTGCTACCATGAGGCCTGCAGAAAGAACTGCAACCTCACCTTTCTGCACACTAATTCCATATCGAAACGCTGTTGAACCCTTCACGGCATCTCCCCGGAATGAAGCAATCAATCGTTCAGAAAAGGGTTCAGCAAACAGGGTGGCAATCACCGGCTCGCTCCAGTTCCCTTTGTGGTCACGGAATTGAAACTCCACAACAGATTGACTTTCTGCGGCAAGGCGCAGGGCAACACCTTCTAATTCAGGTCTCGAGCCGTAGGTCTCTGTTAGCCCGGACAGAGTAAGCATATTCCCCGTTTTTTCTCTGAACTGCACACCGGATAATTTAATGGATACCGTGGCATCCAAAAATTGCCCTGTAGCTGTACTTACCCATAAGACAACCAGAAATAAAGTGCGAATGATTCTTCTACTGATTTTCATTGAAATAGCCCTAAAATTTACCCTTCGCTCCCTCAGCCAACAAAAGAATGAATGGCTGAAGACCAAAAAAAAGCCCCGACAAAACTGCCGGGGCTTTCTCCTCGCAAGCGTAACGTTTACTTCACAAACGTCATCTGCTTAGTTTTGCTGAAATTTCCGAATTTCAGTGTATAAAAGTAGGTCCCACTGGCCACTTTCATACCCTGACGATCCATACCGTTCCATTGCACGGAGTAGGAACCGGCCGGTTTGTTTTCGTTATTCACTAACCGGACCACTTCCTGCCCAAGCATATTATACACGGTTAAAGAAATCGTGCTTGCAATGGGCAATGTGTATTCGATATTGGTTGTCGGATTAAAAGGGTTCGGGAAATTCTGACTCAGTTTATACTGTTCCGGTGTAATCAGAACCATGTCCTTTACACTCAGCTCAGAACTCTCTCCTGTCCACTCATAAACTCTGAAGAAGACCCGAGTTGGATTCGCTTTTGCCGAATCTGTACCCGCGTATAAACTGTCTGAAACACCTTGGTAGGCTAACACGACTTCACCGAATTTGTCTTTATCAAGGTTACTACCTGCGGACATCTTGTTGACTCCACCTAATTGAAGTGTGTCAACAGAAAAATCTGTTCGAGTGTAACTTGCTGATGATAACACATCAGTTCCGGTTAAGTCATATTTTGAAAAGCCGGTACCATGTCCCACAAAGAAAGCAGGATCACCAAAGGCATGATTACTTGCTGCAGCACCTAAAGCATAGACATTCCCTCGGTTTTTTGTCTCATCCCAGGATGAAGCCAAACTATCCACTGCTGCAAATTCAGAAGTAGTAAATGTGGTAGCATCCCCATCGGCATCTCCCACAACATAGACAATTCCTTTATAAAAAGCGCCAACATAAACTTCGTCTTTACCATCTCCATTCATATCTGCAACCGTCGGAGCCAGAGTCCAATCATCTATATCCGTGAATTTATATCCGGTATCCGATTGAGCGTATGCATCCGGGCCTGTAGCTTCAATGATAAAACAGGATAAATTATTCCAGGCAAAACATACGGCTTCTTTTTTACCGTCACCATCGGTATCTGCAACAACTGCGCCTTGGGGGCTTCCACCGCCAAAACGGTTCTCGCGAGAGCCATCTTTATCTGCATCTCTTGGGGAGGCGGCAAATTCCTCTACCAATTTTGGTGGGGTAATGCTTGAACCAATATCACCTTGTACTCCGGCAATAACAAACCTGTCTTCTGAATAAGCAGCATGAGCTGTTGACGTTGTACCATAGTTGGGATTGGTGGACCCATTACCAGCGTACACAATTTCATCCCGGCCATCACCGTCTATATCGTCAACGGTAAAATGTTCTACACGAACATATTTTAGGGAATCTTCAAAAGCAGTATGTAAGTTTCGAAACCATGTGGGTTCCATTCCGGTGGTCCCAAGAGTTCCATATCCGTTATCGTTTACACCATCCCATTCATAGACATATAATCCTGCCGTTGTATCCGTCTGCCAATATCCACTGAAGAATATAACTTCTCCAAGACCGTCACCATCGGTATCTCCGGTTTGAACCCATCTAACACCGGTACCATATTCAGTATAGGTTGCAGCCGACCAAACATGAACGAGTGTGTCACCAAAATACCATTCAAAAGCGTGTACGGTACCGTTGTTTGCATAATCTGTTGCAAATATCTCCGGCCTTCCATCTTGATCCAAGTCAGAGCCGCTTTTAAGTCCTCTCGGGCCCGAACTAGTGTTATACATATTTGTATCACCTTGAGCTTTATAAAAAAGACTATGTAAATCGAAGGTATCCCCTGCCATTAATCCGGCAGAGATACTAAATAAAACAATCAATCCACTAACGAGTTTTTTCATTTTTCCTCCTGAGTTTAATCAAAGATTATCGTGTAGGAGCACTAAGGGTCATTCTTTAGCGCCATGAAGTATAAAATTAAAATAAAGAGAATACAAACAAAAATATTAAAAATATTTCTTCAATATACCCTGTTTTATATAAAATCGTTCCATAATTATAAAATATTTTTCCTGATAACAATGTTTTATTTCCATTAATAAAAATCCCTGTTTACATTTGATACTTGAATTTTCAAGGGTTAAAATCAAAACCTCAATTGGATACTAAAATTTTCCGCCCATTAATCATTAGTCTTTCATTTCTGGCCTTGTCTGCATTGCTTCAGGCCGGCAATGGGAAAATATCAGGCAAGGTTTCCGATGCCAAATCCGGAGATGCCCTGCCGGGAGTTAATGTCTATATTGAAGGCCTTTCCCTTGGGGCTGCAACGGATATCGAAGGTGAATATGTCATCCTGAATATCCCTCCGGGAGACTATACCCTTCGCGCTTCTTATATCGGATATAAATCGTTTCGGATTGAGCATCTCAGGGTCAGTACAGATCAAACTACCACACAAAATTTTTCTCTTCAGGAAGCTGTACTTGAGGGGGAAGAAGTCACGGTTATCGCTGACCGTCCCTTGGTACGAAAAGATTTAACTGCCTCTCAGAAAATTACAACTTCAGACGAAATTAAAGTGATGCCTGTGGAAACATTTCTGGGGGTTCTCACCACTCAGGCCGGAGTAAACCAAGGCGCCGGAGGAGAGTTGCATATACGCGGTGGACGTTCCAATGAAGTGGGATACTATATTGACGGAGTCTCCGTTTCAAATCCGTTTTTTACCAATAGCTTGGCCATCAATATTTCCAATAAAGCCCTGGAGGAAATGAAAGTGGTAAGTGGCGCCTTTAATGCAGAATACGGAAACGCAATGAGCGGGATTGTCAATCTCCAAATTAAGGATGGCGGGAAAAATTACCACGGGAGCGTATCCTACCGGTCGGGTGACCACTTATCTGGTGATACAGAAATTTTCACAAATATTAATCAGTTCAGCATTATGACCAATAAAGTGATTGAAGGAACCCTGAACGGGCCTATGCCTTTTATGTCCGGCCAGGGAAAATTTACCTTTAATCTTAGCGGTCGCTACTCCAACAGTGAGGGGTACTACTATGGTATACGGGAACACCTTATTGGAGATTCTTCGGATTTCAGGGACTCTGATAACTGGTATATTGAAATGGGTGGCGACAGCGCTTTCGTTCCCATGAACCCCAGTGAAAGTTTAAACCTATTAGGAAAATTTACCTACAAAGTCAGTCCAAGACTCAAGCTGTCAGCCCAACTGCTTCACACAGGCGGTACCTCTAAATCTTATGTACACGCTTATAAGTTTAATCCGGATGGAACCACGACTTATCAAAGCAACAACAACAACTTTTCCCTTAAAATAAACCATGCCTTTGGTTCTCGAAGTTTTTATGAAGCCAATATGTTTTATGCCACTACAGATTATAAACAATACCAGTTTCAACCTATTGATTTATCCTCTGCTATTCATGAGGATGAAGCTGATCGGTTTGGTTCCGGAGCATATATACTCTATAATACAGATGAAGACGGTAATACTTTCTACACACTGCCCAATTCGAAATACGTCCCTTCTTCAAAAATTAAAGGATCTCCTGCGTCAACAACATTTGTTTTTGGAGGAACCCACACAGGCCATGCCTACCGACTATCTCATTCCTATGGTTTAAAATTTGATTTAACCAGCCAAATCACGAACCGGCATGAAATAAAAACCGGAATTTCTTTCAGAAATGACAATTTGGATGAACGAAATTTTACAGTCCTTTATGATAATCAACAGTATATCGTCCCCACCATTTTAGCGGAAAATAATTCTCCACGGCACAACCGATACGAAAATTCCGCTCTCTTTCTCTCAGGATACATCCAGGATAAAATTGAATACGATAATTTTGTGACCAATGCAGGCATTCGGTATGATTACTTTGACCCGAAAGAAAATTATATTACTGATTTATTGAAACCGGAAGGAGAAACGGAAACAGCATCGAAAAAAATTATGGTGGCTCCAAGGCTCGGGGTCGCCTTCCCCATAACGGATGAGGGTATTCTTCATTTTTCTTACGGTCATTTTTACCAAATTCCCACATTAGGACGACTGTATAAAACCAGTATTTTCGGCGCCGGCTTATCTCCTACCATTGGTTTTGCAAATCTAAACCCGGAAAAAACTGTATTGTATGAATTTGGTCTTCAGCAGCAATTAACACGAATTCTTGCTATTGAAGCCAGCGCCTTTTACAAGGATATTCGGGATTTACTGGCTGTTCAATCCATCCGTTACGACAGTGAAAAATACGGACCCTCCAGTTATGCCATTTATATGAATAAGGATTATGGCAATGTAAAAGGGTTCACCTTCAGCTTGACCAAACGGTGGGATAAAACTACCATGTCATCTGCATTTTTAGACTATACCTATCAGGTTACGGAAGGAAATTCGGTGACTTCCGGCTCCTTTTATTTTAATGCGCTAACTGGAGAGGAAGAAGAAAAAAGAATTGTTCCTCTCAGTTGGGATCAGCGCCATATTTTGAACGCCACGGTATCCATAGGAGATCCCAAAAATTGGAGTATAGGGCTCATCAGCAAACTGAGCAGTGGCTGGCCTTACACACCGAATATACCTAACGCGAATTACGTTCCACAGCCGAACAGTGGACGGAAACCCTGGCAATGGCGGGTGGACATGCGGCTTCACAAAAACTTAACCATTCGAAAATTGAATGTCTCCGTTTTTGCACAAATATATAACATATTAGACCGTCGTAATGAACGATATGTATTTAATGACACCGGGAGATCCGGGTATACTTTTGTCAATCGATCCACCGATGAAACACAGGGATTCATCGCCCATTATGGAGAACAGGGAGTCCATACATGGTCTGAATATCAAATCCGTCCCCAATATTACACTCCTCCCCGGTCTGTAAACATGGGGCTTTCAATCGATTTTTAATATGAATAAAGTTTTAAAAGAATCACCCTTTTTAATGCCCCTGGTTTTACTTCTAGTTGCTTCCTTACTCCATGCAGAAGGAGACCAACTCCGGAGATTTTCTAAAGAATGGTACCGAGAAGGTCCCCGCAAGGAATGGAGTGATATAGAATATGAAGACTATTATAGGTGGAGAAGCAGGATGTTGGCTAAAACAAAGGCAAGTGCAAATAACCAAGTCCTTCGCCGGCAAAAAGCCATTTTAAACGGAAACAAAATCACCACCGAAATTTGGAATTATGGGTCAATATCCAGTCCGGGAAATCGAGTTTCTGATATTGTATGGGAAGGATTGGGATATGGTTATGAGTTCGGTCCTTTTATCGGGTCAGAGGTGGAAGTTCCAGAAAAAAGTCATTTAGATGCTTTCAGGAAAACGGATGAAAATGGAAATCCTGTTTCAGACAAAGATGGAAATCCAATATGGGTAGCCAACATCATTAGTGATGGTTTGGTCTCTTTGGGAGGAGAAGTGTCACCAGATGGTAAATCATTTTGGGGTTGGGAACCTTTAGCTTACAATGATGAGAATGTTCCTTATGCCGATCCCAACAGCCCCTATATTCCAACATCTAATGATGTGGACCGGGATGGAGATGGGAAGCCCGATAGCTGGCCCGAAGGATGGTATAATCCGAATTTGAAACGGTATGTTTGGCCAGGAGCCTTGCGACAGGGGTCCTCCAATGCGGATATGGAGTCCTTTTTTGTAGTGGATGACCGCAACAATAAAGAATTCAAATACTATCCTTTTACTGATGATTCTTCCCGTATGGGGTTAGGTATTGAAATTGAATGCCGGTATTATCAATGGGCGAATCCTCTCGCAGAGGATATTATTTTCCTGATTTATAAAGTCACCAATAAAAGTGACAAAGATTTAAACAAAGTTGTTTTCGGGATGTGGGGCGACCCTCACATTGGCGGGCCCAGCAATTGGCAGGATGATCTTTCCTTTTTTGATGAAGAATTGAATATGGTATATGCCTGGGACGAAGACGGTCGCAGTGATGTGTCTGGCCGTCCCCCGGGACACTTTGGATATATATTCCTTGAAAGCCCCGGAGACCCCCATGATGGTAAAGACAATGATGGAGATGGCATGGTAGATGAAAGCCGGGAGAATGGGATTGATGACGATGGAGACTGGGATTCTGAAAAAGATGATATTGGAATAGACGGCCTGCCCAATACCGGTGATAAAGGTGAGGGTGACGGGCTTCCTACAGCAGGAGACCCTTTTGATATCCGCCAACCGGGCGAACCCAATTTTGAATGGACAGACTTGGACGAATCAGACATGATTGGCCTCACCAGCTTTGCAGCGCCTAATTTTGGTGGAGATAATCGTATTTCCAAAGACCATCATATTTATACCAACTATATGACTCCCGGCCGATTGGATTCCCTGAATTCCGAAGTGGCTGGAGACAATATATTTATGTACGGTTCAGGAAAATTCACCTTGAAAGCAGGAGAAGCACGACGATTTTCTATTGCCTTGCTCGTGGGAAATAATTTTGATGATTTAACCCTGAATGCAGTCACAGCCAGACAGATATATGATACCAACTATCAGTTCGCAAAACCACCAGAAAAACCAACCCTCACAGCAGTACCGGGGAATGAAAAGGTCACGCTTTTTTGGGATAATGTGGCTGAAAGTTCGTGGGACCCCATTTCTGAAGAATATGATTTTGAGGGATATGTGGTTTACAGGAGCACAGACCCAAGCTTTTTGGACCAACAAAACATAACAGATATTAATGGCTCGCGATTTTTGTTTGAACCCTTGAAAACTGAAACCGGGGGCTGGGCTAAATGGGATCTTATCAATGATTATTCCGGACCCAGTGACATCCCCTATACCGGCCGAGGAGTGTCTTACCATTTAGGCAATAACACCGGGCTTGTTCATTCTTTTGTGGATTCGAATAATGTTATAAACGGCCAAACTTATTACTACGCCATTGTGGGCTATGACCATGGAAATAAAACCATGAGTATCGGACCCAGTGAATGTTCCAAAGCCATTACTTTGAATCCAGAGCGAAATGAGGTGTTCTTGGATATCAATACAGCAATGGTAACACCCAGGGCACCAGCTGCGGGATATCTACCTGGGCATGTGGAAGGAGACTCGACATTTCTTACCCATCTTAATGGATATGGTACAGGGCAAATTTCCATTGAAGTTCTGGATCCACGCGCCATTAGAGATGATAATAATTTTCAACTGTCTTTTACAGCTTCTCCAACTCGATATTCTATTGAAGACCAAAGCCCGAATGTCGAATCCCGAACTGTTAAAAAGAATGTGTATATCACACTTTTAAAAAACAGACTTAACCCCCATACATTCATTCTAAAAAATGCTTCCGGCTCGGTTATGACAGCCGGTACGGATTATCTTCTGTTTTCAGATGCAGGACAGATTGTTGTCCCCGACACACTCAATTCCCGTATAATTGACGGGGAAACCCTAACCCTGGAATACACCTATTACCCTCTTTGGAAAAGCAGTCGCCTGAACAATCAGGAGTCTAACCCTGTTTTCAGTGGAATGAGAATATTTGTAAAAGACCATCCCCTGCGACTAAATGAACAAAATACGGTGTGGAGTGCAACAAGTACCGGGAATTATAGAGCGACTATCGGTCCATTTGACGGGAAGCAATCCAATATGCGCCCGGGTGATTATGAAATTCGGTGGTTTAACAACGACGAAGCCTATGTTGACACTCTGGGCAATACCCTGCCGTTTCAAATCTGGAATGTGACCCCAGGTAAAGTCCCTTTTATGGAACGGTTTGTCCTTTTGGATTATCTAAAAAGAAATAAAAAATGGGATTTGGGAGAAGATGTGGTTCTTCTTGAAATCGATCCTGCATTGCAATTGACCTGGCAAATCACCTTTGATAACCCCGGTAATGCGGGAACAAAACATCCTGATGAAGGTGATGTTTTTTATGTGGCTACAGACAGGCCATTCACCTCAGAAGATGTTTTTCGCTTCACCACAAAGGCATCCTCTATTGATGCTGTAACGGCAAAGAGCAAACTGGATAACATCTCTGTTGTTCCCAACCCCTATGTTGTCACCAATGTGCTTGAACCTCTGGATCGACAAAACCCCCGAGACAGAGGACCCCGCCGGGTATACTTCAATCATTTGCCTAATGAATGTACCATTCGGATTTACTCCACTTCTGGAGAACTGGTTAACACACTTCACCATTCATCTACTTTTGATGATGGAAAAGAATTTTGGGACTTAACCACCCAAGATAATTTTCCCATTGCCTACGGAATATATCTATACCATGTTGATGCCGGAGAACTTGGGGAAACCATGGGAAGGTTTGCGGTCATTAAATAATGAAGTCCATGAAATATATCTCTTTTATGATGTTTGCCTGGAGCATCGCATTGGGACAAATTGATAATACACAAACCATAACGAAATCCGGGACAACAGCTGCACAATTTTTAAAAATTGGTGTTGATCCTCGCGGAGCGGCCATGGGTAATGCATTTTCAGCCATGGATGGAGATGTTAGCTCCATGTATTGGAATCCTGCAGGAGTGGCAACAATCGGCGGAATTGAAACCATGTTTGTTAACAGCAATTGGTTGGTTGGAATTGATTTCAATTTTGCTGCAGTGGCTGTAAACCTTAAGTCCGCCGGTGTACTGGGCATCGGACTGACCAGCTTACGAGTTCCGGAAGCACAGGTTAGAACCGTTGAAAAACCGGAAGGAACAGGTGAATATTTTAATGCAAACGACCTATCCTTAAACCTGACATATGCAAAAAAATTAACCAATAATTTTTCTCTGGGTGGCAATATTAAATTTATTCGCCAGAATATATGGCATGCCGAGGCCAGCAGTATCGCCGCGGATCTTGGAGCCTTATTTATTACACCGTTCCGCCACATTCGACTTGGGGCAAGTTTATCAAATTATGGTTCCGATATGCAGCTCATGGGACGCGACCAAAAATTTAGTATGGACCCGGACCCGAATAATGAAGGGAATGTAGAATTTGTAAACAGTCTTTATGAAACAGACTATTTCCCTCTGCCGCTTATTTTCCGGGTCGGTCTGGCAGGAGAAATCATAAATACCAAATCCATGCGCCTCAGTTTTGCAGTTGATGCACTCCATCCCAATGATAATGCGGAATGGGTCAATACCGGAGTGGAAATGGTCATTGCAGAAACCTTTTTCCTTCGGGGGGGGTACTCTACGCTCTTCAAACCAGATTCAGAAGAAGGGCTCTCTTTTGGAGGCGGTATCCAGTACAGATTATGGCGTTCTTCTACACTCTTAAAGTTGGATTATTCTTATTCGAATTATGGTCGGTTAGAAAACGTCCAGCGAATTTCTTTGGGAATCAGGTTTTAACCTGACCCTCAAACCAACTCATTACCCCATTTAAATCTTTGCAAACAGGTGCACCGGTTTGCAATAGCCGTTCACGGCTCATATGTCCATTAGAAACCAATACGCTGTCAGCGCCAATCACTTTTGCAACTTCAAAGTCATGTACGGTATCCCCGATAAACAATACCTCGTGAGGACCGTAATGCAATTCCTCTACCCAAGCCTTTCCCACCACTTCTTTACCATAAGCATAATGGTTATCCTGACCAAGGATTTTAATGAAATATTGACGAATTTCATGATACTGTAAAATGTCATCCAACATGACTTGGCTTGCTGCAGATAATAAGGATTGGGTTAACCCTTTTTGATGAAAAAAATCCAACCCTGATATTGAAAGGGAATGAAGATCGGGTTCATGATGCCGACTCATATAGTTTTGAATAAATTCACTGCCGGAAATAGAAAATGGCTCTTTTTCAAAATCAAACCCTAATTTGATATAATACTCCTTGACCGGAAAAGTGAAATTTTCAAGAAACCATTTTTCAGTCATGGTTTCCATCCCCCTTCTCTGGAGAACACCGTTCATAATCTCGATGCAAAATGCCCGATCATTAAGCAAGGTCCCGTTCCAGTCCCAAATAATATGTTTGTAAGGCATAGTGAAGTTTAAGGTTGCGTTTTTAACTTATTCAGATTGGTTTTCTTTTTTTAGTATCTGTCTTAATTTATCGAAGATATTTACCCGAAATAGATACTACAAAATTTAGATTACCTTAAATATGAAATGACAGGATCAACTCCTAAAAAATTATCAGAAATTAATTTACTGTCAATAAAGGATTTTTCCGGACAATTGAAACTAAGGCTTCAGAAGCCTTTACCCGGCGAAAAGGCACAAAAGCTCACCCGAATTGAACCTCCAATAAATTTTTCATTTTCTTACTCACTAGATAACGCTAAACCTGCAGGAGTCCTCATACTTCTATTTCCATTGGATGGAACTATCCATTTTTACCTAACTGAAAGGACACACTCGGTGGAGCACCACAAGGGGCAAATTTCTCTTCCCGGCGGCACCTGGGAACCAAATGAAGAATTATTCGAAACTGCCATTCGTGAAACAGAGGAAGAAATTGGAATCCCGAAAGATACTGTGAATTTTATAGGCGACCTTACTCCCTACTTTACACCTGTTACCGGATATTTGATTCATCCCTTTATTGGATGGACAAAATTTAAACCTATCCCAAAAATTCATGATGGAGAAGTTCAAAAACTTTTCTCCGTTTCTGTTGCAGAATTAATTGAAGATAAAACACTGGTTACTGAAGATTGGGATCTTTTAGGTTATACAGCTGCTGTCCCATTTTATCATTTTAATGGACATAAAGTTTGGGGAGCTACTGCGGCTATTCTATCTGAATTTCGATGGATGATAAAGGAGATGGTTCAATGAACAGGCTCGGCATTGATTTAGGCGGCACAAAAATTGAAGCTATCCTCATCGATGAGGAGAATACCGTACTACAACGTAAAAGAGTCCCCACTTTAAGAGAAGAAGGATATGATGCTATTCTGGAGCGTATCGTAACCCTTGCTCAGGAATTTATAGAATTAGCTGATATCCACACCCCTATTGGTGTGTGTACGCCCGGCGCAATCGATATGGCAACAAACCAGCTGAAAAATAGCAACACTGTTTGCCTCATTGGGAAGCCTATTAAAACCGACTTAGAAGAAAAACTCCAGATGCATATTCTCCTTGAAAATGATGCAAATTGTTTTGCACTTGCAGAAACACTCTTTGGTGCAGCTAAAGGCTATCAAGTAGTTTTTGGTGTGATTATGGGAACCGGAGTAGGCGGTGGAATAATCGTTGGAGAAAAAATCCACCGTGGCGCAAATCATATCGCCGGCGAATGGGGGCATCATATTCTTTATCCTGGAGGAAAAAGGTGTTATTGTGGAAATCGGGGATGTGTTGAAACGTATATCAGCGGAACAGCGTTAGAAAATGAATGGGAGTCTTTAACAGGTAAATTCAAATGTGTAACCGATATTTTTAGTGAAGAGTTATATCATCAATATCCTGAATGGAAAGAAAATTTAATTCGAGACTTCGGCCGGTCCCTGGCGAATGTTGTGGATATTCTGGACCCCGATGCCATCGTTTTAGGTGGCGGTCTCTCAAAAATAGATACCCTATATACAGAAGGTGTTCAAGCAGTATACAAGGAGGCATTCAGTGAAATAGTTACTACACCTGTACTAAGAAACAGACTCGGGGATTCTGCAGGCGTTTTCGGCGCTGCCATGCTGGGAGGACATGTATGACTTTTGGTCAATGGCTGAATTCTCTGACCGCATTGGATCATACCATCCTATTTGTTTTTTTTCTGGTGGGATGCGGACTGGCTTATGTTACGATCCATTTTTTTAAAAACTGGTATAAAAAAATTCATAAGGATAGTCCCTACACACACGAAATGAGAATCACTCCATTCGGACTTTTAGGAACGGCATTCATATATACTTTTATTCTTTACCGGTTAATCGGGACAAAAATAACAGACTGGTTTGCCAAGACCTTTTAGGTTCGTACATATCATTTAACTATTAACGGATGATTGAATTCATCCTAATTTATTTTTTCTTTTTTCCCCTCATAGCTTTCATAGTTTTCCATGCAATTTTCGGTATCCGATCCAATTCATTCATTTCACCGGCGCCTTTCAACCATTCCCCTCCATCAATCGTCACTACTTCTCCGTTAATATATCCTGCATAATCACTAATAAGATAAGATGCCAGATTTGCCAGTTCAATATGTTCTCCAAATCGATTAAGAGGAATCCTGGCTTTCATTTTTTTCTCAATACCTAACCCCGGTGGTACCAATCGACTCCACGCTCCTTTTGTAGGGAACGGACCTGGTGCAATGGCCACAGACCGAATCCCATATTTCGCCCACTCCACAGCCAAAGAACGTGTCATGGCCAATACTCCTGCTTTTGCAGCAGCAGACGGGACGACATATCCCGACCCTGTCCAGGCATAGGTCGTCACAATATTTAAAATTGTTCCTCCTCCGGTATTCATCATTTCCTTCCCTGCTGCCAATGTACAGTTAAAGGTACCGTTCAAGACAATATCGACAACCGTACTAAATCCCTTGGGAGATAAGTGTTCTGTTGGAGAAATGAAATTTCCTGCTGCATTGTTCACTAAGACGTGAATTTCTCCAAATTCTTGTTTGGCTCTATCTATCATCATTTGCACTTGTTCGGGGTCACGAACATCACAGGATACGGGCAAAATTTTTGAACCTGTTGTTTTTAATTCACCAGCAGAATTCTCAAGAACTTCCTGTTTTCGACTTGTAATGATAAGGTTTGCTCCCAATTCTGCAAATCGGGATGCCATACTTTTCCCTAATCCGGTTCCTCCACCGGTTACAATTATCGTTTTATCTTTGAGTACACCCGCTTCAAACATTCTATTTTTCCTTTATTGACAGAGGGTAAACTAATTAAAAAAGAAAGCCGTTTAAATAAAAAACCCCCAGCGAATGCTGGGGGTTTTTTATTTATGATTTAATCGTGAGATTATTGTGGACAACGCTCGCGCTGCTCATCAATCATACCGTCTCCGTCATTATCAACACCATCACCGTCACAATAAGCTGTACCCGGGTCCGGATGATCCACATCAAAGTCCTCCACATCAATACTGCCATCGCCGTTTAGGTCATGGGCAGCATCGCTATTGAGCCAATCATCTAGATTCATCGGCTCTCCGCCACCTTGATAATCCCCATCAGGTCCTTGGCCCGAACCTTCTGCTTCGAATTCAGGATGATCAACAACGCCATCACCATTGGTGTCTATTTCATCAAACTTCTGATCAAAGTCGGGCTCATGGCCAAAAAAGGCACGGGCTTCTTCACGATCAATAACACCATCACCATTGGCATCTACATCCTCAAATGGTGGGTCATCGGGGCCACACCCGCAATCAACGGGGTTTCCGTCAGCATCGTGATCCCAAGAAGCATAGGGACCATCTTCAGCTTGTCCATCTCCATCAGAATCCAGCCAGTATTCGCCATGACCACCGCAAATGGCAGCACAGTTACCATCCCAGTGATTCGTTGGAGCAGCAGGTCCCATACCGGGTGCATCGCTACTGCTATGATGATCGGCAATATGTTGATCCATTTCAGCCTGGTCTGCAAAATGCATATCGCACTCACCACAGTAAAAACCGCTCCCTTCCATACCCGGAGGTGGTCCCTCTGCTGCAGCCATGGCAGCGCCAAAGGCTTCTTCCGGTGTGGCACCATTTGCTAAGGCTTCCTGAAAAGCTTGCTCTGCTTTTGCCTTACCGTCATTATATTCTTCCTCTGTCATTTCGCCATTTACAACTTCTAAATCGTAAACAACACCTGCAGCTGCATTAAATGCTTCTTCTGGTGTCGCGCCATTTTCCAAGCTGCCGAAGTAAGCATCCCCTACCGGGTCTGGACCTCCATCAGCACAGGGTTCGCCTACATCATAGGCACCATTCCCATTGCAGTCGTTATAATTCGCACAACCGCCATCGGGACCGGGGTCAGCTACGGGGTATTCTACATCCGGATCACACGGGGGTGGACCTTGAGGCGGTTGGCCACCACCAGGACCGGGATCCCCACCTTGGGCGATAACCAGCGTAAGGGCAATAACACCGGTTAATGTCGCTTTTATTAACTTCATTGTGTCCTCCTCGTTTTATTTATGAAGTCTATTTTTTTAGCGGCTCCCCTCCCATCCGCTACTTTTCTATGGTCATTAATGTAAATGATTTTCTCCAATAAACACAGTGATAGAAATCACATCATTATTTATTGGTAATCAATTTACTTAATTCTGCGGTGCGGCGATTAAATTCTGATTCAAATGCTCCATAATAGTCATTAATTTCATAGAAAAATCTGGCGGCATCTCTATCCACAACATGATTGTTTTTCAATAAAACATCAGGAGAAGGAAATAAAATTTCAATTCCCGGAGTAAAATAATCCAATGACAATTCTAAATCCGGATTCATTTCTAATACTTTTTTTAACACAAGAATTTCATAAAGTCGTTTTTCATTCTTTTCCTCTGCGATAAGAATGGTAAATACATCTTCTTCAGCATTTTTCCCTCTCGGGTTTAAGTCTTTAAGTACTTGCTTATAGGGATTAGAAATATTGATGTATTTTGTTTCTGCTGTGGGCCGAACAAATGGCTTGCCCACCGCCGCTTTACTTTTTAATGAATAACTTAATTGAAGCGCTTTCCCACCGGGAATACCTGAAATGTCATTTGCAAGGGGAGCCACTCTAAACCCGGCTGGATCGTTAGGAGTATCTAAAAAATAGATGACCCTATTGGGGTCAATATGTTCATAATAATTTAATTTTTCAATTACATCATACAACATTCGGCGGACTAAAATTTCTTCACCGGGAACACTCCCCTCTAATAAGCCTTTATAAGGTTCTTTTTGAAGGAGGGTTTTGTCTTGCTGGGCCTTCTGCTTCACGGTTGATAAAATATTTTGAAAAATGGGACTTTCATGGATAAACCTAAGGTCAAATACATCCGAATGCTGAACACGGTAACTATTAGGAAAAGACCGATTTCCGAATGAATTAAACAAATCGGAATCTTGAGGGATTACCCTGCTGAAATTGTCTTCATTCTCAGTAATAATATGGGGAGTAATCACAACAATGACTTCTTTTTTTATAACCTGTTCCGTAGAAACTGCAAATAACCGTCCCAAAAGTGGTAAATCTTTTAATACCGGGACACCCCCTTCGTTTTCAGTCGTTTTTTTATTGATCAGTCCTCCTATGATAAAGGGCGTGTTATTGGCTACACGGACAAAAGACTGAACTTTCCGATTATTAATAATGGGTGCAGATTCAACTCCGCCTCCTGAAGCCCCAATTCGTTCTTCCGTTTCACTAATAATGGTTTCTACCTGAATAGTGACTCGGGATCCGTCTTCACTGATCCTGGGCCTCAGGTTTAAGACAATACCCACAGGTACGTAATCTACAGATTTGGTTTGGGATATTTGTGTATCTGTGGTTTTCACAATGGGAATCTGTTGCCCTACTTGAATTCGAGCTTGCCGCCCATCCAATACAAGGACAGATGGTTTTGATAAAATTTCCGCCGCTTTCGAACTAATTAATGCTTCAACATTGGCACGGAAATTGGACGTTCTACCCATGAGCGTTTTATCCAATACCACAGTAAATGGTGAAATAGCACCTCCCTGAGGTGGAGGAAACGTAGCCAAGTATCCTTGTCCGCTATTGGAAAAATCTATCCCCAATTCATCCAATTTATCTGTATTTAATTCCAGAACTAATGCTTCGATAACAATCTGTGATGCAGGAACATCAATTTTATTTTGAACCAAGTCCAGCAATTGAGCCACCGCATTGAATTCCCCGGTTTTATAACCCACCAATAACCGCTGCATGGGCTCACCACTGGTGGTACTTCCCAATGTAACACCGCCTAAATCAACACCTAATGCTGATTTTTTGCTTGTTTTAACTTTAGATTTTTCTACCAAAGAAATTGTTTCTGTATCGGGGAGTTTTATGATAATTGGCAACACACCCGGAGCATTCAAATTTGATAATTTCTTATTAGAAGGAACTGGAGTGAAATTATTCTCTCCGGGGATTTCTCCCTTCTTACCTGAAAACTCAATTACCGTATACCCTAAAGATTTCAAGACAGCAATTGCTCGATCTGTTTGGATATAACTGAGTTTCAAAACCTCATATTTTAAATCTCTTAATGCAAGCCCTTTAGCAGTAGAGGGTCTCGATGTACTTGGTGGAGGTTGAGAAGGGGGGGGCTGCTGTGCAAACGCAGCGTATAATAAAAAAACATTTAGGGTTATTAATCTTTTCATCAGGGTTCTACCATTTGGATGGGGATGGATAAAATCAAATCATTAAAAGTGGCAGATATACTGCCCATGGGCATATAATTTGAGTATTCATCTTTTGTACTGCTATAACTATAAGAGGGTTTGAAAAAACTCAGCGTATTAAATAAAGCATTAACTTCACCATCCATGGATACAGTGATTGAGCTGGAGGAAGAAAAACTGTGTCCATCAATTACCCCACCAGTCGCGTCTAAAGACATTTTCATAAGGACATACCCCAAAGAATCTGCGTGGACTATTCTTTTTAACTCAGTATCAACCCGGATACTTTCGTTCAATCGAACAACATCGTTGGAGATGGTCAGTATGAGGGAAAAATTATCGTTGCTTACCGATTTCGATACCGAAGTGTCCACAACCACATCTTCGCATCCGTAAAATAAAATTAGAAAAAAGGACGTAAAAATAACTGCCAAAAATCCTTTGAAAGATTGTCGTGCAGAATAGAATCTTCGCAATATAGTAATAACCTCCATTTCCTCGAATACCTAATGGAATAGTAAAGCAAAATTTCGGTGAATGTAAAGAAATTTATTTCTACATATTTTTTATCCAAATTTGCCTTGAAGCTTGTCATTATTCATTGCTACAGATAATTTCTGTTAGAAAATGACCCCTCGTAATATTATAAACCCGTAATCAAAGGATGTTTTATGGCCAAACCAAAGAAAAAGAATCAGCCTAAATTATTCGTCCTGGATACCAATGTTATACTTCACGATTCAAGTTGTATCCATCATTTTGAGGATAATGATGTTGCGCTCCCCATTACCGTTTTGGAGGAGTTAGACAATTTTAAACGTGGAAATGAACTCATCAATTTTCATGCCAGAGATTTTTTAAGGAATTTAGATGAACTTACGGGAGATATTCTTTTCGATACCGGCGTTTCACTTGGGGGAGATCGAGGGAAAATACGGGTTGTTGTCCATCATTCCTGGGATGAAGAAATCAAAAAAGTATTCCTGGAAGATACAGCGGACAATCGGATTTTAAATACAGCCTACAGCGTGTCTAAATCAGAGAAAGACCGTTCGGTAATCCTTGTGACAAAAGATACAAATTTCAGAATGAAAGCAAAAGCACTTGGATTGGCGGCACAGGATTATACCACAGATAAAATCGAAAGTGTAGAAAAAATATATACCGGTATGCGCAGGGTTGAGGGTCTCCCTACCGAAACGATAGATTCCCTGTATAAGCAACCCTTTCAATTGGAGGCGAGTTCCATGCCTGAAGTGAAAAATCCATTGGCTAATGAAAATTTTATCCTTCGAAATGAACATAAATCTGCTTTGGCAACTTATGACAATTTTGACCAATATTTTGTAAAGGTCGATAAAAAACCTTCTTATGGAATCACACCCAGAAATGCGGAACAATCTTTTGCTCTCCAGGCTCTCACGAATCCTCGAATTCAACTGGTAACCCTTTCAGGCAAAGCCGGAACGGGGAAAACATTATTAGCCCTTGCAGGGGCATTGGAGTGCCGATCCCTATATCGCCAAATATACCTGGCTCGTCCCATTGTTCCTCTAAGCAATAAGGATATCGGATATCTTCCGGGAGATATCAAATCCAAAATTGACCCCTATATGCAGCCGCTTTGGGATAACCTGGGTGTCATACGTCACCAATTCCGCGCCGAAGATGACCATGCCATCAAAATAAAGGAAATGCTGGAAAACGAAAAACTGGTAATCACCCCTTTAGCCTATATTCGCGGACGAAGTCTGCAAAAAGTCTTTTTTATTGTTGATGAAGCCCAAAACCTCACCCCTCACGAAGTAAAAACAATTATCACACGTGCGGGAGAAGGGACTAAAATTATTTTTACGGGAGATATCTACCAAATTGATCAACCATACTTGGATACGCTTTCCAATGGGTTGAGTTATCTTATTAACCGCATGGTAGGACAAAAAGTATATGCCCACATCACCCTTCAAAAAGGAGAACGGTCCGACTTGGCTGAACTGGCCAGTGATTTACTGTAACTTTAAATAAGGATATATTTATGTCAGAGCCTTTTGAACAATCAAACCACTCCCCTTCATTAGGGTATTCACTGGATACCTACGGAAAACTCATATTGGAAAAATTAGCCAGATGGGCCAAGTTCGTGGGTATTATGAATATAATTACAGGCAGCCTTTATTCGCTTACAATCTTGGTGTTTTCAATCCCTACAGTTCTCATGGGGATTATTACCATACTCATGGGCATAAAATTAAACAACGCATCAAACCATTTAAAATACGCCCTTTACAATCAAGATTCTCCCAGCCTAACCATGGCAATGGACCAAGTTCGGTCATACATGACCATTAACGGGATACTGCAAATCATAACCTTGGTTGTCATTGGACTTGTCCTTTTCTTCGTTGCTGCATTCGGCTGGGCCATTTTTGATTTTTTTGATGAAAATGGTTTTGATTATACTCTTACTCACATACTCAGTCAGATATAATCGGCAACTGATTGCAATTCATTAAAAAAATCATAAACCTTAAAAAGGGTGAAGCAAGAAAAGTGTTTACTTTTTTTGCATTCAATTTCTTCGTGGTTGCCATGGGAATTACTTCCAAAACCGCCAGAGATGCCTATTTTTTAACCGATTATGACCGATCCCTTCTGCCTTTGATGTTTTTGGTGGTAGCAGTAGGCGTTGCGCTAATTTTACCTGTTTATACTCGGGCAGCTAACCGTTTATCTAACACGCAAATATTCATCTCCACAGGATTATTATTTATTTCTACATTTGTTGTCTCTCAGTTTTTTATCCAAGGTTGGGTAATCCCTGTTCTTTACGTTTGGGTAGACGTTGTTGGAGTGATCATGCTGATTCAGTTTTGGGAGTTTACTTCCGAATCCTTTGAATCCAGACAAGCTAAAAGAGTCTTTGGCATTATTGGTGGAGGGGGTTCCTTTGCAGCAATGTTAATTGGGTTGGGTTTAAAACCATTTGTCAATATAGTTGGTACAGACTGGCTTCTGGTTTTAGCTGCAGGTTTTATTGGTATTAGTCTGATCTTTGGGCTGTTTGCGCTACGCC
Source organism: uncultured bacterium (assembly GCA_964549275.1). Taxonomy (GTDB): domain Bacteria; phylum Fidelibacterota; class Marinisomatia; order Marinisomatales; family TCS55; genus CAZJUP01. The sequence goes on along the minus strand of CAZJUP010000006.1, from coordinate 44,797 downwards.
ATATGGATACAGATGAAATGTCCGTCAAACCAAATCCTTCCTCCAAAAAACCCAAAAAACAAAAAATGGATTCATTCTTAATGGAGATTGCCATTGTGATTGCTTTATCCGCAGTGGTAACAACCATCGTAGATTATCAGTTTAAAATCATTGCTGCCGAAACCTTTCCGGCTAAAAAAGACTTAGTTGGATTTTTCGGTAATTTCTATGCCGTGACAGGATTTGCGTCTTTAGTCATGCAATTTTTTATCTCAGGACCTGTTCTCTCAAGATTTGGCATATTAGCCGGGTTAATGATTTTACCCCTAATGCTTATTGCAGGCTCAGGTTCCGTTTTATTGGCCCCGGTAATTTTAAGCGTAGCTTTCGCAAAATTTTCTGATCAGACTTTTAAATTTACCATTAATAGTTCTTCACTGGAACTCTTATGGCTTCCTGTACCCACAGCTAAACGAAAAGCTATCAAACCCTTAATTAGCGGAACGATTAAAGCCAGCGCCGAAGGCGTTGCCGGTTTAGCAACATATTTTATTGTGAAATTTATTGCACTTCAATATTTGAGTATGATTACACTGGGGTCAATTATCATTTGGCTCTTTACCACTTTTAAGTTGAAAGCCGGATACGTCCAAGCGTTGATGTCTGCCATAGAAAAACGTCAACTTGATTTTGAAGAACTCACATTGGATATCCAAGATGCAGCTATGGTTTCTACCATCGAAAAAACATTGAATAGCAAAGAAAAAATAAAACAAATCTTTGCACTGGAATTAATTGATGGCCTTCCTCTTCATCCTTGGAAATCTTCTCTTCAAAAATTATTTGCTTCCGGTTCACTGGATGTGAGAAAACGTTTGTTAGACTTAGCGTGGGATGAAGAAGATATTTTCCCGGATGAAGTAATTATTTCTGCGATGGAAGAAGAAAACGGCGTTTCCAATGAAGCTATACTGGCAGCAGGGAAACGGGAAATATCGTCAGTAATTCCGACCTTAGAAATACTTTTAGATAATGAGGAAAAGGAATCACAAGCTTCAGCTGCAGCTGCTATTCTTCATATGGATGGAGGCCCCGATGAAAAAGCAAAATTAGTGTTGACTCAGATGTTAAACTCGTCGAATGAACCCATGCAAATCATCGCCTTAAAAAAACTGGATAAACCTCTGGGTGTTTTACCCATTGAAAAACTCATTCCATTTCTGGAAAACCCTTCCCCGGAAATCAGTCTGGCAGCCCTGAATATTGCTAAAAACAGAAAAGACGATTTGTGTATTCCATCAGTCGTTACAAATCTGGATATTCCACAGACTGCTTTTCAGGCAAGAGATGTTTTAAAAGTTTTTTCACAAGAAACAATTCTGGAGCATTTTAAAAGCTCCCTTAAGGATATTTCCATATCCCGGAAACGAAAATTGGGTATTATTCGAACATTAAAAGAATATCCATCGAAGCTTTCAATACAACTCTTATTCCAGGGGATGGATATTTCTGATTTTCAACTGTATCAAGAAGCAATCGATTCCATTTTATCCCTTGCACGAATTCAACCGCTGGACGATGAAAGCCTGAATCGGATTTCTGTCGAGACACATTCTCTTGCCGGTAAAATATATTCTTTTAACGAAATTCTCAATTTGCTTCCGGAAAATGAATCCAATTTTCTTCTCAAAGACTATGTGGAAAATGAAATTGCTCAAATGATTCCCGCTTTGATGAAACTCGGCGTCATGGATGTCCCCGATACACCTGTGGAAACCTATATACATACCATCAAATCCGGTGAAATATCACAGCTTTCTTTTGTCCTGGAATTTTTCGAGAATATATTCACAAAGGAAGAACGAAAAATTATAACTCCTCTTATTGAACCTATTACCCCAAATGAACGAAGTCAAATCGGTAAAAATCATTTTTCAGAATTACCCAATAGTTTAGATGCAGAACTGACAAAATCAGCCTATTCTCCAAATAAATGGGAGTCTGTCATCACACTGGACTATTTATTTAAAACAAATAAAATTGACCTGGCACAATCTTTGAATTGGGAAAAAATCCCCAATTCTAAAGCAAATAAAGAATTAATTACACGCCGTATTCATCAAAATGGCGTAAATCTTGACTTCCTTCCAAAAGAACGGTTTAAATTCGACATGGGTTCACTCAGTATGTATTCCACATTAGAAAAAACAATTATTCTTAAAACAGTCAGTCTGTTTAAGTCAATTCCGGCCGAAAACCTTTCACGGATTTCGCAAATCACTGAAGAGGTTCAATATCAAAAAAACGAGCCAATTTTTGCTGAAGGTGACTATGGGGACTCCCTCTTTATTATTGTGGAGGGGAAAGTGCGTATTCACAAGGGGAATCAGGAGTTAGCTGAATTGGGTAAGGGCGCCTTTCTGGGGGAAATGGCTCTACTGGATCAAGAACCCCGATCGGCGGATGCCACAGTGACAGAAGAAGCCACCCTTCTGAAAATTACACAAGATGGGTTTTACGAAGTGATGGGAAGCAATTCTGAAATCATGGAAGGTATTATCAAGCTGCTCACGGGTCGACTGAGGGAAGCCAACGAAAAATTAATGGTTAAGTAATTCGTCTAGTTTTTCGTCTGTTTTTTCTTCAATTTTCTTCTGGGCTGACTCTTTAGCCTTCTCCCCAAAGTCTTCCACCCTTTCCCCTACTTTTTCTACACCGGTTTGTAAACTTTCTTTTATAGTATCAACACTCACTTCCTTCCCGGAATAGACCATGTAAGCAATCCAAAGGATTAGTAGGGCAACGACAACAAGAACGAGTTTAATCAGTTTCTTGATCACGCCCATTAAAATGATAATTGCTAATACAACAGCGACTGCCATATAGACAGGATTTGAAGTGAGAGCTTCTATCGATTGTTCCATTAATTTCCTTCTAATAATTGTAGTTTTCTGCGGTTGATATGTCCCGTGTGGGCTTCATAATACTGAATCATTTCCATCACGCGTTCATCATCGGGCATTGCCTGGGTCATGGGTACAATCCTGCCGGTTTTAGATACAATGGTTTCCCCATCCCATTCCAAAGTGACGATTCCTACATAATAACCCTCTTTTCCAGCTTGTGCAATGAGGGCTCCGTTAACGGTTTCCGGCTCCCGAATGACCGACTGACTGTGGGCACCAATAACCACATCAATCCCATCAATGGATTTCGCGAGGTTCCGGTCAAGGTCTTCCCCCTCATGGGTCAAAACAATAAAAATATCAGCCTTACCTTTCAAATGCTCCAATGTTGAACGGACAGATTGGACAGGATCATTCAATTTTATATTTTCTTTAATATCAATCGGATAATATTTTAACGCATAGGGGTGGACAACACCTAATACAGCAATGCGAATACCCTTTCTGTCAATCACTCGATAAGACACCATCTCATGGAGAGAATTTGTTGCAATATTGGTTCCGATAATCGGGGCATTTGTCTTGGAGAGTAAATCGTTTAATTCTTCTGGAATTCTGACCAGTTCCTGGTCTCCCGGTAATATCGCATCGTAGGGTATAAGTCGATACGCTTCTACAATGAGGCTGTCTTTCATATCCCGATTCGTTACAGGAAATAAATCACCGGCATCAACAATAATTGTGTGGGGATTTTCAGACAAAAATTCTTCTACAAATACAACCCGCTTTTCCACTGCGCCGAGAGGATGATCCGGACAATAGCAGTTTTCCAAGGCACCATTTGTATTATTGGTATGAAGAATATGCAGTAAGGTGTTTTGACCGATAAGTGTTGCACACATCAAGCCCAAAATAATAAAAATACGGGTGAGTTTTAACGGCTCCATCTCCCTGAAAATTCCATGAAATATGAATAGAATACAAGCTAATTTTTTGGAGAATGTAATCCTACAGTATTGTGGGTATCCTTGTAATAACTGTGGGGTGTGAATCTGTTAACCCATAAAAAATGTTGATTTCCACTATTTTTCTGTCGTCACAATACACAAGACAAGCGCAAGCAACAAAAGGTTGCACATAAATTTAACGCCAATAAAATCAATTAAAAGAGAAGGGTCTATTGAACCCTTTTATCGAAGAAGTGAACCTCTTAATTTCTTACGCTTTTTTAAGAGTAAATAAATACCCTTGCAGTTCCCTCTTGTATCATACAATTTAGAAGTTGACGGTGAAAAGAGTGCTTTTAAAAACAACACGCCACTGTAGCTCAGCTGGTAGAGCAACGCATTCGTAATGCGTAGGTCAGCGGTTCGATCCCGCTCAGTGGCTCAAAATAAATTATAGAATTAAGCCCTAATTATTTTCTAGAATTGCTCACAAATCCGAGAGTTGTTCAGTCCTCAATTCAACAGTAAATTTTTTATTATTCTATCTCTAATAAGTCTACTTCAAATATCAAAGTTGAATTCGGAGGGATAACACCCATATCCCTGGAACCATACCCCATTTCCGGTGGAATAGTCAATTTACGTTTTCCTCCAACTTTCATACCAACAATCCCTTCGTCCCATCCTTTAATGACCTGCCCTGCGCCCACCGTAAACCGAAACGGGTCTCTCCCGGGATTTTTTGAAGAATCAAATACTTTTCCATCCTCCAGCTTTCCTGTATAATCGACCGTGAGTATATCATATTGTTTTGCTTCGGCTCCTGAGCCTACAATTATATCTTCAATCACAAGTTCACCTTTCGTTGTTATTTCATTTTTTTCACATCCACCTAAAACCAGAACCGGCATAAGCCATTTAAAAATATTTTTCATGATTTTCTCCCGAATAATGGGCTGAAGTTTACAACCAACAGAATAATGGATTAACCGTAAATTTTATGTTTAAATGAATCATTGAATTTTCTATGAACGATACCACACAACTATTCAGAAAAAATTTGCCTCCCTTGGCTGACAGAGTTCGACCTCAATCTTTGGAAGAGTATATCGGTCAGACGCATCTTACCGGAGAAAACCGGATTTTATCCATGTTATTAAAAACCGGGAACATATTTTCAATGATTTTTTGGGGACCTCCTGGAACAGGTAAAACAACTTTAGCCCGCATTATTGCCAAAACAATTCAAACCGACCTTTATGAACTTTCAGCAGTTTCCAGTGGTGTAAAAGATTTGCGACACATCATTAAAAAGGGGAAAGCCAATGCTGAAATGGGACAATCCACGCTCTTGTTTATCGATGAAATTCACCGATTTAGCAAATCACAGCAAGATGCCCTTCTTCATGCCGTGGAAGAGGGTGTTGTAACCCTAGTGGGAGCAACGACAGAAAACCCCTCATTCGAAGTCATCAGTCCACTGCTTTCGCGGTGTAAAATTCTCACATTAAAGCCTCTTTCAGAACCTCAATTAGATATCCTGTTGGCCCAAGCATTTGAAAAAGACATTCTCTTACGAAAAGGAAATATTCAATTAGAATCTGAAACAAAAAATGCCTTGATTCAATCCGCAGGTGGTGATGCGCGAAAAATGCTCAACACGCTGGAAGTAGCGGCAGGTTTGGTTAAATCCAAAGGAAAGATTACAAAAGCCATCCTTGATGAGGCACTCCAAAGTAAATCACAACTGTATGATAAATCCGGTGATTATCATTATGATACCATTAGTGCATTTATAAAATCTGTACGAGGCAGTGATCCGGATGCAGCAGTGTATTGGTTGGCCGTGATGCTGGAAGGAGGGGAAAAACCAGAATTTATCGCAAGACGTCTCATCATTCTTGCATCAGAAGATATTGGAAATGCAGACCCAAACGGACTCACAATTGCTACCTCCGGGTTTCAAGCTGTCCATATGATTGGGATGCCTGAAGCCACTATTGTATTATCCCAGGTTACCACTTACCTAGCCAGTGCACCAAAATCCAATGCTTCTTATTTGGCTATTCATTCTGCAAAAGAAAATATCCGCAAGACAGGCACACCGGGTGTTCCTCTCCATTTACGCAATGCTCCCACGGGATTGATGAAAGCCCTGGACTATGGGAAAGACTATTCTTACCCTCACAACCACCCTGAACATTTTGTAAAATCCGATTACTTTCCAAAAGATAGACAGGAAACATTTTACCACCCGACAGAGTTAGGATATGAGGAGTTTATCCAAAATCGACTAAAAGACCTCTGGCCGGAAAGATATACATAAGAGCCTCTGTTGAAATCATTAATCACATTAAGCTTATTTTTTCTTTTACCCTTTCAGCTATTAGCCCAAGACAGTCGATTACGCTTAAAACAAGCCGATATTTTAGAAAGTAAAATTATTGATGGAGAATCTATCCAAATCCTTACTGGAAATGTTCTTTTCCAAAAAGAAAAAACCATAATCAACTGTGATATCGCCCAATTTAATCGAAAGACAGAAAACGGGTCTCTTTTGGGAAATGTTGTGGTGCTAAAAGAGGATCAGACCCTCACTTGTGATTCTCTTTATATTGACGGTCCTAATGATATCCTGACGGCCTACGGACATACTCATGTTTGGGATTCTACCTACAATCTGGTTTCAGACACTCTTATATATTTTGACCAAATTGATAGCGGCCTTGCCTTAGGTAATGTGGAATTAATTCAGGACAAACAAACAATTACTGCTCATCGCATTGAGTATTTAAAATCTGTCGAAACAGAAGGTGTTTCTTATGCGGCCAGAGGGAAAGTCTCTATCAAGGAAGAAGAGAGAAAAGCCACTTGCGGAGAAGCCATTTATGATAGAGACAGAGAGCAAACCACATTAAGAATTAACCCAGAGATCCAAGAGAACGGACAAACAATCTCCGGAAGCCAAATATTTCTCCAATATAGAGATAAGCAGTTACAATCATTGTTCATTCCAAAGCAAGCACATGCGACCTACCTGTCCAAAGGAAAACGGGAATGGAACGAAATTGTTGGAACGGATACTCTCATGCATAGCTCCCCTATTGAATTTTTCGATGATATGACCGGTGTAAAACTTAGAGGGTATTTTATGGATGGCAAATTGGATTCCATGCGGTTGGAAGGGATGGCCACAACCTTATACCATATCTTCGAAGATTCCATATACCAGGGAAAAAACAAAGCCTCCGGCGATACGGTTATTATGAGTTTTGGAGAAGAAGATATTGACCGAATTTTTATTAAAGGCGGTTCTCGGGGAACCTATACACCAGATACCACAAACCATTCTATTGAAGGGTCCATTAGCTATGGATCGGAAGATATTGACTATGATGTGACAAAAGAAGAAACAGAACTCCATGGAGACGCCACCATAGATTATTCGCACATGAACTTGAATGCAGGTTTTATAAATGTGGCTTGGAAATCCAATGTATTAAGAGCCTTACCTGAATCCCCATTGGACTCTGTATACACCGTTTTAAGACCAACGATTCTTGAAGAAGGACAGGACCCCATGGTAGGAGAAGCCATGGTTTATAACCTTAAAACTCGACATGGACGAGTGGTGAAAGGAAAAACACAAGCAGAAGATGCTTATTACCACGGAAAAGAAATTCGAAACCGGGAGAAAAATGTTTTTTATGTGGAAGAAGGCATTTATACCACTTGCGATCTGGATGAGCCCCATTTCCATTTTGAAAGTCAAAAAATGAAAATGATAAACGAGGATAAGGTTATTGCTCGTCCAATCGTTCTTTATATTTCAAGAATTCCAATCTTAGGATTACCTTTTGGCGTTTTTCCCCATAAAAAAGGAGGACGGCATTCCGGGTGGATTATGCCGGGGTATGGAGAAAGCAGTCTTAGAGGACAATACATTGACGGACTCGGATATTTTTGGGCACCAAATGATTATATGAATTCTAAACTCACAACCAGTTTTGCAGACCGGCAGGGCATCACCCTACGGTTAAGTAACGACTATAAAAAACGCTACTCCTTCTCAGGGAGTCTTTTTCTTGAAAGCCGTCAAAGCTTCCCGTCAAGTTATACCAGGAGTGAACGGGATATCTCCCAATTATTTAATAATAGGCAAAGTGATTATGTTTTGCGATGGAATCATACCCACGAAATGAGGAAGAATCAGTCCTTAATGGTCAATGCCAGCTATTACAGCAGCGGGGATTATAACAGACGAACTGGTATAGATCTAAACAGGAGGCTGGAACAACAGGCTGTTTCCAACGCGACATATTCCAAACGGTGGCCTAAATCCAACAACAGTATCAGCCTAAACTTGTCCTCAACCCGGGATTTGATGGTGGAACAAAAAGTGGATTCAAGTTCAATTTTTTATCAAACTCCCACCCGTGCAGAAAGCCAATTGCAAATCACGAACAATACCCTTCCACAGCTTCGATTCTCACATAGTTCACGGGATCTTTTTCCAACCAAAGCGGTTGAAAAAAACTGGTACAACACTATTAAATATGGATATGGAGCAACATTCAACAATCGGTTGCGGACCTATTATGAGTCAGAAGCCTATGCTATAGATGATACCACAGATGGATTTCGGTGGAAACGGGATGGAAATGGAAACCCGCTTGTGAATACGTTCTCAGACTACTTTATGAATCACACATCTTCTATTAGCGCTCCGCAGAAACTGTTTCGTTATGTCACAGTGAGTCCTGGGATATCTCTTCGTTCTGCATGGGTCAACAGAACAATTGCAGGCACCATAGATTCTTCTGGGCAACTGGTCAAAATAGAATCACCTGGCTTTGCAGCAAGAACCACAGGGTCCATGAGTCTCAGTATGAAAACCACTGCATACGGAATGTTTCCCGTTAAATTTGCCACTCTCAACGGTATACGCCACACCATGACTCCATCAATCAGTTATTCCTATACCCCGGATTTTTCTAAACCACAATTTGGATATTACGAAACTGTTTATCCGGATTCTGGAGAGGGGATTCTTTATGATCGATTTTCAGGAACTTTAGCCGGAGGAACGCCAAAAGGAGAACGACAAAGTATCAATTTAAGTTTTAACAATGTATTCCAGGCAAAACTTATCCAAGACGGAACAGAAACAAAAAAAGACCTTTTTTCCTGGAGGCTCTCCGCAAGTCACAACTTTGCAGCAGAAGAGTTTAAGTGGTCAAATATGACTTCCTCTATTCGAACAAACATCAGTAAAAAACAGAGCTTTGACTTATCCATGTCCCACAGTTTTTATGAGTTTGACGAAACTCTCGGAAAGCAAATCAATATTTTCCGTACATCCAACGGTATCCCAGTCCCTCGACTTCTGGATGTAAGATTATCAACAGGGTTTTCTTTTTCAGGAAATCGGTTCGGTTTTGTTGATAGCGTAGAGCCTGAGCCCGAACTCCAACTGCAACCCAAGCAAGCTGAAGAGTCCACCTTTCTTCAAAATTTACAGGAAAGAAGTGACATTCAAAATGAGGGAAAACAATTATGGCGGACACGAATCAGCCTCAGCTATACATTCAACAATTCTAATCCAATAAACCCACAAAAGACGTTTTGGATGAATACCAATTCTACCATCCAGCTCACTCAAAAATGGAGAGTAACTTATAATGCTCGATTTGATTTAATCCATACAGACCTGGTCAGTCACAGTTTCTCGCTCTACAGAGATCTTCATTGTTGGGAACTCAGTGTAAACTGGACTCCCAGCGGGTATGCCTCGGGGCTTTATTTTAAATTGAATGTAAAATCTCCAACATTGAAAGACTTGAAAATTGAGCAAAGAGGCGGTGTTTATCAGCGACCCATGTTTTAATGATGGAAGTCACCTTGTCTTTGTAAATTCGAAATACAAATCAAAAGAAATTTTAACTCAATCGATATCCAATGATGTACTGTCCAGAATGCCATAGCGAATTTTTTCAGGGAGTTGACTTATGCCCGGATTGTAAAGTGACCTTGATAACACAATTGCCGACTGAAAAAAAACTGGAAGAAATTGACTGGGTTCCCCTACACGAATTTCCGAGCAAAACCCACGCAGATATGGCTGTAGAAATTTTGATAAAACATCAAATTTCAAATTATATAAAATCAGAATTGTTTTCATCTGCATTACAACTGTCCGGACCCTCAGCCATAGGGAACTCCGCTGTTATTTTTGTCCCAAAAGAACAGTTGGATCGTGCAAAGCAACTTTTGGAAAACATTATCGACTGAAACATTTGAGGAAACGGTGATCCATTCTATTAAAGGCACTCAGGATATTCTTCCAAATCGAACACCTTACTGGCGAAAATTGGAGGATATTATCCGATCCATAATGAGCATATATGGATATGATGAAATCCGAACTCCTGCATTTGAAAAAACTGAGCTTTTTTCTAGAGGTGTTGGAGAAGAAACTGATATTGTCACCAAAGAAATGTATAGTTGGACTGACCAGGGTGGAACGCACCTCACCCTCAAACCTGAATTGACCGCTCCGGTTGTACGGGCCTATATACAGCATAACCTCGGAGCCAACAGTCCCATAAACAAATTATACTACATAGATGCGTTGTACAGGAGAGAACGCCCCCAAAAAGGAAGATATCGTCAATTTCATCAATTCGGTGCGGAAGCTTTCGGCTCGGAACATCCGGAACTGGATGTTGAAATTATCTCCCTCGCATGGGAAACCTTGAAAGCCTTGGGAATTGAAAACATTACTTTAAAATTAAATAGTATTGGGTCACCGGAATGCAGAAGGAATTATAGAGAGACAATCAAATCCTTTTTACGACCTTCTTTGAAGGAACTCTCAGAAACTAGTCAGCACCGGTTTGAGACCAATCCGCTTCGGATTTTAGATACAAAAGTTCCCCATGAAATAGAATTATTGAAAAATGCGCCAAGTATTCAAGATGCCTTCACAGCACAAGATAAAGACCATTTTTCAACAGTTTGTGAAATGCTTGAATCGATTCACATTCCGTTTCAGCTGGATTTCCGATTGGTTCGTGGTCTGGATTATTATACTCGGACAACTTTTGAAATTACGTCTGATGCATTGGGAGCCCAAAATTCACTTTGTGGAGGTGGACGTTACGACGATCTGGTTAAAACTTTAGGAGGGAAACCAACCCCTGGCATCGGATTTGCCGCCGGAATCGAGCGAATACTTTTAGCTGCAAATCTATCCAATTTGAGTTCGGATGAAAAACCACAGGTGTTTTTCATTATCCTCGGAGAAAAAGCAAGAAAAGATTCTATCCGTTATATCCAAACCCTCAGAAGAAAGGGCATTCGCGTTGTATTTGACCCCTTAAGGCGAAGTTTGAAAGCACAAATGCGTGAGGCAAATAAAACAGGGGCTGCATATGCAGTGATCATTGGAGATAATGAAATCGAAAGTCAAACCGTACAGGTAAAAGACCTTCAGAAAAGTACACAGTCGTTGATATCTTTAAAATCTTTGGAGGAACAATTGGCTGCCTTGCTTATTAATTAAATCGCATATTACATTAATACACGCGTATGAGATCGCGCTATTTGTTAAAAAATAAAACCTCGCATAGTTAATGAATACTAAACCTCTATTGATTGTCGAATCGCCGTCAAAAGCGAAAACCATTTCAAAATACCTTGATGGAGATTATACCGTTTTGGCTTGTGTCGGTCATATTAAAGACCTCCCCAGAAAAGAACTTGGTGTGGATACAGAAAATGATTTTACCATAAAGGAAGAAATTCTCCCTGATAAAAAATCGTTTATTAAAGAGTTAAAATCTCTGTCAAAAACTGCTCCTGAAATCGTCATTGCTACTGACCCTGACCGAGAAGGAGAAGCTATTGCAGCCCATATCGCCAGTGAAGTTGGAAATACCAAAATTTCTCGTGTTCAGTTTACTGAAATCACTAAGGAGGGTGTTGAAGAGGGAATGACCCATCCCAGCTCACTCAATGAAGATTTAATCGAAGCTCAAAGATCTCGACGAATTATTGACCGCCTCATTGGATATAAGGTTTCTCCTGTTCTGTGGAGTACACTGCAAAAAAACATGAATTTTGTTGAAGTAACACTCTCTGCAGGACGGGTACAGTCCGCAGCCTTAAAAATGATTGTGGAAAGAGAAAGACTTCGGGCTGCATTTACTTCTGCCCATTACTATGACCTAAAAGCAGAACTTATGACTGAAAAGATGGAATCTTTTCACGCTGTTCTCAATCGGTTGGATGGGAAAAAGCTGGCTCGTGGTAAAGATTTCAATCCAGATACAGGTCAATTAAAAAATGAAAATGTATTACTATTGACTCAAACTCAGGCAGAAGCCTTGGTTAATGAATTGAAACCGGGCCCCTGGCTGGTTAAAGAGGTAACAGAAAAAATACAAAATTCACATCCAAAGCCTCCCTTTACCACCAGCACTCTTCAGCAGGAGGCTGCGAGGAAACTGCGTTTTTCGGCAAGAAAAACCATGAGAACAGCTCAACAACTGTATGAAGCCGGATATATTACATATATGAGAACGGATTCAACACAACTTTCTCAGGAAGGTCTGCAAGGTGCCAGAACTGAGATACAAAAAGTATTTGGTGCAGATTACCTTCCGGATAAACCCAAATATTACGCGACAAAAGTCAAAAATGCACAAGAAGCTCACGAAGCCATCAGGCCTGCAGGTCCCACAATTAAAAGTGCCAGAACTGTTTCCGGTGATTTGGGCTCCGAAGCGGGTAATTTATATGATTTAATTAGAAAACGTACATTGGCCAGCCAAATGAAATCGGCAAAGTTGAAGCAAATTTCAGCGACTATCGAAAATCAAAAAGCTGAATTTCGCGCAACAGGAAAAGTGATTTTATTTCCGGGATATATGGCGGTATATGTTGAAGGAACTGACGACCCAAAAAAGGAAAGAGAAAATAAAGAAAGAATTTTACCCCCCTTATCGACAAAAGAACGATTAGGATGTGAAGAACTTACTTCAGAAGAGCACATCACCAAACCCCCCGCTCGATATACTGAAGCATCTCTTGTTAAAGACTTAGAAAACAGGGGAATTGGCAGACCATCCACATTTGCCTCTATATTAGACACCATTCAGAGACGGACTTATGTCTCAAATAAAAAAGGCATCTTAACTCCATCGTTTTTGGGTTTTGCGGTAACCCAGTTATTAGAAAATCATTTTAATCCCCTTGTGGATTCTGAATTCACAGCGAAAATGGAAGATGGCCTGGATGCTATTTCACGAGGAGAAAAACACTCACATCCCTTTATTTCGGATTTCTATTTCGGTGCCGATTCCCTTAAGGGATTGGAAACCATGCTTGACGAAAAAGTGGATATTGCCAAAGCCTGTACCATTCCCGTTTTGAGCAATAAAGTTCCCATTGATATTCGCATAGGGCGATACGGACCCTATCTTCAGCAGGGTGAAAAAAGACGAAACATCCCACTAACCCTTGCCATGGGCGATATTAATCCGGATAAGGCTATTGAAATACTTTCCCAAGAAGAAAACGAAGATTCTATCCTGGGTATAGATGAAAAGACCGGTGAATCGGTTGTATTAAAAACAGGTCCCTATGGCCCTTATGTGCAACTCGGAGAAACAAAATCTCGAAAATCCATTCCGAAAGGAACAGATCTGGCTCAGGTAGATTTAGATCTCGCTCTCAGGTTACTAGCCCTGCCCCGATCAGTGGGGCACCATCCTGAAACCGGCGATGAGATTTTTGCTGATTATGGACGATATGGCCCCTATATTAAAGTGGGAAAATTGAATAAATCCCTCCCGTCGGATATTTCTCCCTTAAATGTCTCCTTGGATTCTGCTGTAGAAATATTGAAACAATCAAAACAGGGGAGTACTGTTTTAAAATCCCTCGGAGAACATACTACAACCGGTGAAACGCTTACCGTTAAAACCGGGCGATACGGACCCTATGTCACAGATGGCAAAACCAATTCCTCCCTTCCTAAAAATGTGGAACCGGATTCATTGACTTTAACAGAAGCCGTGGATTTAATCGACAAGCGACGGGCGGCAGGACCTCGTAAAAAACGAAGGAAAAAAAAGAAATGATAAAAAAAATTACATTCATATTACTCTCCACTTTTCTCTTTGGAGAAAATGAGGATGCTCTCATAAAGGATATCGAACAAAGTCTCATGGCTCCCTGCTGCTGGAGTGGTACAGTTTATGACCATGGCCATTCGCAAATGGAATCAGAAATTGCTGCTTTTGTTCAACAAGGGAAAACCAAAAAAGATATTCTTGACTATTATGTGCAAAAATATGGGGAACGTATTCTGGCTGTGCCTGTTGCATCAGGATTCAATCTGTTTGCATGGATTGCACCTGTTCTTATGGGAATTGTTGGTATTTTCATCATTTCTATCTATTTGAAAACCTCGAAAACTGAGATAGTTTTGCCTTCAAAGAAAAATGCAGCAATCCCCCACAACAGCATCATTGAAAAGGAATTAAAAGAATTAGATTAGAAAAGATAACCTTTGAACTTCCTTGTCATGAATCACGGAGTATTTTTTAATCAGTAATTCATCTCATTTCTGTGAATAGTTTTCATCCTCATTTTGAGGATAAATGACTAATTTCACCTCTAATATTTCACACATAATTTTGTTAACTGAATCATGAATAAAAACCAATCCATAGATAAAATTGTATCCCTGTGCAAAAGAAGGGGATTTATATTTCAAAGCTCAGAAATTTACGGTGGTTTTGGAGCTGTGTATGATTATGGCCCATTAGGCATTGCTCTAAAAAACAGCATTTCTCAACTTTGGTGGAAGGCTATGACCCAACTCCACGAAAATATTGTTGGATTGGATAGCGGTATATTGATGCATCCTAAAATTTGGGAGGCTTCCGGCCATGTGGGTGAATTTAACGATCCGCTTGTGGATTGTAAACAATGCAAAGCCCGCTACCGTGCGGATGAATTATTTGAAGGCGATCCTGAAAATGGCAAATGGGATGACATCCAATGCCCTAAATGCGGTACCACGGGCAATCTCACCGAACCACGTCAATTCAATCTCATGTTTAAAACCCATATCGGTCCGGTGGAAGAGGATGCAAATGCGGCTTTCCTCCGCCCTGAGACCGCCCAAGGAATTTACGTCAACTACCTGTTGACCCAAAATGCCATGCGTCTGAAAGTGCCTTTTGGTATTGCCCAAATCGGGAAAGCATTTCGAAATGAGATTGTGGCACGTAATTTTATTTTTCGAACCCGTGAGTTTGAACAAATGGAAATGCAGTATTTTGTTAAACCGGGCACAGACGATGCTTCTTTAGAGCAATGGAAAAAAGAGCGTTTTTCGTTTTATGACGAATTGTTAGGCATTGATAAAAATAAAATCAGGTTTCATCAGCATGGAGATGGGGAATTAGCCCACTATGCTAAAGAAGCTTGGGATATTGAATATGAATTCCCCTTTGGCTGGTCTGAAATTGAAGGCATTCATAATCGAACTGATTTTGATTTGCAACGCCATCAGGAGTTCTCCGGAAAAAACATGCAATACTTTGATACGATTGAAAATGATCGGTATCTGCCTTTTATTATTGAAACATCAGCCGGGCTGAACCGCACCCTTTTGGCTGTCCTGACTGATGCGTATTGGGAAGATGAAGAACATAATCGTATCGTCATGAGATTAAATCCTAAACTGGCACCAGTCAAAGCTGTGGTATGCCCATTGGTTAAGAAGGATGGACTGCCGGAATTAGCACGAAATATTGTTGATTCGCTAAAACCAGATTTTAAAGTTCTTTATGACCAGCAAGGCTCAATCGGAAAACGGTATTATCGCCAAGATGAGGCAGGAACTCCTTTTGGAATTACTGTTGATCATCAATCAACTGAGGATAATACAGTAACCCTCCGCCATCGGGATACCCAAAAACAGGACCGTGTTTCTATCGACAAACTCAACTCAGCTATTTATGATGCAATGGAGGCTTATCAATGAACCGACATATGACCCTTCGCTCGGGAAACCCTACCCTTACAGCAAATACATTTAAACATTTAGCTCAAAGTGGCAGTGGGGTTATGACCATTATGGGAACAGTACATAAAACAGCTTTATCCCTCCTGTTACTGATGACCACTGCCATTTTCACATGGAATTTACCGGTGAATGATCCCAAGGTCAGCGGATTCATGTTTCTGGGACTTATTGGCGGCTTTATAATGGCTCTGGTCACTGTTTTCAAAAAAACCGCTGCACCCATCACCGTCCCTGCCTATGCACTTTTAGAGGGTTTGGCTCTCGGTGGTATTTCCCGTTTTTTTGAATCCATGTATCCCGGGATTGTCAACCAAGCTGTCATGCTGACATTTGGAACTCTCGGAGCACTTCTTTTGGCTTATCGCTCCGGGTTAATAAAACCAACAGAAAATTTTAAACTGGGGATCGCAGCTGCCACAGGAGGAATAGCATTTGTATATCTTCTAAGTTTTATATTAGGGTTTTTTAATGTCAACATTCCCGTAATCCATGGTAATTCTAATATGAGTATTATATTTAGTATTTTTGTTGTAGTTATTGCAGCACTAAATCTGGTAATGGATTTTGATTTTATTGAAGAAGGTGCAGAAATGGGCGCCCCAAAATATATGGAATGGTTCGGCGCTTTTGGATTATTAGTTACCCTTATTTGGTTATACTTGGAAATACTGCGACTTCTGGCAAAGCTTCAGTCCAGAAGAAATTAACAGAAGCCTGGGTGGCTCTTCTGCTAAAAAACATCCGTATTTATTTCGTATTATTCTCTACGGGGCTATTCCTGGCACACGCTCAATCTTCAGAAATATTCGGATTGGTCATCCATGGAGGTGCCGGAACAATTACGAAAGAGAACATGACTCCGGAAAAAGAAATGGCTTATACGGAAAAACTGAAGGAGGCGCTTAATGCAGGGTACTTTATTTTGGAAGAAAACGGTTCTGCTTTAGATGCAGTAGAAGCAGCAATTCGCATCCTGGAAGATTCTCCTTTATTTAATGCGGGAAAAGGAGCAGTTTTTACCCATGCAGGTACCAATGAACTGGATGCAAGTATAATGGACGGAAGTAACCTGAAAGCCGGTGCTGTTGCTGGTGTCAAAACCATCAAAAATCCGATTTCTGCTGCAAGAAAGGTCATGGAAAAAACCTGGCATGTGCTCTTGGTTGGTGAAGGAGCAGACGTGTTTGCTTCCAAGCAAGGCCTTGAAATTGTAGACCCCAAATATTTTTTTACAGAGCATAGGTGGAATTCCCTTCAAAAAACAAAATCAAAAATAAAAAAACATGGCACTGTGGGGTGTGTATCTTTGGATAAACAAGGGAATCTTGCAGCAGGAACTTCCACGGGAGGCATGACAAACAAACAATGGGGCCGAATTGGAGATTCACCGATTATTGGCGCAGGAACGTATGCAAACAACAAAACCTGTGCGGTATCCGCTACAGGTACAGGAGAATATTTTATTCGGGCAAATGCAACCCATGATATATCTGCTATGATAGAATACAAGCAATATTCCCTCAAAAAAGCGGCGGAAAAAGCGATTAATAAAGTAGAAGAATTAGGGGGATCTGGAGGGGTAATCTGTTTAGACACTAAAGGAAATATTGCAATGCCGTTTAATACCAAAGGAATGTTTCGAGGGTATTTATTCTCGACAAAACCCCTATCAATCCATATTTACCAATAATTAAATCTTTAAATCTCTACCCTGATTTCTCCTGTATTTCGGCACCATAAAAAAATATTGATTTTTCTTATACTTTCAGATAACTTCCCTGGACAATTGAGTTGAGTAAGCAAAAATAGCCGGGAAATGCCCGGTTTTTCTTAACGAAATCAAACCAAAGGAGAGTATGTAATGAGAAAACTCATCAGCCTTATGGCTGCCCTGAGTCTCATATCCACCCTGTTTGCCCAAAGCGGCTCCATATCGGGAACAATAACCGACGATAAAGGTAATGGATTAGCCGGCGCAAACGTGACTGTGGAAGGGACATCATTAGGTGCAGCTGCTGCAACAGATGGATCATATTCCATCTCATCAGTACCCCCGGGCCGATACACCGTAACGGCATCCTATATCGGGTATGAGTCCGCAAGTCAGACAGCCTCAGTGGGAAATGACGCAACTACCGTCAATTTCAGCCTACAAGTCAGCGCATTAGCAGGTCGCACTGTCTCGGTTATTGGGTCACGATTTGCCCATACTGAAGAGGAACAAGCTGTTCCTGTAGATGTATTTACAGCCCAGGAAATTCGTAGAGTCGGGTTTACCGAAACCGGACAAATCCTACAGGCCCTGGCGCCATCTTTTAACCTTCCTAAAACCACGATTTCAGATGGCTCTGACACTGTTCGTCCAATGACCCTTAGAGGACTAAGTTCAGGACAGGTTCTGGTCCTGGTTAATGGTAAACGCCGTCATACGACTGCACTGGTTCATGTTAACTCCAGCCCAAGTCGTGGTGACACAGGCGTGGATTTAAACGCCATCCCTGCTGCAGCGATTAAACGAATTGAAGTTCTCCGGGACGGTGCTGCCGCTCAATATGGTTCTGATGCTATTGCCGGTGTGATTAACATCATCCTGAAAGATGAAAGCGATGGAGGAACATTTCAGGTCTATGCTGGGCAGAATTCCCATACAATTAAAGCGATTCCTTCCAGTTACAATTTATATGATTGGGCCGGTAACGGTGAACGAATGGAATGGAACCCCACTGGATATGTGGATATAAACTCCAACTTTACCCCCGGAAGCGAAGCCCATGTAACGGACAGCAAAGATTACACCATTAATGATGGTAGACGTCTTCAAGTCCAATACAGCAATAGCTTTAAACTCGGCGATGACGGTTACCTAATGGTCGCTGCTGAATACCGGGATCGAACAGCTTCAAACCGTGTGGGCTTCCAAGCGGGCCGCCTTTATGAAATCAATTCAGATTATTGGAGCAATGATGAAGCGGAAACCATGCGCCTTCAACCTGGTAGCAACTGGTATATCAACCCCAAAAGAATGATTTGGGGAAACCAAGCTCAAAAGAACTTTGGCACCATGTTTAATGCTTCAGTTCCTCAAGGTGAAAAGCGATTTTATGCTTTCGGCGGGTATGTGGTTAGAAAAGCGGATACCGGCTGCTATACTCGAAAACCTAATCAAGCCAACAAAACATGGCTCAGCAAAAACCCCACTGGATATGTTCCTCATATTCAACCTCTTGTAACGGATAAATCCATTTCCGGAGGTGTAGAAGGAATTATGAATGATTGGAGTTATGACTTAAGCTCAACCTTAGGAAGTAACGAATTTCACTTTTTCATGAACAGTACCAATGCATCATTTGGGCCGGAAGTCCCCCGAGAATATGATATCGGCGGATTCAACTTTACCCAATGGACAAACAATATTGATGCCACAACTCAAATGGGTGATATTGATTTGGCTGTCGGTGGTGAATTCCGCATGGAAAAATACCGGATTTTTGCCGGGGAACCCCAATCTTATCTCAACGGTCAAGCCGGTACAAATGTCGCCGGTTGGGACAGTGTTGATGAAGAAGGAAATCAAGTGGGAGTAAACTCTTCAACAGCCGGAACAGGATGTCAGTGTTTTAGCGGATTTAAACCTTCAAACGAAGAAAAAAGTTATGATGCAAACCGAACATCTTTTGGTGCCTATGCAGATGCAGAGTATAACATGAGTGATGCTCTTCGTTTTGGTGGCGCTGCTCGTTTCGAAAACTATAGTGACTTTGGCAGCACCTTTAATGTGAAAGCTACGACACGGTATGCCCTGAGTGAAGCTCTGATTTTCCGAGGTGGATTCAGTACAGGATTTAGAGCCCCTGCTTTGGCACAGGCCTACCAATCAAAAGTTGCAACAAACTTTACCACAGACCCAACAACCGGTGAAGCGGTGGCCTACGAAGTTGGTAACTTTCCTGTAAGTGATCCTTTCCCCCAAGCTCTTGGCGCTGAAGAGTTAAAACCGGAAAAATCCGTAAATATCAGTGCTGGTGCTTCTTATACCACAGGTGCCGTAAAAGTGAATTTTGACTTTTACGACGTTACTATTAAAGACCGAATTGTTATGACGGGTAATTTCCAATCCGGATCATCTGAACTTGGTCAAATGGTTGAAAAACTGCTGAAAGAAGCCGGTGTACCCGGAAAAGCTGCTGGTCGGTTTTTCTTTAATGGTGTGGATACCCACACTCAAGGGATAGACATTGCCGCCAGTTACGATATGAAATTGGCTAATATCGGTGATCTTACACTTAGCTTTTCTCACAGCCAATTACTGGCAAATGAAGTGACAGCAATTAGAACACCATCCGGCATTGAAAACTCAACCCTGTCTGAGGAAGCAAAAGAGGACGCTCGGTATGGTATGTTTAATGGTCAGGAAGAAAGAACTATGACCCGGACACAGCCTTGGCAGAATACACACTTTCGTGCAAACCTTCATCGAGGTAACTGGAACTTCAATTACCACTTGTGGAGAGTTGGCTCAACCCTATCACGCGGATTTGACAGTGATTATGAAACTGATTCTCGCGTAAGCGGTATGAAAGAGACCGGCAACTGGGAAAAATACACGACTATTGGTGGTGTTGACGAATGGGCACAGGTTTTTGCAGCAAAAATCGTCATGGATGTTAAAGCATCATACGATTTGGGTTCTCTAACCTTTACCGGCGGCATCAACAACCTGTTGGATACCATGCCAGATAAAGGCAATCAGCCCGGCTCAGGCAATAATGGTGCTTTCGTTTACTCTGGTCTTACTCCTATTGGGATGAATGGCCGGTTTATGTACCTGAGTACTACCTTCAATTTCTAAACAAAGTTTAGAATACGGATTAAAGACCCCGTTCGATTTTTTCGAATGGGGTCTTTTTTTTATTCCATTCAATTTTAAAACACATTACTTTTAACGTCAATTTTTAAGGCACCATGAATCACAGAAAAGCAAGTTTAAACCTAAACATAAGGGGCATGGGAAAATCTGCCACTCTTGCCATCAATGAACAAAGTGCTTTCCTACAATCCAAAGGAAAGCAAGTCTATCGGTTTGGCCTTGGACAATCACCTTTTCCTGTACCGGATTTAGTTGAACAAGCCCTTAAGGATAATGCTCACCAAAAAGACTATTTACCAGTACAAGGATTATCGGAGTTGCGAAAAAGTGTAGCAAGGTGGCATGAGAAAGAAGACCTGGTAAATGTGGACCCGGATTTTGTTATGATCGGCCCAGGGTCTAAAGAACTCATGTTTATCCTGCAGCTTGTTTTCTATGGTGACATCTTGATCCCCTCTCCCTGCTGGGTATCTTATTTGCCCCAAGCCAATATCATCGGCAGAAAAGTGCAATTCATCTCCACGGCTTTTAAAGAAAGATGGCGGTTAACTCCCAGCCGATTGGCTGTGCATCTTCAAAAAGAAAATGACCCCGAAAAGCCCAGACTCTTAATATTAAATTACCCTGGGAACCCTGAGGGTCAGAGCTATTCCAAGACAGAGCTTAAAGACTTGGCAAGCGTTGCCCGTGAATATAACATTATTATTTTATCTGACGAAATCTATGGGCGGATCCAGCATAATGGGCTGCATGAATCCATTGCAAAATATTACCCGGAAGGAACCATCATTAGTTCTGGTCTGTCTAAATGGTGCGGTGCAGGAGGCTGGCGATTAGGGACATTTTCATTCCCGAAAGAATTGCACTGGCTTCTGGATCCTATGAATGCGGTAGCCAGTGAAACCTATACTTCAGTTAGTGCTCCAATCCAATATGCAGCAATAACCGCATTTAATGGCGGGGCTGAAATTGAGGAGTATTTAACACATTCCCGACGCATCTTGAAGGTATTGGGTTCAACTATTTTCCACAAATTAAATAATGCAGGAATAGGCGTACATTCTCCTGAAGGCGCATTTTACTTATTTCCTGATTTTTCCGGATTTACCGAATCTTTGAATAACCGGGGAATTTATGATAACGAATCTTTCTGCGAAACTCTATTGGAAGACACCGGTGTTGCCTTGCTTCCCGGCTCAGTATTTGGACGTCATTTAGAAGAATTTACTGCTCGACTGGCTTATGTAAACTTCGATGGGAAAAAAGCTCTCAGAGACAGTATGGCGTTGCCTCTTGATCAAGACTTAACCTTAGCCCATCTTGGAGACAATATTTCTCCTATGATTGACGGCATTGATAAACTCTTATACTGGATACAATAATATGAAAAAAAATATTTTTCTCCTTTTACTATTAACAATCACATTTGGGGCACAGCCGAAACCCACCTATGGCAAAAACGGAATGATTGTTTCTACAAGCCAGCACGCTTCAGAAGCTGGAATTGAAATCTTAAAAAAAGGCGGCAACGCCGTTGATGCTGCTGTAGCTGTGGGTTTTGCCCTTGCAGTAACCTCTTCTTCAAATGGAAATATTGGCGGAGGCGGATTTATGGTGGCTCAATTTGCTGATGGCAGAACTTTTACGCTTGACCATCGTGAAATGGCTCCTTCCGCATCGCGCAGGGATATGTTCCTGGATGAGGATGGGGACCCAATTAAAGGGGCTTCTATGTATACCAGAATGGCTTCTGGTGTACCGGGAACTGTCGATGGATTATTAAAAGCCTGGGAAGACTATGGTTCAGGAAATATTTCCAGAAGTGACCTTTTGGCACCGGCAATTAGGCTTGCCACAAAAGGATTCCACCTTTCGCATCACGAAGCACAACGGTTTAACCGAAATAAAGACTTATTTTTAAAACACGAAGCCACAGCAGAAATATTTATTAAAAAAGACGGATCATCTTGGGAAAAGGGAGATCGATTCAAACAAAAAGATTTAGGCCATACTTTAAAACGAATTTCCAAAAAGGGAAAAGATGGCTTTTATTTTGGCAAGACCGCAGATTTAATTGTAGAAGAAATGAAAAGAGGAAATGGTCTGATAACACATCAAGACCTGGCCAATTATGAATCGAAATATCGCCCGCCAATAACAGGAAAATTTAAAGATTTTGGCATTATTTCTATGGGCCCTCCCAGCTCCGGTGGCGCTTTGCTCATTAATATGATGAATATGCTGGAAAGTTATCCTTTAGAAGAATTAGAATGGAATTCGTCAGATTATATTCATGTTCTCACAGAAGTTGAACGTCGTGCTTATGCTGACAGAGCAGAACACCTGGGTGATCCCGATTTTTGGCCTGTTCCAATAAATATGTTTACATCAAAGGATTACGCAAAAAAAAGAGTAGAGACCATTTCCATGAATAAGGCAACGCCCAGTGCGGATGTTTTAGCCGGAAGCTCCTTTCCCTATGAGAGTGTGGAAACCACCCATTATTCTGTGGTAGACAAAGAAGGAAATGCCGTCAGTGTAACCACAACCATCAATTTGTCTTACGGGGGTGGATTTGTTGTTAAAGGCGCAGGATTCTTCCTAAATAATGAAATGGATGATTTTTCTATTAAACCGGGAGTACCTAACGCCTTTGGACTTGTGGGAAACGAAGCCAACTCTATCGCCCCAGCAAAGCGCCCATTAAGCTCTATGACTCCAACAATTGTCACAAAAAATGGTAGACCTTACATTGTTATCGGCTCTCCTGGAGGATCGACAATTATCACCACAACTATGCAGTGCATATTAAATGTCGTCATTCATGGCATGGATATTAAAGAAGCTGTGGCTGCACCGAGAACACACTCTCAATGGCTGCCAGATTATATAATGATCGAAGAAAGAGGACAAAGCAAGGATACGATTGATAACCTCAAGAAAAAAGGCCATAGAATCAAGCAATACAAGTGGGGGAAGATAGGTCAGGCAAATGGAATTTTGATTGATGATACGGGCGTATGGGGAGGTGGAGATACTCGCGGAGAAACAACGGCTGTTGGCTATTAAATTTCAGGTTGAGCTTCTTACATAAAATACGGCTATTTCTTTTATTCTGCTTTGTTATCTTTTCTTGTACAGAAGATAACGGGAATGAAGAAACATGGCCTTCTTTAGATTACCAGGAACCCTACATTGCCGGAGAAACGTATTTCGGTCTTAACGAATATATTGAATATCAGGCGGGAGACCTCCCCATCATTTTAGCCGCTCCCCATGGAGGAGCTTTAACGCCATCTGACATTCCAAACAGATCCTATGGCACACAATCAACTGATACAAATACAGAACAATTATCCCGTGTAATTGCCGATACAGTCGAAGCTCGGTTCGGAAAACGCCCTCATGTCGTTATTTGCAGGCTGAAACGAACAAAGCTTGATGCGAACAGGGATAGTATTGAAGCAGCGCAGGACAATGAATACGCTCTCCGCGCATGGCAGGAATTTCATCACTATATTGCCTCCGCCAAGGAAAAAATCACCCGAGATTATGGAAGCGGGTTATATTTGGACATCCATGGCCACGGAGCTAACCCGGATGGATTCTATGACTTGCGAATCTGGTTAGGATATCTTTTATCGGGGAATGAATTGGACAAATCCGATTCAGAGTTAAACTCAGACTTCTATAAGAATAAGTCAAGCATACGACATCTCGCAGAGACAACAAATGAGAGTTTTATAGAGCTTCTCCGAGGATCGAATAGTTTTGGGACTCTCCTTGGAAATTCAGGATATGAATCTGTACCAAGCCTCACATCTCCAGGACCCCAAGGGTCACGATTTTTTAGTGGAGGATATAATACACGGCGACACGGGTCGGTGGAAGGAGGTACGATTAGCGCTATCCAATTGGAAATGCAAAAACCTGGGATTCGTGATAATAAAACCCAATTGTCCGTCTTCGCTCAGGAAATTACCACTGTTTTAGAGCAGTATTTCAAGATTCATTACAATAAGAGCCTCATTCAATAATTAAATTCACTTTCCCCAATAAACTCTCTGAGTATTGATGTCCCCGGCACATAATTCTCTTCCAATAAATGAAAAAAAGTCAACAAAATGGACAAGCGGTTTGCAGTTTCCCCCAACTGGGGATGTTTTTTTAATTCATTAAGAAGAGGGCTGCATTCATTTGCCAATACAGGCAGCTCATAAAGAAGAGCAGAATTAAACA
The DNA here is from genome assembly GCA_964549275.1 of uncultured bacterium. Taxonomy (GTDB): domain Bacteria; phylum Fidelibacterota; class Marinisomatia; order Marinisomatales; family TCS55; genus CAZJUP01. Next base: position 19,756 of record CAZJUP010000006.1, on the reverse strand, counting down.
TTAAATCTGCTTCTTCCTGATATGGGAAAATATTTTTTTCTTCTCCAAAACGAACTGAAGACCATCGATTAAGTGTTTCTTCTGCAGTATACCCTCGATATTTATAATCCCTCACCATCCGTCTCAGTAAACGGTTATCAGATGTTGAAACTCGGTGTGTAGAATCAATATTCAACTGGGTGATAGCGCTGATATAGATACATTGGATTTGATCCCTCCCTAAGGATTGCCCCAAAACAGGATTTAGTCCATGGATGCCTTCCAAGAGAATAAAATCCCATTCACCCAAGTTAATTTGTTCATCCAGGTCAATTCCAATTCCTGTCCCAAAATCAAACTTTCTTTTCGGAATTGATTTTCCTTTTAACAAGGAGGTCATTCGTTCTGATAACATATTTGTATCCAAAGCTCCAATCCCCTCAAAGTCCTGAAATCTGTTTTCATCATAAGGGATTTTATTCCGATCAATAAAATAATCATCCATGGAAACCTGATGGGCATGAAATCCATTTACCCGTAATTGAACTGCCAGTCTCTTGGCAAAGGTTGTCTTTCCCGATGATGAAGGTCCTGCAATGGTAATGATTTTTTTCTTTGGAAATCCTTTTACCAGGTGGTCAGCTATTTGACTTATCTTTTTTTCATGGAGTCCTTCTGCTACCCAAACCAATTCCTGAATATCACCATTTTGAATTGAAACATTCAAATCATCTATAGTTCTAATTCCTAAAATATCACCCCACTGTTCATGTTCCTCCATGATGCTAAACAATTTCATTTGAGGTTTGAAAGGCTTTAAGACTCCAGGTGAAATCATGTTAGGAAATCGCAGCAGAAATCCGTCATTGAATTTTTTTATCTCAAACGGACCCAATTTTGATTTATCCTGCTGCATTGATTCGATACGATAATCCGAATATTTTCTATAACTCACTATGGGGATTTTGGGTTCTTTCCATTGCTGAATATTTCCGGATTTACTGATAGAATTGAATTTGTAAAATTCCTGGATTACCCAGTCTCTCGGGTTATCTCCAAATTTAATTGGGATATTATCCTTAATAAATGAATGCATCATTTTTTCCAATTGAGATAAATCTCCAGCCAAAAATGGATCCCACTGGGTGTCATGACAAAAATATCCGTTCCCGAATGAATGTTCAATAATCAGCTTTCTATTGGGGAATAATTCCCGAAATGCGGCTGTCATTAAAAATGCAAGTGTGGCCTGGTTTGCACTCAAATTCATTTTAATTCCCGGCTTCCCATTGCTGTATCTTATGGTTCACCCAGCTTAAAGTCGGGTTGGCCCTGACTTCATTTTCAGTGCCCTCTCGATTGGACCAAACCCATTTCCCTTTTGCATGTCCCCCTTGATATTGTCCCCTCAATGCTTCACCCCCCTCAGGGTAAAACCATGTCCATTTTCCGTCTTGAAGTCCATGAGTAAATTTACCTGAAAGACGAATTTGGCCATTATCGAACCAATCCTTAAAATCACCAATAATTTTCCCCTGGTCAAAAAAATGTTCATATCGTAATTGTCCATTTCCGTACCATTCCCTGTGCACACTATCTTCAAGACCATAACTATAAAAAAACTCCCATTTTTGCTGCCCGGATGTATACCAGCCTTGGTCTCTGCCATGTTTTTGTCCATTCAAAAACCAGGCATCTCCTTCTCGTTTTCCATCAGGATACCATAATATCATTTTCCCATGGATTATTCCGTTTCTATAAGGAGTAGCTGAGGATTCTGTTCCATTTTCATGCCAAACCATCCATGTTCCAATTTTTTTCCCCTTAACATATTCTCCTTCCTCAATAAGTGTTCCATTAGAGGACCATCTGCGCCAAAGTCCTTCTTGGTTATAGGCTTTAAACCATCCTTTTTGCTGAACCTGACCATTTTTGTAATACCATATCCATTCTCCGTCTTGAAGGCCTTCATTTAAAAAGCCTTCAAATTCTTTTTGACCATTTCCATATTTAAAATAAACAGGTCCGGAATAAGGAGTCGCCTCTTCTTTTACATATCGTCGAGAAATCCCCTTGCTATCTTTTTTCACTTCTAAATCAGCAATGGATTTAGCCTGACCCGTTAACAATGAACTCAAAATTAAATATAAAGAGATTTGTATTTTCATTTTCCCATCCTTGATAATATAATTTCAACAAAGACGCTCGCACCAACAGATAATACACGTTCATCAATATCAAAGTGAGAGCAATGATGAGGTACGCTTAACAATTCCCGGCCTGGTGGGGCAGAACCAACGAAGAAAAAACAACCGGGAATTTCCCGGGCATAATAAGAAAAGTCTTCACCGCCCATAGATAAATAAGGTTTTCCAGCATTCTCACCTACAACTCTTTTTGCAGATTCAAGACAGATTTGATAGGTCCTTTCATCATTAATGGTTGGGGGATAACCATCTTCATAATCAAATTGTATTTCTGCATTGAATGTTTTTTCTATTCCATCAATGATGTCTGCCATACGCTTTTTAATCAAGGTTCTATTTTCTTCAGTATAGGCTCTAGCTGTTCCTTTTAGTACAACTTCATCAGCTATAATGTTAAAATTGCTTCCCCCATTTATTGTCCCAACGGTAAGGACTGTACTTTCCAATGGATTGGTATTTCGACTCACTATTGTTTGCAGGGCAGTTATCAATTGGGCAGATACGACAACAGCATCCACAGACCCTTGCGGGGCAGCACCATGTCCACCAATTCCTTTTATAGAAATTGTAAATTTATCTGCCGCGGCAAGAATCGGCCCTGGCTTCACACCCACTTCACCCATGGATTGGTAATTCCACACATGAATACCATAAATATCTTCCACATTTTTCAAACAGCCATCGGCAATCATATACCGGGCTCCACCTCCCCCTTCCTCCGCAGGTTGGAAAATAAACCTCACCGTTCCTGTTAAATCAGATTGAATAGTGTATAATGCTTCTGCTGCCCCCAGAAGCATGGCCATATGAGCGTCATGGCCACAAGCATGCATAATCCCGTCATTGACCGATTTATATGGAACATCGCTTGTTTCTTGAATGGGAAGAGCATCCATATCTGCTCTTAGGGCGACCACAGGACCTGCACCACAATACAAATCTGCTACAATCCCCGTCTGTCCTACTTCAGTTTGTACATCAAAACCCATATTTTTTAATATATTAGCGATAACTTTACTTGTTCGAAATTCTGTAAATCCCAATTCAGGATGTTGATGAAAATCACGTCTAAAATCCACCATTTTACTTTGAAGTCTTTCGACTGCTGAGTGAATATTCATCATGAAACAGTTTTTCCGATATCAATAATTATTTTTTTAATTAACCGAGTAAAATCGTCGTGTACCCTATCTGCTGTTTCCATAACTTCTTCATGCGTCAGAGGGAGCTCAGTAATTCCTGCAGCAAAATTTGTCATACACGAAATCGTCAATGTTTTAATTCCCAGTTCACCTGCGGCAAGAATTTCGGGAACAGTGCTCATCCCTACTGCATCACCTCCCAGAGATTTAAAATAATCGATTTCTTCAGGAGTTTCGTAGGATGGCCCCAACGCCCAGGAATACACACCTTCTTCAATTTTTACTCCTGTATATTTCCCTGCATTTTTAGCCAATTGAATGAGAGATTCATCATGATATGGATTTCCGGAATAGAGTTTTGGAACATCTGCACTTTTCCGAAAGGTACAATCTAAATGCCCTGTAGCTGCCATGAGCGTCCCCGGCGGGAAAGATCGATTCATTGAGCCAGCCGCATTGGTGATAATCAGGTGGGTGATCCCCAATTTTTGAAATAACCTGATGGGTAGCGTTACAGTCTGAAAGTCATGTCCCTCGTAAAAATGGAATCGCCCTTTTGCCGCCAAAATATCCACTGAGTCCAGGTTGCCAAAGACAAATTCTCCGGCGTGCCCTAATACAGTCGGCAAGGGATAATTGGGGATGGTTTGATAAGGAATAACTGTTTTATCGCTCATTGTGTCGGCAAATGACCCTAATCCTGAACCTAAAACAATTGCGATCTGACCGTCAAACCGGGTTCTATTTATAATCGATTCCACCATTTCTGAAATTAACACCATTTTTCTCCTTTAATTTTTTATAGCCAATTGTCCACATCCAGCATCAATATCCGTTCCTTTACTCCACCGGACCGTTACGGTAAAAGGCGCATTATCCAATGCCGTTAAAAACTGATCAATACGTTCATCCGAGGGTCGGGTGAATCTGCCTCCAATTTCATTATAAGGAATAACATTCACTTTGCACGGTATGGTTCCTATGAGACGAATTAAATTTCTTGCATCAGTCACCGTATCGTTGAATTCATTTAATAATACATATTCAAATGTGAGCATTCTTCGGCGTTTTTGGTAATAATATTTAGCTGACTCCATTAACTTTTCCAATGGATGGGATCGGGTTAGAGGCATAATCTTTTCTCGTTGTTCCTGGTTTGTTCCATTCAAACTTATAGCAAGTTTAAAAGGATATCCTCTATCAGCAAATTGTCTAATTTTTGGGATAATTCCGGCGGTTGACACCGTTAATCGTCGGGCACCAAAATTCAATCCCTTTTTGTCGTTAAGAAGTTGCGCTGCCTGCATAACTCGATCAAAATTTAAAAAGGGCTCCCCCATACCCATAAACACAACATTGGTCATACGCTTTTTACTATGGGACTTAAGCTGTAAAACCTGGTCAACAATTTCACCTGCTGACAAATTTTGTAAAAACCCCATTGAGCCCGTGGCGCAAAATCCGCAATCCACAGCACATCCGACTTGGCTGGAGATACAAATGGTAATTCGCTTTTTCTCCTGCATCAATACAGATTCTATTCCATGGCCGTTCTCGGTTCGAAATACAAATTTTCTTGTATTCTCATTTTGGGAACCGCTGATGGATACCATTTGAAGAGGGTGAATGGCAAAATTTTCCTCTAGATTTTCCCGAAAAGTTTTTGGTATATTTTGCATATCATGGAATGAATTGGCTCTTTGTACATATAACCACTCAAATAACTGGCTCCCCCGATACGACTGTTCTCCCAAGGATATTGCCAAATCTGTCAGGGCGGTTAAGGATAAGCCGACTAATGACTCTTTCTTTTTAATTTTATGATCAAACACGGGCTGGAATTTCCTAAACACCGACGGGAGGAACAAGACATTCCCATTGTTTCAATTACCATGTGCTTGTAAGTTTCTGCCCCTCAATTTTTATCAATTCATTAGAACGGAAAACAAATGGTTCAAACAAAAGATCTGCACCTTATGGAGAAGCTTGCCGATTCCCGTCGTGCATTTTTTAGTGAAATCGGTAAATCCATCATCGGTCAGAAAGACATTTTAGACCACATCCTCATTGCCCTCCTCTGCAAGGGGCATACCTTAATTGTTGGCGTTCCGGGGTTAGCTAAAACACTGATGATTAAATCTATGGCCGAACTACTGGATTTGAAATTCAGCCGCATTCAATTCACACCAGATTTAATGCCCAGTGATATAACCGGCACAGAGGTTATTGAGGAGGATCATTCCACAGGAAAAAGAGAATTTCGCTTTTTTAGAGGTCCCATATTCGGGAATATCATTTTGGCCGATGAAATTAATCGCACTCCGCCAAAGACACAGGCAGCCCTTCTTGAAGCAATGCAGGAACATAAAGTGACCGCTGCGGGCACAACATATTCATTGGAAGAACCGTTTTTCGTTTTAGCAACCCAAAACCCCATAGAACAAGAAGGAACTTACCCCCTGCCTGAAGCGCAGTTGGATCGCTTTATGTTTAATATTAAAATTGATTATCCCACACTGGATGAAGAAATTTCCATTGTCCAATCCACAACAACACCTGCCAATATAATTCTGGAAAAAGTTATAGGTCAGAATGACATTCTTACCTATCAGAATTTGGTTCGGCGTGTTCCCGTTGCGGAAAATGTTATTGAATACGCTGTCAAATTAGTGTCCTCGACTCGTCCGGATTCAGAAAAAGCACCTGAATTTATTAACGAATGGATAGATTGGGGTGCTGGACCAAGGGCTTCCCAATACCTCATTCTTGGTGCAAAGGCAAAAGCAGTGTTGGAAGGACGCCCCTCACCGGATATTTCCGATGTAAAAGCCTTAGTTCTCCCTGTTCTCCGGCATCGCATTCTCCCAAATTTTAATGCAGAGTCCGAAGGGATGAAAGTAGATGACATTCTGGAAAAATTAATAAAGTAGATATGCAAAAATAAAGAGTATCATGCGTGACCAACAAAAATACTTGGATCCTGAAACGCTGGCTAAACTCTCCAACATGGCACTACGGGCCCGGTTGGTTGTCGAAGGATATCTTATTGGGCAACACAAAAGTCCTTATCACGGATTCAGTGTCGAATTCGCAGAACATCGTGCTTATGGCTCCGGAGATGAGGTTCGCCATGTCGATTGGAAGCTATTTGGAAAAACTGATCGGTATTATATAAAACGATTCGAAGAAGAAACAAACCTTCGTTCCTATATTTTACTGGATTCAAGCCGGTCTATGACCTATACCAGTGGAAATATAACAAAGCTGGAGTACGGTGCCTTTCTCGCAGCTGCCTTTTCCTATTTGATGCTTAACCAGAAAGACGGTATCGGGCTTGTTCTCTTTGATGAAATAATCAGGGATTTTACACCCCCCCGTTCCACAAAATCGCACGTGAATACCCTTTTAAAAAAACTGGAAACTATTACTCCGGGTTCTGATACCAAGATAAAACCGGTTTTAGATGAAATGGCAGAGCGGATTAAAAAACGGGGTCTAATTATTTTGATTTCGGATTTATTAGATTCCCCGGAATCAGTTTTATCCGGATTAATGCATTTCCGCCATCATAAGCAGGAAATCATTGTTTTTCATATTATGGACAGACAGGAGTCTGACTTTACATTTAATGTAAGAACAAGATTTAAGGACTTGGAAAGTGGTGAAACTATCACAACAGAGCCTTGGCATATTCGTTCAGCCTACACGGAGCAAATTCAAAAATTTCAGAAATCCTTCAAAAAGCTTTGCGGAAAACAGCGAATCGATTATGTACCGCTTTTCACAGACCAATCTCTAGACATAGCGTTGAATGAATATCTAAGAAAGCGCCAACGACTTGGATAAAAAAATCCCCTTCAACAAAAATTAATTAAAGGGGATCATTAATATTGGACTATTTACGTCTAGGATTAGTTACCGACCTTTTTTGATTTTTCATAATACCGGGTTGCCGCATCATGATCTCCCTGTTTAATCAAGACTCTGGCCATACCTTTATAATGGTCAGGATTGTCCGGTTCAAGAACGATCAATTCTTTATAAAATTTTTCTGCCCGACGCCATTTTTCTACATTTTCAAAGGTTTGAGCCATCCCCACAAGAGCTTCTGAATCATCCGGGTTAAGATCATATGCGGATAAAAAGCTATCTTCCGCATTTTGAAAATCCCCGATTTGCATATTCAAAACGCCCAAGTTGAAATACAAATCTGCTTTTATTTTTTTGTCGGTTTCCCCTTTAATCGCCTTTTCAAATGTGGCAATGGATTCTTCTTTGTTTCCTTGATCATAGTAAGCTGTCGCCAAAAGTCTGGTAGCAAATGTATTACTGGGATTAAGCTCTACAGCTTTCTTTAAATACTGAATGGCTACCTTCGTTTTTTTCTGTCTGGACAATAACTGACCAATTGCCAAATTTGCCTGGAAATCTTCCGGGGTAAGCTCAACCGATTGTTTTGCATTATCCATGGCCCGATCGCTGTCTCCTAAATCAGCATAACAGGAGGCCAAAATAAAATAGGCTTGCCCTTCTTTAGGATTAATTGATTTTGTTTCTTCAAACTTGTCCGCTGCTTTTTGTAACACAGCTTTGTCACCGGATCTCTTATAGTCATTAAATACCTTGACCCCTTCGTTATAGCTTTGAGCCCAGTACAATGAACGGAAATCTTCTATATATTCTGAAGTAGGCCGACCTTGAAGAATTTTTTTATCTGCACCAAAAGCAAGGGCCTTATCGAACATTTTATTCATATTGTCCCAGTCTCCCTTGCGGCCATAAACGTGATATCCGACCTGGACATGCACTTCTGGACTTTCTTTTTCCTGTTCAGTTTCCAGAGATTTTAATAAAAATTCTTCTGCTTTTTCCCAATCCTCATTCTGGATGTATAATTTAGCAGATGTATACTCTTGACTTGAGCATCCCCATATTAACAGACCAAGTGTCAATAAATAAATTGATTTGTTTTTCAATATTGAAAGCATGACTTCCTCGTGATTTTAATAAAATTAGCTGGGGAAATTAGCCTCGACTGCTCCCCAATTCAATATTAATCCTTTCTATAACTCTCTCAAATCCATCTCTGAAACAAATAGTTTTTCTTTTAGGCATTACCCATTTTTAGTATTTTAAATTGTTCTTTCTACCGATGTTTGAAAGTATGTTTTTAAAGAATATAAAATATTATTTGTATTGATCCGGCCAAGGCAATGCATTACGAACTTCTCTTATGGCTGATACTTCAAATTGGGCTCCAGGGATTTGAATTATTTCTTCTGCTAAAATTCCGGCAATTTCTGCAGCAGTTCTCCCACCATATCCTTTCGATAATGCAGTTAAAAATCCAGCGGCGTACATGTCTCCTGCCCCAGTAGAGTCTTTGGCTTTTATTGGTGTTGCTCTAATAGTATTTAAACTTCCGTTTTCCGTAACCAAAGAACCGTCTTTCCCCATTTTGACTGCCGCCAAGGAAACCAAAGAGCCCAATTCTACGGTCGCATCACGAATATTATCTGCGCCAAACAGGATGGAAAGTTCTGATTGATTTGCAAACACCACATCTGCATCCTGTTCAATTAACTTTAAAAAATCCTCCTTGTATCTCTCGACTGCAAAGGGATCCGCCACATCAAATACAATACGGACACCATTTTTATGCGCGTGTTTCATTCCATGCAAAATAGCAGATTTTTGGGCTTCCGTATCCCACATATATCCAGTAAAATAAAAAAAGTCAGCTTTTGAAATCAAAGCTGCATCTACATCAGATGCAGAATATTCACGGCACATTCCTAAATGAGTGTTCATGGTTCTTTCTCCGTCAGGTGTCACCAGAATAACACTTGATCCTGTGGGACCATCTCCTATGACCAGCCGGGAAGTAAGTCCATACTCCTCAACCTGACTGCGATAGATTTTACCAAATGCATCATCTCCAATTTTTCCTGAAACTACAGATGGAACGCCCAACCCTGCGCAAGCCATTAATGTATTTGGCGCAGATCCTCCCGGGTGATACATGGGCGAAACATATTTAAAATAATTTAAAATTTCCTCTTGACGATCTTCATCCACGAGATGCATTATACCTTTTTCAACTCGAAGAGCTTTCAAATCTTCATCTGCTGCATTAATGACCACATCAATGAGCGGATTCCCAATTCCAAATATAGAGACCCGGTTTTTATTCATGTGCTTGCGATTTATGTTTCAATACAATAATGAATTACATTTAAGAAAAACATCCTGACAAATAAAGCAGAAGTTCCCTTATCCACTCATTTAGTTTACGGGGCTTTTATCCCAGACATCAAGGCAGATTTATGTTTTTTGTGATTCAGCGCAAAGAGAATTTGAGACATGCTATATTTCCTTGCCCACTGAAGGTCATGCACGGTATATTAGACTCTGATGGGCACCAAAACTTTTGCCATAATAACCGATGTACATTCTAACGCTGCCTCATTAAAAACGGCAATCGGAATCATAAAAAAGCAGAAACCCGTAGATCAGATCATCTGCTTGGGGGACTGTTTTGCCTTAGGTCCGGATCCTACAACAACCCTTCAACTGCTCCAATCCATCCCCAATTGTATTTTCATCCGGGGGAATCATGATAGATATCTTTTGGAAAAACTATGGGAGGAGGAACGTCCATCTCTGGAAGGCATGGATCCGGATGACCCTATTTGCCAAGCCATCGTCGCCAACGAAAAATGGACAGCAGAAGAACTAAAAGAAGATGGAGTTACTTTTTGTCGCGCAATGCACATTGCCCACAGAGAAATTGTAAATTCAACCCTCATTGAATTTACCCATGCCTGGTATCAGCGTGATGACCAACCTCCAAGTATGGAAGAAGCATTAAACTGGCGGAATCACGTGGCGGCTGCCCACCCTGAAATTTCCCAATATATTTTCGTCCATGGACATGTTCATACACCCAGAAAAGAAATAAAGGAAAACCTCACCATCTTGTGCCAGGGGGCCACTGGACTGCCTTTTGATGAAGATCCTCGGGGTGCTGTGGCTTTTTTAACCATTGGAGATTCTTTTGAGTGGGATGTCATTCGATATGACTACCCACAGTCAGAAACCATTAACCTATTAGAAAGCCGGCAACCGCCATTTTATAAAAATCTTCAAAATACCATTCGATACGCTTCTATAAGGAACGACCTTTAACGACCACTCTTTTTTTGAAATTTCACCGGCCTGAATCCATCTAAAATGCTGTATTTCGACCATAGCGCAACTACCCCTATGCACCCCAAGGTCCTACAGGCCATGAGTGAGGTACAGGAGACCCATTATGGAAATCCTTCCAGTATTCATAGTCAAGGAAGAAAAGCCCGGGCGCTCATCGAGAATGCACGTCGACAAGCTGCAGTAGCAATTCATGCGAACCCAGGAGAAATCATTTTTACCGGCGGGGGAACCGAAGCAAATAATCTTGTGCTTTGGAATTTGATCTATTCCCAAAATAACCATGTAGTCACATCTGCTATTGAACATCCTGCAATCTTAAAAGTCCTGAACCAATTAAAACCCTTTGGCATTTCACATACTATAGTTCCCGTTGATACTTATGGCAGGGTTAACCCCTTGGATATCGAGTCTTCTCTCATAGAAAAAACTGGGCTTGTTTCTATAATGCTGGCCAATAATGAAATGGGGACGATTCAGCCTTTGAAAGAAATTGGGGAAATCTGTAAAGATAGAGAACTTTTATTCCATTCCGATGCGGTACAGACATTGGGGAAAATTCAGGTTAATCCGGAAGAAATCGGTGTGGATATGATGAGTTTTTCTGCTCATAAGTTTTATGGCCCCAAAGGTGTGGGCTTTTTATATACTAAAAAAGGGTTAAAGTTGAAACCTCTCATCATGGGTGGTGGGCAGGAGCATGGGCTTAGGGCAGGGACAGAGAATGTGCCAGGGTTGGTAGGTCTCGGATTAGCTGCCGAATTGGCCTACTCGAACTTAGAAAAAACTACAGCTCATTTGAAGACTTTAGAATCCCGATTGAAAGATGGACTTAAATCCTTCCAAAAGATAATTAATTATAATGGGCATCGAGATCTGCATCTACCGGGGCTGGTTAGCTTATCCATTTCAGGAATAACCAGCGATATTCTTATGGCAGAACTCGATCGAGAAGGCATTGCTGTTTCCAGCGGTTCTGCCTGTTCTGCGGGCACGGTAAACCCCTCTCCTGTGTTGGAAGCCATGGGAATACCAGAACAGCAAAATATTTCTACTCTTCGAATAAGTTTCGGAATAGTGAATTCTGAAGAAGATGTAAAAACATTAAGTAATGTTTTGGGTCAGATAATTTCAAGGCGGTTAAGATAAATGTCTGAAAAAATCATTGTGGGGCTCAGTGGAGGAGTGGATAGTTCCCTAACAGCTTATCTTCTTCAGAAAGAAGGATATGACGTAGAGTGTGTTTTTATGAAAAACTGGAAAGAAGAGACGAACGATCCCTGCACAGCAGAAGAAGATTATGCTGATGCCCTGGCGGTTTGTGATACCCTTAATCTTCCTTTAAGAAGTATTAATTTTTCAAAAGAATATTGGGATAGGGTATTTGAATATTTTTTAAAAGAATACCATCAAGGTCGAACACCCAATCCGGATGTTCTCTGCAATAAAGAAATTAAGTTTAAAGCATTTCTGAATTATGCTCTGGAATTGGGTGCAAGTAAAATTGCCACCGGACACTACGCCCGTATAAAGGAAAAAGAATATAATTTTGGACTTTATAAAGGTATGGACAGCGGAAAAGACCAAAGTTATTTTCTCTATTTGTTAGGACAAAACGCCCTCTCAAAAAGTCTTTTCCCCATTGGAGAATATCAAAAACGAGATGTAAGACTCCTTGCCGAAGAAGCGGGGTTAATTAATTATGCCAAGAAAGATAGTACGGGTGTCTGCTTTATTGGAGAACAAAAAATTTTCAAAGACTTCCTCAAACAATACATTCCTGCTAATCCTGGAGATATGGTAACGGTGGAGGGAATCGTTTGCGGAAAACATGATGGACTGATGTATTACACCTATGGCCAGCGAAAAGGATTAGGCATTGGAGGAGGGTATGGAAGCCAGGAAGCCCCCTGGTTCGTAGCAGATAAAGACATGGAGAACAACCGCCTCATCATAGCTCAAGGGCATGATCATCCCTCCTTATTCCACACAAAGCTCACTGCAAACCAACTGCATTGGATATCCGGGAAGACGCCTGACGACTTATCGGGCTTAGCAGCCAAAACTCGCTACCGCCAAAACGATCAGCCCTGCCGAATTATTGAATTGAACGATGAAAACTGTACCGTTACGTTTAATATTCCTCAATTTGCACTCACTCCGGGACAATCCATTGTTTTTTATCAGGGAGAAGAATGTCTCGGAGGTGGGATAATTGATACCCGCAGTTATGCATGAAATTCCTCAAATTTGTCAGGAACATTTTTCCGGAAAGTTTCGTAGTTTAAGCACACGTTATGAAGCAAATTTCAACAGGATTATTCTCTTTTGCCTTATTGGTGAGCCTCGTTACTGCTCAGTTTAAGGCACAGGCGGCACCTCCTGCCCTCCCTGTTAATACCCAGGGTTTGGGCTATGCGCAGCAACAGTCACTTTTTGACCCCAGCCGTTTTGATATGAACCATTCTTTTTCCATGAGTATGAGTACATTTGGCAATCAGTCGTTAACTCTCGGCGCTTATACAAATCAGATGAATTATCTGTTAAAGGATAATTTACGATTGAATGCTCAATTCAGCTTGGTTCAGCCTACAGGAGGTATGAACCCTCTGTCTAATAACGGGTTACCCGGGCAGGTTTATTACGGTGCCAGTTTGGATTACCAGCCCACGGATAACTTTTTTGTGCGACTCAGTATGAACAACTATCCCCGATATAGTTTTTACAATCCCTATTCACGTTTATGGATGACGCGCTGACCCGGTGGCAAAACTAAAACGTCGAAATAAGTCAAAACTTTTTTCTCCTTCACACAAGCGTTCCAAGGGTAAGGCACGCCGTGATGTACAGGGGACACTCATAAACTCCGGCATTGCGGTACTTTCTCTTTTACTCATTGCTTTTATTTTTTCTTTTGGGAATCGGCAAACGAGGTCCGGTGTGCCTATTGAAGTCCGATTTCCTTCACTGCCGGACTCTCCAAAACTTGCGACAGAAGTCTATGAAAAAAATCCCGTACTGGAAATTGATGTTGAAGTATTAAACGGATGCGGTGAACCGGGACTAGCATCTAAATTTTCAAATTATTTACGGTCTGAACAATTGGATGTTGTGCGTTCTGATAATGCTGATCACTTTGATTATACCGCCACTTTTCTTATTCAGCGTAACGAAAATGTGGAAGGAATGAAACTTGTAGCAGAAGCATTGGGGTTTGATGTATCGAATCCGTCTCAAGTAAAAGTAGAAACCGATGCCAATTTAGATGTGGATGTCACCCTGATCATCGGTAAGGATTATGCATCCATTAAATCCTTCGATAAATTTTTAAACAACTGACCTCTCTTCTTGCCTGTTAAAATGAATGATGCAGCAGCAAGTCAAATGCTGCTGGCAGATAAAATCGGGGTATTGGCCTCCGAAAAAAAAGCGGATAATATTTTACGATTAGATGTTCGAGAGCTCACAAGCATCACAGATTTTTTCGTCATTTGTTCTGCAGATACGGATATTCAGGTTAAAGCCATTTGTGATGGGATCCGTAAGGGAACAAACCATAAACCCTTTCGTGTAGAAGGGTATCAGCAGTTAAACTGGGTTTTATTGGACTACATTGATGTCATAGTGCATATTTTTCGCACCAGCGAACGAAATTATTATAATCTTGAAAAATTATGGAGCGACGCTCCGATAAAACAATACGACCATGAACATAGTCCACCTGCTGACAAAAGCTCTAGCTGAAGCTCTTTCGACATTAGAGCTATCTACCCGAAATATAAAACTTACACCTCCTAATAATCCGGATTTCGGAGATTTATCCTCAAATCTGGCATTGATTCTGGCTAAGGAAGCCCACAAAAACCCTCTTCAACTGGCTGAAGAAATTAAAGGCACTCTTGCTCTCCCTAAGGATATAATCAATGAAATATCCGTAACGCCACCAGGGTTCATTAATTTTAAAATCAGCCCTTCATATTATTATTCTGCTCTAAAATCCATTCTTGAATCCAAAGAGTATGGAAGAAGACATTCAGGTAAAGGAAAAACTGCTAATGTAGAATTTGTTAGCGCAAACCCCACCGGACCTCTCACTGTGGGTCATGGCCGGCAAGCTGTACTTGGAGATACTGTTTCGAACATTCTTGAATGGAATGGTTACAACGTAACCAGGGAATATTATTATAACGATGCGGGCCGGCAAATGCGGATCCTTGGTAAATCCGTTGAAGCAAGATATTTCGAGCAATTGGGATTAAAAGCCATATTCCCAGAAGATGGATACCAGGGCGAATACATCAAAGATATTTCGAATGAAATTCGAGAAATACATGGCGAAAACTTAAAAATAGACGATCCTATTTTCAGAAAAGCTGCAGAAGATCATATATTTTCTGATATTAAAAATTCTCTGAATAAACTGGGAATTCATCACGACAAATTTTCAAATGAAAAAACATTTTATGACTCCGGAGATATAGAGAAAACCATTAAAGATCTCTCCGAAAAAAACCTCGTGTACGATTCCCAGGGTGCTACTTGGTTTAAAACCACTTCATTGGGCATCGAAAAGGATAGAGTTCTGATTAAAAGTAGTGGAGAGCCTACCTATCGCCTTCCCGACATTGCCTACCATCGAAATAAGGTGGAACGGAATTTTGACTTAATAGTGGATATTTTCGGAGCAGACCATGCAGATACCTATCCGGATGTACTGGCCGCCCTTGATGCCCTCAACTATACTACCCATCATATTCGAGTCCTCATCCACCAATTCGTCACCCTGATAAAAGGGGGAGAAAAAGTAAAAATGTCTACAAGAAAGGCCGACTTTGTTACCTTAGAAGAATTAACTGATGAAGTAGGTCCTGATGTGGTACGGTACTTTTTTATTATGCGCGGAATGAATTCACATTTGAATTTTGATTTGGATTTGGCGGCGGATCAATCAGAAAAAAACCCGGTATATTATCTTCAGTATGCCCACGCCAGGATTTGCAATATCATTAAGCATGGCGAATCCATGGGACAATCTTCTACACAAGATTATAATGCAAAACTATTAACACATCCCCAAGAATTAAGGCTGTTGAAAAAACTTGAGCAATTTCCGGAACTTGTAGAATCATGTTTGGCTTCCCTTGAACCGCAAACCATGGCGAATTATCTTCAGGAGACCGCAACATGTTTCCATAAGTTTTACGCCGAGTGTCGCGTTGTAACCGATGATAAAACCCTTTCAAAAGCCCGGTTGGCCCTGATAACCGCTACGAGTACGGTAATCGGAAACGGACTGCGGCTCCTTGGATTAAGCGCCCCAGAACGAATGTAACATGTTTACATTTATTCAATCAGAGCTAGAGTTTTTCCTCCTCTGTCTTACTACACTATTTACGCTCATTAACCCCTTAGGTATTTCACCTATTTTGCTCATCATGACTGAACGGTTTAATCGAAACCAAAAACGGATGATTGCAAAAAAGGGAACTTTGACGGCAGGGATTACGCTTGTTATTTTCTCATTATTAGGAACCTTAATCTTCAGTTTTTTTGGCATTACTGTAGAAGCATTTCAAATAATGGGGGGGATCATTTTTTTTCGAAGTGGATTAAGGATGATGGAAGTTCGTGTGGGACGAAGTCGATCCACTGAAACTGAACAGCATGAAGCAGAAGAAGGAGACGATATTGCTGTAAGTCCTATCGGTATCCCTCTGATTGCCGGTCCCGGAGCCATCACTGCTTCTATGCTTCTTTCCAGCCAAACACCCCATATCTTCAGTTACGGCTCACTTATTGTAGCAATTTTTCTTGTTCTTTCTGTAGTTTTCCTTATCCTCAGTAACGGGGATATTATAATGAAGAAAATCGGATATACAGGAATGCGAATAATTCAGCGCATTATGGGCCTTATCCTCATGGTGATTGCAGTTCAATTTGTCATTAACGGCATCACAAAAGTACTAGCGAATATCGTATAATATTAGTGGAGGCGGGGAGAGTCGAACTCCCGTCCGAGATAGAATCCCGAAAAACATCTACATGCATAGTCTATCGGATTGTTCTTACCGTCAACTGTTCCGATGACGCAACCATTGGCGGCAAAGCCTGTCCTTATTTCATTTTTATCATACAGGCACTGATAAAAACCAGCCTATTAAATTGACGCCCTTAGCCTAAGCAATAGGCGAGCTCAAACCAGGACGGACCGCTTTAATTAAGCAGCGGCCATGTAGCCGTAATCGGCACTTATGGTTTTTCCAGGTGATTTACGAGATGCCTGGGCCTCGGCATGCCGTTTAACACGATGCATATCCCGTCGAAACCGGTCGCCCCCAATTATCAAAAAGCTGGTAGAATTTACACAAAAAATGAGAAAGCCGCAGAAGCTCTACCTCCCTGCGGCCTTCTTCAAATTATAAGGTTCTGAACGCCAACCCAGAACCTTATCACTTTTTCTCTTGCCAACCTCTTTAATCGAATTCCTTCGTGAATCCTACCATAGAGGTACCCCAATATTAAAAGAAGCACACATTTTGAACAAGAGGCAAAGTCACTTTTTTAATAATATTTTTACCTGAAACCGCACTTACCACTGGTCCGAACACCCCTTTTCAATTGGTCTTTGAAAGGATTCCTCTTAATTTTTGCACCCAGAATTTCAGGCTCCGTAGCTCAATTGGTAGAGCAGTAGACTCTTAATCTATTGGTTGAAGGTTCGAGTCCTTCCGGAGTCACAAGTTTAAAAGATCTTATCATCACAGGAGGGACCCCATGCCTAAAGCTGAAGGAAAACAATTTACATTCGACGGAGAAGAAAACATCCGACCGGATTATCTCGAACTTTTTCCTTTTGAAAGTCCTGGTCAATATATTCAAACGGAAACAGAGGAGTTCTCTGCTGTTTGCCCCTTTAGCGGATTGCCTGATATTGCCTACGTAAAAATTGAGTATTTCCCGGAGGGAGGAAAATGCGTCGAGCTAAAATCTTTAAAATACTATTTCACCAGTTTTCGGAATGTGGGAATTTATCAGGAAAGGGCAACCAAACGCATTTTTGATGACCTTAAAAAAGCCTTGAAAACAAATCTAATAAGAATAACAACCATTTATAACACCCGTGGCGGGTTTGATACCACATGTATTGAAGGGTCACTGGATTAACCGGAATGTGTCATGCCAATCCCCCTGAAACAGTATAAAAACTTTCATGTCATCGACCACCCCCTTATTCAGCATAAACTCACTTTAATTCGAGAAAAAACCACTGGACCAAAAATTTTCCGTGAACTCGTCAATGAAGTGGCTACCCTGGTTGCCTTTGAACTGACTCGGGAACTCCCCACCGATGATATTGAGATTGAGACTCCCCTTTCCAGAACAAAAGGCAAAATGGTGTCGGGACAGGATGTGGTACTTATCCCCATTTTGAGAGCCGGATTAGGCATGGTGGATGGACTTCTAAAGTTAATCCCCAATGCCCGGGTAGGCTATGTGGGAATGGAGCGAGATGAAGAAACCCTGCAGCCGGTTCATTATTACTTTAAAATTCCGCCCCATCCAGAACAGCGAGATTACATCCTTGTTGACCCCATGCTGGCAACAGGAGGAACGGCTATTGCCACGGCCAATAGTTTAAAAGAATTGGGGATTACCCGAATAAAATTTATGTGCCTTATTGCCGCACCTGAAGGTGTAGAAGCCTTTTGCACCGTTCATCCGGATATTGAGGTGTATTCTGCGTCACTCGATGAAAAATTGAATGAAAAAAAATATATATTACCGGGATTGGGAGATGCCGGTGATCGCCTGTTTGGGACAGAATAATATTTTCAGAATTGAAAGATAATTTTTTCTGCTGTTAAGCTAAAACTATTGTAATTTTGCCACCGCCTTTTCAGGCGAAATCCAACCCTTTGGAGATCCGGTAGCTCAGTTGGTAGAGCAGTGGCCTTTTAAGCCATTGGTCGTGCGTTCGAGTCGCACCCGGATCACAATAATATTCCTCGTAGAGAAACAGAATTTCTGACGGGGAATTTATGTTTTATAGATGATTTTTATAAACTCTCGAAAAGTGTCAAATGAATCCAATTAATAGTATAATAGATGCAAAAAGGGGATACTAATAGGGGATACCGGCTGAGAAGTCCGAAGCGTTTGAGGTAATTATTTCGTCAAGATTGGCAAATCATTTAATAGAAGGGTCTTAATAGTTAAATATTTCATCCCCATTTTTTAGTCCAACTGAACCCGAATTTAAATCCCTAAACCAACCCAAAAAACTGAAAGGGATTTTATAATATTTTACAAGAGGTCTCGCAAGATTGTTCTGATGAAATAACTCTTGAAGATTAACTCCTATTGTTACACCGGCAGTACGCTGTTTAAGGGTATTTAATTCCCCGCTGTATCCCCGGGTATAGTAACTGAGTCCAATTTGAAAAAAATCCAAAGGATTTGGCTTTTGTACTCCTATCATCTTTTTCATCCCCTTTAAATTCATTTCCAAGGTAAACATTTGGCCTGCATAATCAGTGGTAAAATCCCCCTTTATTTTATTTTTATAGTCACTGGATGGTAAATAAGACCAATCTAAATGAAACGTCTCATCCAAATACGGATGTAAATATAAAAATGCGGCAAGTCCGCTCCCTAATAGATTAAACAAAATATCTTCCACTGAGGCATTGTAATCGGTATAACCATCCAGGAGTTCTACAATAACCCCATTAAATAGAGGAATTGTGACACCCCAAAATGCTGAAGCTTTTCTTGAAAAACCATGCCGTTCATAATTATAGATTAATACCCGCGTTAATATACTCCATGTATAGGCATGCCCTAACTTATCTGCGCCTCCATTATAGGAATCCTCTCTAAACCATCCTTCATTCTCAATAGAAAATTCCCCGGTCCAACGATCAGAATAATTCCAAAAAATAGCACCAGCTATGAGGATTCCGCCCTGAATAGCCAATGAATAGTAATGGGCCCGTTTATCAGGAGTATGTTTTGGAGGGATCACGGTTGTATCTACCGGTTCAATGGCTAAAAGACTCCGAACCAGAAAAATGATAATAAAGAGAAAACGAATTCTTATATGAGTGAGATTAAGACGTTGTTTCATGAATTAGCTATATTAATAATGGTTCACTAATAAAGATTCTTGAATTCAACTCTTAAGTGCAACTCAATGACAGGTTGTAGAAAAAGCGGAGC
>CAZJUP010000005.1:0-147904 GCA_964549275.1 uncultured bacterium | reverse complement strand
TTGGGATATAAAACACCTATTGAATATGGAGAACTAACGAATGTTGCTTAACTTTAGTAACATTCTATTTTGAGGCAACGGGAATTGCGTAAACGCCTTGAAGAATTGGAGAAATTGCATAAATTAACAATAGATCGTGAATTGAAAATGGTAGAACTAAAGAAAAAAATACAAGATTTGGAGAATTCAGATAATGTATAAATGGTTAACGTTTAGAAATATACTTTTGATTAATATTTTAATCGGTGCGTTGTGGTTCTTTAGTTTTCCCATAAGCCAAGAATTTGACTGGCCAGATATTGCTATGGAATTGGCCTATTTGACAGGGTTTCTTGCTGCGTTATATTTCGCTCTCCGCACAAGAATTCCTCTCTTAAAAATTGGTATGATTCTATTTATGTTTTCACTACTGATTGAAGTATATGATGAATTTACCGTTGAATCGCTTTTTTGGAAAAAAAGGCTGCCCACCACATTAGCCATCGTCGGCCTGATGGGAACAGCTATTGGCATTAAACTCTTGGTTATCCGCAGGGATGAAGATTTACTGGTCATTGAAGAAACAAGTAAGGCATTAGAAGAGAGTGAGCAAAAATATAAAGACATCTTCGAATCTTTTGTAGATGTGTATTATCGAACCGATAAGGATATGAGAATTGACATTGTGAGCCCGTCTGTTCAGGAAATGGGAGGCTACGACCCCGCCGATCTCCTGGGCAAAAAGGCTCATGATTTATATTATGACCCTCTCGAAAGGGATTCGTTTATGGCCGCTCTGGAAAAACACGGAGCCGTCTCAGACTTTGAAATGAAATTGCGAAAAAATAATGGGGATCCCATAACAGTATCGGCTAATGTCAGGATTTTATATGGTGAGAAGGGTACTGTGCTGGGTCTGGAAGGCGTGTTACGAGATATTACCTTACGGAAAGAAATGGACGTTGCACTTCAAGAAGCCAAGACTGATTTGGAGAAGCGGGTCGAAAAACGGACGGCAGAACTCAGGGAAGTGAAGGAAAATTTTCAGAATATGTTTAACAATACTTCCGATGCGCTGTTTATTCAGGATAAAGATAAAAATATTCTTGATTTGAATCTCGGCGCAGAGATGCTGTTTGGGTATAAAAAAGACGAATTGATTGGACACCCTGAAATAAAATTAGCTGATTTGGATAAAACAGATCAAGAAAAGGCCGATGTATTACTCCACCTTGCTCTGGACGGAATTCCGCAATTTGTTGAATGGGTTGGGAAGAAAAAAGATGGAACATCTTTTGAAGAAGAAGTCCTTATAAACAAAACTGAATACAACGGACAAGATGCATTGTTGATTACTATCCGCGATGTTACTCAAAGAAAGAAACTTGAAGCAAAAGCGCAAAAACGGTTGAATGATCTGCAAAGATTCCAAAAGTTGACTGTTGGTAGAGAGATTAAAATGGTTGAACTGAAAAAAGAGATCCAAAAATTAAAAACCGATTCTGTACTAAATCCTAAATCTTAAAAGAACCGTAATAAGGATATGTTAGGTGTTGTTATAATTAAGGTCTGATATGCCTGCTTCTACAAATCAAATGCAAGCGTTGTTTGATATCGCTACCTCAATAGGGCGAAGTCTTGACCTGAATAAAATGCTAAAGGAAAGCCTTTCAAAAATTGTCCGTTCCCTGAATTGCTCTGCCGGAGGCGTTTTACAACTTTCTGAAAACTCAAATGGAGAATATGGTTTCCGGGATGTTCAAACCATACCCAAGGATGTCGATACGGTGATTCCCTATCAGCTGGCTTTAAAAGAGCTGACCGTAATCCAATCTGATAAAGAAGTCAAAAAATTATACAAGAATCTACCTGTCCAAAAAAAGGTCAATGGCCAAGGGCATTATTATTTTTTACCTTTACCGGACTTTGGGATTTTAATTCTTGTAACCGGTAAGCGAAATCTGGATTCGGCCACCTTAAAATCCATGATACCCGTTACGGAGCATTTAGCCGGTGCCTGTTTGGCGTGTTTGCAAACGGATAAGATTGAACAGTCGAGAGCAGAACTGGCCGAAACCAACAAGCAATTGATTACCCAGGGTCAGGTATTAAAGGAACGAGAACAAGAACTGATCTTACTCGTTGAATCCACTCTGGATTCTATTTTCATTCTATCAAAATCAGGGACTATTTTATATATCAGCCCCTCCATAAAAGAATTAGCAGGATATGATAAGGAAGAATTATTGGGCAGGGTCTATATGGAATTTGTACCCCAAAATGAACTTCCCCGTTACCAGAAAAAATTAAAAGATATTTTTCAAAATCGCATAGTGAAACATTTTGAAACAATCATTAATCATAAAGACGGCACCCCTATTCCCATTGAGATTAACGGTCAACTCGTACGTCATGAGGGAAAAATGGTGGCACAGTGGACACTTCGAAACATTTCGGAACGAAAAAAATTTGAAAGGGTCAGGGAAAAATACAGTAAAGATTTGGAAGAAGCTATACAATACAAAACCATGGAAATGGAAGATCAAATTGCCATGGCAGAATCCTCAAGAGAAGCCATTCTGAATATCTTGGAAGATGTTATGGCAGCCAGGTCCGATCTTAAAGAATCTGAATCCCTTTACAAGGATCTCTATAATAATGCACCTATTTTATATCATACAATTGATTTGGAGGGAAACATACTGGAATGCAATGAAGAATTGCTTCGTCAATTTGATTATGAACGGGATGAATATGTGGGGCATCATATTACTGAATTTTTGACACCGGAATATAGAAAAAAGTATCAAAAAACCATAAAGGAGATCATCAAAAAAGGTGGCATGAGAAAATTGAGGAGTAATTTTCGCTGTAAAGACGGTCAAATATTTCATGCTGAGCTGCTCGTCACTGTTGAGAAGGATGAAGAGGGCGGGGCCATAGCATTACGAGGAGCCATTGTCAACATTTCTGACCAGATTGAAAGAGAACGGTTAGAAAAGCAGGCTTTAATAAGGACTCAACTGGAGTCTAAAACTTTGGAATTAACTTCCGTCAGAGAGGAAGTCGAACTTGATCTAAGAGATTTATTATACAAACTGGCGGATTTATACAAAGAAATGCTTAGAGCCGAAGCCGTGGTATTATTTAGTTATTCTAAAGAAAAAAGAAAATTTATTAATTCTGTTTTGGTGACGACGGATGAATATATGGGAGATATGAAGAAGATGTATCCCTCTTTTACCGGTAAAATGTCTTTTTCTATAGGTAAAAATAAGAAAATGAAGGAAATATTGAATGGGGATGAGCCGGTTGCCCTGAATAATTTTAATAGTCTCGGTACCTCAAAGGCGATTCATGCTTACTCACAAATATATTCTGATCATAAGATTATATTGATTCCATTAAAACCTTTTGGAAAGCCCTGGGGATTATTGGGATTAATCAGTAAAGAAAACCACCAGATGTTATCGGTAATTAATTCAATCAAAGAATCTTTGAATCAGGGTATTTTGAGGGTAGAGGTAGGAAATGAGAGGATCAAAACCCAAAAAGAACTGAAACGATTGGCAGAGTTCCCCACACAAAACCCTCTCCCGGTTATTGAAGTGAACGGAGAGGGGATAATTACCTTTGCGAACAAGGCAGTGACAGAAATTTTAAACACGCTGAACGAAACGGATAAAACACCGGCCACCATCCTTCCAAAACATTTTAAAACTTTGGTAACTAATGCCTTAAAAAAGGGTGAAGATATTGAACAAACAGAAGTTCAGTTAGGGGGGCGGAATTTTTTATGGATTGGCCATCCTTTACAAAAGTTTGATCTCGTTCATTTTTACGCTACAGATATCACAGAATTAAAAACCATTGAAAAGGAATTAATTCAGGCTAAAGAAAGAGCAGAAGCTTCGGACCGATTAAAAAATGTATTTATTGGCACCATTTCCCACGAGGTGAGAACGCCTCTGAATACCATTTTGGGTTATTCGGATTTATTGGAGATTGAGTTGAAGGATAAACTGTCCAAAGAGGAGAAAAGACAGTTTGATATCATTCGAAAAAGCGGAGATCGATTAAAACAGATGGTGGACGATGTTTTGGACGTCTCTCAGATTGAAGCAGACCGAATTATTACGAAACTAAAATCGGTTCATGCCGACAATTTGGTTTTAGACAGTATCCGTGAAATTGAAATCCCCGCTCAAAACAAAAACTTAACCATTTCAAAGGACCTGAAAGGATCCCAAAGCGGCATCAAAGTCGATATGGTTCGATTCCATCAGGCTATGGGGAATATTTTACAAAATGCAGTAAAGTATACTCAAACGGGAGGTGTTTCTGTCAAAACATGGGTTAAAAAGGAAGTGTACTATATATCGGTGGTTGATACAGGGGTGGGAATTTCTAAAGAATTTATGCCCTTTATTTTTGCGTTATTCCGCCAACAGGATGAGGGATATACGCGGAAATATGAAGGAGCAGGTTTGGGGACCTATATCAGCCACAGGTTCATCAGGGCCATGGGGGGGACTATTGATGTGGAATCAACAGTGGGAGAGGGGACAACATTTACTCTGTCCTTTCCTGTAGCAGAAAAAGTGTTTTCCTTAGAAAAGACAAAAGGTGATGAAGAATTGAAGAAACCCATCGGTAATAAAAAATTGTTCAAACATATTTTAATTTTAGAGGATAATCCGGCAAATTTGAACTATGTAGAATTTCTATTAAAGAAATTAGATATTCCCTATGTTTCAGCAGAAACCGGAGAGGATGCCTTATTAATCTTAAAGAATAATTCCATTGACTGTATGTTGGTCGATATTAGTTTGCGTGGAGAAATGTCCGGTGTGGCTTTTATGAAAAAGATACGGCAAAAGACAAAGTATGATGGAACACCCATTATAGCGATGACAGCCCATACCATGAAAGGGATGCGGGAAAAATTTATAAACCAGGGCTTTTCTGAACATTTACCTAAGCCCTTTACTTTGGCTGAGTTAAAAGCTATTTTGAACAAGCCCTATTGATCAGGAATCCCTTCCTGCAGGGTCTTTACTAAACTTCTCTTTCGCTTCGTTTAATTCGGTGGTAAAAGTCGAGACCAGAGATTGAATAGACGGCATATCTTTTTTATGAGCAGCACGATTTATTTTTTCTCCTAAAACAGTAAAATGGTCAAATCCATATCCGCCTCCCGTTCCTTTCAGGTTATGTCCAAATTGTCTCAGTTCAGGATAATCACTTTGGGATATGAAAACCTGAACCTTGGCCAGTTCTTCCTGTAAATAGGCCAAGTATTTTTTTATCAGCACCTGAAATTCCGGGTCATCTATATAGTCTGAGTTCATGGACCCAAATTTACAGGGTTTGAAACATTGAAAAAAGCATCCATATTAGGCGAATCCCTTACGGGGTGTCAATTTCTGACACACCATAAAATCGGTGAGGTATCCAATAATGGAATCAACAAAATCAAAGGGGAGAAGAATGAAAATCTTGAAAAAATCACTGATATTAAATGGGTTTACTCATCCTTGTGTATTCTTCTGCGGCTAGTTCTTCTCTTCTGCTAAACAATATATGTAGGTTCTCCATTTTTAGCCAACGCTTCTGCAGGATAGAGAAAGGGTAACTCACAGAGGAACAGATTGCCTTACTTTAGCATTTAAAAAGTAGAGAACACATATTACACATCCTGATTTGAAAGGAGAATTGCTGTGGCCGGTTATAGTCAAACCTGGCGAAATCATCAGAAGGCAATGCTCCTTTTTTGCTTATTATTGATGGTTTCATGCCATCACCATGTCCATACACTGCCGGTATTCCCGGATGTGAAAATATTTAATATTGAAATGCCAAGAACCATCCATGCCGGGTGTCAAGTTGAATGGGTTGTTTGGGTCAATACCGCAGCAGACAGCCTTTATGTTTATACGTATTACCATTACTCTGATGAACCGATTTTTATTCAATATGGAAAATTTTACCATACCCAATGCCCAGTAAGCGGTATTTCGGCAAATTGGAGCGGCAAGGATGCGGGATTATATCGATTGGTCTTTATTGTAAAGAACCGCTGGCGTGAGCATCAGAGAGAAAAATGGATTACAGTAGCCAGAAATCATACGGTCATCCCATACTGAGGAATATTCAAGCTAGTTTCTACCATCTGCAGAACCGATCAGTAAAATAAAAAACCCCGGGAACGGGGTATTTTTATTTGTAGCGGAGGGCGGACTTGAACCGCCGACACATGGCTTATGAAGCCACCGCTCTAACCAACTGAGCTACTCCGCCATAAAAAAGCCTGTAAAATTATCCCCTTTTTATCACATGATTCAAATAAATTTATAGGATTGGTTTTAACAAAATCCTTCAGGAATTTAAAAGAAAAAACAGGACACGTATATCTTTAAAGCCCTAATTTCTCGTATTGAATCGCTTGAAATTATTCAAGGATATCAATTTTATCTGACATAAAAATAGAGGTTATCCATGGTTAATTCAGTCGCTGATTTTATGGACCGGATGGAAAGAAAGAATTCCGGTGAAAATGAATTTCTGCAGGCTGTTCATGAAGTTGTGGAATCCCTGTGGGATTTTCTGCAGGATCATCCACAATATATGCATGCCAAAGTTTTAGAACGTATTTCAGAACCGGAACGTATTCTCATGTTTCGGGTCCCCTGGAGGAATGACAGGGGTGAAGTCGAAGTCAATCGCGGGTTTAGGGTTGAATTTAATTCCGCTATCGGACCCTACAAGGGCGGGTTGCGTTTTCATCCTTCTGTGAATCTGAGTATTCTGAAATTTTTGGGGTTTGAACAGGTCTTTAAAAACAGTTTAACCACGCTTCCAATGGGGGGCGGAAAAGGGGGGTCGGATTTTGATCCCAAGGGGAAATCTGATAACGAAGTGATGAGTTTTTGTCAATCTTTCATGACGGAACTTTCGAAACATATTGGTCCGAATACTGATGTGCCTGCCGGAGATATCGGTGTGGGCGGCCGGGAAATCGGATACTTGTTTGGGCAATATAAACGCATTCGAAATGAATTTACAGGAGTCCTGACCGGGAAATCCCTAAACTGGGGAGGAAGCCTGATTCGCCCGGAAGCTACCGGGTATGGCACCGTGTATTTCGCAAAAGAAATGCTGAAGACCCGTAAGGAATCGTTTGACGGCAAAACTGTAGCCATATCCGGGTCCGGTAATGTGGCCCAATTTGCAACAGAAAAAGCCACAGAACTCGGTGCAAAAGTTGTCACCCTTTCCGATTCCAGCGGTAGTATATACGACCCTGATGGCATTGATTCAGAAAAATTAGAATTTGCTATGAATCTAAAGAATGTAAAACGGGGAAGAATTAAGGAATACGCAGATGAATATGGTGTAGAATATTTTTCCGGAAAACGGCCTTGGTCTGTGAAATGTGATGTGGCTCTTCCTTGTGCCACTCAAAATGAAATTAATCCATCTGAGGCAGAAACCCTGGTAAAAAATGGATGCATTTGTGTAGCGGAAGGGGCAAACATGCCCACAGAGCCTGATGCTGTGGAAGTGTTCCAAAAGCATAAAATACTCTTTGGCCCGGGCAAAGCTGCCAATGCCGGCGGTGTTGCAGTCTCCGGATTGGAAATGAGTCAGAACAGTATGAGAATTTCCTGGTCTCGGGAAGAAGTCGATCAGAAATTGCATACGATTATGGAAAATATCCATTTATCCTGTATGAAATACGGAAAAGAAGGAGATCACATTAATTATGTGAAAGGAGCCAATGTTGCCGGGTTCATTAAAGTGGCGGATGCCATGATGGACCAGGGCGTCGTATAATTTCAATCCTTTTAATCTAAAAAAAGAAAAAGCCCCGGTTTCGAATCGTCATCTTAGCTGGGGCTTTTTATATCCCTGTGGACTCCTGTTCGTCCATGATATCTATCACAGGCTGCAGAGGCTTTATCACCATCCCGTCTCCCGATTTACCATCGATATAAACCGTTAGAGGTTCCTCGAGGCGATACCAGGTTGTAAATGATGTTTTCTTAATCACAGGTTGATTCGTCAGCCAGGGTAAATCGAGGGTATCCCTGTCTTTTTTGGGGTCGATAGTAAAATAGCCAATGCGCATACTGGTCACATTTTGGAAAAAATGACTCCCAAAAGACGGGTCAATAGGGAATTGTTTCATTCCGACTTCCACGATGACCTTAGCTTTGGAAATTTGTCCCCAATTAACTGGAATTCCAAGCCAGGGATCGGCAGACCCCCATCGCCCGGGTCCTACCAATATGGCGGAGGATTTTTGCGGAATCTCGGAGTTCATTAATTCGATTTCGTTAGCAATCTCCTGCGTGTGTGCCGCATTAAATGTTTCCGTATTCACCACAACAATATCTCGAATACCTTCTATGATTCCATTCCCCAGGGCCACACCGCTCGAACATAGAATATCGTCATCAGTAAGATGGTCGTATTCCTCCACGCGGTCAATTCCGCCAATAACCATGGGTTTAATTTGTAGAAGAGAAAACTCCGGCTTCCGGTCCTGGGCTTTAAATAAGTTAACGGCAAATTCCAGTTCCACAGGGCAGCCCAGAGATTGCTCTCCAATGGCCAGAAGGTCCGAAATAATTTCAGGGACCGGAATTTGGTTCCATTTCAGTAAAGGAGGAAAAGTCAGAACTCTTGGCCCGGTGTATCTCAGAGAATCCCTAACCACATTATCTTCTTCACAAATCACACTGGCGGCCCAATGCAGTTCGCCGTCTTCTTCTGCAACAGACAGGGGGAATGACTTTACATTGGTGTCCCCTTTAAAAAATTCAGGTTTTCCTGATAAATTGAGGGCATAAAATGATTTCTGAGAATTATCCATGGTGGCGCGAACGGAGTAATACTGGGGTAGGATCCCCGGATATCTGGGGGAAAACCGCAGCGCTTTTTCTCCTTCTACAATGGTTCGCCCCAATCCCAGGGCCAGAAAAGCCACTCCTTCTTCTCGCTCCATGTAAGACACGGGATAATAATTGTAGCTTTGAGCAGAGCCGCTGACTGTGGGGTAAAACCGGTTACCATGTTTTTGTCCCACAAGTTCCATCATGATGACACCCATTTTCTCTTCATCCTGTCGATGGACAGAAGATTCTATCAATGATTTAGGTTCCTTGAAATATGTCGAGGCATAAACCATTTTTATAGCATGGCTCAAGGCGGATAATCGATCAGATTTTTTCTTTCCCTTGTTGGGCAGCATAAAGGTAGCATACATTCCGGCCAGAGGTTGATATTGGGAATCTTCCAGCAAACTAGATGATCGTATGGCAATGGGGTTTTTAACATCGGAAAGATATTTAGATAAGGTTTTTACTAAAGTTTTAGAAAGTTTTGCTTTCCGGAATGCGGAAATAATTGATGCATTCGATTTTCCTGACAGGGCTTTCTCCCAAAGATTATTTTCATCCATAAACCGATCGAATTCATCTGTGCCAATAACCGTAACTTTTGGAATTTGAATGTGAACCTGAGGATATTTTTCAGGGATACCTGATTCAGCTAACATAGAATTTGCAAAGGCGAGACCCCGTGCTTTTCCTCCCAGTGATCCTGTAGAAATTCGGGCAAAATTTGTATCAGGTGCTGTTTCTGAATAAGCGGTGATTTGCCCTTTATGCTGAGCTTGGATGGCCTTATCAATAATTTCTACCAATACATTGCGTAAATCTTCTAACTTATTGAAATGATGGACTTTAATCGGTCTTAGTTCAGAGGCAATGCTTAGTTCGCCTCTCACAGCCATCCAATTCGAAAAATGATTATGGGAGGCATGGTAATACAAGCTTTTTTCTGAGACTTTTTCCAAAGACTTTTTTAAGGAAATTAAATCCGTTGCCCTGGTGATCTCTTTTCCCTTGTGTGTTCGGAATATGAAATCTCCAAACCCGAAATTGTTCACAATAAAATCTTCCAGCTCAAGCAATAAGTTTGCAGAATGTTTATGTAAAAACTGAGCACCGGCATTATGGGCTTCGCCTGCTTGTTTTTTATTGGTGGACTGGAGAATGATAGGCAAATCGGGATCCTGTTCCTTAACATGTTTTGTCAGTTTAACTCCCGCATGCGGGTCCAATGTACCCTTCATGGGGAATCGGACATCAGATATGATACCGAGAAAGTTATTCCGGTACTTATTGTAGTATTTTAACGCCTCTTCGTAAGTAGTAGTGAGGAGAATTTTTGGTCGCGCCCGGAACATCAGCAGTTTATCGGTATCAGATAGGCCGGTATTGATGAGGTTTCTTGCATGCTTCAGCGCAATTTTATAAAGCAGGGGCATGAGGATGGAATAGTAACGTGGGTTATCCTCAACAACTAAAATACTCCGAATGTCGGCAATGGTATAATCCCGCTTTAGATTTTTTTTATCTTCGAATACCTTTATGATTGCAGGAAACACATTGGCATTCCCAGACCAAATAAACACTTTATCAATAGATTTTTCTAACCGTTTTTCCGGAAGTTGTTTGATTTCCGATTGGTCAAAAGCTAAAAGAATTACGGGCTTCTTTGGAAATAACTTTTTTACTTTTTCCCCAAACGTAACAGGATCCATATCGGTAATTCTCATCATTACAATTATCATGTCATATTTTCGCTGAGACAGCATTTCCAAGGCTTTATTGGCTCCCCTTGCATGCCAAACCCTTGGAGCATAGCTCAGATTCATTCCCAGGTATTCGTAAAGGATTTGCTGGGTGAGCCGCCCGTCTTCTTCTAAAATAAAGGCATCATATGGACTGGCAACCAATAGAATCTCATGGATTCTATGGAGCATTAAATCCTGAAAGTTGATGGACTCTTTTACTTCATAATTCATGCATATATTCCTGACTGGAGGCATAAAATTTATTATGAGGGAAACCCGGATAACAGTAAATAATCAAACTGCCAAATTATGAATTCAGTGTTGGGATTCTTTTCTGATACTTTTATGAGTAGATTTCCTACCAATGAACGGCTGGAAAAAATCGGTCACATCTCTGGTTTTGAGTTTGGTGTATCCCAACCATTGTATTCCTTGTAAACAGCCCATTAAGGATGGTGTTTTGTGTAGACCCTGCCAAGGCAAACTGGAACCAAGCAACCTGGGGAATTGGGTAAAGCAAGTTCATCACCATGAGGGAATGGATAAAGCCTATTCCTATTGGTATTTCAATGACATTTTGCAAGACATTATTCACCCCTTGAAATATGCTGATCGGGCAAAGATTGGATTCAGTTTAGGCAAAAGGGCAGCTGAAGGATGGGGGAAGACTTTTGTACAGGGCATCCATATATTAGCCCCTGTACCGCTCCACGGTGTAAAAAAGAGAGAAAGGGGGTATAATCAGGCCTATTGGATAGCCAAAGGCATGTCCGAAGAATGGGGGATACCCATAAATGGAGCCTTAATAAGAAGAAAGAAATATACCCAATCTCAAACAACATTAAATCGAGAAGAACGGTTTCAAAATATGGACAAAGCCTTTGTAACTTCCCGGTCTCTAAATAAGATGAAAATTGCGATTATTGATGATGTTTTAACCACCGGGGCGACGATGTCAGCCTGTGCCATAGCGTTAAAAAATGCAGGAGCTGAATCGGTGATCGGTCTCACTTGCGGAACACCAAAAACTTTAACCTCATAATTCCTTATGTTAAAATCCTTTAAAGCCTTTGACTTAAAAAATAAACGTGTGCTCATTCGTGTGGATTATAACGTGCCTATAGAAAATGACCACGTGACCGATGATTTTAGAATACGGGCTTCACTTCCCACAATTAAACATTGCCTGAATGAAGGGGCCAGTGTGGTTTTAATGAGTCATTTGGGGCGTCCGAAAGGAAAAGTTGTGCCGGAAATGAGTTTAATACCCGTAGGAGAAACCTTAGCGGATCATTTAGAAATGCCTATAAAATTTTCGGATAATTGTATTTCAGAAGATGCGCATGATGTCTCGTTAGGGTTGAAACCCGGAGAAATTCATTTATTGGAAAATTTACGCTTCCATAAAGAGGAAACGGAAAATGAATCCCGATTTAGTGCTGATTTAGCCAAACACGGACAAGTGTATATTAATGATGCTTTCGGTACGGCTCACCGTGCCCACGCCTCTAACGTGGGCGTATCTGTCCATTATTTACAAAAAGGGATCGGCCATCTCATCGAGAAGGAACTGGCGTATTTGTCAGAGGCCATGAAGCATCCGAAGCGTCCCTTGGTCATTATTATGGGTGGAGCAAAAATTGATAGTAAACTGGACCTGATTTATCGTTTTATTGAATTAGCAGACACCATTTTGATCGGAGGAGGAATGGTTTTCACCTTTTTGAAAGCTATGGGGAAAAATATCGGGAATTCCCTTGTGGATCCGGCCATGGTAAAAACGGCTCACACAATTATACAGAAAGCTCGTGGAAAAGTGAAGCTCAAATTCCCCACGGATGTTGTCTGTGCATCCTCATTGGATTCATCAGGAAAAGCCTCCCTTCATCCTTCCGGAGAAATACCCTCAGATCTCATGGGTTTGGATATTGGCCCCAAGACAATTGAAGATTATGGTCAGGTGATACGCGGTGCCGGTACAGTGTTATGGAATGGACCCATGGGCGTATTTGAAATTGAAGGATTTGAGGCTGGAACCCGGTCTGTCGGTGAAGCATTAGCAGAGGCAACCCTCGCCGGAACAACAACAATAATTGGCGGAGGAGATTCAGCAGCCGCCATGAAAAAATATGGTTTAATGGATAAAGCGTCCCACATTTCAACAGGAGGGGGCGCCTCTTTAGAACTTTTATCAGGCAATCAATTGCCTGCAATTCTTGCACTGGAGAAATAAAATGGTACACCCCCCTATTGTTGCCGGAAATTGGAAGATGCATAAAACACCCCTAGAAGGGGTATCTTTCGTCGGTGAAGTGAAAAAACGAGTATTGGATAAAGATAAGGTCAAGGTTATATTCTGCCCGCCTTTTACGTCGCTATTTAACATGGTTGGAATCCTGGAGGATACATCCTTTGGGTTGGCTGCTCAAAACGTACACTGGGAAACAGCAGGAGCTTATACCGGAGAAATTTCCGTTAGTATGTTGAAGGCATGCGGCACAAATACTGTTATTCTCGGTCATTCTGAAAGACGGCATATTTTTGGTGAATCGAATGAATGGATAAATCAAAAAACGCTGGCTGTTCTTCATAATGGGATGTTTCCCATTCTTTGCATTGGCGAAATATTAGAGGACAGAGAAGCTGGAGAAACACCTCGGGTTCTCGAGAATCAATTGAAAAAGGGACTCCAAAATGTGGAGCCTGAATACTTGAATTCAATGGTGATAGCCTATGAGCCTGTCTGGGCAATTGGCACAGGTGTAGTGGCTACCATCGATCAGGTGGAAGAAGCTCATCAAACGGTAAAAACGGTACTTGGGAGTCTGTACCCCGATAGTAAAACCAATGAAATACCGATCTTATATGGCGGTTCCGTAAAACCGGAAAATGCCGAAGAATTGATTCGAACTCCCGGAGTGGATGGATTTCTGATTGGAGGCGCAAGCTTAAAACAAGGCCCATTTTGCGACATTATTGATATTGTAGAACAAAATTATGTGAGGAATTAACGTGGTAGGATTTTTAATTGCTATTCATGCACTGGTGAGCATTTTGCTGGTTTCAATGATCCTTATGCAAGCCAGTCAAGGGGGCGGTTTGGCCGGTTCCATTGGTGGACAAACAACCAATGCCATTTTTGGCGGGCGTGGTGCCGCAACAATTTTGAGTAAAGCCACAACATGGCTTGCTATCATTTTTATGGCCTTAGCTGTGGTCATTAGTTTGATAGGCACTACTGCTTCAACAGCCACAGGATCCATTGTGGAGGAAGCAGCTGAAGAACGGACTCTCTCTCCGGCAGAGGGATTATCCCTTCCCGGAACTCCCATGGAAGGGGAATCTGGACAAAATAAATAATGGAATTCTGCCGAAGTGGTGGAACTGGTAGACACGCAGTCTTGAGGGGGCTGTGAGAGTATTCTCGTGCGGGTTCGAGTCCCGCCTTCGGCACTAAGGAAAAGGAATAAGACTAATGATAAATCGCATTGTGAAAGCATTCATTCCAATCTTAATCATCGGTGGCGTGTGGGCTCAAACGCCAGAAGAAGTCCTCGCCTCTGCGGAGGCCAGCCTTGAGGCTGGAGATATTGAATCTGCGGAAAATGGTTTTAAGGAAGTCCTACAAATGGATCCGACTTATGCACCGGCCATGATAGGGCAGGCGCATGTAGCCCTCCGCAAAGGAGATTTAAAAGGAACACAGGAATTTTTAAAACAGGCCATAGAAGCCGACCCGGAAAACCAGGAATTTCGGGATGAGTTTGAGCGGTTGAATGAACTGAATACGCTCATGTCGCAGGGACAAAGGGCCATCAAGAATGGCGATTTGGCAAACGGATATGATGCCTTTGCCAATGCTTTGGAAAAATTTCCTCAGTTTGCGGAAGCTGCCTACAGTATGGGACTTTCGAAATTCAGAATGAAAGATTATATGTCTGCAGTGGAGCATTTCTATAAAGCATTGGAAATATATCCCCTGCACGAAACCGCACGGGCCGCGATTAAGAATGTGGCAAAAAAATATTTTAACGAAGGAAATACTGCGTACAAAAGAGGCGATTTAGAAGGAGCTTTGGAAGGGTACAATAAAGTATTAAATGTGGATGAAACTTTTTATCAGGCGAACTACCAGATTGGTGTCATTAATTCCAAAATGGGGGATAAAGAAGGAGCTATTGCCTCTTACCAAAAGGCTTTAGAGGTAAATCCAAATTTTTATAAAGGCTGGTTTGCACTGGGTTTGGCACAAAGCGGGCTGAATGAATACGATAGTGCATTGGATGCTCTTCAAAAAGCCGTGGATATTCACCCCGGATATGAAAAAGCTTATGGAGCTATGGGGGATATCTATATTCAATTAAAAGATTATGACAATGCGAAAAGTGTTTTGAGGATGGCGACCCAGGTCAATCCAAATTATGCCAGGGGTTTTGCCAATCTTGCTGTGGTTTATCTTGAAGAGAAGAATCTTGATGATGCCATTTCAAACCTCACCATGGCCACAACATTGAACCGGAAAGATTCCATGAGTTGGTTCCGATTAGCTAATGCTTATAATTCTCAGGAGCAGTGTGATAAAGCGTTAGAAGCAGCCAGAACCTGTACAGAAATAAAAAGCAGATTTGGGGGTGGCTGGTTAGAATTGGGTGTTGCAGAATGGTGCAAAGGCAAGGGGAATAAAACCGCTGCCGTTAATGCACTGGAAAAAGCCAGAAATGACAGAGCTTGGCGGAAAATGGCAGAATATGAATTGGATAAAATTAAAAATCCCCAAAAATACGAAGAATAATATTCAACAATTAATAACGGTAGTATGATGGTTAAGGCGGTTATATTTGATTTAGACAATACACTTTTGGATTTTATAAAAATGAAGCAGTTCGCAGTGAGAGCTGCTATCACGGCCATGATTGAAGCCGGCTTGAAGGTCGACGAAGAAAAAGCGTATCAGGGCATCTTTGAACTCTATATGGAAAAAGGCTGGGAGAATCAGCAGGTTTTTGATGATTTCTTAAATCAGGAAGCGGGTGAAGTCAGTCATAAAATTTTGGCCGCAGGGATCGTTGCCTACAGAAGAGCCAGGGAAGCAAGTTTACTGGTGTATCCTAATGTGAATAAAACTTTGTTTGCACTCTTACGCATGGGGATTCGTCTTGCCGTGGTCTCTGATGCTCCAAGTCGGGAAGCCTGGATGCGCCTGTATTATTTAAATCTTCACCATTTGTTTGACCCCGTCCTGACATTCGATGATACCGGTGCAAGAAAGCCCTCTAGAAAACCCTTTCAGATGGCTTTGGATAAGCTCAATATTAAACCGGAAGAAGCCTTGATGATTGGCGATTGGCCGGAACGGGACGTTGTGGGTGCGAAACAATTGGGTATTCGGACCATTTTTGCACGCTATGGCGATACCTTTGGTACAGAAATATCCGGTGCCGACTGGGATGTGAATGATATATATGAAATTGTGGGCATTGTGAAGGAGTTAAACCACGCCTGATTTATACATCGGCACGGACATCGTTGCCGTTTCTCGCATTGCTGACCTGCTGGTAAAAAA
This sequence comes from uncultured bacterium, assembly GCA_964549275.1. Taxonomy (GTDB): domain Bacteria; phylum Fidelibacterota; class Marinisomatia; order Marinisomatales; family TCS55; genus CAZJUP01. The sequence continues at coordinate 131,717 of CAZJUP010000005.1, read as the reverse complement.
TGGTAAACGGTTTTGTGAGAAAATATTTTCACCCGATGAAATCATTTATTGTCAATCCAAGGCAAATCCGTCTATTCATTTTTCCGGACGATTTGCGGCGAAGGAAGCCATAAAAAAAGCTCTCATGTCTGGGAAAATAATTTCAAATATATCCATGAAAAATATCGAAATTCTCAATGAAGAATCAGGCGCTCCAAGGGTGACAGTCCATTCACTAAAAAAAGCCATAGATGTTCAGGTCAGCATTTCCCATATAGACGAATACGCCATTGCCATGGCAATAGTCCGGGTAGGATGATGAGAGTTTTAACGAGGGAACAATCCAGAGAACTGGACAGGATTTCCATGGAAAAACACGGTATATCCGGTACAACACTCATGGGTAAGGCTGGAGAAAAAATAGCCGAGACGGTTCGAGATTTTACATTAGAAAGCTATGATCCGGTCATTGACATTGTTATCGGGAAAGGAAATAACGGGGGAGATGGATTCGCTGCAGCTAATGTATTAGTCCAGTGGGGATATCGGGTGCAGATTTATTGTTTAATGGCAGAAAGTGATATTACCGGAGATGCATCCCATTTTTACCTTAAGTGCAAGGAAAAGAATATCTCCATGCGGTTTGATATAAACATCCCTGAAGCAACCAGCGAAAATATTATTATTGATGCGTTATTCGGAACAGGATATAGAGGGAAAATTAGGCAGGAATATTTACCATGGATAGAGTGGATAAATCAGTCGGATGCCCTGCGGGTTTCTGCTGATATTCCATCTGGTGTCAATGCGAATACGGGTCGGATAGACTCTAAAGCGGTAAAGGCCAATCTTACAGTCAGCATGGGTTATGGGAAAATTGGGCATTTTTTAGAACCAGGAAAATCTTATTCAGGTGACGTTCATTCAGTAGATATTGGATTTCCTCCTGTCTCAGCGGAGTTGGACGGACGGCAATGGTCCGTCATTACACGTGAGTGGGTAGAGAGCAAGATTCATCCTGTACTCCCGGAGACACATAAACATCGACAGGGAAAAATACTATTTGTGGCTGGTTCTACCGGTATGACAGGTGCAGCCTATCTGGCTACGATGGGGGCTTTGCGTTCCGGTGCAGGGCTGACCGTAACCTGTGCACCTTCATCCCTGAATTCGATTTATGAATCAAAAATTACTGAAGGGATGACAATATCCTGCGACGATGAGAATAAAGGCTATTTTTCGTTATCCAATTTTAACCAAATTGAAGAATGGATGGAATGGGCTGATGTTTTGGCAATTGGACCGGGCTTGGGCAAAAAGGAAGAAACGGCTTCTTTAGTGGACCAACTCATCACCCGGTCACCAATTCCCATTGTCCTGGATGCTGATGGATTTCGAATATTATATCGAAATCCTGCCATTTTACACTCGGTTAAACACCCGATCATTTTAACACCTCATTATGGTGAACTGAGCCGGTTAATCGAAAGGCCTGCCGAAGAAATACAAAGTAATATATTGGAGGCAATTGAAACTTTTTTGAATTCCTTTCCATGTGTATTGGTAGCGAAAAATGCTCCCACATGCATTGCCACTGAAAACGTGGGCTTCATAAATTCAACGGGGAATCCCGGGTTAGCAAGTGGAGGGACCGGTGATGTCTTAACGGGCATGATTGCTGCATTTCTCTCCCAGGGATATTCAGCGCTCACCTCGGCGCAGTTGGGTGTCTATTTTCATGGGGTAGCTGCTGATAGTGCTGCAGAAAATAAAGGAATGCGCAGTCTATTGGCCTCCGATGTATTAAATTCTCTCCCCCAAGTGCTAAAAAGTTATGAAAATTAATATCTACCGAATCCTCCTTGTGGCCTATATGGTGGTTATCTTGAGTGTTTCAAGTCTTTCCCAGGATGTTCTTCCAAAAGCCTTCCTTTTAACATGGGATAAGCTGCTGCATATGGTAGAATATTTTATTTTGGGAATTCTTGCAGTCAAAAGCATGAATGATGTAACCTTAAAGACTGTGTTAGTCGTAGTTCTGGGGGGCATCTGTTTTGGAATTGGTGATGAGTATCTCCAATCTTTTATTTCAGGGCGTATGTCCAGTGGGTATGATGTTGTGGCAGATACAATAGGTGTAATTATCGGTGCTTTGCTGGTGTGGGGAAATAACAGAAAACGATATGATTAAACGGCTCTTTATCAAGGATTTTGCTATTATCAGGGAATTAGAAATTCCCCTTAAACCGGGGCTGACTGTGATAACGGGAGAAACCGGTGCCGGTAAATCTGTGTTAGTTAAAGGATTGGCTGTTGCATTAGGTGCAAAGGCAGTAAAAACAGATGTCCGTAGCGGTACGGAGAGGGCTATTGTAGAAACGGAGGCACAGATTAATGAGACTTCTGTTACGGTTCGAAGATTGATTTCTAAGGGAGGAAGAACCCGATCGTTTTTTGATGATGAACCGGTGGCGGAATCAAAATATCAATCTCAGGTGAATTCAATTGCGGATTTTCATGGGCAACATGAACAGCAGTATATCATGGATCCCGGAACTCATATTGATTTTTTAGATAATTACTGTGGATTGAAAAAGGAAGTCCAGATTATTCAAACTTGTTTTCAGGAATTAACTCATGCACAGGAATCATTAATCCATTTAAAATCAAAGAAAAAAGAATCCGAAAACAGACGTGATCTTATCACATTTCAGTTACAAGAGATTGACGGAGTTAATCCTGGTTCAGGAGAAGATGTATCCTTAAGAAAAGAATTTAAAACACTTACCCATATGGATGAATTAATTGACACGGTCAGCGGATTAAACCAAACCTTAACAGAGCAAGATCACTCTGTGTACCAGCAGTTGGCCTCTGCAATTAATAAGATTGAAATGATATCAGAATTTGATGAAGCCATTAAACCCTTTGTTGAGTCATTAAAGGTAGCCTCCGTTTCCATTCAGGATGTGTCTTCCGGACTTATGCAGCATGTGGATGCACTGGACCATGATACATCAAAGCTTCAGGAGATTGAAGATCGTTATCTTGCCATCGAAGGGTTAAAACGTAAGTATGGCGGTACCATTGAAAGTGCTTTGGATTATGCCCGAACGATTCGGGAAGAATTGGATAGCCTGGGGAATATAGATGGGGATATACAGAGCCTGGAGTCTTCCATAGTGAAAACCGTACGCCAATACCAAAAATTGGCCGACCGCCTCAATAAGCAGAGAAAATCTAAAGCGACAGATTTAGAAAATGCTATTGTAAATAAAATGGCTTCTCTGAACATGCCCGGGGCGGCTTTTCGGGTCGGGATTTCGACTCAGAAGTCTCAGGATTCGAAGGTCACTTATGAGGGGAAACCGGTTCAAATAGGTCCGAAAGGATACAACAAAATTGCATTTTTTCTTAGTGCCAACCCCGGGGAAGAACCCAAACCGCTTCAAAGGGTTGCTTCGGGAGGAGAAGTCTCCCGCATAATGCTGGCCATCAAATCAATACTCAAGGAAAATGACCCTGTCAATACGCTGATTTTTGATGAAATTGATGCGGGGATTTCTGGTCAGGCTGCAGAAAAAGTTGCTGAAAATTTATGGGATCTTGCCAATGATAAACAGGTCATTTGTATTACACACCTTCCTCAAATTGCTTCTCGCGCGGATCACCATATTTATATTAAAAAAAATCAGCAGGCTCAGTCCACAACTGTAAATGTTTCTTATTTAAGTGCCGAAGAAAAAGTGCAAGCCATTGCTGAGTTATTCAGTGGTTTGGCAGTGACCGGAGAAAGTATATCAACTGCAAGACGATTTTTAGACCAAGCCCATGGATAAATTAGTGATAATCGGGCAACGCCCTCTTGAAGGAAGTGTAACTATTAGCGGGGCAAAAAATGCAGTTTTGCCTGTTATGACTGCTACCCTTCTGGCAGAAGGTGAATCGGTCATCCACCGTGTTCCGGATTTGAGAGATACCCGAACCATGGTTAAACTTTTGGAAATGACCGGTGCAGGTGTGTCTATGAAAAATCAATCGATTCGAATTGATGGTGCAACTGTAGATACCTACGAAGCTCCGTATGAACTGGTCAAAACCATGAGAGCTTCCTTTTATGCATTGGGTCCCCTCTTGGGACGTTTTGGGCAGGCAAAGGTCTCCCTACCGGGAGGTTGTGCCTGGGGTCCGAGGCCAGTGGATTACCATTTAAAAGGATTTGAACGATTGGGAGCAGAGATACTTCTTGAAGGTGGATATATTGAAGCCAAAGCCAAAAAATTGAAGGGGAACCATATTCATTTTGAAATTCCCTCAGTGGGTGCCACAGGAAATGTACTGATGGCCTCAGTTATGGCTGAAGGTGAAACGGTTATTACCAATGCCGCCATGGAACCTGAAATTATGCAGCTCTGCCGTGTTTTAAACTTGATGGGCGGAAAAATAGAAGGCATAGGAACCAACACACTCCATATCTTTGGTGTATCAGAACTCAAACCAGTCGAGGTTACAACAATTCCGGATCGAATTGAAGCAGGCACCTTTTTGATGGCCGGCGCTGCACTGGGGAAGATTACTTTAAATGACACTGAACCGGAGCACCTCAGTCTTGTTTTAGAAAAGTTGGAATCTGCCGGAGCAAAGGTAAATATAAATGGGAAAAAAATTACTGTTGAAAAAGGCGGATTTCTTCAATCCGTAGATGTCAAAACAGACGTATACCCCGGATTTGCAACTGATTTGCAGGCGCAGTGGATTGCCCTCATGTCCTTGGCCAAAGGGAGTGCAACCATAACAGATACGATTTACCATGATAGATTTGCTCATGTTCCTGAATTAAATAGGCTTGGAGCAGACATTCATTTGGAAAATAATGTGGCCATCGTTCGCGGGGTTCATCAATTAAAAGGTGCCCAGGTAATGTCCACAGATATTCGGGCCAGCGCTGCTCTGGTTTTAGGGGCTCTCATGGCCAAGGGGCGCACAGATATTAGCAGGGTATACCATTTAGACAGGGGATATGAAAAAATTGAAGAAAAATTCAGAGCACTGGGAGCAGAAATTTGGCGGGAATCTGAATGAAATACAGGATTCTCGTTCTTCAGGAAAGGTAAAATTATGCGCATTGTAATTATTGGTGCGGGAGAAGTTGGATTCCATGTGGCAAAAGCTCTTAGCCAGGAAAATCACGATATTACTGTGGTGGATATTGATCCGGCAAAATGTAAACGGGCTTCAGAAAACCTGGATGTGATTGTTGTGGAAGGAAATGGCGCAAGCCCAAGGAATCTCACGGAAGCAAAAGTTCAGGAAGCGGATTATGTTCTCTCTCTGACTCGAGTGGATGAAGTGAATTTAATTGCATCCCAGCAGGCTCATGAGTTGGGAGCAAAAAAAATTATCGCTCGATTGAGAAATCAGCAATACACCACAAGAGATTCCATCATAAAACCGGAAAAATTCGGAATTGATTTGGTCATTCATCCGGAAAAAGAAGCCTGCAGTGAAATCGTTCGGTTGGTACGCCATTCCTATGCGACACAAGTGATGGATTTTGAAGGGGGTAGGATGCAAATGATTGGAGTGCGGCTTCAGGGAAATTGTCCGGTAGAAGGAAGGACTGTTCGGGATATTTGTGAAGAACAAAAGGAATTTAAATTTGGTATTATCACTGTGTTGCGAAATGGAGAATCTCACGTACCTTGGGGAGATTTTGTATTAAAGAGTGGGGATACCTGTTATTTTATTGTGAAAACAGAGAGTGTAGATTCACTGGTGACTATGCTGGGTAAGGAGGCACGACGGACAAAAAGTATAATCATTTTAGGCGGCAGCAAAATTGGAAGAAGCATTGCCCATGAACTTCAAAATGAAATGACGGTACGTTTAATAGACAGCCGTCGGGAAAAAGCCCAATGGTTGGCCGCAGCACTGGAAGAAACAATGATTTTATACGGAGACGGGACCGATGTGGAACTGCTGAAAGCTGAAAATATCCAGGAAGCAGATAGTTTTATCGCAGTGACAGAAAACGAACAAACCAATCTTCTTTCCGGATTATTGGCCCATCATCTTGGTGTAAAACAATCCGTTATCCATGTGAATACAACAGAATATTTACCCATTGTTCAGGAAATCGGTGTGGGAGCAGTTATCAGTAAAAATATGTCCACAGTAAATGCGATTCTTCGGTTTATTACCAGTGATGTGACTGAAACATCCATAACCACATTCGATGAAATTGATGTAGATGTGGTTGAGTTCAACCCTGAACCAGGGAGCCCTGTAACCCAGGCCAATTTGCATGATATTAAATTCCCGGAAGACAGCATTGTTGGAATTATTAATCATCATGGGCATTTGAGTATTGCACGGGGGAACACTATCATAACCGAAGAAGATACAGTATTGGTTTTTGCGAAGAAAAAAGCTGTTCCCAAATTGCGAAAGCTCTTTCAGACCTGATGCATACCAAAACCATTCTGAATATTTTAGCAGCATTGCTGGTCTTGGCCGGGGTGGCCATGGTTGTACCTGTATTCATAGCCTACTTTTCAGGAGAAAAGGAGTTACAGGGACATCTCTATTCTATGGGGTTATCTATCGGACTCGGTCTTCCCATTTGGTTTTTTACACGATCAACCCAATCGCTGACGAGCAAAGATGGATTTGCTATTGTGACGCTGGGATGGATCATGGTGGCTCTTGCGGGATCCATGCCTTTTTATTTAACTGGTTCCATTCCCAATTTTACCGATGCATTTTTTGAATCCATGTCCGGTGTGACCACAACCGGTGCCTCAATCATTGGAAATCCGAGTACCCTACCCAATTTACCTCACGGGATAGAGAGTTTATCTCAAAGTGTTTTGTATTGGCGCTCTTTTATTCAATGGATTGGGGGAATGGGGATCATTGTATTTACCATAGCTATTCTTCCATTATTAGGGGTAGGTGGCGTTCAGCTTTTTAAGGCAGAAGTCCCTGGCCCGGTTGCAGATAAAATTCGTCCTCGTGTTCGGGAAACAGCAAAAATATTGTGGATGGTTTATCTGGGGTTTACCGGTGCAGAAATCATTTTGTTAAGCATGAGTGGTATGCCATGGTTCGATGCCATTTGTCATGCATTTACAACCATGCCGACGGGAGGGTTTAGTACACAAAATTCCAGTATCGCTGCCTATTCAAATCCATGGATTCACTATATCATTATTCTGTTCATGTTCATCGCCGGTGTAAACTTTACGTTGCATTTCCGGGCTATAAGCGGTGATGTTAAATCTTATTTTAGAGATCAGGAATTTTTAACGTATCTCGGCATTACATTTGGAGTGACTTTTCTCATTTACATCAATATTGCCAGCTCAAATGGAGATTGGTCTCATACCCATTTTCTTCAATCTTTATTTCAGAGTGTATCCATTTTGACTACAACTGGATATGGTTCAGCAGATTATGAGATTTGGCCTTATTTCGCACAGTTTCTTCTTTTGACCATGATGTTCATTGGTGGAATGGGGGGGTCCACTGGAGGCGGCATGAAAATTGTACGTGTTTTATTGTTGGTGAAATATGCCGCCACTGAAACGCGCCGAATGCTCCACGCCAGAGCAATTATTCCCATTCGAATTGGAAATCGGTATATCAGCGAAGATGTAGTGAGAAATACATTGGGATTTTTTCTGTTTTTCATGTCCATATTCGCCATCGCTACGTTACTTTTAACAACCTTAAACTTAGATTTAACCACAGCCATTGGCGCTGCTGCCTCTGCCTTGGGAAATATTGGTCCTGGACTGGGAGCTTTTGGCCCTACGGATAATTATGCACTACTTCATCCCATTGGAAAATGGCTGTTAACCATACTTATGCTTTTAGGCCGGCTTGAAATTTTTACCATCATGGTTTTATTCAGCCGGACATTTTGGAAATAATTTCAAGGAAACCCATGTCTTACCTTATTACAGATATTTCAAATCATATTGCTGTGATAACGATTAACCGTCCGGAAGCACTCAATGCATTTAATGATGATTTAATTAAAGAATTGGAATCCGCACTAAATGACTGCATCGAGGATGAAGACGTTGGAGTCATCATTTTAACCGGGGCAGGAGACAAGGCATTTATTGCCGGCGCAGATATTAGGAAAATGCAAAACATGACACCGGAACAGGCTCTGCAATTTGGTCAGTTGGGGCAACACTTAACGAGGGTCATCGAAGACTCTCCAAAACCGGTGATTGCAGCAGTGAATGGGTTTGCTTTAGGAGGCGGGTGTGAAATCAGTTTGGCCTGCCATATTCGTGTCGCCAGTGACAATGCAAAATTTGGTTTACCAGAAGTCAGTTTGGGGTTATTACCGGGATGGGGCGGAACCCAGCGTCTACCCAGAGTCGTGGGCAATGGCTATGCTCATGAAATGATTGTCACAGGTCAAATGATAGATGCGGAAAGAGCCCATCACATTGGGTTGGTGAACCACGTGGTGCCTTTAAAAAAACTATTAGATACAGCAATAGGTCTTGCTCAATCCATTTTAAAAAACAGTCCAAATGCCGTAGCCCGGGCTATGAGGTGTATTCAAAAAGGGCGAGGGATATCTCTGGAAGATGGACTAAACATCGAAGTAAATGCCTTTAAGAGATTATTTACCTCAGAAGAGACTCAGGAAGGGTTGGCCGCTTTTGTTGAAAAACGAAAAGCTAATTACCGCTGACGATTGTTTGTCCCATTGCATCCCTGATATTTAGCGTTTAACTTCGCCGCTTATGTTCGCAAATAAAATGACTAGGTTTACCGCAGGGGCGGTTGTTTTTTTATTCAGTCTACTTGCTGCTCAAAGCGCTCAAACACCGACTGCGAATCAACCAGGCTGGCTTTCCATCCTGCCTCCGGTTGTGGCCATTATGTTGGCTCTCGTTACTCGTCAGACCATTATTTCGCTGTTTGCCGGTGTCTGGATGGGTGTGAGTATTTTGGTTAAAAATCCTGTAACAGGGCTAACAACAGCGTTGGACACATATGTGGTAAAGGCATTATCTGATACAGGCCATGCCTCAATCATTTTATTCAGTCTGGGGTTTGGAGGGATCATCGGAATAATTTCTGCCAATGGGGGAATGAAGGGCATTATTAAAGCCGCATCCCAATATGCAAAATCCGGGAGGAGCGGGCAGTTATCAACGGCAGTAATGGGTGTATTAATATTCTTTGATGATTACGCCAATACCCTGTTAGTGGGGAATATGATGCGGCCCTTTACAGATAAACTTCGAATTAGTCGTGAAAAGTTGTCTTACATTGTGGATTCCACGGCTGCGCCGGTGGCCAGTATTGCTGTGATATCAACCTGGTCCGTTTTTCAGATGAGTTTATTGGATGGACCTTACAGTCAGTTTGGGATTACCGAGAACCCTTATATCACGTTTTTAAAGAGTGTTCCTTATTCATTCTATTGTCTATTGACTTTGGTTTTTGTTTTTATGAATATCACAATGCGCAAAGAATTCGGACCTATGCATGCCGCCCAGATGCGCTCACGAAAAACAGGAGAAGTCCTGGCAGAGAATGCAAATCCCATGGTGGACCCTCATCTCATGGAGGATGAAGAGTTAAAGCGAAAAGCTACCCACTGGTCCAATGCGTTTATTCCCATACTTGCCGTCATATCCCTGACACTGGTTGGCCTCTGGGTAACGGGTAAAAATTCATTGGGAGAAGTGTCTCACTATTCTATAAAAGATATCATCAGCGGATCTGATTCCTATGCAGCCCTTATGTGGGCTTCCTTTATGACCTGCGGATTGGCGATTTTACTCTCAGTAAGCAAACGAATATTAACCCTCCAAGAGGCTATGGATGCCTGGCTTAATGGAGTCCGTTCCATGGTATTGGCCTGTGTAATTTTAGTCTTGGCTTGGACGTTGGGTGGTGTTTGCGAAGACCTCCATACGGCAGATTATCTGGTAAGTCTAACCTCAGGGATTATTACTCCGGCCATGCTGCCCGCCATTACATTTTTAACCGCTGCAGCTATCAGTTTCTCTACGGGGTCGTCTTGGGCTACCATGTCTATTATGGTACCCATTATAGCACCCATGTCGATTAAACTCATGGGAATGGATCCCAACATGGTTGTTCAAACACCTATATTTGTCAGCACCTTTGCAGCCATCCTTTCCGGGGCTACTTTTGGAGACCATTGCTCTCCCATATCCGACACTACAATTTTATCTTCCATGGCATCCGGAGCAGACCATATTGATCATGTGAGAACTCAATTGCCCTATGCCATGACGACGGGTGTGATTGCATTAAGTGTCGGATACATTTTCACAGGACTGGGATTTTCCTATATGGTTTCCGTCGTCACAAGTTTAGTAGCCCTATGGCTAATCATTAAATTTGTTGGGCGACCCCTCCCCAGAACACAGTTGAATTAATTATTTCCTTTTTACATAAAGAAATAAAATGGATACCGGGGGGAACTTTTGTATGGTTCTTTATATGGAGTTTTTAATTTTATAGTATGATTTTACTCATTGATAATTATGATTCTTTTACTTGGAATCTGGTCCAGTTGATTCAGTCTTTTGGGAAAAAAGTTGAAGTGATAGAAAATGATAAAATTAATCCAACCGATCTTGAAAGAATTCAACCGGACAAAATAATTATTTCTCCAGGGCCGGGAACTCCGGCAACTGCAGGACAATCGTGTAATATTATCCGGGAATGGTGGGAGCGAATCCCTATATTTGGCGTTTGTCTGGGGCATCAATGTATCGGTGTGGTATTCCAATCACATGTACGCCAATCGAAACAAATTATCCATGGGAAAACGTCATTGATTCACCACAATAATTCCGAATTGTATTTCAATATTCCTTCACCGTTTCCTGCAGCCAGGTATCATTCACTTTCTCTGGATTCTGTTCCTGAAAATTTCAACAAAACAGCTTGGTCTGTTGATGGGGAAATTATGGGCATTTCCCATAAATCAATGCCGGTGGTGGGTGTACAATTTCATCCAGAATCCTTTTTAACTCCGGCAGGGAAACAAATAATGAAAAATTTCTTAAATGACAGATTTTAAGTCTATATCCAAGCACGAACATCCAGTTTTATTTTGTGAGAAATCTTGCCATGGGTGGGGAAATTATTATGCTTGGGGCCCTTCCGATGAACTCTCTCTGAATATTGAAGATGATTTTTCTAAACTCGTGAATTTTGTCGATAGAAATACAGGGTCTTTTATTGCAGGATTTATCTCTTGGGAAGCGGGAGTAAAACAATTGGGAATCACTCCTATGCATGTTGATTCAGTTCTCCCGGCGATATATTTTTGTGCCTATCCAACGTATAACACATTTACGGCTTTACCCCAACCCAATAATAAAGCGGTTCACTCAGAATTTGTACCTGTAATCTCCCGGAAACAGTATGAAACCTCATTCCATACCATTAAACACCATATTGTTGCAGGGGATATTTATCAATTAAACTATACGCATCCGCTGACAGCAAAAACAGAGAGTGACTCGAAATCCCTGTTTCTGAAATTGTATAGCCAAAACCCAGTAAATTTTGCAGCATTTCTTGAGCATGACCAGTGGGCAATTCACAGTTTATCACCGGAAAAATTTGTTTCAATAAAAAATGATAGAATAATCTCAGAACCAATAAAAGGAACTCGGCCCCGTGGCAAAACACCCCACGAAGATGAACACCTTTTAAAGGAGTTGCTTGCAAGTGAAAAAGAGCAGGCTGAACTCTTTATGATTGTGGATTTATTAAGAAATGATTTAGGGAAGGTTTGTAAAACTGATTCGATAATTGTCTCTTCAAATAAAGCGGTCAAAAAATTGCCCAAAGTCTTTCATACTTATTCGGTGATTTCTGGGAGCTTGAAAAAAACCGTGCATCCCATGGAAGCCCTGTTATCCATGAGTCCTGGAGGATCAATATCAGGATGTCCAAAAAAAAGAGCGGTAGAAATCATTCAGCAATTGGAAGCAGATGCCAGAGGGATTTATACCGGTTCTATGGGATATATTCTTCCGGATGGAACCACGCATTTTAATATCGCCATTAGAACCGTGATTCAAAAAGGAGAAAACCTTGTTTTGGGAGTTGGAGGAGGGATAACTATTGAATCAAATGAAAAAGAAGAATTTCAGGAATCATTTGCTAAAGCCGCCTCATTTCAACCATGATTAAAGTATTCATTAATGGTCAATGGACTTTTCGGGAATCTGAAGACCTTCAAATTGGGGCAGAATCTTTTGCCTTTGAATCCGGGTTGTACGAAACTTTTCGGACAATTAATTATATGCCGGTTTTATTAGGACCACATTTAGACCGTTTAATTCAAACAGCCCAAAAAATCAGATTAGTTTTAAATTATTCTCGTAGCGAAATCATAAATATGGTTTTGACGGTAATACGGGATTATGCACTGGCCGATCAGCGAGTACGGATCATTGCTGTCCCCGGATTCATGATTATTTATTCATCCGCTCTTAATTTAGATAATCGTATTTATGCCGGTGTTAAGGTATTGGGGGTAGAGGCTCTTCGCAAAACACCGGAAATAAAAACAACGGATTATTTTACATGCCTGCAAGCGTGGAAACAAGCGGATGCCCTGAATTGTTTTGATGCTTTTCTCATTGATAAGAATGGTCTGGTTTATGAGGGAACTCGAAGCAATGTATTTTGGGTGATACATGGAAAGTTGTACACAAGAGAAAAGGCTGTATTGCCGGGAATAACTCGACAATCTATCCTAACCCAATCACCATTTCATGTAGACTATGGACTCTTAAATAAATCAGAATTTTTAGATATATCAGAATTATTTTTAACCAATAGCGGTTCGGGTGTTGTTCCGGTAGTGAAGATCGACAGGATAACTATAGGATCGGGGAAAGTAGGGAAAATTACGATGACACTTATTGAATGGTATAATGAATGGATAAAAACGGCTGATGAACATAAACATGGAAAATACTATACTCGCGATTGAATTAGATTAAACACAAGTAAATATAAACCCTAAAAATGAATCGACATAAAACTGGGTTTTATTCGGTATTACAGTTTTATCTTCCCTATTAATTTTACCTGTACCGGATGGATTATCAAGAATGGGAATGTCGGCGGCTGCTATAACTCTGATGATGGATATTTTCTGGATTACAGAGTGCATACTTATTGAAGCTACGGTTTTACGCAGCAGGTATTGAACGGTACCTCAAATGGAGAAGACCGGTTTTCTGCTCAATTTAATTGGAACTCGTGTGACTTTCATTTTGATGTAAATGGTTTTATTTCCGGACTTGATTTATTTGGTCCTTTACAAAATTGAGCAAAAAAATATTTAAAATATATTCTTAAAATTCATCTCAATATTTTAACCAACAACAACCAAGTAATAAAACATGATGGAAAAAATCGCTATCCTTTGTCCTGGGGCTTTCGATTATATTTTAAATAAAACGGGGAATATGCTGATTCGTTATCAACAGGAAAAAGTATGCTGTGTTATTGATCCCCAAAAATCCGGAAAAGTTTCTCAGGATGTTATAGGGTATGGTGGGAAAATTCCCATTGTAAGCAATTATAGTGAAGCAAAAAAATATTCCCCGGATACACTGGTAATTGGTAGTGCGCCACAAGGGGGAATCATTAACGAAAATTATAGCGAAGAAATAAAATCAGCCATTAAGGATGGATGTGATATATACAGCGGCATGCACCAGTTTCTGAATGATGACCCAACATTTAAAAATCTTTCGGAAAATTCAGGTATTACCCTTCACGATTTGCGCCGTCCGCCGGATCCACCGCATTTTCCAAAAGGAACCTGGCAGGAAAGGTCTGTTCCGGTTTTGCTTATTGTGGGAACCGATTGTGACACAGGGAAAATGACCACTGGATGGGAAATTACAGAACGATTGAGAACAAGAGGGAAAGATGTACGGTTTGTGGGGACAGGGCAAACAGGTATATTATTAGGGGGGTATGGTGTGGCTGTAGACGCTGTTGTTGCGGATTTTATGGCAGGGGAAATTGAATTTGCCATAGACCAGGCTTCTGATGGTGCGGATTTGGTCGTAGTTGAAGGACAGGGATCACTTTCAAATATGTTGTATTCTGGGGTGACGTTGGGTTTAATGCACGGAGCCATGCCCGATTATATGATAATGACCCACGAATTGGGTCGTGAGATGGATGTATCTGATTATCCAATGCCGGCCATTGAATATGTTATGAATCTGCACTTATCCCTTATGGAAAATTTTCGTAATTCCAAATTTCTGGGGATGAATGTTATCAGTGTTCAATTCGAAGAAAATAAAGCATTAGACTCTATTCGAAAATTGGAATCCAAATATCGTATGCCCGTTACGGACTTAGTCCGTTTTGGGGATAGAGACCTGATTCATGCAATCGAAGAGAGGTTGGTATAGACCATGTTCAACTTAATCTTTAGGACTTTTAGGATTCAATGTACCCATCCTTTTGGAATTTCACGAAGTACACATGACTATTACGATATAGTCTATGTTTATCTGGAAGGAGAAGGCATTAGGGGACGAGGGGAGGCGGCATCCTCGAATCGATATGGTGAATCAACACCTGTAATTGTGTCAAATTTAAAACAGGGGATCACTCTCCCAGGATCAATGAAAAACCCGGAGTCATTTTCTCAGGTTGTGCTTTCCCAAGCGAACGGAATTAAATCGTTAGAAGCGGCGCTATCTATGGCCATATTGGATTGGTGGTGTCAGAAGGAAGAAATGCCACTTTACCGGTTTTTTAATGCTCCTCTGGATAAAAGCCCGAAAACATCATTCACTATTTCAATAGGAGAGATGGATTTAATTCCTCAAAAAGTTGAAGAAGCCATTCCATATGATATTCTGAAAGTGAAATTAGGGATAGGGGTTGAACAAGATAAATCCATCATTAATGCAATAAGAAAAGAGACAGATAAACTCATTCGGGTGGACGCCAACGAAGGGTGGGATTTAGAGACTGGGATCCATCTGTGCAAATGGCTGGCAGATAGGAACATTGAGTTCGTTGAACAGCCCTTTAAGGCCGATAATTTGGATGAGACAGCTCGATTAAAGGAAAAATCACCCCTTCCTCTGATTGCAGATGAAAATAGTATGAATTCGAAGGATATTCCGCGCATTGCCCATGCTTTTGACGGCATTAATATTAAATTGATGAAATGTGGGTCCCTATTCGAGGCAATGCATATGATTAAATTGGCAAGAGAACATGATTTAAAAATTATGCTGGGATGCATGATTGAATCTTCTGTGGGAATTACGGCAGCAGCCCATTTGTCACCAAGGGTGGATTATGCAGACTTAGACGGGAATTTGCTTATCGATAATGACCCATATGCCGGGGTAAATGTACAGGAGGGTCGCTTGGTTTTACCTCAAGGAAATGGATTGGGAGTTTCTTTAAATTCCACAGGTCTAAATTTATTGTAGAAACTCCACCTTAAGGGAATGACATGAAAATACTAGGTATAGAGCATATTGGAATTGCGGTTGAGAGTTTGGATAACAATTCACCTTTTTGGAAACATATTTTACATCTCACTCCACAAGGAACTGAAACCATAAACGAACAAGGCGTTATCACAGATATTTATAATACAGGAAATGCGAAAATTGAGTTACTGGAAGCAATGAATGCGGAGTCTTCCATAGCAAAATATTTGGAAAAAAGGGGACAGGGGATGCATCATGTATGTTTTGAGGTAGATAATATAACAGAAGCAATAAAAGAACTTAAAGAGAATAACATCCAAGTGTTATCAGAAGTTCCATCTAAAGGTGCAGAGGGGTTTAAAGTTGTTTTTATTCATCCCAAAAGTACTGGAGGTGTTTTGGTGGAGTTGGCAGAAAAACCTTAGAAGTAATTCCTGTTATTCCTCTTCATTAGACAACACTCCATTTTTTAACATTTTTCATCATGTCTATATCTTTAAATGAAGTCAAAACAGCTTTTAATAGGATAAAACCTCGAATTCATAAAACGCCCGTATTAACAAATAGAAGTCTAAATGAAATTTCTCAAGCGAAGTTATTCTTCAAATGTGAAAATTTTCAAAAAACGGGGGCTTTTAAGTTTCGAGGAGCTCTAAATGCTGTATACAGTCTGGAAGAATGGGAATTGAAAAATGGGGTTGCAACTCACTCTTCCGGTAATCATGGGGCGGCGTTGGCATTGGCTGGGCAATTAAGGGGAACCCCTGTTCATGTGGTTATGCCCGAGAATGCAAAAGAAGTAAAGAAAAAAGCTGTACAGGGATATGGTGCAAATGTTGTGTACTGCAAACCGACATTAGACGAAAGAGAACGTACTCTTGAAAATGTATTGAAAACGACGGAGTCCTTTCCTATCCATCCCTATAACGATGAGAGGATTATGGCGGGCCAGGGAACAGCTGCCCTGGAATTTCTTCAATCCAACTCAAGCCTCGATATTCTGGTTGCCCCTGTGGGAGGAGGAGGTTTGCTTTCAGGGACGGCTATTGTAGCAAAGAGTTTGAATCCAAAAATACATGTGTTTGGGGCAGAACCGGAAGGAGCAGATGATGCCTATCAGTCTTTTCAGGCTGGAAAAATCATCCCTCAGACCAATCCTAGCACCATTGCCGATGGGCTTTTAACGTCTTTGGGAAATAAAACATTTCCCATCATCCATAAACTTGTGGATGAAATTATTACAGTCAGCGAAAAGGAAATAATTGTTGCCATGCGTCTCATTTGGGAACGGATGAAAATTATTGTAGAACCTTCATCGGCTGTGGCTCTTGCAGCCATTCTGAAACCCCCTATGTCTATACAGGGGAAAAAGACCGGGATTATTCTTTCCGGAGGGAATGTAGATTTATCTCATTTACCTTGGTGGTCCTAATTTTTCTTCGTCTCGATTTCTATTTCAACTTTGGATTTTCCCATAAGCAAAAGAGCAACCCCCACAGCTAATGGGATAAGACCCCATACTCCCACCTTAGCACCACCTGAAACCGACCAGGCGAAAACCAGTGCCAATCCGACAAAAAACCACACTAAACCCTGATTTCGGTAATTCTTTTTCTTAGGTTCAGGAAAGGGAACATTAACACCTTTTTCTATGGCAGCGAGAATCTGTTTATGCTGGAGTTGTTTTTCTTTGTAACCTAAATAAATCACATAGCAAATCATACCTAATACACCTACTACCGAAATGAGTCCGATAATTTGTCCGCCGATTATGGCAATATTTCCTGTATTCATTTTTAATTTCCTTTCGAATTATGCACCTGTTTAGACTCCAAGGGCTTCTAAATTGTTGCAAAAAAAAAATAAATAATGCAACAATTTTAGGAAGAATGGACTCCAATGAAAAGATAATGGGTGAAATCATTTAATAAAACGATAAGTATTTGGACCAGAAACTTTTCACCGACATCATTGAAACCTATGGAGATAAAGTGTACACCATAGCCTACCACACAGTTTTTGATGAAATGGCCGCAGAGGATATTACTCATGATGTTTTCTTAAAATTATACAAACATTTTCAATCGTTTCGTGGAGAATCCAAACTGTCTACCTGGGTATTTCGCATTACTAAAAATGCCTGTTATAACTATTTAAAAAAAGAAAAACGGTTTTTAAAAACCGAAGAGATAAATGAGAATTCGGATGTAAAAAATGAAATAAATCTTGAGAAGGAATGGGAAGATTATTATGGAAAAATGGAATTACATAATATCCTGAACAAACTCCCCTTTCATTACAGGATGGCCCTCAACCTGTATTATTTTAATGAACACTCTTATGAAGAAACAGCAAATATTATGGGGATTCCTCTCAATACATTAAAATCATATATTCACAGGGCGAAAAAAGAACTGACAAAGAGAATAAAATCAAAATGAGAAATAGTAGAAATTCCATGAATGAAAGGGGGGTCCAATCAGCTTTTGAAGCCGCAAAAAAAGAAATTCCCTTATCGTTAAAACTAAAATTGGATTCTATTCCAACCCACCCAGAACAGCAGGCTAAACTATATTGGCCCATTCATGGTCTGGGTATCTTGGGTTGCCTTCTTGCCCTAGTTCTGAATTGGAATTACCTCTTATCTCTTTTTATATTTTTTCTAACGTCTCTTGGAACAGGTTTCTCCAAACTTGGTGACCCGGCCCTGGGAATGTTTTTGTTACCGATTCCAACATTGATTCTTGGGGTAGTCGGTTTAATTCTGTACAAAAAATTCTCAGATTGAAGCTGAGAGAAGGAAAGGACAGTCTGTATAATATACTGTAATTTCCAAGGTATATGTTATCCGGAATTAAAACAAAACTGAAGCAAGTTCCTGCTAAACCTGGGGTTTATTTTTTTAAAAGTAGTCAAGAAGAAATTCTATATATAGGTAAAGCGATAAACCTCAGGAATCGAGTCAGGTCCTATTTCCAGAAAAATAAATATCAAACTCCGAAAACACAATCTCTGGTAAAACGAATTTCTGATATAGAGTGGATTGTTGTCAGGAATGAAGTCGAAGCCCTTCTCACAGAAATCACTCAAATCAAAAAACACCGCCCCCATTATAATATTGATTTAAAGGATGATAAAACGTATCCGTACATCCGGATTACACAGGAGCCTTTTCCAAGAGTATTTATTACTCGGGATATTGTGAGAGACGGGTCAAAATATTTTGGCCCTTATACAGATGTCATGCTATTGCGGCGATCTTTGAAAGCGGTTCATAAAATATTTCCTGTGAGGAGCTGTGATTTTTTTCTGGATCAAGAGGTGATAGAACAACGAAAAGTTAAATTGTGTCTGGATTACCATATCAAGAAATGTCAAGGTCCTTGTGAGGATTTAGTTTCAAAAAAAAATTATCAGTCCATGATCAAAAGAGTTATTGGATTTCTCCATGGAGATACGGCGGAAACAGAACAATTTATTCGAAATCAAATGAACCGGGCATCATCAGATTTGCGCTTTGAAGATGCCGGGATGTACCGGGACCAACTCAAAGCCATTCGTAGTTTTAAAGAACGGCAGCGAAAAGTAGCAGCGAATTTTGAAGACAGGGATGTCTTTGCCTTGGCGAAAGAGGAGGAAATAGGAATTGTAGTGGTGGTTCGCATCCGAGGGGGAAGAATTTTCAGTCGGGAAAAAATTTTCCTTCAGAAACTTGAAGATAATAAATCGGTTATTTTTGAATCGGTAATCACCCGGTTTTATCTTGAGACTGATTTTATTCCAAAAGAGATTACAGCACCATCTCGTCCGGCCAATGAAGATCAAATCAGAAAATATTTAAAGGGAAAAAAGGGCTCAAAAGTCCAGATTCATATTCCACAGCGTGGAGAAAAAGCCAAAGAAGTGAGACTGGCCTATCAAAATGCAAAGTTACTGCTTAGTGAACGGCTGATGGAAAAGAAAAAAAGGCGTGAATTGGTTCCTAAAATGGTGGCTACTCTTCAGGAAGATTTGAAACTACAGGCTCCACCAAGGAGAATAGAAGCTTTCGATATTTCACATTTAGGTGGAACCAATACAGTAGCATCCATGGTCTGTTTTATAGACGGTAAACCAAAAAAGAACGACTACAGAAAATTCAAGATAAAAACTGTAAAAGGTATTGACGATTTTGCTTCCATGCGGGAAGTTGTATTTCGGCGGTATAAACGGGTGAAAAAAGAAGAGGGAAGATTTCCGGATTTAATATTAATTGATGGAGGAAAAGGACAACTAAGCATGGCGGTTTCAGCCTTACGGGAATTGGGTTTAGATTATCTTCCCGCCATTGGACTGGCTAAACGGCTGGAAGAAATATTTATCCCCGGAACAGCCTCCCCGCAGTCAATACCCAAACAATCTCCTGGACTTATTCTGTTGAGAAGAATTCGGGATGAAGCCCATCGATTTGCTATAACCTATCAAAAACAAAAACGTAAAAAAACTATGGAAAATTCCCTATTCAGCGAAATTTCTGGAATGGGACCTAATCGTATAAGAAAGCTCTTGACTCAGTATAAAGATATACAAACAATCGGAAGCTTAAACCCGGATCAATTACAGAGAGAATTAGGGTTCCCGAGGCTCATTGCAGTAGCCATTATTGAAAAGGCAAAAAACACTACTTAATTTTTTTCGGTTCCTCAATATCCGGTACGAATATAAACATTTCTTCACGACCCATAAAATTTGCCGGCATGGGTTGCTCAATAGTTTCTGAAATGATTGCTTTACATGGATCTCCATTTGCTTGATGGTTAAACCAGAGATATGGGATTTCATCCTGAAACTGATATTGCATCTGAAATTGGTGTTTTGCACATCCGCCTCCATAGCTGACATATACAAAAAGCGTTGAATCTCCTCTTAAATAAATTCCCTTAATTCCGTGAGAAATATCCAGACTGTAACTATCTCCAAAATCTGGTTCAGGCAGGAGAGGTGGTAATTCCTCCTCACAACTGATCCATATGAGGGAGGTGAGTAGGACGACAAGAGCTGAAATTTTCATTTTATTCCTCGCGAATTTCAAGTAATTCAATCATTTTTCCCCACATATGGTAACTGCCCTGATCCGGAAGAACTCTGTATTTTATCCAAACCTTCAAATCATTCTTACGATAGGACGCGGGTAATGAATCCATGGGATCCAGACGCATCCCATTGTCTGTGATAATTCCCCAAAACCCTCCTTCCAATTCAATAAAAGAGACGAGTCCGGTAGCGGTTTGCCACAGACTATCCTGAACTAAAACCAAAATCTCTTCTTCAGTTTCCGGATCAAGGATATATAGGTGCTCTCTATAATTCGATAATGGGGAAGGGAGTTCTATAGAGACCCAATCCCAAATGGCTGCTTCACAGGCATCGCCATGACTATCGTGAGTGAGCCAAAGCAGTGCATGGTCATTAATAACATAATTCAGAAAAAAATCATGTTCTTTACATCCACCGCTATAAAATACTCCAATCCGAAGGGTATCTTGTTGATCAAGAATTGCTACGGGAGGGACGGGTGGGGTTCCGCAAAATCCCGAAGATAAACTGTAAGGATCTCCAAAATCGATGTTCTCAGGACTATTGAGACCCGGCTGATTATTGCAGGAAACCAAAAATAAGAATACGAATATTAGATTAACAGTTTTCAATTTTAATCCGAAGATGTTGTGGTTTTTTATTTGAAACTCCATCAATGAGTTCCCTTGCTTCCAAGTCAAGTTTTAATGTCGTCACATACCAATTTACAGCCCCTTTAAAATTTGGTAGCCGGTATTTAACTTCACGAATAAGTTTCCACATAAATTTAAATTCTTTTTCCTTGTTAAGTGCATCTAATATAGCTTTTATTAATTAAAACGTATTTATGGGATGAAATACTTACTCCCTTTTAATGGGGATCAGGATGTTTCGCATATATTTTATTTTCTTTCATGAAGACTCCTTCAGGAGGGTATCAATTACCTCAATCATTTCCTGAAATTCCATTGGGTTAAATAGACGGGTTAAAAAACGAATATTTCCCTTTTTATCCATAACGATATTCCGGGTTACACCTGAATCTTTCAGAGCAAAAAGTCCAAAAATATTTGCATCCAGATCCAAAGCCATTGGATAGGTAATCTTCATCTCTCGGGCAAATTTTCGAACAATCTTCCTGGGTTCATCTCTATCTACACCTATAAGTATAAAATCTTCATGGCGGAAGCGTTGCCAAACCTCTTTTTCAAGATGGGGCATTTCCCTGCGACAAACCGAGCACCAACTGGCTGTAAACTGCAAAACAACGACTTTTCCCAATAGAGACTTTTTACTGTGTTTTCTTCCATTTATTAGTTTAAGGGAATAGTTCGGGCTGGGATCTCCCACTGAAACAATAAATCCTCTATTCCCGGATTGTTGGCCTTGTAATCCGATGAAGATAACAAGGGGAAGAATAGATAGTAGTTTTCTATTCATTCATTTATTCTGGATATTAAATCCATTTATATTCATCCATTCATCAGAAACAAATTTTCCCAGGTAATTTCGAATACTGTCGGGCAAAATGGCCAGGCAGTTTTGTCCTTTTTCCAGAATAGCTGCGGCCTGAAGCGCACCCCAAACAACAGCACCGCTGGATCCACCGCACAGAAGTCCTTCTTCCCGGATGAGCCTTCTGGCCACGGTAAAGGAATCCTGGTCATTTGTTTTGATATACTGATTGACAAGAGAATTATCCAATACTCCCGGGAAGAAATCATACCCGATTCCTTCCACATGATAGGGGGTGACTTCATCTCCGCCGCCCAGAATTGAACCCACAGGATCTACACCGACAATTTGGATATGAGGAATTTTTTCTTTGAGTTTTTTGGCGACTCCGGTAATGGTTCCTCCTGTTCCGGCGCCGATGACAACCATATGGAGATTTTTGCCGAAATCTTTTAGGATTTCTTCTGCAGTTCCTTCATAATGGGCATCGGGATTATCCGGATTTTCATATTGATCAAGGATGTGCGAATGAGGCGTGTCTTTTTGAAGGCGTTTGGCTACTTGGATTAATCCATCCGGATCGTCATGGGCAGCTTCAGTAGGGGTTCGAATAATTTCGGCCCCAAGAGCTTTAAGCACAACCTCTTTTTCCATACTCATTTTTTCCGGCATGACAATGACCATATTATATCCCTTTACAGCAGCGGCAAGGGCAAGGCCTATTCCTGTATTCCCTGAAGTGGGTTCTATGAGGGTATCTCCGGGTTTAATTTGCCCGGATATTTCAGCTTTTTCGACCATACGGTATCCGATTCGATCCTTTAGAGACCCACCGGCATTGAAATATTCACATTTGGCGTAAAGGTTACATTCTAATTTTTGTCCAATTTTATTAAGGTGAACGACCGGTGTGTTACCAATTGCCTCTAAAATGGTTTTTAATATCATGGGAATACTTTCATCAAATCGTTGTTTAAGGGTAACTTTTCAGTCCAAAACTTAGAAAAATAATTGCGAGGAGATATAATGAATCTTTTATTGGGGAAAGTAGCAATCGTGACCGGAGGGGGGCGGGGGATAGGTAAGGCAACAGCTGAAAAATTTGCAAAGGAAGGCGCAAAGGTTATTGTAGCAGAGTATGATACAATAACAGGTGAGCGGACTGCATCAGACATTGGGGGGACGTTTGTACAGGTTAATGTCGGGAGGAAAGACAGTGTTGTGGCTATGGTAGACAGTGTCATTTCAAAATTTAGTAAAATTGATATCCTCGTTAACAATGCAGGGATTTTGATGGATGCTACATTGAAAAAAATGGAAGAAGAACAGTTTGACCGGGTTATAGAAGTCAATCTTAAAGGAACTTACCTGTGTACAAAATATGTTGCAGATGTCATGCGTGAACAGGGAAGTGGTGTAATTCTCAATGCTTCTTCGGTTGCGGCCCACAACGGAAATTTCGGCCAAACGAATTATGTTGCGACCAAAACCGGAGTGATTGGAATGACAAAGGTTTGGGCAAGAGAATTGGGGAAGGATGGCATTCGGGTCAATGCAGTTGCACCGGGATTTATAAAGACGGACATGACAGCACAGATGCCGGAAAAAATTATTAAAATGATGGAAGATAAAGTTCCATTAAAACGGTGGGGAGAAGTAGGGGATATTGCCAATGCCTATTGTTTCCTTGCCAGTGACGATGCATCTTATATCCACGGCGCAGTCATAAATGTTGATGGAGGAGTGGTTATATAAGCCATGAAACACATTTTAATCATATCTGCTACAAAAGGAAATAATCTGGTATTGGCTCGGGAGCTAAAACCCATTTTGGACAATTTAGGGGTTCAGTCGAATATCATATCTTTGGAGGACTTTGTTCTTCCTTTATATTATCCTGGAATTTTGGTTGATGGTTCACGTATTGAATCTGTGGAAAATGTATTTTTAAACTCTGACGGTTTGTTATTTTGTGCTCCTGAGTATAATGGAGGTGTTCCACCTATTTTATCCAATGCCATCGCTTGGCTGTCCGTATCTTCTAAAAATTGGCGAGATACATTTAATGGTAAAATTGCACAGTTAGCTTCCCACAGCGGTGGGCCAGGTACGAGATTTTTGTCATCATTTCGGAGCCAATTAGAGCATATGGGAACGACAGTGATGGCACGGACCCTGTCCGTCACCGACAATTCACCTTTAAAGATAGAGACAGCAGAAAGAGTCCTGAGTCAATTTGTCATGAGATTGAAATAAGCTTAGAACCCAAAAAAAGCCCCCATAATTGGGGGCTTTTTTTATAGAGCTATAACGCTATGAGATTTTAATCTCACGTTCTTTTGGTTTCACTTCTTCAAACTTAGGTAAGCTCACGGTTAGAATTCCATTTTGGAATGTCGCATTGATTTTTTCTTCATTCACTGTTTCAGGTAATCTAAAAGTTCGACAGAAAGTTCCAAGATGTCTCTCACGATAATGGTAAGTACCGGATTCATCTTCTTTTTCAACTTTCCTTTCACCCTTGATGGAAAGAACACCATCTCGGATGTTTAATTTTACATCTTTTTTAGTCATCCCAGGGGTATCGGCTGTCAAAACAAATTCTTCGTCTTTTTCTTCAATATCGATTGCCGGCGTCCACGTGGAATTTCTCTGCGAACTAATTTTCCAGTCATCATTAAAAAAATCGCCGATTAACCGGTCAAAATCTGTTATTAATGAGCGTCTGGGGTTCCATTTTACGAGTGTCATTTCTGACTCCTTTTGTTTAGGTGTTAAAAAACTTTTCACTCAAAATCGAACAAGACCCATGCCAAAAAATGGATATTGAAATAATTTCATACCCCATTGCAATTTTGGCAAGTACAGGTGAAATGCTGTCAGGTTGGCCTGAAAAAATTGCAGAATATTCAATACAATAGGGACTTCCATTTTCTATCTTCAAAATGCTGCTTGGGAAAAACTTGCTTAAGACTGTAATTTTTCTTTTTAGTATTAACCGATTAAATCAGGATTTAATGTATCGATGTCAAATCTCGCAATATTTGGAGGTGAGCCTGTCCGCAGCAATCCCTTTCCTGCTTGGCCTAAACCTTCATCTGAATTAAAAGAAAGTCTCATCCATACGCTCACAGAAGAAAATTGGGGAGTGGGCAGTGATGTCATTAAACAATTCGATGAAGCCTTTGCTGAATTCCAAGACTCAAAATACTGTATAAGTACCAGTTCGGGAAGTACGGCTTTATGGGTTGCGCTGAAAGCTGCCGGAGTGAAGGCAGGAGATGAGGTTATTGTCCCTTCTTATACCTTTATTGCAACTGCGTCCGCTGTTCTCATGGCAAATGCCATTCCTGTTTTTGTGGATATTGATGAGAATTCCTTGAACTTGGATCCGGGATTGATTGAGGACGCCGTAACAGAAAAAACCCGAACCATTATGCCGGTACATCTTGCAGGAAATCCGGCAAATATGGACAAAATTATTACTATTGGCGAGAAGCATGGTATCCCTATAATCGAGGATGCGGCGCAGGCCCACGGCGCAGAATGGGGAGGAAAAAAAGTTGGTGCCCTTGGTCACGGAGGAATTTTTAGTTTTCAAACGTCTAAAAATATGTCTGCTGGAGAAGGAGGGGCAATAGTATCTAATGATGAAGCCTTTATTGAAACCTGTTTTTCCTATCATAATTGTGGTAGAGTAAAAGGGGGTCAATTTTATGAACATCATCATTTGGGAGGAAACTTTAGAATCAATGCTTTTGCAGCAGCTATGCTCAAGGTTCAATTAAATACTCTTCAAAAGGATATGGCTATAAGAGACAAAAATCGAGAACGATTGGATAAAGCCTTGAGTCAAATAGAAGGGATTGATAGGATTAAATCCTATGAAAAAACAACCCGTTCGGCGAATCACCTATATATTGTTCGATACGATGAAAATGAATTTAATCATATACCACGGGAAGTCTTTTTTAAGGCGATGCAGTCCGAAGGGATTTATACCTATTCTGGTTACACTCCTCTATACCGTGAAAAACTCTTTATTACAGATTCCGACGAATACCCGTGGTTAAAAGATATCGATTATTCTACGATGAAAATGCCAGTAGCAGAGCGAATTGCTGATAGGGAGGCCGTATGGTTGAAGCAAAACCATTTATTGGGAACCGATGAAGATATTAGAGATATCATTGATGCATTTGAAAAAGTGACAACAGCAATGAAACGTGAACCGGAATTGTTTTTAGATAAGGATTTTCATGAAAAAAATTGAGTTAAAACCACTGTTATCGGCAATTGATGTCAACGCAGATTGGGTAGGCATACGAGAAGTATATGAAGCTGCCACGGTTCGTGTAGTCCGGGATGGAAATCCACAGTCGAATTCAAGAAATAAAACTCATGGTTTGATGGTAGAGGTTTTGGTTGACGGGCAGTTTGGTTATTTCGGGACAAGCAGGTTAGATAGTGAGGGTGTGGCCCAGGCAGCGAGGGCTGCAGCGGAACAGGCAAAATTAGCTGCAAGGTATGCTGCATACAAGTTTACAGAAGAGGCCAGACCAGCAAATGTGGGAAAGTATCGTTCTCCCTTTATCACGGATATATCAGGCATATCACCCGGTGAATTAAATAATATGTTGCTCAAACTCTCCAATACATTAAAGGTCTCCGATAAAATTATTAGTGCCTCTGCTTTAAGTGTAATGACAGAGACAAAATTCAGATTTGTGAGCTCTAATGGCAGCGATATTGAACAAGATTTCATTCTGTTGGAATTTGACATGAATGCAACAGCACAGGATGGAACGGTTCAACAAAGACGAACGGATGGCGGAATGCGAGGAAATTGCAAGCAAATCGGTGTTGAATTTTTTGACGAAAACCTATTGTTGTCTCGTGCAGAAATAATTGGTAAAGAAGCTGTGGAATTATTAACTGTTGAAGAGTGCCCGTCCGGAATAATGGACCTCATTCTAGCTCCGGATCAAATGATGCTTCAAATTCATGAGAGTGTCGGTCATGCTTTGGAAGTTGATCGTATCCTTGGAGATGAAAGAAATTATGCAGGATGGTCATTTGTAAAACCAGAGGAT
Organism: uncultured bacterium; assembly: GCA_964549275.1. Lineage (GTDB taxonomy): Bacteria > Fidelibacterota > Marinisomatia > Marinisomatales > TCS55 > CAZJUP01. Next base: position 104,617 of record CAZJUP010000005.1, on the reverse strand, counting down.
TTTGGTTCTTTACAATATGGCTCTTCTCTCATGAATATTACGTTTGATCCCAGTTTAACGGGAGAATTTGCTTCCTATGGTTTTGATGATGATGGTCTGAAAGCCGAAAAACAACATATCATAAAAGATGGATTACTTGTTAGAGGCCTTGGGGCTAAAGAAAGTCAAATTCGGTCAGGAATTGACGGTGTTGCAAATTCAAGAGCCATGAGCTGGAATCGGTCTCCCATTGACAGAATGGCAAACCTGAATCTTGAACCGGGAGAGTCAACTCGAGAAGATATTATACAATCCGTCAAAAAAGGGGTGTACATGGAAAGTAACCGTTCCTGGTCTATAGACGATTATCGGAATAAATTTCAATTTGGATGTGAATACGGAAAGTTGATAGAAGACGGCCAATTGACAAAAACTGTACGGAATCCAAATTATCGTGGGATCAGTACCCCGTTTTGGAACAATTTAAAAATGGTAGGGAATGTTGACACATTTGGAATTTATGGAACTCCAAATTGCGGAAAAGGTGAACCCAATCAGGTTATTCGCGTGGGGCACGCATCACCCCTTTGTTTATTTGAAAATGTGGAAGTATTTGGGGGTGCTTAATCATGGAGAAATTATTTAAACAACTTTCTAATCAAGTCTTTTCAGCCCTTCACAAGGGAGAGATTCTTTCCCTGTCGTTTAAAGGGGAATCCAGCCAGTTTATTCGATTAACACAAGCAAAAATCCGCCAGACGGGGTTGGTGGATGATGCGTATTTAGGTATGAAGTTGATAAAGGCGAATAAAACTTGTTCCGCAATGGTGTCCTTTAGCAACGATATTAAAGAAGATACGAGGCGTGTGCTAGAGGAACTTGAGCGACTTCGAGGAGAATTGTCTCAACTCCTTCCGGATCCTTTTATAGTCTTACCTACAGGCGAGGGGTCTAGTAGGGAAATTAAAACGGCCAATGGATTATCTTTTGATAAAGCTGTAGATGCCCTTTTGCCCGTAATGCAAGGTGTAGATCTGGTAGGTATTTGGGCTTCGGGTAAAGTGTATTATGGTGCTGCCAATTCTTTGGGCCAGCACCACTGGTTTGAAACCGATACCCATTCGCTGGATTACTCTCTTGTGGCCCCGAATCATCAAATGGTTAAGGGAACATACGCTGGCACAGATTGGGATCAGGAAGCGTATGAAAAGTTCGTAAACCGGTCGAAAAAAAACCTGAAATTAATGGAAAAGAAAACCGTTAAAATGAAACCGGGTGAATATCGAACCTGGTTTGGTCCTCATGCAGTTTTTGATTTTATTGGGATGTTTAGTTGGTATGGGTTGAGTGAAGCCTCTATACGGCAGGGATGTAGCGGGTTTGGTCGTATGCGGAATGAGTCGGTCACTCTTTCACCAAAATTTTCTTTAGATGAGGATTTTACCCGAGGACTTTCCCCACGGTTCAATTCCATGGGAGAAGTGGCGGAAACTTCTCTTCCTTTAATTAAAAATGGCCAGTTGACCAATACTCTCACCAGTTCTCGAACAGCTTCAGAATATGGTGTAAAATCCAATCGGGCTGAAACAGGAGAATACCTTCGGTCTCCGGTCATGGCCTCCGGAGATTTAAATGAGGATGATGTGCTTTCGAAACTGGATACGGGATTATTTCTATCCAATATTCATTATTTAAATTGGAGTGATAATTCTGCCGGTAGAATTACAGGGTTGACCCGGTACGCATGTTTTTGGGTAGAAGGTGGAGTAATCGCGGGCCCCATCGAAACGATGCGTTTTGATGATACATTTTACCGGTTTTTCGGAACGGAACTTGAGGCAGTAGGGTCAAAGCAGGAATTAATACCTGATGTTTTAACTTACGAAGGACGGAATTCAGAAAGTGTTATCTGTCCGGGGATCCTGGTAAAATCCTTTTCGTTGACGCTCTAAGTTTTTGAATCAGATATAATTTTTTCTAAATGGGAATCATAAACCGGTCCCATAACTGACCAATCGAATTTTTCTGCGTATTTTTTGAAAGATTGGTCTCTGATATAATTTATATTTTTTAAAGCAAATTCAAGACGGTCTTCTAATTCTTTTTGGTCATTATACAGCAAAGATTCTGGGAATAAATCAGGATAAGTCAGTCTATTCGGTAAAAGGGGATAGATGTCGCAATAAACCGCTTCCATAATACTTACCCCGAAAAATTCTTGAAAGTTCGTTACAGGCAATATATCCGCTTTCCAGAGCCATTTCGCATAGTCTGTCAGGGATGGGCAATAACCAAATTGAATTATTTTTTCTCCCAAACGGAATTTTGCCTCATTAAAAATTTTAGGAGTTTTTTCAAAATTCTCTCCAAGGATGGCTATTTCAAATTTCAGCTTTTTTTCTTGAAGTTTGAACAAAGTTTCAAAAAAATCATCAGGATTTTTGTCGTATTCCCATCGGTGGTTCCATAGAATCAAGGGGAAAGGATGAGCGCTCTTAGTCTTAAACTTATCAAATTTCACCAAATCTATTCCCAATGGAAGTACAGATGATTTTTCTTCTATTATTTGTATGGATTGCATTTCTTGGAAATCCGGAAAATGTTTTAACAGTTTATTTGCACCAGATAAAAATGATTGTTTATGATAATTCGAATTAAAAAAAATATGTGAAGCGGACAGGGAAGAAGCGATATTAATAAATCCATAATGTTTATCTCTATTTTTTTGGACATCTCTGTCTGTATCAGACCAGGGATAGGACATCTGGTTTTCATGAAAATAAAGCACAGCCGGAATTTTGGAAGTTTTTTCACGTGTTAAGGCAAGAAATGTTGTGAGATCCAGCATATCTGTTGCGAGAATTAAATCTGGAGAAAGATTGTTTAATAAAAATTCATTAGCCATGGTTATCCCGCCACCATGCATCCTCCACTTCCAAAATTGTCCTTTCATAGAAAGTATGTCAATAGTGTGGCGGCTTTGGGATTGGAATTCTTTAGCCCAGGCTTTGTGAGAACCGGTGTAATAGGGCTCGATCAGTAGGATATTCATCAGGAAAAATTAAATATTTTTGTTCTAACCTGTTTTGAATATACTGGTGATTTCCCTGGATTGAGTGTAAAACATAGGTATGATACATAAGATGGTGCCCGAGACTGGAGTCGAACCAGCACGTCCTTGCGGACACTAGACCCTGAACCTAGCGCGTCTACCAATTCCGCCACCCGGGCATCAAAAAACGGTGCGAAGTTACAGGCTTGTTTAGTCCTGCAGCAAGGAATAAACTTGGATGGGCTTGAGAGTACTCCGTATTTTCTCCGTCGGAATTTGAGTAATGGAAATTAAAAATGTTGCCACAAATCGAAAGGCTTATCATGAATATCATATCCTTGAAAAAATGGAAGCCGGATTGCAACTCACGGGAAGTGAAGTTAAAAGTTTGCGGGAAGGGAAAGCAAATTTGAAAGAAGCTTATGTTGCTATTCGAAAAAATGAGGCCTGGCTCTTGGCTGCACATATCAGTCCCTATTCACATACTGGTTATCAAGGTCATGAACCCTTGAGGGAAAGACGGCTGCTTTTGAATAAAAAAGAAATATTTAAATTAAAAAAATCCCTGGACCAAAAAGGATTTACAATCATTCCTCTTCAGCTATACTTCAATAAAAAAGGAATTGCTAAAGTGGAAATTGGAATCGCTAAAGGGAAAAAAACTTACGACAAAAAGGCAGCGATAAAGGAGAGAGATATAAAGCGGGATACAGCCAGAGAGATGCGAAATAGACTATGAAATTTTTATCTTTAGATACACAATGGGAACTCATCGGTCGTGGTGTGGAGGAGATCATTCCGGAAAATACCCTAAAAAATAAATTAAAAAATTCCATAAAGACAGGGAAGCCTCTGAATATAAAATTGGGGTGTGATCCAAGTAGGCCAGATCTTCATATCGGACATGGTGTAGTCTTAAGAAAATTGCGTCATTTTCAAGATTTAGGCCATAAGGCTATATTGGTCATTGGTGATTTTACAGCTATGATTGGAGACCCTTCTGGCCGAAATAAAACACGACCCCAACTCACCCTTGATGAAGCGAAAAATAATGCCGAATCCTACGTGGAGCAAGCAAAAGCTATACTTGATATAGATAAACTTAAGATAGTGTATAATTCGACATGGCTGAATTCTATGACATTTAGTGATGTGATTCGACTCAGTAGCCATTATACTGTAGCACGGATGCTTGAACGGGATGATTTTACGAAAAGGTATCAGGCGGAAATTCCTATTTCGATCCACGAATTTATGTATCCACTGGCTCAAGGAATGGATTCTGTAGAATTAAAAGCTGATGTTGAATTGGGTGGTACAGACCAGAAATTTAATTTGCTTGTTGGTCGGGATCTTCAGAAGGAATATAATCAGGACCCTCAAGCAGTTATAACCCTTCCCTTGCTGGAAGGAACTGATGGTGTTGAAAAGATGTCGAAATCGTATGGAAATCATATTGGTTTAACTGATTCCCCTGAGGATATATACGGAAAAACAATGTCCATTAAAGATGAAATGATCGAAAAATATTTCCTCTTGGGTGCGGATGCAGATACAAAAACGTTATCCAGAGTTCGTAATCAATTAATGAACCCTGCTCAAAATCCCAGGGATATTAAGCGGGAATTGGCACGGGCTATTGTTAAACTTTATTATGATAAAAATATAGCTTCGAAAGCCGAACAACATTTTGATACTGTGATCGTAAATAAGGATATCCCGGAGGAAATCGATGAAATATCTATAGAAAATGAAACACCTCTTGTAGACATCGTTTTCAATGCAGGACTAACCCAAAGCAAGGGAGAAGTGCGTCGATTAATAAAGCAAAGCGCCGTTCGAATTGATGGAAATTTGATAGTGGATATAAATCTTATAATCGAACCGGGGAAAGAAAAAATAATAAAAGTAGGAAAAAGACGATTTATAAAGGTTAAATAATGCGAAAAATACTCTGGCTGCCTTTGGTAGCTTTTTTTATGTATACATGCGGGGAGAATCCCCAAAAACCCAAATTAGTTATTTTTATTTCTGTAGACCAATTAAAACCCGATTTATTGGACAAATACTCACCACTATTTACTGGGGGATATAAATGGTTCAGGGATAATAGCATCCAGTTCACGAATACACATCATGAACATGCTTATACAACGACTGGCCCGGGACATTTTGTGCTTTCGTCAGGCCGGCATCCAGGTCCAGCAGGGATCTTGGGAAATTATTGGTGGGAAAAAGAACTCAGTCGTAGCTGGTATGCTGCAGAAGATACATTATCTGAAACCATCGGTGATGGAGGTAGAGGAAAATCATATCGATTGATCAATTCAACAACGCTTGGGGACTGGCTCAAGGCCATTTCACCTCTATCAAAAGTTTATTCTATTGCCTCAAAAGACCGATCTTCTATAATGCTCGGAGGTCAAAATCCTGATTTAGCCATTTGGTACAATTGGAAAGGGTCTTTTACCTCGTCAACTTACTACGTCGAAGCTCTCCCTGAATGGTTAAATACATTTAATCATAACTTTAATCCGATACAATATCGAGATTCTGTCTGGGACAGAAGTATGTCAGAGGAGATATACACTGCCTATTCAAGACCGGATAATTACCAGGGAGAAGTCATTCAAAAGGGTCATAATTCTGTTGGTCCGGTATTCCCGTATAGGTTTGATGAGCATTATTCTGACGAAGATATAGTTAATGATATCATAGGAACTCCCTGGGGAGATAAAACAACGCTAGAACTCTCTTTAAAGTGTATCCAAAATGAACAGTTGGGGCAGGATGGTATCACCGACATTCTATTTATAAGTTTGTCGGGGAATGATTGGATAGGCCACGATTTTGGCCCTTATTCTCAGGAAATGCTCGATAATTTGGTCAAAACAGATCATTATTTAGATCAATTTATCAAAGGAGTTGGGAAAGAAGTCAATATGGGTCAGGTCCTTTTTATATTAACCTCAGACCATGGCTCCATGGCTATTCCGGAATATTTGCATGCAAAAGGCGAAGATGCGGGACGAATTGATAAACAGGATAAAAATGCACGTTTCCAAAAAGCAATTCATGAAATTAAATTATTATTTGGTGAAGGAGCTTGTGTAGAATATGGTAACTTTTTCTACTTCAAGTCAGATTTAGATAAAAATGCTAAAAATGAAATGACAAAGATTATTCGTAAATATGTCACCGGATTAGAAGGAGTGGAAAATATTCTCACATTAGATGAAATTATGAGTGCTCCGGCAGGTGACTCTTATTACGATCGGCTTAAAAATAGTATACACTTAGAAAAAAGTCCTGATGTGTGGCTTTTACCGAAGAAAAACTGGACTTATCGTTGGCCCACAGGAGCAACCCATGGAACCCCTTTTGATTATGATACCCATGTACCATTTTTTATCGTGGGTAAAACATTTAAACCTCAACATATCTCAGCTCATGTTGCCACAGTTGATATTGCTCCCACAATTGCAGGTATTCTGGGTGTGCCTGTGCCGGAGGAAGTGGACGGAAATCTCATTTCCAATTTCCCATAATTTAGATTCACCTTAGGAGAGAAATTAAACCGATTATCTTTCGTAATTTCTGTCATAACATCATGGATACAGGGGGAAATTATGAAACAGATTTTATCGATATCCTCTTTTATCGGTATCTTAACGGGCCAAGTGTTTATCCCTTTTGAAAGTATGACTGGCTGTTGGGAAGGGTTTGGATATGAAATTGTGAATTGGTCTGATGCAGACAGTATATTTTTTTCAATTTATATTGAGTCTGATGGAAAAGTATGGGGTACAGTAGGTGATGCTAAATTGGTCAACGGAATCCTTCAGAAAAACCACTGGATCACACGAAAATTAGGGAATCCAGAGTACCTCATAGGTGGAAAACTCGAGGGGATGATCGTTGAGAAAGAGCAGATAAAACGTAAAGCCTTAAAATATTTAATTTTGGATTTTATGGGTGATAGATGGGAAGGTGGTTTCCACACCAGCAGTACTTTCACCCATCCCTGGGCAGGAAAAGCACATTGGAAGAAACATATGCGTATGACAGGAGTTCATGTCCTTCTTAAAAAGTGTCAGAACTAAATCACTTTTAAGAATAATTCTGTAACCATTGAATTAGTTATTTATCAAAAGTTTAAAAACGGGTAGATTTCATCCCTGTATTTAAACGTATTAAGGAGTATAAATGGCTGAAAATCTTTTTGAATTTACTGACGCTAATTTTGAAGCGGAGGTTTTGAAAGCCGATTTACCTGTTCTAGTTGATTTTTGGGCGGAATGGTGTGGCCCGTGTAAAGCGATTGGCCCAACCGTAGCTGAAATCTCTGGAGAATATGAAGGAAAGGTAAAGGTGGGCAAGGTGAATGTAGATCATAATCACCAAGTCGCCATGCAGTTCGGCGTTCGGAGCATCCCTGCATTATTGATTTTCAAAGGGGGAACGGTGGCGAACCAAATTGTTGGGGCGGTACCAAAAGCGAGAATAACCGAAATATTAGACACGGTTATTTAATAAAATAATAGGAATACATAACAAGAGTTATGAATCGAAAAGTAATTATCATAGGTTCAGGTCCTGCAGGTCTTACTGCAGCCCTGTACACAGCAAGGGCTAATTTGGAACCCTTAGTTTTTGAAGGCAACCAGCCTGGCGGACAATTAACCATTACGACTGATGTCGAAAATTTTCCGGGATTTCCTCAAGGAATTATGGGACCGGAACTTATGGACCAAATCCGAGAACAGGCTAAACGTTTTGGAGCTGAATGCGAATTTAAACATGTTACAAAAATCGATTTTTCTTCCAGACCTTATCAGATTTGGATTGGAGATGACTTGTATTCAGCAGAAACGGTTATCATCGCCACCGGCGCTTCAGCAAAAATGCTGGGCCTAGATTCTGAGAAAGATCTTATGGGTTTCGGTGTTTCGGCTTGTGCTACTTGCGACGCCTTTTTTTACAAGGATAAAAAAGTCCTTGTTGTTGGCGGAGGTGATTCGGCATTAGAGGAAGCCATGTATCTTACTAAATTTGCTTCTGAAGTCATTATTGTCCACAGAAGGGATGAGTTTCGCGCATCACAGATTATGCGGGATCGTGCATTGAAAAACCCTAAAATCACCGTTGCATGGAATTCTGTAATATCAGAAATATTGGGTAATAAAGAGACTGGGGTAACCGGTGCCGTTTTAAAAGATACTATTAACGGCCAATATCGGGAAGAATCCTGTGATGGCATTTTTATGGCTATTGGACATCAACCAAATACGGCCTTGTTCACGGGAGTAGTGAATATGGACGATAAAGGATATTTAATGACTAAAAACGGGAGTACGGCTACCAATTTGGATGGTGTATTTGCCTGTGGAGATGTTCAGGACCATATTTATCGTCAAGCGGTTACAGCTGCAGGCAGCGGTTGTATGGCTGCCCTTGATGCAGAACGGTATCTTGAAAACATAGAAAACTAAATATATTTTACTTTCGATTCATTTACTCTCTATTTAGGAGGAAAAAATGAATCATCGAGGAACACTTATATATGAGATCCAGGATCTCACAAAATCACATGGGGATATTACAGCATTAAATATTGGAAGACTACAATTCCACAGGGGTACAATATATGGTATAGTTGGTCCTATTGGTTCGGGGAAATCCACACTGGTTCGAATCTTAGCTGGATTAGAAAAGCAAGATGGGGGCAGTGTTAAATATGATTCCAAGGAGTTTCAACCCAATTGGCTTGGCAAAATAAAACCCAATCCTGAAATATTTTTGGCAAGTGTAAATACATTGCCAAAGGGCCACAAAGTTCGAAATGTGATTTCTTCAATTCACGGAAACCGTAAGGATAAAATTATTTCCACCTATTTCCAATCTGGAAACTGGAAGCTCATACTTGACAGGCCCGTAACAAGTCTATCTCCCGGTGAGCTTGCTTGGCTAAATATGGTTGTTGCCGTTGAAAGTGACCCCCGTGTATTAATTGTAGATGATTATGGTACTTTGTTTGATCCTGCTTTGGAGAAGGACTTCCGTACAAAATTGGTAAAGATGAATAAGGAATTAGGGACAACAATAATACTTGCGGCACCCTCTGATAAAGATGTAAAACGATTTGCTTCTGTAATGATCTATTTGGATAATGGTCACATTTCTAAAATTCGTTCCGGTGGAAATAAATTTAACAGTTCTGTAAAAGATAGAAAAAACAATGGGCCTTCTTTCCAAAACAAGAGGAAAAGTGTTGGCCGTCGGAAAAGTTTAAAACGCTAAATCATGTCAACTGCTCTTGTTTATTCCCATAAGTTTTTAAATCATAAAACAGGGGCAGGGCACCCAGAATCACCTCATCGCCTTGAAGCAATTATAACAAAGCTCAAGGAAGGAATCATGGAGAGATTTACAGTTATTGAACCGGATTTCAGGGAATCTTCAATTGCAGGATTGGTCCATACTCCGGAGTATATCTGTAGAGTAAGAGATGCTTCTCTCAATCACGAACCGTTTATAGATACTTTGGATAATCCCATTTCAGCAGCTTCCTTTGATGTCGCCCTTTTAGCTGCATCCGGAGTCTCAATAGCAACCGATACTGTTTTTACGAAAAAAGCGGTCAATGCGTTAGTCCTAACCAGACCTCCTGGACACCATGCAGAAATTGATAGAGCTATGGGATTTTGCCTGTTCAATAACGTGGCTATAGGAGCAAAATATGCCCAGAAAAAGTATGGAGCTGATAAAATCATGATTATTGATTATGACATCCACCATGGAAATGGAACTCAGCATATATTTGAAAATGATCCCAGTGTGTATTATATGAGTCTACATCGATACCCCTTTTATCCGGGAACAGGAGCAAAATCAGAAACGGGAGTTGGTCCAGGTTTAGGATTTACAAAAAACTATCCTTTATCTGCTGAAACTGATGATAAAATATATATTGATATTTTTCAAAATGATCTTTCGGATGTTGTGTTGCGATTTAATCCGGATTTTATAATTTTATCATCAGGTTTTGATGCGCATCAACTTGATCCGCTTGGAGGTATGGGTGTTTCTACAGAAGGATTTAAGATTCTTACAGAGATTTTGGTAAATTTAGCCGAAGAAACTTGTCAAGGACGAATGGTATCCGTCCTTGAAGGAGGATATAGTTTGAAAGGTCTTGCTGATAGCGTTACTGTTCATGCCGAAGCTTTATTGAAAGGAAAATCATGAAAAAAATATTCAGGTCGAGGGAAGACCGTGTTTTAGGCGGAGTCTGTGGAGGGATTGCTGATTATTTTGATTTAGACCCCACATTGGTACGTGTTGTTTGGATCTTCTTTACCTTATTTGGTGGTTCAGGTATATTAGCCTACGTTATCGCATTAATGATTATACCTGACCAAGCAAAGATTGAAAAAAGTGAGTCAAAGATCGATACAAGGTCGTCAGATAAATCTTTGTGGGCCATCCTTCTGATTATTGTCGGAGTGGTTATGTTATTCCAGCATGGGGATATCATGGGTATTGTATGGCATAGGTTTTGGGGCTCTGGTTTAAACTTGATCTTTTCATTCCTTCTTATTGGATTGGGTATATTTATGTTATATACAAAACGCTCCGGAATTGCTGCCTCTATAGCGGAAGGTGTGGAAAATTTACCGCTGCATTTATCAAAAACTGACCGAAAGTTAGCCGGGGTTTGTGGTGGGATTTCAGAAAGTTTGAGTATCGACCCCGTCATCGTCAGATTCTTATGGATATTTGGAACGATAATGAGTGCAGGGATTGGTATATTACTTTATATTGTATTGGCGGTTATTTTGCCTGAAGAAAATTCATTCCGAAAGGAAATAAATCATGGACCATAAGAGAGTCATCGATATCACCAGCCGATTCTCGAAACAGAAAATTCTCGTTATTGGGGATGTCATGTTAGATTCATATTTGTGGGGGAATGCAGACCGAATATCACCTGAAGCGCCAGTTCCTGTAGTGGCCGTGGAGCGGGTAGAACAAAATCCGGGGGGTTCAGGGAATGTGGCGCTCAATTTATCGGCTTTGGGTGCAGTTGTGGAGCTGGTGGGAGTAGTTGGAAATGATCTGGAAGGAAGTACACTCATCAATTTGTTGAGAAAAAAAGGAATTGGGTGTCAGGGCGTAATCACTGATTCAGAGCGACCCACAACAGTTAAATCACGAATTATTGCACAGGGGCAACAAATGGTTCGTGCTGATAGGGAAGTCGATTCCGATATATCGGTCGAATCGGAAACCGAATTATTTTCATTTTTAAGTGGAGCCATAAATCAATTTTCAGGAATTATTTTAGAAGACTATAATAAAGGGGTTTTGAATAAAAAATCTATTTCAACAATATTGAAAATGGCACAGACAAATGAAATTCCGGTATATGTTGATCCCAAAAAAGAAAATTTTAACGCTTATAAGAACGTGAGACTATTTAAGCCGAATCAATCAGAATTTTATACTGCGTTAAGCCAAGAAGGAAAATTGGTTGAAAATGGTGAGAAACTCAGAAAGAAAATTAAAGCAGAAATGGTGATGGTCACCCAGGGAGAAAAAGGAATTTCTCTCTTTATGGGAGATGGGTATCATGAAATCCCTACAAAAGCCCGCCATGTACATGACGTCTCAGGAGCAGGCGATACGGTTATTTCAACTTTTACACTGGCAGATTTATCCGGGGCAACACCTGAAGAAGCCGCTGCATTGGCTAATTATGCTGCAGGACGGGTATGTGAAGAGGTAGGGGTTGTCCCCATCACTCAACAAATGTTGGCGGAAATGATTGAACACCATAATTCAATTTCAATATCCTGATTGAATCCGAGTCTAGTTGTTTAGATCTATTTTTAGTTTTTATAACGCAGTTTATTTGAAGTGTAGCCCGCGCTAAATTTAGTGGTGGAACAGGGAATAATAATGAGAGAAAGTGAACGAGTTCAATTTAGGAATTTATTTACAGTATTTCTTTTACTCATTCAACTTTCGAGTCTCTATGCCCAGCCTGCTACCAGATTTGGGGCGTTCGATTGGGTACAGTATCGTCAAACGGGTGCTATTTCTGCATTGACATCTGACCAAACGTATTTATATGCAGGTACTCAAAATGGAGGAATATGGCGGTACCACCTTTATGGCAATCGATTTGATGAACCCATCACCCAAGCTCAGGGTTTAGCAAGCCATAGAATTTCAGCAGTGCATACAGCATTTGGAGTATTATGGGCTGCAACCGAAAAAGGATTGGAATTCAGTATAACAAAAGAAGGAGACTGGCAAAAGATTCCCTTTTCTGAGTTGGGTATCCATAAAAATGGTGTCATTGAAAGAATTGGGAATTCTGAACATTTTATATGGCTTATGACTCCAGGATTGTTTTATAAATGTGACAGAACCACGGGAATCGTTGTTTCCCGAATGCCCTACCCGGATGAAGAAAATATTAATTGGAGTGCTGGTGTTTTATCGCTATCTGCAAATCCTTCCCAATTCCTTATGAATTATTCAATGATGGATGGATGGATTTACACTCTTTTTTCCTTTATTAGTCCCTCCGGTAAAGAAATCACTCCCACTGTAATTTATAAAGACCAGCTTGGTGAAATATGGATTGGGACTTCTGATGGTACGATTTTCTATGGAGATAATTCGTTGAAAACACTAAATCCGATTACCATGGGGTTGGCAGGTAATGATATCATGGATTTATCGGAAGGAAATTCATTCTGGCTCGCAGGGAGATTGAATTTTGAGACATCGGGAATTACCTTCGCCGATCCGGACAGGTACATCTTTGACAAATATGAATTTGATGAAGTCATTCACCTTGATGCTCAATCCATCACGGCAACGCTTGAATTGAAAAATGAAGTATGGTTTGGTTCCCAAGATGGTATAGTTGTCTACAATAAAAAAAAGGATTTCTGGAGGCATTTCGGACAGGAGAAAGGTATCCCATTTGGGACGATTCGGACTTTTGTTTTCCATGAAGGATGGGTTTGGGTTGGAACATCCAGGGGCCTGTTCAAAATGGACCCTGTTTTTAAAAAAGTTGTAAAGTCTGAGTTAGATGATATTTTCCATACTGTATTTGTATATGATATGGGATATGAAAAGAATAGACTATGGGTTGCTTCAGAATTGGGATTGACGATTTATGATGCCAATAAAAAGAAACTCTACTCCTATTTAAATTATGGATACCATGGAGACAAAAAACATTTACCATCCAAAGGGGTTGCTTTTACGAGTCTGTCTGTGGGGAAATACAAAGTATTTGCAGCATCAAAATATGGAATCCTTCAATTTAATATTTCAGACAGAAAATGGTCTAAAGCAGTGGATGTCTCTTTATGGGGTGGGACAATGATTCGAACAATGGATGATTATAAACAAACAATTTTTTTTGCGGATTCAAATCGTCTGATTCGATATGATATGAATGACACCATTGCGATAGTTTATAAATATCCGTTTATGGGTGAAGTTAATGATCTGTATATTTCACATAAAACCTTATGGCTTGGAACCTCCGAAGGACTTATCTCCTTTAAATGGACAAAGGAATCATTATGAACCGAAGAATCATTTCTTTCATTTTATTATTGGCAGTATGTTTAGCTGTTCCCCAGGGAAAGGGAAAGAGAGGTGAACAAAAAGATAATAATATTTATAACTTTTTGCTTTCAGGATATACCATCTCAGATACTCAATCTGATTCTATCCGAATTTTAACCTATATTGTGATTTCAAACCATACGTTGCAATTTGTAAAGGAAAAAGGACAGTTTGTGGCAAATTTTGATGCTTTCTTATCTTTAAATAATAAAGAAGGTGAAAAAGTTGGGAGTGCAACCTGGAAGGAAAAAGTTAATGCAGAAAATTACTTGGCTACCACCGCTTCTTCTATTCAATATATCCATTATGAAGAATTCAAAGTCCTCCCGGGAGAATATACCCTTGTAGCCGAAGTTATGGATAAAGATACAAAACAGTCCGGGATTAAGAAAAAAGAACTTAATTTGAAGGGATACGGAGAAAATATCGTTTTATTTGATCCTTTTTTCATAGACTATGCAGATGGGAATTGGGGATTGGGTGAAAAGGAAATTCCGTTATTTACGAATCGAATCGCTGAGTCTGGCATGCGGGTATCAATTTTCTTATCAGGAAAAGTAGAGCCGGGTGAATTTAATATAGATGTAACCGTTCGAAATGGGAAGAAAACGGTTTTATGGGAAAAATCGTTCCAATTAAAAGAGGATAAAACCCGATTTCAACATAGGGTAATTATCCCCAAAAGCATTACACTTAAAGGATTGAAGAAATATATAGATATCACACTAAGGCAGGGGAGGACTGAAAAAAAAGAATCCTTGGAATTAATGATTGCTAAGCCCGGGGTATCAACTTCAGTAGAAAATTTGTCTCAGGCTGTTCAGCATATGCGGTATATTTTACATGATAAAGAATGGAAGAAATTATCCAAATCTAAAAACCAGGATCAGGAAACTCTATTCCTTGAATACTGGGCTAAACGAGACCCTACCCCAGATACTCCAAGAAATGAATTGATGGATGAATATTTTGGACGTATACAGTACGCCAATGATAATTTTCACTCCTATCAACCCGGATGGAAGACAGACTTTGGAATGATTTATATTTTGTTTGGACCTCCCGATGATATTGAGAAATATAACGATGTTACAAACAGACGATATACACAACGATGGCATTATTATAAAATTAATCGATATTTTGATTTTCTCGATGAGAACGGGTTTGGAGATTATCGCTTGACTACCCCATTTTTCAGAGGAAGAAATTGGTAAACATTGTTCTCATACCCGGCGATGGTGTTGGCCAGGAATTGGCTCTGGAAGTCCAAAAAGTATTTGACTCAATTCAGTCGGTTTCCAAAATGAGATTTAACATTAAATATTTGGATATTAGTGAAGAACATTTCCGTGAAACGGAGTTATTAGTCCCGGCAGTATTGGAAAAATATTGCGACAATGCAGATGCCATTTGGATGGGGCCTATCGTGGGTCAATCTCAGTTAAATGGGTATTCAGAAAATAATGTCATCAAAGAAATTGGAGAAAAATTAGGTCTTGAAATCCATAAAAGAAGACTTAACCCGATAAATTCTCTTCAAATATTGTCCGTAAATCAACCTGTAGATATTTTAGTAATACAAGACCAATTTTGCAGTCAAGCAGTTTCTGGAGAATTACCTGCAAATTTTATTGCAGATGAAAAAATAGATGTTCAAACGACTTATTTTTCTCATGCTCGCATGGAAAGTCTATTCAATTCAGCCCTGGAGTTACTATCGACAGGAACTCGGAGAAAAGTTCTCCTGACACTTCCCAACGATTTATTGCAAAAGAGCAGCCCATGGATACATTCTCTTCAGAAATTAGGTGAGAGAGATATCACTGTTCAGGTTATGCCGGTTGAAAAATTTTTCTTTCAGGTTCTGCATAATCCTGATAAACTGGACTTGGTCTTAACGATTCCACCCTACGGCCAAATATTTTCTAAGATAGCCGCTGCAATCGATGGGGGACTTGGTTCAGGTTTTGAAATATTCCATAATCCAAAGGGATTAACACTCTTTAAAATGCAGCATCCTGCGAGCAGGAGATTTATAGGAAAAGATGCAGCCAACCCCATCGGTGCATTTTTATCGGTAGCTGAAATCATGGATTTATTGGGACAGCCAAAGGTGCGTACTTTATTGAGGCAGATAGTCGACGAGTCAATAAGTGCAGGATGGACCACTCGTGACTTGGGAGGATCCATGGGCACTGCAGAAGTTGGGGATTATATCTGTTCCAAAATCTCTGATAAATTAACGTGATCTTATTGTAAAATAGATGGGAATAAATAACGTAGTTTACTCTTCTCTGATAAATTCAAATATTCCCAGAACGAAAGTCTATGATTAAAAGATTCTCCTACAGCAGCTTAGAAACTTATAAAAAATGCCCAGCACAATTCCGTATTCGATATATCGATAAAATCGATAAACCGGATGAGGGGATTGAGGCATTCATGGGAAAGAGAATCCATGAATCACTGGAATTTTTGTATAATAAGGCCATGGAGGGAAAAATTCCTGTTTTGGATACGGTTTTGGAACAATACAGAAATGTATGGGAATACTCCTGGCACAACCGAATTGCTATCGTGCGTAAAGAGTATAAACCGAAAGATTACTTTACATTGGGTGAGCGATGTATTGCTGCGTTTTACAGGACATATCATCCCTTTCAAGATCCCGTCGAAGGAAACGAAATTGAATTTGATTTCCAACTGGATGAATCAGATGATTATATATTAAAGGGTATATTAGATCGATTGGACAATTATGGAGATGGACGATATGAAATTCATGATTATAAATCAGGGAAAAGAGCGATGAACCAATATCAGGCCGACCACGATGGCCAATTGGCATTGTATCAGATTGCCTTGGAGAAGCATCGGGAAAATGTGCAAGATGTAACGTTGGTATGGCATTTCCTCCAACATAATTTGGAAGTAAAATCAACTCGCACCTCTAACCAAATTGAATCTTTAATCGAAAGTATAAAAAAGAGAATAGATACTATTCGGCATCATCTAAAAGTTGGACAAGAATTTCCTGCAAAACAATCCATTCTCTGTAATTGGTGCTATTATTGGGAAGAATGCCCAGCCAAAGATGGCACAAACCCGTTTATATAATTTACTTTTTCATTTTACATATGTAATGGGTTTCCATTCTTGGGTGTCTTTTCCTGACACTCTGATATAATAGATCCCGGAAGATGCAGACTCCCCGGATTGTAGCCGTCCATTCCATTTTAATAGATAATTTCCGGATTGAAAGACCCTGTTTGCTATGGTAGAAATGGTCCTGCCTGAGAGATCTATGACATCGACTTTTAGAGCTAAGTCATCGAATAAATAAATAGAAATATGCATTGTGCCGTTAAAAGGGTTTGGGTAAGGATTTCCTAAAATGAATTCCATTGGAACCCATGCGTCTGTACCCGGCACTCCATCCTTGAAAGAAATAATAAAATCCCAATTGTTAACCAGAGTGTCCTGACTAACTACTGCGAGATTTATAGACTTTAAATTTACGGGATCGATATTAACAGAAGGAGAGGAAAGGACTTTGTAGGAATTGTCATTTTTCTTCAATATTGCGTGTAATTGCAAGTCAGACAATGGACCTGACTCGTTTAAAAGGTCTATGCGAACTGGGGTAGAGGTGAAAACCTGGATATATTGGCTAGCAAATTTTTCAAGGCGTACACTGGACAGGGTATCTTTATTGCCCGTTTGAAAATTTTCAACTGCCATGCGTCTTGGATGCTGAACTGGGTAGGAAAATGCTTCTTCGTAAGAATATCGCCCTGCTGAAGGGAAGGAAGACATGATTTGATTTGCCACAGCCATTTGATTCAGTGCATCAGTAAAAGTTGCACCAGAGATTTCTAAGGCTTGATGAATTGCCCAATGGCTATAATTCCCTTTGTTACTGTCCTTAGTTACACTTAGATCAAATATATTTTTCATCACATCTTTTCCCCCGAGGTGTTCTTCGATGTATTGAAAGAAAATAAAAGAGCCATACCAATGTGAACCATTCGAATCCAGAGATCGTTGGGGTTCATTAAACCAATCCGGCATATATTGGTAACAATCATTTATATCATCATATATCACTTCTTCCATCCAGACCGCAGTTGCTTCCAATACCCATGGCTCTTCCCATCCATCATAACCGAATTGTACTGCATGAAAATATTCGTGAGCAACAGTCACACGTATATTGTCATATTCATCATGAGGGAATCCGTTATAATTATTTCTCATGGCCATATAACTTGTAAAGGCATTTAATTCTTGACGGCTCGTATGCTCATTGTTCCCATTGCCAAGTGCATAGTCTTCTGGTTGGACATATCCATAAAATGAGGATGGTAGATTTCTTAAATATACATCATAGTGGTCAGACCCCCCTTTATCTCGAGTGGAGGAATACCAACCGTCACTGGGAGGTTTTTCATATCCAAGAGTGGTATGTTGAATATAGGCTACTGAGTCAAATATAGCTGCCATATTTTCAATATAATCCGGGATACCTGTGCCATCCAGGTCTTCATCGGATACAGCATGTTTGCCTGTTAGTGTATAATGAAATCGGAATAATCCTGAATCAAAATATAAACCAAGTCCCGATGCTTCGTCTCTAATGATATACGATCGATTTACCAATTTGCCTTTGAATTGGAATCCATATCCCTTAAGATGAGTTTGGATGTCAGAATTCAACTTATAACCATTTTTTGCGATATTTAAAAGATGAGGTGTTACATGACGTAATTCTATATTTTCTTCCATTGCATCTGTGATTAATTCTACAGATTGGTGTACGGTTTTAGCGACAATTTGTGAAACAAATACAGTCAGACACAGGGTGTATCTCAGTTTCATTTTCTACGGTCTTCCCAATATTTATTTTGACGTTTTCTCCTTAAGTAAAGACGAATAAAGATCGCAAACAGAATGATACCAAAAACATAAAAGAAGGCGAAATATGACTGGGTATCGTTCATGATTTATCCCCCTGGAAAAATGTTTCGATTATATAGGCAGCAGCAATAAAACCCATCCCCATGGGAATTTCCCACCCACTACTTTTTTCTTTTGACAAAAAACCGGCAGTTGTTAAGCCGCCTCCTGCAAAATATAAGGTTTGAATGATAGCTTTTCGTCGTGGATTTTCAAATGGTTTTACGGGAATTGCAATTGATGGATTTTCTGATTTGTTTAATTCTGTAATCATTTCAGATAAAGGATAACGTAGGGAAGCCAGTATTTCAGTAGGCTCCTCACTATGATAAAATTCAAACTGTTCAATAGGTGTTATTACACGAAAGCCAATCTGAACAGATTCACCGACAATGGAGCACTCTATTTGGCTTACAGGGTGAGAAAATTTTGTGTTTTCTATGTGTGATGTATCTGCATTAGCCAATAGAATCGTAGTATAAAACCAACCGCCTGACTGGTTATACCAGCCGGTGATTCGTTCCGCAGAGATAGGAATATCGGTGTGGAATTTAATAAAAAGACCATTTTTTTTAGAATCCAGGCTGACACCAGTTATAGTAGATACTTCCTGGCCTATGGATAGCTTTACGAGTATTAATCCTAAAAGAAGAACACGAACCATTTTATTTTGGTAGAGTATTTGAGTTGTAATGAAGTTGGTTTTCTAATGCATCTAATATTGGGTTTAATACCGTATCAGACTGCAAATTGTTTACCATGAGTAAAACCAATATGGGATATAATTCTTTAGATAAAAATGGTTCCAATATTTCAAAAGGGTCAGATTGATCTAAAATGGTATCTATAGACTTTCCTGAATTCAGTTTTTGCTGAAGTTCAGATTGAATCGAAAGAATATATTTTTTTAATTCTATTCGTGAAAGATGCATTAAATCTTCGCAACTGGTGATGGAATTCGGATAGTTCATCTTTTGAATTTAGGACATTTTAAATGGATCTTGTGAGGAAATAGACGTTGTTCTCGAGAGAAGTGAATCGGTAATTTCTCATGCTGTTATGTGTCAATTACGATTCATCATTAAAAGAATACTCACGGCTGCATTTTTCGTGGTTATAATTGTGGGACAGTCTGGGGGAAAGACCCAAGGTGCTGTGGGGGCAGTGACTATCGATGGAAAGATATGGAACCAGATTGCGCTTCGCCCCATCATTCCCATAGGAAAATTTGGTGTGGCTTTGGATTTGGTTTTTTATTTTGATGAACAGGGTCATATTCACAAAGATGAATGGGATTTTTCTGATGGTACTGCAGCGAAGAATTCATTAATTGATAAAATATACTATATCCGTTATGGATTCCCCGGAGATAAATATTATGGGAAAATCGGTGCTTTAGATAGAGTAAATATGGGATATGGGATCCTTGTGAACGGGTATTCCAATGCTATACTCTACCCCCAGGAGCGAAAAATAGGATTTGATTTTGAAATGAACAGTAACCGATTAGATATAAAAGGATTTGTCAATGACTTTAAGGAAAATATTGGTGTATTTGGTTTTCGGGCCGGGTCTAAAAATCTTTTCAAGATACCAATCTCATTATCCTTTGTAGCTGATAGAAACCAGTACTTGGGCTTGAAAGATAGCGATGGAGATGGCCGGCCGAATGTGGTGGATGATTTTCCCAACTTAAATGAGTGGTGGATTGATTCGGATGGAGATGGATTGGCGGATAATGATCCCATTGAACTGGATATAGATGGCGATGGTATTACAGATACATTGGATAGCAATGTTCCCGGCTGGAATGGCCAAACCTTGGTTCTTGACCAAAATATCCAACGAAAAAACGATCCCGTGAATGTTAAGACTCAGAGTGACCCGGTATATGCAGTTGCATTGGATATCGGGTATCCGTTATTTGCAGAAAAACGATTTTCAATTTCATTGTATGCCCAAGCAGCAAAACTGATAGGAGAAACAAAGCATCCATCTGGTGAAGGATCGCTTCCCTTAGGAATGGGCCTTGTACCTTTTGGAGCCTCATCCCGGTTTGGTCCGGCCAGATTTAGTTTTGAGTATCGAATGGTTCCTGATGGTCAATTTGAGTTTGGATATTGGAATCGGTCCTATGAAATTGAACGAATTACTTTTTTAGCCGGTTCAGATGGGCAATTAAATTTACTCTCTAAGGAATCCAAACTTGGTCGGTTCGGGAAGCAAAAAGGGTTTTATGGAAAATTGACCCTTAATTTGGGATCTTTAATGGAGGCTGGAGCTTCTTATCAAAATATGCTGGGTGAAATGTGGAGCATTCTAGATGAAAAATATACTCAAAGCAGAAATCAAAACTTTATCGCTACTCTTAGATTACGGAAACCCATAAGCAAGCTGCACCATGCTCTGATATTTTACCAGCAGAGAAATGTCCCAAATCCGTTTAAATTCAGCGTTACAGAAAGCACCCTGTACGGCTATAAACTTGGAATTTCTATGGGATCAGGCTTGGTGCTGAATTACACATTTAGACGGATGTATAGAGATTTAGATGGAAACGGTACCATCAATGGGGATGCGGAGACCATTGATATCACTACGATTGAAACCAGTTTCATATTTTAATTAGAACATCAAGTAACAACAGAATTAACTAACGATGAATAGCAAGGAAATACGTAAATCATTTATTGATTTTTTCGAAGGGAAGGAACACAGGTTTACCCGGAGTTCATCGGTTATACCCACGGATGACCCCACACTTTTATTCACAAATGCTGGCATGAACCAGTTTAAACCAATTTTTCTCGGAGTAGAAACTCCTCAAGATAAACGGGTTGTGAACAGCCAGAAATGTATTCGGGTTTCCGGTAAACATAATGATCTGGAAGAAGTGGGTATTGATACATTTCACCACACTTTTTTTGAAATGTTAGGAAACTGGTCATTTGGTGATTATTATAAAGCGGAAGCAATTAGTTGGGCTTGGGAATTATTCACGGAAGTGTGGGGATTAGATAAAAACAGGTTATGGGCGACGGTTTATGAAGAGGACGATGAGGCCTTCAAGTTATGGCCTAAAGTAACCGATATAGACCCATCTCGAGTATTAAAATGTGGTAAGAAAGACAATTTTTGGGAAATGGGAGAAACAGGTCCTTGTGGTCCCTGTTCAGAAATTCATTATTTTATTGGGGAAGATATTTCATCTCAATCTGCTAAAGGTGTTAACAAATCCGATGAATATTGGGAATTATGGAATCTTGTGTTTATTCAGAATAATCGTCTCGAAGACGGTTCCTTGGAAGACTTACCTGAGAAACATGTGGATACTGGAGCAGGCCTGGAAAGAATTGTAACAGTTCTCCAAAATAAAACAAGTAATTATGAAACTGATTTGTTTTTTCCCCTTATAAAAAAAGTAGAAGATTTAACCGGTAGGTCCTACACCGATGACCCCGTACCCTTTCAAGTGATCGCAGATCACATTCGGATGTTGTCTTTTTCTATTGCAGATGGCGGTATGCCTTCAAATGAAGGTCGAGGGTATGTTCTTCGACGAATCCTCCGCCGAGGAGCACGATTTGGACGTATATTGAACCAGCATAAACCCTTTATGTATAAGGTTGTTAAAACCGTGGGTGAAATTATGGGAGGAGTTTTTCCGGAAGTTTTGGAAAAATCCGCTCACATCGAAAATGTCATTCGTGCTGAGGAGTCATCTTTTAACGAAACTTTAGACAGAGGATTAAATCATTTTGAAAAATTGCTTTCTAAACTTTCAGACAAAACTATTTCGGGAGATGAAGCATTCAAGCTATATGATACTTATGGTTTTCCATTGGATTTAACTGAGCTTATGGCCAGGGAAAAAGGATTCGTTGTAGATTTAAATGGTTTTGAGAAAAAGATGAAACTCCAGAAAGAGCGGGCCAAAAAATCAGGAAAATTCGAAAGAATAGAAAAGTCTCTTAATTGGGAAGTAATCTCTGATGGAAAGAATTCTGAATTTATAGGATACAGTTCCCTGGTGTCAAAATCGAGAATACGAAAATATTCTCTAGATGGTGAAAATACCTTACTCGTTTTAGATGAAACCCCATTTTATGCTGAATCAGGAGGGCAAATAGGGGATAAAGGATGGATAAGGGGGAATGGGATTAATTTGGATGTTTTGAATGTTAAAAAGGATAATGATGTATTTGTGCACCATTGTAAAGGCGAATTTTCGACAGAAAAAGCTACGGGCCCTGTAGAATGTCTTGTGGATGAACTTCGTCGCCAAAATATTCGAAAAAACCACTCAGCTACTCATTTGATGCATGCCGCTTTAAAACAAGTTCTGGGTGAACATGTTCAGCAGGCAGGATCATTAGTCCATCCGGATTATCTTCGCTTTGATTTAACTCATTTTGAAAAAATCACATCTGAACAACTTCGCCAAATAGAGGATATCGTCAACAGAGAAATCATTTTGAATACAGCATTGGATATTGCAGTAAAAAAGTATGATATTGCAAAGAAAGAGGGGGCCACAGCTTTGTTCGGTGAAAAGTATGGAGAAGAGGTGCGAGTGGTATCCATAAGTAGTTTTTCCAGGGAGTTATGTGGTGGTACACATGTTGACCGAACGGGGGACATAGGTCTGTTTAAAATTACCGAAGAATCTGCTTTAGCCGCAGGGGTTCGCCGACTTGTAGCTGTCACAGGCCAGGGCGCGATAGAATTTATACAAAACCAAACAGTTGTTCTTGAGACAGCTCAATCACTGTTAAACTGTGCTGTAGACGAAATACCTGAAAGAATCGAACAAATTCTTTCTCAGAAAAAGTCCTTGGAGAAAAATTTAAAACAGCAAAAAAGAGGACTGAACTCTTTTAATCCCAAAACAATTGTTGCAAAAGGTAAAGTAATTGGAGAACATACAATTACCGTAGAAAAGGTGGAAGTCAGTTCAATCGAGGAACTTAAGGCAATGGGTGACCGTTTATTGTCGGTTATAAAGAGTGGGGTGGGTGTTTTGGGTACCGAGGGAAGTGAAAAGCCATCTGCTGTAGTTGTGGTGACTCCAGACTTGGTAAAGGTCGGGTTAAAAGCAGGGGAATTAGCCCGAAAAATTGGAGCAGAAATGGGCGGTGGAGGTGGCGGAAAAGCGCATTTGGCTACAGCTGGCGGAAAAAATACAGACCAATTGGATCACGCCCTGAACTCGGGCAGGGATATCATTGAAAAAATCGTAGAAAATATTTAGAGGGTTACATGAAAGTAAAACAAGATAAGGATACATGTATCATTTATATTGAACAAGGTGAGCCAATCATGCACACCTTGATTCAATTTTGCAAAGATAATGAAATCCAAAACGGACAGATATCCGGTATTGGTGCCATTAATGAAGTAGAATTGGGTGTGTACGATTTGATGAATAAAAAATATTTACGACAATTTTTTAAAGAAAATTTTGAATTGGTATCCTTTCAAGGAAATATTAGTTTGAAAGATGACACTCCATTTATCCATGCCCATATTACGATTGCTGATCACCATTTTAATGTTAAGGGCGGACATTTATTTGAAGCGAAAGTGGCTGCTGTGGGTGAATTTATTCTCAGAATTATTGATACAACTGTAGCAAGGGAAATGGATTCGAATATTGGATTGCCTACACTATGTTTTATGGATTAGGAGATAAAAATGGAAAGACGTATTATTAATACTCCTATGGCCCCGGCGCCAATTGGTGCATACAATCAAGGGGTAATCTCAAACGGTTTTGTCTTTACTGCCGGCCAAATACCATTGGATCCGTTGACGGGAAAATTGATTTCAGGAAACTTTATGCAACGCGTGGATCAGGTATTGCATAACATTAATGGTGTTTTAACCGCAGGGGGGACTGATTTATCAAAAGCAGTTAAATTAACTGTCTTCCTAACAGATCTATCAAGGTTCTCTGAGGTTAATGCTGTATTTGATAAACGATTCAGGGGACAAACACCTCCCGCAAGGTCCGCAGTTGAAGTTTCTAAACTTCCTGGGGGGGCAGATATAGAAATCGAATGCATTGCTGTGGTTTAAGAAATTGAATAGGGTAGGAATTATTTTTGGGATAGCTGTCATAAGCTTTCAGCAAGGATTTTCTCAATCGCAATCTCAAGACACCTTAACTGTATCTCCGAAAAAAGCAGCCTATTATGCCTTGATTCCTGGAGGAGGGCAGGTTTATAATCACCGTCCGGTTAAGGCAGGAGTGCTATTGGGTGCAATGGGATTGGCCGTTTGGCGGTGGTCCGTTAATTCGGATGCGTATAAAAATTATGATGATAGCATGGCACTGTCCAAACATCGGTATTTGGAAAAACGAAACAAATATGCATGGTGGGTGGGTTTTATTTATTTTTACGGTTTGATTGATGCCGTAGTTGATGCACATTTAAAGCCATTTCGAATGGTAATGGAAGAAGATTTGGAAGAAACAAACAAGGAAAAGTAGAGATTTATGGAACAAAAACGGGAACATTGGGGGTCAAAATTTGGTTTTATTTTAGCCGCGGCAGGATCGGCAATCGGTCTTGGGAATATTTGGAAATTTCCTTATATCGCAGGAGAAAATGGTGGTGCAGCCTTTGTATTCGTTTACCTTGTATGTATTATGCTCATCGGTCTGCCTGTATTAGTAGCAGAAGTACTTTTAGGACGAACTACCCAGCGAAACCCAGTGGGAGCGTTTAAATCTTTAAGCGGAGCGCCATTTTGGACAGCCATTGGAAGTATGGGTGTTATAGCCGGCTTTGTGATTTTATCTTTCTATAGTGTCGTTGCAGGATGGTCATTAGGGTATATGATTGAATCAATTAGAGGGGTATTTATTCAATTTACTGAACCGAATCTCGCCTCGCAGCATTTTGAATCCCTGACGGGAAGTGTGACTTGGACAGTTGGATTTCACGCATTTTTCTCTGCTATGTGCATGGCTGTAGTTTATGCTGGAGTAAAAGGAGGGATCGAGAGAGGAAGCAAAATTATGATGCCACTGTTGTTCATTTTGCTTGTGATTTTGGTGATCAGAGGTATAACGCTTCCCGGAGCAGAGAAGGGTCTGGTCTTTTTATGGGAACCTGATTGGTCTAAAATAAGTGCAGAATCTATTCTCGTAGCACTAGGGCATGCCTTTTTCACAATCAGTTTGGGTATGGGTGCCATGATGACTTATGGAAGTTATTTGTCTGAAAAAGATAGTATACCTGGGTCTTCTTTACAAATCGTTTTTCTGGATACTTTTATTGCTATATTGGCTGGTGTGGCCATTTTCACATCTGTCTTTGCCATGGGGCAAAATCCTGCCGCGGGTCCCGGATTGATTTTCCATACACTTCCAGTTGTTTTTGCAAAAATGCCCGGGGGAATTTTATGGGGATTTCTGTTTTTTACCTTGCTCACAGTTGCAGCACTCACATCTGCGATATCGTTACTAGAAGTGGTTGTTGCATTTTTCGTTGATGAATTAAAATGGGCAAGACATCACGCAGTAATGGTTTTTGGTTTTGTTACTTTCCTTGTTGGAGTTCCAAGTGCCTTATCCTTTAATCTCATGGCCGAAGTGAAAATATTTGATAAAACATTCTTCGATATTGCAGATTATCTAGCATCCAATATTTTATTACCGGTTGGTGGATTTTTCATTTCCATTTTTGTTGCATGGATATGGGGATTTGATAAGGCATTGATTGAGTTAAAAAAAGGTACCGAGAAGTTATTTGAAGAAAAACCCTGGGTATTAAGTGTTTGGAAAGGATTCTTAAAGTATTTAGCACCAGTAATGATATTTATTGTTTTTCTCAATGCCATCGGTGTGATTTAATTCTATGTTGGTAGCAAGATGGTTTAAAATCAATTCTTCCGGGTACTTATTTTTACAAAAAATATTTAATCTTTTAAATCCAATAATGGTATGGTACCCGCAAAGGTGGTTTTGGGGATGGATCATGGTCTTAGCTGGAGCCAACGTCGTTTTTGAAGCTGGGGATAGGTATTTCTTCTGGAAAATGTCGACTTTTTCCTGGGGGCTGTTTGCCTTAATGTTTATTGGGGGTCTATGGAACAGCATATTAGCCCGATTTCCTATGTTTCCCAGTGTCGTGAACTCCATTAAGTCGGGAATGTTTTACTTTTTTGTGGGATTCATCCTTTTTAGCATGGGAACAGTTCTTATCGATTTTTCCAGTGAGAGCTTATATAAAAGTATTCCATATATGTTTTTAACCATGGGTATTTGGGTAGTGTATTCCATTCCTATAATGGAAAATGATTCTGGTAAAAGATATGTTTCTTCAAAAACGGACCAATTGCTTCCATTGGTAATAGGATTTATTTTTACCCTGATATCGAGTATTTTAGGGATTATAATGGATGACCCAATCGTGAGCACTGCTGCTATGGTATATGTCCTGTTCCCACTGGTCGCACTTTTATTTCCTGCTCATGTACGACACATTCAAAGAGCTAGAATCTACGGCATATTTATTCCGGCTATGTTTTTAAGTGCGCGATTTCCGTGGTTTTTAATTCCCTTAATTATCTTGTTCTGGGGACTTCGGTTTTATCATTATTTTTGTCATGGATTTGTGAGCCCTACGTTTAAAGTGGATATCGACGACAACCGAGAATAATATGAATGTATTTGATTTTAATTTGTAATGATTTATGGAACGTAGCTCTCTTCTCGCTGATCTGAATCTTAATACATTTATTGCCTTTGATTTTGAAACCACTGGCTTAGATCCAAATACGGATAAAGTTATTGAAATTGCAGCTATTAGGTTTGAAGACGGAAACCCGACTGACAGATTTGTTTCTCTTATTAACCCTGAAATTCCAATCTCATCATTTATTTCGGACATTACGGGAATTACCAATGAAATGGTTTCTGATGCCCCGACAGAAGATAATATAGTTGATTCGTTTTTTGAATTTTTGGGAGATACCCCAATGGTTGCCCACAATACATCGTTCGACTGGAAATTTCTTTCTAGTATGGAGGAACGGCATGGGAAATGGCTACCCGAAAGAAATTTTTATGATACCCTTCCATTATCCAGATCTTTTTTATTTTTCCAGCCTACACATAATTTAAGCGCGGTATCAGATTATTACGGACTTTCAATTGCAGAGGCACACCGGGCAGAAGCTGATACAGAAAATTGTGGTAGAATTTTTATTGAACTGGTCATGGAGGCTTCAAGCTATCCTTTGGAGTTGGTGTCAAAAATTGTGGCCTTAATTAAGCCTTTTGATGTGTATAATAAAGCATTATTCATCGATTTAGCTAATACACTCGCTCGAACTGGTGATTTAAAAAATGGATTAGTGGTTTCACCTATTGACAAAACAATGTCTAATAATGTTTTTTATCATGAAGGCACCGAGACGATTGACTCTCTGGAAGTAAAGAATGTCTTTCAGGAAAATGGATTATTAAGTCAGACATTCAACCGGTTTGAAGAAAGAAAAAACCAGATTAAGTATGCCCAGTTTGTCGAAAGTGTACTTTTAGAGAATATAGGGATTGGGATTGTAGAAGCAGGAACAGGATTAGGGAAAAGTATGGCCTATTTATTTTCAGGATTGAAAAGGGCACAGACGTATGAAAATAATGGGCCGGTGGTCATATCCTGCTATACAAAACATCTTCAGGATCAATTATTTACAAAAGATTTACCCCAGTTGGCTGCTGCGCTGAATGTCCCAATCCAGGCGGCAGTATTAAAGGGAAGAAATAACTATCTTTGTAAGACGCGATTGAACTGGCTCCTGGGCAGTGGGGAAAAACTACTGGATGGTGAAGATGCTGTAACTCTTTTACCGATTTTGGTATGGCTGCAATGGACGAAAACTGGGGATTTGGATGAATGCCCAGGATTTATGGGACCAAAAATATTCAAACTTCGCGCCATGGTTCAGAGTGAACCCGGATTTTGTACGACCCATTTATGCGGGAGGCATAACGGTTGTTTTTTTGGCCCTCTTAAAAAGGCAGTATACAATGCCCAGATA
Organism: uncultured bacterium; assembly: GCA_964549275.1. Classification (GTDB taxonomy): domain Bacteria; phylum Fidelibacterota; class Marinisomatia; order Marinisomatales; family TCS55; genus CAZJUP01. The sequence goes on along the minus strand of CAZJUP010000005.1, from coordinate 75,915 downwards.
TTGATTGTGAATCATGCCATGCTTATTTCTGAAACACGAGCGAAACAGGCTGTGAACAGTAATGGCACTGGATTTTTACCGCCTCATGAAACCGTGATAATAGATGAAGCTCATAATCTTATTAATGCGGCTTATAACCAACTCACCATGATTTTGGATAAACGTGCTATGTCCTTTTTTCTCGATAGGGTTGATCCGCAGAAACCGTCTTCATCCCGTTGGAATAATAGTTTGAAATCAGTAGGGGGATTGCATTCAGAACTCATTAAACTTCGGGATGATTTGGTTGTCGCAGTAGAAAGAGGCAGAAAATCTCTTTCAGAATTTTTTGAAAAATTGGGAGACCAAATCAAAGACAGATTCAATCCGAATGCACAATATTCAGGAAAAATTATCATCAAAAACCTTATGGAGGAGTTTGGCCCAGTGGATGGGGAATTGTCAGCCCTGTCCCATGAATTTAGCGCAGTTCTTGTCGCGGTAGAAAGATTGAAGGATAAACTTCTTTCATTGGATGAAAAAAGGGAAGACTATCCCGAATTACACCAATTATTCGACCATGGTGAAATTCTCATAACTGAAGCCTTATCCCTTATTCAAAATCTTACCCGGAATCAAAATGAAGAGTGGGTCTATTGGTTTGAAGGTGTTTTTAGAAATTATTCCGGAGGCCCCACATCATTTGTGGTTACAATCCAAGGAGCACCTATTGATTTAGCTGATGATTTAACCCGAGGCTTATTCTCAACAATCGAAAATTGTATACTCACCAGCGCAACACTGAGAACGGATGATACTTTTGAGTATTTCCTGCGGCGTACCGGTTTGGATAATGTTAAATTCAATCGAAAAAAGCTAGCGGTATTTGAAAGCCCATTCATTTATCATGAACAAGTAGATTATTTTCAATATTCACATACTGACAGCCAAAATCCATCTCTAATTGCTGAAATTGTATATGCCTGTCATAAATATTACGATAAAAGGATTATGGCCTTATTTACTTCAAGGGATACATTAAATAAAACATTGGCCGCATTAAAGCAAATACCTGGGGGAAAGGACCTTCCAGTATTTGCTCAAACTCGGGGAACTTCGAGACAGGGAATTATTCGGGGAATGCATCAAAATAAAAATGGGATATTATTTGGGACCAATGCTTTTTGGGAAGGCGTTGACCTCCCGGGGGATTTACTTGAAATACTCATTATAACAAAAATACCCTTCGATGTTCCAACGGAACCAGTTATAAAGGCCTATGGTGCACGATTAGAGGCAAAAGGTGATAATAAATTTATGCAGTTTGCCTTGCCTGAAGCGATTATACGATTCAGGCAAGGATTTGGACGGTTAATTCGTACAACCTATGATGAAGGTATATTTATAGTTTTAGACGATCGTATCGTAAATAAGCGGTATGGAAGCTTATTTAGCGATGCGGTTCCAACGCAAATGAAAGTCTTTAACAGAGTGGAAGAATTGGTATCTTAACATTCGAAGGAGTCTGTTCTTATTTATCCCGATTGACAGTTTCAGGGGAGAATGCGGGTAAACATACAGCAATGTATTCAGCGCCCTCAGGAGAAGGAGAGCTATACCGCACCCACTCGCCCGGTTCAGTAGTAACTCCTTGACCGGATTTAACTTCTATACTACCGCCATCGAATTCAACTTTTAGCATCCCTTTTAGCACAAGAGTGAACTCATGAAATTCTGGTCTTTGGCCTGGTTCAACCCAACCTCCGAGTGAAATCATTCTGGCGATACTTAATGATTCGTTTTTGGAATTGATGCGACCGATAAATTCTTCGATACGTTTGGGTTTATTCCCCGAAGATTTTATGATGGAGGGGGATTTAATGAGTGTCGGCATACAAGATATTGTATTCTTCTTAGAAAGATTTAATTTTTCTCTACTCGGCGTCTTAATCTTCGTCTCACTGTTCGATGTTTTATGAATCCCAGTGACCACCCGGCAATCAGTAGAATAGCAATGAGCAATCTGACGATATTGAAGGGAGACGTGGTAAGGGCGATATACATAAACAAAATTGCAGTTACGAGTTGAATGTAGAACTGAGCTAGGTTTAGTCTTTTAAGTTTATTTTTCATTCTTTATGTTTAGTCATGAAGTGGTCTGCTCAGTTTAATGGTCACAGATTTTTGAAGGATGTGTATTAAATCCTTGGTCAGATAAAATAAATTTCCCTTTATTTGCAAGAAAGTGAATAATTTCCTCCGCTGTCATATTTTCTGCTGAACAGGTGAAAAATCGTACATCTTCGCCAAAAGTAAGTAGGATATCTTCTTTCAACTCTTGTTGAGTATATTTTTTCCCGGTTCGAAGCATCATTTCCATTACTTCGTGTCCATGTATTTGTTTCATTGTATCTCCGCAAGTAATTTATTCAGTATAAAAAGATTATTTCAGGTTATATCAACGATAAAGAATACTATTTTTATAAGGTACAATCCAATCCCCATATTATTATCTTAACTCTCAAATCCTTATCCTTGTTCTGTGTTCCGGTGAATGACTAAATTAATCAATGGGTAGCCTTAAAATTTCAGACCGCATCATTCAGTGGCAAGATTTTATCCCTTTATTAAAAGGTCCCGTCCGGCTTTACCTCTCACCTAAAATTAAGAAATGCATTCAAGATTCCCATGTGCAACTGAAAATAATCTTAAAAGAAAATCGAATGATATATGGTGTAACAACCGGTTTTGGAAAACTGGCTCAAGTTTCTATTAGTCCGGAAGACAGAAGATTGCTTCAGTTAAATTTGGTTCGTTCGCATGCTTGTGGAGTAGGAAAGCCCTTGGATTTAGGGATTACCCGAGTGGTTATGGCATTGAAAATTCTGACGTTTGCAAAAGGGTACAGCGGAGTTCGTTTGGACTTGGTACAGTTGATGGTAGAGATGCTTAATCATGATATTCTTCCGGTTATTCCGAGAAAGGGTTCAGTTGGAGCCAGTGGAGATCTTGCTCCGTTAGCACATTTGGCCCGGGCACTTATTGGTGAAGGGGAAGTTCATTATCAGGATAGAGTCATGCCCGCCATGTTAGCCTTAAAAGAAGCAGGATTAAAGCCCATTGTTTTGGAAGAAAAAGAAGGATTGAGTCTTATCAATGGAACGCAGGTTTCAACTGCCCTAGCGGTGAAAGCAATGGCAGAAGCAGATAATCTTCTATTAACTGCTGATATATCCGGGGCATTATCAACGGAGGCCAGTTTATCATCACGGGCAGTATTTCGTCCAATCATCCACAAATTAAAGAAACATAAAGGACAGCATCTAACCGCAAAAAATGTTTGGAAACTGTTAGCAGATAGTGAAATTGTATCTTCGCATAAATCCTGTGAGAGGATACAGGATCCTTATTGCATTCGATGTATTCCACATGTGCATGGAGCGAGTCGTGAAATATTTTCATCGGCGGAAAAAATAGTCAACAATGAAATTAATTCTGTTAGTGATAATCCCATTATTCTCAAAAATGGTGAGGTCGTGAATTCAGGACACTTTCATGCCGAGCCCATTGCCCAAGCTATGGATGGATTAAGCATTGCCCTTTCAGAAATAGGGGCCATCTCTGAGCGTCGTATTCATTATTTTATGAAAGGGATAGGCGAAAACATTCCTCCTTTTGCAACAAATAATCCCGGTTTAGAATCCGGTTATATGCTTGCACATGTCACCAGTGCTGCCTTGGCATCCGAAAATAAATCCTTAGCTCATCCAGCAAGTGTCGATTCCATTTCTACATCTGCGGGGCAAGAAGATTTTGTAAGCATGGCCCCTTGGGCAGGTCGAAAATGTCTCAGAATTTTGGAAAATGTATGTGCAATCCTGGCCATTGAATTGTTAGTGAGCTCAGGAGTTAATGCGCGATTTCACAAAAAAATGAAACCAGGAAAAGGAATAAAACCGGTAATGAATTTACTCAAACGCCATATAAAATTTTCAAAAGGAGACCACCCTTATTCTGAGGATATTGAGGTCATTACAGAGCTCATTCAATCCGGAAAAATTAGAAATTGTATAACCCATTATGTTACAATAGGTTAATGAAGTGAAGAATCGCCCCCCATTCATTCAGGCTTTGACTTTTGATGATGTCCTGCTGGTACCGCAGGAATCTCACATCCTTCCTAGAGACGTGAGTCTATCCTCAAAATTGACGAACGCCATTCAGTTAAATATTCCAATTTTATCTGCAGCAATGGATACTGTGACAGAAAGTGATATGGCTGTTGCGTTAGCAAGGGAAGGGGGATTGGGTATTATTCATAAAAATTTGACTATAAAAAATCAAGTGACATTGGTGGATAGAGTAAAACGGTCAGAAAGTGGTATGATTGTGAATCCGGTGACTCTTTCTTCAGATAAAACCATACGGGATGCAAAAGCAGTCATGGCTAATTATCATATTAGTGGGCTGCCTGTCGTAGCAAAAGGTAAATTGGTGGGAATTCTTACAAACCGAGATATCCGTTTCGAGTCCAATGATGATTTATTGGTCACAGAAAGAATGACATCAAAGAATCTTATTACCGTTCCACAGGGAACGACGTTAGAAGCTGCCAAAGAAATGCTCCAAAAGCATCGGATAGAAAAACTGCTTGTTGTGGATGATAATGGGGTTTTAGTAGGATTAATTACGGTCAAGGATATTCAGAAGAAAGAAGATTTTCCGAGCGCATGCAAAGATAGCAGAGGTCGATTGCGCGTTGGTGCTGCTGTCGGTGTTTCTGAAGAAGCAATTGAAAGAGCCCAGGCCTTGGCCCAGGCTGATGTAGATGTAATCGTAATCGATACAGCCCATGGTCATTCTGCCGGTGTATTAAAATCTGTGGAAAAAATCAAATCATCGGTTGGAAATGTACAGGTGATTGCTGGAAATGTTGCGACTTCTGATGGGACAAAATCGTTAGTTGATGCAGGCGTAGATTGTGTAAAGGTGGGGATTGGTGCCGGAGCCAGTTGTACAACACGGGTGATTGCCGGGGTTGGTGTTCCTCAGTTAACCGCCATTATGGAATGTGCAGATGAAGCAGCAAACCATAATATCCCTATCATTGCTGATGGTGGATTGAGGTATAGTGGGGATATAGCCAAATCTCTGGCCGGTGGTGCTAACGTGGTCATGTTGGGGAGTCTTTTAGCCGGAATGGATGAATGCCCAGGAGAAATGGTTTTATATGAAGGTCGGCAATATAAAACTTACCGGGGAATGGGTTCATTAGGAGCCATGAAAAAGGGAAGCGGTGACCGATATTTTCAGGAAGGAGCTGAAGCAACTAAACTTGTTCCTGAAGGGATAGAAGGCATTGTGCCTTACCGAGGTTCAGCGCGCAGTACAATTCATCAACTCATGGGTGGAGTGCGGTCTTCTATGGGATATTGCGGTGCGAAAAATATAACCGATTTTCATCGGAAAGCTGAGTTTATTCAAACAACAGCTGCCGGCGTAAAAGAAAACCATCCCCATGAGGTACGAATTGTGAAAGAAGCGCCTAACTATCAGGTTTCAGAAGGGTAATATGCATTAATAAAAAATCCCGAATTAAAACGGGATTTTTAAGTTAAAATAGAATGAGAAATCTCATTCCTGTATGATTATGCTGATAGAGAGTTATAATGCCGTGTAATCTGCGATTTTCTACGTGCTGCAGTATTTTTATGTAAATGACCTTTACTCACCATTTTATCTATGGACTTAACGGCAATTTTATAATAGCTCTCTGCTTGTGCTGCATCTTTAGACTGCAAAACTTTTTTAATGGCCGTACGCATTTCAGACATGCGTGTTACATTAATTAGACGGCGTTTTTTATCTTGTCTTTCGCGTTTAATCTGTTGTGGATGTCTATCCATTTTATTCCTTTTAAATTCTTATTATCTCGTTAAAAACCGGGCAGAAAGTTATTTCGACCTATCCCATTTCTGCAATAATTATGATTCAATCGCAAATCTGCGGATTTCTGTTATTTAATATTTTCAATATTTGATGTAACGAGTGTATTTTATGACTATGAGTAAAGTCAATCTCTTACAGACTGTCCCCATTTTTTCTGACTTGAGTCAATCAGCCCTTGAAAAGATCTCCACAAAAATGGTTCCCCGGAGCTATAAAAAAGGTCAAATGATTTTATTGGAAGAAGGTCAGGCAGAAACGTTTTTTGTCATCACTAGAGGAAAAGTGAAAGTCACCAGGCTAAGTGATGATGGACGGGAAGTGATATTGGCCATTCTCGGTGAAAGTGATTTCTTTGGAGAAATGGCCCTATTGGACGGTGAAGGGCGATCGGCCAATATTGTCGCAGGAGAGAATGCATCTGTTTTAACCCTTTCCCGAAAAGATTTTTTAGACTGTCTGGAAAAATTCCCGAAAATTGCCATTTCACTATTGGAAGAACTGGCAATAAGACTGAGGAAAAGCGATCAGCAAATTGAAAGTTTATCTCTCAGCGATTCAGAACAAAGGATTGGGATTACTCTCGTACGCTTGGCAGAAGAATTAGGAAAAATTCAGAGGGGGGACGTGACTATTCACGGATTGCCTTATCAACAGGATATTGCGAATATGGCTGGTACATCTCGAGAAACCGTTTCCCGTACATTTAAATTATTGGAAGACCAAAATTTATTAAAACGGTCGGGTCGGAATTTGGTCATTTATGACTTCAGTTCATTCCAAAAATATTTCTCTTAAATTATAATTAGTTCCCACCTGCGATGAATTCGGAGATTGTGAATCGTATTTGCTCAAACGATCACCGAACTATTTCAAGATTAATTAGTCAAGTTGAAAACGAAGAAACAATTTCTGATGACTTCTTTGTTAAAATCCATGAACAAGCCCAAAAGTCCATACGAATTGGAATTACAGGACCGCCTGGAGCAGGGAAAAGCACCCTTGTGGACCAATTGATAAATGAATTCATTTCCCAGGGCAAAAGTGTCGGCGTTGTGGCCGTTGATCCTACAAGCCCATTTTCTGGTGGTGCCCTCCTTGGAGACCGGGTAAGAATGAATCGATATATCTGGAATGAAAATGTATTCATTAGGAGTATGGGGTCTCATGGGGATTTGGGAGGATTGGCTCGCAAAGCTCAGGATGTGGGTGATATATTGGCTGCAAGCGGGAAAGATGTTGTTATCTTTGAAACGGTCGGTGTAGGACAGGGAGAGCATGATGTTGCCAAAGCTGTTGATATGACGATAGTTGTTCTGGTTCCTGAATCCGGGGATGAAATTCAACTGATGAAAGCAGGATTAATCGAAATTGCAGACGTGTTTGTGATTAATAAATCAGACCGAGAAGGGGCGGATCGTTTGTCACAATTGTTGCGAAATATATTGCATACATTTTCTAAACTGGACCAACTGGAACCACCGGTTTACAATACAACAGCCAGTAAGGCAGAAGGTATCCGTGAGTTATTTCGTGGCCATGAACGACAAATAAAACTGATGGATGACCGAGGGGTATTAAAACAAAAAAAACTGGATCGCCATCGTAACAGGGTGCATCATCTTGTCCAGGAGAGACTGCTAAAAACTTTTTGGACCCAAGAAAGGTTGGAACAATTAGATACAGCAGTTAACGCCTTGGATTCCACCAGACAATCCCCTCACGAATTAGCGCATGATTTGCTGATATCCTGATTTAATGAAAAAAGATAATAAAAAAACCATGCCGTTTTTAGCCCATTTGGAAGAAATGAGGTGGCGTATCATAAAAAGTTTGAGTGCTGTACTCATTGGGGCTGTGTTATCTTTCGCATTTATTGATCAGATTATTGATATTCTCATTAAACCGACCAAAAATTTAAGCGTTCCCATGGAGCTGCAGGTTTTAAAGGTTCAGGGAATGTTTATGATAAAATGGGGGATGGCACTTGTGGGAGGTATTGTGTTGGCTATTCCTGTTTTGACCTATCAGATTTGGCATTTTGTTTCTCCAGGATTACATGACAAGGAAAAGCGGTATGCGGGACCCTTTATCTTTTTTACCTATTTGTCTTTTTTAATTGGCATTGCTTTTGCGTATTTTATCATCATTCCTTTTTCACTTGAATTTTTTACTTCAATTGGAATTACCGAGGTCCAGAATAATTTTTCAATTAATTATTATTTTAATTTTATTACGTGGCTTATGCTGGGGAGCGGGCTCATTTTTGAATTGCCAATCTTAGTATTTATACTTTCGGCTATGGGGTTACTTACTCCGCCATTTATGCGGCATTATCGTCGGCATTCTCTGATCGTTATTCTAATTTTAAGTGCATTTGTTACTCCTCCGGACCCTGTCAGCCTGGTTGTGATGTCTATGCCGTTATTGATTTTATATGAAATCAGTATTGGTGTTTCTTGGGGAGTAACTCGAAGTAAAAATCGGACATCTGTTAAGGAAAATGACTCATGACTCTATGGGGGATGAACTCTTTTTGTATCGATGGAATTCTCGGTAAATTCTAATTATGAAAAAAGATTTAAAATCCTTAAAACAAATCACCTCTCCTATATTCGAGGATATAAAACTCTTTGAGCAGGAATTTAGGGATGCTCTTCATTCAGAAGTTCGGTTGATCAATACGATTGGGCGGTATATTCTGAGACATAAAGGAAAACATATTCGACCGATATTAACTATTCTTTCCTCAAGGTTAGTTGGCTCTCCAAGTTTAAACAGTTATCGGGCCGCAGCCATGATTGAATTGCTTCATATTGCAACATTGGTCCATGATGATGTGGTAGATGAAGCGGATAAAAGGAGAGGGTTTCTATCTATCAATCGAGTGTGGAAAAATAAAGTTGCTGTTCTTATGGGCGACTTTATCCTTAGTAAGGCTTTAATTAATATGGTGGGTATTCGAGATTTTAATGCATTGGAACTCATCTCAAATACAGCTGAGCAATTAAGCGCAGGTGAAATATTACAAATTGAAAAAAGCCTCACAAGGTCTATGACTGAAGATGTGTATTATAATATGATTTATCAAAAGACTGCATCTCTTATTGCCACTAGTTGTGAATTGGGTGCCATCACAGCGAATGGGAAGGAAAAGGATAGAGATGCAATGAGAACATACGGCGGAAAACTTGGAATGGCTTTTCAAGTAAAGGATGATTTATTCGATCTATGGGGTACAGAAAAACAGACAGGGAAGGATGTAGGGTCAGATGTGAAAAAGAATATGATTACCCTTCCACTTATTCATACATATTCCAAATTAACCAAGGCCGAATCCCGTCAAATAAAACGTATCCTTGCTATGAAAAAGAAATCTGGAAATGATTTACAGGAGTTAAAAGGATTGATAGAAGATGCAGGAGGATTTGATTATGCACATCAAAAAATAGATGATTTCAGCAATCAGGCAATGGAAGCCATTGCCCCATATCCGGATTCACCCTTTAAACAGTCCATGGTGGATTTAATTAGTTACAACGTCCATCGACAGCGTTAATATGACTTCTCCAAGGGCCATTTTAGCCCTTCGTTTCAGTTCTATCGGGGATATTGTGCAAACTACCTCTCCAATTAATACACTGCGAAAACTCTTTTCGGATTCGCGGATTGATTTTATGACTCTATCAAAATTCTCACCACTTCTCGAAGGGCATCCTTCTATAGACCGTACCATTTCCCTCGATATTAATTCCGGTCCATTTGAATTGATCAAAACAGGCCGATACCTAGAAAAACAAGGATACGATATCGTCATTGATTTTCATAATACACTTCGGTCAAAACTTATTTGCTCCTCCATTAAGAATATTCCGGTTTTTTCCTTAAAAAAACCCCGTTGGCGTCGATTCAAATTATTTATGTTCCATAAAAATGGATTTTCAAACCATTTCAATGTCCGTACTTGGCTCCATGAGCCCATTCAGAAGTGGCTTGATTCTCATTCCACACCAAGTCCCACAAGTCTTTCTGTATCTGAAATAGAGTTAATCGAGGCTAAAAGTTCAATTATATCCAAAGGAATAGTCGGAAAATATTTTGTAATTACACCTGGGGCAGCTTGGGCACAAAAACGATGGAGCGGGTTGAAATATGCAGAAGTTATTGATTTGTGCAAAGAGAAATGGGGATTAGATGCTGTATTATTAGGGGGGGTGAATGATCATATTTGTGATGAAATTGTTGAATCTTCCAATGTAAATGTTGTGGATTTTCATGGCGGCACAAATCTAAGAGAATCTCTAGCTATTGTAGCAAATGCAGAATTTGTTTTGGGGAGTGATACTGGGTTTTTACATGCAGGGGAAGCTTTAGGAGTACCTGCAGTTACGATTCTAGGTCCCACGTCAAAAGAAACAGGAGCTGGTGTATTCTTGGAAAAATCACAAATTGTTTCTTTGGAAAATCTCTGGTGCAGACCCTGTTCCCAAAATGGAAGTTTTCCATGCTACAGAAAAAAACAGTATTGCATGACCGAAATTTCTACGTCTCAGGTTTTGCGTAAAATTTTACCACTGGCTTCAGCATAATGGTTTTTTGGAAATTATTTTATAACGGGATGGTTTTACCGATACTGAGTCTGTTTGGTCTCTTGGGCTCCTTATTTCATTCTAAGTTGAGAGAAGGAAGAAAAGGAAGATTTAAAGCACTTCGTCAGTTAAAAGACTTTTCTGATACACTGAATGGAAATGAAACGGTATATTGGTTTCATGCTGCATCTTTTGGTGAGTTTGAGCAGGTGCGACCTGTTTTGGCAGGTCTGAAAGAAATAGAGCCGCATTCCTTGGCTATCGTCAGCTTTTTTTCACCATCGGGGTATAAACATGTCACTGATAACCATATCGATTGTAAAGTATATCTTCCTTTTGATTTTCCATGGACTATTAAAAAGGCACTGAACATTGTAAAACCTAAAAAATTAATTTTAGCAGCTTATGATATTTGGCCAAACTTGATTTGGATGGCTAAAACGATGGGTATTCATTCCACACTTTTTGCCGCACGGTTTTCCGAAGGAACAACAAAACTGGCACCATTTGTTCGAAATTTTTATCGAAATGTTTACGGATGCTTATCAGCCATTTATACTATTAGCAATGAAGATCATCATCGCCTGGAAAAAATTCTTCATCCTGCAGGGAATCCTGTAGTCCGTGTTTTGGGAAATCCTCGGTATGACCAGGTAAAAACAAGTGCGGATAAGATTACAAAAACAAGAACTGAATCTGTATTACTAAGAGAGAAGCGGCTTATTGTGGGAAGTTGCCATGTTGAGGATGAGCAAATTATTTTAGATCCAATCCTGAGGTTATTGAATGATATTCCTGAATTATCTTTGATTTGGGTACCCCATGAACCAACGGATCGGGTTGTTTTAAAAGCAGAATCTCAGTTTACCGAAAAAGGATTTACAGTCACAAGACTTGGAAATAAATCTCCGGATGAATTAACCGGGAGCAGAATTATTGTTGTTGATTCAGTTGGTAAACTTTCTACATTGTATTGGGAAGGCCAAATTGCCTATGTTGGTGGTGGATTTTCTTCAGGGGTTCATAATGTCATGGAGCCGGCAATTGCACGCCTACCTGTTTTATTCGGGCCAAGATATAAATCTTTCTTGGAAGCAGAAGAATTGATAGAAAATGGAGGAGGATTTTCCATTGAATCCGGTTCTGAATTATATTATAATTTGAAAAATTTACTGACGAATAGAGAATTCTTTTTGAAGGCAAGTTTTGCCGCTACTCATGTCATTCACAAAAACTTAGGGTCTTCAACGCGAGTAGTAAGAAATTTGATTCATGATTGACCCTCTGTTATTCTCTCTAAACTTTAAGAAATTTAATCGAATTACTGAGGTAAATCTTTCTTCAGGATTACATCTTGTATATGGCGGCAGCGGAGTGGGAAAGTCACAATTGGTGAAAGCGTTAGGTGGAGTTGATTCAATACAAGACACTAATTTTTCATTAAGGGTGAAATCATCGCCTAATGATATTCATATGGTATTTCAAAACCCAGATCATCAAATTATTGCTCATACTATAGAGGGCGAACTTGGATTTTCTCTAGAGTGTACAGAAAATTCACATGATAGACTCATAGATTCTTTGAATCGGATGAAAGATGAACTTCCTTTTGTGGCTGATTGGAAGAGACATCCTGCTACGTTGAGTGGCGGTGAGAAGGAAATATTGAATTTGATTACTGCCTTCAGTACGAAACCTCAGTTAGTCTTGATTGATGATGGACTTTCCTTTTTGAATTCGGATGGGAAAGAAAAGATGATTTCCTTTATTCGCAGAAAGATAGAGAAAAATAACTGCATTGTCATGTGGTTAACTTCAGAATGTGAGGATTTAATGTATGGGGATACAGCATGGGAATTGGAATTGGATCGTCTGGAAAAATCCGGTGCACATGTACACCAGCTTGAATCATCTCATAAATATCTCCCGGGAAAAATGGAAATTAAGATGGAAAGTTTATCCTTTTCCTATCCAGGAGAAACACCTTTATTCAATCAATGGACTACTACAGTGCCCTCAACCCGATGCCTTGGACTAATTGGGAAAAATGGCAGAGGCAAAACCACCTTGGCAAATCTTCTAACGCGCGTATACCATCCTCAGAAAGGCAGTTTATCTATAACGAGGGATAAAACTCGACCGACGTTGGCGTATTTGGATCAATTCCCAGAACGACTTATGGGGGCAGATTCTCTTCAAAATTTCATGGATGTTTTAGTCAAGCAAGGGAAACTTCCCCAATATCTGGTAAAACAATGTATAAAATCCCTGAATCATCATCACGTTAGTTGGGAACACATACGAACCCTTTCAGCTTTGGATATACCTTGGTCAGTATTACGGTTTGGATTGTTCATCATGTTAGCCCATTGTACCTACGATATTCTCATTCTTGATGAACCAACCTTTGGATTGGGAGAGACACAGAAAGTAATTTTAAGTAGGTTTTTAATAGAAATTTTAAAGAAAAAACATGTCATCATGATATCTCATGACTTCAATTATGTTGAAAAGCATTGTGATGGTATCCTCAATCTTGATGACAGGAGTTTTATCAAACAAAAAGATCTCATAGCACATGCCTGACCAGAATAAAATTAAAATTACAGATCCAACTCGAATTTTAACTGTAGCCAATATGATAAGTCTCATGCGTGCGTTATTGGGTGTTCCCATCATTTACACCTTGAGGAATCCCGATTGGGGTACCTATACCTTTGTCCTGATCATTATTGCAGTATTGTCTGATTCAGCTGATGGATGGTTTGCCCGTAGGGCACATGAAGTAACCCATTTTGGGAAATGGCTTGACCCCATTGCCGATTTTGCTGTGATATTTTCCGTTACATCTTTTCTTGTCCTGGAGGGGAAGTTTCCGGAATGGTTTTTTATTTTATACTTGAGTCGATATTTTCTAATCGCTCTTCCAGCAATCTACCTTTTAAATCATACCCACTTTATATTAAGTGCAAATTGGTGGGGAAAGTGGGCGGCAGGTGTTTCTGCCTTAGCCATATTTCTTCATATTTTTCCCATGTCTGCTTTACCCTGGTTAAAAGATATTTCCCTCTATGTGGCGTCTGGTTTACTCGTCGCCAGTTGGCTTAAGTATATGGGTACCTTTTATAAAAAATTTCGCACACTTTAATTTCTTTCTATGATTGGTAAACTTTTTAAAGCATTAAGCCGTACCCGTGAGTCGGTTTCGGGAGCATTTAACCATTTGTTAAGGAAAAATGTTTCAGCAGAGACACTGGAAGATTTGGAATATCAACTAATTTCTGCCGACTTAGGCCTTCAAACAGTTGAGGGTATAATGACTATTGTTGAAAAACACCGAAAAGAAAATTTCATGTCTCAAGTCGAGAAATATTTACTTTCAATTCTTCCTGAAAAATCTCAAGACTATTTAGAAGGTCCAGGACCAGATGTTCTCATGGTTGTGGGTGTAAATGGAACAGGGAAAACAACAACTGCTGCAAAATTAGCACATTTTTATAAAACAAAAGGAAAACGTGTTTTGCTGGTAGCGGCGGATACGTACCGAGCTGCGGCAGTAGAGCAATTAAAAATTTGGTCGAACCGTGTTGGGACCGATATTATTTTCAATGATAAGACGCAACAACCATCTGCCGTGTTGTTTGACGGATTGTATGCGGCAAAATCAAAATCGGCGGAAATAGTTATTGTTGATACGGCCGGTCGTTTGCATACGTATAAAAATCTAATGATTGAGTTAGAAAAAATGTATCGGGTAGCTGAAAATCGATTTTCGGAATTCTCACTGCATTCGTTAATTACCCTTGATGCGGGATTGGGGCAAAATTCATTAATTCAGGCAAAAGAATTCGCTGAAACTATAAAAGTGGACGGAGCGATTTTAACTAAAATGGATGGGACAGCCAAAGGGGGAATTATTTTTCCCTTATTCAATGAATTAAAAATACCTGTCCGGTTTCTCGGGCTTGGAGAAGATATAGATGATTTAGATGTTTTTAATGCACAGATCTATATTCAAAGTTTATTAGGGGGTAGTCCTGAATGACCGAAGAAAAGAAAAACTTAAATCTCATCAGCCTTGGTTGTGCAAAAAATTTAGTAGATTCTGAAATTCTCTTAGGCGGACTAAAAAATGAAAATTTTGGAATTACTGAGGACCCGGAAGAAGCAGATACTATCGTAGTGAATACCTGCGGGTTTTTAGATATTGCGCGTGAAGAATCTATCGAAACAATTCTACAGGCCGCAGAACTGAAAAATACAGGTAAGCTAAAGCAATTGGTAGTAATGGGATGTCTTTCTGAACGGTATCCTGAAGAATTGGCAAGAGAAATTCCGGAAGTGGATCGATTCTTTGGAAGTAATGACCATAAACAAATTGCATCCTTTCTGACGGGAAAAGATTATGCCAAAGACGATCCCTTGTTCTATCGTTCTTTGATGACACCGAGTCATTACGCCTATTTAAAAATTGCTGAGGGCTGTGACAACGGATGCTCATTTTGCAGTATCCCCATTATGCGGGGATTTCAGAAAAGCCGCACCATTGATTCTATCATATGGGAAGCAGAAAAGCTCGTTGCTCAAGGGGTGAAAGAAGTGTTGGTCATTGCACAGGATTCCACAAGTTACGGATGGGACTTAAACCCAAAGGTATACCTCAGTGATCTGATTCGTTCATTGGATACCCTGGATTTTGATTGGATTCGTCTCCACTATGCCCATCCTGCCCATTTATCTCAACGGATTATAGATGCCATGGCCGAGGCGAAACATGTCTGTCGATATATAGATATGCCCATCCAGCATGGGTCTGACAATATTTTGAAATCCATGCGACGGGGATTGGGGCAAGATGGAATTCGAGATCGAATCCACAGATTGAGGGAGGCCATACCCGATATTCGAATTCGAACCACATTGATAGTGGGATACCCCGGTGAAACAGATAATGAATTCAAACAATTATATGATTTTATAGAAGAAATTGAGTTTGATCGACTAGGTGTGTTTACCTATTCAGAAGAAGAAGGGACTTTAGCGAAGTCATTGGTTGATGATGTGCCAATTGATGTAAAAAATGAACGGATGGCCCAAATTATGGATCTGCAAGCGGGCATTAGTGCGGAAAAAAATGAACGGATGGTGGGGCAGTCAATTAAAGTGTTAGTCGATAAAAGCGGGGGGGGCATTTCGGTGGGACGAACGGAATTTGATTCACCGGAAATTGACAATATTGTCCAAATCAAAGAAACTGTACCAAAAGGTGAATTCGTGGAGGTAAAGATCGATTCCGCCAACGAATTTGAATTGATGGGTAGTCCTGCATGACAGCGATCAGTACAATATTTTATCGATAGTTAAACCTGACTATTTTTCTGTTAAATCCAATTGTTTTAATAGTTTTCGACCGCGGGATCGCACAGCACCAGTTCCTGTTTGCCTGAGGTTTTTAATTATAGGGTAGATTTTTCTTATTAATTGAGAATCTTTTTCTGCTAAATCTACCATTGCCTGCAAAGAAAAGGAGACCACAATCCGACTCTTTTGTTCGCATAAATTCTCGAATGATTGAATTAAGTGATGTTTTTCTTCTTTATTTAAAATTAACCGGGGGACTAGTTGAGCTAAATGCCACAACACTTCCTGTTGATTTGTCTGACTCAATAATTTTATGAATGACTTTTTAAAGTCTATCAACCAATCAGGATGGATAACAGATAATTTCTCCACAGCATCGGAAGAACGCATGGCAATCAATTCATTATTATGTGACATACCCTTAACTAAAATTGAAAACAAAGAAGGATTATTCTCGAGAGACATCATGGCTTTCTTAACACCCATGATACTTCGTTTATCACCATAAGAAAGAGATTCTAATAAGGGGTGTATTTTATCGATTAATGGCATACACAGCGGTGGGTAAACCCCGATTATTCGGATTCAGAAATTCCTTTTCTTTTATCATTCCGTTTTTTTCTGCCACACACCTGGAAGCTATATGATTTTTTGCCATATAGGAGCAGATTCGATTTAGTCCGAGACTTTGAAAAGCATACGTTTTTACACAGATTGCCGCTTCAGTGGCATACCCCTGGTTCCAATATTTTCTGTGAAAATGATAACCAATTTTGTAATCTTGAACATCATCAATATCTTGAATTGTGATTCCACAATCGCCAATAAGTTGATTGTTTTCTTGTAAAACACAACCCCACAATCCACAGTTGAATTTTCGATATCTTTCAATATTATTTTCTATAAATATATTTACTTTATCGGGAGAAAAAGGACTAGGATAATGAGACATCGTTTCGGTATCAGATAAGATTTCTATAAGTGATTGGTGATCATCCTGATTTAATACCCTTAAAAACAATCTATCTGTTTTTAGTATCATTTTTGTGGTGTCCTATCTTTTAGTGTATAAGATATTAGCATAAATTCGTTTCGAAATTCATGGGTTAAAAATGCCCAAAAGAAAAGTGAATTAATTTCATCTTGTTAGGGCTTATAATTAAAAGGAAGTTGATCGCCGACACGTTCCCAGCTCATATATTCTTCCTGTTCAATCATAAATTTTTCAAAATACCGACCATATTTATCAAAAACTACAGAATCTTTCCCTAATGTTAATAAGGACGTTTGATAATTTTTTGGTTTAGAATGACTCTCAAATGTATAAAATGAGTAATTTATTTCTTCACCTTCTTTCAAATACCGAACCATCAACTTTTTTTTAAATGAAATCATTAGCTCGTGATCATTTTTTGAAATCCACACCAAGCTATCATTTAGCAATTCTCGATAATTATATCCTTTTGTGTCTTCGTCTGTTGGATACACTTTATATCCTTCTCTAACCAGTGGATCATATTTTGATCCGGAAATCAATGTCCAGTCAATTCGTTCTTTTGGGCGGTTTCCTTTCATATTATATCGCCAATCGAATCGCTCACCCATTGTCGTCAAAAAGTGACGTAATGATCCTTTATATGCCGAACGACGATTCCGAATCCACCTTTGTTTTTGTTTTTCAGATTTGGGCTCCATTTCTGTAAAAAACGATTCACCTGAATACCGAGTGAATTTTGTACTTAATATAAAAAAAGGTTTAAAAAATGAGTCAATATCATAACGTAAATACGTATTGTTTGTAGTGAATTCTTCTAAATAGTATGTAACCTTATAACCAAGGCGTTTATTTTTAATTGTTAATGGTGTTTGCGATGATGCGGTTAATATTTTTCCATCCCGCTTAAATGACAACTCATATTCATTAATTATTCGACAAGATTTTCCATTTTTACTATGACCTAAAAAAGTATTCTTAAAAACCTTATAATCTTTTTTCCATTGTTTATTGGATTTTTTTGTGACCAGAACCTCCTTCATTTTAATGGCTGCAGGGGTTAATTCAATATCCATCTTTATCTTTTTGCTGGTAAATATATTTAATGTCTTTTTTACCATGGTATAACCGATCATTGAAACCACCAGCTCATATCGGCCGTTTGAAATATTTGTTATTGCATAAAATCCATTATTATCCGTTGTTGACCCAATGGATGTTTTAGAAAAAAATACATTAACACCTATGAGTGGTTTGCCTGTTTCCTTATCTACAATTTGCCCATCAATTCGCGATTGACCTGAACAAACGGCAATGGTAATCAGGATGATAAATAACCTCATCCATACGTAATAATTCCTATCAATTAATCCTCTATAAAGAATCATGATTGTGGAATATAATAACAAAACCTCATAATTTTGTATTAAAGGTCGCCATAAAAATGGTAATTGTAATACCACAATCCCCGATGAAGTGATTCGTAGATTTTAATACTGCTCCCTAAAGTTCGAATCTTAAGTTTTGTAACGTTCTATGCTTTTTGCGATAAAGAATCTACCATGGCCAATTGATAGAGTGTGGTGCAGTACGCCATGGTCATTGGGTCAGATAATTAATTGTAGAGCACCAATTATGCAGGGATTGAATTTTCTAAAATACATTCGTTTTGTTTCAATAATTGGGCTTTGACTCATAAGAAATTAATTGAATATCATTGTGTGGAAACCAAAAACAAAAATAGGAATGCTAAGAAAAATAAATGGGATTATCATTATTGAAAAAAACTTCATCTCTGCCATTGTATCGTATATATTAACCGAGGTAAATTTGCCGATATGACAGAGTTTAAACTGCATTCTGAATTTAATCCTGAAGGGGACCAACCTCAGGCGATCCAGTCTTTGAAGGAAGGGATTGATCGGGGTGAAAAGCATCAGGTTTTATTGGGGATCACCGGTTCGGGTAAGACTTTCACTATAGCGAATACCATTCAGGAAGTTCAGCGTCCAACATTAATTATTTCCCATAATAAAACATTGGCAGCCCAGCTTTATGGGGAGTTTAAGCAACTTTTTCCCGATAATGCTGTGGAATTTTTCATTAGTTATTACGATTATTATCAACCGGAAGCCTATCTGCCGGTAACAGATACATTCATAGAAAAGGATATGTCGGTTAATGAGGAAATTGATATCCTTAGACTTAAAACCACAAGTTCCCTGATGTCCCGCCGGGATGTGATTGTCGTAAGCTCTGTCTCTTGTATTTATGGGATTGGGTCTCCTGAAGATTATAAGGATCAGGTTATTGAAATCAGAAGAGGAGATTCTTTAAACCGCAAATTATTTTTAAAACAGCTGATCAATATTCATTATCACAGGAATGATACTGTATTTGAACGAAGTACCTTTAGGGTCAGGGGAGATGTCATTGAAGTGTATCTGGCCTATGAAGACGTGGGACTTCGTATTGAATTATTTGGGAATGATATAGACTCCATTGTCAGATTTAATCCTCTGACAGGAGAAATATTAAAAGAAATGAATTCAGATTTTATTTATCCGGGAAGGCATTTTGTCACTGATCAGGAAACAACCAATAGAGTTGTAAAGGAGATTCGTTCAGAATTAATCACCCGGCTGGCGGATCTAAGAGGGAAAGAAAAACTGTTAGAAGCTCAACGACTTGAACAACGAATTAATTTTGATTTAGAAATGATGATGGAGGTTGGTTATTGTTCAGGAATTGAAAATTATTCCCGGTATTTTGCAGGACGAAAACCCGGAGAGCGACCTTTCACCCTTATTGATTTCTTTCCAGATGACTTTTTAACCATATTGGATGAATCCCATGTTTCTCTTCCGCAGATTCAGGCTATGTACAATGGGGATCGGGCCAGAAAAGAGGTTTTAGTAGAGCATGGATTCCGGTTGTCGAGTGCCCTGGATAATCGTCCTTTGAAAATTGATGAATTTCATTCATTGCAGAATCAGGTAATTTATGTTTCTGCGACTCCAGCAGAGCGGGAATTAAATTTGGCCAAAGGTGTTGTTGTTGAACAGGTAATCCGACCTACCGGTCTATTGGATCCTCAAGTTGAAGTTCGAGGAACAACAGGGCAAATAGACGATTTAATTGGGGAGATACGTTATCGTACTGAAAAAAATGAGCGCACCCTGGTAACGACCTTAACCAAGAGGATGGCGGAAGATTTAAGCGAATATCTAAGAGGTGTAAATCTCCGTGTGCGATATCTCCATAGTGAAATTGATACACTTGAGCGTGTAAAAATATTACGGGATTTAAGAATGGGCGAATTCGATGTGCTTATAGGAATAAACCTGTTGAGAGAAGGATTGGACTTGCCGGAAGTCTCTCTTGTAGCCGTATTGGATGCAGATAAACAGGGATTTTTAAGATCCAGAAGTTCTCTTATGCAAGTGGCCGGAAGAGCTGCCCGACATCAAGAAGGTCAGGTCATTCTATACGGAGACCGTATTTCAGAAGCTATGGAATATCTAATTGATGAAACACGTCGGCGGAGAGCTCTCCAGGAAAAATTTAATTCTGACCATGGGATTAAACCCAAAACGGTGTACAAATCCATGGATGAAATCATGGGAACAACTTCAGTAGCTGACGCTATGGCTGAGGACACATACGAGCCTGTAAAATCTAAAAAAGGAGATGACTTCAGTAAAATGGATAAACGATTAGCAGTAGATATGATGCGGTCGGAAATGTTTGAAGCAGCTGAAAATCTGCAATTTGAAAAAGCAGCAAAATTGCGGGATGAAATTGAGAAATTGGAAAAAGAATTAGCAAAAATATTTTAGGAGTTTTCTTTGAAAGAATTAGATAAACTACAAAAAATTTCTGGTATTGTGGGACGGTCAGATGCTATTGAGCATGTCTTTGAAATGGTGAGCCAAGTTGCTCCGGTTGATATTTCTGTCCTGATAACGGGTGAATCGGGTACCGGCAAGGAAATGGTGGCCAATGCCATTCATAAATACAGCCGACGAAATCACTCACCCATGGTAACGGTAAACTGCGGGGCCATCCCAGCAGGAATTATAGAAAGTGAACTGTTCGGTCATAAAAAAGGGGCATATACTGATGCCCGTGAAGATAGAAAGGGATATTTCGAAACGGCCGATAAAGGGACCATTTTTCTGGATGAAATCGGAGAAACTCCCCTTGAAACCCAAGTGAAATTACTCAGAGTGTTGGAAAGCGGTGAATTTATGCCTGTTGGAGATTCAAAAACGAAAAAAACCGACGTTCGCGTTGTGGCTGCTACCAATAAAGATTTAGAGGAATTAGTCCGGAAGGGCCAATTCAGGCAGGACTTATTTTATCGATTAAAAACGGTGACAATAGAGGTTCCCGCTCTAAGAAAAAGAGTGGAAGACCTCGGTCTGCTTATCGAACGGTTCGCTCTGGAATTTACCCGGTCAAACGATATTCTCTATCGGGGCTTTATGCCGGAAGCCATTCGGGTTATGAAACAGTACCATTGGCCAGGAAATGTACGGGAGCTCAAGAATTTTGTTGAGAGCATCCTGGTTTTAGAAAAAGGGGAAAGAATTACAACAGATATGGTAGAAAGGCAGTTAAGCGGTGGTCAGGTTCAAGAAAGAAACCCAAACCTTCCTGTGGTGTTAAGTCAGCCTCCTGAAACTGCTGAAAGGGAACTCATTCTTCGACAATTATTTTTAATTCGTCAGGATGTTGAATTTCTTAAACAGTTCGCTACCCAAAGCAATATGGTGACCCGTACCGGTGGGTACCCCATTCTTCCTCAAAAAGAAGGTGTAGGACAAGAGACGCTTCAGATTGATGCTGATGTCCAAAATCTTATAAAAAATGAAGCCCTTGGGGATTTTTCTATTGAAGATCTGGAGAGAGAAGCTATAGAAAGGACATTAAAGTTTTATAACAATAATCGAAGAGCCACTGCAAAATCTCTTGGGATGAGTGAAAGAACTTTGTATCGAAAGATTAATGATTATGGATTGGAAAAAAAGATTAAAACTCTCTAAGATGAACCAAAAGAAAATCAAAGATAGGAGTATCGTCTCCTCAGGATTTGGAGTGATTCTTTTCTTAAGTATATTTTGGGGTTGCGGATATTATTCCATGGCGGGAAGCATTCCTCCCCATATAAACAGTATTGCCATTCCCATGGTAGAAAACCAAACAGCTGAATTCGGGATGGTTGAATCTGTCACTGAAAATCTGATTGACGTGTTTAATGAAGAAAATATTTTAAGTGTCACTGATGAAACGAGCGCCACATCTATCTTAAGGGGGACCATTACCAAGGTTGAAGATGTACCCTATACCTTTACAAAAGAGGAAGCGGTTACGGAATACCGATTCACAGTGACATTGGCATTGGAATGGTATGATGTTCAAAACGATAGGGTATTGCTGAAAAAGTCATTTTCAAGGTTTGGCGCCTATGGATTGAGTGGCGACATTAGTTCCGACGGAATTGACAATGATGGAAATGGGCTGACTGATGGTGAAGACGACAATGAATTCGGAGATGCAAGGGAGTTTGCCACCAAAGCTGCCGTTAGAAAAATTGCTCGAGATGTATTGAATGACATTATGAGCACTTGGTAATTTTACAGGTTTTTAAATAGGATTTACGGAAAATTCGATGCAAGAAGTAAAGATAAACGAATTAAGCAAATTTGAGGGACAGGACGTCTCATTAAGGGGGTGGGTCTATAATACCCGGTCTATAGGTAAAATATGGTTTTTAATTTTACGTGATGGTACAGGATTGGTTCAATGCGTCGTTGTAAAAAAGGAAGTTTCTGAAGATTTGTTTTCCTTGGAAGAATCATTAACACAAGAATCATCAGTGACGATTATTGGAAACGTGAGGAAAGAATCCAGATCAGTAGGGGGTTATGAAATAGGAGTAAAGCAAATCAATATTCACCAAGTGGCTCATAACTATCCTATTTCGCCGAAGGAACATGGTACAGATTTTTTGATGAATAATCGCCATCTTTGGCTTCGGTCTAAAAAACAAAATTCCATTATTCGTGTTCGGCATCAAATTATAAAAGCTGCCCGTGATTTCTTCGACAATCATGGCTTTACACTTGTAGATTCACCAATATTAACCGGGAATGCAGTTGAAGGCACTACTACTTTGTTCGAACTGGATTATTTTGGTCGTTCTGCTTATTTAACCCAAAGTGGACAGCTCTATGGTGAAGCCAGTGCAATGGCTTTTGGAAATATATATGTGTTTGGTCCCACATTTCGAGCGGAAAAATCAAAAACACGACGTCATTTAACAGAATTTTGGATGATTGAACCGGAAATGGCTTATTGTGATTTGGCTCAGAATATGGTTTGGGCTGAAAAATTTGTATCCTATATCGTTCAAGAATGCCTTAAGAATTGTAAAACTGAACTGGAAAGCCTTGATCGAGATACCAGCCAATTGGAATCAGTTGTTCCACCTTTCCCAAAAATCACTTATGATGAAGCGGCTAAAATCTTAAAAGACAAAGGGTCTGATTTTATTTATGGTTTAGATTTCGGAGGGACCGATGAAACGATTTTATCCGAAGAATTCGACAGACCCGTGATGATTCATCGCTGGCCGGCAGATATAAAGGCCTTTTATATGAAACGGGATGAGGAAAATGATGACCTCGCCCTGGGTGTGGACATGATTGCACCGGAAGGATATGGAGAAATTATTGGAGGCGGTCAGCGGGAAGATAGCCATGATTTATTGGTTGAACGAATTCAAAAGCACGATTTACCCCTAAAACCTTTTCAATGGTATTTGGATTTGAGAAAGTATGGGTCTGTGCCACACTCGGGATTTGGATTGGGAATTGAAAGAACCGTGGCTTGGATCACAGGGATAAAGCATATTCGTGAAACCATCCCGTTCCCTAGAACTCTTTCCCGATTGGAGCCTTAATGAAATTTAACGCAAGAATATCTGTATTTGGTGGGAGAGATATTGACGGTAAAACATACGAAGATGCTGTGGAAATTGGCCGACTTTTAGCTAAAGAAAATTTTTTGGTTTACTGTGGGGGAGGCGAAGGAGTCATGGAAGCTATTTCTAAAGGAGTCAATGAAGCTGGTGGCACCTGTGTTGGGGTCTTAAAAGGAATGGACACACAAGAAGCCAACGGATATATTACCATACCGGTATCAACGGGTATGGGTATTGGTCGAAATCCTCTTTTAGCTTATAACTGTGACGTGGCCGTGGCAATAAGTGGGAAATATGGCACATTGTCTGAAATTGCTTATGCCCTTCAATTGGAGAAACCGGTGGTTGGATATGGATCGTGGGATTTAAAGGAAGTTATTAAAACAGCAACCCCATCAGAAGTTATTGCGGAAGTAAAGAATTATTTATGATAGAGTGGAATATTCCTAAAAAGATAAATAAAGGTGCCAAAATTATTGTGAACGGAAGGGTGCAAGGCGTAGGATTCCGATGGTTTGCCGTAAAGTGGGCTCAGGATTTTGACTTGTCTGGATATGCAAATAATTTAGAAAATGGTACCGTACTCATTGAAGCAGAGGGCGGAGAAAAGAAAATAGAATCATTTTTAAAAGAGTTGAAAAATGGACCCAGCGGTTCTCTTGTCGAAGAAGTGAGTGTAAAATGGCTACCATTTGAACACCGGTTCAGGGATTTTAAAATCAGGTATTGAGCATGAAGATTGGCTTGTGCCAAATTAATCCCACTGTAGGTGCTTTAAAAGACAATCGAGCACTTATATTGTCCTATTATCAGAAAGCGATAAAAAATGGGGCAGATTTAGTTGTGTTTCCTGAATTGGTGGTTACAGGGTACCCTCCCCAGGATTTGATTATTCAGAACGGATTTATTGACCGTGTGGAGTCTGTGTGCAAAACACTAACCCAAAAAATTGCAATCCCGGCTATCATAGGGACCGTAAGAAAAGAACAGAATAAACGATTTAATTCAGCTTTCTTTTGTATGAATGGACGTATAGAATACATTTATGACAAAATTCTATTGCCAACCTATGATGTCTTTGATGAAGAGCGGTATTTTAGTCCAGGTAGCACTCCGGGTGTTTTCACTGCAACTATTGCAGGAAGACCCATAACCATTGGTCTTGAAATTTGCGAAGACTTGTGGGATGATGATTATGAAATAAAAGTGTCTGAATCCTTGAAAGAAAATGGAGCGGAAATCATTATCAACATTTCTGCATCCCCATACCACGATTGCCGTTTGGCTGAAAGAAAAGCGTTAGTTGAAGAAAAGGTAGAGAAAACAGGGCTTCCGTTTGTTTATTGTAATTTGGTTGGTGCCCAGGATGAACTCATATTTGATGGTCAATCTTTGGCAATGAATGGTCAAGGTGAATTAATCGCCCAGGGAAACCCTTTCAAAGAAGAACTAATCCTATTTCATTTAACGGATTCTCCTATTCAACCTCTTCAGATAAAACCCAGTGAGGAAAAAATCTATGATGCTCTTGTTTTGGGTGTGCGGGATTATTTTAGAAAAACTGGTCATAAAGAGGCCGTTATCGGATTGAGTGGGGGCATCGATTCCAGTCTTGTTGCCTGTATTGCCGCCGATGCTCTTAAGCCAGAAAATGTGCATGGTATTTCAATGCCGTCAAAATATTCAAGTGAACACAGCAAAGATGATGCAAGAATTTTGGCTGATCATCTTGGAATAGACTACGAAATAATTCCCATTGAACCTGTTGTGGAAGAGTTTCATGATGGATTGGAGAAACGGTTTAGGGGAACAGAGGAAGGGATTGCCGAGGAAAATATTCAGGCCAGGGTAAGAGGGAGTTTGCTTATGGCTCTTTCGAATAAATTTAACTGGCTTGTACTTTCCACAGGGAACAAAACAGAAATGGCGTTGGGGTATTGCACCCTCTATGGAGATATGAATGGAGGATTGGCGGTTATCTCTGATTTGTCCAAAACTGATGTGTATACCCTGTCACGGTGGGTGAACGCCACTGCAGGATATGACCGAATTCCAAAAAATAGCATAGAAAAACCACCCTCTGCAGAATTAAAAGAAGAACAGGTGGATCCATTTGACTATGATATAGTCAGCCCCATGGTTACTGCAATGGTAGAAGAGAATACATCCCCTGCAGACTTGGTGAAAGAAGGATATGATTCAAAATTAGTTTATAAATTAGCGCGATTAATACGAATCAATGAATATAAACGGCGGCAAGCACCTCCCGGTCTCAGGGTTACAGCCAAAGCATTTGGAATTGGTCGGCGGTTTCCTATCGTGAATCATTATGTTCTGAATGAAGAATAAGGGTAGATTTAATCCATGAAAATACTGATTTTTTTATTTTTCCTCGCCTCAAATATTTATGCTGAAGAATCCAGAACTCCTTCAGACTATTGGAAGAGTATTGTCCCCGGAGAAAAGGTTGCCTTTATTAACGGAGCCTATGCGGCAGGAGCAAAGTTGAAATACCATCATAAGCAGGAAGTAAAAAAGCAATATATGCAAGATCTGAGTTGGGTTCAACCTTATTATATAGATAGATTTTATGCCATTGTGGATGAACATCGGTCAAAAGAAGCAGGGTATGATGTTGAAGTCATTGCTAAAGCGATGGATGCTTTTTACTCTAATTTTGATAATAGCCGTATTCCACTTTTAGAGGCACTGAGAATAGTTTCTCTTGGTCAGGATGGACATTATGAGAAGGCAAATCTTTATCTGCTGAAGGCACAGAGAAAATTTAATCCTTAAGCATCTCGAATTTTCCAACTTATCATATTATCATTAAAAATGGCATGGGCTCTTTTGGTGCAGCCATGATGTCCACAACTCTAAGAGTTTACCTCACGACAAACGATACATTTCAGGCTATAGATCATAGGTCAGAAGCGACACTTCCTTTTTACCATCTTCTGTTTTCTGAGTCCCGACCTGTTTGAATCCATATTTTTCATGAAACCGCAGTGACGGTATATTTCTTGGCCTAAGGTTTACTTCGCAGGATAATCGAGATGCCTGTCCTAAAGAAAATAGTTTTAAGTCTTCATAAAAATGTGTTCCATATCCGAGTCCTTGATATTCAGGTGCGATGACAATGCGGTCTATATACACAAAGTTATCATACTTTTTCATAAACCATTGATAATTGGGGCTGTAATACTCTACCCCTGGCGTCAAGCCTATAAGGAATCCACCTAAAGTTAAAGTCTTATGAATAATTAAGCTTCGAAAATAGGCAACAGATTCTCTGAAAAAGTTCAAATCTCCTACCGTTAGTTTTGATACAGCAGGAAGCGCGCCATTGTTTAGGTTGAGGATGGACATGAGTTCGTCTTGTTTCGTGTCATGAATTATAAATTCCATAGGGTAAAATTAAATCGGAGAAAGGGTAGGTTTCTATTTATTGTTTCCGAGAGAAAATACATTTAATTTCCCCGGCTTTAATCAGGCCGAAAACGGTCCCTAATACATGTTTAAACAATTAACAAACAAATTTGATTCGATTTTACGCAACCTGAGAGGGTTGGGGAAAATAACCGATTCCAATATCGAGCAGACTGCGCGAGAGATTCGGCGTGTTCTGTTGGAAGCAGATGTGAATTTTAAAGTAGCAAAAACTTTTGTAGAAAAAGTTAAAAAAAAGGCAGAAGGAACTAAAGTAATTAAGTCCATCAAACCTGGCGAACATTTCATTAAAATTATTCACAATGAGTTGGTTACTCTCCTTGGTAAAGCTCCGGAGGCTCTGGAACTGGGCACCAAAAAACCATCCGTTATTTTGATGGCCGGGTTGCAAGGATCGGGAAAAACAACCACTTGCGGAAAACTTGGGAATCGATTGAAAAAGGAAGGGAAAACCGTTTTATTGGCCGCAGCTGATGTTTATCGTCCCGCAGCCATTGAGCAATTGAAAGTGGTTGGCCGTGATTTGAATATTCCCGTTTATTCCGAGGGCCCGGGTGACCCTGTTTCTATTTGCCGTAATGCGGTAAGTCAAGCAAAAGCAGAAAAAATTGATGTGGTTATTTTAGATACCGCCGGACGCCTCCACGTGGATGGAGAAATGATGACCGAAATCCAGGATATAGCTGATTCGGTCATTCCAATAGAAATTCTTTTTGTTGTTGATGGAATGACCGGTCAGGATGCCGTAAATTCTGCAAAAGCTTTTTCGTCTGCATTGCCTCTAACTGGTACGATTTTAACCAAAATGGATGGAGATGCCAGGGGAGGTGCTGCAGTTTCAATCACAGAAGTAACCGGAACACACATTAAGTTTATAGGTGTTTCTGAAAAAGCTGATGGATTGGAACCTTTTGACCCAAATCGAATTGTCGATAGAATATTGGGTTTGGGTGATGTGGTATCCCTGGTGGAAAAGGCACAGGAAATCGTAGATAAGGACACTGCAGCCCAATTTCAAAAGAAACTGCAGAAAAACACTTTTGATTTAGATGATTTTAAA
Source organism: uncultured bacterium (assembly GCA_964549275.1). Classification (GTDB taxonomy): domain Bacteria; phylum Fidelibacterota; class Marinisomatia; order Marinisomatales; family TCS55; genus CAZJUP01. The sequence goes on along the minus strand of CAZJUP010000005.1, from coordinate 47,548 downwards.
ATTCAACTCAAACAGTTAATGAAAATGGGACCGTTAAACCAAATATTTGGGATGATGCCCGGTATGAATAAAAAGTTGATGAAGGGTATGAATCTGGATGACCGGCAATTGGTTTGGACTGAAGCCATCATCAATTCTATGACGCCTGCAGAGCGTAAAAATCCGCAATTAATTAATGGAAGCCGCCGGACTCGAATTGCCGCTGGCTCAGGGCGGTCTGTGCAGGAAATTAACCAATTATTAAAACAATTTGCCCAAATGCAAAAAATGATGAAGCATATGGGAAAGATGAAACTGCCAAAACAATTTCAACAACATATGATGGGATTAAACTAAGGAGATAAACACTTGGCGACAACAATCAGACTGAAACGGATAGGACGTCGGAACAGACCATTTTACCGCGTCGTAGTTATGGACAGCAGAAACCGTCGTGATGGAGCGGCAATCGAGGAACTGGGATGGTATAATCCTATCGAAAAAGGCGAAAATTTTACCTTAAAAGAGGATAGAATACTTCATTGGCTTCATGTAGGTGCTCAGACATCTGATGCCGTTCATTCACTCATGAAAAGAAGCGGATTAGCCTTTCGTTGGCATTTGCTCCAACAAGGGCTCGATGAAAAATCTATTGAGAAAGAGATGAAGAAGTGGGCGATGAATCGGGAAGATTCAGCAAAAAAACGCGAATCCAAAAAAGCAAAAAACGAAGAAAAAGCCCTTAAAAAAGCAGAACAGGAAGCAGCAGAAGCTGCTGTAGCGAAGGCCGAAGAAGAAGTTCAAGCTGTAACTGAAGAAGAGAGCGCAGACGACACTGCCTCAGCAGATGCAGCGGAAGAAACCAAGGTGGAAACCGTTGCCGCAAAAGAAAAGTCAGAAGACGAATCGGTAGAGGCATCAACAGGGGAATCGAAGGAAGAAGAAAAACCTGAGTCAAAAGCGGAAGAACCAGTAACAGAAGATGCTCCCGTAGAGTCTGTGGAAGAAGTTGAGGAATCAACTGAAGAAAATTCTGCTGATGAGGATAGCCCTGATACCGAAGTTGAAGAAGTGGTCGAAATTTCATCAGAAGTAGAAAAAACATTCGAAGAGGAGAAAACTGAAGACGAAGAATCATCGACGGAAGAAGAGGAAAAGACAAAAGAACCGGAAAAGGCGGAAGCGACAGAAGAAAAAGAAGATACAGCAAAAGGTGATGAAAAAGAGTCTGCACCTGATTCTGAGGATGCTTCAGAGGAATCCCCTGAAGAGGCCGATGAAAATAAATCTGAAGATGAGGCGGAAAAAGACGCTGAGTCGAATGGTGATAATGAAGAAAAAAGCGAAAGCGAAAACGCCTAGCGGAATGTAGGAGTTAGGAGGAAATGGATATGAAGGAATTCATTGAAACGGTTGTGAAACAACTCGTCGATAAACCGGATGAAGTCGATGTTAAAATGGTGGAAAGCGAACAGCGGATTATCTACGAATTAACGGTTGGAGATGGAGATTACGGCAAAGTGATCGGAAAACGGGGCAGGAATATTTCAGCCATCCGCACCTTGGTTTTTGCCATTAATGCCAAAGAAGGCGGAAAGCGCGCAAGATTGGATATTATCGACACAAATGAATAGACTTTTTGCCATTGGTAAAGTCACAAAAGTATCTGGTTTGAGTGGAGAAGTCAGGGTACGTCCTCTCGTAAGACAATTTGACGATTATGTAGAAGATAAAAACCTGTCTCTTGGGTTTTCCGATACCATTGCCCGTGAAATTAAATTGAAAAAATCTCTGGGACTGGGAAAGCGAAAACGCTTTTTGTTTGAGGGAGTGTCCTCTCGGGACGATGCAGAATCACTCATTGGACAAATTCTCTACGCGCAGGTATCAGAGCAGGACCCAATTCTTTTAATATCACCGGATTTAATCGGGGCATCTGTGTTTACAGTTGCAGGTGAATTTGTCGGTGAGTTGGTGGATATGCTCACTCTCCCTGCAAATGATGTTTATGTGATTGAAAATGGTAAAAAAGAATTTTTGATTCCGGTTATACCGGAAATCGTTAAAGGCATCAGCACGACTGACGGCCTGGTTACCATCAGTCCTATGGACGGACTGTTGGATTGAAATCGCAGATAGCGATAATAACACCGGTTCCTGATATGATTGAATCGGTAGTGAAACACAGTATGCTTCGGCAGGCTGTTGAGCGGGGAGCTGCAGAATTCCACTGCATTAATTTAAGAGAGTTCGGCGAGGGAAATTATCGCCAGATTGACGATACACCTTACGGTGGCGGCAGTGGAATGGTTTTAATGGCGGGACCCTTATTTCAAGCCATTGAAGCGGCGGTTGAAAAGGTTGGAGGTCCGGAAGGTGTGAGGGTCATCTACCCGTCACCACAAGGTGATAAATGGACCCATGGAACAGCTGTTGAAAACAGCCTAAAGAAAAAGCTTATTGTCATATGCGGACATTATAAAGGAATCGATGAACGGGTGATTGAAAAAGCAGTTACCCATGAATATTCTATCGGAGATTTTGTGGTGACGAGTGGTGAAATCCCTGCCATGATATTAATTGATAGTATTGTCAGATTGATTCCCGGTGTATTAAATACACTGGATTCAGCTATGAGCGATTCCTTTGCTGTTGATTTGCTGGATGGCCCCCACTATACTAAACCTCGAAACATAGAGGGAATGGCGGTTCCGGAGGTCTTATTGAGCGGTCATCACAAAAATATTGAAGCCTGGCGCCATAAGAAAAGAAAGAGTAAAACTCAAAAAAGGCGACCGGACTTATGGAAGAAATATGTAAAGACACTTGAAACTTCGGAGAAACGAAGCCATGAATAAAATGAAAGAAATTATTAAAGACCAATTAAAAACAGACCTGCCCGAATTCGGTCCCGGGGATACCGTAGCCCTTGATGTTCGTGTCGTTGAGGGAGGCAAAGAAAGGGTTCAGCGTTTCCAGGGGGTGGTTATTGGACGTAAGGGAAGCGATATTTCAGAAACATTTACCGTTCGAAAGATTTCCGGCGGTATCGGCGTAGAAAGAATATTCCCGGTTCATTCGCCAATGGTGAGCAATATTCATGTGGTTCGTCGTGGAAAAGTCCGCCGGGCAAAACTGAATTATTTACGTAAATTATCCGGTAAGGCAACGCGAATCGCTGAAAAACGATAATTTGTACACTTATTCTAAAAACCCCTGTTGTCCGTTGATGATGGGGGTTTTTTGTTTATGAGCAAAATCGAAAAAATCATCCTGAGCATCACCGGTGGAAGCCATCTGTCGGTCCATGCCCTCATGTTGACCTTGCCCAGTTTAATCCCCCTGATTCGCTCAGAATTCAACGTTGGACTGGATATACTTGGATATGTGGTTACGGTCAGTGCTTTTATGTTTGGTGCTGGGGCTATCCCTGCAGGGTGGGCAGAACGATATTTCGGCGGTAGAACACTACTACTCCTTTACCAAATAGGTTCCGCTTTCGGTGCCCTGATTGTAGCTTTTTCCACATCATTTTATTCCATGATAATCGGGTTAGGTATTATGGGGTTTTTCTGCAGTATTTATCACCCGGCAGGACTTACCCTCATATCTCACAGGGTTAAATCCATAACCCGAGGAATGGCTGTTCATGGAATTTTTGGTTCAACCGGTTCAGCAGGAGGTCCTATTTTGGCGACCACTCTTGCTTCTTTAGTCAGTTGGCGTGCTTCCTATGCATTTTTAGGAATATTTAACGGGGCTTTGGCTTTAGCCACCTTGTGGCTCATTCCTTATCGTAAATCTTCAGGAAAAGAGAGATTTGAAAACCATACTGCCACCACCAACAGGCCGGCATTAATCTTTTTTTATATGACCAATATACTCATGGGGTTCGCGTATTACGGCTTCACTACTTTTATGCCGACTCACTTTGCAGAAAACACTCAAAAACTGCTACCTTTTATTTCTGAAACTATGAAAGCGGGGATTTTTCCTACTCTTGTATTTTTAGCCGGGATTGGTGGCCAGCTCCTCGGGGGACGATTGGGCGAGAAATATCCTCGACCACTTTTATTGATTGGGATTATTGCGGCAAACATTCCTTTCTTGTTTCTGATGGGGTATTCTTCTGATTTACTTCTGCTTTTATTCAGCCTCCTTTTGGGCATAGCCTATTTTTCAAATCAGCCTGTGTCCAATACCTTAATTGCCCAATATACCCATAGTCATAGCCGGGGATTGGGATACGGCATTAATTTTTTCCTGAGTTTTGGCATCGGATCATTCGCAGCCGGGTTTGGAGGACTCATTGCTGAACAATATGGTGTAGCTACTGTATTTCCGCTAATGGGGATTTTGCTGATTCCCGCACTTTTTACAAGTTTCATGATGAAACGGGCCACGTAAGGAAAAATTCCCACGGTTTCAGCTTGTATCAACCCGATTAAATCTCCTACTTTTCCCTGCTGATATGGCTATAAAACAACATAAAGAATTGCCCTCGGTTTCCGAAATAATACAATCCGTAGATTTATTAAACTCGGCTCATATCCATATAGTCACCTCGCTAATAAAAGCAGAATTATCTCGGTACAGGCAACAGGCAAATAAGGCTCTTTTAACCCTGAAGCGTTCTCAAATTAAAAATCAAATTCTCTCCGAAATTGAACAGTTAAATACACCATCACTTTCAAAAGTCATTAATGGGACCGGAATTGTATTGCACACAGGCTTAGGTCGGGCACCACACCATGCGAAACTAACCAAACGGGTGTCTCAACGATTGTCTGGCTATGTAAATCTTGAATTTGAATTAGAGTCAGGAAAAAGGGGAGACCGCCAATCCCATCTTTCCCGAATGATATCCCCCCTCTCCGGGGCAGAATCAAGCCTGGTTGTCAACAATAATGCCGCTGCAGTTCTTCTGGCGCTCAATACCCTTGCTGAAGGAAAGGAAGTAATAGTTTCCAGGGGGCAGCAAGTGGAAATTGGCGGTTCATTTCGCATTCCGGATGTGGTAAGAAAAAGTCAGTGCATATTAAAAGAAGTGGGAACAACCAATCGCACCCATCTTAAGGATTATAAAAATGCTCTATCAAAAAATACGGCATTGATTCTTTGGGTTCATACCAGCAATTATGTTGTAAAAGGATTCACCCACGATGTTGAATTGCAGGAACTTGTTTCTCTAGGTCGAAAGAAAAAAATTCCGGTGATGGCCGACTTAGGTAGCGGTGCTCTGGTGGATTTACAGGAAAAGGGCCTCCCTAATGAACTGCGTGTTTCTGATGTAGTAAAAACCGGCGTTGACGTAGCCACATTTTCGGGAGATAAATTGTTGGGTGGTCCTCAATCCGGGATTATTGTGGGAAAATCAAAATGGATTCACCGGATCAAAGGGAACCCTATTCATCGAGCAGTTCGGTGCGATAAATGGACGATAGCTTTATTGGAAGAAGTTTTTCGAACCTATGAAAGCACAGGCCCAAACCCTGATAATTTATCTTTAAGATTGTTAACAACCTCCCGGGCTACACTCAGGCGAAGAGCAGAAAAAGTGGTTGATTCAATGCCTAACAAAATTATAAAAGAGTTAGGAATTTCAATCGTAGACACCTGGGTTACGGCAGGCAGCGGCTCCTTGCCGGAAGAAAAACTGGAAAGTATCGCTCTCTGTTTTAAACCAAAGAATATAACCGCAGGTCATTTGGCAAAACAATTTAGATTAGGGTCTATTCCCATTGTGGGCTATACAAAAAGTCAACGTTTCTATATCGATTTAAAAGCGGTAATTCCTCAAGAAATAAGTCAAATTGCCGCTATGATATCCTCGAGATAAAATATGGGGCAGATTGTTATGGGCACTGCCGGTCATATTGACCATGGAAAAACGGCCTTGGTCAAGGCCCTCACTGGTATGAATACGGATCGCCTGGCCGAAGAAAAAGCCCGTGGAATGACCATCGACCTCGGGTTCGCTTTCCTGAATGAAAATGTGACCATAATTGATGTTCCTGGACATGAAAAATTTATTCGAAATATGGTGGCCGGAGTATCAACAATTCATATTGCTCTTCTTGTGGTTGCTGCAGATGATGGTATCATGCCTCAAACTCGCGAACATTTACATATATTGAATTTGCTGGGGATACACCACGGACTCATTGCCATGACCAAAACAGATTTGGTTACTGATACGGATTGGCTTGATTTGATTGAGTTGGATATTCGTGAACTGGTCAAGGATTCATTTTTGGCTGATGCACCTATTATCAAAACCTCTGCAGAATCCGGACTGGGGATTGAGGAAATAAAACAAGCAATTATTCATGAAGCGAACAGAGTCTCTGCTATAGCAGACAGGGGGTTTTTCAGATTAGCTGTTGATCGTGTCTTTTCTAAAACAGGATTTGGCACTGTGGTCACAGGAACCGTCTCTTCAGGTGAAATATCACCTGGAGAAGAAGTGGAATTGGTTCCAACGATGGTGAAGGGGAAAATTCGCGGATTACAAACTCATGGCACAAAAACTTCCAAAGTTAAATTAGGAGACCGTGCAGCTCTGAATCTTTCGGGGATTGACAAAACTCACATCCGTAGGGGAACAGAACTGGCGACAAAAGGATGGTTAACGCCCACAAAAAGGATTATCGCAAATGTATCCCTCATACCGGATACAAAATGGGTTCTGAAAAATAAACAAAGAGTTCATCTACATATTGGAACAGCTGAAGAGCTTGCAACCGTCATTATACCGTCGAAAAAACCCCTGAAAGCCGGCCGGTCTTGTCCAGTCATATTTGATTTGGAATCTCCTGTTTCCGCTGCAATGGACGACCGATTTATCATTCGGAGCTATTCTCCCATGGAAACCCTTGGTGGCTGCACCGTATTAGGGGTGAATCCGCAACAGCAGGGAAAGGCTCTTCTTAAATGGGCCGCTGATTTAACCACAGAACCCACAGAGCGGTTCAATCAATATGTACTTGAATATGCCTCAGAACCAAAATCTGTATTCGAATGGTCTAAAGTGTTTCATTGTTCTACAGAATGGATTCACCACGCGCTCAATTCATCCAAGCTGCGAAATGAAAAGTCCATTGTTTTTTCCCCTGTAGCATTAAAAGGTACCATGGAATGGATTCAGACATTTTTCAAAGATTTTCATAAAAAAAACCCTTATATAGAATCTATTCCTTTCGACCGGCTGCTGGCTGAATCTCAATTTAGTGAAGTCTGGCTTCAGGTTGTTCTTGATGATTTAATCAAAAATGATATAGTCATAAAAACTAACGGGGAATATGCTTTGACTTCACACCGGGTTGTTTTATCGGGAGAAGATGCGGAAGCTTCGGATCGGATAAAACATTATTTAATAGAATATGGTATGGGATTGTCTTCTACAGAAGAAATAGCTACCGGGACTGCATGCTCCTCGAAAAAGGCATTAGAATTGCTGCATATTTTAAAAAATAGGAGAGAAGCTATTGAAGCAGCACAAGGCTGGTGGGTTCATATAGATTCCTTGAAAAAACTTACTAATCTCCTCAGTAAATATTTTGAAAAGACCGAAACTATGACGGTTGGGGAATTCAAGGGTATGACGGGAACCACACGAAAAACCGCCATCCCCCTTTTAGAATATTTTGATAAAAAGAATCTGACTACTCGAGAAGGGAATCTTCGGACAAAAGGGGAAAATCTTTAATGGGTAAAGATTTGAAAGGGACCCCTCTCATGCGGCAATATATGGAGGTGAAGACCCAATACCCAGATACCCTTGTTTTATTCCGCATGGGAGATTTTTACGAAACTTTTAATGAAGATGCAAAGTTGGCCTCAAAAATCCTCGGTATTGTGTTAACCAAACGATCCAATGGGGCTGCGGCGGATGTACCACTGGCGGGATTCCCGTACCATGCATTAGATAATTATCTGCATAAATTGGTCAACGCCGGCCACAAAGTCGCCATTTGTGAACAAGTAGAAGACCCCAAATTGGCCAAGGGAATTGTTAAAAGGGAAGTGATAGAAGTGGTGACGCCGGGGACGCTGACGGCGGACCAGGCTTTGGAACAAAAAAATAACCATTATTTAGCTGCAATTACGTTTCGAAAAGACAGAGCAGGGTTTTCCGTACTGGATCAGTCAACGGGAGAATTTTATGTGGGAGAATGTTCGGATACCCGGCTTTTAGAGTCCTTGCGAAAATTTTCTCCCCGGGAAATCATCGTGGGGGAATCGGTGGTGTATTCCACAGCTCTCTGGTACCGGGAGTTGAAACCCTTTATGTCAAAAGTAGAAGACTGGTTGTTTAACTACGAACAGGCGTATCGAAATTTAACCAAACAATTCCAGATAAAATCCTTAAAGGGTTTCGGATGTGAGCATCTTCCTTTGGGGATCACCGCTGCCGGGGTCATTTTTCATCATATTACTCAAGCTCTTAATTCTAAGGTGGACCATATTACGACTTTAAAACCTGTTACCGATGACGGCAAGATGGGACTGGATGGTTTTACCGTAAAAAACCTGGAAATATTTCGCTCACTTGCGACTCAAGGTACCCATGGGACACTTTTAAATATTTTGGATGAAACTGTAACGGCCGGAGGGGGAAGACTATTAAAATATTGGCTGAATCGTCCCCTGACGGATAAAAATAAATTAAATGCAAGGTTTGGGACTGTTGAGGGATTTGTTAAGCACAAACGGTCATTATCCCAAATTAGGGAAACGTTGAAATCTCTATCGGATATTGAGCGAATATTGGGGAAAATCAATAAAGCAAAAGCCACGCCAAAAGATATCAACGGATTGAGGTTTAGTCTGGACCTTATTCCTGAGGTGAAATCCCTACTGGATGAAACCGGAAACCCAAAATTAAAGACTCTGGCAAACCAATTTAATCCCACGGGTCAAATCTGTAAGTCTATTGGAAATATTCTACAGGATGAGGCACCGGTCCAACTCAAACAGGGTAATGTGATTCAACCCGGGATCCATAAGGAATTGGATGAACTGAGAGCTCTGTCATCCGGGGGTAAAGAATGGATCGTACAGCTCCAGACAACGGAACGGGAACGGACAGAAATCCCGTCTTTAAAAGTGGGATATAATAAAGTATTTGGATATTATCTGGAAGTAACAAAAGTCCATGCGGATAAAGTACCGGAGGAGTATATCCGAAAGCAAACCCTGGTTAATGCAGAAAGATATATCACTGCAGAGCTAAAGGAATACGAAGAAAAAATTCTTACGGCAGAAGAAAAAATCTTCAGCATCGAATCTCAATTGTTTCATGATCTTTGCAGGGAAATTCTCACTGCAGCAGCCCCTATTCAAGACAATGCCCATTTATTGAATCGCCTGGATGTACTCGGCACGTTTGCAGAAACGGCCATTAAAAACAAATATGTACAGCCCCAGTTAGAAGAAGAGGCCATTTTAGAAATAAAAGGTGGACGCCATCCTGTAGTGGAGCAGCTTTTACCGGCTACAGAGTCTTTCATCCCCAATGATCTGGATTTGGATGCCCTGAAAAATCAAATCCATTTGATTACCGGACCGAATATGGCTGGAAAATCCACCTATTTACGTCAGGTGGGACTCATAGTATTTATGGCCCAAATCGGGTCCTTTGTACCGGCAGAATCCGCCCGTATGGGTATTGTGGATAAATTATTCACACGTGTAGGTGCCAGTGATAACCTTGCCGGCGGCGAGAGTACCTTTCTTGTTGAAATGAATGAAGCAGCCAATATTCTCAATAATGCCACCAATAAAAGCCTTATCCTTTTGGATGAAATCGGTCGGGGGACGGCCACCTACGATGGACTGTCTCTGGCATGGGCCATTACAGAACATTTGCATCATACGGATGCTGTGGCAGCCCGTACGCTTTTTGCCACCCATTATCATGAACTTACGGATCTTGAAAAGTCTTTGGAGCGGTTAGAAAACCATCATATTGCTGTTAAGGAATTTGGGGATAAAATCATTTTTTTAAGAAAAATTATGCCGGGCCCAGGTGATAAGAGTTATGGCATACATGTGGCGCAAATGGCAGGACTCCCCGGACGGGTTATTAACCGGGCAAAGGAAATATTAAACTACCATATCAAAAACCATCCCACGGAAAGAGATGGATCGCTGGAAATTCCACCGAAAAATCAAATGTCTTTTTTTGAACAACAGGAATCGGAACTCAAACAAGATTTATCGGAAATTGACGTGGAAAATATGACTCCCCTCAGCGCGATACAGAAGCTGGATGAACTCAAGAAAAAACATGGGTTGTAGGCTCTTGAAATCCCGTTGTATATCCTTTAGTTATAAGAACTTATTTTCCCCATTGGGACTCATTATGATTTTTTTTCTCCTGTTTTCTTTTGGGACATCAGAAACCTATTGGGTGCGATACGGATGGCAGGTTTTTCAAAATACAGGGGAGGCCCGCTCTTTGTCCTTGGGAGGTATGCAGCCCACATTAACCGGATCGTCCCTGTCTCCTTTATTTAATCCCGGCACCGTGAATACGATTGGAGCCCATTCCATTACCTATGCCCATCAGAGCCGTTTGGCGGGGATGATAAACCATGATGTAGTGGCGAGTCCGTTTTTACTGGGGAATCGAAAAATTAATGTAATCCTTATCCACGAGGGGATACAAGACATTCCGGATACCCGGACATTACTGCTGGATTTTGGATTGGATGGAGTCCCCGGGACAGGAGATTTGGGCGAGGGTAACGGCATTGTGGATGAAGGTGAACGGCTGGATGAAGAAAAACTCACTTATTTTAATCAGAAACAGACTGGAGTGCATTTCAGTACAGCCTGGACAAAAGGAAATTGGTCCGTAGGATTGGGTATTAAGGGATTACACCACTCCCTGGCCGAGCATAGCGGGTTGGGGATTGGTCTCGATGGAGGAATTTTAACGGAACCCTGGGAAAATGGGCGATGGGGAATCACGGTTACGGATATAACCACATCCTGGCTGGTTTGGGATAACGGTACGCTGGAGCGGCAAAAGCCGAAATTGACCACGGGTATTGCCCATAAAATCAAACTGAAAAATATTCCCCTACACCTGACGGGAATGGCTTCTTTGGAAGTGGACCTTGCCGGCCGAGTTTCCGATGAGGATTTTCATTGGGGTGCCATGGGGTCAACGCTTCGGGTTGGCGTCAATCTTGTTTATGATTATAAAGTTGCCCTGAGAATCGGGAGAGGGGGGGGCAGCACGCTTGCCGGAGGATTGGGCTTAAGTTGGAGGAATGTATCTCTGGATTATGCTTTTCAGGGGGAACCGGAACGTTCCGGACTGGGGACCAGCCATTATATCTCTTTTGCCGTCAGTCCTCAGTGGATTAAAAATGTGACCAAAAAAAGTAACTGAAAAATTATAGCTTCCCCAATAAAATCATTCGCAGAAATACCTACAGTTTTCCTCAGCAGGCTCCTGCGGAATGAATCACCAATCCTTTTCCTCGAAAGTCATTAATATAATCAATCTGGAACTCGCCCACATACTGGCGGTCCCGTTCGCTGAGTAATATGTCAATTCCGTCTATTTTTAGTTGTTTATCGTCTTTTTCGGCCTCATCCAGAGCCATACCCAAATTGGGTCCGCCTCAGCCAAAACCTGCCATATAAACGCGGAGGAGTTTTCCCTCATTTTCAGAAAGAATTTTTTCGATTTCTACTTTTGCCTGTTCAGTAATTTTCATCTTTTTGCTCATTCTGGGGTTTTTTCCCGTAAAAATATGTGTATACAAGTGTATCCTGCACTCCAGAGTTTGATGCACAAGGGTGATAGGGGTTACACACTTTCTTCAGAATAATGATATTGGGCATAAAGAAAGGCAGAATAAGTACACCGATGGACTAACGATACTCCAACTTTTTTAAATGATTTCTAATCTATTTCTCGGGGGAATGAAGAGTTTCCTCAGGAAACTGGGGTCAATAAGAGAGGGGATGAACCCGATTAAAGCCATGGTGCTCTCAATATCGGCATTTAAAAGGCGGATGATTCCCACGAATTATTTCGTTTAAAAAAAATCATTCGCCCTGTTGCGCAAATATGAAACGGTGGTGTATATTCTTTTAGTGCATAGCTGAATATTAAAAACACAAAAATTAATAGGAGGCTGATTTATGTTTATTTCTTTTCTATGGAACGAGTATGATTGGGGTGAGAACCCCAGGAAAAGAGGGTTTTGACCTAAAAGGATAGATACGCTCCTTGCCGAAACCAACAATTACTAATGTCGTTAATCATCTGGGAGAGCCGAAACTCTTGGAAAGGGTGGGCACAGAGATCCAAACCCGGCACTACAGTTCTAAAACTGAAAGAACTTATGTCAGTTGGGTTAAGCAATATATCCTGTTTCATAACAAAACACATCCAGAGGAATTATCAGAAAAGGATGTGAATCAATTTCTATCCCATTTGGCAACGAAAAAGCATGTTTCCGCATCCACCCAAAACCAAGCATTGAGTGCCATTTTATTTTTATACAAGAACGTCCTTCACAAAGAATTAGGCGATTTCGGAAATGTCATTCGTGCCAAGCGATCTAAAAAAATACCGGTTGTTTTTACGAAGGAAGAAGTCAAAAATATTCTAACTCATCTAAAGAGTGAAAAACAATTGATGGCATCTCTCCTTTATGGCTCTGGGCTACGATTGACAGAATGTTTAAGATTACGAGTTAAAGATGTGGATTTTGAGAACAAACAGATTATCGTTCGTGATGGAAAGGGTGAAAAGGATCGAGTGACATTATTATCTGAAAAAATAGTTCCCCATCTAAAACGACATATATCTAAAGTAAAGAAAATCTATAATGCTGATAAAGAGAATGGAATTGGGACTACTAATATTCCTTATGCTTTAGAACGAAAATATCCAAGCATAGCAAAGGAATGGCATTGGGCGTATGTTTTTCCTTCGACCAAACATGCTGTTGATAAGGAAACAGGTGAACTCAAAAGACATCATTTAAATGAAAGCGTTTTACAAAGAGCTGTTAAGAAAGCAATTAAAATAGCTAAAGTTGAAAAGCATGGTGGATGTCATACATTTAGACATAGTTTTGCAACGCATATATTAGAAAATGGGTATGATATTCGAACAATTCAGGAATTATTAGGGCATAAAAAATTAGAGACAACGATGGTGTACACCCATGTAATGAATAAAGGGCCCATGGGTGTAAAAAGTCCGGGGGACACACTTTAATGAAATTTCAAAATTCTTACTATACTGCAACAATTTGCCGTATATCAGGAAAGGGAAAAACAGAGAATATTGCCATAAGTGCAGTATTAAATAGTAGTTACAAAGATAACAAAGATATACTTCAACCCGGTTATACTGCACAAAACGGCAGTATATCAAGAATCGGGTTGCAGTATATACAGTGTTATATAGCATTAACTATTGAAAGGGATAAATTATGAAAACATTAAAAGTAATTTTATTTATTTTCGTTTCAACAAGCGCACTTTTTACACAAAACCAAAAAGAAACACATTTGGTTACGACAACAATTGGATATCACCCTGCGATAGGTGTAGAAAATTTTGGAATGTCATTGTCTGTGCTGAATACTCTTTCTGGGTTTGGATTTTATTTTAACACATTCGGTGTCGGTAATATGGCTTCATCAAGTGCCTACGACTATGCCTTCCCCGGTGATGCATTAATCTATACATATGATGATGAATCTTGGGGAGCTATGTCCTATGGTTTGACATACCAATTAAATGACAAGTTAAATATATATTTTGGTTATTGTAACGGTGAGAAGTGGATATTAGATGGTGCAACTTACTACGATGCTATGCATATTCTTGATCCAACAGGTTATTACGATGTGGAATATTCTTATACTGAAAGCAATCCGGGCATAGACCTTGGTGTGTATTATGAAATAAAAAACTGGGAAGGATTTATGCCATTAATGATTGTGGGTGGTTTTAACTCATCGATGTCTACAGTAATTATTGGCGCTGCAATTGGTTTTAGCATACCGCAAAATTATTAATTATCTTCAAATGCTACATAACCCTCACTCCACCGGACGGCTTACCTACGGGGCATGATTCTAAATTTGAGAGTAAAGATGAAGATTTGTCTAATAATTAAAAATAGTGGAATGAATTCGCCGTCCGCCGGTGAGTTTATTCGTTATATTTCATCAATCAAATAATGGAAACAAGGATTAAAGTATGAATGAAATTTTATTAGAAATTCGAGAATTCATTAAAAAGGGATATTTCATCAACGAAGAAAATGTCCGCTTTTCACTTGTTTCAAGAATTCTTCAAGAACTTGGTTGGAATATTTGGAACCCAAAAGAAGTTGCGACAGAGTTTAATACCGTTCCAAACGAAGATAATTCAAGAGTGGATGTTGCCCTATTTGACAATTCCACTACACCAAGTGTATTTATTGAAATCAAAGCATTAGGAAAACTTGTAATCGACTTGCCGAAACACGAAGTTCAGTTGCGAGATTATAATCGTAATAATACCGCACCATTTTCGATTATTACAGATGGACAATTATGGCGGTTCTATTATTCACAAACAGGCGGTGAGTTCTCCGAAAAGTGTTTTAAAGATATTGACTTATTAGAAGATGATGTGGATGATATCGAATTAATTTTTGATGCTTTTTTGTCAAAAAATGAAATCCGTTCAGGAAAAGCCAGAATCGAAGCGGAATCCTATTTGAAATTGTCACAAAAACAAAGAGTAATGGAAGATGCTTTTCCACAAGCCCGTCGGCAAATTTTAGAACCACCATTTCCAAGTCTGCCAGAAGCGTTAATCAAAATCGTTGAGAAAGACGGTTACTCTGTTTCAATAGATGAAGCTAGCCGTTTTGTGAAAAAACAAGGATCAAAAAAACAAAAAACCGAATCACCTAAAATTTCAATTCCAACCAAAAAACCAATTAGAAAAATAAAAACACAATCTTCTGGTTTTACTGGTAAAAAGGTTTCTGCGTTCAAATTTAATAATCAAACCTATGAAGTGCGATTTTGGATTGATGTTTTATGTAGAATTAGCCAAATATTGCACCAAACTCATAGGTCTGATTTTAACCAAGTTCTAACATTGAAAGGAAGGAAACGACCATATTATACTAAAGATGAATCATTGTTAAGAGTTTCTCAAATTATTGAAGGGACAAATGTATTTGTTGAAGCAAATTTGAGTTCAAACAGCATTGTAAAATTATGCCACGATGTTATTGCATTATTCGGTTACACAAAAACGGACTTGAAAATTTTTACAGAGTGATGGAAAGATGAAATATAACCCCCAATCAACCTGACGTGAAAAGCGTGTAGCGTGGTTGCGGGTTTAGATGGTTTTATGAAAGTAAATTTAAAAAAGGAAATGGCTTGTGGTAAAATTTTTCACGACAGGTTATTTCATTCGTTGTAAAGCCAAAGAACGATTGGATGTAAAACCATGAATAGAATATTGAACTCTCCAGTTTCAAGAATAAAATTCATTTAAAAAAATGGTTAAATTATAATAATGAAATAAAAAGGAGATTTTATGCAAACAATCAATAAAGAGAAAAAAGAACAAGTCCATATTGATAAATCCGAATGGTTATTGTTAAAAGCAAATCCAAATTATACACAGTTAATCGAAGACATAGAAGATAGATTGGAACTTAAGCAAGCAATAAAAGATACCAAATCTTTCGTTGCATTTGATGATTATGATGAAAAAAGAAAAAAATAAATGTATTCGATACTTCTATCCAATCGCGCAGAAAAACAACTGGATAAATTTGATAATAAGCAATATCAGAAAATAAAAATCGCTATCTTGACTCTAATAGATAATCCGAGACCTTTTGGTTGTATCAAATTAACAAACCAAGAAGGATACCGTATTCGTGTTGGGAATTACAGAATTTTATTCGAGATAGATGATTCAAAAAAGAATGTAAAAATTTATAGTGTAAAACATCGCAAAGATGCATATAGAAAATAAAACAGAGTATTGCGGTTGGCTTTACAACCTCCACTCCACCGGACAATAAAATTGAGAATTGATAATTTAAAAGCCGGTGAGTTTATTCGATGGAGCTATCGCTTCGCTCCAGCTCCATCGGGCGAAACTGTTTCCAGTCTGGGCTGGCTGGCGCAAAGCGCACATCCATCCCACGCTCGAACTGAAGGAAAAAAGATGAAATTGAATTCTCACTTTTCGCACCGTTCAGTTTCGCCTGATATCATTTGTCTGAAAATATAGAGAATCATTCTTTTCTAATAAAGGGGGAGTGGTTGTAAATTTCTTGACTTTATTCAGCAAGAAAATTCAATGATACTCAGCATGACAGGATTTGGCCGGGGATCCTCCGGCCGCAATACACAGAAAGTAACGGCTTTGCTCAAAGCGGTGAATGGTCGATTCCTCGATATCAAAGTTCGGGGCAATGAATTGGAACCGGAAGATGAGAAAAAAATCCGGGATTTAATAACAAAGGCTCTCATCCGCGGGACCATACACCTTACGCTGGAATCCACTTCAGAAAACGGATCTAAATCTCTGGCGTTTAATCATGAGCGGTTCGAAGCCATGGAGGATATTCTCCTGGAAATACAAAAAAAATACGGCCGTCATCTAGATATGGGAGACTTGATTAATTCTGGAGATTTATTTATTCAGAATGATGGAGTAAAAGTCAAATCAAAAGATATAATAAAAGCTGTGGAAGCCGCCATTGAAGAAGCAAAAAAAATGCGGGAAGCTGAAGGAGAAAAGCTCCAGGAAGATTTAAAATTACGATTGTCGCTTTTAGAAAAATCTTTAACCGAAATTGAAAAGGATTTACCGGATGCTTTTAAAAAACGGGAAGAAAAGTACCGTAAAAGAATGGACGAACTTATGGGCAATTATAATGCCGATGAAACCCGCCTCATGCAAGAAGTAGCCATTATAGCGGAAAAAGGGGACGTTACGGAAGAGGTGGTGCGGTTAAAAAGCCATTTTCTTCAGTTCAAGAATTTATTGGAAAATGCAGAACCAGTGGGGCGTAAATTGAATTTTTTACTCCAGGAAATGGGTCGTGAAATCAATACCATAGGGTCAAAAAGCTCTTCGGAAAGAATTGTGTCTCATATTATCGCCATGAAGGATGAAGCGGAAAAAATGCGGGAACAGGTTCAAAACGTTTTATAGGGCACATTTGGACGTATGAAAAATTTAATCATCATCTCTGCCCCATCCGGTTCGGGTAAAACAACTCTGTGCCGTGCTTTGGAGAGTAAAGACCCCGGAATACAGTTTTCGGTGTCCTGTACGACGCGTCCTATAAGACATAACGAAGTAGAGGGGAGAGATTATCATTTTATATCGAATGAGGAATTTGAAAATAAAATTCAGCAAAATGAATTCGCCGAATGGGAAGAAATCCACGGAGACTATTATTACGGAACCCTGAAACAGGTCCTGAATGACGCCATTGTTCAGCATAAAATTCTCCTTTTAGAACTGGATGTCCAAGGGGCCATGTCCGTGAAAAAGCTTTATCCGGAAAAAAGTTTATCCATTTTCGTATTGCCGCCAAGCCTGGATGATTTACGAAAGCGGTTAATTAACCGGGGAACCGATTCTGAGGAGCGCATTGCTAAACGACTTGCCCGGCTTAATCATGAACTGGGATATAAAGAAAAATTTGATCGGCACGTGACCAACGATAATGTTGACCGTGCTGTGGATGAAATTATAGAAATAATCAACCAAGAAAATGAAGGAGTGTTGTATGGCACTTAAACCTATTTCCATTAGACAAATGGAAGACCAAACCGGCGACCAGTATGAAGCGGTTGTGGTGATGTCACAACGGGCAAAGCAGGTCTTGCAGGACCGGTTAGTCCAGAAGATGCTAGAAACAGCCGAAGATACCGAATTGGGTGTTTTTGACGAAATACCGGATCGAAACCCGGAAGATTACGAAGAACTCGATAAGGCCACCACAGTCGCCGTAGATGAGTTTATGGATGGTAAACTCAATTGGCAGGACATAGAAGAGTAGCTTGAAAAACTCCCTGATTTATGGGTTCTGTTCCTAAAGATAAGCTTCGTCGCTATTTAAAACAAACCCGTGAACTTTTTGGGGATGAATTATATTTAAACCTGCCGTCCCGCCGGAAAACTCACCCGGTGGAGCAGCCCAATACTTTTTCTCATCATTCTCATGAATTGGATGCATTTCGGGAAAAAATTAATACATGCCAAAAATGCAGTCTTGGGGCAACACGGAATCAATTCGTCTTTGGAGTTGGAGACCCACGAGCGAGCCTCATGCTGGTGGGAGAAGCTCCCGGTGCCGAAGAGGACTTAAAAGGGGAGCCCTTTGTGGGGCGAGCCGGAAAACTGCTGGATGATATTCTAAAAGCGATTCAACGCACACGGCAGAATGACGTTTTTATTTGTAATGTATTGAAATGCCGTCCTCCGAAGAACCGTGACCCCAAACCAGAAGAAGTTGAGCTGTGTGAACCCTATTTAATTCATCAAATCAGTTTGATCAAGCCAAAACTCATTGTAGCTTTAGGCCGGATCGCAGGAAAGACGCTTTTGGGTGTGGAAGAACCGTTGAAAACTATGCGGAATACCCTACATCACTATCACGGTACGCCCCTTGTGGTGACCTATCATCCAGCAGCACTACTGAGAAATCGACATTGGAAACCGGCAGCATGGAAAGATTTTCAGTGGATAAGGGATATCTTAAATAACACTTAACGCAATGTAATAATGGCATCAAAAAATCCTGAACAGTTACTTAATGTACAACCCCAGGCCCTGGAAGCAGAACAGGCGGTCCTTGGCTCCATGCTCATGAGCAAAGAAGCCGTGAGTAAAGCCATGCAATGGCTCAGTGCGAATCATTTTTATAAAGATGCACATATGCGAATTTTTTCCTGCATGATAGGACTTTTCGATAAAGGAGAGCCCATAGATACGGTTTCTGTAGTGGATCGGCTGAAAAAGAAAAAGGAACTGGAATCCGTAGGAGGAGCCTATTATATCACCGGATTGGTTGAAGCAGTCCCTACCACGGCCAACGTAGAGCATTACGCGAAAATTGTTTTGGAAAAGCATTTGCTCCGGAAATTGATAGAAGTATCTCATTCTGTTTCCAAAGAAGCATTTGAAGATTCCCAAGCTGTGGATGATATCCTGGACACGGCTGAATCCGCTATTTTTTCAATATCAGAAAAACGCCTCAGAGGGGGATTTAAACATATTGATCCCATACTTCATGACACCTTTGAAAAACTGGATGCCATCCATTCAAAAGCCGGAACAGTTACCGGGGTTCCTTCCGGATTAATTGATTTGGACGAGATGACTTCAGGATTCCATGCAGGAGAACTCATTATTGTCGCTGGCCGCCCTGGGATGGGGAAAACTGCCCTTGCTCTGACCATGGGGAGAAATGCAGCGATTTTAGACAAAACGGGTGTAGGAATTTTCAGTCTGGAAATGGCGAACCATCAATTGGCCATGCGGCTGCTTTGTGCAGAAGGAAAAGTGGATAGTCATTTGGTCAGAACAGGGAAACTTCCGAAAACTCAGTGGAAAAACCTGAGTTTAGCCGTTGGAAGTCTTGCAGAAGCCCCTATCTATCTTGATGATACTCCCGGGATGACCGTTTTGGAAGTGCGGGCGAAAGCAAGACGATTAAAAGCTGAGCATGATATTGGACTTTTGGTTGTGGACTATTTACAACTCATGAATGGTCCGAAAGGAATGGAAAGTCGACAGCAGGAAATCTCTACAATTTCACGATCGTTAAAAGGATTGGCGAAAGAATTGGATATTCCTGTGATAGGGTTGTCCCAGTTATCCCGCGCGGTGGAAAGTCGAAGCGATCGAAGACCCCAATTATCGGATTTACGAGAATCAGGGGCCATAGAGCAGGATGCAGATTTGGTTGTTTTTCTGTATAGACCCTGGGTATACAATCAAGAAGATGAAGACCGGGGGAAGGCAGAAATTATTGTAGCGAAACAGCGAAACGGTCCCACGGGTAAAGTGGATGTAACGTTTATTGACCGGTTTGCACGTTTTGAAAATATGGCTGCCTTTTCCGAAATGGAAACTGAAGTCACTTTTTAATGCAGAATCCTTTAGCGAGATTTGTTCCCCAGCTTGTGGGAGAGTATCCCCGTCCATTTACGGAAATATTTGATACATTAAGTTTGGCGTCTGTAAAGGATAAAGATGAGATTAAAAATCGACTTTGGCGTGCATACGAATTTGGGCGCAGATACCATGAAGGACAAAAACGAAGATCGGGAGATCCCTATTTTGAAACCCATTGTGTAGAAGTGGCCAAAATTCTGGCAGGATGGAATCTGGATCCTGTAACCGTTATGGGTGGGCTTCTCCATGATACAGTTGAAGATACAGAAGCCACTCTGGAAGAAATAGAAGAACAGTTTGGCGCAGATATCGCAAAACTGGTGGATGGGGTTTCAAAATTAGGGGGAATCCGGTTTTCCAGTCGTCGGGCAAAACAAGCGGGGAATTTTATGAAAATGCTATTGTCTGTAGCGAAAGATTTACGGGTCATCATAATAAAATTTGCCGACCGGATGCATAATATGAGAACCATTGAACATATGCCCAGAATAAAACAGCACCGCATTGCTGTAGAAACACGGGACGTCTATTCTCCACTCGCTCATCGTTTGGGTATGGCTTCTGTTAAATGGAAATTAGATGATTTGGTGCTCAAAACCCTGAACCCAAAAGTATATAAAGAAATCGACTCAAAACTGAAGTCTACCCTTAAGGAAAGGGAAAAATATATTCATGAGATTAAAGCGGCTATTGAAGAAGAATTAAAAGAGTATAATATCAATGTTCATATATACGGCCGTCCAAAATCTCATTCTTCCATTTATGGAAAAATGATGCTCAGAGGTAAGGCTTTTGAAGAAATTTACGATATCCTTGCCATGCGGGTGATTGTGGATAAGGTCGAAGAGTGTTACTTAGCATTAGGGGTATTGCATCAAAAGTTCAAACCCATACAGGAACGATTTAAGGATTTTATTGCTACCCCCAAAAGCAATGCCTATCAATCGATTCATACGACAGTAGTGGGCCCTCAGGGAAAATTGGTAGAAATCCAGATCCGTACGAGAGAAATGGAAGAAACAGCCGAAAGAGGGGTAGCTGCACACTGGCATTATAAAGAAGGAAATGCAGGATCCAGAGAAATTGATCGTCATGTGACCTGGCTCCGCGAGTTATTGGATATTCTTCAAAGCGAAGAAAATGACCCAAAAGAATTTATGCACCTTTTAAAAATTGACTTATTTAACGATGAAATATTTGTCTTTACACCCAAAGGGGACTTGGTTCAATTGGCAGTGAAGTCTACACCGGTGGACTTTGCTTACCAGGTTCATTCAGAAGTAGGAAACCAATGTTTAGGCGCCAAGGTGAATCATAAAATCGTTCCATTAAACACCGTCCTAAATAATGGCGATACGGTTGAAGTGATTACCAGCAGAAACCAGCGTCCAAATTATGGTTGGCTGAAATTTGTTGTTACCTCCAAGGCGAGAAACCATATTAAGAGATATCTTCGGAAAGTCGAACGGGAAGAAGGGATTAAAATCGGTAATGAACTTCTGGAAAAAACTCTCCGACGGCTTAAGCTGCTGAACCTGGAGAAAGAAGTTCGCCATGCTTTTGGTCGGTTTGGGTATAGTGGAGAAGAACCCTTTTTGGAAGCTATAGGTAAAGGAACCATTTCAGTCCGTGATATTTTGGAAAAAGTGGCCCCTCAGGAAAAAACTGAACCTCAGGAAGAAGAGAAAACCTCTACTTTTTCTTTCACAAAGAAACATTCTAAGGGAATTAAACTGCAGGGAATTTCAGATTTAATGGCCAATTTTGGAAAATGCTGTAACCCTATCCCCGGAGATGAAATGATTGGATTTATAACACGGGGAAGGGGTATTACTGTTCACCGGGCATCTTGCCCCAGTTTGCCTCTCTTGAGTGAAGAATCTGACCGACTCGTTCCGGTGGAATGGGAAGCCGAAAGAAGCGATCTTTTTAATGTTCAAATTAAGGTAACAGGACAGGATAGGAGAGGGATGCTAAAAGACCTGACAGAGACAATCTCCTCTCAAAAAGTCAATATCACCAGTGTGGATGTTAAAGTAAAAGAAGCCATAGTAAATGCGTTATTTATTGTCCAGGTCAAAAATTTAAGACAGTTAGATCGAATCATTAAAAAATTGGCTCAAATTGGCAATGTCGATCATGTTGAAAGAACCCACAGATAACTTCAGTTTATAACCTCATGGGTCGCATATTGGGAATTGATCATGGACTTAAGCGCATGGGGCTGGCCCTTTCCGATCCTCTTCATATTATCGCAAGTCCATTTAAGACACTCATAGTTTCCGACGAGGAGGATATTTTTGACTCTTTAAAAGAAATTGCTGAAGTGCAGGACATTGAAATAATTGTCATTGGATTGCCGAAAGGAATGAAAGGACAGGAAACATCTCAAACAGAATCCGTTAGAGCATTTGCAGATACGTTGGAGAAGACTTTACACCTTCCTGTTGTTTTTGAAGATGAGAGACTGAGTTCTGTCAGCGCTAAAAAGTCCTTAATACATCAGGGTATAAAAACAGGGCATGATAAAGAATATGTTGACCGAACAGCAGCAGCTATTTTTCTTCAGCAATATTTAGACAAAATCCGATGATGAGTTTCTTAACCCGTACTTCATTCTGGAAGTTATCCCTTTTATCGGGTGTATTTATTGGATTGTCCTATCCACCATTGCCCGGTTTTTTGGTTTGGTTTGGCTTAGTCCCCTTAATACAGATATGGCTAACCGCATCGCCGAAAGAATCGGCAAAATGGTCTTATTTTTCAAGTTTAACGGCTAATATTCTTTCTTTGTACTGGCTTGGACTGAATGCAGGGGCGGGGTGGATACCGGTTTTTGCTTCTCTGGTGGGTGCCGTTGTCTATCTTGGGATATTTTGGGCAGGGTTGGGTGGGTTCATTGCCTGGGTACATAAAAAAGGGAATTTTGGTTATTATGCCATTCCTTTCTTTTGGGTAGCTATGGAATACATTAGAGGGTTGGGTCCACTGGGATTTCCTTGGGCAAATTTGGCAACAACACAAACAAAATATCTGCCCGTGATCCAAATGGCAGAAGTTACTGGAACAGCGGGGATCGGATTTTGGATACTTCTTGTAAATCTCTCATTATATTTAATCCTGATTGCCTCATCACGAAAAAAACTCCTCATAACAGGATTGGTGATATTTATTCTGCCGTGGATGATGGGAAGCGTCCGATTGATAGAGATTTCAGAAGACGAAAAACTAACCGATAGAACTATTGCCATTCTTCAACCCAATATAAATCCTATCAAAAAGTGGGAATCTTCCTTTCGCACAAAATTATATACGATAATGGACTCCCTTCATCACCAAGCAATTTCCTTGAATCCGGATTTAATTTTATGGCCGGAAGCTTCCTTACCGGTGTATATGAGGACATCTTCCTCAAAACGAATCCCTTTGGAAAATCTGGTAAAAGAAACAGGTATCCCCTTGTTAACTGGAACTGTGGATTGGGGAAGGGACTCTTCAGGGGAAAAACAGGTTTATAATGGGGCTATTTATCTCGGTATAGGAGGAAATAAAATGTATCATAAGATTTCCCTGGTTCCCTTTGCGGAATACATACCCTTGTCCGGATTATTCCCGAAATTAAAAGAATTAAATATAGGTCAGGCCAATTTTACCCACGGGGATGAATTTACCGTGTTTCCCCTGGATTCAATCTATTTTAGTAATATGATTTGTTACGAATCCAGCCGTCCGAAAGTGGTAAGAGGATTTATTCAAAATGGAGCCCGGTTTTTAACAATAGAATCCAATGACGCCTGGTCCGGGAATACTTCCGGTGCGTATCAGCATTTCGAATTGGCTAAATTGCGTGCAATAGAAACCAGGACATCCATTGCACGGAGCGCAAATACAGGTATTTCCGGGTTAATTTTACCCTCGGGGAAAGTGGATGCATCTATTCCCTTTGGTCAACAGGCTATTTTATTAGCCGCTTTTCCTTTGAATGGCCCACCCACATTTTACTCAAAATTTGGTGACCTATTTGCGGTTCTTTGTCTTATGGTTAGTCTAACCCTAATTGGAATTTCATGGGTAATCCGTCGAAAATAATCATTTACATTCTATCCTTTGGTGTAGGGTTGGGACAATTAAAGGATCCTGTTAAACGACCAGTTCTGAAGTCAGCAATTCTACCCGGGTGGGGTCAGGCAGAATTAGGAGAACCTAAAAGGGCAAAAACATATTTTATTGCAGAGGGCGCTTTACTGCTTTCGTGGTTGGGGGCATATTCGGCGTTTCAAATACAAAAAACAAATTATATTGCATTTGCAGCTAATCATGCGCAAATCTCTACAGAGAGAAAAGACCACCGATATTGGGTGGACATTGGCAACTTTTCTTCAATCGAGTCCTATAATGCTGAACATTTGAGAAATCGGGACATTGAGGGACTATATCCTCGTCATTCTATTTGGGATTGGCATTGGGACAGAGAAGAGAATCGAAAACATTTTGAGCGAATGCGAATCAATAGTGATTTGTGGGAATTGGGGTCAACATTTATTCTGGGAGGGATAGTTGTAACACACATAATATCAGCGATTGATGCATTATATTTAAAGAGAATTCGAGCTATGAGTAAGGTGACCCTTACTCCGGAATATGATGGAAGATCAGGACTACCGGGGTTTCGATTATCCTACCATTTTCGGTAGTTAGAATATGTTTAAGAATCCATTAGTTAATTTGTGGTTTTTCTTGTCTCTGATCCTATCGTTGCTGGCTGTGTCCAGTCAAATCCTATGGATGATTCATGCGATTTTATTTTTCATAATACTTATAAAAAACCGTGATTTGACAAAATTTGTATTCAAGCGAACGCTTCCCTTTGTTCTATCCTTTCCAATTATGATAGCTTTTTATATTGGTTTTTCTCTCTGGCTTACAGACACAACACCAGTAGAAATATTTCTTGAAGGAGGAGTTGGTTTCCTTAAACTGATGATGATGGTCATTATCATGTCCATATTTTTTGAGTCCACACCCAGTCAGGATATTCTAACTGTTCTGAGAAGTCTGTGGGTGAGGGTAAATATTCCTTGGCGTTTTGTTGAAGATTTTTTTCTGTTTTTAGGATTAACTCTTCGCTTTTATCCTTCGTTTCAATCTGATTGGAACACGTTAAAAAATTCAAGACGTGCATTGGGTTTTGTTCAGAAAGAGTCAATTTTTGGAAAGATTCGTACTGCAGTCAATGATTTGCCGGGATTGCTGCTCTATCATCTGAGAAAATCCGAAGAGGTTGCCCTAGTAATGAAGTTGCGAGGATATGGTAAACAATTTCCAAGAAGTGTGATTGACCCCATTGCCTTTACGAAGTTTAACCTGATACAACTGGTAATGATAACCTTGATGTTTTTTGGTATCCACCATTATGCCTCGTTTTAATATCCAAATACAATATGATGGAACGCGATATAAAGGATGGCAACTCCAAAGCGGGGTTAAAACTATTCAAGGTGAACTCGAAAAAGCACTGAAAGTATTGAATAAGCAGCAACCTATACGTGTCCATGGTGCGGGACGAACGGATACAGGTGTTCATGCTCTTGCTCAAGAAGCCCATTTTGATTTTAAAACGGATATGGATTCCTGTGAATTAAAAAATGCGCTAAATGGAAATTTACCTGAAGATATTCAAGTTCGGGTTTGCCGGGTGATTTCCCCTGAGTTTCACGCACGATTTTCTGCTGATAAGCGATCCTATGTTTACCGATGCCGTACGGATGACTTTCTATTGGATCGGCGCTTTACATGGAGAACGGGAATTTTAGACATTCCTCTGCTAAACAGCGCTGCGGAAATTATTAAGGGGAACCACGATTTTACTTCTTTAAGTCGAAATTGTAATACAATAGAAAACAGACGTTGTAAAGTCTATGAATCGGTATGGAATGGAGAAGGAGCCATCGTAAATTACACCATTACTGCAAACAGGTTTTTGCATCACATGGTACGGTATTTAGTCGGAACCATGGTAGAAATATCCCGGGGGAAATATTCGATTGACTCTTTCACAGATTTATTGGAAAATCCTCGGGAAAAAACAAAAATATTTAAAGCACCTTCTCAGGGATTGTTGCTTCAAAAAGTGGAATATGGCCATCTATCATAAATTAAAATGGGGACTTCTTTTTGCAGGAGTTCTGTTATATAGCCAAGAAACCTTGTCAGAATCCAGACAGAATGCTATTACCAGAGCGATTGACCAGGTGAGTGATGCTGTGGCCAGCATCAATGTTGTGCAGGAACGGGAATTTACAGCTAGCCCATTTTTTCAAGATCCGTGGTTTCAGCATTTCTTCCCTCCAGAGGTTTTCAGGGAAAAAGTAAAAGGATCAGGTTCCGGTGTGGTAATTAGTCCTGACGGATATGTTCTGACCAATCATCACGTCGTAGAAAATGCCCTAAAGGTTGTGGTGACCCTCCCTGGCGGTGATGAGTATATTGCAGAAATTGTCGGAGGAGATAAGGTTTCAGATCTGGCTTTATTGAAATTAGAAGGACGAAATTTTCCTTATGTAAAAATGGGGAATTCGGATGACTTAATTATGGGGGAATGGGTTATTGCCCTCGGGAATCCTTTTGGTTTATTTGATGTGAGTAATAAACCCACAGCAACTGCAGGAATTATTAGTGGAACGGATATGGATTTTGGTCGGCATTCCTCCGGAAGAGTATTCAAAGATATGATTCAAACGGATGCAGCCATTAACCCTGGGAACAGTGGTGGACCCTTAATTAATGCTCATGGAGAAATCATTGGGATTAATACGTTTATTTATACCGGATCAAATTCTGAAGCAGGATCTATTGGGATAGGGTTTGCTATTCCCATAAATAGAGCCAGACGCATCGCAGAAGAACTAAAAACTACAGGACGAATTGAGCGGGATTTTTCCACAGGATTGACGGTTCAGCCCCTTGACCTAAAAACGGCCGAATATTTGGATACCCCATTCAGACGAGCAGTTTTAATCACAAAAATTCAAAACCGCAGTGCTGCAGAAAAAGCAAATTTATCAGTAGGAGACATTATCGTGACCGTTGAAGGAGAATCGGTAAGAAATGCGGAAGAAATCCTTCAAGTGATCAGCGAGGGAGACTTTCGCCCGGGAGATAAGTTGAGACTTAAAATATGGCGTTCTGGAAAATATATTTATAAAGCATTAATTTTGAGGAATTTGTGATATGATTGCCCCCGAAGGAAAGCGGATATTAATACCCCTTCTCATTTTAGGGTTTTCTTTGGGAATTGTTGCCCATTATTATAATATTTTATGGCTTCAGGTGTTATATGGTGTTATTGGGGGGTTATTTATATTCAGCCTAAATTTTTTCCGAGATCCTCATAGGATCCTCCCAACAACCTCAGGTGCGGTAGTGTCTCCGGCCGACGGTAAAATTGTTAATATTTCCACAATTCATGATCCTGATGTAGGAGAAAATTCTACTTTAGTTTCCATATTTTTAAATGTGTTTAATGTTCATGTCAACCGAGTTCCAATAACAGGAACGGTGGCATCAGTGCATTACAAAAAGGGGAGATTTTTGGCTGCTTTTGACCATAAAGCATCCGATGAAAATGAACAAGCTGTTGTTGTTATGGAACAAGAAGGAAAACAATATAAAATAAAACAGATAGCCGGACTAATTGCTAGACGAATTCTTTGTTATGCACAGGAAGGAAAAGAGATGCAGCAGGGTGGACGGTTAGGGTATATTATGTTTGGATCAAGAACAGATCTGATCTTACCTCCTGAAGTAAAACTTCAGGTTAAAATGGGTCAAAAAGTATACGGGACCGAAACGATAATAGGAGTTGTAAAATGATTCAAAAATCAAACGAAAATAAAAAATTAAAGCGCCGGGTCATACCGAATGTTGCCACAGTTTTTAATATGTTTCTTGGGTTTTTGGCCATTGGATTTATCGTTAATGGGGACCCCATAAGGGCCGGATGGTTATTGCTTGTGGCCGGTATATTTGATGCGATTGATGGAAAATTGGCGAGGTTGATTGGAATTCCATCCCGGTTTGGTACAGAATTCGATTCTTTTGCAGATACCATTTCTTTTTGCACTGTTCCTTCTTTATTGGTTTACAGTTTATATGTGGAAGGATTGCCACCTATTTTAGCCGGTGTCTTTAGCTTTTTTCCCTTGATGTTTGGTACTATTAGATTAGCCCGGTTCAATATTTTACAGGATGAAAATCCAAAACCCTATTTCATTGGATTGACCACACCCTTGAATGCAATTATTATTGTGAGTTTTATGATGTTTAATAACAGGATGTATGGCAATATGGGTGATCCAAGAATCGCTT
Organism: uncultured bacterium; assembly: GCA_964549275.1. Lineage (GTDB taxonomy): Bacteria > Fidelibacterota > Marinisomatia > Marinisomatales > TCS55 > CAZJUP01. The sequence continues at coordinate 19,000 of CAZJUP010000005.1, read as the reverse complement.
TAGTTATGGTTGTAGCATTAAGTTTTATGATGATATCAAAAGTACGGTTTTCAAAGTTTCCACTTCTTTCCTTTAAGCAAGGGCGGTCAAACACCCTTCGATTAACAGGGGTTATCATTACAGCAGGTACCGTAATTTTGTCCAAGGGAATGGTTCTGTTTCCTCTATTGGCGTTTTATGTTTTATGGAGTATCCTGCAATGGATGCTTGACCATAACAGATTTGATGAAGAAATGGCCATGAGGTCATCGGATAAAAAGGACTATTATGAATAAACGATCTATGGGAAATGTTTTTTTAATATTGCTTTTCGGGACCATGATTGGAACTCTAACCGGTGAGTTGCTAGGGTTTATTCTTCCCCAGGGTGTTGTAAAAGATTTTTTTCTTACAAGTGTTCAATTTGAATTACCAGGTGTTATCGGAGATGAAAATGGTGTGGTGACGATTGATTTGTTAATGTTTACATTAAAATTCGGTTTAAAAATTGTTGTTAACTTTACCAGTATAATCGCTTTAGCCGTTTCCTATTATTTTTTAAGGTATTTTCGTTAAAGGAATAGGGAAATTGTCCTAAATTCAACTAACCAAATTAATTGGTGGAGGTATGAAAAATGATAGAACATAACTTTACATATGCCGGAATGCCCGGTGGATGGGAATGGGTAATAATTGCCTTGGTGGTTTTACTCTTATTTGGCGCAAAAAGGTTGCCGGAACTTGCCCGTGGATTGGGACAAGGAATTCGGGAATTTAAAGGCGCTGTTGACGGGGCCAAGGATGAATTGAAAGAAGCCCAAGACTCCATTGAAAAAGAAAACGATTCCCAAAAAAACGACAAGTCTTAGTCGATAATATATTTTTATAATTTTTAAATCTTAATTATTTGTTTCTGCGCATATGGGTTTCTCTCCGGAAAAATTCAACGAGTTTAATGAAAAAATAAATTCTCATTCATCTCTTAATGCAGTCATTCGAACACGTATTTCTGCTGCGAAGAAGGAATCTGAATCACGCAAAGGTATTTTATCTGGTAAATCATTCCTTATAAAAGATAATATCAGTATTCAAGGGGAACCTCTTACCTGCGGTTCTCGTGTCCTTGATGGATATGTTGCTCCCTATCATGCCACCGTCATCAATCGCATTATACAAGAAGGGGGTGCTATAATCGGACAAACCAACATGGATGAATTTGCCATGGGATCTTCAAACGAGCATTCTGCTTATGGACCCGTTAAAAATCCTTTTGATTTGGAAAGAGTACCCGGAGGATCAAGCGGGGGTTCAGCAGCAGCCATCGCCGCAGGGATAGCAGATATAGGATTGGGTTCTGATACAGGTGGATCGATCCGTCAACCTGCAGGGTTTTGTGGACTATATGGTTTAAAACCCACTTTTGGAAGAGTCTCACGATATGGGTTGGCTGCCTTTGGATCTTCGTTTGACCAAATTGGTCCCTTGGCAACTACTATTTCGGATATCATCAAAGTGTTTACGGTAATTTCCGGAAGTGACGAACAGGATAATACCTCATCCAAGAAGTCGGTGCCAACTCAAAAAGAATGTATGAATTCACCCCTTCCTAAATCTATTGGAATTCCCAGATCATGGTTAATGGATGGGGTTGACCTCGAAATTCTTGAGAAAATTAAAATTATAGAATCCTATTGTGAATCAATAGGCATTATAGTAAAAAATATAGAACTCCCTTATTCTGAGGTTTCCATTCCATGCTATTATATATTAACCATGGCTGAGGCATCATCGAACCTTGCCCGTTACGATGGTATTCATTATGGCACTAGAAAAAATGCAGACAGTGTTCAAAACATCATTCAAGAATCTAGAGAAAGTGGGTTCGGGGAAGAAGTAAAGAGGAGATTAATGCTGGGTAATTATATCCTTTCAGCAGGATACTATGATCAATATTATACTAAAGCGCAAAAAGTCAGACGGTTGATTCAGGAGGGCTTTTTTACTGTATTTAATTCAGTCGATTTAATTTTAAGTCCCGTTACTCCCACAACTGCATTTAAAATTGGAGAAAAATCTACCAATCCCATTGATATGTACTTGTCTGATATTTTTACCATTCCCATGAGCCTTTCAGGTGTACCATCCCTGGCTATTCCAGCTGGTCAAGATTCCAATTCTCTGCCCATAGGGTTACAAATCACCGGGAAGTATTTTCAAGAGGAAACAATTTTATCTTTCGCTCGTAGGTTGGACATGGAAAGAATTTTTGATTAAAAAAAGCCGGTAAGCCTATTGTGATCGAGTTTGCTCAGCCGTTATATTTAATCGGCATCCTTATAATACCCGGGTTTTATTTATGGTATAGGAAAAAAGGGAATTCTTTAGAAGGAACTTTAAGAATATCCAGTCGAAAGATTATACCTGATAAAATGATAAAACGGGGTAGGCTACGAATTCGACTGCTCATTGGCTCGCAATTGTTTATCATCTTTTTTATTCTTATTGCTTTATCCAGACCACGGTTGATTGATTCTTTGCAAGAAACCAAAGTCGATGTAGTAGACATCGTCCTTGTCATGGATATCAGTTCGTCAATGTTGGCTACAGATTTCAAACCGAATCGTCTCAAGGTTGCAAAAGAAACAGCTCATGAATTCATTCAGAAAAGAACGGGGGACAGAATAGGGTTGCTGGTTTTTGCAGGTGAATCCTTTATTCAATGTCCCTTAACCATCGATCTCAATGTGGTCTCAACTTTATTGAGTGAAATTACCGTGGCAGAACAGTCCTACGATGGAACTGCTATTGGTATGGCCATTGCCAATGCTACGAACAGGTTAAGGAATAGTTCGGCTGAGAGCAAGGTGATGATATTACTGTCGGATGGCAGTAATAATGCGGGTGAATTAGATCCGGTCACTGCAGCGGATCTAGCAGCTCAATTCAACATTAAAATTTATACCATAGGTGCGGGAACGAATGAATCAGTTTCTTTTATTCCCGGAAGAGGGTATATCAGAAATGAGATTGATGAAGTGACGTTAAAGTCCATTGCTGAGAAAACAAATGGTCAATACTTTCGGGCAACAGATCAGGATGCTTTGGAAGATATATATGCAAGAATCAATGCTTTGGAAAGAACGGATATTGAGGTAAAAGAATATACCCGGTACCGGGAGTTATTTGGATGGTTTTTAATACCGGCTCTAATTTTGGGATTTAGCGTTGAAACGGCGACTAATACTCTATTTCTGGGAAGAGAATGATTGAGTTCAGATTTCCGTTAGTTTTATTTTTGTATCTCCCTTTGGTAATTCTCTGGGTTTTGGGGAGAATTAAAAAAACAAAATTGCTTCCGGATACAGTACCTGAATTAAAAATGAGACTATTATCAGGATATGATTCAATAAAAGTTGTGTGGAAACACCGGTTGTTTTTTTTTGGAATGATAGTTTTGATTTTTGCAGCTTCCGGTCCCCAAATAGGAACCCGATTGGCCCCATTGGAACGTAAAGGTGTGGACCTTGTTTTTGCGATTGATGTTTCATCCAGTATGGAAGCAGAAGATGTAAAGCCCACACGTTTAGAAAAAGCAAAATTTGAAATAAGTCAAATTATCCGTCAGCTAAAAGGAGATAGAGTCGCCTTTATTGTTTTTGCTGGATCCAGTCACTTGTATTTGCCGCTCACAACGGATTATGAAGCTGCTCATTTGTTTTTAGATGCCATAGATACGAAAATGATTCCTACGCAAGGGACAGCGTTGAGCACAGCTTTAAATACTGGGATATCTGCTTTTTCCGATGAGAGTAAAAAGTTTAAGGTTTTAGTTTTGGTCACAGATGGGGAAGACCATGAAGGAAAAGCGGTAGGTATAACCAGGGATGTAGCGAAACACGGTTTTGTTGTTCATACCGTGGGTGTTGGAACAAGAGCCGGTTCTTTAATTCCCGTTATATCCGACGATGGCAGCCGAGACTATAAACGAGACAGTGGAGGCAAACTGGTTACCTCGGTTTTGAATGAAGATATTCTAATTGAAATCGCTCAAGCAGGAAATGGAGTATATGTTCAATTTGATAATAAACCGGCGAATTTTATTGAAATTACTTCAGCAATTGACCGAATGGAAAAAAAGACTCTTCAAGCCCATATGTTTTCTGAATATGAAGATCGATATCAGATTTTTAGTCTAATTTCTCTTGTGCTATTTACTCTCAGTATATTGATACCAACTCAGAAAAAGGGTGAAGAAAATTGGAGAGGGCGATTTGTTAAATAAGATCCTCATTACAGGAATTGCTACACTCACTCTTGCAGTAAGCCAAGATGCCGGAATAGAATATTTTCAAAATAATGAATTTGATAAAGCCCAAGCGTACTATGAGTCTATATTAGAAAAAAATGGAGAGAATGCTGAAGCTCGATTTGGGCAGGGGGCTTCTGCCTTTGAACAACAGAACTATAATACAGCTTTAGAAGCATTTCAAAAGTCTTTAGACTCTGATGACAAGTCTTTAAAAGCGAAAGCCTTTTATAATATGGGGAACACTCTATATCAAGCGAAAAAAATGGAAGAAAGTCTTGCCTTTTTTAGAAAATCGCTGGAATTAAACCCTTCAGACCGAGATGCAAAATTTAATTATGAATTAGTAAAGTACAGGATACAGAACCCGTCTCAGAATAATGATAGCCAGAACGACCAAAAGGATAAAGAGGATAAAGAGAAACAGGAAAACCAAGATTCAAAACAAAATAATGAAGAGAACAACAACAAGGAGGAGAACCAGAATAAAAAACAGTCTGACCAGAAAAATCAACAAGAAAATGAGCAAAACAAAGAAGAGAATAACAAAGAGGAAAAAAAGGAGAAACACGCTGAATCAAATCCAAAAGAAAACCAGGGAAAGGAATCCCAGGATTTAAAACAAGCCCAGAGTATTTTAGAAGCTATGAAACAGGATGAAAAAATTCATAAGAAACGACAAATTGCAAAAGCCAAGTCAAGAAAATTGGAAAAAGACTGGTGATGCAATTCAAACATATATTATCAGGTTTTATTTTTATTACATGGATGAACGGTCAAGTTACCGTTAGTGCTTCCGTCGATGTTAATCATATTCAATTGAATGAAACAGTCGGATATAAAATTACTGTGATGAATGCCGATGGTACTCCCTCAGTAGATATTTCTCCAGTTCTGAAAAATTTTAATCTTATCAGCGGTCCTGCCCAACAAACAAACATTCAATGGATTAATGGAAAAATGACTAGTTCCCGCACATTGAGCTGGACTTTAACACCTAAAAAATCAGGGAAATTGCCCCTGCCAAAAATTCAGGTAAGGTTGGGAAATAATATTTATGAGACAAATGCGGTTATAATTCAGGTCGATAAAGGGGGCGGAAAATCTCAATTATCAAATGTGTTTATTCATCTTGAGGCGGATAAGGAACAAGCTTTCCCCGGAGAGCAGGTCACTGTGACTTATAAACTGTTTACCAAAGTGAATTTATCTATAGAAGATATTCGATATCCAAAAAGTGTGGGCTTTTGGACGGAAGACTTACGCGTCAATCAAAACATTAGCTTTAGAGATGTCAGAATACAAGGTATTCAGTATAAAGTAGCAACTTTATATAAAGCAGCTTTATTTCCTACAAAATCAGGAAAGTTGCCTGTAGAACCCATGATTGTGGTGGCCAATATTGAAGTGAATCGAAAACGCCGATCTCCATTTGGATTCGACGATCCGTTTTTTGATAGTATGTTCAGAGAAACGCAAAAACAATACATTCGTTCAGACTCAATAGCGATTCAAGTGGACCCCTTTCCGCAACGTCAGCCTGCAGATTTTACGGGGGCAGTGGGTCAATTTATACTTTCCACAACATTAGATACGAATGATGTCAAAATGAATCAGGCTGTTTCATTTACAGTTACATTAGAGGGGACGGGAAACCTGAATCTGTTTAACTTGAATGATATCGAATTTCCGAACAATATGGAAGTGTTTCCGCCAACATCTACATTTGAAAAAAATGAACTTCGGGACAAATTAACAGGAAAAATAACTTGGGAATATATATTAATACCAAGAGCTTCGGGTCTGTATCGTATCCCTAAAGTAGAATTATCCTATTTTTCTCCACAAGAAAAGAGTTGGAAATCTGTCGGTACCCAACCCATAATGCTAAAAGTAAGAGAAGACAATTCAAGTGTGATTGCCACCGCAAAATTTTCTAAAAAAGAAATAGAACTATTGGGAAAAGACATTCACTACATTCGGACGGAGTATCCAAATTGGAAATCGAAGGGAATTCGTCCAATACCACTCTGGGTGTGGTCGTCCTATTTCATTGCAGCAGTATTATATCTTTTGCCGGGATTTCTTATTAAACAAAAAAAGGAATACATGGCTTCTTCTGATATCCGGAAAAGTAAATCAGCATTTAAGAATTCAATTAAACAAATTAAAAGCAAAGAGACAGATTCTTTTTCAAAAATAGCACAGGTCATTTATACCTATTTAAGGGAAAGACTTTTTTTACGGACCCAAAACTTGGATGCCCGGCTTGTGGAAAAAGAATTGACAAATACATTATCTGATTCTATTCTCCGTGAATTAGTAGCTATAATTAAAAGATGCGATGCAGGTCAATTTGCTCCCGGAAGTGCTGGAGATATACAATCGGTAAGAGAACAGGTTATTTTTTTATTAGGAAAAATTGAGAAAGAGCTAACATGAGAACCCTGTGTTCATTATGCCTGATATTCTTAGCATTCTTACCGGCTCAGACCGATTCAGATTCTTTATTTGTTATTGGAAATCAATTGTTTTCCGAAGAGAAATATGAAGAAGCGGCTCAAGTGTATGAACGGATATTGAAAAGCGCAGAACATTCCAATCTGTATTATAATCTTGGCAATGCCTATTACAGAAGCGGTGATATTGGATTAGCAATTTGGGCTTACGAGAAAGGAAAAATCCTTTCTCCAAGGCATAAGGATATACGATATAACCTTTCTATTGTGAATACCTATGTGAAAGATAGAATTGAATCACCGAAGGGGTTTTTTCTCATAGAATTATACCGGTCTTTTATGGAAAGGGTAACGATTATTGATTTGCTGGGTGCAGGGGGTGTAGGGCTAGTTATTCTCGTATTGTTGTCCATTATGAGAAACAAACTAAACCTAAGGGAGAAAATATTAACGCCCTTGCTTACGTTGTCTATATTGGCTATAATTTTATTACATATATTTGCATTAGATAAATATTGGGAATTAACCGATAAAGTAAAAGGGGTAGTTGTTCGACCATTGGCTGATATCCGCTCTGCCCCGGTAACCCGGGGAGAAAATATTATTTTTCGAGTGCACGAAGGAGCGATTGTAGATATAATCCAATCTCAACCGGGTTGGGCCGAAATTATATTATTGGATGGGAAGCAGGGATGGATTGAATACCACAATATTCGGGAACTATGAATCCAAAATCTTTAACAATTATTCTAATATTATCTTGGGTGACAGGTCAAAATAAATTGATTTTTGATCCGAGTCAATTAATTGACCCAGAACCCAAATGGCCGACAATATTAAATCCGATATCCGAAGATAGTTTAATTCCAGAAGATAATTTAATTCCATCGGAAACAAACAATCAGGATACTTCGCCAAGGATTACTGAGGGGTATAGAGTGCAAGTTTTAGCTACACGTACGATGGAAAAAGCTGAGGAACTGAAAATTCAATTATCAGATAATTGGAGAAAAGAAATCTATATCACTTTTGAGGCACCAAACTATAAAGTCAGAATTGGAAATTTCTCAAACAGGGGAGAAGCGGAAAACTTTCGCCAGGAACTGGTGAAAAAGGGCTACCCCTCTGCCTGGATTATCCGCACACGGATTGAACCGAATTTGAAATAAACTTGCGACGAGAACTTTGCGGAAGTTTTAGTTTGTCTCTGATCCGTTTATTATAAAATCCAAAAAATTAGTTTTCTCCCCAATTGTACCTTCCGCAAAGTTGGCTATTGATATTTTAGTACACGGATTGAAATCAGGAGTGACTGTCGTTCAGATGAACTGAATGATCTGATTAAAATAGATGAATGGGTAAATGCCCTTTAAATAGAGTGAAATCTTTATCGGTAGTAAAAATGGGCATTTGATGCTGAACGCTAATACTGCAAATCAAAAAATCTGTATTGGATCCCTGAATTCCTTTGGACCAGCAAATATTATAATAGCTGGCAGCCAATTCATAGTCCGCCATTTGTATCTCAATATCGGGGAACGCATGAAGACGATCTTTTAATAAATCAAATTGGGATGGATTGGTTACGCCTGATAGCAATTCTTGACGAATCGGTCCAATCACCCTGGCGTTTGAATCTAGAATTAAATCTTTCAAGCGTAGAACATTTGGGTCTATTTTTGCTGTTGATTTTCTACGGAGTGCCAAAGACCAAATACATGTATCCACCAATACATTCATTTGATAGATCGCTGCTTTTTATATTCATAATTTGGATCCATTTCGATTTCACCAAACAGTTCAATCAATTGAGCCTGTTTCCGCTTCTGGATGTATTCCTTAAGTGCTTCTGTTACAACAGCCTTTTTAGTTTTATGTTCACTGGTCTCTACCGCTTCTTCAAGAAGATCGGGATCGAGTGCAAGATTCGTAGCCATATCGTACCTCCATATTTATAATGTGTAATAATTTACACATAGATATGTGTAAATATAAAAGTATTTAATAAAAACCTAAAAACTTTGCGGAAGTTTTAGTTCATCACCGACACAATGAATATAGAATTCAAAAAATTTGTTATCTCCCCAATTGTACCTTCCGCAAAGTTAGCTATTTATATATTTGCTCCCGGATCAATGTCTGGGATGTCAATGTCGTAGAAAAATGAAATTAATTTCAATTTTAAGAATATTTTAAGGTTATCTTTAAGCATTTTATAAAGTGCCGACTTATATATTCAGGCTAGGATTTTCACCCGTGAGTCGAAAAGGATAGCCTAATGAAAAATACATTTATATCAGTATTATCTATTGTTCACCTCCTACTGGGGCAAGCCCAGAACACCCTAAATGAACAAACATCAGCCATGATTGCAGAAGGCAAAGAAACAGTTGCTATTTTAGATTTTGAGGGTCGGGGGATCGACCAAATGGAAGCAGCCACACTCACCGACCGTTTGATGAGTGAAATGGTCAATACGGATGCGGTTATTATGGTAGAGCGCAATCAAATGGATGAAATTTTACAGGAGCAGGGGTTTCAGCAATCTGGCTGTACCACCGCAGAGTGTGCCGCTGAGGTTGGTGCCCTTTTGGGTGTAGAAAATATGGTATCAGGTTCTTTTGGTAAATTAGGGAATACCTATACTATTGATTCAAAACTGTTTTCCGTAGAAACAGGAGCAACGATCCGCTCTGTATCCAAGACCTATAAAGGTGAAGTGGATGGTCTATTACCCGTTATTGAAGTAGTAGCCTGGGAACTGGTCGGTTTAACGCCCCCGGCTGATCTGCTTGCCAGAGCAGGCGGTACCCCAGAGCCTGTGGAACAGCCAAAAGAGCCCCGAAAACCCATGAGTAAAGGTGCAAAACGAACACTATGGGCAGTCCTTTTGATTGGGGGAGGACTTGGGGGTGCTTATGCTGCTGGCTTGTTTGATCCAGTACCGGTACCCCTGCCTGAACCTCCAACACTGCCGGAGGGTTAAGCCATGATGAAAAAACGACTACTGATTATAACTGCCCTATTCTCTGTTTCAGTTGCACAAAATATTTGGTGGGTTGATTTAAAAAATGGGAATAATTCCAATGCAGGATCTACCGAAGCAACGGCCTTCAAAACAGTGCATCATGCCTTAGAGAGCAATACTTGGTCCAGCGGCGATACGATCAAGGTTAAGCCCAGTTTAACCAGTGATGGTACTCTGAGTTACTACGATTTTGGGAATGATGAAATTAATTTAAACACAAGTAATGATTTTGTTCTGATGGGCACTGGCGGTGCAGATAGCACTATTTTTGACGCCGAAGAGAAAAACAGGCATTTTATTTTTGATGATGGCCAGTCATCGGAAACAATAATTAAAGGAATCACCTTTAAAAACGGATATGCCGACAACTGGCCTGGGGCTGGATCTATAAATTTAACTAACAACACCAATATTCAATTTATTGATTGTACTTGGGAAAATAATAGCACTAATGGCCAGGAAGGTGGTGGCGCCATCATTATTCGTGAAGGTGCAACACCATCTTTCACTGGATGTACTTTTGAAGGGAATTATGTAAATAATCCTGATGGTGGTAATAATGGTGGCGCTGTCAATATCCAGTGGCCCAATAGTAAAGTTGACTTAGAAAACACTATATATTTCAAAAAGACCAAATTCATCAATAATTATTTGAAAGTGAAACATAGTGCCTACGGTGGCGCAGTTTACAGTGCTAGAAATGTGGATTTTGAAAACTGTCTGTTTGTGAATAACCGTGCAATTGCCAATAATGGCGGTACGGGAAACGAAGCCTGGGGTGGTGCCATACTTTTTGAGGCAAGTTATTGGAATGGGTCCAGTTACGACGGTGGTGTGATGAAGATCGTGAACTCGACATTCCATGGTAATTATATTCAAACGCTATCTTCCAACTATGGCGATATGCGGGGGGGGACCATCAATTACGGACGATGGAGTGATAACGCTAATTCAAAAACATACATTTTTAATACAATTGTTTCTGGCAGTAAAGTGCTCATTGAGCAGACAGAGCGGGTTACGACTGGCTCGGATTATTTAAAAAATGAAGTGATCGGCGCCGGTAATACAAACGGCTACAAACTGACTTTAGATTATTCCAATGTTCAAGGCAGTACGGGGATGAGCTGGTCTGGGGATTATACCTATGAAGTAGTCCCGGTTTATAAAGATACCGCCAATGGGGATTACAGCCTTTCAGACAAAAGCCCGCTCATTGGAGCTGGTGTAGCCACCTGGTCTGATGAAGGCCTATCTGCCCCCACAGAAGATATATTGGGGAACGCGCGCCCTAATCCATCCGGTTCAAATCCCGACATGGGTGCTTATGAAAACAGTAACAGCGCTTCCACTGCGCCCCTGCCCGTATCAGGATTAACTGTTACCCGCGCCACTGAAGGGGCGTCTCTTAGTTGGGGTGTGGTCAAGGAATCTTTGAGCAGTTCAACAAATGCATCCAATATTGAATACCAGATTTACCAGGATGGAACCAATGTGGCCCAGACCACAAGTACGTCCTATTCAGTCACCGGCTTGAGCAATGGTACCACCTATTCTTTCACTGTATCAGCCAAGAATACCAGCACCGGAGTAGAAGGCGCCCAATCTGGCGCGAAAACGGTGACACCACGCTATCAAGGGCCCAAATGGTATGTGGCTGCCAGCGACGGCAAATCTCTTTCTGACACAACCACTAATTATGATTTAGGATCCTCATCCTCACCGATAAATCATTTATCCAATGGGATTGAAATTGCTGCTGCCGGAGATACCATTGTCATGATGAAAGGAACCCACACAGGGTCCAACAATCGTGGTATCAATGAAAATGGTAATAAAAGTTTTATTATCATGGGAGACCCGGACTATTCAGCCGATCAAATCATTATCGATGCTGGGGGAAGGGATCGCCACTTCACTTTTGATAATAATGAAGATACCACCTTCCAAATTATTGGCCTGACTTTATATAATGGTAAAACGACCAGTCGTGGCGGCGGATCGATCGAAATAAACAGTGCTGCAGTTAAATTAAAGAATGTAATCTTTAAAGAGAATTATTCTACTGGTGAAAACTGGTCAACCTCAGGTGCAGTTTTTATCAGTAACAATGGGAAAACGATCATTGACGGCTGCACTTTTGATGGTAATTATATTTACGGTGATGATTCTGGACATGTGGGTGGTGCTATTTTTGCAGAAAACCTGAATAAATCTACAGACACCTTAAAAATTAAAAATAGCATATTTAAAAATAATTATGTGAAAGCAAAACATGAGGCCCGGGGTGGCGCCATCGCTATCTATCACTATCAGGCAGTAGTTGAAAACAACTTGTTTTATGATAATTATGTTTATTCTTCATTAGGGAATACCAACCAACAGAACGCCAGTGGCGGAGCGGTTTATCTCTATAATCCAAACTACTGGGATAATAATACCCAGTCGTCAAAATCTTTACTGGTTCTGTTTCGAAACAATACAGTGGTCAACAACTGGGTGACCTCAGAAAAAAGCGATTCTTATATCGATGGTGCAGGGGTCGATATTTCCGGTTGGGATCCAGGTGTGATCTATTTTTTTAATAATATTATTTGGGGGAATAAACTGCTTGGCGAAACAAATCACCATCAGATATACCTTAATTATAATGATGAAAAAATCAAATTTAATGAAGACTATAATGATGTTCAGTACCTAACACAACACAACCAATATTCCAGGTTTGGCGATTACTCTGTATCCTATGAGCCGGAGTTCTCTGACTCGGCCAATGGAGATTTTACCCTTTCAAACAAATCGCTATTAATCGGTGCGGGTACCAATAATATGGAAGGATATGCCGCCCCTGCTAAGGATATTACAGGTGGTATCCGGCCCAACCCCGCTGGCTCTACTCCCGATATGGGGGCTTACGAAAACAGCCTGGCCAAATCACCCTATCCCAAACAAGTGGCAAACGTAACGGCAGTGGGTGGTAGCGGCCAAGTTACCCTTAACTGGGATGCAGTTGCTGATGCAGACTCGGCATATAAAGTGTATAAGCACACCGACGCTTTTAGTGTTGCTGCTACATATTACGTGGGTGCAACATCGGCAAAAACGTCACCCCATGAAACCACCTATACCATAACAGGTCTGGATAATGCAACGCGTTATTATTTCCGTGTAACAGCAGTTAGCAAACTTGGCTATGAAGGCACGGCCTCTGCCACGGTGGATATTACACCGAAATTTTCCGGGCCAATCTGGTGGGTAGCCACGGACGGTAATGATAACAGCAATGAAGGAAGTAAAACCAGTCCTTTTATTAGCCTTGATCATGCCATGCATGAAGCCAATGAAGGTGATACAATCAAAATTAAACCGGGTACCTATACAGGATCAAAAAACCGGGATTTAGATTCTGAAGGAAAAAATTTGGTGATTATGTCCCAATATCCTACAACCTGGGATAGTGTCATTATTGATGCAGAAAAACAGAACCTCCATTTTCAATTTAATAACAATTCCGGCACCACAGTATCTGCATCAAAAACAAAACTAATAGGACTAACGCTTAAAAACGGCGAGGTAGGAGGTCAAACCAATACTGGAGGGCTCGGGGCTGGATCTGTTAGAATGGAAGGATTTGCATCCGTTACATTTGAAAAAATCTACTTTTTAAACAATACGATAATAAATTATAACAGTACTTCTTCTGTAGCCGCTGTATATATGAGTAGCCCCGGTTCTAAATTCTATTATTGTCGATTTGAATCAAATCGATCCATTCATAGTGGACAAGGTGATTCCCAATCAACAGGTGCCATTGCTATTGATGGTGATGGTAATTACGCATTCAGTGGTATATACACACTAATCGACGGCTGCGAATTCATTAAAAATGAGGGAAGAAATGAGGGTGGTGCTATTAACGCTCGACATAATACAGTCATTCAAAATTCTCTTTTTTATAAAAATAAGGCAAATAATCAAGGAGCCCATGGCGGCGCAATAGCAGCAATGCCAAGAGTGCAAGGTGACGGGGGGTGGGCTTATGATACCTACTTGCATGTTATCAATAGCACGTTTGTTGAAAATTCTGCTGCTGGTGGCGGTGGTGCCATTAGCATCTATGGCTCAAATGGCCCGATTATTTTCAATTCTATTTTTATGAATAATAAAGAGCAGAATCACTCAGATATCAATGATTTTTCTATTTCAGGCGGGCAAGGCGGCTCGGATGCCCAAGTTGATTATACTAGAGTTAATCCTGAAACAGTTGGCAATGATTATGGTAATTTAAATTGGGGGAGTAATATTTATACAGATTCTCCCTCATTTACAGATACAACCAAAGAAGATTTTACTTTAACATCTGCAAGTACGCTTATTGGTTCTGGTACAACCTCATTCGAGGGAGTCAGTTCACCAACCAAGGATATCCAGGGTAATTCGCGACCAAACCCATCGGGTTCCACCCCGGACCTGGGAGCCTATGAAAATTCCCTGGCAGAATCACCCTTTCCTTCCCAGGTGAAAAATGTAACGGCAACAATCGGCAGCCAAAGTGTTAATCTGTCCTGGGATGCGAACATTGAAACAGATATTGAAAAGTATTTGATCTATATGTCCGAAACATTCGGGTTTGAACCCACGTCAGAAGACAGTATCGGTGAATCCGCCACAAACAGTTTTTCTGCTACGGGCCTGACCAATAATACGGAATACCACTTTAGGGTAGCGGCCGTAGACAGCAGTGGTTACCGCGGTGCCTTTTCGCAAGAAATTTCAGCAATGCCACAATACATGGGACCCACCTGGTGGGTGGATATCTATGGGAATGATATGAACGATGGTTCGCAATCATCGCCATTCTTTAATTTGAATTATGCATTTTCTCAAATTGCAAATGGTGACACGATTATTCTAACAGAAACGGGTCAACATGATATAAATAATGAGATTGGTGGGGATGCTCTTTCTAATTTAACAGAATTCCATTTAAGGGGATCGACAGGGGACCCCAAGGATGTGAGTCTTAGTGGCACTTTTAATAGTCGCCACTTCAGTTTACAAAACAAAATAGCAACTTTTAAATACATCACCTTTAAAAATGGGGTTGCACATGAGGGTACTGGCGGAGGTGGAGGTGGTTCGTTTATTATAGGGCCCGGTACGGAAACAAGGGTTAATTTTGATAACTGTATTTTTTATAAAAATCAATCGGATGGCTCAAGTTGGGGGTCCGGTGGTGCTATTTTACTTGATAATGTTCAAGAGGCTAAATTTGTTAACTGCATTTTTCGGGAGAACAGAATTGAGCATGGTAGTGGTGGTGCCGTTTATATTAATGATGACCAGAGCGACGGGGGGCAGGCTACGCTCCATGTTTTTGATAATTGCCAATTTATACGCAATGGGATTCAATCTGGGGCATTAAATGAACAAAAATATCCATCGGGCGGTGCATTAGCTATACATGGCGCTGCTGTCATTGAAAATAGTGTTTTAGACTCAAACTATATCCGACATGAATATGCAAATACTGGCGAAAAGATGAGTGCTTGGGGGGGTGCAATCTATATTGGTGTAGGTGGTGATGGTAATAATATTTCCAGCTGGAATGATATACCTTTATCAATCATCAGAGCCAACCAAATATCAAATACAGAAGTAAGAGTAACGGGCTCTGTTGATGGAGTATCTCTGTCGGGACAAACAAAATTACGCATTGAAAACAATCTCATTATACATAATAGAGCATTAGCTGAGGTGAACCAAGATGGCTGGGACTTCCGAGGTGGTGTTCTGCTACTGCCACATAAAACCACAATTGAAAATCTTTCACCACCTCAAGTATTTATCAATAACACAGTTGTGTTTAATAAGATGGATAAACCATCGGGTAGTAATGTTTTTACTCCCGGTTTGTTGATACAGCATAATAACGATACGGGCGAGAATGCACCGGTTGTTGGTAATAATATTATCTATTTCAATGAAACACATGAGCAAGACGGCGCTCAAGATTTCACTGAATGGGGAGTTGCGGGGAATATCGTACAACTTTATAATAATCTTTTTGATAGATCTTCAGATTATGGGACGGATCCTATTAGCGCAGAACCCAAATTTAAAAATCCCTCTTCCGGTAATTTCCAGCTGAGCAATAATAGCCCGGCTATTGATGCCGGTGCGTATAGTTTCCCCAATGGAGTCAATGCCCCCATTACCGATATTCGCGGCTACTACCGTGTGGGGACTCCGGATATCGGAGCATATGAAGCCGGTGCCAGCAAGTATCTTTTGGCCATGGCCGATGATATTGAGGCAGATGAGGATACCACATTTGTAAAGCTGGATCAGGCGCTGAAGATCACGGTAACCACCGGTGATATCGATGGCAACCTGGTCTCCAGCAATGAAAGCATGAGCTGGAATATTTTCCCCAACCAGAAATATGTTAAGTTTGTCAGTGGAGATACAGACACAGAAGGGGGCGATGCTTCTGCCACTTTTCAAGTCACCGATCAGGACAGGGGTAAAGGCTTCCGATTCAGGATTGAGGCTGGTGTGGGTGAAGCGTTTTTGCGTTCGGGGATGTATGTGATTGAAGAGCTGGTCACTGGCGCCCCGCCCCCTGTATCGGAATTAACCATTTCTCCATCAACGTGGACAAGTGATCCCAACTTTACCCTAAATTGGAAAACGCCCGTGTGGTCCGAGCAGCGGGACCTGATTGGTGCCGTGGTAGAAATCACAGACGGGATTAATGTCTATAACGAATATATGGGATTCCCATCGGGTGATACACTCACCTCTTATTCATTTACGGCGCCCGAAGCAGGGGAGTTTGAAGCCTTCCTCTGGCTCATCGATGAATTGGGGAATGAGCATAAAGACAGTTCACGAAGCGTAAAAGCTTATTTTGATAATGTGGCCCCGGAGAACTTCATTACGCATAATCCGGACTCCTATCAAGGCCAAGTATTTTATACATCAGATAAGCCCCGTTTTGAATGGGATGATAAGGGCGACTATCCCTCCGGTATTAAAGAATGGCAGCTCTTTATCAATGATAACCATTACGGCACCTATACCCGCAGTGATGTAAACTTTGATGGCGGTTCGGATATGGGATATGTGAATGGTTCAACCCCCCTTGCAGATGGCTATTACACCTGGTGGGTAGAGGTGGCGGACTCTGCTGGCAATACTACACGTTCTGATTCCGGTTATTTTGGTGTGGACCTTTCGCCACCATCTATTACCCATAATAGTCCCTTAACCGTGATTGATGAAAATTCAACCTCACCAGCCATTAATGCCACATTTTCTGATGGTGCATCCGGTGTGAAACATGGCCGCTTACACTATCGCCGTTCCGGTTCGAACACAGGATTTATTGCGGCAGATCTATTGTCAGGACCTGTGAATATCCCCGGATCTGATGTGAAATCTACCGGTGTGGAATATTATATCAGTTCAGAAGACAGTGTGGGGAATAGGGGCCAGTGGCCATCGGATAAATCACTCCATTCTGTGAAAGTAAAAACGGAGTCTGCTGTGACAACATCTTCGCGATGGTCCAGTGGTGTTCCCGGTGGTACAGATTCCACCAATTATGTATTCTTCTCCATTCCATTTGATGTGGGTAATGCAAAAAGCGCCATCACATCTGTTTTGGATCCGGATAATGAAGGACCCAATGAGTTCAACTATCGCCTATATGGCTATAGCAATGGATGGCAAGAAAACCCATCATCCGTCACCATGGGCAATGGGTACTTCCTCATCTACGATCCCGATAAATATACAGATAATCCTCAGTTACAGTTCAATTTCGGTCAGGGGACAACCACACCTACCGATCCCCCATACAGTGTAGCTGTAAGTAGCGGCCAATGGAAGTTTTTTGGGACACCATACAATTTTGATATTTCATTAGATAATGTGTACACAGAAAATGATGAAAATATCAGAGATGCAGGTTCTATTTACACATGGAATGGATCATGGTCCAACGCTGGGTCGTCCCTGAAACCATGGTATGGCTATATCTATAAATCCGGCGGTGCAGGTCAGATTAAGATCGATGGTCGCGGTCAAGGATTTAACAAAATGGCCAAGGCCATGAATCCCGATGATTATCCCATGGATGCAAACGAATGGATCGTGGATATGGTCGCCACCACGGGTAATGCCCGGGATGAACTCAATAGTGTCGGTGTGAGATCCTTTGCTTCTGATGGGTATGATCCATTGGATGAGTTTGAACCGCCTGGCGTTCCGGGAGATGTGGTATTGCGGATTGATAATAGGAATCGTCAAGAAACACCGGATCTCTATGCCAAAGATATCCGTAAGCCCAACGAAGAAGGCCACTACTGGGATCTTCAAGTATTTGCCCCAACGAATGGTCAGCGGACGTACATCACATTTGAAGGATTAGGATATATCCCGGATGAATATGATGTCTTCCTCATCAATAAGACCACGAAGCAGGCCAAGAACTTAGAATGGGATGCCCAGTACAGATTTGCCAATACGGGCTCTGAAAGCTACTTGAAGCAAGAGTTTCGTCTTGTGGTGGGTACGAAACAATTTGTTGAGGATAATAATGCAGGTGTGAGCCTCTATCCCGATGCATTTACATTGGCCCAGAACTATCCCAACCCATTCAATCCACAGACGTCTATTATGATCAGTCTGGAAGAAGATGCCCAAGTGGATCTCATCATTTACAACCTATTGGGTGAAGAGATTACACGACTGGCCCATAATGAACTCCGCCCAGCAGGCTATTACAACTTCATATGGAATGGCCGGAACAACTTGGGTGACAAGGTATCCACCGGTGTTTACTTCTATCATGCATTATTCCGGAATGGTCAAGGGAAAGTCGTCTTGAATAAGACACGAAAAATGATTTTGTTGAAATAAGCCTCCGGTGGGGGATCGGCAAATATACTCCTTTGGCTATCCTCTCAGGCTCACGAGAGGGTTTTATTTGTTTAATCTCCCACCGTCAATTTAAAAGAAAAGATACCCTAAATACTGTGAATTAAATCACTTGATATGCGAAATATATAATATGTATATTATGTACATAATATACAGGAATGATTATGACAAAAATATCCACATTAGAAGCCAGAAAAAAATTAGCTGAGGTGATTAATTCAGCCCAATATGGTAAAGATCGTATTGTGCTTACCCGACATGGAAAACCGGTAGCCTCTG
>CAZJUP010000004.1:21614-196884 GCA_964549275.1 uncultured bacterium | reverse complement strand
GAAGGACCTAAATCAGAATGAGTTTCCCTGTTTCAACTAACTTTGATACATGCTCCCCTGGAAAGAAAAACCTCTTTCCAATAGCTTTCTCTTTCAATAATTATTTTATCATCGGCTTTCATTGGGCGATATTCAAGCAATGAAAATCTGAAATTGTCTCTTGCGTAGTCAAAACCTTCTTTTTTAATTAGTTTTGTAAGTTCATCATTCCATCCGTGTCCAGTACCTATATAACAACTCCATCTTGACCAAATACCAGAATCACCATACGCAGAGCCGATGTAATTCTTTCCATTGGATTTGTCCGTGATTACATAAACCCCTTTTATATTCTTTAATGCTGCTTTCCAGTCAGAATTCTCATTTTTAAAAATAGAAATTAATATATTGAAATCATGTTTTATGTTTTCATAACCTGGAAATACCTCGCCTGAGTACGACTGCTTGAGGATTTCTGATACCTTCATTTTATCTATATGATTTTCTAAATAAAACGCCCTTCCTCTTGATGGCTTTTCTAATTTTATTTTTAACCGCCCAACGTAACCGGAAAAGTCGTCCATCTCCTTTATTTCATAGCCATGGCTATCTGGTATATTGTGCCTATTAACGACTTCATAAATTCCTCCAAAAAGCCACATATTTTTTTCATGATAAAAATCAATTAATGAAAATATGTATCTCCTCGAAAACTCATCTTTTCTGTTTCTCCATGTATTCCAAGCCAGCCATTCTTTTTTATCTCTTACAAATACTTCAAGTGGATGATCTTTTCCATTCCAGCGTGCTGCATGAAGCTTGAATTTTCTAGGGTCATCAATTCTAATGATTTTTGTAATTGATATAATGCTCATTCAGATTTTGGATATATACAGGTATTAATCCCAACCTCTGGAATTTATATAATCATTTCTATCTTCAATAGAATCAAATTCAATTGTTTTAACCAATTTATCTGGCAAATCCTTTTCATCTAAAATGGATGCCATTATGCTCTCATCTAAAATAAGGTAAAACTTTCCATCTTCTTCTGCTTGATAAACTGCGCCACCCTCAAATCCTTTTAATAAAGTTTTATTAGGGAAATAATCATCATCTACGTTTCCAATTTTGTACATATTTTTATGTCGATCTCTATCTGACCTTGGGTTGCCATCAGCTAAAATCAAATTGATTTCTGGGTCTTCTTTTTGTGCTTTCTTTAAATGTTTTTTGTAAGAATCTCTAAACAATTTATTTGATTTGTTAGTCATGACTATTTGTTCAAGAGGCGTTTCATTATTCAAGGCTCCTTTGAAGTTATCTGCTTCTCAGAAGCACGTATGAAAATATTAATCATGAATAAGGGCGGAATTCAATAGTTCATTTTCTTTACCTTTTGCCGAAGTTTTTAATCATTTTAGAAAGAAATCATGAACGGATTTACCATTTACCACAACCCCCGGTGAGGCAAGAGCAGGCAGACTTTGCAGCTGTTGCGGGACAACGGCGTTGAACCGACCATTATCGAATATCTGAAGGATGTACCCTCAGAAGCGGACTTTCGCACCCTTTCAAAACAACTGGAGATGCGTCCTGCTGAATTCATTCGTAAAGGGGAAGCAGATTTTAAGGCAAACAATATTGCAAATCTTTTAGATGATGACGATGCCATGGTGAAGGCCATGGTGGCCTATCCTAAAATTATGGAACGACCCATTGTGGTAAAGGGCCAAAAGGCCGTTCTGGGTCGACCTCCTGAAAATGTGTTGGAGTTATTGTGAACACGATTAAAAACAATATCATTTTGACTCCGGACACGAAGTGTCGGGCGGAAGAATCTCAAGCATATGTAAGGTATAAGTCGAATGCTTGAGATTCTTCATACCTCCGCATTATACACATACGATGACAACAGATTGTTTTAGGAGATATTTCAAATGGAAATTCGCATCTTCATTACCGGTGGAACTTTCGACAAAGAATACGACGAAATTAACGGAAAACTGTATTTTAAAGACACACACCTAAAGGAAATGTTGGTTCTGGGTCGTTCCCAGGTTGATGTCCACATTAAAACCCTCATGATGATTGACAGTTTGGATATGTCTGAAAGCCATCGGCATCTTATCGAAGAACAGTGTAAGAACGCAGACGAATCAAAAATTGTCATAACCCATGGGACGGACAGCATGGCGGAAACGGGGAGGGTTTTGGCTTTGGCGGATTTGGGCAAAACCATTGTTTTAACCGGGGCGATGATTCCTTATAAATTTGGCAGTTCAGATGGCCTGTTCAACTTGGGAGCTGCACTGGGTTTTGTTCAGAGTTTGCCCCCGGGTGTATATATAGCAATGAATGGAAAATGCTTTGATGCGGATAAGGTAAAAAAAAATAAAAATACAGGGATATTCGAAGAAATCTGATTTAAGCCATTAAAGTTATTTCTTCTTCCGAAGCGAAGTTTTCTTTCCACTCTTTTAGTTTTGGTTCCATCATTTTTCTATATTTCCCCGGGAAAAAGGTGACCAGGTAAAGCGTTGTTAAGTATCCATAAGGCATTTCTGGGGCGTAGGGGTATGGGTGCAACTTCCAAAAAGGAAGATTTCCCTGTTCATGATGGTGGGAGTGACGGGTTAAATTATAAAGAAGGATACTACTGACGCGCCTGTTTGAATTCCAGGAATGTTTCGGAGAAACTGGTGTTCCAGGGGCTCGAACGAGCCCATAGTGTTCCATGTAGTTTGTGATTTCCAGAAAAAATTTGGCGAAAATGACTATCCCCAAATAAACAAGTAACCCACCCAATCCGCCAATGATATATACAACAAAAACCACAAGAAGGCTTCTTGAATATCCTTGGAGTAATTGATTGTGAAGACTAAAAAACTTATATCCATTTTTAGTTAATCGAGAAGACTCAATGGTTGTGGCATCACGAAATGCGCCGAAGGTGGATTTAAAAAAGAAAGCATAGAAACTTTGACCTTGTTTCGCAGTGGCAGGATCTGAGGCGATTCCCACATTTTTATGATGTCCATGGACATGTTCAATCGTAAAAGCATTATCCAAAGTAAATACCATCATCCAGTTTCCCATAAACCAGTCCCATTTATTTTTCTTGTGGTGAACAAGTTCATGGCCAGGTACAGTAAGAGAAGCACCCATCAAAAGCCCTCCCGCAAACACATATCCTGCTAAATGCCAAAGTTCCGTTCCGGAACGTGTTGCTGATATATCATGACCGGTTAGAAAATAAATCCCTCTTTCAAGAGCGGGAAAATATTCATGACCACCCATATATATTGCCACAGTCAAAAAGAGTAAATAAATGGGAAGATTGATATAGAGTAAAATGGTAAGGATTGATGTGTGTTTATAATTGGGGACTTTAATATCATGACCTAAGAGAGCATCTCCTGCGATAATGAGGATGTCCAGGGAGATCAGGTAAACCCACCCCCAGTATTGCCCTTTAGAGGCGAAAAATACAGCGATGAGAATTAAGGTTGGCATTCCCAAATACCGGGCGTATTTCATGATAAGGGAATGTAAGGGTGTTTCGCGGAAAAGAACAATGTATCAAAAACTGTGCGCAGAGAACTCCTTTTAAATAGTACCTATTTGTCTTAATTTGTCACTGCTTTATAAACCTAAACAAACTAGGGGGATATGATGTCCACAAAAGAAGCGGATCTCGCCGGACCCGGTATCGGAAATTATGATGAATTAAAAACAGAACTGCCGAATGACTACCGGTCAATTTTATCACCAAAAGAAACTCAAAGGGCAATTTTTGAGATTAAGAATTATATCGAATCAAACTTGTGTGATGTCTTGAATTTAATGATGGTTTCTGTTCCATTAATTGTTGACCGAGAAAGCGGAATGAACGACTATTTGGATAGAGACGGATCCCGCACGCCCATTGAGTTTCCATGTGGACTGGGATTGGAAACGCCCATCAATGGGCAGGTTGTTCAGGCTGCAACAAAATGGAAACGTTGGGCTCTGAAACAGTTTGACTGCACTGTGGGAGAAGGGATTTGTACTGATATGCGTGCAGTGAGAAAGGATTATTTTTTAGACCATGATCATAGTGCCTATGTTGACCAATGGGATTGGGAAAGAGCTATTCAGACCCAAGACAGGAATTTGGATTATTTAAAAGATGTGGTAGAAAAAATATGGAAAGTAATCAAAGGTGCAGAAACCCACATCCAAGCGCTCTATCCTCAGTTAAAATCAGAACAAATACCGAGCCTTCCGGAGAAATTAACATTTCTTCATGCAGAAGAAATACTGGAAAAATATCCGGAATTGCCCCGGAAAAAGCGAGAAACTGAAATATTACAGGAATATCCCGCTATTTTTATTTATGGAATCGGATACCCGTTGAAAGATGGATATCCCCACGAAATGCGGGCAGCAGACTATGATGATTGGGTAACAAAAACGGTGGTTAAAAATGAGCACCAGATGCATGGCCTGAATGGTGATATTTTGGTGTGGAACCCTGTTACTAAGCGTCGGCACGAACTTACATCCATGGGGATCCGGGTGAATAAAGAGACACTACTGAAACAATTGGACATGTCCGGCCAAATGGATTTTTTAAAACTTCCGTATCACCGTGCAATTATGAATGATGATATTCCTTTGAGTATTGGAGGTGGAATTGGGCAATCCAGAACCACCATGCTTTTACTGAAAAAAGCACATTTAGGTGAAGTGAGCGTTACGGTGTGGCCAACGGTGCTAAAGGAGATTTGCGAAGAAAAAAACATTCATGTTTTAAAATAGGATTTAATCCAAGTCCAAACCCTGCCAAAGATTAAAGATCGTGCCAAAAGGATCGCGAATATAACAATCTTTTCCCGCGCCTTCCCAACGAACAACAGTACAGCCGTTGACTAAAAGATAATCTCTTGCTTCTTCCACATTGTTTACCATGAGCTCCAAGATCGGGCCCTTTAAGGATTGATTTTCCATGATGAAGAGACGGCCGGGACCGTCACCAACTTCATTGCCTTTTCCTAAAGACATTCCCAAGGTTTTGATATAAAAATTAACCATTTCTTTTTTGTGGGGTGTTTGGATGGCAACACAACGACTGAATTTGAATTTCATAAGAATCCTCCGGTTATATTACGGGTTTCTGAATCAGAGTTGCTCAAAAGACTTGCTGACCATCAAAGTTAGGGATTAAACTGGATCATTGGAATTGTTCAATTTAAGAATCGAGGAGGTCAAAACATGTTTCGGATAATTATGTTCTTTTTTTTGTCAGTATGCTCTGTCTTTGGTCAAGAGTTTCCCAGGCGTCCCGTATCTACATATTCCATAGTTGCTTATGATCAAGAAACCGGTGAGTTAGGTGTAGCGGTTCAGAGCCATTGGTTCTCGGTGGGGTTTTTGGTTCCTTGGGCGAAAGCCGGCGTTGGCGCTGTTGCAACACAATCTTTTGTTAAGGTGGATTACGGCCCGGAAGGAATCCGACTCATGGAGGAGGGAAAAACAGCAGAAGAAGCCTTAGCCTTGCTTATTGCGGGGGATGAAAGTGAAGCAGTTCGCCAGGTGGGGATGGTAGATGCCAAGGGAAATGTTGCGGCTCATACCGGGAAAAATTGTATACAATATGCGGGACATATTTTAGGAAAGAACTATACCGTTCAAGCAAACTTAATGGAAAATAGTACTGTACCCAAAGCCATGTCCAATGCATTTGAGTCTACATCAGGAGATTTGGCTGATAAAATGATGGCTGCTCTGGTTGCAGCAGAAAATGAGGGAGGAGATCTTCGAGGAAGACAGTCTGCAGCCATGCTGATTGTTTCAGGCAATCCCACAGGGGTCTCATGGAAAGATGTTGATTTGAGCTTGAGAATTGAAGATCATCCCACACCCATAGTTGAGATGAAACGCCTTCTCAGAATTCATAGAGCCTACAAACATGCCAATGCGGGAGATCATTTTATGGAAGATGGAAAAATTGAATTGGCGCTTAAAGAATATAAAAAGGCTGCTGACTATTACCCCGAAAACCCCGAACTTCCATTTTGGACCGCAGTGACTCTTGCCGGAGCTGGAAGAGTAGAGGAGTCCCTTCCGATTTTTAAGGATGTTTTTTCAAAAGATAAAAACCTTAAAACTTTGGTTCCTCGTCTTGTAAAATCTAAACTATTTCCGGATGATGAGATTACCCTAAAGCGTGTTATGGATCAGAAATAAATGAATAATTATTTAACAGTGTTTCCCTTTGATGAAAAACAGTAATGTGAGAGTATTTTTGTCCTAAATTTACCTAGGAAAACGAGAGCAATTATGGGAATGAAGATTAAGATCCGAGTTTACTGTTTAACGCTTATTGGATTTCTTTTGACAGCCTGCGAACCCCTTGTGAATACATTTTCCGAAATTGAAGATGCTGTTTTATATACTTCAAGTTCAATTATAAACGCTCCAGATAAAGATACCCTGAATGTCATGACTTGGAATATCCGTTTCGGTGCTGCTCGTATATCCTGGTTTGGCGATGAATGCGGAAACCGGGTTATATTAAAAAAAGATGAAACCACAGAAAATCTTGAAGCGCTGGCAAAAAAAATTAGAGAAAACGATCCAGACATTCTTCTTTTGCAGGAGGTGGATGTTGAATCCAAAAGGACAGCTTATCTCGATCAAGTCCAGTGGTTGTTGGACCATACCGATTTTAATTATGGTGCTTATGCATCAATGTGGGCATCTCAAATTATTTTGGCTGACGGTTTGGGCCGCGTCAATGTAGGGAATGCGATTTTATCTAAATGGAAAATAGAAGATGCAGAAAGACACCAACTTCCCCTAAGAGGAGATCAAGACAAGCTCACTCAATATTTTTACCTTCGTAGAAATGTACTAAAAGCAAGAATTGCTCTTCCTGAAAAAAACAATGTGTATGCTGTGTGTGTCCATGCCACTGCTTTTGCCACAGATGAAACCAAACAAAAACATTTGGAAGAATATAAATCCATTCTCGATGCCATTGTAGCCGAAGGAAATTACTTTGTTTCCGGCGGAGACTTGAATGCCATCCCCCCCACTGCCACTAAAACCGATTATTGTATTGAAGATAAATGCGCTGGAGAGTCTTACCATGGAGCTGAGGACGATCCTCAACATAAGGAAGGAAGCTGGTTTGGGCCTGAAATAACCTGGCTTTCGCCTTTATATATGGCTTATAAACCGGCTATTTCTCTTAGTAAATATTCTAACAGGGAGGCGAAGCATTTTACCCATAGTCCTGGACAAGTTTTAACCTTGGACAGAAAACTGGATTATTTGTGGACCAATACAAAATGGATTGATGGAAAAACACACCAAGAACTAACTCCACTGTCTGATCATATACCTGTCAGTGCAAAATGGGTGGTGCCGAAATGACTAAGATAAAAACATATCTGATTTTGGTTGTGCTCTTCGGAAAAATTTTTGGTGGAAAAATCTGGTCAGGCGGAACAGCTCAACTACTTCCTAAGGGTAGAATAGAAATCGGCGTTTTTCAGCCGCTAAGGTATGGGTTTTCAGAGACTATGGAATTTTCAACCTATAAACTCTCCACTTTTTTAATGCCGAATATCTCCGTTAAGTTCGCGAGGAACAGTCGATTTGGATGGTCCGTCTCTACACGCCATGGGTTTATGTATCCCACCCCCATGCTAAAAAAGCTTCAAAGTCCATTGGGAATGGAATTGGGTGACCCCAATAAATTTGCTTTAATTTCCCCGGAATTTGATATTCCACAAATGGTATCATTTTCTAACGAGTTGTTGGCTTCAAGAAAGACTCTGGAAGGATTGTTAGTCACTGTAAAAGGTGGCGTTTCTTTTGCCTTTGGTAGTGGGAAGCTTGATAGAAGTTCTACGATTGATTTGCCCCTGGTTTTTCCCCGGTTATCGGTGTATTATAATAAGTGGTTAATCCGGGTTGGAGCAGATATGTCCAAGCCTGTAAGAAACAGTTGGTCATACCTTTTGGATTACGATTTATTTTTAATGCCGGGGGGATATGAGGCGTATGGTTTTGAACATAAGGCCTTGTTAATTTGGATGAAAAGCCATCGGTTTCGGATTTTATTTGGGTATAAGTTAACTGCAGGGGAGTACCCTTTCGGAGTGCAAGCCCATTTGTTCCCCCTGTTGGATTTCCAATGGGCTAATTAATTATTAATTGTATAAGTGAGGCATGAGTATTTAACTTCTGACCGACCGGTCAGTCATATTTGGATAGTTATGGATAAAAAACAAAAAATAATTGATGCTGCTATTCTTGTCTTTGCAAGAGATGGGTTGGAAAAGGGGAGGATAGCTGATATAGCTAAAGAAGCGGGAATTGGTAAGGGAACGGTGTATGAATATTTCAGAAGTAAAGATGAAATATTTTTGGCTATTGAAACCGGAATATTCGAGGAGTTTGAACTTCTTTTTCAGAATTTGGTCGTTGAATCTCTTTCGCCAAGTGAGAAGCTCAAACATTTTATGGCTGTGAGTATTGAACAATTTCAGGCTATGGATGATGCCATGCTTATCCTGATTGAATTATGGGCTCACGCAGGACGTGGTCATTGGCATGGTTCCGATTCATCTCAATTTGCAAAATATTATGAGAGATATAAAGAAAGCATAAAATCAATTTTGGATGCCGGGATAAAATATGGTGAATTTCGTGAAATGAATAAAGATGGGGTGGCTGCACTTCTTATGGCGTTTTTAGATGGATTGGTTTGGCAAATGGTTATGATGAAGGATAAAAACTCCTTCCAAACCGTGAAAGAAGAAGCGATTCAATCCTTTATGAAAGGAATTTTAAAATGAAAAGAATTCTCGAAAACAAATTTTGGGATTCATTAAAAACTATCTGCATTATTTTTTCGACTCATATTTTGAGTTTCGGACAAACACCAACTGGACAAGCAGTGATTGACAGTATGACAGCTGTGATGTCACCAGAGAACAGCAGCGGTCTGATTAAACAGATAAACCATTACGAGGATGGAAAAATTCGAACTTTCCAACTGGAAATATATTCTTCTGGAAAAGGAGATAAAATGCTGATGCGGTATATCAAACCTTCCAGTGTTAAAGGACAGACATTTCTACTCTTGAACAATGGGGATGATATCTGGATGTATTTTCCCCGGACTCGGCGTGTGCGAAAAATGGCCAGCCATGCAAAAAAAATGAAAGTACAGGGAGGAGATTTTTCTTTTGATGATTTTTCATCGGAAGACACCTGGAAAAAAGATTATTCCACTTTAAATATAGGGAGCGATGAATTAAACGGTAACTCCTGCTGGAAATTGAAAGCAACGGCCCATAAAGATGCTGATGTGGATTACCCGACAGTGGTTTTATATGTCCGGAAAGATAACTACTATCCGGTACAAATCGAGTATATGAATGAAAAAGAAGTTCCTGAAAAAACATTAACGCTCACTGATATTCAAGAGATAGACGGGTACCCTACTGCCATGTATATTATCATGAAAAACCACCTGACAAATACTAAAACCATTATGGAAACGTTCAGTGTTTCTTATAAATGGATACCCCCTAAAGGATTTTTCAGTGAAAGGAACTTGAAAAAATGAACCTGAGGGGACATAGAGTATTTAGAATATATTTCAATTATCTATTTCTTTTTTCTCTGGGGGGGGTTCCCATAAATGCCCAAGTGAACTTATTTGGGTATGGAGAATTTGAATATGATGGAATACAGGTAAAAGAAAGCGATTATTCTTTTGGATATGGAAAAATCAGATTAGAAGGAGAATGGCGCCCAATAGACATTGTGCTTATTGCAGGAAATGTTAACGGACAGAAATTTTTTGGTAAAACAAAATGGGATTTTTTCGATTTTATCCCGTTCGATACGCTTTGGGTGGAAGAGGAACACATGACTTCTATGCCCCTAACCATTTTTGATACACTGTTTTTAGATAATTTCTACGCAAGGTTTAATTTTTCAAAATTGGATTTAACACTGGGACGCCAGCCCCTTTCGCTTGGGACGGGTTACGCCTGGAACCCCTTGGATATTTTTAACCGAAAGGATTTACTCGACCCCACCTATGAACAACCGGGGGTTAATGCTGTTCGAATTGAAATTCCCATAAATGACCGCTCAAGCATGGACATCATCATTGCTGAAAACGATTCATTGAAAACGGGCACAAAAATGGTTCAAATGAAAACAGGGATTGGAAGTTTTGATATTACCATGAATATTGCGCAACGCCATCATTTATTCCCTTTTTGGAGATTAATGAATATCATGTCAACCCATACAACATCAGAATTTTTTGGTGGATCTCTTGTTGGTCAACTTGGTGAGTTTGGGTTTTGGGGTGAAGCGTTCTTGTCCATGGAAAATACAAAAAGTATTGGTGAATATGTTATTGGCACTGATCACACTTTTGATAATGGTGTGTATGTCATGGCAGAATATTTTCACAATTCGCTTGGGGCAACCAAAGATGAACTCTCGATTTATCATTATGTTCATGCTTATGGCGGAGAAAGCAAATCGCTCACCCAGAACTATGGATTTGCCTTAACCCGGTTTTCTTTTAACGATTTCATTTCAGGGAGCTTGATGACTTTTGGTAATTTGGATGATAAAAGTTTTTCTCTTGCACCGCAGGTGGAATGGAGTATCTTTGAAAATGTAACAGCGAGTATTTTGTTCAGCCAATCTTTTGGAAAAATGGACACGGAATTCGGAATTCAGGGTAAAGCATTGCGATTAAGAGTGAGAGGATACTTCTAGAAGAATATGAAAAAATAATAGGTGAAAAAATGCACGGTAAATACGGAAAATCTATTTCACAAAAAGTGACGCTATCCATGAATCATTTTTTGTCTGTCATCTTGATGGCTTGGCTTTTACTCTATGATGGAATTGATGTGGTTTATAATTGGTTTAACGCAGGGGCTATTGATGGTCATACCGTTCGAAATCAGCTATTGTTAGGTTTTGCTATTATTTATTTCTTGAGAATTTTAATAACAAATTTTTATTTAATAAAACGAGTAATAACTTGGGACGAAGTTGTTTCTGTAGTCGTATGGATTTATTTTTTACATATTTCATTTGCGATAATGGGTGGAGCTCAAGTCGAAGAACCGGGTTGGGTGGAATGGTTTGGAATTGCCCTATTTGTAATCGGTTCATGGATAAACACAGGTTCAGAATTTGCTCGCCATGGCTGGAAACAAAACCCTGACCATAATGGGAAATTATATACGGGACATTTGTTCCATTATGCACAACATATAAATTATTTTGGGGACTCAGTTTTGTTTACCGGTTTTGCGTTAGTGACAGGAACCATGTGGGCGTTAGTTCTCCCGGCCATTATGATTGTGATGTTCATTTTTATTCACATTCCTGTGAAAGAAAAATATTTATCAGAAAAATATGGACAAGACTTTCTAATCTATGCTTCGACCACTAAAAAATTATTTCCATTAATTTATTGAGGAAACATTATGAGTAAATCCATATTCATTTTGGGTGGCAGTGGAAATACGGGGGGAAATATTGCCCGCCTGCTTTTAGACAACACCGATGTTCGGATTGTTCTCGGGGCTCGGAATAAGGATAAACTCCGGCAAACCACAGAAGTATTAAATTGTCCAAATCGTGTTGGTTGGATTTCGACAGATGCCTCAAAAACGGATTTGTTGATAAAAGCATTTTCCGGAATGGACATGGTTGTTTCAGCCGGATCCACGGCAAAATTTACAGATAATGTTGCAATGGCCTGTATCAAGGCCGGATGTGATTATTTGGATGTGCATTATTCCAATTCAAAAGTACGAATGCTGAAATCTATGGCTTCGGACATCGAAAAATCCGGACAATGTTTCATCAGCGAAGCAGGATTTCATCCTGGGTTACCTTCAGTTTTAGTACGCTATGCCGATATTCATATAAATAAGTTAGAATCAGCTATCACCGCCGGTGCAATCAGCGCTGACTGGACAGATGTGACGATGACAGAAGCAACCAAAACAGAATTTATCAAAGAGCTAAAAGATTATGAAATGCGGTTTTTGAAAAACGGTGAATGGAAAGTCCCTGGTTTTTGGTCGATGAAGGATTTTCCAACTATTGATTTCGGAAACCCTGCAGGTGAAAAAATGTGTGTCCCCATGTTTTTCGAAGAATTGCGTGATTTACCCCAAATGGTACCATCTATGAAAAATACAGGTTTTTACATCGCTGGCTTTGGTTGGTTTACAGATTATGTTGTTATGCCGGTAGTGTTGTTCATGATAAAATTATTTCCCAATATGATGGCGAAACCCATGGGAAATTTATTTGCCTGGGCTTGGAAAATTTCAGCTAAACCACCCTACTACACTATGTTGAAGCTGGAAGCGAATGGAATAAATAAAGGGAAAGATGCTTCTTTAGAATTGACATTAAGCCATGAAGATGGTTATGCGTTTACTGCTATTCCAGTTGTCGCATGTCTCCTTCAATATTTAGATGGGTCAATAAGAAAACCAGGCTTGCATTGGATGGGACAATTGGTAGAACCGGCTCGCTTAATGAAAAACATGGAAAAAATGGGAATTAGTGTGAGTGAGAAAAGTGAACAATGATAAGAGTTTTTGGATGGGTATTCATCATTTTGTCGGCTTTAGCTACAATAGATATAGTCCAGCAAAAAGAACCCTCCCTGACCTTGGAGTGGTTTATCATCGGTTTTGCAATATTGTATTGGGTAATCCTGTGGTGGGCTGAGAAAAAAGGAAAAAAACATGAGACATAGAATACTACACTTTTTAGGAAATATTATCCCCAGCCATCCGTGGATGTCCGGATTGGTTTTACTGTTAATGACGATTTTGTTTGGGATAATGGCAGGTCAACTTACCATGAAAACCAGCTTTACCGATCTCATGCCGGAAGATGAACCCATGGTAGAAGAGTTTGATCGAATTATTGATGAGTTTGATGGGGCAATGTCTATGCTCATTGTGGCGGAGGGGAACTCCGAACGCCTGATAAATTTTGCTGAAGCCGTTTCCCCTGAAATAGAAAAACTGAACCATTATTTCAAAAAGGTCGATTATAAACTGCCAAAAGATCTCCTGGCTGACCACGCGTTAATGCTGATGAAATCTGAAGACCTTGAAACTAACAGCTCCCTTTTTGAAAACCCGAACCTTACAGGGTTTTTAAAAAACCTGAATGAGACGTTTGAACAAGAATATACCGGAAGTAGCGGTGGTTCAATTGAAGGGCAGGAGCAGGAACAGGGCGCCATAAGGTTTATGGATGGAATCCAAACATTCGCAGAAGAATTAAACAGAGCTGTAGAAGGGAATACCCACTCAGCCGGAGCCAATGCAGCGGATGCAATTTTATTTGGAGACACCTATTACCGCAGTTGGGATCGGCAAATGCTCATCATGCAAATCATCCCCAGTTTTGATTGGCTGGAGTTTGAGGCATATCCGGCTTCCACATATGCAGCGGAAGACATTGTAAAAAAATATGCCAAAGAATATAGTGTAGAGGCTGGGCTAACAGGTGCGATTCCATTGCAAAGAGATGAATTGCGTGCCATGGAAGAAGATTCTTTTACTATTACTACCTTGGCGTTGTTGGTCATCCTCATTTTGTTTGTTGTAGCCTTTCGTATGGTGGTTAGTCCCATTCTTGCTTTAGTTACACTCCTTGTTGGTGTCGTGTGGGCGTTAGGTATCGCCTGGGTTGCTGTAGGTCAGCTTAATATGATGACTGCTATGATGGGTGTGATTCTGGTAGGGCTTGGTATTGATTTTTCTATTCATATCATTGCAGTATATACGGAAATGCGAGCGGCCGGAGAATCCATTTCTTCCTCTATGAAAACAACCATGAATAAAGCCGGACTTGGCGTTATAACTGGTGGATTCACCACAGCGTCGGCTTTTTTAACCTTTTTATTTACCCGAACCGAAGGATACCGTGAATTTGGGTTATCCCTGGGGTTGGGCATCATCATGACCATGGTTGCTGCCATTACAGTTTTGCCTACTCTTTTAGTGCTCCGCGAGCATATCTTATTAAAACTTAGAAAAAACAGAGCAGAGAAACCCCCAAGAGATATATCGTACAAGCGTCTTGGGCAAAGCGCGGGAATTTTGGCAAAGTATCCCGGGGTAGCAACTGTTGTAATTATAGTTATGGTTATTTTTATTGGCTGGCGTGGAAGTTTAATCACTTGGGACTATAACTACCTGAATATGGAACCGGAGGGCTTGGAAACCATCATTCTTCAGGATAAGATGATTGATAAAATGGGACTAAGTTCAGATTATGGATATTTTTCTGCGAACTCATTAGAACAAGCAAGAGAACTGACACAAAAAGCAAAGGATATGAAATTATCAGGTATGGTAAGGTCCATTTCTGATTTTTTACCTCCAATTGGCGAGCAAAAAGATCGCCAATCTAGAGTACGTGAAATTCGCTCAAAGATTTCAAGTGTGGATATTCAAACGCAGTTTACAGAAAAAGATAAAGTTATTTTTTTAGAAGAACTTGTACGATTAGAAGCCAATATCATAGAAATACAGGATATGGCCAATATTGGTAGTCAGGAACGGGTCTATTTAAAAACTGGGTTATTGGTGGGTGTTGTCCCCGAAGAGGAAGATAAAACCATTTTGGGTTGGCAGTCACAGCTTGCAAAAGTCAGCCCGAATTTATCTTCAGGGATTTTGAGTCATGTTATTCAAAAAGTTGAATCGCCTGAAACTTCAATTGTAAAGCGATTGAAAGTATTCAACCAAGGCTTTGCCACCGCGTTCAAACCTATAGCAAAACGGATGGCGAATCCGGAACCCATAACCTTGGAGACCATACCTGAAAATATTCGAAAACAGTATGTGGGGAATTCCGGCGATTTGTTTTTGGTTACAATTTATCCTAAAGGGAATGTGTGGGATGAGCAGTTTTTAAATCGGTTTTGCGACGAATTGGAAGGGATCAGTGAACGCGCAACAGGGCTTCCACCAGTTTATCGGAATTTAATTAATTATTTTTCAGAGGACGGGAAATTTGCCACCAAATTAGCGCTAGTGGTTATTTTTATAATTTTATTATTGGATTTTAGAAATGTCCGAAAGGCTGCGCTGGCTATAGTTCCACTGGCCATTGGTGCATTATGGATGTTGGGCGTTATGGAATTATCTGGCCTACAGCTCACCATGATGAATGCTATGGCTGTCCCTCTGATTATCGGTATTGGAATTGATGATGGTGTCCACATCATCCACCGATATCAAATTGAAGGACGGGGAGAGCACAAAACTGTTTTCTCATCAACAGGAAGAGCTGTGTTTTTAACCTCTCTGACTACCATGTTGGGGTTTGGATCTCTTACCTTTGCAACCTACAGGGGGCTAGGATCCATGGGAATTTCTCTCTTTATTGGTGTAGGAACATGCTTTTTAGCTACGGTAATTGTTATTCCGGCTATTATGGGGTGGGTGGAAAAAAAGGCACCAAATAAAAAGAAGTAAATATTTATGACAAAACGAATTCATTATTTAGATCACTTACGCACCTTTATGGTATTATTAGTTGTCGTCATTCATTCCGGGCTGGTGTATGAAACAGCCTTAAACGGTATTTGGATTGTGAGTGACCCAATGAAAAATGATAATATCGGTTTGGTTCGACTGGTCCTGGATGTGTTTGTTATGTTTACATTGTTTTTTATTTCCGGTTATTTCATACCCAAATCGGTTCAAGGCAAATCCACCATAGAATTTGTTGTGTCAAAATTTAAACGCATAATGCTGCCATGGTTTTTTGGTGTGTTGGTTCTTATTCCCATGTATAAAATGATTTTCCTTTATTCAAGAGGGATGCCCCAAGAAGAATGGTATTCTTATTTTCACTGGTTTATCAGACTCAATGGTAACCCCTATCTGTTTTCTGACAACCCCGTACAAAACTGGCTTTGGTTTTTGCCCGTATTGTTTTTGTTTCAAATGGTGTATTTGGGTATGATTAAGTCAGGAATAAAAATGGATGTGTCATTTAAAAGAGGGGTTTTCCTTACCGTATTTTTTGGGACAGTTTACAGTATGGGTATTTCTTATTTAGATATGACTGGATGGCACCACTCTTTTTTCCTTCATTTTCAACGGGAACGGTTTTTGGTTTACTTTTTAGTTTTTATATTGGGGGCATTGGCCTACAAAGAAAATGTGTTAGACTCAGTAAGTCAAAACAAGAAACAAGTAATCGTTGTCAATCTTGTCTTGTATAGTGCACTGTCAGTATACATTGTTACTGTATTAAATATCTTTTTTAATATGATAACACCGGGAAGAGATTTTTATTTCGTTTCAAAATTCTGGGATAAACTTGCCCTGTACATTTCATTGGTGTTGAGTGTGTTGTCGTTTTTACACGTTTGGATTAACCTTTTTCAATCAAAATTCAATAAAACAAATGTGTTGTTGGAAATAATGAACCACAATTCTTACTACGTTTATGTTATTCATATCATTGTCATCGGCCTATTTGCTTTAGTGCTTTTGAATATTAGCCTGCCCGTTTTAATCAAATATATTGTGTTAATTGTTTTGTCTTTTTCTGGGTCTCATGCCATCATTTTTGGGGCAAAAAAAATCATAGGGTATAGTAGATAATTTCTGTGGGTTCTATTTCTGTCCTATTGGGGGATTAATCTGTATTAAATTCAGTTTTTAAAATAGGATGAATCTTGCAAAAAGGAACCATTGGGCAAATAAACGTTAAGCCTCACATTCCCGGGGAACATGGGTTGCCTAAAAAATCGGTTAACAGCGTAGAAGTCACAGAAGAAGGAGTTTCGGGTGATTATAACCGGTATCGTCAGAAGAAAAAATCTGGGGAACCGGAAATGGCTGTGATGCTTATCGCTAAAGAAATCTTGAATGATTTGAGGAAGGAAAAATGGCCGGTCAATCCGGGAGATTTGGGAGAAAATTTTACAACCAAAGGATTGGATTATTATTTGATTAAAGAAAATCAAAAATACCGCATTGGATCCGCCTTAATTCAAATTTCATTTAAGTGTAATCCCTGTACAAATCTCGAAGTCCTTGCCTATGTGGGAAAAGAGAAATCCACAGAATTTATAAAAACGCTCATGAATAGACGAGGGTGGTATGCCCGTGTTCTCGAAAAAGGAACTGTAAAGACCGGTGACGATATCATTCTGGTAGATTAAATCCTATGATTAAATATCAAAATTTTTTTTCTAGACCTTGATTTGTGGGTATTAAAAGCCGATAAGATGGGAAAAGTTGTTTAGGAACAGGTGTTTGAGGACAATTAGAGAACCGTGGAGCCGATTGAATTAAAAATAGAGGGAATGCATTGTGCTGGGTGTGTTGCTGCAGTAGAAAAAGCCTTGAGCCGTGTGCCCGGGGTGGAAAAAGCCGTAGTGAACCTGACATTGGAAAAAGCAAATGTTCAGGGAGAGGCATCATCTGATTTACTCGTAGAAGCGGTTAATAAAACCGGATATACAGCTTCACCGGTTATTAAAAAAGATGATATTGGGGATGACCTAGAGAAACGGACAGAGCAAAATGTTAGAATAGCCGCAAGGAGAATGTGGGTTTCGTGGGGAGCGACAACCCTTATTATGTGCTGGATGATCCCGGAAATGGTTTATGGTATCATGTGGCCGAATCCTCAGCTCTTTAATCTGGGAATGGTATTATTAAGTGCAATAGTTTTGATTGGCCCGGGGAAAGAAACAATAAAAAGCGCTTGGGTGTCCACGAAACATCAGGTCCCCAATATGGATGTACTAATTGCAATCGGATCTATTGCGGCCCTCAGTACAGGCCTCTTGCGGTTCGCGGGGGTCGAGATTCACTCTTTTGCCGGGATAGCGGGAATGATTTTGGCCTTCCATCTCACAGGAAGATATATTGAAACCCGGGCGAGAGGGAAATCGTCGGAAGCTATCAGAAAACTCATGACCTATGGAGCCCCTTTTGCCCGAATTTTAAAAGAAAACCAATCGGAAGTTGAAGTTCCCGTTCAGAACTTACGCCCCGGGAACATTATGATTGTTAAGGCGGGAGAGAAAATTCCCACAGACGGGAACATAATTGAAGGAAAATGTTCTCTTGATGAATCCATAGCTACTGGGGAATCCAATCCTGTGAAAAAAACAGAAGGAGACACTGTCATAGGGGGGACCATCAATTTGGATGGGTATCTAAAAGTGAAAGCAACAAAAGTAGGGCTGGATACTTTTTTGGCTCAAATGGCGAAACTGGTGGAACAGGCACAAACCACAAAGGTACCCGTTCAAATATTCGCAGACAAAATGACAGCCCGTTTCGTACCTGTGATTTTGCTAATATCAGGACTGACGTTTGGGAGTTGGATGGCTTTCCCCGAGCTGATGAAAAACACAGCTGGTAGTTTAGGGGCATACTTTCCTTGGGTCGATCTCTCCTTGGGTACTGTTGAGTTGGCTTTATTTGCTGCCATTGCCGTATTGGTCATCGCCTGTCCTTGCGCGTTGGGGCTGGCAACACCAACCGCTTTAATGGTCGGGAGCGGGAAAGGGGCCGAAAATGGAATTTTGGTTCGGAAAGGGTCAGCCATACAGAGGTTAAATGATATCACCACTATTATTTTTGATAAAACCGGTACGATAACCACAGGAAAACACCGAGTGAATAAAGTGGTCTCTCTGGGGGCCATCGGAGAAACTGACTTAATTCGAATGGCTGCGAGCTTGGAGCGTCGTTCAAATCATCCTCTGGCAAAAGCTATTGTCTCCCTTGCCGAAGAGAAAAATATAAAGCTGGATGATATTTCGGATGCAGAAACGATCCCGGGTGAGGGGATTCGGGGGCACTACGGTAGTTCGGTATTAACGGTGGGGAATCGAAAGTTTGTAAATTTTAACGGTGATTATACCGGAAACGGTTCCACGGTTTTTTTAGCCATTGACGGTACACCCTATGGAGCATTTGAGTTGTCTGATGAAGTAAAGGCCTCTTCGGGGGAAACCATTAAAATCCTAAAGGCTGCTGGGTTAAAAATCATTATGCTCACAGGGGATAAACCAAAAGAAGCAGAGCGAATTACCAAAGCGGTGAACATTGACATTTTTCATGCTGAGGTGTTACCGGAGGAAAAGGCTTCTATTATAGAGGAGTATCAATCTAAGGGTGAAGTTGTGGCGATGGTGGGAGACGGGATAAACGATGCGCCGTCTTTAGCTGTAGCAGATGTTGGGATTGCTATGGGAACAGGGACCGATATTGCAATAGAGTCCGGTGATATTGTTATTGTAAATGGAAACCTGAAAAAAATTCCAGCAGCCTTAAAATTGGCAAAAAGGACCTTTTTAAAGATTAAACAAAATTTATTTTGGGCAAGTATTTATAACCTCATAGCCATTCCCCTGGCAATTGCAGGTGTTCTTCATCCGGTTTTGGCAGAAGCTGCCATGGCTCTGAGTTCCCTAAACGTCGTCGGAAACTCCAACCGATTGAGGCGGTTGAAATTATCCTGAAAATTATTAAAGACAATTTTCGCACCTCTTTTTCTCTTTTAAAAAAAAATGTTGCATTCACTAAAATGAAAAGTGTAGTTTTGCCGGAAGAGGTGAGGGGAAACTATACCCCCTAAGACAATTTATAGCAATTTATTCATTCACTAACAGTGGAGAGACTCATGAAGAGAATCGCATTGGTACTCGTGTTACTGTGCCTTCCTGTAATCGTCTTTGCACAGACTTCCGGAAAGTTATCCGGGACTGTTACATCTGACGGTCAACCGCTTGTAGGAGCCAACGTCCTTGTTAAGGGGACTTCCTTCGGTGGTGCCACAGATGAAAACGGCCGGTATTACATTTTGGATGTGTCTGTAGGTGCATACGAAGTCGAAGCCCAGTACATCGGTTATAAAACGATGACAATAAGCAATGTGCGTGTAAATGCTAACTTGACAACCGAACTCAACTTTAGCCTTGATGTGGCTGCAGTGGAGGGGGAGGAAGTCCAAGTAACAGCAGAACGGCCATTGATTAAGAAAAACGCAACAAACACCACCGCAATCATAGAAGGTGAGGTAATTCAGGCCTTACCCGTACGAAATGTTTCTGATATTATTGCCTTACAGGCTGGTGCTGTAGGGGGGAACATCCGGGGCGGAAGAGATAGTGACAATGCTTACTATATCGACGGTGTCCTGATGAAAAACAGGTGGTCGGGGAGCAATTTGCTTTCATCGCTCAGCCAACGGAGTGTAAATGAGGTCTCCTTTCAGGCTGGTGGTGCATCTGCCGAATTTGGGAACGCTAACGGGGGTATTGTTGCTATTGCAACGGCTTCAGGTGGAAATCGGTTTAGCGGTTCTGCTGAATATCTCACGGATTTGGGTTCCACTACGCCCGGCACAGATAAAAGCGCTTTGTATAACCATGGGAAACAGTTATTCAACTTTTCTGTTGGAGGACCCATTACAAGTAATGTGCGTTGGTACCTCAATGTAGAACAGGAAAAGAATGAAGATAACTCTCCATCGTCTGCGCCTGCTCCATTCGCTGATGTTAAAGAATATATAACATTAAGTGGATCCGACAGCTCTTGGATTTGGGTGGATGGAAACTCCAGCAATGACCTGAATGAGGGCATTGTTTATTTTGAAGAATTCGTAAGAGACAACCAAACAAACACAGATAGTTTAATTGCTGGTGTTCAAGATTTGGATACAACCTATGTTGTTGGTTCTAATTACCAGCGGCTTTACGGACCGAAAAGAAGCGGGTCGGATTCAAACGTCAAATATTTTGGAAAACTAGATATTGACATGAGGCCTCTTCGATTAAAAATCGGTGCTGGCGGGTATGATTATGAAGAAAATCAATATTCACATACCTATCACCCGATCAACTGGAATAATGGGTGGCTGTATAATTCAAAGAATTCCTATCTCTATGCTAATGGTACCTTTAGTATCTCATCAAAATCATATTTGAAAGCGATAGCAAGTTTGAATTCTTATGAGCAAACCTGGTCTAACTCTCATTTTGGCAGAGAAATACAGGATATTGGGAAACGTACAACGGATATTGGAAGTGCGACATATTACTATCGTGACCACGGGAAAAACACACTCTCTGTACCTGCTTTAGTCAATTTCTCCGGATACGGTGCGCAAGTCGGTGGATACACGGAAAGGTTCCAGGATGCACTTGGGTTAAACCTGAGCTATCTGAACCAGGTTGGCGCCCATGAGATCAAAGCCGGTATGGAATACTACAGTACAGAAATAAAGTGGTATACCATTAACCAGGGTCGTGAAATCTATGAAAATATGTCAAAGCTGGACCGGGACTATAATGGTGTGGTCTCTGTCGATGAGGTAGGCGACGCTAATGGTGATGGAGTTGTAGATCAAAGCGATTGGGACAAATGGTGGTTTGCAACTTGGAGAAACGCTTATGTTGACAACTTGGGCTACAATATCTTTGGTGAATCTGCCGATAAATACAAGGAATCTGACCATAGTTTGGCCCCTGGAAATCCTGTGGAAACACGATATTTTGTCCAGGACAAATGGGAATTGTCAGATGTCGTTGTTCAATTTGGGTTATCTTATGAAACATTTAATCCGAATGCTGAAGCGCCGGATTCCGATGGTGATGGTGTGGGTGATGCCTTTGGTTTTAGAAATATACATATGAGGGATGGACGAGTTGATCGATCCGGCACCCAAAAAGGCAGCTATGCTTGGAAACCGGTGGAAACCCATTCTGCAATTTTACCTCGGCTTGGGTTTTCCTTCCCTGTTACAGATCAAACAGTATTTCATGCACAGTATGGTGTCTATTGGCAAACGCCTCCACTCCGCTATCTCTACTTAACGGACAGCGGTTTAAGTGCGAACCTTTCTCAAGGGAATATGACTGTTTCTGAAAATCCAGCCCTAAAACCAGAAAGAACCACGTCTTATGAAGTTGGGTTTGCCCAGCAGGTGGGCCAGATTGCCGCACTTCATGTTACAGGGTATTATAAAGAAATTCGCGACTATCTCATGATGAAAAATCATGAAAACCTAGATACGGATGGCGATGGTAAAGTAGATAGCTACCCTCTTAAAGATGGTTCGGAATTCAGTTGGGCACAATATATGAATGGTGACTATGGTGTGACTCAAGGATTCAGTCTGAATTTCACGATGCGTAGGTTTAAGGGTGTTATGGCAGATTTGAACTACACTTATATGAATGCACGAGGTACGGGTTCAGGTGCTTCTGACAACTTCGACATCGCTTGGACGGGCGACACCTACCCCACAACTATTAATCGACTATCTTATGACCAAAAACATACCGGTTCGATTTTGGTTGATTACCGAAGCCCATTTGGAATTGGGTTGAATGCGGTGTATACATTCGGAAGCGGAAAAGCTTACACGCCAACCACAGTGCAAAGTGAGGTATTTGGAAGAGGATGGGATATTCCTGTCGCAGCCATTAACTCTGGGGACAAACCCTGGTTTAGTCGCCTGGACCTCCGCGCAGATTATGGCCTGAAACTGGCCGGTGCTAACGTAAACGTATATTTACTTGTTCAAAATGCATTGAACGAAGAAAATGTGTTCTCTGTTTATCAGGGAAGTGGGCAGGTAAACGACGATGCTTGGTTGACAACGGCTGAAGGCAAGGTTTGGGTAAATGGTCAAAAAGAAAATTACCCAACCGCACCCGCTGAATCTTTGTATATTGACCGGTTAAGTGATCCCGATCGTTGGGGTATCCCAAGGATTGTGAGACTTGGTTTTCAGGTCAATATTTAATTAATCAGAAAGGTAAGAGGAAATCATGAAGATTTTTAAAAACTCTACCGTTTTAATCCTAATCTTAGGTCTATTTATTAACGGAGCCTACGGTAAGAAGAACCCCAACAGGGTATCCTTGCCATCTCTGTATAAAACCTCTGTTGCTGCCACTGGACAGTTCGATGGAAACAGAGTAAGAGACGATTTGGAAAATAACGGTATGATTGTTAGTCATCGACCTAGTGGGCATTCTGGAATGGAGTGGCCTAAAGATAACCACACCTATACAGTATTTGCTTCCGGCGTTTGGCTGGCGGGTAAAGTAGATGGCGATATTCGCACAGCCTGTGCAGAGTATGGCCCTGAGCGTGTGGCTGGTCCCTGGGGAAGTAATTCCGGCGATCCAGCTTACAAACTGTATAAAGTCAACAAATCGGATTTGGATGACCCATCCGCTAACCCAGATTTTGCAAA
This sequence comes from uncultured bacterium, assembly GCA_964549275.1. GTDB lineage: Bacteria > Fidelibacterota > Marinisomatia > Marinisomatales > TCS55 > CAZJUP01. The sequence goes on along the minus strand of CAZJUP010000004.1, from coordinate 173,574 downwards.
CTGGCCGGTTGATCTTGGAGCTCCATGGGTAGATGTTGACGGGAATGGTGTTTACAGCCCATTACCCGCCGGACCCGATCATCCAGAGTTTATTGGAGATCAGGTCGTTTGGTATGTTAGTAATGATGGAGATGCAACGGAGCATGCCATTTTCGGAACACTCCCACTTGGAGTTGAGGTTCAAACTACTATATTTGGTTTTGATCGCTCAGACAACTTTGGCGATATGATGTTTGTAAAAGAACTGGTTATTAACAAAGGTGAAAATACTGTGGAAGATCTCTATCTGGGGTTATGGTCTGATCCTGATTTAGGCGATGCTGGTGATGACTTTGTTGCCTGTGATACAACCTTAGGTATGGGTATCTGTTACAATGATGGTTTAGATACGGATTATGCAGGATTTTCAAATGGTATTCCTGCAGTAGGATATGACTTCTTTCAGGGACCCATGGTTGTTTCTGAAGGAGATACTGCCTTAATGTATGGGAAAACACATCCCGGGTACAAAAACCTGAAAATGAGTTCTTTTTCAAAATACATTAACACATCTGATCCGAACTGGTCTGACCCTAATGATGCTGAAGAAGTCTATAATTTAATGCAAGGATTGAAAAAAGACGGAACTCCAGCTGTAAACTCTGCAACGGGTGAAGAAACAAAATTCTTTTATCCCGATGACCCGAGTTTGAATACGGGTTCTGATGATGCTATCTGGGCAGATTCAGATGACCACGCTTCTGGTGATCGTAGGTTCCTTATGAATACCGGTCCTTTTACCATGGCGCCTGGGGATTCTCAGGAAGTGGTTTTTGGAATATTTATGGCTGCAGCAGGTGGACCTCTTCAGTCAGTGAATTTTTTGAAGAAAGTAGACTCTAAAGCACAATTTGCTTACGACAACAACTTTGTTCTTCCGGATCCTCCTCCGGCACCGGACGTAACTGTTACGGCCTTAGCTGAAGAAATTATTCTCTCATGGGAAGGATCTGCAGAAGGATACAAAGTTGAAGACCAGATTAATCCAGCTACTGGAGAAAAAACTTTTCTGGAGTTTGAGGGATACAATGTGTATCAATTTGAGACCCTGTCCGGGACGGGAGCCAGAAAACGGATAGCAACATATGATATAGAAAATTTTGTCATGGGAATTAAGGATGATGTCTTTGATCCTGGTGTTGGCGAAATCATCAATAAAACCGTTCAATTTGGTTCTGACACAGGGATTAAAAGAAGCCTGCGGATAACAGGCGACGCGCTTAATAATAATATCCCAATTAAGACAAACCGGGAATATTACTTTGCAGTAACAGCTTATGGCTATAATGAGTTTGGATTACCGAAAACATTAGAAAGTTCTACAAAAGTATTTGCTGTAAGGCCGGAGGTCCCAACGACTTGGGTTGGAAACGATTCAGTGGATTACGGAGACCGGTATAAGTTTACACATAGCGAAGGAAATTCTGATGGTTTTGTCGAAGTAACAGTTGTTGACCCCTTGGCATTAACGGGTCATGATTATGAAGTCTTCATTAATAAACAACATTACTATTTGGATGTGGATGGTCAATGGAAATTCACAAACTACCCGGATTCTGTAGGTCGTGTCCAATCAAAAATTTTGGACTGTACAGGGTCTGAAATTACCGGTGCTGCCATTGTATCAAAAACGGTTGGAACTGTTGATCTGACCTTTACATTTGATATGAGTTGTGGTGATAACTGGGTGGATGGAATCGTTTTGGATCTTCCGGACGATTTGTCTATAAACAGTTGGGGTGCGGTTGGTGACTGTAGTTATCCTGAATCCGGTCAAAATTGTGTAAATATGACCGGGACATTAGATGAAGCCACAAATACCATCACTTGGGGAGATGATGCACGTTCTGAGTTCGGCGCTATTGAAGGAGATCAGGTGTGGGTTGTAAATGTTTCTCCACCTGCAAGTTATCCTTTTGATGTGAGTTACAAGGTGCATGATGATGGATATGATGGAACCATAGTTGATGCGGAAGCCACCCTATCTATCACAGAGTTAGGATATGAATTTAAAACCTTCCAGCATTGGAACCTGAAGGATGTAACCACCGGTGAAGTCGTTTTAGAAGATCAGACAATGGAAGGTGGTGTCAAATACGAAAATATTGTTGACGGTGTCTATCAATCTACATCTTATACCCATAGCGGATATGATGCGAATCCAATTGTGGATGGAATGCTGGTGGCTTTAACTGGCGCCCCAAATGATTGGAAATGGATTGGCGTTACCCACAATGCTGCAGGACCTGTAGACCCCGTAGAATTGGGTACAGCCTATTGGTATGGTTGGGAGAGATGGAATCCAACCGGAGATTGGTCTTTTGCCCAGCAATCTGAAACAAGTGCTATCTGGTTTATTGCGATTCATCCCGGTTATGGCACACCCACAGCTGATCAATGGTTAGCATCCGGGTTTGCCTATGCTGGCGGTAACGGGTCACCAAATCAAGGGATTGGTTCCTTGGTTCCTGATGATTTTGAATTCCGATTTACCGGAGAAGGTAAAGGAATAGACTACTGGGAATCCGGAGATATCTGGGATATTCCTTTTGAAGTTTGGAATGTTGGTGTTCCAAACGATGCGTCTGATGATTATAAGTGTGTTGTCTATATATTAGACGATGATGCCAGCGGTGATTTTGGTTTGAAATATGGTGCAGGCGCAGACCATGCAGTATCCAGCAAATCCAATGACCCTTATACAGACCGGATTTATATCATGGCACCAACGGATGATACACCAGGGACCCAAGGGTTTGATAATTTCATGGCAGGGTATGCTGCCGGAAGCGCCCCTCCGGGATGGTATTATGCACCAGGAGATAAGGACCCCGGTGGTCCAATGGACGCTTGGGCTGTGATGCATAGAACAGTTTTTGTCTCGTGGAATGGTGGTGAAGCAGAAGCAGCTACGGATCGATCAGGTTATGTGTCAGAATTACCTGAAACCGGCACAATATTCTACTTGGCGACAACCAAACCGAATACTATTAGTGATAAGTTCACCTTTTCCGGTTCTTTCCTGAAAGGCGATAAAGTTGCTTATGATGTGTCTGGTGTAAAAGTCTGGCCAAACCCTTATTTTGGGTATAATCCGGAAGAAAGAAATCCTGTAGACCAGCAGATGCACTTCACACATCTGCCGGAAACTGGCGATTATAACATCCGTATCTTTGACCTGGCGGGGACTCATGTGAAAACCATAAAAGGGTCTGATGTAGGAACACAATTCGCCGTTTGGGATTTAAGAAATGATTTTGGTATTCCTGTGGCCAGTGGTATGTACCTTGCCCATGTGGAATACAGTGGGAAATCAACGGTTCTTAAATTGGCAGTTGTTCAGCCTGAACAACGCCTGGACCGCTATTAATAGAAAGCTGAAAGGAATATGAATATCATGAAAAATAATACATTGAAATTCTTCCTGGGCAGTGTTTTTCTATTCGGCGCCTTGACCGCGGGAACCATTAAATCTCAGGGTCAAGCGGGAGCCACTCAGCTTCTTGTTCCGGTAGGCGCCTCCACCGTTGCTTCAAGTGAAGCCAACGGGGCGACGGTTACAGGTGTTGAAGCACTCTTCTTAAACCCGGCCGGTGTGGCAGGGATGAAGGGCGGCTTTCAAGGCATTGCCTCTAGTATGAACTACATTGCAGATATTGACGTTACCTATGCCGGTATTATTGCCAACCTTGGACAAAAAGGATCATTTGGTTTATCCTTAAAGTCCTTTGATTTTGGAAATATTCCGGTGACAACCGCTGAAAGTACTGAAGGAACCGGAGAAATGTTTTCTCCGAATTTTCAGACACTAACAGCAACATATGCAAAATCATTTGCTGACCGTGTTCGCTTTGGAGCTTCGTTAAAATTAATCTCTGAGCAGATTATTAATACAAAAGCATCCGGAACGGCCATTGATATGGGTGTTCAATACAAATTCGCAACACTTCCGGTTGCCTTAGGTGTAACCTTAAGCAATTTGGGAAGCAGGATGGAATATATGGGATCTGATTTAGAACAAAGTCTTGTACCTTCCGGCGCACAGTCCGGAACGGTTGTAGAAAGACTTAGAGTAAAATCAGAAGCCTATGATTTACCGGCGAAATTGAATGTTTCCGTTAGTTATGCCCCCATTCAGGGTCTTAACATTATGGGTGCCTTCACAAACAATGCATTTTCAGTAAACTCCTATAGTCTAGCTGGGAAATACGCCATGGGACCATTTTGGGTCGCAGGTGGACTCTCAGGAGCTATGATTGCTGACAGTCAACCATCAGAGACGACTGCACAAGTGTGGAATGAAGCTGAAAGCGAAGCCCAAAGTCTGTACGGATCAACATTCGGTGCTGGTATCAAATGGCCGGTGGGCGGTATGAAATTAGGTTTATCCTATTCCATGCGGTCTGTTGCTCGTTATTTTGATGCAAACAAGGTGATGCAAATCACAGTGGAATTCTAAGGAAAACTTAGACGTACAAAAAAAGCCCCGGCAGGTATCTGCCGGGGCTTTTTATTTTAAACAGGTAGTATCAGATATTTATTGTAGCATTTCTCTGTTATTTAAAGAGTCTATTTAATGAAGGATATAATTCAGAATATGGAAGTCCTTGACCAAAATAATATTCTCCTTTAGCATCTTGTAATAAAAGTTCCCAATGTAGATGAGAAGCGCCTCTTGATCCTTCTGTACTTTCTTTAGTTCCGCTATTTCCTGACCGAGCGAATATTTCACCCTGTTTTATCTTTTTACCAGGCAAGCATTTTGAATCGATATGGGATAGGTGAGCATACAGAGTAATTGTACGATATCCTGGGAACAAATTGAACCCATGATCTATTATTATAGATTTACCCAACAATACTGAATTAAATATATCTGAAGGAGTTCTATTTAATGTTTTAGCTTGATGAAGCAAATGGTTTCGAAAAGAAGCTTCTACCTCTTTGAATGCTAAATCTGACCTGATAATTACTCCATCTGCCACAGCTCGAACAGGAGTCCCCCAATTAGAGAAAAAATCTATTCCTCTGTGAATACCATATCGATAACGCCTAGGAGCATTGGGCAGTCGGGAAGCTTTTTTAGGAACCGGAATATTTTTGCATGGCAATATAAATCTCGGGCTTTGCATGGACAAAAAATCAGGCAATTGACCTTCTCGGTGAAATAATGGCTCGATAGGAAAATCTGTAGGGTAAGTGTTTACAATTCGATTCGTTTCATTTTTCAATCGTGCTGTATCAGCAAGAAATAGAAAACGCATGAGATTTTCATCTTTTTCAACATGAGTCAAATGATAGGATCTTACTGTTGGATCAAGCTCGGATTCGATGACACTTGCCATCATAAATTTTATTGAATCATCAGATAGAGAGGAATAAGCATTAAGTAGATCAAGACCAGATACGACACCAACCTGATATATAAGAGAATCTAAATGAGATAGATTTGAATCCGTCTTTATACAGGCCTTCATCCGATTGTCAGAATAAATGATTTTTGGATGAATCGCAGGAGGGGAGCCATGGGGACGAATAGTGCATCCAGACAAGAAAAGCACACAAGCAATTGATATAAAATAGAGAGGTTTCAATGAATTAGCCCAAGGCGTGAAGAAGATCATATCCTTTAATAAATACAGAATCTGGCTTTTCTACAATAGTATCATTGCAAACATCAGTATAAATGGAGGCTTGTGGTGAAACATAAGATTCGAATTCTTTCGGGAATAATAATTGAATAGCCGGAAGATCTATGAGAGAAAGAGTGTCTCGGAGGGCATATTCGTAATTGGCCCAACTCATGGGGGCAAATAATATTCCTTCTGCCCAATTTCGATTTCGCTGTAAAAAATTCAGGGCCTGGAATGCTTTATGCGTTTGAAATATTTTCAGCTCAGAATCAGAATTTCGATTATGGCGGCGTAATCCTGTATTGACTTTATCTAAAGTTATTCTCGATCTTGATTTGGAAGATATTAATCCTAAAAGGTTTAGGTTTGGACCCTGTAATACGAGTATGTTCATGATCAATATTGAGTATTATTTCGAATTGAAGCGTAATTAATTTAATTCTATAGATTGAATCAAGCCTAACCGAATATTTGCATTACCACTAATCAAAAAAAATGAATTTAAGACTAAATATTCTCTCTCTTGTTTTAGTATTTCTATCATCAGTTTTAGCGCAGAAACCGCTAAAAATTGAAGGTGTAATTGCTAATAAAATAAATAATAGACCCATAGTTGGAGCCAATATTTTAATTGTTGGTACAGAAAGAGGTACCGTGACTGGTGAGAATGGCGAATTTCTTTTAGTCTGGCCTGACTCACTCCCCATTAAACTAAGAATAACCCATATTGCTTTTGAATCATTGGAGAAAGAAATCCATAAAAAAGGAAAATATATTATTCGGCTCAATCCTGCAATACTAGAAGGCAAGGAAGTAACCATTACTGGGAAAAAAAGTGCAGCGGATAAAGATGTCTCCAGCAGTAAAGAGATTGTTTCCCTGCGTAAAGTTGAAGAAAGAGGCATGAGAGATATCAGTGAGGTTCTCAGGGAAATGAGCGGTGTAAATATTGCAACAAGTACAACCGGGAGGCAAACAGTAAGTATTAGAGGAAGCAATGCAAATGAAATATCTGTATATCTGGATGGAATAAAATTAAATCGAGCTCTGGATGGCGAAGCTAATCTGGCCTTTATAGATATGTCGGAATTATCAAATGTTGAAGTGATTCGTGGTGGCAATACGACGCTTTTTGGCGCAGGAAATTTTGGAGGAGTTATTCTTCTGAATTCGGGTGAGATGGACCGGAATTATTTTAGAGTTACCCGAAGTATGGGGCTAACCGATGCTTCGGATCAGGATTTATCAACATCTCTTTCGTTTAAAGGGGGTCCCGTTTCGATTGGGGGTCATTTATCCGGTAAATCCAGGTTATACGATGGCAGAACACTATTCACGACACTATTTGAGAATTTTGCTGGGACATTTAATCACAAACAATTAGAAAGCACCTTTCGTTATATTCAACAGGGTAACACAATTAAATTTGCTTCCGGTGGTATTATATCATCCGATCAAATGGATGTGAAGCAATTTAATATTTCCGGCGATATCCTCTTTACATCAGGGTGGGATTTTCAGTGGGGACGAAGAAATTGGTATTGGGATGACAAATTTTTTACCAATATTGACAGATCGCTTCAGGACAGTTCATCCACAATGCGATTATCAAAAACATATTCGTGGCGAAATTTGAATGGGACACTTCAGGTTGAAAAGGAACATCAGGTGTTTGCTGGAGATCAATCTATTCAGGACAGCTATTCGACAAATAATTGGACAGATAATGCAAAATTGAAACAAGAAGATACGGGTTGGGCCAGCGTATTAAGATACCAACAGGAAAACCCGGTTCCGGAGGTGAATGTGCTTCGATTGGAATTTGCGATGAGAAGAAGTAAATCCAATTATAGTCATGACCAATTGATTACGATGTATGATTCAACAGTTTTTTTGGATAAAGTTCATTATCAATTTGAGAAGACCAGATATCTGAATACATTTAGATTAGGGATGTTCTCAGCGGGACAGTTAGAAACCGGAAGTCGTTTTGAACTTTTTTTTAACCAAGGGACAAATCATCGTATTCCAACGTTGAACGATAGGTTCCTCTGGGGAATAGGCTTAGAAAAAACAAAAGAATACTATAATGACCTTATACAGTCAAGACCCCGCGATCCGATTGCTCAACTTGAGCATGATTTAATCATTCAATCAATCAAAACTGTATTAGAATCCATGGGGGGAGGACTTAAACCGGAATATGTATCCACGACAGAATTAAGCGGGAATTTTATAATAGATCAATTAATTACTGAACCGATTTCAAGCTTGGGGTTTGGATTTAGTATTTTTAGAAACGCATATTTAGATAAAATTGCCTATAAAAATATCCCCAAAAGTTTGATTGCCCCCTATAATACAACAAATGCGTGGCTCAACGGTATTGAAATTAATGGGAAGATCTTTGCTTGGGACAACACTTTTCAATTGATGGCAAATATGATGTGGGTTTTTCCAAGCGATGAGAGTGTATTCCCGGATACACCCAGTAATCAGGGAAATATTATCACTGATTTTCGATATGGAATATTGCATTTAAATTTGAGTCATATTTTCAGAGGACCTCAAAAATATATGCGTGGAGGTGTTTTATTAGAACAGAAAAAATCTTACAGCAATACAAATTTAACGGTGTCTGCAAGTCAGAAAATATGGAATTTAGATTTCAGTGTGAGTTACAGTATGAGAAATATATTTTCAAAAACATCCATTGTTGTGGATGCTGCAAATATTTCTGAGGATGGTTCTTTTAATTATTACGATGCGTACAGGGAATTACTAACCTTCAAAATTTCTTTATCACAAAACAAAGAGGGTTAAGATGAGAATGCGGATTTTTGATTTTTTGTTGTTGAGTTTCTTCATGGGATGCGGGAACATTTTTGATGTAAAAGACACACCGTCCAATGAACTCTTTAATCTTGAAGTCACACATGATATTTCGCGAATTGTGCAACATGGGTTTGTGGACCTGAAATGGGACGAGATTATTGTAGAAAATTTTGAGGGGTATTTTATTGAAAGACAGAAAAAAGGTCAAAATACTTGGGAAGCAGTTGAAACAATTGCCAATCGCGTGGTTACCACATTTCAGGATACTATTTTTGACGATGAGGATTTGAAGTATAGGGTAGGTATAAAAGATATATCTGGTAATACGCGTTGGGCAGAGGATGATATAATTATTCCAAAAACTACACACTTGCTCGTTCCAATAGAAAGAGAAACCCTTGAGTCTGCTCAGAATGATCTATTAATAGATACGGGGGATACTGTTTTAGTTGAACCGGGCGTGTATAGGCAGAATCTGAAAATATTACAAAAGGATATTGTAATAAAATCAACAACCGGTTTTGAAAAAACAACATTGGCCCCTGATTCTACAAATCCCTTTTCTGTTGTTGTTATGGACAGGGGAGTTTTAGAGGGGTTTAAAGTTTCACATGGATTTGAATATCATTTGGGGGGTGGACTAAAAGTTTCGGGGTCCGCAGTTGTAAAACAATGTTTAATTACAGATAACAGTGCGGAAACTGGAGGTGGGGGTGTCTATTTAACAGGGTATGGGACGCTTTTGAACTGCATTATTTATGATAACTCCGGTGAAAAAGGAACAAATCTGTATGTAAACAACGCGAGAGGGAAAATTGTCAATTGTGTGTTTACATCTCTTAGTTTTGAGAGTAATCCCAGTGTATATATTAGAGGAAATAGTTCTGGATTATTGATGTTGAATAATATTATTTATCAATTACCGGGGAGTAAAAATATTCAGGGATATGATGATAATTCTTTTGATGGTATTGTTATTGATTACTCCTTAGTAACCCCCCCCTTTATGGATAACGAAAATGGACTCAATTCAGGAGACCCTTTATTTAAAGGATATGTAGGATTTTCAGAAGTGTACGATTTTCGCCTGGAGGAATCCTCACCCTGTAAAAATGCAGGTCATCCTGATCAGGAATATAATAATAAAGACGGTTCCAGAAATACGATGGGAGCTTATGGAGGACCTTGGGGAGAATAAGGATTATTGAATAGGGAGGAGGTGTCCTAAGATATACCCCAGAATGATTCCAATTAAAAGAGAAAGGGTAAGTACTCTCGATTTCGCAAACTCTGTACCATAGCCCCTTTTAATTGCAATAACTCCAACAAAATACCCAAGGGCATTTACGACCCAGAAAAATGGGATGGTTAATACCTTTAAGATGAAGGGACCGATTAGCGGAATTGCAGCAATAATGGCGCCTAACCCTGTAAACACTTGAGTAAAGAGTCCAAGAAGGACTGTAAGAAAGACAACAATTTTTTCATCAATACCCATTTTTAGGGCAAGGATGATACCTACCAGAATAATCCCCCACAAAATAATATGCCCTCGGTTTTGTCTCCAAAGGGAGGGTTGAGGCTCAGTCATGATTGAGAATTGCCTCAAAAGGAAGTCCATAAACAGTCATTTCAACCTTAATTATACGATGATTTTCATTTTGTTCCACCCAGATTTGTCTAACTAAATCTTCTCGGGAAACAATACCCATTAATGTATCGGTTTTTTCAAACAGGGGTTTATTTTCATCTTTTCTTATGAAATCTAACCTGTAATGATCGCATAAAACATCTTTCCCCTGAATTGATATCTGAACTGAATCTGCCCAAAGAAACCGCGCTTCATATGTTAACCCTTCTAAGTCAACAGGGAACCGGTGTGTATCTAATTCTCGGGCAGTTTTTACCTGTGCAAGTTTTAATAGGGTAAATAGAGAAAAAACAGGATTGGGTTTTGTTCGTTCGTTTTTATTAAATTTCAAATACCCGCCCTCATAAGTCATCATCACCTTTTGTTCAAAAGATCCCTGGCGTATTTTCTTTTTAAATCTGCGGACACCAAGCGTCAGGGAATCATAATCGGTATAATAATAATTTTCTGATGGCCAGAAAAAAGACCCCAAACCCACGGTGTTGTAAGATAAATTAATTTTAGCAGCCGAAGGTTCAGCCAGGGTAGCCTTAGCAAGGGGGATTCCATATACATTAAGTGTGTAGGATTGTCCCCAAATTACGAAAAAGAGGAAAGGAAAAAGACTCAACCGTTTTAAACGGCCCATGAAGATTAACTTAACCGATACCCAACAGTGAACCGGCAATGAGAAAATACAGTGTAACACCAAGTATATCAATGCTGGTCGTGACAAAAGGACCAGTAGCTACAGCTGGATCTATATCAAACTTATTCATAATTAGAGGGACTAATGCCCCAATGGTTGCTGCGATAAACATGGATGAGCAAATACTGAGACCCACAACTGCGCCGAGCATGGGAGAGGTATCTAAAAATTGAAGTTTCGCGAAAACACCGAGGAGAACACCATAAAGCGCACCCAGAATAAGTCCCACTCGTATTTCTTTCAATAAAATTTTAAATGTATTTTCGATACCCACTCGACCTGTAGCCAGTCCTCGGACAATAATCGTTGAAGATTGAGTTCCTACATTTCCCCCCATCCCAATAATTACGGGAATGAAAGCAGCCAAGGCTATGGTGCTTTCCAAAACGGATTCAAAAACTCCGATAATGAATGCGGCGACTATACCCCCAACCCAACTTGCGAATAGCCACGGCAAACGTGTTCGGGCATTTTCCCAGGAAGACTTCAATAAAATTTCTCGGTCCTTACCTGCGCCAACCATTTGTAAAAAGTCTTCTGTGGCTTCTTCGCGAATCACGTCTACGACATCATCTACTGTTACAATCCCAAGCAATTGTCCTTCTCTGTCTAATACCGGTACAGCCAAAAAATTATACTGTGATACAATTCGTGCGACTTCTTCCTGATCGGTTTCCGGGAGGACAGAATGGATATTTTTAGTCATGATGTCCTTGAGGAGTGTTTCTGCTGCGGTTGTGACCAGATCTCTTAATGAAACCACGCCTGTTAGATGTCCGTCATCATCAATAGCGTAAAGGTAAAAGACCATTTCCGCTTCTTCCTGATCTTGGATCGCGCGAATTGCTTCCCGAGCTGTTGTATCCTGATGAAGGGTAAAAATTTCCGTATTCATCAGGCTTCCGGCACAGTCCTCCGGGTATCCCATGATTTCTTCTAGCTCTTCCTGTTCGTCTGATTTCAGTAAATCGATGACAGAGGCGGCATAGTTTTCATCTACTAGTCCTAATAGGTTAGCCTGATCATTTGTGCTGGCTTCCTGCAGGATTTCTGCTGTCCGCTGAGGGGGTTCCTGTTCTAAAAGGGGTGTAACAATGGATTCATCCAATTCGCTTAGAAACTCAACAGTTTCTTCAGTGGGGGCCATGATATTAAAAATTGTTTTTTGTTCATCATCAGTAAAATAGCGAAAGATGAGAGCCATATCAGCCGGATGCGTTTTCTCGATAAGTTTTACTATATTAGATTTGGCATGGCGCCGCAAAAGGCGTCTGAAAGTATCTCGAAGAATTGTGATCTCATGACCAAACATTTCTTTTTTCATGCTATTCCCCTATGTGTTCCGTGAAGTTTTTTGAATCCTGCCCAGAATAAAACCACCCCTGGAAGTAAAAAAATCGGTGAAACATGCTCTTTCCAGAGAAAAACAGATTCGAAGAGTTCACCCCATGATGTAAATAAAAGAGAAGACCCGTTTATTAAGATGTGAAACAAAATTCCCGGAAGAATTGAATCTGTCTTCCAAGCTATATAGCCTAATAGCACGCCCAACAAATAAATCTGAACGAGCCAATAGGGGTTTAAGTGAATAACAGCAAAAAATAAGCTGGTAAATAAAACAGCACGCGTTACATCTCCCCAGGATTTCTCAAGAAATTTTTGGAGAAACCCTCGAAAAACCAGTTCTTCTCCCACCGGAGCTAAGAATACAACCGTGGTAATAAGAAGTCCCATGGCTAAAAATCCATCGGGATTTAGCAATTCTTCAAGTTGAAGAAAAGAGTCAGGCAGAGGGAGAACATATCCAACGAGAATATTGATTTCTTCTGCCAGTATAATCGATCCAAGGGCCAAAAGGCTGGTTGCTAACACGATTTTGATTGACACAGGGCGGATTCGAAGATGGCTAGCTAGGGGGAGCCGTTTTTTACGTAGGTAGAATAAAACAGGGACCATAAGAAATCCCTGCCCCACAAACATGGAAAGATAGGTGGAAAGGCCTGGTTTAGCGTTGGAAAGGGTAGACGGATCCAGGGCGCCGAAAATCGTACCGATAATCAGCGCTGAAAGGACCGACAATAAGACGATCCCAAAAGCAGCCCGTACTGAGAGGGTCTGGTTCATAAGGTCCTGGTTCCTTGTGTTTCATTGACTTGGAAATTAACAAAATCATCTCAGAATATGAAGGGATAGTAAGAAAATGCTCGTTTTGTTATTTTGAAAGTGAGTGCAGTAAGATCCCTGCAGCAACCCCCACATTAAGCGATTCTCCTCTACCTATTTTAGGAATTGAAATTGTTTTATCCACAACAGTAAGGTGTTTATCAGATATGCCGTGAGCTTCATTCCCAACAATGAGTATAAAGGGTCTTGAGTCTGTGGTTACATCTGCTAATCGTTCACCCCGGTAATCGGCACCCAAGATTTGATGAGAAGACTTAAACAACTCTAATTGTATTTCACCTATGAAATCGAGATAAAAATGTGCTCCCATTGCCCCTCGAACGACTTTCGGGTTAAAAGGGTCGCAACAATCTGGAGAAAGACCGATGACCTTAATGTTAAACCAAACCGCCGTCCGGAGGAGTGTCCCCATATTCCCGGGGTCACTTACTCCATCCAAAAAAAGCCAGGAAGCAGTGCGATATATTGTGTTTGTATTAAACACTGGTAATGGGCAAACAGCTAAAATACCCGGAGGCGTTACTGAAGAAGAAATTAATTTCATTTCTTCTTCAGTTGCGAGGGTCTTTAAGCAGGAGAATTTTTCAAGAAATTTTTTATTTCGCCGTGAAAAAGATCTAGTAAAAAATAGGGTTTCAATGGAGTAAGAAGCGGCAACGGCTTCCAAAAGTACCCGCTTTCCTTCTGCGATAAAATGCCCTGTTTTTTCTCGATATTTTTTTTGAGAAAGAGATCGAACTTTTTTTAATTCATTTTTGGATACCATATTATTTTTGGTAAACAACCTTTCCACCTACAATGGTAAACAGGATTTCGGTTTTCAGTATTTCTTTAGGGTGATTCCCATTCAGGGGGCGGTCCAGCACGGTGAAATCTGCGTAGAATCCCCTGGCTATTTTCCCTTTAATGTTTTCTTCGAAGGATGCGTATGCCGGCCACTCCGTAGCTGTTTTAATCGCCTGGTCCATGGTAAGGCGCTGTTCCGGGAGCCATCCTCCTTCAGGCCATCCTTGGGCATCCTGCCGTGTAACCGCCGCATAAAGGCTGGCCAAGGGGTCGGGAAACTCAACGGGAGCATCGGTACCTCCAGGAATTATAGAGCCGGACTGTATAAGCGATTGCCAAGGATAGGCTTCTTGGATGCGGCCACTGCCAAGTCTTTCATCCGCCCAATACATATCTGAGGTGCAATGGGTGGTTTGCATGGAGGGTATAACACCCAATTGAGAGAAGCGGGGAATATCGTCCACATGAATAATCTGGGCATGCTCGATTCGATTACGGCTTTCCGACCTTCCAATGGATTCATAAATGTCCAGCATTATTCGGTTTGCCCTGTCTCCAATACAGTGTACCCCTACCTGAAACCCCTTCTCATTAAAGAGAGCAACCCGTCTGGATACTTCTGCGGAATCGGTGAGAATTAACCCAACGTTATCCAGATCGTCATCATAAGGAGCTAGCAGAGCAGCCCCACGAGATCCCAAAGCGCCATCCATATAGAGCTTTACACTTCTGACTTTATAATAAGGGTTATCGGTGAGGGGCCCAGATTTTAAAAAGTTTTCGTAATCATGAATATCGTCGTTGAGCATGGTATAAATACGAAGAGTAAGGTCACCGGATGCGGATAGTTCATCCAATATTTCAATGGTTTCCTTATCCGTGCCGGCATCATGTATGGATGTAAGTCCCACTGCATTCAAATGATGTTGCGCGGTAAGAATCATACGTCGTTTATCTGCCTTTGTGTCTTCCGGGATAACCTGAGATACCAGGTCAATAGCATTATCAATAAATACACCAGTAGGAACACCCGTTTTATCCCTGAGGATTTTTCCACCATTTGGATCCTGAGTTTCTGGCGTAACATTGGCAAGGTCCAGGACTTTGGAATTAACCCAAACAGCATGACCGTCAATTCGTCTTAAGACAATAGGGTTATCGGGAGAAATATAGTCGAGCATTTCTTTAGTAGGAAATGCGATAGGATCCCAGTCATTTTGGTCCCATCCCCGACCTTGGATCCATCGGTCTTTAGGTGTAGTTGATACCGCTTTTTTTACCATGGCTAAAACCTGTTCAATGCTTTCAGTTCCCACCAGATCTAAAGTTTCTTTCGACCAGCCGTAGCCAACAAGATGCATATGTGCATCAGTAAATCCCGGATATACTATACCACCCATTAAATCTACAGTTTTTATCCCGGTGAAATCTTTGGCCTGTCCAATATCTTTAATCAGTCCGTTTCTGACAAGAATGGCATTCGCGTTAGGATGATTGGTAATGTGAGCATTAGTAAATAAAATATCCTCGTCGTGTGATGTGCATCCAGATAAAAGAATCATGAGCCATAGCCCCCCTGCTGCTAAAATGGTTTTGTTCATTCCTGTTGTTACCTCATTTAAATTTGGGGTGAAACTACCTGAGTGGAAGCTCAAGAGCAATGTTGAAAATAAATAATTCCATTGAATGCCCCTCTAAGTCCCGGTAATTTCCGGACTGTTTTCGGGCAATATCCTTTTTCAGTTCCATTGCCCTATAATATGTGATAAACCAGAAAGAACAATGACAAAAGGTGTAACACCCCAAAGTAAAGATTATGCTGCTTGGTACACAGATGTGGTGACCAAAGCCGGATTGGCTGACTATGGGCCTGTAAAAGGCACTATGGTAGTTAAGCCCTACGGGTTTTCCCTGTGGGACAATATTAAAGAAGCGTTTGATAAAATGATAAAGGCCACAGGTCACGTTAATGCTTATTTCCCTCTGTTTATTCCTAAATCATTTTTAGCCCGGGAAGCAGAACATGTCGAAGGATTTGCAAAAGAATGCGCCGTAGTAACTCACACGCGTTTGAAAGCTGATGAGAATCACGGTGTCGTTGTAGATCCGACTTCTCGGCTGGAAGAAGAAATTATCATTCGTCCTACCTCTGAGACCGTAATTTGGTCCATGTATAAAAAATGGATACAGTCCTATCGAGACTTACCCCTGCTTATCAACCAATGGGCCAATGTGGTGAGATGGGAAATGCGGACACGATTGTTTCTTCGAACAACAGAATTTCTTTGGCAGGAAGGTCATACAGCCCATGCCACGGCTGAAGAAGCGGAAGAAGAAACACTCAAAATTTTGGAATTATACCGCCAACTTGCAGAAGATTATCTGGCCATACCTGTCCATACAGGTCTAAAATCTGAATCGGAGAAATTTGCAGGTGCTGAAATGACTTATTGTATCGAAGCTATGATGGGAGACAAAAGGGCACTTCAGGCTGGGACCTCTCACAACTTGGGGCAGAATTTTGCCAAGGCATTCGGAGTTACTTTTCAAACAAAGGATAATAAAGAAGATTTAGTTTATGCTACCAGTTGGGGTGTGAGCACCCGTCTTGTTGGTGCTGTAATTATGGCTCATGGTGATGACAAAGGTTTACGTCTTCCGCCGAAAATTGCTCCGCACCAGGTTGTAGTAGTACCCATTTACCGAAAAGATGAGGAACGCAACCGCGTAGAGGCCTATCTAAATCCACTTGTAGATGAATTAAGAAAAAAGAAAATTCGTATTCACAAAGACTGGCGCAGTGACAGCCCCGGATTTAAATTTAACGATTGGGAAATGAAGGGCGTTCCATTACGTTTAGAAATCGGACCCAGGGATGTCAAAGAGGGGAAAGTTGTTCTTGTTCGTCGGGATACTGGCAAAAAGTTATTTTTCAATAAAGACGAATTAACATCAGCTGTTCCTACCCTCTTAGATGAAATTCAGACAGGGCTATTTAACCAAGCAAAACAATTTCGAGAAGACAATACATTTTCTGTAGATGGGTACGAGGAGTTCAAGGAAATTTTAAATAATAAGGGTGGTTTTGTACGGTGCGGTTGGGATGGGACTGCAGAGACAGAAGACGCTATTAAAACAGAAACAAAAGCAACGATTCGTGTTATTCCTTTCGATGAAAAACCAAAGAAACTCTTTTGCATCTATTCGGGTAAACCGGCCAAACATGAAGTGATTTTTGCCAAGGCCTATTAGGGCAACGATGTTCTGATGTTGGTCAGATTGGTTTTTGAGGTTTATGATTACATCTTCTGAAGCTATTGTTCTCAAGCGGTTTCCCTATAGCGAAACAAGTATCATTGCAAGGTGTTTCACTCGGGAAATGGGGAAATTAGGGTTTATTGTGCATGGTGCTCGGAGAAAAAAATCTCCAACAGCTTCTTATTTTCAACCCATGAATTATTTGGATTTGGTTTTTTATTATAAACAAAACCGGGATTTGCAGACAATTTCAAAGTCTGCCTTTATGACTCCTTGGCTAAATATATCAGAAGATTTGAAAAAAATTGCTTATGGAATGGCCATGGTTGAACTGACAGACCGATGTTTAACTGAACAGGATACTCACGCCGATTTATTTGATGAACTGATTAAAGCGCTGAAGTGGGTGGAAACAGAACAAAATCATTTAAATCTAATATTCTGGTTTTATGAATACCGTCTTCTCACCCTACTTGGTTTCCGGCCAAATTTTTCTCTCGGAGAAGTAGACCACTATCCTTTACCAGATCCTTATGCAGGACCAAATACAAAAATGATTTTCACCATGTTTAGCAGAGGTGAGTCTGGCGCTGATAAAAACCTGACTGTAACAGCTGCGGATCGAAAAGTAATCAGTGATTATTTAAATACACATTTGCAGGTCCATTTTGATTCTATTCAACATCTGAAATCCTTAAAGATTTTGAAGGATTTATTTATCTGATGGAGAGGATAAAAGGGATATTACGAATGGGGGAGAACGGTCCTTACTTGGAGGATAACAAAATTCGTTTTTTAGAGGGGAAAAATATTTGGGAAGGGTATCTTACCCATTGGCTGAATAAACCTGTGAGAGCCCGGTTTTTACCCCAGAAAGATTATGAAACAAAAAAACCCATTCTCATCCTATGGCCGGATACTCCACCACCGGTACGACCTTTTGTTGATGTATACTATAATGAAAGGTTAATAAAGTACCCCGCTTCACTTTTTGGACATAATGCCATAAATGTGAATGGGGATATTTTTAATTTTTCCCATCTCATCAATGAAAATGAGGTGATGGATATTGCGGAATATATGTATCGTCCGGCTTTAGGAGAATTTGCCCCTTCCCCAAATAATGATAAGTTTGAAATTCTTCCTGATGGTAAAGCCTATTTAGATAAATTCGGACGAAACTTTATGCGAACCATTCACGTTCTGAGAATTGAAGGAATGGATGTAGAAAAATTGTCGGCAATTTATCGGAATCAGTTGAACATTATTCACAATTCACCTGTCAAGCCAATTCAGCCAGAAAAATATCAGGGGTTCAGCTTTTTTTCCAGAAGTTGTACAACCATAATACGAGATGGTCTGAAAGAATATGGCTTTAGCGGATTTGGAGGAAACCTTCCACGAGATTTTTTTATAAGCCTTAGTTATGTTATATTTAATCGTCAGGATGAGTGGGGAATACGAGCTAAATTTATTTCGATGCCTCAACTGATAGTCCCCGAAGCACCGAAGAGTACGATGACTCCACTAATAAATCCTGTCAATTGGATGAAACAGAAAAAACTAAGACACATGGTTTAACGATGCGTTATCAACTTCAATCAGACCAGGGGAATGTTTCATTTTATCCCCGGTATTTTACCGATGCCATTCGTTGGCTTATCGGCATCAACATTACCCTGTTTGTTCTTCGGGTAGTGGCAAAAGAGCAGTTTGATATTGCGGATATTTTTGGTCTGTCTTCTTCCACGGTTTGGCCTATGCTTTGGCAGCCCGTGACCTATATGTTTATTCATGGAGATGTTTTTCATATCCTAATAAATATGGTTGTTCTGTGGATGTTTGGATCAGAAATGGAATCAATTTGGGGTCGGAAAGAATTTCTAAAGTATTATTTTGTGACGGGAGTGGGTTCTGGTCTGGTCTGGCTATTGTTTAATCTTTCCGCACCGTTTACTGTGCTTATAGGAGCCAGTGGGGCAATTTATGGTGTTCTGCTGGCCTATGGACTTATGTTTCCTAACCGACACATCCTTCTCTATTTTTTATTTCCAATTAGAGTCAAATATTTTGTAATTCTTATCGGAACTTTGGCGTTTGTTTCTTCTCTTGGAGGCCAGGGATCGGCCATAAGTCACTTGACCCATCTTTCTGGGATGGTGATTGGATATGTATATTTAAAATCACCCTGGAAATGGAATTTTTTTCAACTGTGGATTCGAAACTTGTTGATTAATTACACTCACCAGAAAAAGGAAAAAACCAAAAAAGAAAAGCAGAATACCCAAAGAAATGTTGATCGCTTATTAGATAAAATAAATAAGGAAGGGTATGACGCGTTAAGTGAAAAAGAAAAAAATGATTTATACAAAGCAAGCAAGTATCTATCAAAAGGAAAACAAAAGGATTAATTTTTCTTTAAAATTTACACGGTAAAAGGACTAAAATAAACATGAGGGAAAAACGCTTAGACTTTGGAACAGCCATCGGACTGATAGCTGGCCTCGGCATTATTGCAATGGGAACATTACGGGGAGGGGGAGACCTATATTGGTTCTTTAATTTGAATTCCATTATTATCGTACTGGGAGGAACGATTGCGGCGACTCTCGTGAATTATCCGTTAAAAAATGTGGCAAATTTATATGCAGTGTTCAAAAAAGTATTCGAGGAAGATACTCTGACCTACGACAATATGATAGATGAAATTGTGGAAAAAGGAGAGAAAGCCAGGAAAAAAGGGCTGATGGCCTTAGAATCAGATTTACCAAAAGTTCAGGACAAGTTTTTAAGAGATGGAATAGAATTAGCTATCACAGAAAAAGAGGCAAGTCGTCTGCGTCAATTCCTTAAATTAGAATTATCCAATATGGAACGTCGCCATAGTATCGGGCAGGAGATATTTTTTTATATGGGGTCTTACGCACCGGCCTTTGGAATGTTAGGTACCGTGATGGGTTTGATTGTGATGATGAACAATTTTTCCGGTGATCCCACAACCTTGGATATTATTGAATTTGATGCCTCTAAAAAATTCGCTGAACTTTTAGGAGGGATGGGTTTAGCATTAATCACGACATTTTATGGAGTACTTTTATCGAATTTGGTTTTTTTACCTATCGGTGGAAAACTCAAAAGAAAGTCTGATGAAGAACTAATGCTTAAATTGATTGTAATGGAGGGAATAATCAGTATCCACAAAAAAGATCATCCGATTCTTATCCGGGAAAAACTGATGACTTTTGTTCCCACAAGACTCAGAAAAGAAATCGTTTAAAATGACAACAGTCCCCCAAGGTGTATCCGGAATGGAAGCTCGAGCAAAGAGTACATCTTGGGCTTTAACTTTTTCCGATTTAGTCACATTATTATTATCCTTTTTTGTGTTGCTTTTGGTGATTACTAACGAATCTGAAAAACACATCGATAGGGTAATAAACCTTCTGTTGGATGAAAGCTATTATCAATTAAAGGACTTAGAATCTACTGATGTTCAAGTTGAACGGGTGACCAAGGGTGTTCGGATTACTATGACAGGAGGAAAACTTTTCAATTCTCTAGAAGCTGATTTAAGGCCAGAAGTTACTCCCCTGTTGCAAAAGGCTGGAGAATTAATTCGAGTATCGAAAATTTTGAATGTTATTAATAATCCGGCTTACAATAATTTTATTAAAGCCATCCGCAAAAGAGGAGAAGAACTCAATGTAGAAATACGGTGCGAGGGACACACCGATGATTTGCCTTTACCAGATCAAGCAAAATTTAAGAGCAACTGGGATCTTTCAACTACACGGGCGTTAAATATTGTAAAGCAATTAAGCACCTATTCGGGATTGCCGGAACGCAGGTTTTCTGCTATGGGATACGGAGAATTCAGACCCGATATTGATCTGAATACAGTGGGAAAAAGCAAATTGGCGTTGGAATTGGCACGAGGGAAAAATAGACGGGTCGAAATATATTTAGATGCTTACGTCCAGAAAAAATCAAATGGGAAATAAAAGAGTTATTCTTTTCCTTTTTCAATAACTTTATATACTTTTTCTCCCCGTTTTGCCATTCGGTATTTTTCCCGGGCAAGTTTTTCAATATATTTATAGTCCGTCTGAAGTCTTGTTTTTTGTTCTTCTAATTTCTGCTTTTCTTTTCTCAAATTATTAATTGCGACCTGAACTTCCTGCCGTTCAGTTCTAAGTTTGAAAAGTTGATATAATCCATGGTCTCCAAAGAAAAATATGACCAATAAAGCTAAGGCGCCCAAAACCAAGAGCATGCGAATAATTCGTTTTTGCGATACCGCATTGTTTTGATGTCGCGGTTTTCGAATATTACGCTTGGATGAGGAGGGTCTTCTCATAACCTCCCAATAATATTTTTATTTGGGAATCGGGCACGGTCACCGAGTGCGGATTCGATTCTTAAGAGCTGGTTATACTTACAAATTCGGTCTGTTCTGGATGCGGATCCTGTTTTAATCTGTCCAACGCCCATGGCAACGGCAAAATCAGCAATTGTTGTATCTTCTGTTTCTCCTGACCGATGAGAGATAATGGCTCCATATCCATTTTTTCTGGCCAATTCAATTGCCTCTATGGTTTCTGTAACAGAACCAATTTGATTCAGTTTTATCAGGATTGCATTCATGGCTTTATCATCAATCGCCCTTTGCAGTCTGTTAATGTTGGTCACAGTAAGATCATCCCCGACAATTTGGATTTTATGCCCTAACGTTTCAGTCATAACAGACCAGCCTTCCCAATCATCTTCAGAAAGTCCATCTTCAATTGATATAATGGGATACTGCTCAACCAGTGTTTTTAGGAAGTCCACCATCTCTTGTGAGGAGAGGTGCTTGTTTTCTGAGGTAAGATGATAAAGCCCGTCACTATATAATTCACTGGCCGCCACATCTAAGGCAAGAAACATATCTTTTCCCACAGAAAAGGATGTTTGCTCAATTGCCTCTAATATAACTTCAACTGCTTCTTCATTTGAACGTAAATTCGGTGCAAAGCCGCCTTCATCACCCACAGCTGTATTCAGCCCTTTTTGCTTTAAAACTGATTTTAAATGATGAAAGGTTTCTGTACCCATTTGAAGGGCAGATGAAAAAGAATCTGCACCGGTGGGGAAAACCATAAATTCCTGAATATCTACATTATTGTCAGCATGGCTGCCTCCGTTTAAAATATTCATCATAGGAATAGGGAGGAGCGCTGAATCTGTCTTCCCGAAATAGTGATATAAGGGTATATTAAGAGAAGCGGCGCCTGCTTTGGCTGTGGCCATGGATACACCCAAGATAGCATTTGCCCCAAGAATTGATTTGTTCGGAGAACCATCCGTATCAATCAGAGTTTCATCAATTAATTTTTGGTTCGCAGCCTCTTTTCCAATTATGGCAGGGCCAAGGATGGCGTTTACATTTTCAACCGCTCTTAAAACACCTTTCCCGAGAAACCGAGTATTATCTCCATCACGAAGTTCTACAGCTTCGTGTTCTCCGGTTGAGGCACCAGAGGGTACGGCCGCTCTCCCCAGGGTCCCGTCTTTTAAATATACATCTACTTCTACAGTGGGATTGCCTCTAGAGTCTAAGATTTCCCGCCCGATTACACGCAATATTGTTGTTGATGACATCAAATCTCCAAAATTTTCAATGAAAATTAGAAGTATTTTTCTTCAACTTACAATGGTTATCGTCGAGGAATCACCCTAAATGAAAATAGTGTAAAAATTATTGAATAATTCATTTTTGGTATTAAATTCCCCCAATCGTTTTGGAGATACTCTGGAACTACAATCACATACCATGCATAAAAACAACGAAATTGACCTGAAGGGGGGGTAGGCGGACTACCCCCCCTTCTTCATTTCAACCAACCCAAGGAGGAAATACATGGCTGATGTAAGTACAACCGTAAAAAACGTCGTCGACGGGATAGTCGGACTGGTTAAAGGGCTAATTGTGCTCTTTATCTTTGTGAACATCCTATACTCAACAGGGATTGACCCGGTAGGTGGATTAACCGATCTTGTGGATTCATTCCTGGATGGCGGTTTTGCAGGTCTTCTGGCTCTGTTGTTACTGGTTTCGTTCCTAGGTTAACGAAGTGATGGAAATCGGGGTCCCTTTTTGGGACCCCGACCATGTTAATAAATAGGAGAAAAACATGCAAAAAGCCTTACAAACTGTGACCAAATGGATTAGTGATGTTACTGATTTGCTTAAAATGCTGATTGTACTCGGTGTTGTGGTCGGTGTATTGTTCAATGACTACTTTGGAGTTATTGCAGGCATCGGCGATTTGATGAGCAAATTTGGTGATGCAGGTTTTGCCGGCCTATTGGCTCTAATCCTTGTGGTCATGTGGTATAAAAAGTAGACAAGGACCAATCCATGTAGGCAGGGCATCCCGCAGGGATGCCCTGCCTGTTTATGGAGGTGTGTGAAAAACACGCTGCATAAAATACTTTATTTTAGTTTATCGGGTTTATTCAGTATAACAACGGTATTCCCTTCATTTGAACACAGAACAATCGGCGCCTTTAATGCCTCACGAGGGTTGGTTCATCTTAATTTTACAAATAACACATCAGGGATATTTTCGGATCCTGTAAGTTTAACGAATCAACATAATATAAGTGTTTCATTTGTTGTGGGCAGGAAATTTCAATTAAAATCTCTATCCCATCGGGTTGGGAATCTTATACTACCATCTTCCTTAGGCCATTGGGGGATAGGCGTTTCTTCACTTGGGAACAAGCTGTATTCCGAAACTCAAGCCACATTGGGGTGGGGAAAGGCATTTAACAGACGATTTAAGATTGGTGCATCCTTGCATTATTATGAGATATCTATCTCCAACTATGGTTCAGATATTGCTTACGGATTATCTCTGGGGTGGCAAGTGAAACTTGCCCCTAAAATTGAATGGGGCGTTTTGCTGAAAAATATAAATAGACCTACTATAGGGCAGCGGAACGAAGAATTACCCCAATTGATTACAATTGGTTTGTTTTTTCCATTTCATCCACAAGTAACAGTTCAAACGGAATGGGAACAGGACACTATCTATGAAGGTCAGGTAAAATTTGGGATAAATTTTTCACCCATTTCTATTATGGAAATTTCAGCAGGGTATTCCACCGATAGGGTGACATTTGGCGGGGGGATCAATTTAAAAAGAGTTTCATTTTACTATGCTATGGCAACACATCCGTATTTATCTTCTTCTCATTGGGTGGATATCAGTATTCCAATTAGCGGTTTTTAATTCGCTATATTCTCAATCATTAGAAGATATTATTATTGAAATTCAGGAAGATGAAGAGGAACCCCTACCAGAGGAAGACCTCTTTATTTTAGAATCAATAAAAACATCCGGAAGTGGAATATCAAAAAAAACACTTCAAAGTTTGACGAATCTGTCCCTGTTTTCTGATGAAGAAATTCGGTGGCTTGAGGACAAAGCTCAAAAAAGAATTAGGCAAAATATTGTAGACGATCCTCATATAACCCATAGTATTAAGACTGTGTTAAAATGGGTGGACAAAAACAATTGGATTCCCAAATCAAACATTAGTCTTAAACAGCTGGTTTCTTCTAAAGAAGATGTTCGATATCGTTGGAAGGGTTTTTATTCTGTAGGGTTCGTAGAAGCCGGAATTATTATGGAACGGGATCCCTTTGAATCAAATATCGCAGATTTCTCCGCAATTTCAATTTCTAAACAGACAAATAATATATCGTGGGTCATAGGGGATCATCGCATTTCCTCTGGGTTGGGATTAATTGCCGGGAATCCGTTTCAACCCGTTAAAGGATTTGGTTCTTCCTCATCTCTTGTTCGATTTGGACGTGGTATCAAAATGTATAGTTCTTCAAATGAGGGGTGGAAAGCCAGCGGTATGGGACTGTCTACAAATACAAAAATGGGGAAATGGAGCTTTTCCATTAATAAAAACAAGAGGGATGGAGTTTGGGATTTAAAATTGGGTCCAAAGGTGAATCTTACGGGAGACCATAGCAGCCGAAACCCCAAAAATCGTTTAACTGAAACCAGCGGTCTTGCAGGTTGGGAATATTCTTGGAAAGAGCATCAGATTGGATTTACACGTGCGATTCAGTCCTGGCATAATGAGAATGATGTATCTGTCATATATTATTTTACAGGATTTCATACAATGATTCGAGGAAATCAATGGAAAATTTTTGGGGAGGTTGGTTTTGGGCGTCGTGATGGTTGGGGTGTTCTTTCCGGGTTGGTATATCATATAAAAGGACTAAGGTATTTATTGCACATCAGGAAATACAAAAATAATTATATCGGGTATCGTTCTTCTCCTCTTGCGGAGTGGGGGAGTTTTGGTTTGAATGAGTCTGGTGTATTTCAAGGGTTGGATTTCTCTATCGGACCTCTTTATACTTCTGTTTTTGGTGATGTTTTTTTTCATCCGACGGTGAACAATGGAAAAATTGGGTTTGAAAATGGTGCTAGATTTCGATACAAAAAAGACAAAATTCGCCTCACAATCCAATATAAAAACAGTATAAAATCCAGAGAAGACGGACCGGTTTATTCTCCTGAACAAGGGATATCACAGCAAAAACGGGAAACATTAAAAATTGTTTATCAGGGAGGGCATCATACGGGAATATGGTGGAAATGGCAAGTGAACAGGGTCCATTTTAACAGTAGTAACTCCTCAGCAACAAGCATTGGAATTGAAGGAAGGGTTGGAATTAACCGTAAGACATACCGAGTTGAAGTTGACTGGGTTTTTGTCAAAGTGGATAATTACGATAGTAGGATTTATTTTTGGGATGTTAACCTCCCCGGAGAAATGCAGAATCATGTGTATTCTACACCGGGACATTCTCCTGCAGTTTGTGTTCGATATAACCCTTATGATACAGGCGAGTTTGGGATGAGGTTGAGAGGAGTTTGGGATCACTTTTCGATTTTAGGACCACCGGTGTTGGAGTTAGCAATATTTCTCAATGCAACACTATAAAGTAAGAATTATGTTTATCCGCATTATTGCTTCCCGCCGCAGGAGAGGATAATTTCACCGTCATGAAAATTAAAGATTTTAGACGATTAGCCCTGTTTCTGATTTTCTCAGCTGTGGTTGCATTGCCGGTTCGTGTGATCAATCGTATAGATAAAAAAGAAGACGAAATTCGTACCTTGGATAGAATCAGGGGAACGTATATATCTTCTCGAGATATCTCTCGGATTTTTGCCAAACGAAAACCATTTGTAAACACAGAACGGAAAAAAATGGTTTTGTATCTTGGTGATCATCGAATCAAAATTTCCGGTCAGACAAGTTTCGTTCTTGTGGATGAACGCGTTTACCAAATACCTTATCCTGCAGTTTGGGAAAATGATGACGTATATATGCCCGCTGAACCCTTTTTGGATATATTGCGAAAAACAACTTTGCCGGGGATTACTTATGATTCTAGACGGGAAATTCTTGATGTGGACTTGAAGGAGTTTAATATTCTAGCCGTAGATATAAGCGAAAAAGCGAACGGAACTATTCTTAGAATTAAAACGCGCGGTCAATTTCCCGAGGGGCGTATCAGTTCATTTTTACATGAAAATGGATGGTTTTACATTACTGTGGCAGGAGGAAGTGCAGATACGACAGAAATTCGTAGAAGTGATACACGGGGGGCAATTCAGCAAATTTCTGCTGATCAGCTGGGTGAATCTGCACAAATTGCCTTTCGATTGCGAACAAAAGTTGAAAGCCATGAAATGTATCAAAGTAAAAGTCCGTCGGAAATCGTCATATCTCTCAGAACACCTTTATCTAAGAGCGTGCGTAGGATAAAAGATGTTAGAGATCGGTGGAAGTTGGACACGGTTGTGTTGGATGCGGGTCATGGGGGAAAAGATCCCGGCACCATTGGGAGAAAGGGAACGCGAGAAAAAGATATTGCATTGGATATAGTAAAGCGAGTCGGGCTTTTATTGGAGAGGAACACAAAGGTGAAAGTCGTTTATACACGGGATGAAGATGTTTTCATTCCCCTTTGGAAACGAACAAAAATAGCCAATAACTCCAACGGAAAAATATTCGTCAGCATACATTTAAATTCCAACCCAAACCGTACCGCTCGAGGATTTGAAACGTATTTATTGCGTCCCGGAAAAACAGAAGATGCCATAGAGGTGTCGTCTAGAGAGAATGCCGTAATTCAATTAGAAGATGTTTCTAAAAGTAAGTATAAGGAACTAACAGGGGAAAGCCTCATAATGGCCACTATGGCTCAAAGCATGTTTATGAAAGAAAGTGAAGATTTGGCAGCGATAATCCAGGAGGAAATTGACAAAAAAGTGAAGTCCAGAAATCGAGGGGTAAAGCAAGCTGGGTTTCATGTTCTTATTGGTGCCAGTATGCCTAATGTATTGATAGAAGCAGGGTTTCTCACCAACCCCAGTGAAGAAAAAAACCTTCGAAAATCTTCCTATCGTCAAAAGTTGGCTGAAGCCATTTTTCATGCCATTGTAAAATTTCGCTCGTCCAGAGAGCAAGTGTTAGCAGAGAGTTAATTGGCAGATTCTCGACCCATAGCTGTTTTTGATTCCGGTTTAGGCGGTCTTACTGTAGTTAAGGCTCTTCAGGAAAAGCTTCCCAATGAATCCATCATATATTTTGGGGACACTGCCCGAGTTCCTTACGGTAACAAGAGCCAATCTTTAATTCAGGAATATGCTATTGAGATTACAGAGTTTTTGATCAAACAAGAGGCAAAAATGGTTATTGTTGCCTGTAATACCGCTTCATCCTTAGCGTTAAAAACACTGGTTTCAAAATTTAATATTCCAATCTTAGGTGTGATTGACCCTGGAACTGAGGCGGCGATACGCTCAACAAAAAATGGCCACATAGGGGTTGTAGGAACGATTGCAACTATACGCTCTGGGGCTTACGAAAAAGCTCTTAAACAACATTCTGAACATTTGGAGGTATATAGTCAATCATGCCCCTTATTTGTTCCTCTTGTGGAAGAAGGATGGCTTGAAGGAGATGTTCCGGACCTCATTGCAGAAACTTATCTAAAAGTTATAAATGTGCAAGAAGTGGATACTCTTATATTGGGCTGTACACATTATCCACTATTGAAACCGGTAATTCAAAAAGCTTTAAATAGCGGAACAGTCTTGGTTGATTCTGCTGAGTCCACAGCAAATAAAACACAAGTAATTCTAACAGAATTGGCCTTGGAACATTCAGGGAAGCCTCCGGGGAAATTAACCTGTTATGTAACGGATTTACCCGTTCGATTTAAGTCTGTAGCCACGCGCTTTTTAGGTGCATCTATTGACCATGTCTCCAACATCCACCTCTCCTGATTTAGACGCTTTATTAGATTGGCTGTATGGATTGCAGCGCCTCGGGATAAAGGTTGGGCTGAAACATACGGACCTTCTGCTTGGCGTTTGCGGAGACCCTCATTATCATTTCCCGACAGTTCATATTGCCGGCACTAATGGCAAAGGCTCAACTTCAGCTATGACAGCTTCAATCCTTCAAGCCGCAGGGTTAAAAGTAGGACTCTATACTTCTCCGCATCTTATTCGGTTTAATGAACGAATTCGAATTAATAATATTCCAATTTCTGATTTGGAGATTTTGTCATTTCTTCAGAAATACCGATATAATATAGAGCAAATTGAATCAACATTTTTCGAGACAACCACTGCAATGGCATTCCATTACTTTGCAAAAAATAAAGTGGATGTGGCTGTGATTGAAACCGGATTAGGGGGGAGGTTGGATTCCACAAATGTATTAAGTCCCTCGGTGACGGCCATTACTCCAATCGCTTTAGATCACAGGGAAATATTGGGTCGAAATATTGTTGAAATAACAAAAGAAAAGGCAGGAATTATAAAAAAAAATACCCCTGTAATCATTGCACCGCAATCTCAGGAGGTGATGACCGAATTAAGAAAAACCGCACAATCACAGGGTGCCCCTGTTATTATAGTAAACAAGATTCTCCCACAGGATATAGTGTTACATGAAAATGGACTGCAGTTTCGGTATCAATTAAAACGATATAATTCATCATTAATCGGTGAGCATCAGGCATTGAATGGTGCAATGGCCATTGAAATATCTAAACAAATTGATAAAAGAATATCTAATGTGGTTATAGAAGCAGGTCTGAAAAAGGTGTGTTGGCCGGGGCGACTTCAGCGCATGGTCAAAGATAAGCCCATTTATTACGATGTAGCACATAATGCACAGGGGCTACATTTTGTAAAACAGACTATGAGGAAAATATATCCTGAAAAACCAGCAGCCATTTTTGTGATGAAAGGTGACAAAGAACTAGATCTGGTTTCTGAGGCCATTAGAGAATGCTTTGACCCTCTCATTATTAGTGGTGCACCTAACCGAGGTTTGTTATCGGGGAAAATGCTGGCAAATAACTTGATCTACCATGGATTAGACACGCCATTCATAATGGAGGAGAATTTTTTACAGGCTATTGAAAAGTTGAAAACAATCGTAAGGGAAAATAAAAAACCGGGTCTGATTTTAGGCAGTCATTATATCGCAAAGGATGTATTTGACATTTTCAATTTTTCTTTCACCTATGGGTAAAGATAGTGTAACTTGTACGACCGAATAGCACTTCAATTATAGATCGCTCTAAGGCGAAACCTCGATAGTGTTATCCCCCGAACCCATTTTTAACAAAGGTATTTTATTATAATGAATGTCAATGAATTACAAGCACTCAAAATAAAAGAATTGGTGAGTTTGGCACAGGATATGAAAGTGTCAAGCTTTTCTGGGTTAAACAAACAGGAATTAATTGTAAAAATTCTTGAAGCCCAAAATGAAAAAGAAGGAATCGTCACAGCCAAAGGAGTGTTGGAAGTCCTTCAGGAGGGGTATGGTTTCCTCCGTAGTTCTGATTCTAACTATTTACCCGGCCCGGATGATATTTACGTGAGCCCATCCCAAATAAAACGGTTTGGATTGCGTACAGGCCATGAAATTTCAGGTCAGATTCGTCCACCAAAAGACAAAGAAAAATTTTATGCTCTTTTAAAAGTAGAGCAAGTTAATGGTGTTGATCCTGCTCAGGTAAAACAAGCAATTTTGTTTGACAATCTTACACCGCTATTTCCCGAAGAAAAGTTTAAGTTGGAGTCTGAGCCTCGTGACCTTTCCACTCGCATTATGGATTTAATTTCTCCGGTGGGGATGGGGCAGCGAGGATTAATTGTTGCCCAGCCAAAGACTGGGAAAACAGTGCTGTTGCAAAAAGTAGCCAATGCTATAATAAAAAATCACCCGAAAGTAAAAATCGTCATATTACTTATCGATGAACGACCAGAAGAAGTGACAGATATGAAACGACACGTAAAAGCCGAGGTTGTTAGCTCCACATTCGATGAACCGCCGGAACGCCATGTGGCTGTTGCAGATATGGTTTTACAAAAGGCAAGAAGAATGGTGGAGTTTGGAGATGATGTTGTTATTTTGCTTGACAGTATTACTCGACTCGCCCGTGCCCATAATGCGGTTATTCCTCACAGCGGAAAGATTCTTTCCGGAGGGGTTGATTCTAATGCCTTAAAAAAACCAAAACAGTTTTTTGGTGCAGCAAGAAATACAGATGAAAGCGGAAGTTTGACTATCATAGCAACTGCATTAATTGATACCGGAAGTAGAATGGATGATGTCATTTTTGAAGAGTTTAAAGGAACGGGCAATATGGAATTGGTATTAGATCGTCGATTGAGCGATCGGCGTGTTTTTCCATCGTTTGATCTTATCAAATCTGGTACTCGAAGAGAAGAAATGCTCTTAGGAAAAAAAGTTTTAGCCCGCATGTGGGTATTAAGAAAACTTCTAAACGATATGAGCGTAATTGAGGCGATGGAATTTCTTCAGGAACGAATTAAACGAACCAAGTCTAATGAAGAATTTATGGACACAATGAGCCAATAGGTGTAAATTACAGCACCACAAGGTGTAGCAACTTAATGAGGTGTAATTATGAATTCTAAATTTCCAGAGGTGAAAACCGTAGTTGTACGGTTGATCACCGATAAACCAGTACGTAAAACGCCCTACCAGGTTAAGGGAGTTTTTATGCGTCATTTCCCTGACGATTCTATCATTCCTATGTTGGATGGTTCCTATCGTGAACAATTTTTGTATCCACGGGTCCAGGTCAAAATTCTTAATGAACAAATATACGTCGTTGGGATCGGAGAGGGTGTTGAGCCCGTTCTTTCTTTAGCAGAGAAACTTGAATTTTTGGATTTCGGAAACATTACTTTTCAAGTTCACGATACCGACGTTGAAGCACACAATAACCGATTCCATCCGGTAGAAAAATTAATTCGATATCGATTCGTAACACCGTGGGTAGCCCTAAACCAAACAACCGGATCTCGGTTTCGGTTTCTGAACAATGTTGACAGGGTGAACTTTCTAAATCGATTGCTTGGACAAAACATTGTATTTATGGCACGGGAAATGGGAATGGAACTTGAGGAAAATATTTTTACGAAGATATCTCTCACCTCTTTGTTCCCCCGTCCGGTAGATGAAAATAACTGGGGTGCTTTTGATGGAGAGTTCAGGGCCAATTTCATTCTTCCGAATTATTTAGGGATAGGTAATGGAATCACTCGAGGGTATGGAACGATTTTTGGTCTTTTTAATCCGGAAGTTTTTTCGTTTGATGAAGAAAGTATTATGGCTGATGCCGAAAAAGAGCCTGAAGTCAAGGACGTTGAATCAGAAGAAAAAGAGAGTACGGTTGCCCATTTTGAAGCTCCAGCGCCAACAGAGTCCGATGTACAAGAAATTGATGTAGAGCGCGTACCTAGACCAAGAAAAGAGGGGGGGCGTCCCGTCAGAAAACAGGTGAAGAAAAAGGCTAAGAAAGTTTTATCAGAAGAATTTCATATTGAGGAAGAAGATAGTGACAAAAGAGGTCAGGAAGCGAAGCCGAAAAAACGATCGAGAAAACCGAAGAATGAAAAAAAAGATAAAGCTGACGAATCAAAGTATAACACTTTGGAATACCACCAGAAACAACACGAACTTTAGTTGGGATAAAAAAATTGATTTCTATTGCAGAGCGCGTTTCACGCGTTAAACCATCATTTACACTAGAAATGACATCCCGGGCCGCCGAACTACGGGCAAAAGGAGTAGATGTCATTAATTTTAGCGCAGGTGAACCTGATTTTAACACTCCGGAGAATATTAGGCAGGCTGCAATAGATGCCCTGGATAGCGGTTTCACAAAATATACTGCCGGTTCGGGAATGGTTGAATTGCGAGAAGCCGTCTGTAAAAAATTAAAACGTGAAAATAACCTAGATGTCAGGACCTCTGAAGTCTTGATTTCAAACGGAGAAAAACAAAGCCTATATCTTGCCTGTCAAGCACTTTTCCAACAAGGCGATGAAGTTCTTATTTTCGCACCATACTGGGTATCTTTTCCTGAGTTTGTAACTTTGGCCGATGCGAACCCCGTTTATATTAATACTGTAGCATCTAAAAATTTTGAACCGGATTTTAAAGATTTAGAAGCAAAGGCAACTCATCGTGTAAAAGGGGTCATCATCAATTCTCCTTCAAATCCAACAGGAGGAATTTGGAGTAACGAGGCCACACTTCAAATTCTGGAATTGGCTAGAGAAAAAAATTGGGTTGTTATTTCAGATGAATGTTATGAAAGGTTGGTTTTTGATGGTGACTTTACCAGTGCTGAATGGCTAAACAGACACCATAATATTGGCGCTGAGATTATGACATGCATGAGTCTCTCTAAAACCTATGCCATGACTGGATGGAGAATTGGTTACGCCTTTGGAAATGAACAAATTATAAAAGCCATGACTAAGATCCAGGGCCAGGCGACGTCTTGTGCAAATTCAATTGGCCAGAAAGCCTCTATCGAAGCGTTAACCGGAAATCAAGATGCTGTGGAAACCATGAGAAATATCTTTAATGAAAGACGGGATTACATGGTTGAGAAGTTGAATGAGATTGAGGGGGTCTCTTGCGCCCTGCCAGGTGGAGCTTTTTATGCATTTCCGGATTTCTCCGACTATTTGGGAAAATCTTTTAATGGGAAAACCATAAATGATTCATTTGATTTAAGTGATTTTATCTTGGACGAAGCAAATGTCGTTACTGTTCCGGGAGACGGTTTTGGAGCCCCGGGACATATTCGGTTTTCTTATGCAGTGAATAAAGAGACCATTGATGAGGGGCTGCGACGATTAAAAAAAGTTTTAAAACAATTACAGTAAAATAAGGAGTTTTCTGATGAAAACTGGGATTCATCCAGACTATAAAAAAGGAACAGTACATTGTTCCTGCGGACATACTTTTGAGGTATACAGCACCTTAGGAGATCAAAGAATTGAAATTTGTTCAAAATGTCATCCGTTTTATACCGGTAAACAAAAATTGGTAGACACAGCGGGTAGAATAGAACAATTCAAGAAAAAATACGGTAAAAAAGTACAATAATACTATTGACGTAAAAATGGCTTCATGTTTGGGTTTTCCCGGCAGGAAGCCATTTTTTTCTGTATGAAACATATATTACTAACAGTAATGAAGCCCGCAATCCTTGTTGGAGGTCAAGCAGTGATAGAAGGTGTGATGATGCGTGTCCCCGGGGCATATGCCACAGCAGTACGTGACCCGGAAGGAAATATTCAAATCGACCGCCACAAATTTAAGTCAATTATTGAGCGTTCATCTTTTTGGAAAAGACCTGTATTACGGGGGATGGCTGGGTTATTCGAAGCCATGAAAATGGGTATGTCTACACTACAGTGGTCTGCAGAAGTTTCTATGCCGGATGAAGAAAAATCGCCCGGAAAACTTTCTAATCTTTTATCAACATCATTTGCAATTATACTAGCTGTTGGTCTGTTTATGGTCCTTCCTATGTGGTTAACGACACGTCTGATGGATATTGAAAAAGAGGCTATAGCCTTTAATATCACTTCCGGTATTTTTCGGATTACATTTTTTGTGGTGTATTTATTTCTGATTTCACTGATGAAAGATGTTGGTCGATTGTTTCAGTACCATGGCGCGGAACACAGGGTTGTGTATAATTTTGAATCGGGGAAAGAGATTTCTGTTGAATATGCACAATCTTTTCCAACGCAACATCCGAGGTGCGGGACCAGTTTTCTATTTATTGTATTGATTTCTGCTATATTGGTTTTTGCCCTGATTGATACGATGGTCATAGCGTTCATTGGAGAAATAAGTTTGCTTATACGCTTGGGAGTACACTTACCCCTTATCCCTCTTGTGGCGGGGATTTCTTATGAGGTTATAAAACTCACTGCGCGTAAAAATAAAAACATCGTTTTTCGAATTCTTCGCGCACCAGGCCTTTGGCTCCAAAACATAACGACTCGTCACCCTGAGGATAAAATGGTAGAAGTAGCCATTACTGCACTAAAAGAAGCCTTTGGTGATAATTATAGTTCTATGGTGGGCAAAGAATATGTGGCTGAGGCGATTTGATGATTGAGCAGGTAAAAGAAATGATTCGTCTCTATGAGAAACTGGAACAGGATATGGCAGACCCGCAGGTTATCACGGATCAAGATCGACTTACAGAATTAGCCAAGGAATATAGACGAAAAGAACCTATAATTAAAACAGGACGAGAGTATTTATCTGTTGCGGTACAAATTGCAGACGATAAAGAGATCCTGGAAGGGGAAGATAAGGAATTAAAGGACATCGCAGAAGCAGAATTGGAAGAGTTGGAATTAAAATTAGCGGAATTGGAAGAGTCGTTAAAAGCTCTTATGCTTCCCCACGATCCAACAGATGATAAAAATACCATTGTAGAAATACGTGCCGGAACCGGAGGAGATGAAGCGGCGCTTTTTGCATCTGATTTATATCGAATGTATATTCGATTTGCTGAAAGAAATACGTGGAAATATGAGGTGTTGGAATCTCATGAAATTGGTATTGGCGGGTTTAAAGAAATCATTTTTTCTGTGGTGGGGGAAGGCGCCTATGGACTCATGAAATTTGAAAGCGGTGTTCATCGGGTTCAACGAGTTCCTAAAACTGAAACGAGCGGACGTGTTCATACTTCGGCAGCAACTGTTGCAATTTTGCCCGAAGCAGAAGAAGCAGACATTGAAGTGAACGATGCAGACTTAAAAATTGATACTTATCGGGCAAGTGGCGCAGGGGGGCAACATGTGAATAAAACTGAATCGGCCATTCGCATTACCCATTTACCAACGGGATTGGTGGTGACTTGCCAAGATGAAAAATCACAGCATAAAAACAAAGTTGCCGCTTTAAAGGTGTTGAGGTCTCGTCTCTTGGCAGCGGAACAAGACCGAATTGCCGCAGAGAGAGCAGATGCAAGAAAATCCATGGTCTCTACGGGAGACAGGTCTGCCAAGATTAGAACCTATAATTTCCCCCAGGGACGACTCACCGACCATCGTATCAATTATACCAGCTATCATCTGGATTCTGCCATGGATGGAGATATTATGGATGTCATTGAACAGTTAAAACTTGCAGATCAGCAGGCGCAAATGGCAGAAATTGTCTAAGATGGCCTCTCCCGTCAGCATGAAAAATCAGGTTTGGCGGGTGATTGATATACTGAAGTGGGGGGAAGAGTATTTTAAAAAGAAAGGGTTTGAAAACTCCAAGAGGGAAATTGAGTGGTTGCTCTGTGATTTATTAACTTTAAAAAGGATTGAACTCTATGTTCAATTCGAAAAGCCCCTCGAGAATAAAGATCTAAATACACTCAAAAAATGGATTTACCGTCGTTTAAAAAAAGAACCGTTGCAGTATATTACAGGCAAAACAGAATTTTATGGGAGGTCTTTTTGCATTACACCGGAAGTTCTCATCCCAAGGCCGGAAACAGAACGTGTAGTTGATGTGGCGCTTCATACCATCGGCAACATAAAGTCTCCATCCATTATTGATATCGGTACAGGTGCCGGAATCATTGCTGTATCCTTAGGTGCAGAAAGACCCGATGCAAGAATAGATGCCATTGATATTTCTAGAGAAGCAATAGGGGTTGCCAAAAAGAATGCAAAAATTAACGATATAAAGAATATCAATTTTTTTGTTTCTGATTTCTTAAATGAAGCCTTAAGAGGTCCCTACGACGTAATGGTATCGAACCCGCCTTATATCCCACGCCACGAAATGGGCAAACTCATGGCAGATGTTCATGAGTATGAACCCCGTATTGCTCTGACTGATGATAGCGACGGGTTAACTTTTTATCATCGATTTTCTGAAGTTTCTCGTGGATTAATTCGTCCTGGAGGATGGTTGATTCTGGAGATTGGTTTGGGTTCTCATCCGGAAAAAGTAAAAAAGATATTTCAAAAAACCGGTTTCAGTCCTATAGATTTTGTAGCCGATTTCAATGGTGATGACAGGGTATTAAAAATTCAGGTTTGATGACGATAAAAATTCTAACTTTTCCTAATGTAAAATCTCTACCCTCTGCTGTATTTTTGAGTATGATATACCTTAGAAGAATCTCAATTTTACTATAAATGTCCACTGAATTCGTACATCTACACAACCACTCTGATTATAGTCTTTTAGACGGGGCGCAAACTGTTCAGACATTGGTTAATACCATCGATGATTTGGGCATGGATTCCGTAGCTCTGACGGAACACGGGAATATGTTTAGCGTGATTCCCTATTATAAGGCCGCCAAAAAATCCGGAATAAAACCTATTATTGGATGTGAAGTATATGTAGCTGTCGGTAGCCGATTTGATAAAAAGCCTCGGGTGGATGGAGGATGGGGGAATAACCATCTTATTCTATTGGTCCAGAATTATGCCGGGTACCAGAATTTAATGAAATTGGTGACTCACGGTTATTTAGAAGGATTCTATTATCGTCCCAGGATTGATATTGATCTATTAAAAGAGCATAACGATGGACTTATATGTATGTCAGCCTGCTTGAAGGGAGAAATCCCCGAAAGGATGCTGAAGGGAGATTGGGACGGGGCGAAAAAGGCGGCAATGCGTTTTTCGGAAATGTTCCCCGATAGATTTTATCTTGAAGTACAGAACCATGGTATTCCGGAAGAAGCTCAAAATGTGGAAAACATGAAGAAAATTTCTAAAGAGCTGGGGTTGCCTCTTGTGTGTACTAACGACGCTCATTATGCGAAACAAAACCACTGGGAAGCCCATGATGTCCACATATGTCTCGGGACAGGAAAAGACAGAAGCGATCCCAATCGATTGCGTTATGCCACACCGGAATTTTATTTTAAAACTCAAGACCAAATGTTTGAGATGTTTAAGGATGTCCCTGGTGCCATAGAAAATACGCGCCGAATTGCAGACAGCATCGACATTGAATTACCTATGGGCAGCTACCATTTGCCTAATTTTCCCATTCCGAACGAAGCTTCGTCTCAGGAGCCGGACCATTATTTAAAATCCCTTTGTGAAAATGGTGTCCGAGAAAAATATGGAGAAATTAATCCAGAGCTTCAGGGCCGGTTGAGTCATGAATTGGGAGTAATAAAAAAAATGGGATTTGCCGGATACTTTTTGATTACAGCAGATTTTGTGAAATATGCTAAAGATAATACAATTCCTGTTGGTCCGGGAAGGGGCTCAGCGGCAGGGAGCCTTGTATCTTTTGCTTTAGACATTACTACTGTCGACCCCATTCGCCACAATCTCCTATTTGAAAGGTTTTTAAATCCGGATAGGATCAGCATGCCGGATATTGATATTGATTTTTGTATTGATCGGCGAGAAGAAGTCATTGACTATATTAAAGAAAAATACGGTAATAATTCCGTTACCCAAATTATTACTTTTGGAAAAATGAAAGCGAAACAGGTGATAAGAGATGTGGGCCGAGTATTGGGTTACTCCTTCGGAGAAATTGACCGGATTGCGAAAATGATTCCCGCTACTTTGAATATAACTCTGGAAGAAGCGCTGGAACAAAGTCAGGAACTGAAAGAAGCCGCCGAAGGAAATTATAAAGAAGTGATAGATTATTCTCTTGTATTGGAGGGGATGAATCGCCATGCATCAACTCATGCCGCCGGTGTAGTTATAGCTCCGGGAGATTTAACCGAATACGTCCCTTTGTATCGCTCACCCCAAGGAGATGTTACCTCTCAGTATGATATGAAAGGATTGGAAGAACTGGGTCTGTTGAAAATGGACTTTTTGGGTTTGCGAAATTTGACCGTTATTGATAATACATTGAAATTGCTGAAAGCGCGTGGGAAAAAAATAAATATCGAAAAAATTCCCTTAGATGATCCGGCAGTATATAAATTGTTTACAAAAGGATTAACCACGGGTGTTTTTCAGTTCGAATCATCCGGGATGCGCGAATTCCTAAAAAAACTAAAACCAACGGTCATTGAAGATCTTATTGCTATGAATGCTCTGTACCGTCCGGGGCCAATGGAAAATATCGGCGATTTTATTTCTCGAAAACACGGGAAGAGAAAAATCGAGTATCCTCATCCTGCGATGGAGCCTATCCTGAAAGAAACGTACGGTATTATTGTTTACCAGGAACAGGTGATGCAGATTGCTCACGAAATTGCAGGATTTACGTTGGCAGAAGCGGATATTATGCGTCGGGCTATGGGGAAGAAAATCAAAACCCTCATGGATGAATTAGGTATTAAGTTTGTAAATGGAGCAGTTAAAAATGATATTTCCAAAAAGAAAGCAAAAGAAATATATGAGCTGATTGAAAAATTTGCGCAATATGGGTTTAATAAAAGTCATTCTACAGCTTATGCCTATGTTGCTTATCAAACTGCATGGTTAAAAACTCATTATCCGGCAGAATTCATGAGTGCAAACATGACAAGTGAAATGTCAAACCTTGATCGGATTGTGATTCTAATTAATGAATGCAAAAAGCTGAAAATTCAGGTAAGTCCTCCTGATGTGAATGTTTCTGATATTACATTTAAGCCTGTGGATGAAAAAACCATCTCATTTGGATTAAATGCCATTAAAAATGTAGGGTCTAAAGCTCTGGAAAAAATTATTGAAACCCGAGGAAAAAATAAACATTTTGGATCCCTGTTTGAATTTGCTGCCAACGTAGACCTCAGGACCGTAAATCGGAAAGTTTTGGAAAGCCTTATTGCATCCGGTGCAATGGATTCTCTCGAGGGGAACCGTGCACAAAAATTTTCCTCCATTGATACTGCATTAAAATATGGTCAGCAAATTCAAGAAAACCGGGCAAGGAATCAGGTAGATTTATTCGGTAGTCTAAGCGCAAACGGAGCGCAGGATTCTATGATCCCGCAATTGGGTGCTCAGGAAGAATGGTCCGATAGCCAGCGATTGGAAAAAGAAAAAGAAGTACTGGGCATGTATATTTCTGGTCATCCTCTTTTGAGGTTTTCTGAAGACCTGGAAGAATTAAGTACGTATGACTTTTCAGACGAGTTTAAGCAGGATGTAAAGGATAAAGTTCGTATCGGCGGCGCCATTCGGGATGTAAAAATGCATTTTGACCGAAAGAACAATCAAATGGTCTTTTTTAAATTGGACTGTCTGGGCGGCCAAGCAGAAATATTAGCTTTCAGCGATACGTTTGCAAAGTATAAGGATTTAATTGGGAATGACGTGGTTGTCTTTGTTTCCGGGAAGCCGACGGATAATGCGGATTTTGCAGATCTGAAAATCATTGCTGATGAAATTGTAACAGTAGATCAAGCCCGTGAAATTTATTCCAAACATATTAATATTCGTATAGAGCCAGATCAAATGACGCCGAATGATGTGGATACATTATTAAAACTGGCAAAAAACCATTCAGGCAAATGCGGACTCATGTTTCATTCAAAAACAGCTCATGGAAGAAACCAACGCATCTATGCACATAATGTAAAGGTAACCGCCCAATCTTCATTTTTAAAGAAACTGAGGGATACATATGGTAAACAAAACGTTTGGGTATCTGATTGATTGCTGTCATTCAACGAGCCAAATCCGGTTCAGTTATTGTTGAAGATTCAATCATTGGTCAGATTTGCCACGGCTTTGTGATATTACTGGGCGTAAAAGATTCGGATGAAGAGGCAGATGCCGATTATTTGGCTGATAAAATATCAAACCTTCGTGTTTTTAATGATAAAAATGAAAAGATGAATTTATCTGTTCGGGATGTGAACGGCTCGGCTTTGGTCATTAGCCAATTTACTCTTTGCGGTGATACACGGAAAGGCCGACGTCCCAGTTTCATCCACGCCGCCCACCCAGAAAAAGGAAAGGCTCTTTATTCCTATTTTATGGACAGGTTGAAATTTAATGGTGTCCCGGTGGAATCAGGTGAATTTGGCGCCATGATGGAGGTGGCGTTAGTGAATGACGGACCGGTAACCTTCGTTTTAAACAGTTGTTCTCAGTAATCAATCTTATTCGCAAACAGGCTGCCGAATAATTGTCTTCCATTTTTCTGGTGCTGCCCGCCGAGTATCACTTAAATAAATTTCATGGTGTTTTCCCTGCATTTTCATTCCTTGGTCCGTTATGGCTTTGTGTAATTTTTCGATGGTTGGTCCTTCTTCCGTAAAAGGTCCCACATGCAATATTTGAGCCACTTTCCCTTCCGAATAAGATTGAAATTTCAGTTTTGAAAGAGCATTTGGATTTTTTTTCTTCTCTACATTTATTATGGCTGTTTCCACAAGGTCTTTTGTGATGAGTTCTGGTTGCATCATCATCGCTGTCCAGTGCCAGTCTTCTTTATGATTTGTATCAAATTGGCGCATATCTTCGACCCACCAGAGCCCTTCTAGAGGCATGACGCCATAGTTGATTGCTATCTCACTATTTTTAATCATGAATTTTAAGGAGTAAGACACAGCAAATAGGGCTTCGATTGCTTCTTTGTAGTCCAAGGATGTATTGGGATTCCCTTTCCCATTAATCATGAGAAAATTCATTGGAGAAATATCAAAGATATCTATCCGTTTTGCAGATGCATTATAATGACTAAGTTCTTTTTTATAGTCGATTTTTTTCATAGTCTATACCTCTTGATTTATTGAGTGGTTTTAATTTATAACACCTGATAAAAATTCCCAGAATGTATGAGTGAAGGCATCCGGATTTTCTTCGAAAGGAAAATGCCCTGCATCTTCTATAATTTTTAAAATGGATCCTTTAATAAGGTTTTGATATACTACACTCGCTTGGAGCGGGATTAGATCTTTTTCCCCATGGAGGATGAGGGTTGGACAGGTGATTTTGCCCATCGCTTCACGATAATCATGTTTCTGTCCCATGCTGAAGTTGATAGCATGAACAACCCATCCCCCGGTTTTATCTGCGATTTCTTCGGGCATAGTCAAGCCGGATTCAGGATAGACCAGAGACCAGAATTTTCCGAATTCTTCGTTGAGTTGTCTCAATTCTGCCTCGGATTTTGAAAATATATTTTTATAATCAAAATAGTTATTTATCCAATGGTCGTAATCTTGTAGGTCCTTAGCTGGGAGCTTTTGTTTAACGATATCGAATAGATTAAATGGAGTTGGAAGCTCTAAAACTGAGGCGGGATTTACGAGAATGAGAGATCTGACTCTTTCCGGGAATTCTGCTGCATAGAGAGCCGCGATAAAACCGCCAAAGGAATGACCCACGAGAGTGATTTTTTCATTTCCCAAGATTCTTCGAATTCTTTCCACATCGGCTATGTGAGCGGACAGACCCAGTTTCTCTTCGAGGACAGTCAAATTTTTGTAGAAGTTTTTCGACTCAAATCGGTCGAAAGGTAAGGTGGATTGTCCACAGCCCCGCTGGTTATAATAATGCATTTTAAGGGAATCCGTTAAAGGAGTTAATCCTTTCCATGGGGATTTGTTTGGTATTCCAGGTCCTCCATGAAGAATGAGGATATTTTCTCCAGTTCCTTGTGAAAAATGAAACAGAGAGATATCTTCTTCCACATGCCATAATTGAGATGAATTCGCAGATTGGGACTGAGGGTCCAAGCCAATGTCAGACGATTTGATTC
Organism: uncultured bacterium; assembly: GCA_964549275.1. Taxonomy (GTDB): domain Bacteria; phylum Fidelibacterota; class Marinisomatia; order Marinisomatales; family TCS55; genus CAZJUP01. The sequence continues at coordinate 131,405 of CAZJUP010000004.1, read as the reverse complement.
TTCCAGGTTCATAGAGGGGCTTTGAAAAAAAAGAACAGGACATCAGGGGTAATAAGCCTGAGATCATCAGAATGATTTGTTTGATAGTCATAGGTACTCCTTTCCAATAGGGATATAAATATTTGTTTTCAAGTTTTCGGGGTTTGTTCTTCTGGGATCGCGGTTCAAATACAGGTCAAAATTGGGACAGTCTCGGAGGGCATACCCACTTTGAGGTAGCCATATCCCATAGATATAATTTAAGGATTTAGAAATATTATTCAACCTACCCCGATGCAAAAAAACTGCATACAATCCACCGAGTATCGTTTTTTCTCCAATGCTTTTCACAGGTTTCTTCCGAGTATCATAACTTATACAAGCATCATAACGCAGGTTTTTTTCATCGGTAATATTGGGATTGTCATGGGAAATGCCCATCAATTGGGTTTTAGAGGTCATACAATTATTTGAATAAGCCCATTGCATGAGCCTTGTCCAGGCCAGTTCAGCAGCTTGGCGGTAAGGACCATTTTCCCGAACAAATAATACAGGGATTTCTCTAATTTTTTTAAGGGTAGGGTTCAAAGAATTTTCATCCCGATTCTTGGGAAATTGAATGGAGGTGAAGATGACTGGTTTTTGAGTTTTCCTGTAGGACTTGGGACTAATATGAAACTGGCGTTTAAACGCTTTGGTAAAGGCTGCGGGTGTGTCATAGGAGACAAGGGCGATTTCCGTTATTGATTTTTGAGTTTTAATCAGGCTGTTGGCTGCTTTTTCTAACTGGAGCCGCCGTACATATTGTCCCGCAGTTTCTCCAGTCATAGCTTGGAAAATCCGATGAAAATGAAAAGGAGAGAAGGAGGCGATTTTAGCTAAGGTGGAAAGGGACAAGGCTTCATCCCAGTGGTCCTCAATATAGCCGACGACTTTTTGGATGCGGTTTTGATAGTCGGATAAGCTGGAGTTTTTATGGCTGTTCACCTGCCGGTCTCCTGAAAAATTAACGAAAGATTCCCTTCTGATCGGGGATCAGAAATAATTGAGGTTCTCATCATCCCCTTTTTAAACCAGGAGCGGACTTGGCGGGTCGATTCTTTTCTGTCATTCCTAAAAATCATTGGAAGAACATAATGGTGATCTTTATCCCCAAACTACTCCAATCTTGCTAAAATACACTGCACATTCTTTTTGTATTCCATCGGAGATGATTTCGTAAATTTTGCCCAAAAATAACCCTATAAAACCTATGAAACGGAAAATAAGAATTCTCATGGCCAAGCCCGGATTGGACGGCCACGACCGTGGCATCAAGGTATTGGCTGCGGCCTATCGAGATGCCGGAATGGAAGTGATTTATCTTGGTCTTCGTCAGACCCCGGAAATGATTGTATCCGCTGCCCTGCAGGAAGATGTAGATGTGATTGCCCTGTCCAGTCTCAATAATGCCCATATGACCATTTTCCCCAAAGTGCTTGCCTTAATGAAGGAAAAAGGATTAGATGATGTGCTACTGGTTGGCGGTGGCATTATCCCAAAAAAAGATATGGGTACACTGGAAAAAATGGGTGCAGGGAAACTCTTCGGCCCGGGAACTCCTGTAAATGAAACTGTGGATTATATCACAAATTGGGTCAATACAAATAGGCGTTAAATGGACTTAACAAACCAGACAGAACTTGAACTGCATTTTGCCGACCATTTCGATACGGTTTTATTCCCAGTTTTGGCAGAGATGTATTTGTCGAAAGGTGATTTTTCTCGTGCGAAAAAAGTGTGTGAAATTGGGTTAAATCATCATCCGGGTAATTGTGATGGACAGTTTATATTTGCCCAGGCAGAACTGGGATTAGGACACCTCAGTGAAGCAGAGAGGATGATGAAAAAAGTATTGCACACTACTCCGGATCATCATTCAGCAGCGGGGATACTTCCCATAATACAAGAACAGTTGGGACGGGCCCAAGCTACAATACGAGCAAGCTGGAAACGGGTGCTGGTACTGGACCCGAAAAATAAATTGGCCAAGGATTATCTGAAGAAGAAAAAATCTGTCTCCAAAAATCAGAAGATAAAAAAACCTGGTCCTTCTCCAAAAAAAAATATAACCCTCCACCATCCCGAACTTACATTGGACGGGATGAATATTACCCCAAGGCTGGCAACATTTACTTTTGTAGCTGTCCTCAGGAATCAGGGGTTGTTTCATCAGGCGCTGGATGTTCTTGAGGTGATGGAAAAAAAAGGAGAAGACAAAAAGAAAATAGCAGAAGAAAGAAAAGCCATAAAAGCTGAAATACAACCTTAGTTTTACACCGGCAAATTAGTTTTTCCAGATAAATTCCCATACCATATCAAATAAAACTAAAGAAAATAATGAGCGAAAAAATATTTTTCAGTAGACAGGAGAAATTAAAATCTATCTTGGCCAAAATGGATTTAGACGGGATGCTGATCTCCAACATAACCAGCGTACGGTATATTTCCGGTTTTACCGGCTCATCGGCCGTTTGCCTTATATTACCGGAAAAACAATATTTTATTTCAGACGGGCGATACGATATTCAGTCAAAAAAAGAAGTGTTTGGGTTTGAGCGGATCATCGAGAGTTTGTCTCATTTAGAATTAATGAGTGTCAAAAAACAAAATCTTATTCCTAAAGGTATGACGATCGGGTTTGAAGGTGATAATGTTTCCGTTAGCAGGTATAATGAAATAAAATCGGTATTTCCAGAAGTCGCTTGGGAAAGTACATCAATGGTTTTAGAAAAGCTTCAGGCCGTAAAAGATGATTCGGAAATTGAGGCCATTCGAGAAGCTGTGCATATTACAGACTCAATCTATGCTGAAGCGGTACATAGGATTAAGGCGGGGGTTACCGAAAAACAAATCGCAAACTTTCTAGTTTCTCGTTATAGAGAATCTGCGGATGGTGAGGCTTATTCTCCCATTGTTGCAGGTGGACCAAACAGCGCACTACCCCATGCGGTTCCGTCTGACCGGCCATTTGAATCCGGCGATTTTATAGTTATAGATGCGGCTGCAAAAGTTTCAGGATATCATGCGGATATGACTCGGACCCCTGTTTTAGAAGAGGCAACGGATAAACATTATGAAATTTATGAAATTGTAAATGGTGCTCAGCAGGCAGGATTGGATGCGGCGAAACCCGGCGTATCTTGTAAAGATATGGATTCAGCCACACGGGATTGGATTTCTGAGAGGGGTTATGGCAAGTATTATAATCACAGTACAGGCCATGGCATCGGATTGGAAATTCATACACAGCCGAGATTAAGTCAGCTTAGCCAACAAGTTTTGGAAGAGGGGAATCTGGTTACAGTTGAACCGGGAATATATTTACCGGGATGGGGGGGCGTTAGAATAGAAGATGACATACTCATTACCAAGACAGGGTGTGAAATCTTGAATAAAACGACTAAAGAATTACTCATTCTTTAGCAATAAAACGGGATACAACAGAGTAATTCTTGGTTATTGATATTTATAAAATGCCCGAACTTTATGATGCCATTTATAGTCATAAAAAGGATGATATTCCGTTTTATATGAACTGGTCAGAGAAAACCGGTGGACCGATTTTAGAGTTGGCCTCGGGAACCGGTAGGTTGGCTGCCCCATTTATAAAAAAGGGTATTGACTATACAGGATTGGATATGAGCCGGGAATATGTGGAGTATTGCCATAAAAAGTTTGGTACAAAAGAGAATTTCATTCAGGGGGATATGCAGAAATATTCACTGGGAAAAACTTTCGATTTAATCTTCATTGGATTTAACTCCTTTTTGCATTTGTATTCCGATGGAGAGGCCATCAGTTTCTTGGAATGTGTGAAAAAGCATCTTTCAAAAAGGGGAAAGTTTTTGATCGACATTTTTATTCCAGACCCGGATTTTCTATACAGGGATGAATCACAATTTTATGATGTAGTTTCCTTTATTCATCCAAAAGGTGGAAAATGTATGGTACAAGAAAATAGTCGGTATGATGAGCTCTTGGGGATTAATTCTATCCATTGGGTTATCAATCGGGGAAATGAGCATGAAAGTGATGAATATCATTTTGATATGAGGATGTATTATCCAGATACCATGGACAGACTGTTAACAGAAGCAGGGTTTTGCATTGACGAAAAATGGGGAGATTACAATGGTGAGCTATTTAACGAAACAAGCCTGCTTCAATTGTATATCTGTTCGGTGAATAAGTGAATCTTGACAGCGCATTGATCCATCTTAGTCGTGTTGACCCTAAATTGGGTAAACTGATAGGCAGATTTGGTCCGCCTGTATTTAAACCTGAAACTAATTATTACGAAGCATTGGTCCGGGCAATCATCTATCAGCAATTAAGTGGAAAAGCTGCGAATACAATTTACCGTCGGTTTTTGAATTTATTTGAAGGATGTCGGTTTCCCCTACCCGGGGAGGTTCTTTCCTTTCCCCATGAATCTTTAAGAAATGTCGGTCTGTCGAAGCAAAAGGCTACGTACATCAAAGATTTATCTGATAAATTGGATAAAGGGGAGATTTATCTGGGTGACGTAGAGAAGATGTCTGACGAAGAGGTCTGCGCTGAGTTGATGAAAGTAAAAGGTATTGGCCAGTGGACAGCGGATATGTTCTTGATGTTTACTTTAAATCGACTCGATGTATTTCCATTGGGAGATTTGGGAATTCAAAAAGGGTATCAAAGAATTTTACAGATGAAGAAGCTCCCTACAACGGAGGAACTGAAATCTGGATCTGATATTTGGAAACCATATCGGACTATCGCAGCATGGTATTTATGGAGAGTTGTAGATGGCCCATTTGAATGGTGAGATATGAAAAAGACGATATTTTTTGATATTGGAGGTGTTCTGCTGGACATTCATCCTAAGCACACTCTTAACTATTGGGCGAACAGTTTAGATTTGACCGTGGAGCAGATTAAACGAACCCTATCTGAAGACGTTCATAATGCCTATGAAAAAGGGGAAATAACAGATAGGGATTATTTCTTGGATTTTACCGAAAGATTACCCCAGCATTGTTGTATAAAGGAATCGGAATTTTGGAAAGGGTGGTCTTTACTTTTGGGACAAGAAACTGCGGCAAATTCCGTGCTTAGGCACTTATCAAAAAAACACCCCATTTGGTTATTGTCAAATACAAACCCAAAGCACATAAAGGAAGAACTAAAAAACAAGGCTTCGTTTCTTTCCTATATTTCCGGGGCAATATATTCATTTGAGGCTGGTTATCGAAAACCAGAGCAGGAGATATACGATTATGCTCTTCAAAAAGCAGAAACAGTCGCAGGGGAATCTTTATTCATTGATGATGTTGAAATAAATATCAATACGGCTCAAAATTTGGGAATGAAAACAATTCATTATCTAGGGGTTGATTCGTTGATTGAAGGATTAATTAATCTGGATATTCTCCCTTTTTCGTTTTCAAAGACAATCCATGCTTGAAAACTATTGGGTTTAAATAAAAGATGAAAAAAGGGCTTATCTTTGGTATAGGTATTTTGGGCATGTTTATTATTGCCTTTTGGATAAACAGGATTCCTCTTTACATTAAGAAAATTGATATAGATTCTTTCAGAAAATATAAAGTAACAATATATCGAGATATTTGGGGTGTCCCCCATAGTTTTGGCGAAACAGACCCCGATGCTGCCTATGGTTTGGCTTTCGCCCATGCTGAGGATGATTTTTTGACAATCCAGAATGTTTTATTAGCTGCAAAAGGTGAACTTGCCCGAGTTTATGGCAAAGAGGGTGCACCTAACGATTATATGGTTAAACTGCTAAAGGTATGGGAGGTTGTTGAAGAAAAATATGAAAGGGATTTATCAATTGAAATGAGAGCACTCTGTGAAGCCTATGCAGACGGCCTAAACCATTACGCCAGTTTAAAGCCCGAGGATGTAATCCCCGGGCTTTTCCCCATAACCGGGAAAACCATTGTCGCTGGCTTTGTCCACCGCACTCCTCTGATGTTTGATTTAGATAAAGTAATGAAAAACCTTTTTTCAGAGACAAAACCTTCATTCGCAGAAATGAAATCTGAGAAAATAAGCCGAGGAAAATATTCAATGGTGGCTTCCAATGTCATTGTTATTGGACCGGACCGTAGCGAAGATGGATTTACCCGAATTGCCATCAATTCTCATCAGCCCTGGGAAGGACCAGTTACTTGGTATGAAGCCCATGTCCACAGTAAAGAAGGTTGGAATATGTCTGGAGGGCTTTTCCCCGGTTCTCCAGTAATATTAAAAGGGCACAACCCCAATTTAGGATGGTCTCATACTGTGAATCAGCCTGACCTGATTGATGTTTATGAATTAACACTTAACCCTCTGAATAATAACCAATATCTTCTCGACGGAGAATGGAAAAACCTGGATATTACATCTGAAGTAATCAAGGTAAAGATATGGGGGCCATTTTACTGGAGTGCCAAAAAAGAAATTCTTGGGTCGGTTCATGGTCCTGTCATTCGCCAACCTCATGGAACTTACGCCATCCGGTATGCGGGATTAGGAGAAATTCGCCAAGTGGAACAATGGTATAAAATGAACAAATCTTCTCATTTGGGAGAGTTTAAACAAGCAATGAGAATGCAGGCAATTCCCATGTTTAATACAGCTTATGCAGACAAATGGGGGAATATTCATTATGTATATAATGCTCTGCTGCCGATGAGGAAAGAGGGATATGATTGGACCGGTATTATTGATGGGAAAGAATCAAGTTTAATCTGGGAAAATTATTATCGCTATGACCAGCTTCCACAGATAACGAATCCATCTTCCGGGTTCATCCAAAATTGTAACAGCACTCCCTTTTTAGCTACAATTGGGATAGAAAATCCCCCTGCCGTTAATTACCCTCTCCACACAGGTATTGAGCGGTTTCAAACAAACCGAGCCTTACGTGCTCGTGAAACATTTGGAATGGATGACTCTATTTCTCGAGAAGAGTTTTATCAGTATAAATTTGATGTATTCTATTCTAAAAACTCTATAATGAAACACACCCTGGATCGATTTTTATCAGAAGCCGAAAATGAAAGAGGAGAAATAGAACCGGCGCTTCAGTTATTAAAAAACTGGAATTTATCAACTGATAAAGAAAATACTGCCGCTGCTTTGGCGATTCTCAGTATTCGGCCAAGTCATAACCCATCGTTATATGTCTATGATTATAGTCAAATTAGAGAACAGTTAATTGAAACCGTTCATTATCTCAAAGAAAATTTCGGCATGATTGATGTGCCTTGGGGGCAAGTTTTGCGATTAAGGCGCGGAAAAGTGGATCTTCCTTTAGATGGTGGTCCGGATGTTTTGCGAGCGATTTATTCTGAGAGGCAGGATGATCGAGAATTGGCTTATTCTGGAGATTGTTTTATGCAAATTGTGGAATGGGATGAACAGGGAAATGTTTTTGCTGAAAGCATTCATCAATTTGGATCTGCAACGGTTAATGCATCGTCACCTCATTTTTCTGATCAAAGTGTACTTTTCGCGAACCATCATTTAAAACCAGTATGGATGGATTTAAATGATATAAAAGAAAACCTTGAGCGGGAGTATAAACCGGGGGAATAATTGATTTACACCAGGGGAACAAAACGAACCGGTAGCAAGCGCAGGTTTGATAGATGTCCCCTTCTGTCTTTTTGAATTATTTCGAGATATTGACCCGAAAAGAGTTTACCCATGGGGATGACAATTTTTCCGTTATTTTTTAATTGATTCAGCAGGGAATCGGGGAGTGTTTTAGCAGCAGCACCACTAATAATTCTGTGGTAAGGAGCATGAGCCGTCCATCCTCTTTTTCCGTCAGTACAGTGAATTTCAACATTGTTGTAATTAAGTTTTTTCAAGTTGTCCTTTGCCCTTTTTGCCAGCTCTGGAATCACCTCAAGGCTGATAACTTTCCTTGAAAGGTGAGCTAACAGGGCGGTCTGATACCCACATCCGGTTCCTATCTCCAACACAGTATGTTTCTTTGTTACTGCCAACATATCAATCATATATGCTACGATGTAGGGTTGGGAAATAGTCTGACCAAAACCGATAGAAAGAGGATGATCGCCATATGCATATTCTTGATCATCTTTGTGGACAAATATATGGCGAGGTACTGTACGTAATGCCTGAAGTATTCGTGGTGTGAGAATACCTCGGGCCTCGATTTGCTCTTCGACCATTTGCTCACGTTTTTGATGCATTATTTCCTTGTGAGATTGGTGAAATTCGGTCAATTTCTCTCCCAAATTTAATAGGTTCTTATGAAATCATTTCAATCAATCGCTATTTCTATCTTGGTAGTGTCTTTAGTTTGGGCAGGCCGCCCCATTACAGCAGAAGATATTGTCGGCTTAAAAACCATTGCTCAACCGGCAGTGGACCCGAGCGGGAAATATGTTGCCTATGTGAAAATAATCCCTCGTGGTAAGGATGATGATCGCGGAGGAAGCTATAGGGAGATTTGGGTTACAACAGTGGAAGGTTCAGAACAACGGCAATTTACTAATGCTCCTATCAACAGCTGGTTTCCACAATGGACACCTGAAGGCAGCATTTCTTTCTTATCCAAACGTAAGGGACATCACGCATCAACCCAAGTGTATATTCTTCCCATAGATGGTGGAGAAGCTAAACTCTTGACTAGTCACCATACAGATATTGGTACTTATGCATGGTCTGCGGATGGGAAATGGATTGCTTTTCTTTCCCAAGATGAAGAGACAAAAGAACGGAAGAGAGCCAAAGAAGAGGGTCGTGATATGATTGTCATGGATAAACATCATCGTTATACTCGACTCTGGTTATACAATGTAAAAACAGGCTCTTACCAAAAAATATTTAAGAAAAATTTGAATGTTGTCAATTTTAAATGGTCCCCGGATAGTAAAACGGTTGTGTTCCAGGCAACAGATAAAACAGGGGCAGATCGGGATTTAATGCAGAGATCTATTTACCGGGTTCGTGTGCCGGGTGGTAAGCCAAAAAAAGTAGTAAAAACTTTAGGAAAGTTGGGAGATATAGCCATTTCTCCCAACAGCGACTTCATAGCATTTTTAGGTGCTACCAGCTTAAACGATCCCCTTCCGCAAAGCGTGTTTATCGTCCCGATTAATGGAGGACAGGCCAAACTCATTACAAGGGAGTTTAAAGAATCATTTAATTCATTGGAATGGATTGACAATGAAAACATTTTAGGTAAATCAACACGGGGGACTAAAACGGTTCTTTCGCAACTTGAGATTACTCAATCATCACCGGAAGGAATCGCAAACCAATCTGAAATACTCCTTCCGCAGGAGATTCTTGGAAGTCTGTCTTACCACTTCTCTTCTAATAGCTTTATTTTGACAGCCAGCTCACAACATCACCCGAATGAATTGTTTGTCGGATCGTTAAACACTAAGGGAATAAAAAGATTAACGTATTCAAATCCAATTTTAGAAAACATTGATTTAGCACAGCAGGAAACTATTTCATGGACAGGGCCGGATGGCCTCCAAATTGAAGGTATTTTAACTTATCCCTTGAAATATCGTAAAGGGAAAAAATACCCCCTCCTCCTCCAAATACATGGAGGGCCGGAAGGTGTTAGTTTGGATGGCTGGACGACATGGACAACATATCCTGTTCAGCTTTTGGCTGCCGAAGGATATGTGGTGCTTCAACCCAATTATAGAGGGAGCGGCGGTCGAGGAGTATCCTTTTCAAAAGCAGACCATGATGATTTAGCAGGTTTGGAGTTCGAAGATATCTTAGCCGGTGTAGACGAATTAATTTCTCGGGGTCTTGTTCATAAAGATAAAGTAGGTACAGGAGGCTGGTCTTATGGTGGATATTGTTCTGCCTGGGCGGCTACAAAATATTCAGAACGGTTTAAAGCCTCCATGGTAGGAGCCGGCATCTCAAATTGGATTAGTTTTACAGGGACAACAGATATTCCTTATGAAATGTCTATTGTTCATTGGAATCAATGGTGGTTTGACAATATGGATCTCCATTGGGAGAGATCACCGCTGGCTCATATCAATAAAGCCCAAACTCCAACATTAGTGGTTCATGGATTAAAAGATGAGAGAGTTCACCCTGAACAGGGAATGGAATTATGGCAAGCTTTAAAAATAAAAGGTGTGGACACAGAGTTGGTTTTATATCCTCGAGAACCTCATGGATTAACGGAACGTGCCCATAAATTAGATTATCTTAATCGGTTGGTAAACTGGTATAATCAATACGTGAAATAACGGAAAAGAAAAATGCGAAAATTAATCATTATTTTTACTGTGCTTAGTTTTGGTTTGGCAGGGGAAGTTTCTCATGTTGAAATTCCATTAAAAGGAGAGGCGGCTGAACGATCTTTGGAACCCTCCGGACTTGCTTGGTACAACAACCACTTAATAATCATGCCTCAATATGTCAATGGAGATTCCCCTGCTTTTTATTACATTGATAAATCGGAAATAATAAACTGGTTAAAAGGAGATCGGGTAGGAGTAATTGAACCGCGGCGCATTGGGTTGGAAGCCCCGGAGTATGATTCAATAATTAATGGATTTCAGGGGTTTGAAGCCATTTGTTTTACAGGGGACAATGCGGTACTGCTGATGGAATCAAAACATGAAAATGTGATGGGAGGGTACCTTGTAAAAGGAAGGATGAATTGGAAAAAGAAACAGCTTGTTCTGGATAGTCATTATGAGATTCTAAGTCCACCTGTGAATATTAAAAACATGGCTTATGAATCCGTTTTGGCAACAAAATACGGGTATATGGCCTTGTTTGAAGCCAATGGCGCCAATGTTAATCCCAATCCGCAAGCGGAATTTTTATCCAAGTCATTGAAAAAGAAAAAGTTGAAACCTATTCCTTCCGTGGAATATCGGTTGACAGATGTTACAGCCTTGGATAAACAGAACAGGTTTTGGGCGATTAACTTTTTTTGGCCTGGTGAACGAAACAGGCTTCTCCCGGCTGAAGATAAATTGGCCAAAAATTTTACACTCGGCAAAACACATCAACAATTAGAACATGTAGAAAGACTGATTGAGTTTCAGTTGAAACGCAATAAAGTAATTTTGACTGATTCTCCGCCTATTCAACTAAAGCTAGATGAGAAGGAAACCAGAAATTGGGAGGGAATTGCCCGATTGGACGATAAAGGGTTTCTGTTAATTGTTGATGAATATCCCCGGACAATTTTAGCATTTATTCCTTATCCGAATTAATCCTTCAATTAAAAATATAAAAACCGAATCCCTGCAGAGATATACAGTCCCGAAGGAATAATATCTGGTCCCCCTTTGTGCTCAAGATTCCATTCGGCATCATGCGTGACCGGCTCACTATCTTTTGTTTCTGTCCAAGTCCACTTTCCAGTAGATGTGCTAAATACATAATCTAAATTGAGAACCCAATCCCGGTGAGGAGCAGACATTAAAGTGGTTTCGAATCCCACTCTTGGATCGGTAAAAAATGCTTTTACACTGTGGTTTTTATCATCATTTCTAAAGGCAATATTGATTGGAATAGAAATGGTGCCCCCAAAAGAAAATGATGGAGTGTGAACTAGGTTATAGGTTAATCCCAGCGGAAACCCCAAATAAAAATCAAAATCTCCAAAAGAATCTTTTACACCACCCAATTGTAATCCTGTTCTAAAGTTTAACTTGTGAAAAGGGTTAAATATTCCGGTAAATCCTAGAGTAATGTCCTTTTGCTCAGACCCTGACTGAAACTTAATCAACCCTGCCGGTGTAAAATGTGTTTTTTCAACGGCTTTAAAACCTTTTTCAATATTTCCCCACTTCCGTACTATAAAGCTTCGGTTTGCATCCCGGCTGACTTCAGCAATGCGTACCAGCGCGACCGAACGTCCCGGCACAGCGATTTCCTTTCCCATGAATTCTTTTTTTCTGTCTAAGGATGAAATCTCAAAAAGGGCCCCTTTTGTTAATCCTAAATCTGAACCTAGAAAAAGAGTAACCTCTTTTTTATTAACCTCCAAAACTTGGCTTGTAAGCGTGTACATTCCCCTGAGTTTCATGGACACCTTTCGTCGCACTTCTGTTAAAGCCCGCTTTAAGGATTTTCCTTTGGTACCCCCGGTATGTTCTACATCGAAATAATAAGAATCTGACAACCGGCCGGTTTCAATGTCAATTTTACTGATGCTGAACATGATGACGGTTTGGATATTATTTGGATATTTTTCTTCTTCTTTTTTCTCTGCAGCTAGTTTTGCAATGGCAATGACTGCATCAAAAAAATTTGCCCCCCTTTTTTCATTATTCTCTCGATGAGGAAGAATCCCTTTTTGGTAAAAAGTACCAAGGTTTACTACCATGCCTTCCTTTGCCCCGGCAATTTGGCCAAATTCTACGACATCAGAGTCGTTGATTACCCCGGTCATTTGAAGAGCTTGCTCATCAAGAATGGTCTTAAGCTGGGTTCGATCTATAATCTCGTATCTTCCCAGCTGAGAGGATTCTGCTGCAACAATTCTTGTAAGCTTTGATTCAATAGATTCAGGGTTATCCCCCCCCTTAGAGGGTAATATCACTAGGCGATGTTTTTCGAAAGTAATGTCAGGCTGTATATCTTGGGCAAATACCATAAACAAAGAACAGACCAAAAAAACCGGTAGTCGAGTGAATAAGTTTGGCATGGTACTAATCCCCAATAATATATGTTTTACAAAGTCCAATCCAACTGTCCCTTCCACCCGATTGCAAATGAAACTGAATTGGGCTGAACAATGGTATTTGCTGAAGAAGTAGATTCAGAAAAATTCATGTTAAAAAAATCTTCTGCTTCATAATTTATGTTGAATGAGACCCCGCTTTTTATCGGGAAAATTAGCTCCAAAAAGACTTGTGTTCGTGTGAGGTTTGTCACATTTATATCACTGATTTGATAAAAATATTCTGCTTCGAGCTTTGAAGAGAACATCGGTGTATTGTGGTCCCAATACACACCGCTTTTCAGGTAGGATGTTTTTTTGTTGTTATTTAAATAGTCAGACATATCAAATGCGTGGCCCAATTCAATTGTGAGATGACCGGAATTATAATTTTTAATAAAATAACCAGCCCCTTGATTGTAATGATATTGCACACTTATCTCGGACTGAGTGTTTTTTCTGTAGGATAGGGTTGTAAAGGTGTAGAGATTGGGAAACTGTCTTTTTTTATTACTGTTTTTATACCGTAAATAAATAAATGAGTCTGTTTGAACCCCATATGCGAAGATCCGGATATCATGGAAATAATATTTCGTTTGCCGATTTATTCTATAATAACCAAAACCACCTGTTTTTTTCCGTACTTGTGCACTGCCAGCCCTGGCATAATGTTTCCACGTGACTGCTGTTTTCAGAGAATCCTGCTCTGCAATTAAACAGGAAACAAGTAAGAAAATCTTCGAATAAGCAATGGGTTTCACTGTTTTATTTTTTTTCCGCTTTTCATGATTAAAATGGCTGCCAGTGTAAACGCAACAGTCATAAATAAAACAAGGGTTAGACTACCCATAGGAGTTGAATCTGAAACCCCAAGGATAGTATAGCGAATCCCATTGATCATATAATAGATAGGATTAACATAACTAAGAGATTGCGCCCAATCTGGGAGCATTTTAATGGAATAAAAAACGCCACCTAGAAAACTTAAAGGTGTCAGAAAAAAATTCTGCATCATCGCCAATTGATCCCACGTATCCGCTAGTTGGCCTAATACGAGCCCAATGGCCGCAAAGGTCCACGAAACTAAAATAATAAATCCAACCGTCAGCCAGAAATGGTTAATGGGAAGGTCAATGAGGAAGATTCCTAGTGCCATGACCAATATTCCGTTTACTGTCCCCCTAACCGTACCTCCAAGTATATAGGCCATAGATATTTCAAAACTGGATAATGGTGCTTGAAGCAAGTCCGGCAATTGCTGGAGGAGTTTCATTTGAAGCATGGAAGAAGATGAGTTGGCCGTAGCATTGGTCAACGTATTCATCATGATTAAACCGGGTAAAATGAATAGAGTGTAGGGGATGCCATCTATTTCTGCAATTCGCCGTTCCAGTGTAAACCCAAAAATAAGGATATACAAAGCTGAAGAAATGAGGCCGGGAAGAACCGTCTGGCGATATACGGAAAAAAACCGTCCTACTTCCCGTAGCGTTAGGGTATAAAACCCTACCCAGTTTAATCCGGTATTTACTGGTTCATCCTTTAGGGAGGTAGTCCGAGGATTTATGTTACTCATTAATACCTTTTCCTGTAAGATTCAGAAAGACATCCTCCAGGGAGGATTTTGTGGTTTCCACACGTTGGATGTGGCACCCTTTTTGTGTAAGAATTCCTATAATTCCAGGTAAGGCTTCCTCTGGATTTTTTACAGTAAAATGGAGGCGTCCATCCTCTTGCGTATAAGAATAATTGGAAAGTACTTCTGGTAAATCATCCTTCCACCCTGCAAGATTGATGGTGATGCCTGCTTTTCCCAATTGATTGGTTAGGTCTCTTGGGGAGCCCTCTGTTATGACTTTCCCTTTATCTATAATCGCTACATTTTCACACAGCATTTCTGCTTCTTCTATGTAATGAGTGGTAAGCAATATAGTTTTCCCCTGGTTGTGAAGAGCTCTAAAATATGCCCATAATTCATGTCGCAACTCCACATCCACACCTGCAGTTGGTTCATCAAAAATGATGATATTAGGATTGTGAACGAGGGCTTTTGCGATTTGGAATCGGCGCTTCATTCCCCCGGATAAATTTCTCAATCGCGCTTCTCTTTTTTCTTTCAGTCCTAACCGTTCCAATAATTCTTCTACCTTCGGTTTTGCGATTGATTTTGTTATGCCAAAATATCCAGCCTGGAAATATAGTAGTTGTTCAATGGGGAAAAACCAATCTACAGAAAATTCTTGAGCTGCAACTCCAACCTGAGCTCGGGTAAAGCGATAGTCTTTTACGGTATCTTTCCCAAAAATTTCTGTGAACCCTTTATCCTTAGTAACCAATCCGGTAAGAATATTAATTGTGGTTGTTTTCCCTGCACCATTTGGACCCAACAATCCAAAGAATTCACCCTTCTTAATAGATATATCTACACCTCGAAGCGCATGGGTTCCGTTATAGGATTTTTCAAGGTTTTTGACTGAAATAGCAGAGGTCATGGTTTTTTGATTTCAAATCCGACATGTTTATCGAATGGACTCTCAAAATCAAATCCTTCCACACCCGGAAAATGAACAATGGAAACAATAAAGCCCCATGGGATGAGCATAGAGGCTGTGACAGGCTTGAATTGTTGTTTACCTCCCTTTTCAGGAGGGTCTTTCAATATTGGAATGGGGAATTGAGGATGTTTAACCCAAACGCCATACTCATCATATCCAACTACACTTGTGTACATTTTATTGCCATCAATTCCTAATTTCTGGAGGGGCTCATGATTATCCAGAACAAGAAGGACAATATCATCAACAATATCTTTGATTTCCATCATGGAGTTACCTTTGGGTTAAACAGGGGAAAACAGAAGTGTTAATCTACGGAAACCAATTTATAAATTTCGCCATTATAGTCCACGATATATAACTCTCCAGAGGCATCCTGACCAAATGATGAAATATTTGAGGTGTGTATTCCTCCACCAAGATTTATTTCTGTCGTTCGGTTTTGAAATTCGTACACATGACCATTTTTTACACGAAAGCTCCATATGTTTCCAGAGCAATAATCGCCGAATACATATGTACCAACTAAACCGGGGATTTTATTTCCACGGTAAACATAACCGCCAGTCACCGAGCATCCGTCTACCTCCGGTTGATCCATTCCAGTGAGCGTTCGCATATAATTGGCATCATTGGGATATTCAAAAATGGGGAGGGTAAGTCCCGATGTATCGCAATTAACTTCAGGATGAAAACAATGGTTTCCTTCCATTATTTTCCATCCATAGTTTTCACCGCCGGAGCTCGAACCGGGTTGGAAATTAATTTCTTCCCACTTGTTTTGTCCCACATCCCCCAAATATAAGTCTCCTGTTTCGCTATCAAATGAAAAACGCCAGACATTGCGAAGTCCTAATGCCCATATTTCGCCTTTCGCTTCTGATGTTGAAATAAATGGATTTGTTTTTGGAACACCATAAGGGATACCACTGTCCACATCAATCCGGAGTATTTTACCGAAATAGGTGTTCAAGGATTGACCGGCATTGTTCGGATCCCCGGATTTTCCGCCATCTCCAACAGAAATGTATAAAAATCCATCCAAACCAAATGCAAGATGTCCTCCATTGTGATTGGAGAAGGGTTGTTTAAGAGAAAACAGAACACGCTCTGAAGAAGGATCTGCTATCAATCCAACATTATCTGAGGTTAGCTCTGATATAATAGTAAACCCCTTTTTATTGACATAATTAATATAAAATCGATTGTTTTCAGAAAAGTGAGGATGCAGCGCAAACCCAAGGAGTCCTCGTTCATCTCCAGGCAGTCGTGGGGTATGGACTTGATTTGTAAGGTCTAAAAATGGACTTTTTTGAACAGTCCCGTTTTTAATTATTTTAATTTTACCATGTTGTTCAAGAACATAAAGATGGTTTAAATCAGTGGGGTGAGATGTGACATAAAGTGGTTTTGTGAACCCTCCTGCCACAAGTTTCGATCCCAGTTTATATTCTTGGCTGATTAGGAGGATCGGCGAGAGAAGAATTAGAGTTTTAAGACAAAATTTCATGGAAGGGCAAATTAAAAAACAAGTGTGATCTTGGCTGTGGGAATAAGAGGAATTTTTGAGGATTGATGTCTGTCTGTCCCCATAGTATAAGCCAAAATTCCCGTGATATATCCTAGAGTCCACCCGGCAATAACATCAGATAAATAATGATTTCCCACATAAACCTGACTGAGTCCGGAAAGTAACGATAACCCCAAAAATGCAGAGGCATAGTCAGGATAGAAACGACCCATCACCGCAGCATAAACAGCAGATGAAGATGTGTGCCCCGAGGGAAACGAGGGGGTAAGTCGAGTATTCCAAAGTTGTGGTTTATAGAATCTTTTGGGTCGCTTCCGCTTTATAGTGTACTTCAATAATCCGGTTGTTAATTGAGTCGTCAATAGAGATGCTGTAAGCACACCTGCTTCGTTTGGATATCCTTTTCTATACAAATCGAAGGCAGAGCCAAATTCTATTATCGGTGTAATCAAAGAAGTTGACTCAAAAAACAACCCTCGTACTGGATGTTTGTTGTCACCTTCCAGTAGGTGGGACAATGTTCGATCAAGCTCCCCAATATTTTTTGAATGAGCAATCGACGAAATGAAGAAAACAGCCATTAGAAAACATGTGACATGCTTCATTCGGCCTCCAAAAGTTTTAAGAATTCCACTTCGCTTAAAATAGGGACATTTAGTGATTGCGCTTTTTTTAGTTTTGAACCTACTCCGGATCCTGCCACAAGAAACCCGGTTTTTTTGCTGACAGAACCGCTGGTCCTTCCCCCGCGTGTTTCTACCAATTCTTTTGCATCCTTCCTTGAAAATTTTTCCAATGTTCCAGTAAATACAAAAATTTGTCCGGTAAAAATTTGCGCATTTGGTGTATTTATTTTTTCTAAGATAACACCTAATTCGAAACAACGATTTACAATAGCAACATTGTTTTTATCAGCCCAAAATTTATTGATGGTATCGGCGACAACCGGCCCAACTTCATCGATGCTTTCTAAATACTCCGGGGTTGAATCGATGAAATTTTCCATGTTACCATCAAAAGCGTTTTCTAAAACTTTTGCAACATGTTCTCCAACGTTTCGAATTCCCAATGCATAAATGAATCGATGAAATGTTGTGGATTTAGCGCGCTCAATTGCGTCGATGATATTCTTTGCTGATTTCTCAGCCATTCGATCCAGTTTTGAGAGTTGTGTTTCTGTTAGTTCAAAGAGAGCATCCACAGCATTGACTAATCCGGTATCGACCAATTGGCGGATGAGTTTTTCACCTAAACCCTCAATATCCATGGCATTTTTAGAAACGAAATGTTCAATACGCCTTTTAATCTGAGACGGGCAGGATAGATTTTGACATCGGGCTACGGCTTCACCTTCTGTGCGAAAAACTTTATGGCCACAGGAAGGACAGACCGAGGGTATTATAAATAGCTTTGATTTTGAGGGTCGTTTTTCTTTTATGACTTTAACCACTTGGGGTATCACATCTCCTGCACGCTGAATCAATACAGTGTCTCCAACCCGTATATCTTTACGGTCGATTTCATCTTGATTGTGCAAGGTAACATTGGAGACATAGACTCCTCCAATTTTTACCGGTTCAAGTTTTGCCACAGGTGTAATAGCCCCGGTACGGCCTACTGAGAGGATAATATCTTTTATTACAGTTGTTTCCTGCTGAGCTTTGAATTTTCCAGCAATAGCCCACCGAGGAGACCGGCTGCGAACACCAAGGGATTCGCGCTGGAGATAGTTATTGACCTTGATGACTGTTCCGTCTATTTCATAGGGAAGCGCATTTCGTCGAGATTCTAATTCCTGATGAAAAAGAATTACATCTTCAATTCCTGTGATTGTTCTGATTTCCGGATTCACAGGGAATCCCCAGTCCTTTAAAGCAGAAAGAAATTCTTTGTGTGTGGTAAATATTTTTCCTTCAATGGTACCGGCTTCGTAGCAGTAAATAGAAAGAGGTCTTGAAGCGGTAATGGAAGGGTCTAATTGCCGGAGACTTCCTGCGGCGGCATTCCGGGGATTTGCAAATAAACTTTCATTCATTTTTTGTCTCTCCTTATTCAGTGTAAGGAATCCATCTTTTGGGATGAATACTTCCCCTCGAACCTCAAGAAGATCCGGCGCAGATATTGACTTTGTTCGAAGATCCAAAGGAATGGCTTTAATTGTCCTAAGATTTTGGGTGATATTTTCACCAGTGGTACCATCTCCCCGGGTGGACCCTTGAACAAACTGCCCCTTTTCATAGACCAGTTCAACAGCGAGTCCATCCAACTTGGGTTCCGTGACATATTGAATGTGATTGGATATATTCAGACCTTTTTTAACGCGGACATCAAATGAACGGAGTTCACCATAATCCATGGCATTTGCTAGAGAAAGCATGGGGATGCGGTGAAGAATTGTTCCGAAAGAATCTAATGGGGCAGAGCCGACCCGTTGTGTGGGGGACTCCGGAGTAATGAATTCCGGAAATTGTTTTTCTATAGATTCGAGTTTCCGTAATAAGATGTCATATTCAAGGTCAGATATAATGGGATCATCCAGAACATAATACCGATAATTGTGTTCGTTTATTTTAGTTATTAAGTCCTGAATTTTGTCTTTCGTGGATAGCACGTTCTCACTCTCTAAGGGCAGCGCGTTTTTTGAAATATTCTTTAGGGTTTAAAAGGTGTTTTGTCTGGGGAATCAACATTCCGCTACTATCCACCGGAGTTGCATATAGTTTTCCATCCGTTGTACTGATGACAAAGAAATACGTTATTTTATTTGCAGGATTTTCTAAGGGGTCATACCGGTATCGGTAGCGATCACTTCCGGGGTCCATCTGAATCTCGAGAAACCGATTCATGGCATCTGTTTTATAGAACAGGCTTATAGATTGAAGCATTGTCTTGGGAAATTTTACAAAGACTTCCAAATCAAAGGCTCTCACATTAAAGAGAACGCGTTCCGGGTGATGAAATACGAGCGGGGTATAAGAAAAAGTTTGTCCCTTAAAATTATGAATTGAATGCGTAGAATCCGCATCGACAGAAAGAAGCATTGATAAGAAAATTAATGCGCCCATTAGCGCTGCATATATTTATCTACAAACTTTGGTACAGTAAAGGCGTCCGCTTCCTCCATTTTAAAGGAATTATGGATATAATTGCCCGATGAATCCACTTGGTATTGGGAGGCATATTTTTCTTTGTCAGAAACAATTAGGTTTAAAGCGGTTATCAGAGCAGAGGCATCTTCTTCCGTACTGTACATGCCAAAGGAAGCGCGTACCATTCC
The DNA here is from genome assembly GCA_964549275.1 of uncultured bacterium. Lineage (GTDB taxonomy): Bacteria > Fidelibacterota > Marinisomatia > Marinisomatales > TCS55 > CAZJUP01. The sequence goes on along the minus strand of CAZJUP010000004.1, from coordinate 111,336 downwards.
AGCCAGAAGTTTATACGTTACATCGATTTCTTCCTCGGGAATTGTTTCAACCGCTTCTAGCATATCATCCATAATCATTTCTTTTACATATGGATGGGCGCAAAAACATTCATTTCTAACGGCGATATTGAAAAAATCATTCAGAATTGCCGCAACAAGCCCATGATGAAGCTCCTTAATATTAAATGAAATTGAGCCAGCCCTGGGACAAATAGAGCAATCGGTTTCTCCGTAAATCACCACATCAGGGATTTCCTTCATTTGATTCAATACACTAAGAATGAGTTTATCCTCTTCTTCAAACAGAGCATCCATTCCGATCCTGTCCATGACTTCTAAAGCAGTCGCCAAAGCGATAGCACCAGGGATATTCGGGGTACCCGCTTCCTCTCTGTCGGGGAAATAGTCTTTAATGATGTACCGCTCTACATAAACATCTTCCACCATGCCGCCACCCACTTCTTCCGGTTCAATTGCGCTGAGAATATCTTTTCGGCAGACAACAACACCTGGGGAACCGGGGACATAAGTTTTATGACCGGAAAATACAAATGCGTCGATATCACGGGCTGAATTGTCATGGCCCGATAATTGGACAGGAATATGGGCGGCCATCTGCGCACCGTCCACTAAAATATGTGCTCCATATTTATGAACCAATTCAGCAATATCATTGACCGGGTTAATGATACCTGTCACATTACTGACTCCCGTTACTGCCACATAATTTATTCGATCTTTATATTGGATCAATTTTTCTTCCAAGACATCCATATTTAAGCATCCCGGTTGATTATCTGTATGGCTGTCCAAGGGAATATGCAGGACTTTCCCGGCATGTTTCCGGTGGGGAAGGTCATTAGAATGATGTTCCATAAGGGAAACAAAGACCACATCCCTCTCTGGGCGATAGTCTCTGAATACTCGGGCTAATCGATTCAGTCCGGCGGTGGCACCGCTCCCCGCAAAAAAGCAGGCGTAAATATTCGGGTCTGCTCCAAGAAAAGAGAGAACCCTGTCATGAGCCCATTGATATTCCCGCGTGGAAACTTTTGCTGAAAAGTGCAGGAGACTATGGGAGTTAGCATAATGGTCCAGAAAAGATTCAAGGACATCGTGGGCTGCCCCCATCATTAAAGTGGAAGCGGTAGAATCAAGGTAAACTCGCTTAGTTTTTTGTTGGTTCGCGAGAGTATATACGGTGTCCAATCCGATAAAATCAGACCGAACCTTCGATAATAAAATTTGTGAAGAAGTTTGAATGCTCAAGGGGTAAATCCTAGACTAATGAATTTCATGATTTTTTCGATTTTTAACCAGCAAAATTAATACAGATAAAATAATCAAAGCACCGATGATAACAAGCAATTGAATTCGTTTTGTTGAATACATTAATGATGTTGCTGTCATTGTATAATCATCGTTGATGAATTGTTGAAGATTAAAAAACCATTTTAGAGTGTCTCCTGACAGGCTATCGGCATTTGTTTCTGTAATTACTCCCGGAAGAATGAGTTGGTAAACAAATTCATCATCTTGAAGTCCGGCTGTAACTCTTAACTCTGATTCATAAATATCCATGGCAGAATAGAGGGATTCGATGTAGGTGTCGGGAAGGGAGCCGGTAAACGGGCTAAATGCTTCACGAATAAAAGTATTTCTGTGGGTTAGGTCTTCGAACAAATTCAATTCATTTACCCGATAAAAAACGCCTCGAAAATGATTTTGAATTCTTTCAAACAGGTTTGTATTCAGTCTGCATTGGGGCGAATTTTGCAAATCAACCATAGACTGCTGGGTGATATAGAGCAATGCTTCTGCAATCCAATGGGTTGAGTCATGGGAAGCAACATCCAGATTTTTTGCAAACTTAGGGTACTTTTGATAGGCTTTTCTACCAACAAAAGTTTGGGTGAAATGGTAGGATGTGGAAATTAATCCTTCTGATTTTTGTAATGACACCGGGTATCGAAGAGGAACCGGAGAGTTTGGGTCGGAAAAGGATACCGCTCCTTCTAAAATTGCTGTTGATACAAGGGAATAAATTGGTTCATCACCATCATCTTGGTGTTGAATATTCGCGAAACTCGACCATTGCATTCCGGCTGGATGTAGAAAATCTGAATCGAAAATATCGGTAGAATCTCCTTTCGAGGCAAACTCCATTTGATATCTGCCATCAGGAAAAACTCTTACCGAAATGATCGTTTCCACACAGTTGATAGATGTTAAGGAAAGCAAAACATACGGAATAAGTTTCAGGATCCTATTCATAGGCAAAGAATTTAGTATATATTTTTTCAAATAAGGTGTTAGCAATTCTTCCCAATAACACTCCGGCCAAAGTCCTCATAGCATAATGATAAACACAAGCAACCGCGGATGAAAGCATGGAGGATTAAAGGAACTTATTGTGAAGAAGAAAGGGTGCAAACATTAAAGGGTTGTTTTTCAAAGGAGTAGAATGGTTTCAATAGGGTTTAGGCTAATCATGGAAGGAAAATTTAATAATCTTGGACAAAATCTTATACTATATAAAGAACCCTTCCAATAGTATTCCTACTTCCGGAAGGGTTCTTTGAAAAAGTAAAGAATATATTCGAAGTTAAAAAGTCATTCTCAGAGAAGACTGGAGTGTTCGAATGATGAGGAGGGCATCTGCACCGGAGACATATCCAGTGGGGTTAAACCGACCCGTCATAACATCGGCCTGCATAATGCCTCTTTCTGCACAAAGAGCCATGGCATTGTAGGCGAAGTGGCTGCTTGGGACATCACTGAAGCGACTGGTTGCCTCTCCAAAATACCGGGTTTCCAACCCTTCGTCTCTCGTGGCTACCACCAATAAACGCTGAACGGCTAAAGCATAATTGGCGCGATTTATGGTGTCGTCAGGATAAAACTTACCATCCGGTTCAACATCCATAATTCCATATTTCATCATGTCCAAAACCCAGGTTTCTGCCCAATGGCCTCTCGCGTCGGCGGGTAGAGCCATTTGGGTTTCATTTGCCATTTGGGATGGGGTTTGGAAGCCTGCATTCTGTTGAGGCATTCTGTCGAACAGTACGCCTATTTTTAATTCTTCAGCAAATATTACCGCTAAATCTGCCCGGTTTATTTTTTCTTTTAAGGCGATTTTTTTCCCCGCGGGCGTTCCCGGCATAGCCCGAACTATTTTTTGAGCCATTTTCCATTTGGCATCAGCTTTGCCTGCGAAATCACCCCGCATATCAACCACTCGACGAAAATAATCTTCTGCTTCAGAAAAATCGTAATGATACAAATGGGCTACCCCGTACCAATAAAGCGACCCTTCGTGGTTTTTCTTTCGTTTTAAGGCTTTTTTCAAAAAACCGGTGGCTCGCTTAAACCATTTTTTCTCTGATTCCCTCATGGTAATCCAGACCCGGGCGCTCAGAGCCAAGGCATCGGGGTCTTTGCTGCCCTTACTTGCGCATTTGGAGGCATATTTTTTGGCTTCACTGTTTTGTCCAAGATAGGCATGGGCCAACCCTAGTCCGCCATACCCCACCGCAAACTTTTTGTCCAAATCCACGGATCGTTGAAATGATTTAATAGCTTGTTGGTAGTTTTCATTTTCGATAGCGCGCATTCCGGCTTTAAAGTGGTATTCTGGTGTATCAACGTTGCTTTGGGGTTTTGTGGCACAGCTGACCACGAGCAGAAGGGCCAAAAAGGGAAACAATGTTTGTTTTATGCTTTTCATGACACGGTTCCTTAAACAAATTAGTTATAGAGAATATAACCGTAATTTGGCGTAAATAAAAATATTCAGAATTCAATCATTTGACCTGGATCACATTTTCTGCAATTATTATTGTTTCACGATTAAGATAGGGATAATTTACCCTATAACCGTGCAGAGAATAATTCTGAAGGGGATATGGAAAAATCATGTTTAAAATAATGAAAACACTTTTATTCCTTAAGCTGGCTATATCCGGGTTGATGTGGGGTCAGGTTCAAACAGCATCAGGGACAGGGTATGGCCTCACAAAAGATGCTGCAATTGAGCAGGCAAAACGGGATGCGGTAGAAGTAGGATTGGGTGCCTACATTTCATCTTCGACAACAGTAACTGCCACTTCCATTGAAGATAATATTTATTCAAAAGCTCAGGGATTCGTCAAAACATTTGAAGTTGTCTCTGAAAACAAAGGTCCCGACGGAAACTGGGAAATTGTCATCGAAGCTCAAGTTACGGATATGGTGGACCAAGTTATGGCCGATGAAGCTGCACTTCAGACTTTACTAAATTCCATGAATCGTCCTCGACTTATTTTTCTTGTGAGAGAGGAAAATCTAATTGATAACAGCCCCACGGATTTTGCCGAAACCAAACTGCTGAGTATGTTTTTTGAAAAGGGGTTTGATGTTGTAGACAGACAGCTGGTAGCCGCCCTGAAAGGGGGAGCGGACTACAACCAGGCTCTGAGTGGAAATGTAGCAGCTGCAGCAAAAATTGCTGGTCAGTTGGGCGCCGAAGTTATTGTATTAGGAACAGCGAAAATATCTTCAGGGGGAAAGGTGTATAACATGACGTCCGGACAGGCGGATTTAAATGCAAAAATTGTTCGTGGAGATACGGGAGAAATTTTAGCTGTTGTGCCTCAAGCCAGAGGGAAAAAGCCCCATATTTCTCCATCTACAGCGGGCATAAATGCAGTAAACGATGCTGCAGAAAATCTTGGGAAAAATATCATTGCCCAACTCATTACAAAATGGAGCACCCAGCAAGCCAACTTCATTAAAGTGTATATTGTACTGAAAAATGCGGATTTCGGGTCCTATATGATGTTTGAATCTTTTTTACAGGCACAAACGGTAAACGGTATAAAAAATGCTTATTCAAAAAGTTTAACAGATGGTGTAGCTGAGTATGAGGTAGAATTTGAAGGGAAAGCCCAGGCTTTGGCCATGGGGTTAGCGAAAAGTGCTCCGGATGGGTTTAGTTTTAAAGTAACCGGACTAACAGGAAATCGCATTACGGCAGAAATAGTTCAGTAAAATTTTAGGAGGAGATGATGAAAAAATTAATATTTGGTCTGCTGGTATTTACTGTGGGATTCGGTCAAGTCGTAGAGCAATTTGATAAGGGAAGCATCAATTATTCTGATCAAACCATTTTAGCGGTAGGCATTGGATTTGTTCCGGAAAATGCCATTAATGCAGGCCAGGCCAGACGGGCAGCATTGCGAATTGCCAAAGCGGATGCCCTGCGCCAATTAATAGAAATTGTGAACGGTGTGACTGTAACCAGTGAAACAACCATGAGTGGTGCTATGCTGGATGATGTAATTAAAACCCGGGTGGAGGGACTAATTCGTGGTGCCAGAAGAGTGGGACAACCCACTTACCTGAGCGATACTTCGGTCGAAGTAGAGTATCAGGTTGCCATGAGTGGTATTTCTGAAGTGATGCTACCCCCAACCACCGCGCCGGTAAGCTCAGTCCCGGGGCAACCGGAAGCTGCTTCAGCAACCGGAACAGTCACGGCAGGCGGAGTGACGGGCATTGTGATTGATGCCCGCGGATTAAAAGCCCGCCCTGCAATGGCACCTAAGATTCTGGACCAAAACGGCTCCGTTGTTTACGGACCTGGGAATTACAATCGTGAATATGCGGTAACAAACGGTGTTGTCGGGTATTCCAAAACACTGGAAGCTGCTCAAAAAGATACCCGCGTGCAAGGCAATCCCCTTGTGGTCAGAGGTGTGGCCACTAGCGGTAAAAACAGAACGGATGTTGTGGTCAGTAATGCGGATGTCTCCAAAATAAACGCTGCCAACCGTTCCTATGGCGTCCTAAGGGACTGCCGTGTGCTGATTCTCCTCGATTAGCAGACAAAGCAATTTAAAGTAACACAAAATATAAAGGATGCGGAGTACCATGGGATTAAAAGTGATCTCGAGTGTGCTTCTTGGGTTATGTATTGGACTGCTGTCCGCCCAGGAGGCATCGAAAACACCGGGAATGGGAAATGGAAACGGGAGTAAGGATCTCAAAGCTGGAGATATTGCACCGTCCTGGGCCTTAATGTATGGCCCGGCTAAATTTGAATTTTTGAAAAACTGGTCAGTTGAAAAAGGTAAGCGTCTCAGAAAATTTCAGACACAGCCGGATCGTCATGCTGTTTTGCTAAGTTTTTTCGCTACGTGGTGTCAGCCCTGTATGAAAGAATTGCCCCTATTGGAAGAAGTGTATAAGAAGTACAAAGACGAACGGATAAAATTCTTTTTAGTGGATATTACAGAAGCTACCCGAAGCAACCCCGGGTTCGAAGACATGCCAAAAGCAGGACCCTTTCTGCAGAAAAAAGGGGTAACCATGCAAATACTTTATGATACACGTGGCACCGTGATGAAAAGATATAATGCCCAGACCTTGCCCCGACTATTTCTTCTGGACGGCAATCAAACCGTACGAATGGCCCGAAAAGGATTTCACCCCGGAGAAGAGGATATCTTTAAAAAAGAAATATCAGAAATGATAGATAAATTGCTGGCAGAACTCCCGGAGCCGAAAAATGGGAAAGGTTAGTCTTGTGAGGGGGGACACAGAATAATTCCGCAATCTTTGATAAACTTGAAACAATACTTGGATAAATACCGATGAAGTTAATGAATTCAGTTGCTCCTATACTTATCAGTGCAGTTTCACTGCTTTTTTCTCAACAAACTCCCGGGACTCAATCGGTGATGAATGCAGAATCTTTGGCCATGCTTGCTGAGGGCAAGCAAACGGTTGCTCTCCTGGATTTTGAAGGCAGGGGAATCTCCCAGATGGAAGCGGCCACACTCACAGACCGTCTCATGAGTGAAATGGTGAATACGGATGCGGTAATTATGGTGGAGCGGAACCAGATGGCAGAGATACTGGATGAGCAGGGGTTTCAGCAATCGGGGTGTACTTCCGCCGAATGTGCAGCAGAAGTGGGAGCACTATTGGGGGTACAGAATATGGTATCCGGGTCATTTGGTAAACTGGGGAATACCTATACGATAGATACCAAGATGTTTTCTGTAGAATCAGGGGCGACCATACGGTCGGTGAGTAAATCTTATAAGGGGGAAGTGGACGGTTTATTGACAGTAATAGAAATCGTGGCCTGGGAGTTGGTGGGGTTGTCACCCCCGGCAGATTTACTGGCTAAGGCAGGGGTGAAACCGCCCTCACCTGTTATTGAGGAAAAACCCAAGGAACCGCGGAAACCCATGAGCAAGGGTATGAAGCGCTTGTTGTGGGCAACACTCCTCTTGGGAGGCGGAGGCTATGGCGCCTATGCTGCAGGATTATTTGAACCCGCCCCGGTTGCTTTACCGGAACCCCCCACATTACCGGAATAAAACTTTAAGGATTTACTTATGAATAAAAAGTTAATTGCATTCGCTTTATTATTTATGGGAGCGGTGTCAGCCCAATCCTATGTGGCGAAATTTGATGGTGAAAATGATTATTTATACACCACAGATACAACCGGTACCGCCATTAAAGGAGAATTTTCTTTATCCCTTTGGATGTTTTCTAAAAGCACAAACAATCAAAGCTTATTTGATAATGGTAATTTGGAATTGGAATATAATGGGTACTATGGTCAGTTTACATTTAACAACGCATATTATACTTCTAATACATACTATTATCCGAATGAGTGGCATCATGTGGTCATTTCGGCCGGTAGCGATTCATTAAAAATATATATTAATGGGAAAGAGAACAGGAGCATATCGCACCCTTCCTATCTTCATGAATATTCAAGTTCCACATATCTTGGCGTTGAGCCTTCGACATTTTACTACGATTTTGAAGGTTATATGGATGAGGTGGCTATTTGGAATACGACCCTGGACACTACAGCAATTCAATCCTTATATAATAACGGCGTCCCTACATCAGCATCCGGTGTAAACGCATCAAACCTTCGTTCTTATTGGAAGATGGATGATGGGCCATCCGGGACTCAAACCACAAACTCGGTTACTGCATCTGCAGACCTTTTGGTTAGTGGGGCAACCTGGTCAATATTCACCCACTCACCCACGGCAAAACTCATTGCAGATATTAATACGGCAAGTTGGAATGGGTCATACCCCAGCAATTTTATGGAATATAATAATAAGGTTTATTTCAGAGCTACGGATGGTACCTACGGGAATGAGTTATGGTCTTATGACCCTGGTACAGGGACGACGGAACGTGTTACTGATATTAAAACAGCAGATGCGAACGGTTATGGGGGGGATGGCCTCCCCTACCAATATGGCAGCTTTGCTGTTTATGGTGGAAAAATGTATTTTGTTGGAGATGATGGGACTTATGGAAGTGAGTTATGGTCTTATGATGGTTCAACCGCCACACGCCTAACGGATATTTATGAAGGCTCCAACAGCTCTGAGCCAAAATATTTAACTGTTTTCGATAATAAGCTCTTTTTCGTAGCCACAAACAGCACCTACGGGTTTGAATGGTATGCCTTTGATGGATCAACCGTCACCAGAAAGACAGATCTGTACTCAGGGGCATCTAATGGAATTGATCCATGGACTTATGGAGGAATTCAAGCAATAGTGTATAATGATAAATTGTATTTTGGGGGATATGATGGAAGCTCAACAGGAAGAGAGTTGTATTCCTACGATGAAACAAACGGTGTGCAGCTGGTAGCGGATATTTACACAGGTTCCTACATGTCCGGTTCCCCCCAATATTTTGCTTTGGCAGATAATAAATTGTTTTTCCAGGCACAGGATGCCAATGGTACCGAGCTCTTTTATTATGATGGGACTTCAGTAACCGGTGTGGATATTTATACCGGATCAGATCAATATGGATATGCGAACAACGGGTATCCTCAGCTGTGGGGCAATTCTGTTATTGGTGATACTTTGTATTTTCGAGCGCAAACAGCGGATTATGGAACTGAACTTTGGTCTTATGATGCCACAAACGGGGCAAGGCTGGTTAAGGATTTTATGTCTGGGGAAAGTAGTGGTTCCCCTCAGTATATCACAGCTTTCGAAGATAAAATTTATTTCACTGTTTCAGAAGGATATTCAACCGGGGATGGAGGAAATGAACTGTGGTATTACGATGGTGTTGATGCAGGAAGAGTGGTGGATCTTTATGCAGGAGCCTCTGGTTCTTACCCCTCAAATCTATATGCAACAGATTCCCAGCTTTTCTTTCAAGCATCTGCCGGGGAGACCAGCGGTGAACCATATGTATTAACATCGGCAGATCCGAAACCCACCATTGCCAGTGCCACATCCACCACTACGGATGGATCATATAAAATTGGGGATGAAATCAATATTACGCTGAATTTTTCTGAAGCAGTGACTTTATCATCCAGTGGTTCAGTAGCCATTACTTTAGAAACAGGGACCACAGACCAAACGGTTACAATTTCTTCCATAAGTTCGGCCACATCCGCTTCCGCTACTTATACAGTACAAGCGGGAGATGTGAGCTCTGACTTAACGGTAAGTTCCGTTTCTGTTTCAGGGTCACTTACAGATGCCACAGGGCAGTCCATGACAAATTTTACCGTTGGTTCTAATTTAGCTTCATCTTCGAACATTGTTGTAGACGGTGTATTGCCCACCATTAGCAGTATATCCAGTACCAGTACGGACGCCGTGTATGCCTTAAACGATACAGTTAAAATCATACTTAATTTTACAGAAAAAGTAAGCCTCTCCAGCGGTGGGACCTTAACCGTAACCTTAGAAACAGGAACCACAGACAGGACGGTCGATTTTACAGCTATCGCTTCAAGCAGTTCTGTTACAGGGGATTATATTGTTCAATCCGGCGATGCAAGTTCAGATTTGAGTATTGATTCCATCACAGTTTCCAGCGGTGCTTCTCTCACGGATGCTGCAGGAAATATTATGACAGATTTTACCATTCCTTCCGGAAGCAATTTGAGCGATTCAAAAAACATTGTAGTCAATAGTGCCGGGCTTTCTACACCGGTGAATTTCACTGCAGACAGCCGGTATGGAACGGTTTATTTATCCTGGGATGCCGTGAGTGGTGCCACAAAATACACCATTTACCGCAGTACAGATAACACCACATTCACCGCTCTTTCTACAGAGCCCACCACAAACAGCTATGAAGATACTCCCACGAAAGGATCGTTATATTATTATAAAATCACCGCAACATCCGGAACAAATATCAGCGAATATTCTGCTGTTTCCTCAGGGTATCCTTCTTCTATTTGGTGGGTGGATGCCCATAATGGTGATGATAACAATAATAGCGGTAAATATTCCAGCGCGGCGTTTAAATCCATAGAGCAAGCCCTAAAAACCAATGCCACTCATATGGCCGCCGGAGACACCATTAACGTTAAACCCAGTGTTACCAGCGCCAACCCAACAGGATATTATGATTTTGGAAATATCAGCAGCGGAATCGATGTATCCCACAGTACAGAATTTGTTATGATCGGAACGGCTGGGGCTGACAGCACGATTTTTAATGCGGAAGGGAAGAACAAGCATTTTCGATTCTCGGGATATCAAACCGCTTCAAAAATAAAGGGCATTACTTTTAAAAACGGTAAAACAAAAACATGGGACAATGGCTCTAGTGTGTATATTAGTGGTGGAAGCATTACATTCGAATCTTGTGTATTTGATTCCAATGGAGCAGCCCCCGGAACCAATAGTGGTGAAAACGGCGGAACTTTAGGCGGCGCTATTTATATTTCTCAAGATGCTACACCTTCCTTTTACGATTGTGTCTTTTTAGATAATTATAATGTAGTGACGGATAGAGGAACAGAAGGCGGGGCAGTATATATAGGATACCCAAACGATCAGTCCCAGATGGAGGCAAAGATTGTTTTTGAACGCTGCCAGTTTAAAGGAAACTATGTGAAGTCAAAAAACAATGCGCAAGGTGGTGCAATTTACAGCTCCAGAGATTTGGATATAACCAATTGCCTCTTTGTAAATAACGGGGTTATTGCCGGGGAAGGGGCCGATGCAGGGAATTGGGAATCTGCCAGGGGAGGTGCCATTTATTTTAATGCGTCCTATTGGTCAGGAAGCCAGAGTTATGGCGGAACCATGGTGGTGAAAAATTCAACTTTTGTAAATAATTATACAGATGTAAAAACCAATAACGGGAATGCCCGTGCTGCCGATGTTTATTACGGAGACAGTGGAACAAGTGGTAGAACCAGAAAATCATACCTATTTAATTCCATTATTACCGGATCTAGAACAACCATTAATGAAGTAAACCAAACCAATTGGAATGATAGGGCTGTCTATACAAATAATTCAGACGAAAATCGTTTATATGCTGACTACAATACCATAAACGGCAGTACCGGTCAATCCTGGGCTGATGACCATGTTTACGATATTTATCCTGTTTTTGCTGATACAGCTGCCGGGGATTATTCCCTGAGCAGTCTATCACCGGTTATTGGAAAGGGAACCAGTTCTTATGAGGGAAAATCTGCACCAACAACAGATATTAAAAAGAATACCCGCCCAAATCCATCCGGGTCCGTTCCGGATATGGGTGCTTATGAACATACAGCCAGTACATCTACGGCGCCCTTGCCGGTGGTTGGACTAACAGGCGTTTCCAGTACCAATGGAGCAAAACTGAGCTGGACTGCAAATAAGGCATCTCTGGGCAGTTCATCTAATGATACAGATTTGAAATACCTGATTTACCAGGGTTCATCCCAGGTTGGGACAACAACAGAAACCTCATTTACCGTATCAGGATTGGTTAATGGGAAAAAATATTCATTTACGGTAGCAGCCCAAGATACAAGCCTGGGGATAACCGGTGCCTTTTCTAAAACCGTATCCGTTATGCCCCGCTACAGGGGGCCCCGATGGTATGTGGCCGCTTCCGGGGGAAACGCCTTGGCAGATACCACAACCAATTATGATATTGGTGGCTTGGGGAATCCTTTAAACCATATGGAAGCCGCCATCGAAGCCGCGGTTGCCGGAGATACCATTGTGATGCTAAAGGGAACCCATACCGGTTCCAGTAATCGGGGGATTAATTGGAGGGGAAGTAAAAATCTGGTGATTATGGGGGACCCGGATTATTCTGCAGATCAGACCACTGTCGATGCGGGAGCAAAAGACAGACATTTTACTTTTGACAGCAATGAAGATTCAACATATCAAATCGTTGGTTTAACCCTGTATAATGGATTTAAGTCCGGCGAAAACGGAGGTTCAGTGGTTGTTGGTGGTACCAGTCCCGTATTTAAAAATGTTATATTTAAGGACAATACGAATACGAACGATACCTGGGACGGTGGGGGTGCTGTTTATGGATATAATGCATCACCTGCATTTTATGGATGTACATTTGACGGAAACAGCGTGGACCGAACTTCGGGAACCGGAAGCCAATCACAGGGGGGTGCTGTTTTTCTGCGATACAGTAATAATAATGAAGTGGCAAAGTTCTACCGGTGCACGTTTAAAAATAATCGTTCCAAAGGAAAAGGAACGGCATACGGAGGCGCCCTGTGGGCTCAGGAAATTCAGATTGATTTATTGAATTGCCTTTTTCATGATAATATTGCAGAATCCACTGAAAACGAAGGACACGGAGGTGCAATTTATATTACATCACCCTCTTACTATAGCGCATCCTCTGGTGATTGGGTTGGGGGTACATTAAATATTATCAACTGTACAATCGCAATTAACTCCACACTTGATGCTGGAAGCGGTTGGAATTCTTCCGGCGGAGGTATCAGCCTTCAAAACTGGAACCGTAATGAAAAGCTCGTCGCTTTTAACAATATAATTTGGGGGAATACCTCTTCACAAAATGAATTACGGTCTCAAATTTCTGTTGATAATCCGGACCAGTGGCAAATGGCCGTTGACTATAATGATATCCAGGGGTTTAGCAGTAACAGCCATTTTTATTCAAAAACCGGAGACCACATGTTTAACCGCGACCCTGTTTTCAATGATGAGCTGAATAAGGATTTTAGTCTGAGTCCCGGCAGTAAACTTATTGGAGAAGGAACGGTATCCTTAGAGAATACAAACGCTCCCACTGAAGATATCTTAAGAAATAAAAGACCCCTTCCGAATAATTCTACTCCGGACTTGGGTGCATATGAAAATAAATTGGCCAAATCGCCCTATCCCAATGAGGTAACGGGATTAATAGCCAGAGGTGCCCATGAGAAAGTCGCTCTTGGCTGGAACAAGAATCCTGAGACAGATATTGCCCGGTATAATATTTATATGTCCACCACAAAAGGATTTACCCCAAACTCCGTTGATTCCATTGGAACCACAACAGATACGGTTTATACGGTGGAAGGCTTGGTAAATAAAACTGAATATTTCTTTCGGGTTTCGGCGGTTAATACCAGTGGTTACGAAGGGGATTATTCTGTTGAAGCTTCCGCTGTGGCAAAATATAACGGTCCAATGTGGTATGTTGCCGTAGAGGGTACTGTGGATGGCGACGGACAGGAATCCACACCTTTTGCAGACTTGGCGACGGCCATGGGTGCAGCAGGAAAAGGCCACACCATTATTTTAAAACCGGGGACGCACAAAGGGACTGGAAACAGGGACATTCTGGTGGAAAAACCCAGAAAATTAACCATTCGTTCTGAAGGAGATGCGGAAGAAACGGTTATAGATGCAGAAGGGACGCGGCATTTTCATTTTCGGGGTCCTGTAGATTCTACTCTGGTATTTAAAGGGATAAAATTTGCCAATGGTTCAGCACCGGATATGGGTGGTTGGCGGTTAGGCGGATCTATGTGGTTTGAGGGAGGTTCATTTTGGAATGACGAAACCCAACAGAATGTAGAAGGATATCCGGAGCCTCGATTTTATCATTGTATCTGGGAGAATAATCAAGCCGGAAACGGAGATGAATTGGGAGCCGGAGGCGTTATGGCATTAAGAGATGCTTCTCCGCGCTTTTATGATTGTGTGTTCAGGGAAAACAGAACAAGTACCCGAGGCGGTGTGGTATATACCCAGACATTTGATTCTTATCACGCATCAAATCCCCTGTTTAAGAATTGTACTTTCGAGGATAATGAATCTTATTGCAGATTTGAATCTGCAACGGGTGGTGCTGTTTCCATCGAAGACGGTGGTATGCCAAAGTTTATCGATTGTCGGTTTACCGGAAACCGCGCTTTTGGAGAAAATCAACCTGCAAGCGGCGGTGCAGTCTTTGTGGGTTCTAATTGGTACGAAAATACACAAAATGATGTGGTTTTTAACCGGTGTATTTTTGACGGGAATACCGCAGAGGGGTCCAATAATAATGGAGCACAGGGTGGTGCCATCACTGCTCATGCTCCATATACGATAGTTAATTCGCTTTTTGTAAAAAACAAAATTATAGGCGGATGGGGTGGCGGCGGCGCTTTGTATTCTGATGTTCAAGATCGAGCAGGAACTAATGGCCCATCTTATGTGATAAATAATACAATCGTAGGGAACGAGGTTCTCGACCAGAACAATAACTTTTCTCACTCTGGTGGTGGTCTCTATATGGAAAACGGTTGGCGCCAAACAGGGGCTTGGTTTAATAATATTGTGTATTACAACAAAGCCGGGAGCAACCAAGCACTGAGCTGGGCAGATGGTTCCTCAATTGCATTAGGATATCTTTGTGCCGATGAGGGAGAAGGCCAGCAATGGTGGGATGGCGGAACCATGACGATGGAAAAACCAAAATTCAAAAATCTTGGCGGTGGCGACTTTAAACTTACTCTTAACAGTCCCTTAATTGATATGGGTTCGGATGAATTTGGCGGAATGGATGCGCCAAGGGTTGATATACGCAACTATTATCGTCTGGAACAGACGGATATCGGTGCCTACGAATTCGGTGCCAGCAAGTATATTTTGGAAATTTATGATGATATTGCAGAAAACCAAGACACAACGTATTTGTCTAAGGGGCAGGAGTTTACCGTGACAATTGAAACCAAGGATAACCAAAATCAGGTGGTTACTGCGGAAGAAGAAGTAAAATGGTTTATCAGCCCGACAGATAAATATATTGAAATTGTGAAATATGATTCCATGACGTCAGAAGGGTCTGCCTCTATTAAAATTAAAGCCAGTGAAACAGTAGGCTTCAAGTTTCGCGTAGGTGTGGATATTGCAGATGCAATACGTGTTACCGACTTATATGTGATAGAACAAATGTCAGATTTTTCACCGCCTTCTATCACATCTATTCAGATATCACCCTCTTCCTGGTCTCAGAAAGATGTTTTTGAAGTGACTTGGACAAATCCGGATGAAGGTGCTTATAAGGATGCCCATAACGGTGTGGAATTTCTTGGTGCTTTTGTGAAGATTGCCGATGAATACCCTCAATATATCCAGAGAACTGCCGGGGCGCCAGTTTTTGATGTAGATCGGGCGGATATTCAGGTTCCTGAATTGGGTTTTTGGAATGTTAAAGTGTGGCTGGTGGATGAATTTGGGAATGAAAATATTTCTGATGCCGTTTCTGTCACTGCAAAATTTGATGATCAAGAGCCATATGATTTTAATATTAGTGATCCCTATCCGGATCAATGGGTGCCGGATACACCCCGATTTCGCTGGGAAAATAATTGGGATTATCCTTCCGGTATAAGCCATTATGAAATCTTTGTCGATGATCAGGTGTTTTTTACCCTGAAGGAAGAAAACGCCAATCATGAAGACTCCGGTGGTGATATGTTTACCTTTTGGGATTCCGATAAATTACTAATGGAAGGATGGCACACCTGGTGGGTTGTTATGGTGGATAGCGCTGGAAATACACGAGAATCCAATGGTCGGCATAATTTCGGCGTGGATGTGAATCCTCCGATTATTGAACATTTTAATCCCTTGTCAGAGGTTAATGCTGGAGAGACAACGCCTACTCTTGATATCAATATTTGGGATAATGGTTCGGGTGTTCAAGATACGTGGCTTTATTACCGAAGCAGCGGCGAAGAAGGAAGTTGGGGGCAAAAAAATCTCAATTCCGGATCGGTGTCTATTCCGGGGAGTGCCATAACGGATAGAGGATTAGAATATTATATTGAAGCAGTGGATAATTTGGGCTACAATTCGAAATGGCCGGATAGTGAACCGTTTCACTCGGTTAGAGTAAACAAAGGGCTTGTTTCATCCTCAGAACGGTGGTCCAATGGTATTCCCGGCGGGCCGGATGTCGAGAATTATCAATTCTTTTCCATCCCTTTTGATGTGGGGAATGCGAAGCAAAGTTTCCAAAACACTTTTGGAGAATATGACAAATTCAATTGGCGTCTCTATGGATATCAAGGAGAATGGGTGGAATACCCAGCCCTGTCTTCCATAACAACCGGGAATGCCTATTTTCTAATTTTTGACCCCGGCAAATATGAAGATATGTCGCAATCTGTAGACTTTGGAGATGGGAAAACAAATCCCACCGATCAGGAATATCCTATTAATATCAGCCCTGGGCAGTGGACCTTTTTTGGTAACCCCTATAATTACAATATTTCATTGAATAGAGTTTATACAGAAGATGGAACTAATGTGCGTGATGCAGGCTCGATATATACCTGGAATGACGGAAGTGGAACTTGGCGCTCCGAAGGGTCTGGGATCTCTCCCTGGCAAGGATACATTTTTAAAGCCAATACCGGCGGAAGGCTCTTTATAGACGGTCGGGGTGAATACGCACAGCAGGGGAAATTGGTCAATGATTTGCCACTCGAAGAAAACGAATGGCTTGTTACGGTCACAGCCTCCACCGGCACCCTTCGGGATGAAGATAATGTGATGGGTGTACGCACCCTGGCCAGTAACGGGTATGACAGGCTGGATGAATTTGAGCCACCTGTAGTTCCGGGGAATATTTCTCTCAGGATTAATAACAAAACATGGGAAGACACTCCGGACTATTACGCCCATGATATCCGAACCGAATCAGAAGAAGGTCATTATTGGGATATGGATGTTCTGTCTCCGGTAAATGGAGAAAGGACTTATTTGAGTTTTGACGGATTAGGGTATGTACCTGAAGCCTTTGACATGTTTCTCATAAACCTTACCACGAAAACAGCGGTGAACCTTGAATGGGAAGATGGAGTTTCATTTGCCAATGCGGGGAGTGAGGATTATTTAAAGCAGTCTTTCCGGTTATTGATAGGGACGAAAGACTATGTTAAGGAACATAATGCAGGGGTATCTTTATATCCGGAAGCCTACAGGTTAAGCCAGAACTATCCGAACCCTTTTAATCCTCAGACTTCTATCATTATAAGTCTTGAGGATGATGCATTTATCGATTTAATGGTTTATAATGTATTGGGAGAGGAAGTAACGAGAATCGCCCGAAATGAACATCGTCCATCGGGGTATTATACTTTTATATGGAACGGGACCAATGCCCGGGGTGAGACGGTGGCCACAGGGATGTATTTCTACCATGCTCTTGTACGAAATAAAACCGGAAAGATTCTATTGAACCAAACAAAGAAAATGATTTTGTTGAAATAAAAATCCGATACAAATTATGATTCAGATATCCCCTCCCTTAACAGGGAGGGGATATCTTTTTCATTTTCCAGGCAATTTTGATGACTTGAAGAATTGTATAATTATGTTGCCTGAATCACTTGAAAAAGCCGATTTTTTCCCTAAATTCTAACCAAACCATTCTTGGAGGAATATTAATGTTCGAAAAAATATTTCGATTCGTATTTGTATCCTGTTTCCTGATGTCGATGATCCCGGCACAGGATGGAGGAGCCCAGGCCAAACCCACAGCAGCTGTTTTGGACTTTACGGGGACAGGGATTAATGAGATGGAGGCCATTACTTTGACCCAAAGGTTAGCATCAGAATTGGTCCAGACGGATGCTCTCATCATCGTGGAGCGGAATCAGATGAGTGAAATTATGGATGAACAGGGCTTTCAGCAGTCTGGTTGTACTTCAGCTGAATGTGCAGCCGAAATCGGCGCTTTACTCGGTGTTCAAAAAATGATTACTGGCTCGTTTGGTAAAATCGGAACATCCTATACTATCGATGCTCGAATGTTTGCCGTGGAATCCGGGCAAACAGAGAAAACTGTCAGTAAAACGTATAAAGGTGAAGTTGACGGTTTGTTGACTCAGATTGAGATAGTGGCGTGGGAACTGGTCGGTCTCCAGGCTCCGGCAGAACTACTGGCTAGAGCCGGGATTAAACCTCCTGAGGAATCCAAGCCTGAAGCGAAGAAAGAAAAGAAAAGTGGCGGCGGCTTCGGGAAATTTGTCAGAAACCTGCTGATCGTGGGTGTAGTTGCAGGTGGTGGATATTATGCTTATACACAATTGGGCGGGGCAGCGGAAGATTTGCCTGAACCCCCAGACCCACCAACCGCGGGGAGTCAAAAAATTCGGTTTGGAGGTGTACAATGAAAAAACTAATGCTTATACCGGTGGCGTTTTCGCTCATACTCGGACAAACATATGAAAGTGAAATACAACCTATTTGGAATAATTATTGTACAGCTTCCTGCCATAATACTTCGAATACCAATGGTGGGCTCAATTTAGATCCGGCCAATAGCTATGATGAACTGGTCAACCAGGATGCCCAGGGATACTCAGGATATAAGCGTGTTAATCCTGGGGATACAAACACATCAGTTTTGTATCAAAAGCTTGTGGGGAATACAGCATTTGGGGATCAAATGCCGAAGAATGCCAACCCTTTATCTAACGATCTGCAGGAGAAAGTGAAAAAGTGGATTGATGCCGGAGCTCCAAAAGACTTTGGAGGCGGATTGACCGGCGGAGGTTCCTATGATTTTGAGCAAGGCGATGAAGTAGAAGTTCTTGCATCTCAAATAAATGGAACATCTCATTTTAGTTTCGAATTTTTTATTATGTTTCATTCAGAACCCACTGAAAACCAGACCATATTTGAGCGAGAGAGTGACGACGGATCTTATCATGATTTCTTTTTGGATTATGAAAACTCTACCAAAGAATTTGTTCTGAGCATAGACCAAATCGGGAGTCTGCATTATCCTGAGTCGAATTTAATGAGTGGCGGTCTCCAGGGCTCCGGATGGCATCACCTCTATTTTGAATACAATAACCAGGATTTGAATTTTTTCTGGAACGGTAATAATGTAGCTTCTGTTCAAGGGGTTCCCGGATTATCTTTCCCAACATCAAGTAAAAATATTGTGTTCGACAAATTTTCGGGCTCTCTTGATGGGATTCGTGTCAGAACTGCCAGCGGGTTTGAAGGGATTCCCGGAGGGATTTGGGACCAGACCAACATTGGCAGCAATGCTGTATTGGCATGGAACTGCGATGAAATCCTAACAGATGCCGCAATTAATCCCACATCGCCCAATCAATATTTGCGGGATGACTCCGGAATGAATAACCATGGATTAATTCAGGGGTATGGACAGTTGGACGGAGATGTCTTTGGCGGAGGCGGTGGAAATCAAATGATTGAATTGACCATTGCCAGTAATGAAAATCTCTCCGGTGGTGAAACCAGGGTTGGGCTCATCCCGGCCGGGAACGATCCTAACTATTGGACCAGTCGCGCATGGGATTGGACTTTTGGTGCATTTACATATCCTGGCAGTTATCCCACGTCGGTTTGGAAAAATGATATACCTGATGGGAACGGGTACCATATTATGGTTTTCTATGATGAGAACAACGACTGGATTCTTGATGATGCCAATGAAGCTTACGGGGTTTCTCCTGCATTTGATATTCAAGGTTCCTATGGTAACGCAGGAATTATCAATATGGCAAAAGGCGGTGGTGGTGGCCAAGGCATTGAGATACATGTTGAAGTTCAGGAAAATCTGGGTCCTGGACAGGTCTTTTTAGGGTTATACCATGAGGGTGACGATCCGGCAAATGACCCTTCGGTTCACGAAGAGAAATGGGGTGAAAACACACCGTTTTCCCGAAATTTTACCATTCCGCAGATGCCACCAGCAGGGAATTATTTTTTCGCAGGTTTTGTTGATCTAAACAATAATAATATGCCGGACGATTGTTGTGAGCCGGCAGGACAATCTTCTGTATTTGAAGTTCCTCTCAACCCACCGAATCAGGTCATTGATATCATTATGGAAATGATGACTGGCCCCGATATTGATCCAGCTCCCATGAGTGGGATTAATGCAAATGTGGGAGATGATTTACCTGTGGGTATTGATATAGTCTCTCCAAATGGGGTAGCGGATGCAGAATTGATTTACATGGTTGGCGGTTCAACTTCTCCACGTGTATTGACCATGGTGTCTACCTCGGAGAATATTTGGGAAGCAACAATCCCGGGCAGTGATGTTACCGAAAAAGGAATTATGATTTCCGTAACAGCCTATGATGACAGGGATGTTGAAAGTAATGCCGGACCTTGGGAGGTTCCCGTTGATTTTGCAGAAATTTCTGTAGCCAATATGGGCTCAGAACAATACAAAATGATTTCTGTCCCGGGGAATGTACAAAACACTACGATTAATGGAGTATTGGGTGACGAATTGGATGAACCGGATCCCACAATGTGGCGTGTGTTCCGGTGGAACGGTTCAGGATATTCGGAATCTTCCGGTTCATTTAGTCAAGGTAAAGCACTGTGGCTAATCACTGCGGAAACTGTTGAGATTTATGCTGGGTCAGGAAAAGCTACAAAACTCCTGGAACCGTTAACACTAAACTTAACTAATGGTTGGAATCAGATTGGGTCGCCCTATGCTTTTCCCATTGACCTAGGTTCAGCAGCGACCGAGGTCCCGGCAACGGTAGAACCAGTCCTTTACTATTGGAATGGAAGCAGCTATAATCAGACAACCCTAGCTATTCCTGGTGAAGGGTATTGGGTATATTCCAATGGAAATTCCGCCATTACGATTGACCCTTACGGTGATTTTGGAGGAGCCCAAAAATCTCTGGTAAATGATGGGTTAGGGTGGCAAGCAAACCTAACGGTTTCTATTGAAGGGAAAAATGATGCGGTCAACATCTTTGGGTTGCATCCGGATGCCAGCGATGAAAGAGATAAAAAAGATTTCCATGAGCCACCGGTAATTGGAGAATATATCCGCGTTTCTTTCGAAAATACTGATTGGGTGGATTCTCCTGGGGACTACAGTGTAGATATTCGTTCAGATAATACCCAACTTAAACAATGGAAAGTTGCAGCCCGTTCAAATCTGAACGGTATTGCAAAAATAACAGTGGATGATCTTCAATCAATTCCCTCTAATCTGGATATTGTTTTAGTAGATGAAGCCATGGGAATATATTATGATTTAAGAGACACACCGTCTGTCTCTTTTGCATCTTCCGGGAATGAAATTCCCTATTATTTTACGGTATTGGTGGGACAGAAAACCATAGTTGACGACAAACTAGATGCCATGAATATTGTTCCGGAACAATTTGAGCTGGCGCAGAATAGTCCGAACCCTTTCAATCCGGTTACCTCAATTCGGATCTCACTGGTGGAAGAAGCTATGGTTACCTTAAAGGTATATAATCTTCTTGGGGAAGAACTGAATGTTCTCGCCAGAAATCGATCCATGGGCAAAGGAAGACACCGGTTTATTTGGGCTGGTAAAGATGACCAAGGTCAGGCTTTGCCTTCAGGTATGTATCTTTACCATATGGTTGTTCAAAACCAAAGGGGAGAGCCGTTGTTCCAGAATACACGAAAGATGTTGCTGTTGAAATAGTTATGTCGGGATAGAAATGAAAAAAATATTAAAAATATTTCTATTTTTTGGGCTTATTTCCCAATCAGGACTAGCCCAAGGAAAAGAATTTGGAAAGATTTCCCTTCCCTTGGGGAGAGTTCAGGTTCAACAAGGCGGTACAGGAGATTGGATTAAAGCAAAACCAAAAATGCCCGTCCGGGAATTGGATATAATTAAAACCCTTCAAAAATCCAGGTGTGAAATAACACTTAAAGGCGGCGGGAAGATGCGAATTGGCGAAAACTCTGAATTGGAGTTGACAGAAGCGTCGGTGAAACCCATGGAGAAAAACTTTAATGCCAACCTAAAAAAGGGAGATATATGGGTTTCGGCAAAAGCAGCATTTGGCGAAAAGAAAAATGTTGCAGTGCGAACTCCAACAGCCGTGGCGGCTATTCGAGGAACAAAATACCGAGCCAAAGCCGGCGGAGATGAAAGCTCCGTTTTGGTTTATAAGGGTAAGGTTGATGTAAATGCTGCTACGAATGTCATCGAAAAGCGAAAAGATGAATTAAAAAAGAAAAGATCAAAAACGGGAGGAGGAAAATTTAAACTTGGGCCCGCCATTAAAATTGGCGCTCCTACCGTTGTTTCTGGACCTTATGAAGTTTCGCTGGAAGATTGGATTAGCCTGGTGGAGGGTATGCAAATCAATGTGCGAAAAGATGGAAAATATAATATGTTCAAATTCGATCAAGGTGCCGATGCGGATTTGGATTTTGTAAAGTGGAATAAAAAATTAGATACTTCTGGTGAAAAGTAATGATTAAATATGTATGCTCCCATTTTCATTCCCGCTGATGATTGTATTCCTCTTATAAGATTTGTCTGATTTTTTAAAACGAATCGGGATTGGGGCATTCCTAGGGCTTGGGGTTGCCCTTATTGTGGGATGGGGGACACAGGAAATCCCCTTCTTAAAACAATTATTGGACGGGTATGAATTCCTTTCCTATGATGCCAGAATGAAGGCAAAAGTTTCCGGAGTGGAAGAAGCGTCAATTGAAGATGTGGTCATTGTGGATATTGAACAAATGTCTGTTTCTCCGCCGGAAGAGGGAGGGCTGGGGAATTACTACGATTGGCCCCATGCGTATCATGGTCAGTTAATCGATGTTGTTTCATCCGGGAACCCGGCAGCACTTCTTTTTGATATTATTTTTGATCCTGAGAATACGTTTAATTATGAATTGGTGAACGCTCTCACTTCTGACGGTTTGCCCAATAGCGAATCCCTTTTTTCAGCTACCCGGCAATTTTTGACAAGCAATAATCCGACTCGGTTTATTGAATCTACTTTTGAAAGTCAAAAAGCCTACCATGCTTTGGTTTTTGAAGAAGAGGATACGTTAAATTTCCTGTATAAAATGGATGGTGAGCCCGAAGAGTATTTATACCATAATCATATCATCACTCTTCCTAAAGAACAGGCAGTACGGCTGCCAACGGCTGACCGACTGGGAAACAAGCATTTTGAATTATTATCAGCTTCTGTTGGCGCCGGAAGCGCCAACTTTCCGCAGGATGAAGATGGTATTATCAGGCGGGCACCCACTGCTATTTATTTTGAGGGAGCAAACCATGTATATCCTTCGCTGGTTATGGCTGCAGCCATCGATATTTTTGGCATTAAAAAGGATGGCGGGTTTGATTATGATTTTGACAACAATATATTACGTCTGATTGATACAACAGATTCAGTCGTTCGGGAAATTCCAATTGACAACCATGGCCGTATGTTTGTGAATTATTACGGCTCTTTTAAAACATTTTACTATTTACCTTATATGTATTGCTTTGATCCGGAAATGCTGCCACCGGAATATTGGGAAGGAAAGGTTGCTTTTGTAGGAGCCTCCTTGCCGGGATTAATGGATTTGCGGAACACCCCTGTACAAGAAACATTTGCCGGAGTGGAAATTCATGCCAATGTCATGTATAGTCTCCTTCAAGATGAATTTATTCGTCCCATAAGTTCATCAAAAAACTTAATGGTCATAATCCTCATTTCTCTGGTAGGCGGAGTTTTATATAGTTTACCGACTAAACCACTTCATACTTTTCCTATTCCCATACTGGGTATTTTGGGATGGGTTGTATTTACTTATAGTCAATTTTTATCGGATCTCTCCATGTGGGAAATTGTACGGCCTTCCATTGCCATGGGAGGGACGTATCTTGGCATTTTTATGTATAATTTTTTAGTTGTAGAAAAAGATAAGCGTTTTTTAAAGGATACATTCGGAACCTACATTTCTCCGGAATTAATCGATCAAATGTTTGACAATAAAGAGGAACCGCAGTTAGGAGGGAACGAAGGCTACCACACAGCTTTTTTTACAGATATTCAAAGTTTTTCCGGTTTTTCTGAAAAGTTATCTGCTTCGGATTTGGTAGAACTCCTGAATGAATATTTAACGGAAATGACGGATATATTACTGAAAAATAGAGGGACTCTGGATAAATATATCGGAGATGCAATTGTAGCGTTTTACGGAGCGCCGGCCCCGGTGGATGATCATGAATATTGGGGTTGTGTAACGGCAATCGAGATGCAAAAAAGATTGGATGAATTACGTAAAAAATGGCAAGATGATGGGGATCGGTGGCCCGATATTGTTCATCATATGCAAAATCGTATTGGAATAAATACCGGGCCCATGGTTACCGGAAACATGGGTTCAACCATGAGAATGAATTATACCATGATGGGAGATACTGTTAATTTGGCAGCAAGACTCGAAGCATCTGCAAAGCAGTATGGTGTGTATATTCAGGTAGCCGATGAAACGTATAAGGCTGTAAAAGATCGGTTTATTTGGCGGGACTTAGACTATGTGGTCGTCATGGGGAAAACGGAGCCGGCAAAAGTATTTGAACTCATTGCAGAAAAAGACCAGATGCCGAATGGATACGATCGTTTGCTTTCCGCTTATCATGAAGCACTTGGATTGTATAAAAATCAGGAATGGGATAAAGCTATAGAAGCCTTTCAAGCATCAGATAAATTGGAAGATATGTTCCCCGGAAGAAAAACGAACCCAAGTCGTATATATATTCCTCGGTGTGAACATTATAGGGAAAATTCTCCGGGGGATAATTGGGATGGTTCCTGGGCTCTGACAAAAAAATAAAGTGATTTGACTATTTACTTAAATAAGCTGTTTTATTTTTTAATTATTCAATAGAATTTTAGGTATGAAAATTGAACAACCGGCGGTCCTTTTGTTGAAGGATGGCCGGTTTTTTGTAGGTAAACCATTCGGTGCAGAAGGAGAAACAATTGGGGAGGTCTGTTTTAATACCGGTATGACCGGTTATCAGGAGATTCTGACGGATCCTTCCTATTGCAGGCAAATTGTAACAATGACGTCACCCCATATTGGGAATTATGGGGTGAATTCCGAGGATGTTGAATCCCATAGCATTCAGGTTTCGGGTTTTGTGATTAAGGAAGAAACGCTCTCCCCATCTAATTGGCGAAGCTCACAATCTCTTGGAGAATATTTGCGAAAACAAAAGATTGTAGGTATAAAGGGGATTGATACCCGGGCTCTCACCAGACATATTCGGAACAAAGGAGCCATGAACGGCATAATTTCTACCTTAGATCCTGATATTGTATCACTCAAGAAAAAACTTCTTAAAGCTCCGGATATGGCCGGTTTGGATTTAGCAAAAGAGGTAACCTGTAATCAAACATATCAATGGACACTATCAAAGAACAACACATACAAAGTGGCGGCCATAGACTTTGGAATAAAACAAAATATTTTACGATTATTGGAAGGTTCCGGATGTGAGGTAACTGTCTTTCCTGCCAGTGTTTCTTCAAAAGAAATATTGAACTTTAATCCTCATGGTGTTTTTTTGAGTAATGGTCCCGGCGATCCCTCAGCAGTAAAATATAGTATTGAGACGGTTAAAAATTTGCTGGGGGAAATTCCTGTTTTTGGAATTTGTCTTGGCCATCAGATTTTGGCACTGGCTTTGGGAGCTAAAACATATAAATTGAAATTTGGTCATCGTGGATGTAATCATCCGGTAAAAAATTTAGACACAGGTAGAATAGAAATAACAAGTCAAAATCATGGATTTGCGGTGGATTTGGACTCACTTCCACCTCATGTACAAGCTACGCATATGAATTTAAACGATAATACTTCTGAAGGAATCCGCTGTAAAGAACTAAAGGCATTTTCGGTACAGTACCATCCAGAATCAAGCCCGGGACCCCATGATAGCCGATACTTATTTAAAAAATTTGTTGAAACGATGGAAAGCCATAGAACTGCTTAGAATCCTGGAAATGAAAAATAATTCATTTTAAACAACAGAAAATTTCATAGGATATGTAGTTGATGTTCACTAGAGGATTGTTAATCATTAAAACACACCAATTTCTCTTTATCTCCGCGGCAAAATGATACTTAAAGCGAAAAGTCTCACTAAATCTTTCGGAATGCGAAAAGCAGTAGAAAATTTATCCTTAGATATTCCGGAAGGATCTGTATATGGATTTTTGGGTCCAAATGGGAGCGGAAAATCCACAACCATTCGGATGATGACTGACCTTATTCGCCCTAATAGCGGAGAGGTTTTTATCCGGGGGGTATCGGTTCAAAAAAATCATCAGAAGGCACTTAGAGGAGTGGGAGCTTTTATTGAAAGAGCTGATTTTTATAAACATCTGTCAGCCGTAGCTAATTTAGAAATGCTGGCCAGGATGGACGGGACTGATTTTAAGCAAATACCCATTGTATTGGAAAGAGTGGGCCTCCTGAAAAGGGGAGAGGATAAAGTGAAGCATTATTCACAGGGGATGCGGCAGCGTCTTGGTATTGCACAAGCGCTTTTATCCAAACCCAAACTGCTAATTCTAGATGAACCGACTAATGGATTAGACCCTCAGGGAATGAAGGAAATCCGGGATCTTGTAAAAGAATTGAGCGGGGAAGGGATTACCATTTTTATTTCATCTCATTTATTGGATGAAGTTCAAAAAATTTGTACACACGTTGCCATTGTCCATCTTGGTCAACTTGTGATATCCGGTGAAATGAAAAAACTTCTGTCTGAATCTGAGTTCTTTACCACGGAAGTGGAAGTATCTCCTATGGATAAAGCCATGAAGATATTAGCGGATCAGGATTGGGTTCACCACTGTGAAAAAAGGCAGGAGAATTTAGTGGTCAATATTTCACCTGAACGATTGGCGGACTTAACCCGAACACTGGTCGAAAATGCATGTGAAGTCAAATCCGTCATTCCAAAGACATCACTGGAAACACTATTCTTATCAAAAACAGGGGACATCGCCAAATAATTCATAATTGACTTTTTAATGATAGGACTTATTTACAACGAACTATTAAAGATTACCGGACGATGGCGCAGTTATATTGGATTTATCG
Source organism: uncultured bacterium (assembly GCA_964549275.1). Lineage (GTDB taxonomy): Bacteria > Fidelibacterota > Marinisomatia > Marinisomatales > TCS55 > CAZJUP01. The sequence goes on along the minus strand of CAZJUP010000004.1, from coordinate 84,145 downwards.
GGATTGCCATTCTCATGCCCCTGATTCTCTGGGGGTTTTCATATGGTGGTGATTCCATCCATGATGAATATTCTCAACAATTGGGTGATTCCTTCATTGTTGTAGGGTCCATTTTTAATGCGTTTTTAGCTACATACATCATCATGAATGCTTTGTGGATTCACATCCCGTTTTTGGTTACTTTGGCCGCAGGGGATGCTGTTGCCGCTGAAGGTGCTGTAGGAACGTTTCGAATCACCCTGACGCGATCCGTAAGCCGATTGAAAATCCTAACAGCCAAATTGTTGGCGACCTATATATATACAGCGGTTCTTATTTTATTTTTAGCCATCATGAGCCTGGGTGTGGGCTCCCTTTGGTTAGGAACGGGAGACCTGATTGTTTTTGACAAAGGAATTTTAATTTTAGAGAGCGGGCAGGCTTGGGTTCGAATGGGGTTTTCTTTTGGACTTGCGATTATTGTGATGTGGGTTGTAGCTACCTTGTGCTTTTTGTTTTCCACAATGGTTAATAATGGAATCGGTCCAATTATCGGAGCCATGTTTTTAATTGTCATAGGGTATATTATTCAGGCAATACCTCTCGATATCTTCGAAGCAATTGAGCCCTATAGTTTTGTGACATACTTTAATGTTTGGAAACTGGTTTTCAGTGAGCCCATTCCATGGAATGAAATTGGGAAAAGTCTGATTGTTTTAACTCTGTATATATGGGGGTTCTTTGGGTTAAGCGCGATCATTTTTCTCAGAAGAGATATTAAAACATGAAAATTCGGGTTATGCGAATATTATACACAAATATTATTAAAGTGCCAATCACTGCTTTGTTTATTGTAAGCCTCATGGTTGGTCAGAACCCGACGATAGGTAGCATAAAAGACAGTTTAATAACTCGATTCGAAAAAATCGAAGATTATTCGGTTGAGGTGAAAATCTCTGTAGTAATACCTGGTTTACGAATGCCTGGGAAACGTATAACTGTTTATTATAAAAAACCGGAAAAGTTCAAAATAATTGCCGACGGTTTTGCGATTATTCCCAAAACAGGCATAGGAGGAAATCCGCATCAGTATATCAATATGCTGGAAACTCTAAACGTTGTTGGAAACGAAATATTCCATGGGAGGAAACACTGGAAGGTTTCGGGTAAAGTCATACCGGATTCATTAAAAATTCCCATAGAAAAAGGAAAAGATGATATTAAAGGGATTGAAATGAATCTTTTGGTGGATAGTCAAAATTGGGTGATTTCCAATGTTGAAGTGTTCGTGGATTTGAAACCTGTTTTTTCTGTTACAACGGATTATACTTCACAGAGTGGGATTTTAATGCCGGAAAAAACAATATTTAAACTGAGTCTAAAAGGCATGTCTAATTGGCGAATGAGAGACCCCTTTGGAGGACAGGAATCTGAAATGGAAAAGTTTTCTGATATAGCAGAAAAAACGAGTTCAACTACAAAAGAATATGCAGGGACTATAACAATGGAGTTTTACAAATATAAAGTTAATCGAGGGTTAAAGGATAAAATATTTACTGAATAATTTTTCGGTATACAAAAAATAATTATGCCAAAACGAACAGATATAGATTCCATCTTAATTATAGGAGCAGGTCCAATTGTTATAGGGCAAGCGTGTGAATTTGATTACTCCGGCACTCAAGCGACACAAGCCTTAAAAGAAGAAGGATACAGGGTTGTTCTGGTCAATTCTAATCCGGCAACCATCATGACCGATCCAAACCTGGCCGATTCCACCTATATTGAACCGCTTACCCCGGCTTATGTTGAAGCTATCATAAAAAATGAAAAACCTGATGCTATACTTCCGACAGTAGGTGGACAGACTGCCCTAAATCTGGCCATGGAATTACATCAAAGCGGGTTGCTAAAAAAATATGATGTAAAATTGATCGGAGCCCAGGTAAACGCCATTGAAAAGGCGGAAGATCGTGAACAGTTTAAAGAAGCCATGGATGGGGTTGGCATTGAAACAGCAAAAGGCGGCTTCGTCCATTCTTGGGAAGAAGCGGAATCATTACTGAAATCCATGGACTTTCCCATTATTATTCGTCCCTCATTTACTTTAGGCGGTACTGGTGGTTCTGTCGCCTACAATTTGGAAGAGTTTCAAGATCTTCTTGAAAATGGGTTAAATGCAAGTCCCATAACAGAGGTTCTTATGGAAGAATCCCTTTTAGGGTGGAAAGAATTTGAGTTGGAAGTAGTACGAGATAGAGCAGATAACAGTATTATTGTCTGTTCAATAGAAAACATCGACCCTATGGGTATTCACACCGGAGATTCAATTACGGTTGCTCCGGCTATGACCTTGACGGATAAAGAATTCCAGAAAATGAGAAATTGGGCTCTTTTATGTTTGAGAACGATTGGAGTTGAAACCGGCGGTTCCAATGTGCAGTTTGCAGTAAACCCGGAAAATGGTCGAATGATTATCATTGAGATGAATCCCCGTGTGAGTCGTTCTTCGGCTTTAGCCAGTAAAGCCACAGGCTTTCCCATCGCAAAAGTGGCTGCAAAATTATCGGTTGGATATACTTTAGATGAATTACCGAACGATATTACAGGAAAAACATTAGCTGCTTTCGAACCAACGATTGATTATGTTGTCACAAAAGTCCCCAGGTTTGACTTTGAAAAATTTCCTTCAGCATCCGGACATTTAGGTGTCCAAATGCAAAGCGTAGGAGAAGTGATGGCTTTGGGACGGACCTTTCGGGAGAGTCTTCAAAAAGCGTTTCGCTCCTTAGAAGTTGGATTGGACGGGTTAGAACCTAAACCACCAGCGGAGGGCGACAAGGACGTGAGCCGCGCCCGATCTTTGGATATGTCTGCCCTTCGGTTTGCTACTTCTTTTCGACTGTTAAAAATTCGCCAAGCATTTCTTGAGGGAAAGACGATAGAAGAGTTATTTAATATCACAAAAATTGACCCATGGTTTTTAAATCAAATCAAACAATTAACTGAATTAAACACGGCAATTTCACCACACGCTCCGTCTTTACGCTTATTAAAGCAAAATGGATTTTCGGACAGCCAAATTGGAAGAATGGCGGGAAAAAACGAAACAGATATTAGGGAGGAGAGAAAAAACAAAAATGTACTTCCGGTTTATAAAGTTGTAGATACGTGTGCCGGGGAATTTGAAGCAAAAACACCCTATTGTTATTCAACCTACGATGAAGAAAATGAGATAATTCCTATCGAGGGGAAAAAGGTGGTCATCCTTGGAGGTGGACCTAACCGTATCGGACAAGGGATTGAATTTGATTATTGTTGTGTGCAGGCGGTTTTTGGACTGAAGGATTTGGGATATAAAACTATAATGGTTAATTGTAATCCGGAGACGGTTAGTACAGATTTTGATTTGGTTGACCGACTGTATTTTGAACCCGTTACCTATGAAGATGTGTTAAATATTGTGGAGCATGAGAAACCGGAAGGAGTCCTTGTCCAATTTGGGGGACAAACTCCACTAAAAATTGCCCATGCACTTGCTGATGCGGGTGTTCTTGTTTTGGGGACATCACCAAAGAGTATTGATTTGGCAGAAGACCGGGAGAAATTTGGGAAAATTCTTGAAAAATTAAAGATAGTCTGTCCGAAATATGGTACAGGAAGAACTTTGGAAGATGTCGTAAAAATTTCTGAGAAAATCGGGTTCCCAGTTCTAGCTCGACCCAGTTATGTTTTGGGCGGAAGAGCAATGGAGATTGTATACACAAAAGAACAACTGATTGATTATATCGCAAGGTCGGCTGATGTAACGAAGGGGCACCCTATTCTCATCGATGAATTTCTTGAAGATGCTTTTGAATTTGATGTTGATGCTCTTTGCGATGGAGAGTCCGTCTATATTGGAGCCATCATGCAGCACATCGAAGAAGCAGGCATCCACTCTGGAGATTCAGCTTGTGTTTTACCTCCATATAAAATTACCTCAGCTGTTGTTGAGGAAATTATTCGGATTACAAAAGCATTGGCTTTAGAGTTATATGTAAAAGGGTTAATCAATTTACAGTTCGCTTATAAGCAGGGGACACTATATGTTTTGGAAGTTAATCCAAGGGCCAGCAGAACCGTTCCATTTGTGAGTAAAGCCACAAACGTTCCCCTGGCAAGAATTGCAGCAAAGTTGGCTGTTGGGGATAAATTGAAAAACATGACCCTACAATCTTGGGATTCTTTGAATCATATTGCGGTAAAGGAAGCTGTTTTACCTTTTAATAAGTTTCCGGAAGAATCCATTTTTCTGAGTCCCGAAATGAAATCCACAGGAGAGGTTATGGGGATATCAAAAACATTCGGCCAATCGTTTCGTCGCGCATCGATCAGTGCAGGAAACATCATCCCGAAATTCGGGAACGTATTTATTTCCGTAAATGACGAGGATAAATTGAATATTATTCCTATTGCCAGAGATCTTCATGAAATGGGATTTAATCTTGTAGCAACGACGGGCACAGCAAAAGAATTAATGCGGAATGGGATCCCAACAAAAACTGTTTTTAAGGTTGGAGAAGGTCGCCCCAATGTTGTAGACGGCATTAAAAACAGTGAAATACAAATGGTGCTCAATACACCTTTGGGTGCCCGTTCTCGTTATGACGAAGAAGCGATTGGAATGGCCTGTATTCAAAAAGGAATATTAGCTATTACAACACTTTCCGGCGCTGAAGCTGCAGTAAGAGCTATACGTCAAAATGAAATGATTAAAGTAAAATCAATCCAAGAATATCATCAATTGTAGAATAAATATTTGTTTTAAATATACATATAGATATAGCTTCCCGCCGTGATGATGACACACTTAAATAGAATTCGCCGTAACCGACGACCTTTCTTTTTCATTAGGAGGGCCTTGGGCGATTCTTAGTTTTTAGTCATCAATAAATGATATCAAAACAAAAAGCCCTTCGGCTCTCGCCGAGGGGCTTTTTCATTTTAAAAAGGAACAAAATGAAAAAGACAAAAATAGTGCTGGCATACAGTGGAGGATTGGATACATCTATTATTTTAAAATGGCTGGTGAATAAAGGCTACGAAGTCGTCTGTTTTATCGGCGATGTGGGCCAGAAGGATGATTTTAGAGCTGTTGAAGAAAAGGCCGTGGTTTTGGGGGCATCCAAAGTCCATATTAAAAACCTTCAGAAGGAATTTGTAACCGATTATATTTTTCCTGCACTTCAGGGTAATGCATTATATGAAGGGCGGTACTTGTTGGGCACATCCCTGGCAAGACCTGTACTGGCTAAAGCACAAATTGACATTGCTAAAAAGGAAGGGGCCACAATAGTATCCCATGGGTCCACAGGGAAAGGGAATGACCAAGTTCGATTTGAATTGGCTTATTATGCATTAAATCCTGAAATCCAAGTTTTTGCCCCATGGAAAGACCCTGAGTTTTTAAGTCAATTTAAGGGAAGAAAAGATTTGATTGCTTATGCCAAAAAATGGAACATTCCTATTACAGCCACGAATAAAAAACCCTATAGCGAAGATGAAAACCTCATGCATATCAGTCATGAAGCAGGTATTCTTGAAAATCCGTCTTTACGACCAGATACTTCTGTGTTTAGTTTGACTAAAGAACTTCAAGATACGCCGGATAAGGAATCCGTTTTAGAAATATCCTTTAAAAACGGGAAGCCCGTCTCGGTGAAAAATTTAAATGATGACATCCATATAACAGACAGTCTGGATTTATTTTTATACTTGAATGAAATGGGGAATTTTCATGGTATTGGTCGTGTTGATATGGTTGAAAACCGCTTTATAGGAATAAAATCCAGGGGGGTATATGAAACACCCGGGGCAACCATATTGTGGGAAGCCCATCGTGATTTGGAAGGCGTAGCCATGGATAAGGAAGTGATGCATATACGGGATATGCTTATACCTAAATTTTCCGAATTAATTTATAATGGGTTTTGGTTTTCTCCAGAAATGGATTTTTTACTCACAGCAATTGAAAAAAGCCAAGAAGCTGTTGATGGAACCGTCCGGGTTGCGCTACTGAAAGGGAATGTCATATCTATTGGCAGAGAATCACCAACTTCGTTGTATGACCAAGAATTGTCCAGTATGGATGTGGAGGGTGGTTTTGATGCCACCGATTCTCAGGGATTTATAAATATAAATGCCATTCGGTTAAAGGCTCATAACCTCGTTCTTCATCGTCGGAACCCCTATAAATGGAGAAAGGAATTCAGCTATGAATAAATTATGGGATAAAGGAATAGAAGTAAATCAAAACATAGAAAATTTTACTACAGGTAAAGATCCGGAATTGGACTTAAGTCTGATTCCTTATGATTGTAAAGCATCCATAGCCCATGCACGAATGCTCGGCTCTAAAGGATATTTATCTGAATTGGAAGTCAGACAATTGATTTCAGGGTTAAAGAGAATAATTGAACTCCATGAAAAGAATGAATTCCATATTGGAGTATCCCAAGAAGATTGCCATACGGCTATAGAGAACTTTCTAACAGATGAATTGGGAGAGGTGGGTAAGAAAATTCACACTGCTCGCTCCAGGAATGATCAGGTATTAACTGCATTGCGGCTTTACTATAAAGATGAATTAAAAAATATAGAAATGCAGGCAGAACAATGGATTAGTGCCCTAGATTTATTTTCGGAAAGAGAAGGCCATATATCATTCCCGGGTTATACACATATGCAGAAAGCCATGCCCTCATCTTTTAAACTATGGAGTGGAGCATATAAAGATGGGATGAAAGATGACCTAACCCTATTGAAGGCTGTGAAACACTTGGTGGATCAGTCCCCCTTGGGATCCGCTGCAGGATTTGGAATTCCGTTAGAAATTAATAAAACACAAACAGCGGAAGAGTTAGGGTTTACCCGTATTCAGGAAAATCCTGTCTACTGTCAATTAAGTCGAGGGAAATTTGAAATAACAATTGTCAGCAGTTTAAGCCAGATTGTCTTTTGGATAAATAGAATTGCTTCTGACTTGATTTTATTTTCCATGGAAGAGTTTGGGTATGTAACATTACCCACATCTTTTTGTACAGGAAGTTCCATCATGCCTCAGAAAAAAAATCCAGACGTATTGGAATTGCTCCGGGGAAGTTACCATATCATGCTGGGATATGAAACTCAAGTAAAAACTTTGGTATCCAATTTAATCTCCGGTTATAACCGAGATATTCAACTTTCCAAGGAACCGATTATGCGCGCCTTCGACTTAACAAAAGACTGTTTGCGAATAAGCACCGCTGTAATAACCGGAATAAAAGTGAACAAAAACAATTGCGCTGCTTCTATGACAGAGGACCTGTTTGCCACCAAAAAAGTTTATGATCTGGTAGAGAAGGGTATCCCTTTTAGAGATGCATACAGGCAAGTGCAAAAATCGTTGAGATTTAAATGAGCCGTACCCTGCCAAATCTGAAAACTATTGTAGTAAAAATAGGCAGCTCCAGTCTCTGTGATAATACGGGTAAAATAGATGCCTTGCGTTTCAAAGAATTGTCGAATCAAATAGCCCAATTAAATAAACAAAATATTCGAATGGTATTGGTGTCTAGCGGAGCGGTAGCCGCGGGGAACCATATCATGAATAATGGAGGCTCTTCTCTTGTGAACAAACAAGCCGCTGCGGCCATAGGGCAACCCCTCATCATGAAATACTTTAGAGAAGCATTCAGTAAATTTAATATATCCGTTGCACAAATTTTGTTAACACACGATGACCTGCAAGACAGGGGGCGATATCTAAATGCCAGAAACACATTGGAATATTTGTTAGATCATGGGGTTGTGCCTGTAATTAACGAAAACGATACAGTGAGTACAGAAGAAATTCAATTTAGTGACAACGATTATCTGGGGGCATTATGTACAAACCTGGTAAACGCAGATTTATTTATAATCTTATCAGATATAAATGGAATTGCAGTATCTGATCCTTCTAAATATCCCGATGCAGAAGTTTTTAATCATTTGACCGTCCCTGACCTAGAGCGCTTAAAAAAAACCATCCCTCAATCTAAGGCAAACCCATTTAGCCGTGGAGGAATAGAAACAAAACTGGAAGCCCCTGTGATGGCTTCGCGCTATGGAGTGCCCACCCTAATAGCCAATAGTCGAACAAAAAATATTTTAACCCGGCTGATTGCGGGAGAATCCCTGGGAACTTATATTGAACCGACGGACACAAAATTAAACTCTTGGAAAGCCTATATTGCCCATGCCCTAAACCCGAAAGCCGTGGTTGTTATTGACGAAGGGGCTTCGGAAGCGCTTCAAAAGAAAAAAAGCAGTCTTTTGCCATCGGGGATTCTTAAAAGAAAAGGCACCTTCTTGAGGGGAGACGGTGTGTGCTGTTGTACAGAATCAGGGGATGAAATTGCCAGAGGCATTGTTGAATACAACAGCGAAGACATTGATAAAATTTTGGGGAAACAATCAAATGAAATTGAATCAATATTGGGATATCAGTATCGGCGGGGAGTTATTCACAGGGATAATATGGTCATAACAAAGGAGCAATAAAATGACATTACAGGAATTGGGATTGGCAACAAAAAGCGCCAGTGTAAAACTACGGGGAATTTCAACACAAAAAAAACAAGCGATTTTAGAAAAAATAGCCGAAAAGATTTTAGAAAACAGCGCCGGGATTCAAAAGGCTAACGAAAAGGATCTTACACTAGCGAAAGAAAAAGGAATATCTGCAGCCATGATTGATCGGTTGCGTTTAACTCCGGACCGGATTCAGAGCATGGCAGATAGTGTCCGAGAGGTGGCGAGCCTGCCAGACCCTGTGGGGGAGGTTGTAGAGGAAGCAACACGCCCCAATGGACTTGTTGTCCAGCGCCGGCGTATTCCCTTAGGTGTTATTGGCGTAATTTACGAATCCCGCCCCAACGTTACCGTGGAAGCGGCCTCCCTCTGTTTTTATGCCGGGAATGGTCTCCTCCTACGGGGCGGATCCGAAGCTTTTCATTCCAATCAGGCTCTTGTCCAAATCATGAAATCGGTATTGGCTGAAGAAAACCTGGAGGAGGCCGTGAATATGGTCCCCACAACAGAACGGTCCACCGTGGACGAAATGGCCAAGATGGATGAGGTTCTGGATGTGATCATTCCCCGTGGAGGGGAAGGGTTGATTCGCCGGGTCAAGAGCGTGGCTACCGTTCCCGTTATTGCCCACTACAAAGGTAACTGCCATATATATTTAGATGAAACTGCAGATACTCAAATGGCGAGAGACATCGTCATGAATGGAAAAGTACAGCGCCCCGGTGTCTGCAACGCAGCGGAAACGGTCCTGGTGCATAAAAATATTGCAAATGACTTGATGCCACAGATGATTGGGGATTTACAGGAAGCCGGTGTGGAAATTCGCGGATGCGAAAATATACAAAAGTACTCATCCCAGGTCTTGGCAGCCACATTGGAAGATTTTGACACGGAATTCTTAGACCTGATTCTGGCCATGAAAGTGGTGGATAATCTGGATGAAGCGATTGACCATATTCATCAGTACGGCAGCGACCATACAGAGGCGATTATCAGTGAAGATAAAAATGCAGTTGACCGGTTTATCCAGGATTTGGACAGCTCAGCCATTATGGTGAATGCCTCAACCCGGTTCAATGATGGGGGCGAGCTGGGCCTGGGGGCGGAAATCGGAATAAGCACAACGAAACTCCATTCTTTTGGGCCCATGGGGCTTCGGGAACTGACCACAACAAAATTTGTGGTCATGGGAGAAGGACAAATTAGGTCTTAATTTTTTGAGAGAATTTTTAAGGCTTCCAAATAGCTTTTTTTCCCCAAGCCATAAACCTGGCCAATACAAACATCCTTCAAAACGGATACTTTCCTAAAGTCTTCCCGGGCGTGAATGTCACTCAAGTGGACCTCCACCGTGGGGATAGCTACAGAAGTGATGGCATCCCGAATAGCGTAGGAATAGTGTGTAAAAGCGCCGGGATTCATGAGGATACCGTCAATATTTCCCATTGCACCATGGATGGTGTTGATAATTTCCCCTTCATGGTTGGATTGGAAGAAGCGGAATTCATGGCCACCTGCCTCCGGTGTATTTGAAAGCCAGTCCATTATATCGTTCAGGGATTCGGACCCATAAATTTCAGGCTCCCGCTTCCCCAATAAATTAAGGTTTGGCCCATTGATGACGAGGATTTTCATTGAATCACACCTAATGATTTTTTGATCAGGTCTTCCGTGACTTTTTGAGAATCGGCCCCATGGCCCAATCCTTCCAAAACCACAAAACTCAAAACGCCTTTTTCGGATTTTTTATCTGTCTTGATATATGGCATGAGGAGGGTCCCTTCTAAAAATGGCAGGACCGGGAGGGGGAGTTTTTGAATCGTGTCTTTTAAGAATTGAAAATCTTCCTGGGGTAAAAGGCCCAATTCAAAAGATATCCAACCGGCGCAAATCATGCCGTAGGCCACAGCCTCTCCATGACGGATCCGCCCATAACCTAAATGAGCTTCTAGAGCATGGCCGATGGTATGTCCGAAATTAAGGAGCCTCCGCAACCCCCCTTCCCTCTCGTCTTTTGCCACAATGTCCGCTTTTATTCCACAGGATTTTCTAATAGCTTTTTCAAAATCAAAATCATCCAAATTGTCCAGTTGTGAATAAATGAAAAGAAGAAAATCCCGATCTCGAATCGCCCCGTATTTTAAGACTTCCCCGAGGCCCGCCACTGTTTCCTCTCTGGGAAGATATTCGAGTAATAAGGGGTCAACAAAGACACCCTTGGGCTGGTAAATAGCCCCCACTAAATTTTTCCCCTGGGCCACATTGATTCCTGTTTTTCCGCCAATGGCAGAATCCACCATGGCCAGGAGGGTGGTAGGAACTTGAAAATAGTCAATCCCCCGCATAAAAGTTGAGGCCACAAATCCAGCCACGTCTCCAACCACACCGCCTCCCAAAGCCAGAATAGTCGTTGACCGGTCACAGCCCAATTCAATCATTTGACTAATAACCCTGCTGAATTCATTCAGGCTTTTTGCTGCTTCACCTACGGGAAGCGTGATAAAATCACAATGAAAACTTGCCTCTTTTAAATCGGATTGAAGCTCAAATCCGAATAATTCCATTAAATTGTGTTGTGAAATGATAACCCATCGCTGCCCATGGTTCCCTTCAGAAAGCAAAGTGGGAATTTTTTTAATTAAACCGGACTGGACATGGATGGGATAGCTTCGGGAGTCCAGGTTGACCTGAAGAGAACTCATGACTTAATTCTATTAAATATATCTTCGGATATTTCTTTTGGTGAACGCTTTTTTGTATCTACGGTGAGATGGGCTGTTTTTTCATAGAAATCTTTTCTCTTCTGCCATATGTGGTTGAGCTCTTTACGAACAGCTTTTTCTTTTAGTAGGGGACGATTGGTTACATTTCCCAATCGTTTAGTCAATTCAGGAATGGAGGCTTTAAGGAAAACTACCTTTCCCGAGGATTGAAGTTTTTTTCGGTTGCGGCTGTCCAGAATGATGCCTCCGCCACAGGCGACCAACACACTGGATGTTTCGATTTGTGATAAGGCTTCGAACTCTAATTCTCTAAATCGAGCCTCTCCATATTCCTTAAAAATATCGGCAATTGATTTTTGATGTTTAACTTCAATATAATGATCGAGGTCCAAAAATGGAATGCCAAGCATTACTGATAAATGTTTCCCTACGGTTGATTTCCCAGATCCCATCATTCCTATTAAATAAATATTCATTAATATTTGGCTGTTGCTTGAATGTGAGCTTTAAGTTGTGTCATAGAATCTCCGCCAAACTTCTCCAGTATTGCATCTGTCAATGCAAAGCATAACATACTTTCAGCAATAACAGAAGCTGCCGGAACAGCACAAGAATCTGTACGTTCTTTGTGGGCAACTTTTTCTTTTTTAGTTATGATATCCACGGATTTTAAGGGCTTGATAAGTGTCGGGATGGGTTTCATGGCCATACGAAGAACAATAGGTTGTGCATTGCTCATTCCGCCTTCAATCCCACCTGCATTATTTGTGAGTCTTACATAGGCATTATTTTCAAATCCAATTTCGTCATGGACTGCGCTTCCTGGCATTTCAGCAGAGGTAAACCCTCCGCCAATTTCAATCCCTTTAAATGCATTAATGCTCATCATCAGGCCAGCTATTCGGGCATGGAGTTTCTTATCCCATTGCGTGTAAGACCCTAATCCGAATGGCAGACCAGTTGCAATCACTTCAAAAATTCCGCCTACAGAATCTCCAGACTCTTTTGCCCTATCGATGGCTTCTATCATTTCATTTTCTGTTTTTTTATCCAAACACCTTACTGGAGATTTGTCTGCTGTGTTATTAATCTGATTGGGGGTGAGCTTTATCGGAGTGGGGGATTCATTTTTTACTGAATGAATTTGAACCACGTGGCTTCCCACTTCAATTCCAACATCTTCTAACAATTTTCTGCAAACGGATCCCAATGCCACACGCATGGTGGTTTCCCGAGCACTGGATCGCTCCAGTACATTTCGAATATCGTCAAAGCCATACTTTTGAACACCGGCAAGATCTGCATGCCCTGGTCGGGGTAGGGTTACTTTTTTTACGTCTTCTTTAATTGGGGCCACAGACATTTTTTTCGTCCAATTTTCCCAATCCATATTTCGTACGAGAATACCCAAAGGTGATCCTAAAGATTTTCCATGACGAACCCCACTCCAGATTTCGGCATGGTCTGATTCGATTTTCATTCGGCCGCCACGTCCGTATCCCATTTGCCTTCGGGCGAGTTGAGTATCGATATAATCTTCTGAAACATCCAACTCGGCAGGAAGACCATCTATTATTCCCAAAAGACCTTTTCCGTGAGATTCCCCTGCTGAAAGAAATTTTATTCGCGTTAACATAATTCTGATTTTAACACCTTTTTTATCTGTTCCAATTCAATTTTTTCTAAAATATGTTTATTAAACCAAATTTCAGCAGAGGCCAACCCCTGGGCAATAAACATATCCAACCCTCCAACAATTTTGGCACCTTTTTTGCGGCCCTGATTCAGCCATTCTGTTTCCACGGGATTATAAATGGTGTCAATTAAAACAGCGTCAGGTGGGGTCGATTCAATAGGGAGGGGTAGTGAATATGTATTTGGCCACATCCCCAATGGCGTACAATTAATGATTATGGGGTGGATGTTGTTTAAAGTAACCGAAACATTCGATTTGGATTTAATCCAGCGGGCGAGTTTTTGAGAATTATTTTGTGTTCGGTTAATAATTGAAATTGTATTGACTTTGGATTGTATCAAAGCAAAAGCCACAGCATGGGCAGCGCCTCCCGCACCAATCAAAGTGCAGTCCCGGCTTTGTAGGTTTACTGCATTTAACTTCACGGCATTAATAAACCCTAACCAATCTGTGTTGTACCCTTTTCCTTGATGGATGCAATTTACAGCACCAATGGATTTTGCTGAATCATCCAATTCATTTAGAAAGGATATGACAGATTGTTTATGGGGGATGGTGACATTGATGCCATTAAATCGTTGGTGTTCCATGAATTCGGTAAGAGATGGAATATCAATACAGATTTTTTCGTAGGAAGCCTCAACTCCAAATTGACGAAAAATTTCTGTATGAAGCTGAGGACTCAGACTATGAGTAATAGGATCACCTATAACGCAGAACCGTTTCATTTTTGTAATTGCTCCAAAACGGTGTAAAAATCCGGGAATGAAATTGATGCGCATTCAGGATGATCTAAAGACAGAGGCCCTTTCGCGATAAGTCCTGCAATGGAAAAGGCCATGGCAATGCGGTGATCATTAAATGTTTCAACCTGAGCCCCGGTTAAAGGTGTTGGCCCCTCTACAGTAAACCCATCCTCATGTTCTTCAATATTCGCTCCCATTTTTCTCAAGTTTGTACAGATAGCATGAATACGGTCACATTCTTTTATTCTGAGTTCATAAGCCCCATGGACTACAGTCTTTCCTTGAGCCTGAGTAGCGAGAATAGCTAGGATTGGTAACTCATCAATCAACCCCGGCACATCATTTTTCGTTAGGGATATGCCATGTATAGGTTGGTGTGACACACGAAAATTTCCCAAAGATTCACCTGATGCATCCCATTGTTTTAGGTAATTCAGACCACCCCCCATCTTTTTGAGTGCGTCAAAAAATCCAATACGAGTTGGGTTTCTCAAAATTTGATTCAATGTCAAATTTGAGTTTGGAACTATGGCAGCAGTGGCAGCAAAAAATGCAGCGGTGGATGGGTCTCCCGGTACTGTTAATTGTATGGGTGATAGGGGTGATGAAGTTTTGGTTACTGTCGAAATGCAATTTTCTGTTACAAGGTTGGCCCCCATACTTTTCAGCATCCGCTCTGTGTGATCCCGGGAAAGGAGGGGTTCTATCACCGTTGTTTCTCCGCTTGCGCCAAGACCGGCCAACAGGATGGCTGACTTTACCTGAGCGCTTGCCACAGGCGATTCATAATGGATGCCATTCAAACCACTTTTATGAATTGTTACGGGCAACTTTCCATTATTACTCTCGGACTGTAATCCCATCTGAGACAATGGAGCTAAAATTCGATTCATGGGGCGGGACGAAAGAGAATCGTCTCCAATCATTGTGGCATGGATACCCTGGCCAGCTAGAAGTCCCATTAATAATCGTGTGGTGGTGCCGGAGTTTCCACAATCCAACGGTTCTGCCGGGTCATGAAATTGTCCGCCGGTCACAATCACATCACCGCCGACGTCTTCAATTTGAATCCCGCAAGCTTCCAGGCATTGCCTTGTTGATTGTACATCATCGCCTGTTGATAAATTAGAAATGCGCGATTCTCCATTCGCTAAAGCTGCAAACATGAGCGAACGGTGGGAGAGGGACTTATCTCCCGGAAAAGTAAGTTCGCAGTTAATGCCCATTTTTTTTCAATTCATCCGCAATAAGAAAAGCCAACTCGATGGCTTGATTCGCATTGAGTCGGGGATCGCAATGGGTGTGATAACGGTCATTCAAATCCGCTTCAGAAATATCATACAGTCCACCGGTACACTCTGTTACATCTCGTCCGGTCATCTCCAAATGGATGCCTCCAATTCGAGAGCCTTCTGCTCGATGAATTTCAATGCTCTTTTTTACTTCATCTAAAATACGTTCAAAAGGTCGTGTTTTAAATCCGTTACTGCTTTTTATGGTATTCCCGTGCATGGGGTCAGATGACCACACAACAGTCCGATCTTCCTTAGCAACTTTACGGATCAATGGGGGCAAATAAGTATCTATTTTGTCATTTCCAAAACGTGTAATCAGTGTGATACGTCCAGCTTCATCTTTTGGATTTAAAATATCTAACAGTTGTATTAGTTCGTCCGGCGATAAGGAGGGGCCGCATTTAATTCCTATAGGGTTTTGGATCCCTCTGCAAAACTCTACATGGGCGCTGTCCAAAAATCGGGTTCGATCTCCAATCCACAAAAAATGAGCCGATGTATTATAGATATCACCGGAGGTAGAATCAACCCGAGTAAGGGCTTCTTCGTAAGGAAGGAGCAATGCCTCATGACTGGTGAAGTATTGTACTTGGCGCAATTGCGGGGTATTCTTGGAAGTTATGCCCAGTGCTTCCATAAAATTCAAGCTTTCTTGAATTTGATTAGCCAAATGACGATAGCGTTCACCTTGGGGTCCGCTTTCCACAAATCCCATATTCCAAGATTGCACATGTTTTAAATCGGCATATCCTCCATCTGCAAAGGCCCGCAACAAATTTAAGGTGGAGGCTGCCTGTGAATAAGCCTTGAGCATTCTATCCGGATTTGGCTTGCGTTTATCTGCTTTGAAATCTATGTCATTGATGATGTCGCCGGTATAACTGGGAAGCTCATTCCCATTCTTAATTTCTGTAGGGCTGGAACGGGGTTTAGCAAACTGTCCGGCCATTCGCCCCAGTTTAACTACAGGCATATTGGCACCGGAGGTCAACACAACGGCCATTTGTAGAATAACACGAAATGTATCTCTGATATTATCCGCATGAAATTCTGAAAAACTTTCAGCACAATCACCACCTTGGAGCAAAAAACCGTTTCCTTCCGTTACTTTTGCCAAGCGCCTTTTTAACGATCGGACCTCTCCTGCAAATACAAGGGGTGGAAACCCTTCCAGTGTCTCTTCAACTTTCGCTAAATGATTTTTATTGGAATAATCAGGGATGTGTTTTGCTTTGAATTTTCTCCAGCTATTAGGTTTCCACATCTTGTAATTCCTTCAGTTGACTATCGAGAGTTTTAGTTGCCTGTTTCAATTGAGTTATCATGGTGTCGGTGTAAGGGTTAAATAATTGCAAATCAGTATACAGCTCCCATGTATCGTTACAGGTCTGGTCAACAAGGTCAAGGAGGTCTCGAAATCCCTGTGTGTCAATGGGCGTTTTTCGAATTCCAAATTCTTTTAACATTCTACCAAGAAAATGGGTAACACCTTGAGTTTGTGCTGCCAGGTGGTCGTGCTTGTCTGCAGACATTTCCATGACTTGAATCCCCTGATTCGTAAAAAATCGTTTCCAGAAATTAAATTGGTTTTGAGAATCTCTGGTATTATTCATCATCATTTTTAAACGTGTGTTAGATAGGAATGAGTCTGGTCCAAACATGGGGTGTGTTGCAATAATTCCCACTGATTCAGGAAGATATTTTTCCATCATAGCCAAGGGATGAATTTTTACAGAGCAGACATCAATCACAGTGGTTTTATCAGAAAGGAGAGGAGAAATAGATTTAATTACCGTTTCAAAATTTCTGATGGGAACAGCGATAAAAATATTTTTCTCCTTTAAAACAGAATCTAGGCTTACAAAAGTCACACTGGGAAAAGAGGCGTTGGGCTTTGGGTCATAAGCTCGAATTGAAAAGCCCTTTTGAAGAATGTTGGCCAAGACTTTTCCGAACCGACCAAAACCAATGATGCCAACACTGTTCATACGGTATCCATTTTTTTTACACCAAGAAATAAAGTAAGATTATGTTTTAAATCATGAATACTTTCCTGAAGGATATCCAGATTATAAAGATCTGCACAGTTTTTATTGGCGATTACTCCTGCGGTGGGGGGGAGTTTTCCCTCGGCCAGTCGTCGGGCAGCTTCGGCGGTATCATCTTCTTCGATGAGAGGCCGTGTCCAGAAATGTTCACTTAAATAATCTTTACATTGGCGTAAGGCTTGCTGGTGAGAATGGATTTCAGTTACATCTCCCACATGAACTCCAGGGAGTCCCAGAAGATTTTGATCCACTGGAATATGAAACATTTCAATGATTTTGCAGCGGTGCTTAGCCAATGCCTCCACACTTTCTATAACAACACCTCCCTGAGCATTTTCCATTGCAAAGATTCCGAAATGAACCGATTCCTCTTCCACCGATTCTAAAACAGCTTCTGAAGAAATAAGGTATTTAATTTCAGCTCCATCCAACCCGTGATTATGCGCGAATTCATGAGCTGCTTGCTCAGAAAAGCTGCCTTTTCCTCCTTGGATTCCAATTAATTTCATTTAATTCCTTTCAAGGTTTGTATAAATGTTTTTGTTGATTCGATATACTGTGTACTATTTGAAATGTTATTAATTATTGCTGTACCAACAACAGCACCATCTGCATTTTTATTAAACCAGACTACATCTTCATGGGTATTGATTCCAAACCCGACTATAAATGGTGTTGTGCTATTATTTTTCACACGGGATAAATAAACTTTTAAATTTTCTTTTGAAGATAAAGTGTCTCCGGTTATACCCAAAATACTTACAGCGTAAATGAGATCCCCGGCCATTTCTGATATGAGCCTGATTCTATCATTTGTTGTATTTGGGGCAACAAGGAGAATAGGAGAAATATCTCTTAATTTGGCAGAAGTACAAAAGGGTTCAGCTTCGTCCAAGGGTAAATCGGGAAGTATAATTCCATCTACTTCTGAGGCAGCACATTGGTCCAGAAATCTTGTTTTCCCCATTTTTATTATTGGATTATAACTTCCCATTAAGGCAATGGGGATATTTGTTTTATTCCTAATATTTTTTAATTGGGAAAAAAGATAAGCCGACGACATCCCATTCTCTAAAGCCTTTTGGCTGGAAGCCTGAATAACGGGTCCATCAGCAAGCGGATCTGAAAAGGGGATTCCAATTTCAACCATATCTGCACCAGCATCTGCAGCGGCGCACACCAGTTTAACTGTACTATCTAACGATGGATAACCAGCCGTAAAAAACGGGATCAATTTCTGTTGAGGGTTGCTGAATAATTTTTGGATACGGTTCATAGATTAACCCCCATCGCTTCCGCAACGGTATGAACGTCTTTATCTCCCCGGCCGGATAAACAGACCACCACATGTTCATCCTTTTCAATTTCGTTATTGGGCTGTTTTAGAAATGCTAAAGCGTGAGAGGACTCCAAAGCCGGTAATATTCCTTCCTTTTCAGATAACCATTGGAAAGCATCTAATGCTTCCTGGTCTGTTGCGGAAAAATACTTAACTCTTCCGGTCTCATTAAGATAACTATGCTCTGGGCCAACGCCAGGGTAATCCAATCCAGCAGAAATAGAATGGGGAAGGGTGATTTGGCCATCTTTATTCTGAAGCAGGGTGCTTGCGGCTCCGTGCAAAACACCAAAGTCACCCATTGTAATCGTTGCCGCGTGTTCCCCGCTTTCCAATCCTTTACCTGCGGCTTCTACGCCAATGATATTCACATCATCTTTTATAAATGGATAAAACAGCCCCATGGCATTGGAGCCTCCACCAACACAGGCCACGAGATGATCCGGTAAATCTTTTCCGGTTTGGTTTTTGAACTGTAGCTTTGTTTCCTCCCCAATGATTGATTGAAAATCTCTGACTAACAAGGGATATGGATGAGGCCCCACAGTTGAACCAATGAGATAATAGGTAGATTCCACATGTGTCACCCAATCCCGAATGGCTTCATTGGTGGCATCCTTCAATGTCATACTTCCGGAAGAAACCGGACGAACCTCAGCCCCCAATAAATTCATGCGAAAAACGTTCAGTTTTTGGCGACGTATATCTTCTTCACCCATATATACGATACATGTTAATCCAAATAGGGCAGCGACAGTTGCAGTTGCAACCCCGTGCTGACCTGCTCCAGTTTCGGCAATGATTCGTTTTTTCTCCATACGATTTGCCAGTAATATTTGCCCAAGAGCGTTATTGATTTTATGTGCTCCTGTATGATTTAAATCTTCTCTTTTAAGCCATACATTGAACCCCAATTCAGTTGATAGTTTTTTCGCATGATACAATGCCGTTTCTCTCCCGGAATAATATTTTAAAAGGGCATTGAATTTTTCATGAAATTTGGGGTCTTTTTTTGCCTTGCTATAATGGTATTCTAATTCTTCTAAAGCAGGGATTAGTGTCTCTGGAACGTATTTCCCTCCATACTTTTCAAAATGTCCCCGGGAATCGGGCAGTTTGTAATCTTTAAATCTGTTCATAATTGTTATTCGTGTTCATAAGATTTTGTGTTAGAGTGTCTGTGAACACATTAATGGCTGTTTGGGTATTAATAAGTTTTTGAAATAATGCTTCAATCTTTTTATGATCTTTTATTCCGGGAGATTTTTCAACCCCACTATTCACATCTATTCCAGAAGGGTATACAGATTCAATCGCGATTAAAATATTGTCTGGGTTGAGTCCGCCGGATAGAATGATTGGTTTATCCATTTCTTCCTTCAGTAAGGACCAATCAAATGATTCACCTGTCCCGCCAAATTTATCTTTAGAAAATGTGTCTAACAAAATTGCTTTAACCTCGTAATCATTAATTATAGAAAGGCTTTCTTTATCCTTAACGCGGAGTGCTTTGATCACCGGGACATCAAATTGTTTGCAATATTCAGGTGATTCATCACCATGGAGTTGGACCATATCTAAAGGAATGGACTGAATGGCTTCATTAATGAATTCTGTATCATGATTAACAAAAACGCCCACTTTTGTGACAGAACCTGGAATTTCATTGGCTATAATTTTTGCTATTTTTGTTGAAATTGCTCGCGGGCTTTTTTCATAGAAAATTAATCCAATGGCAGATGCGCCATTTTTGATAGTGATTATTGCATCATCCACATTGGTAATACCGCAAATCTTAGTGGGAATCATGAGCGACTCCTAATCAAGGATTCAAGGGCTTTCCCCGGATTTCCTGTTTTCATGAGTGATGTACCCACCAGCACCGCATCGTATCCAAGGTTAGAAACGTATTTTAAATCATCATTTGTTTTGATTCCGCTTTCAGCCACTTTTACAGAATTGGATGGCAATGAAAGAGCCATCCTTTCAAAATAGGTCATGTCGGTGGTCATAGTCTTTAGATCGCGGCAATTCACCCCAACAATTTCCGGAGCCAGATTTGCAACAATGTCTGCATTCTCTTCGCTGTGGAATTCTACCAATGCCTCCAGATTTAACGATTTCCCAAACCGAATTGAACTGGAAATGTCTTCACCATCCAATGCTTCAGCGATGAGCAAAAATGCATCCGCAGAATAATGATGTGATTCTTGTATTTGCTTTTGATCAATGATAAAATCTTTTCGCATAACGGGGATGGTTACCGCTTCGCTGACTGCGCGTAAAATATCCAGACTACCTCCAAAGAATAGATAATCTGTCACGACAGAAATGGCATCAGCACCGGCAGATTCATAGTCTTTTGCGATTTGAACCGGATCAGCCTTAGAGAATATTTCGCCTTCACTGGGAGATTTGAGTTTTATTTCAGCTATAATGGATATCTCCGGTTTAGACAAAGCATCTTTCAGGCTCCGTTTTTCTGGAAATGTTTCAATTAATCCAAATTCTTGGATTTTTCGGACTTCCTGTCTTTTTACATTTAATATTTGATCTAAAATATTCATTCTGCCAATTGAGTTAGTATATGAAGTGCTGCACCTGAATCTACAGATTCTGTTGCGAGGCTTAGACCCTCTTTTAACGTTTCTGCCATTCCACCTACAACGATACCTGCCGAAGCATTTAGCAATACTATGTCTCGTTTTGGACCCTTTTCACCCTGTAAAATATTGTTGATAATATTTGCATTTTCACCGGGTTCACCCCCTTGTAAATCGCTGAGGGAGGCGTGGCCTATGGACAACTCCTTTAAATCAAATTCAAATGTTTTAACTTCACCACCGTTTTGGAATTGACTTATTTTTGTTGTTGTTGTTGTCGTGATTTCATCCAGACCATCCCGTCCATGGAATACCATAACATTGGTAGAACCAAGTGATTTTAATACATGGGATTGAACTTCAGTCAAATCAGGATGGAAGATTCCCATAGCTTGGGCTTTCACATCTGCAGGGTTGCAAAGCGGGCCTAATATATTAAATACTGTACGTGTGGCTAGTGCCTTTCTTGCTCCGACGGCATATTTCATGGCAGGGTGATAAGCCGGAGCGAACATGAACCCCAGCCCAATTTTTTCTATATCTTCTGTGGATTCCCCAACAGATTTATTAATGGGGATTCCCAATGCTTGAAGTACATCTGCTGACCCAGATTTAGACGTCATAGATCTGTTTCCATGTTTTGCCACATGGAGCCCGGCGCCGGCCACTACAAAAGTTGCAGCGGTAGAGATGTTAAATGTCCCTGATGTATCTCCTCCTGTCCCACACATATCAATGGCTGGTGTATCCAGGTGGATGGGCACCATTTTTTCCCGCATAGCCTTGGCAAATCCTGAGATTTCTTCCACTGTTTCTCCTTTTGCCCGAAGTGCCATAAGAAAGCCAGCTATTTGTGGATCGTCATATTCTCCGGACATGATGGAGAGCATCACATTAAATGCGTCGCCTCGGGAAAGGTCCTGTTTATGAAGTAATTGTTCGAGTATTTGTTTCATTTGTTTATTTCTGCTAAACCCAAGAAAGACACGGAAAATTTTCTATTTACAAAATGAAGACTAAAATTATTATTAATATTTTTCATATTGTATGTTTTGTGTGATTCATAGTCACGGATAAGAAATTTTCAATGATTTGAATTCCGTTTTTTGTCGCAATGGATTCTGGATGGAACTGTACACCAAAAACAGGAAATCTATTATGTTCAATTCCCATGATGAGTCCATTCTCTAATTCAGCAGTAATCTTTAATTCTTTCGGTAAGGATTCTCTTTCTGAAACAAGTGAATGATATCGGGTCGCTATAAATGTGGTTGCTATTCCCTCAAACAAACGAGCGCCAGAATGATGTATTTCAGCAGTTTTCCCATGAACAATTTCAGGCGAATTAATGACCTTTCCTCCATAGGCAGCTGTAATTGCCTGGTGGCCGAGGCAAACACCGAGTGTAGGTAAAGAAGACCCAAACTGTGTAATCACTTCAATAGATTTTCCCGCATCCTCCGGCCGCCCAGGCCCTGGTGATATTATGAGATGAGAGGGGTTCCAAATTTTAATATCAATCATCTCAAATTGGTCATTTCTCACAACCTTTACTTCGGGGACAATAGAGCCAACATATTGTACCAAATTGTAAGTAAAGGAATCGTAATTATCGATTATAAGAATCACTCTACCAACCCTTGTTCAGCAAAATCAATTGAAGCCATAATCGCTTTTGCTTTATTTACTGTTTCATCAAATTCTTTTGTGGGATCTGAATCGTGGACAATACCTGCTCCAGATTGAAAGTATACCGTACTATTTTTCATCATCATAGTGCGGATGGCAATACAGGTATTGAGGTTTCCACAGAAATCAAAGTAACCCACTGCCCCTGCATATATTCCCCGGCGATTTGGCTCAAGGTCATAAATAATTTCCATGGCTCTAATTTTAGGAGCACCCGTAACTGTCCCTGCAGGAAATCCGCTGAATAACGCCTCGAAGAGATCATTTTCAGGAGTTAATTGCCCTTTTACGTCTGAAACAATATGCATCACATGAGAATAGTTTTCGATTATCATTTTTTCTGGCACAGTAAGTGTACCAAAGGAACAAACGCGTCCAACATCATTTCGGCCTAAGTCTAATAGCATCAGGTGCTCTGCCAATTCTTTTTCATCTTGTAATAGTTCATGTGCCAATTGCGCATCTTCAGTGGGATCTTTTCCTCTGGGTCGTGTACCGGCGATTGGCCGAACTTCTACAGTATTGTCCGCAACTTTAACCAATAGCTCCGGTGAGGCGCCTATGAGGTCAAAATTATGGAATTTCAGGTGAAACATATAGGGGGAAGGGTTAATGGTACGAAGAGCACGATAAAGGGTGATGGGTTCAACGTCCGTTTTTCGCTCAAACCTCTGGCTTAAAACCAATTGGAAGATATCTCCATTTACAATATGACTTTTAGCCTTTAATACCGCATCAGTAAAATCATTTTTATTAAAATTGGAAACCAAAGATTTTCCCTGTGTGCGAACCGGAGTTTGATAGTCAATGTCTTTATGAAGTTTTTCTCCCAGACAATCTATGCGTTTATGGGCTTCATGATACTGCTCTCGCAAATTTAAGTCAGGATTTACATGGACATTTGCAAAAACAAGAGCAGTTCCTTTTAAATGGTCAAATGCAATTAGTTCTTCAAAAAGCATAAAGACAGCATCTGGAATCACCTCATCATCAGCTTTATGAATGGGGATATCTTCTATCCAAGTGATGGTTTCATATCCCAAGTATCCTACCAGTCCCCCAGTAAATGAAGGCATCCCTGGTATTCTCTCCATATGATATTGGGATTGAATATCTCTAAGAATTTCTAAAAACGGTTTTTCGGATATTTCAGTTTTGTTCCTGTGTTCAATTTGGGTTTCGTCATTTTTATGTGTGAGAATCATTGAGGGATTTGCTCCGATATAAGAATAACGGGAATATTGACTGGCCTTTTCGACAGATTCTAGGATAAATGCATGACGAGAATCATCCGCCAATCGAATAAAAACAGAAATAGGGGTGAGCAAATCCGCAAGAACCTGTTGATATACGGGTACTGTTGGCTGAGTTCTTGCCATGGAATTGAATTCTTCAAATGTTGTTCGTGTTTTATTCATTTTAGGTAACAAAAAACCCCGATTTTCATCGGGGTTGAAGTTTAGGCCTGGATATGGAAATACCCTTAGGGCTTGAGCTTCAACCCTTTCTGGTTAAAATACCAATACCAGCTGTTAAATTGATTTATTGATGTGTAATTCATTGGCAAGGATATTAAGACCGTCATTCTGGCTATCACAAGGATATTTTTACCTCTCTTGAAGTTTTTTAGAGATTTGATATACAGGGCCAAAAATAGCGGCAATATCTTTTTTATCCAGCTTACCTTCTAGCTTTTCTGCCAGACGATCGATGATCTCCTGCTCACGATTTGGGTCGCCCACGTTGAGTCCATTGGATGCTTTAATATCGCCAATCTCTTGTGAAATGGCAAAGCGTTGAACAAGTAAATCCAGCATCTCATTATCAAATGCATCAATTTTATCCCGTAGTTCTTTGATTTTTGCTTTTGTATCCATGAAAAAAAGTACGGAATAGATTCATTTGATAAAAAGGGTTTGCTTCATCTTTTTATTTAATCGTATATTTACGATATACAAATTATTGACATGATCAATAAATCAGAACAATTTGAACCCAAACTGCAGGAGTTAGCCACCTATGCAAAGGTGTTGTCTCATCCTGCCCGAATCCAAATTTTACAGGAATTGGTAAAGAAAAATTCCTGCACCTGTTTGGATATTGTGGGGGAGTTGCCGCTGGCACAATCCACTGTCTCCCAGCATTTGAAAGCCATGAAAGATGTGGGGCTAATTGAAGGACAGGTAGACGGTCAGCGAGTGTGTTATTGCATCAATCGGGGTAAAATGCGCCAGCTTCGGGATGGGTTTGAATCCCTGTTTAAAACCAGTTTTAATGAATGTTGTTAGAATAAAATGAATCTAAAACAATATAAACTAAGAAAAGACCAACGGTTATTCTTTTTTATTACCGGTAGTTTTCTCTGGGCGGGAATTTTATTTAGCGGAATTGAAAATGTACATTGGTTACTGTTTATACCGCCCACAATGTTTTTGGGTGCATCGTTAAATGGTTATTGTATCATGATGATGATAACACAAAAGATTTTTAATAAAAAAATTAGTATGGAGACAAAATGAATAAAGTACATATTTCACTTAATGTAAGTGATGTAGAAAAGTCACAAAAATTTTATGAATCCTTTTTGGAGTCACCAGCAAACAAAGTCCGCCCTGGATATACCAATTTTGAATTGAATAATCCACCTTTGAAACTGGCCATCCAGGAAAGAGTGCCATTGCAATCGGGTGAAGGGAAAGTGAGTCACTTGGGGATTCAGGTACCCACGACGGATGATGTAGAAGCGGCCATCCGTAGGTTGAGTAATGCAGGATTTCATCTAAAAGAAGAAAAAGATGAAGTGTGCTGTTACGCCAAACAGGATAAAGTTTGGGTGCAAGATCCAGATGGGAATCGCTGGGAAGTGTACACCGTAACCGATGAGATGGAACGGGTGGAAGAAGCATCCTGTTTTACGACAGAAAAACAGACAACCTGCTGTTGATTCTATTTCATCTATAAGTGATTTATAGTTTGTAATTTCTGCTCCGTTTTTGATAGCCACAAAGGCGCAGAGAGCACAAAGAAATTTTATTATAATTCTCTGCGAGCTCTGCTTGTCTGCGGAAAGGAATTGTAGGCATGGTGGCTCTGCGGCAAATTTAATGAGTACACAACCCAAACGCGTGGCATTCCATACCCTGGGATGCAAACTGAATTTCTCGGAGACAGCCACCATTTCTCGTGATTTTATTTGTCACGGATTTGAACAGGTCAATTATCGGGATGAGGCGGATATTTATGTCCTGAACACATGCTCCGTTACAGAAAATGCAGACAAAGAAGCACGGAAACTCATTCGCCAAGCCAAGCGTCGGAACCCCAATTCGTCTGTGGCAGTGATTGGATGTTATGCCCAACTTAAGCCCAAGGAAATTTCAAAAATGGATGGAGTGGATATTGTGTTGGGTGCGGAAGAAAAATTCAATTTACTCAATCATTTGGATCGGGTGGATCTTAACAATGGCACCGCTATCATTCAATCGGACATTGATCATGCCCATAAGTTTACGCCGTCCTATTCTTCTGGGGAGCGTACACGGGCTTTTCTCAAAGTGCAGGATGGTTGTGACTACACTTGTTCATTCTGTACAATTCCCTTAGCACGGGGAGAAAGCCGCAGCGACACGATAGAAAAGACAATGAAAGCGGCCCGGGAAGTGGCTGAAACAGACGCTCGGGAAATTGTACTTACCGGTGTGAATATTGGCGATTTCGGGAAAGGAACGATAGAAACATTTTTTCATCTCATCCAGGAATTAGACAGACTGGATGACATCGATCGGTTCCGGATTTCATCCATTGAGCCCAATTTACTCACCGATGAAATAATTGCTTTTTGTGCGTCATCACAGAAATTCTTGCCCCATTTTCATGTGCCGCTCCAATCTGGTTCGGACAAAATTTTAAGTGCCATGAGCCGGAGATATAAGCGTGATTTGTATAAAGACAGGGTGGCCAAAATTAAATCATTTATCTCTGATGCGTGTATCGGTGTGGATGTGATCGTAGGCTTCCCCGGTGAGAAAGATGACGACTTTTTAGACACATATAACTTCCTGAATGAGTTGGATATTTCTTATCTTCATGTGTTTACGTATTCAGAGCGGGCCAACACGAAAGCGCTGGAATTGGGTGAATCGGTGTCGAAAGAGAAACGAGCAGAGCGAAGTAAAATGCTCCATATTTTATCTGATAAAAAGCGGCGCTTCTTTTATGACCAATTTGTGAATACCGCCCGACCAGTTCTGTTTGAAAATATGAAACAGGGCAAACTGCTGGGACACACAGATAATTATATTCAAGTCCAATTGGATGAGACAGCAGAACGGATCAACACCATTCAACATGTGAAACTGACATTGAACCACGGCGCTGTCATGGATGGAGTGATTGATGGGCACACTAAAAGCCCGAAAAATACGAAATAATTATTTTTATTTTCGAGTGTTTAGCGTATTCCGTGCGTAGCTCCAAATGATTCGATTAGAAAGTCTCTCCAAATCATACCCAGACGGTGAATTATTTTCCAATGTAAATATATTCCTGAAACGCGGCATGCGAGCGGGACTCGTGGGTCCGAACGGATCCGGAAAAACGACGCTGCTCCGTATCATGTTGGGAAAAGAAACACCAGATTCAGGGAGTGTCCAAAAAGATAAAGCAATCACCATTGGATACTTGGCTCAGGATATTGTGGCTGGATCCGATCGTTCCATATTAGAAGAAGTTCTAGCCGCCTATCCAGAAGTGCGGGAAATCGAAGGAAAAATGTTGGCTTTGTCTCACATCATATCTGATGACCCTGAAAACAGGGCTTTGGTGAATGAATTGGGCGAAGCGCAAAACCGATTCGAAGCGCTAGGCGGATGGACATTGGAAGAAAAAGCGAAAAAGATTTTGGGTGGACTTGGTTTTTCCGATGACAAGTTTACTGAACCCATGGATGTCTTTTCCGGAGGTTGGAGGATGCGGGTTGCTTTGGCTTCCATCCTGCTGCAGGAGCCGGACATTTTATTTTTAGATGAACCCACCAACCACTTGGATTTGGAAGCTACCATTTGGTTGGAGTCATTTTTATCGGAATGGAATGGTAGCATGGTCATGATTAGCCACGACAGGGCATTCTTGGACCGGTCCGTAAATCACATCCTTGAGATTGATTTGAAAAAAATAACGCTCTATCACGGGAATTATTCCAAGTATAAAGAAGATAGGGCACTGCGGATGGAGCAGCTCCAGAATACCTATCGAAATCAGCAAAAGCAAATCAAGGATACAGAACGATTCATCGAACGATTTCGCTATAAAAACACGAAAGCGACCCAAGTCCAGAGTCGAGTTAAAATGCTGGAAAAAATGGAAAAAGTTGAAGCGCCAACTGAAGATAATCGATCGGTTAATTTGGTTTTACCCCAACCGACCCGACCGCCCATGAATGTGGCATCCTGCAGAAGTGTGACCAAGCATTTTGGGGACATCGAAGTATTCAATGGTATGGATTTGGTCATAGAGCGGGGACAAAAAATTGGATTAGTAGGGCATAACGGTGCGGGAAAATCCACCTTGCTGAAAATGTTAGCGGGCGTAGAAGATGTAACATCCGGTGCTGTCCGAATTGGTGGAAGTGTGGATCGAGCCTATTATGCCCAGCATCAATTGGAAACATTGGATCCGGATGATACGGTGTTTGAATCCATCCAAAAGGTAAGTCCCGGTTGGAGTGAGACTGAGATGCGTACTTATCTTGGGAGTTTCATGTTTACCGGTGATGAGATTGAAAAATATATTAAGGTGCTTTCCGGTGGGGAAAAAGCCAGAGTCGCCATGGCCCGGATGTTGGTGGAACCATCACATTTATTATTGCTGGACGAGCCTACCAACCATTTGGATATGGTGACGCGAAATGTGGTGGAAGCAGCCTTGACCCAGTTCACCGGCTCCATTGTTTGTATTTCTCACGACCGCCATTTTCTGAATAATGTCACTAATCAAACCTGTGAAGTGGGGAGCGGTGGCATTCGGCTATTTGATGGGAATTATGATTATTACGAATGGAAAAAAAGGGCAGAAGAATCAGTGGAATCAACTGAGCCAAAACTAAAAAAGGAATCCAAAGGGAAGTCTGATTATAAAGAGAGGAAAAAAATCCGAAATCGATTGGCATGGATTGAAAAACGGTTTGCAGCCATTGAAACAGAATTGGATAATCAGCGAGCCATTACTCAAAACCCGGAAAACGGAGATAATTATGAAGTCCTCCAGCAGGCGTTGGAAACTATGAATATATTGGAGCTAGAGTATTTGGAATTGGTGGAAGAAAGGGATAGAATAGAAAAGGATTAATATGTAGTAAAATACCAAGCGCTTTATAAAACACACTGCCAATATCCCACATTCAGCCACTGGCCGAATTTGTACCCCACTTCATTGAATTCTCCTGCTCTTTTCATCCCAAATTTTTCATGGAGCGCCACACTAGCGGGATTGGGTAGCGTAATAACACCAATTATAGAATGATAACGTAGAGATCTCAACTCTTCAAATAATGAAGTATAAAGAGCGGTCCCAATTCCTTGGGTTACCCTGTTTGGAGCAACATAAACTGTTACCTCTGCGGTTGGGTCATAAGCTTTTCGCTTGTTCCATTTTGATCCGTAGGCATATCCAATGCACTTCCCTTTGTCTTCGGCCACCAACCATGGGAATCGAGAGTCCAGTAATTGATGGATTCGTTTAACCATTTCAACGGATGTTACAGTCTCTGTTTCAAATGTGGCGGTACTTCTTAGAATGTAATGGTTATATATGTTTGTAATGCATTTTGCATCATTTTCTGTAGCTTTGCGAATCATGAAAAAAAAGTAAATATCCCAGGAACAAAAACCAAATAAAACCTATCAGTTATTGGCTTCTGTTCAAAGCTTGGGATTATATACGTGGGAGAGGAGTGTTTTCAGGATATTATTTTTTAAAAACAAGAACAAAGGTGTTGAGAAAAATTAATTTTCGTAATCTTCAATTGGTATACAGGTACAGATCAAATTCCGATCACCTAACGCATTATCCACACGTCCAACCGTTGGCCAATATTTATGGTCTTTCAGCCAAGGGGCGGGATAAACGGCCTGCTGTCGTGAATAAGAATGATGCCAATCATCTGAAGTAACATGAATAGCTGTGTGTGGTGCATTTTTCAGGGGATTATCAGCTTTATCCATTGTACCATTAATGATGTGTTGAGTCTCTTTCTTAATTGATATCATGGCATCACAAAATCGATCTAATTCTGTTTTGGATTCGCTTTCAGTAGGTTCAATCATCAAAGTTCCTGGAACCGGGAATGACATGGTTGGTGCATGAAAACCATAATCCATAAGGCGCTTGGCCACGTCCTCGTCCGTAATCCCAGATTCTTTTTTGAGAGGACGCAGATCAACAATGAACTCGTGGGCCACAAATCCTTTTATTCCTTTATATAATATTGGATAATGTTCGGCCAGTCTTTTGGCCATATAATTTGCGTTCAATATGGCAGTAACGGTTGAATCTCGGAGTCCTTCATCACCGAGCATAGCAATATAAGCCCATGAAATAGGCAAAATTCCGGCACTCCCATATGGAGCAGCAGAAATGGTGGTTATGTTTTCATAATTAGTATCATTAACAGAATGATTAGGGAGGAATTCGGACAAATGTATTGCGGTGCAGATTGGACCCATTCCCGGTCCGCCTCCACCGTGAGGGATGGCAAAGGTTTTATGTAGATTAATGTGACAAACATCTGCACCAAAGTCTCCTAAGCGGGAAAGACCTACCATGGCATTTAGGTTTGCTCCGTCCAGATAAACTTGTCCACCATGTTCATGAATGATTTGGCAAATCTCCCTAATACCCTCTTCAAAAACACCGTGAGTAGAGGGGTATGTAACCATGGCTGCTGCCAAATTTTTACTTTGCTCTTTTGCTTTGGTTATCAAATCCTTGATGTTAATGTTTCCATTTTCGTCGCAATTGACGATTACAACTTTCATTCCTGCCATTACAGCACTGGCAGGGTTTGTTCCATGGGCGGATGAGGGGATAAGACACACATTTCTTTGACTTTCCCCACGGCTTTTATGGTATTCGCGGATAGTTAATAATCCTGCATATTCCCCTTGAGAGCCGGAGTTGGGTTGGAGGGAACAGGCATCTAATCCTGTTATCGAACAGAGCCAGGAAGATAATTCATTAATAATGGTTTGGTATCCTGCTGTCTGCTCTTTTGGAGAGAAAGGATGTATTGCTGAAAATTCAGGCCAGGTAATTGGAAGCATTTCTGTTACAGCATTCAACTTCATGGTACAAGACCCCAAGGGGATCATACTGGTATTGAGAGAAAGATCTTTTATTTCCAGCCTATGGATATAGCGGAGCATTTCTGTTTCCGACTGATATCGATGAAAGACTGGATGAGTTAAAAATTCTGATGTTCTCTTTTGCGATCCATCATACACGGGTAGAATATTTTGCACTAAAGATTCATCCATTGAGTCTAATACATTAAAAATATCAGTAATGTCCAAAATATCTTTATAAGTTGTGGTTTCATCCAATGATATTCCGATGGATTCATCATTGAAATTCCGAAAATTAATTTTATGTTTTTTTGCCTTTGATTGGATTTTTGCAGTCGAAAGATTCCGGGGCTTGATTCTTAAGGTATCAAAATAATTTTTGTGGAAAAGGATGTGGCCTCCCTTTAATAAAGCTTTTTCCAATACTTTTGTTAACCCATGAACTCTACCAGCAATAGCGCGAATACCTTCAGGGCCATGGTATACCGCATACATTCCTGCCATAATTGCTAACAATACTTGCGCTGTGCAAATATTAGATGTTGCTCGTTCTCTCCGGATATGCTGTTCTCGGGTTTGGAGAGCCATGCGTAGTGCTGGATTGCCGTGTCTGTCTTTGGAAATACCGATTATTCGTCCCGGGATTTTTCGTTTAAATAACTCGGTGGTTGCCAGGTAAGCTGCGTGGGGTCCCCCAAATCCCATGGGAACGCCAAACCGCTGTGTAGTACCCACAGCTATATCTGCACCAAACTCACCGGGGGAGCGTAACAGGGCTAAGCTCAAAATATCCGCAGAAACGCCACAAAAGATGCCGGCATCATGGGCTTGCCTGAAAAGTGCTGTATAATCATAAATGGCACCATCGGATGCGGGGTATTGAACAAAAATGCCAAAAACATCATCCGAAAATTTAAAGTTTTCATGGGATTCGATAACTAAATTAATATTTAAAGGTTTGCTTCGAGTATAGAGGACTGCAAGGGTCTGGGGGTGGCATTGATCTGAGACCAAAAATGTGTTTTTGTTCGGAGAGGATCGGTAAAGTATGATCATTGCCTCAGCTGCTGCAGTAGCCTCATCCAATAGAGAAGCATTGGCAATGGGTAGACCTGTAAAATCTGAAATCATGGTCTGGAAGTTCAATAATGCTTCCAACCGTCCTTGGGAAATTTCAGCTTGGTAGGGGGTGTATTGCGTGTACCATCCGGGATTTTCTAGAATATTTCTCAGGATAACAGAAGGAGTGACCGTCCCGTGATATCCCATACCGATATAAGACCGAAAAACAGAATTTTCTGACGCGATTTTTCGAAGTCTGGTCAATAATCTTTGTTCATCCATACCCTGTCCCACAGATAAATTTTCTTTTATAACGATGGAATCTGGTACAGTATTATTGATTAGATCTTCCGGGCAATCAACTTCCAGAGATTTGCACATTTTTTGGACATCGTTCACTCTTGGGCCAATATGACGATGGATAAAGGATTGTGTTTTATCATTTAAGGCTGACATGGATGGTACCTTTTATATCCATAAAAAAAATGAAGAAAATCATGACAAATTCAGTAGATGAATTTAGGGTGAATAGTGTAAAGCATCCTACCCTGTGGTTTAATAATTATTTAAAGAATCCCCCGGTTTATCCATTAAATATTTCCCGGTATGAATTTGCCTATTGGGGGTGATTGTAATTCTCCGTTTTTTACCACATGGGTCCCACGGAGAAAAACATGTTCCGGGAATAAGGCTGGAAGACCTGCATACGCGTTCCAATCTGTAATTGAAACGAGCCGACTTTCCCAATCTTTTGTGTAACAACTTGGATCCACGATAACGATATCACCATCCATCCCGGGCTTAATTGCTCCCTTTCCCTTAAGTCCAAATATGTTTGCCGGCTGAGTAGAAACTAGATTCGTTAAAAGTGGTTTTGGTAATTCCCGTTTCACCCATTGGGCCAGCAAGACGGGAAATAATGTTTCAACGCCTCCCATACCATTTGGGATTTGGTCAAAAGGAATATCAGTTTGTTTTTGAGCCATACAAAATGGGCAATGATCGGTACCAATAGTTTGAATCTGTTTTTGGATAATTCCGCTCCAAAGGGTGTTCGAATCCTGAGGTTTTCTTAACGGAGGGCTTGCCACAAACATTCGTCCATTTTCTTTCCTATAAAAAGAATCATCCAATAATAGATAATGAGGGCAGGTTTCAATTAGAATTTTATCGGAAGACAGTGCAGCCTTAAACCCCTTGGCAGAATTTAAATGAACGATATACACAGAACAGCTCGTTCTTTCAGCAATTGCGGCCATTTCCAAGATTGCTTTTTCTTCTGAAGTATCCGGCCGACTTAATCCGTGAGAGTAGGGATCCAGCCGTTTTTGTTCGGGAATAGAATTGATAGCCTCAGAGATTTCCTTGTCATCCTCTGCGTGGACCATGAGAATGCCTTTGTTTTCTCCAATAGTTTTGGCCACAGATTCAATTTCATAATAAGATAGCATCATCCCAGCTTCTCTGTAAGTGGTAAATACCTTAAAACTGATTATACCATCCTGAATGATACCAGAGATTTCTGAAAGTAATTCGGTTGAATATTTCGTGAAATTGCAATGAAGCCCATAATCACAATGGCTAAGAGAAGCTCTTCGTTTTCGTTCCGAAATACTGTCATGTAATGTTTGGCCATCTTCAAGAACTGTGAAGTCAATTATTGTAGTGACGCCGCCATTCAAAGCAGAGCGAGTACCGGTATCAAAATTATCTGCAGACCATAAATTCTTGATAGGAACTCCCATGTGGGTGTGGGGATCGACTATTCCGGGGAAAATCCATTTCCCATCCGCATCTATGAGAATTTCATCTTCTTTAGGCGTGAGGTTTAAACCCACTTCCGAAATATGTTCTCCGGAAACGCGAATGTCTTCTTTTCGATCTCCTTCAGCATGAAATACCACTCCGTTTTTTATCAGCAATACAAACCTCTTAATTCTTAATATTTATTTCGTAAATAGGCTATAATTTGCCCTAAAATACTTACAGCAATCTCAGGGACTGTTTGTGCCTTAATATTCATTCCTACTGGCGCATGGACGCGGTTTAATTCTTTCCTGGAAAATCCCTCATTTTCCAATCCTTCAGATAAAAGCTTCCATTTTCTCTGGCTGCTAACTAACCCGACCCAACCGACATTGGATTGTAAAATCCAGCGCATGAGTTTTAAGTCATAATGATGTCCACGAGTGGCCACCAACGCAAGGTCAGAAGACTGAAGATTTACACGCTCAAACAATTTATTTATTGAAATATGAGAGCGTGAAACTGCATGGGGAAATCGGTCTCTTGAAACAAAAGATTCTCTATCATCATGGACAGAAACAGCAAGATCAATATAATGGGCCATTTCTGCTGTTGCCTTTCCTACATGGCCACCTCCAAAGATGTATAAAACTGACTCCGGGTAAACAAAGCGCAAGAGGTGAATCGCGTCATCTGTTTTAAATGTTTTATTTTTTTTCACTTGCCTAGGGTCAAAAGTAAAATCATGGGGAATTGATTCAAGAGCGTCCAAAGTCATTCGGCTGATTTTCCCATGGCGATAATTGTAAGTTGTGAGCCAGGTTTTTCCTTCAGAAACAGGATTTAAGGTATTCCAGAAGTCTTGGATATCTTGTGTATAAGGTTCAATGCAAACCTTAACGATGCCGCCGCATAAGCCGCCGTCCTTTGATAAATCATCATTGGTAAAATCGAACGATTCTAAAGACGTATTCAATTCCTTCAATGATTTCAATGCCACTTCAATAACTTCTTTTTCCATAGTGCCACCACCGATGGTGCCCATCGTTTTTCCTGAGTCGCATACAAGCATCATAGGATAGTCTTTCCGAGGAACAGACCCCCTCCATTCCATTACGGTGCATAAAGCACACGGTTGGCTGAAGTCAAATTCAAGCAATTGTTTAAAAAATCGTTTTTCCATAGAATGGTAAAATTAAGCAGAGTTTTTGACAAAAATCATGACTACTTCTAGTGCGGCCCGCCCTATGCTTCGGGCTTTGTCTGAGAGTGTATAGAAGTTTACTGTATTGCCACGGGGATCTACATCGGCGATTTTTAACCCTTTTTCGACAGGAACCAAAGGATGAATGAGTCCCCGTATAATACCTGCGAGTGGGGAAAGAATTTTGGTAGATGAATTTATTGTTCCTAAAATCTGTCCACCTTCGACGATGTCTCCGAAATTGGTTATCCATTTTAAGTTTCCCGTTTTCGGGGCATAAATAACTCTGCGTTTAGTTTCACCTCCAATTACTCCCGGTGTGCCAGTATTTTTTCTAGGTTCTCCTTCAGTCAGGATTTTTCCTAAGTCATGACCACGCATAGTTTCGATGACTGTATGGCAATTCTGATTTGCGGAGAATCCCGGCCCTAGTCCGATAACATATGGACCCCATGAACGATAGTCCTTATCATAAGATTTAATCATTCTGGCATCAATAAGAATGTCCGGGGAAATTTCAATTATCGTTTTAGGATTATCAAGGATGAGGGGGATAATCGTTCGGGGAACGTTTTCCTCAAAATCAATAAGCTCTATTTTCTTTGCTGTAATTCCTTCCACAGTTGATTTACCATCTATAACGGCATCACTGAATGTTACCGTTCGCCTTATTGCCAAAGGCGGATGGATTTCACTTAGGATAACTGAAAAGCCAGATTTATATAGAGAAAAAGCGACAGCACTTCCTAACTCTCCTGCTCCTCGAACCCACACCAATTTATTAAACAGGTTCATGTGTTGTTATCTGAAAAATACATATCCATATCCATGACAATACCTTCATCTTCTACAGGAGAGAAAGTAACATTTGATCGATGTTTTTCAATCACTTGTATTCCTCCGGAGTCTCCCTTAAGTGCCAATAGTTCGTTCCGAAAAGTATTAGAAAAAAATGTAGGGTGGCCGGGGATATTGTTAAATGTCGGGACCAGAATTTGGGGCCGATTTTGTTTCAGTTCCTTTAAAAGTTTAATCACGGTATCCTGTTTTATAAACGGTTTATCTCCCAAACTGAATGCAAAGTATTCTGTATTTGGATTGGATGCCAGAACCCCGGTTATTATTGATGCGGAAAGGCCATCCTGGAAGGATTTGTTTACTTCAAAACGGATAGATTGTCCAAAGGCATCCGTTGCCAATCGGCGAAGATGGTTGCCTTCGTTCCCAAGGATAAGGATGATGTCGAGATTTAAATTTAGATAAGGATTGATTGAGCGTTCAAAAACAGGCTTTTCGTCAATTTTTTTGAATAGTTTATTGGCAGAATATCTCGTAGACATTCCTGCGGCG
The DNA here is from genome assembly GCA_964549275.1 of uncultured bacterium. Lineage (GTDB taxonomy): Bacteria > Fidelibacterota > Marinisomatia > Marinisomatales > TCS55 > CAZJUP01. The sequence continues at coordinate 47,728 of CAZJUP010000004.1, read as the reverse complement.
GGAATGATTAATGAAATATTCATGAACAAGCCTTCCACCAAAAATCGCGGACGCTTCCCCAGTACACCGGATGAGGTGTGATATTGTTAAGCGCTTTGGCCAGGTCTTCTGCTTTCTTGGGGAATAAATCCGCTTTATTAACAAAATACCGTACTTGAGTGGACTTGGGAATTTTGGACATATAGCCTTCATTTGAAGTTAATACTTGGGTAACCAAGTCAATATCTATTTCAGTATTATCTGGAATATTCCATTGAGAAATGAATCGATTTTGGCGATGGATATATTCTGCTTTTACAGGAGTGTTTATAATATCCGCACCAACAAAGATAATAACATGGGTAGAAAATTCGGGGACATAAGGGTCCTTATTGTTATGAGCTTTAAGTGAACATCCTCTGGCACCGTCGGATTCAAATATGCAAGCATCCGATTTTTGTAATAGAGACTCGAGTTGAGTCGGAGTAAACCCTAAATATTTATCCTTGTGTACTTTTTCTCGAAGAAGGTATAAGGGATTGTTATTAACAAACGAATTGCCTGGCAATTGACCGTTAGATGACAAAAGGATAGAAATTTGAGGCGAGGGGCCAGCGCGGACAATGGATGAAAGTAATACACGATTATAATAATGACTGAATTCTTGACCTAGTTTGTACATCATCGATGTTTTCCCTCCTCCGCCGAATAAAGCAATAATCGGTTTCTTGACATTTAATAACCTTAAAGAGAAAAAATTTGAGAAAGTCATTGTTAAACTTAATGCCGGTTTATCTTTCGTTTAAATAACTCTCTTTTTAATCAGTGAATTGATCAATGCTTTTATAGGTAAATCGTGAAAAAACTCAATACAGGTATTAATGCTAATTCAATAATAATACCTTGTTATCCCAAATAACTTCTTGCAATTTTAAGGCATTTGAATGTACTTTCGGCAACGTTTGTATCCATTCAGGAATGGAAATTAGACTGGTGTTGCAACCGGTCTTTTTTTTTACCTGAGATAAAAAACGCAGCTATTTATTCAAAATAAATAAAACCAAGGAGATACAATAATGATAAATAAAAAGTTTACTTGGATAAGCAGGATGGTCATTATTCCACTTTTAACATTTGTCTATCTTCTGAATCCGGTATCCTCTCAACCCAAAATCAGTTTTCACGGAGGATTTAATCTATCCCCCCAATATCTTCCCGCGGGAGACCCCTTTACAGATGAATTTGGGATTGTTTCTGTGCCGGGGACGGTAATAGAAAATGGAAGTGTTCTCATGATGCCTTACCGGGCGAGATTGCGGGCTGAGATAATTTTTCAGGAGTGGCAAACCTTAAAAGCTAACATCGGATTTGTCGCGGCAAATGGCCCGTTTAATATTTTGCCTTTTGCCCCTGATAATCTGAATCAGTTCAGGCCCACATGGGATATTATTAACACTGTTTCCTCAGATCGCCAAACGTTAGGAGGCGCAAGTTCTCCTGATGTCATCTTGGAAAAAGCCAATATTTATTGGAAGCCAATTCCCGGTGCCACATCCTACGAGTTTGTATTAGGCCTTTACGACATTTTTGAACATTTTCCTCTGGATCAATATTTTACTGGTGCTGTAGGAATCACGAACAATAATGCTGTGGCTTATGAGGATCGTGCATTTGTGGGTACCATAGGATACACCGGTGACTCCTTCACGCCAACTTTAATTACTGCGACACCTACCGTTTGGGGTGTAGCAGGGCGCATGACAAGTAAAATGTTCTCACTTGAAGTGGGTTGGCATACATCAGACATAAACGATATTATGAATACCGGTGGCCCGCTAGACGGCCCAGGTTTTAATAGCCCGCCTGTAGTTGGTGAAGCGGGGAATGAACATACAGATTATAATGCAGCTGCTTTTCAGGCCGGTTTTTATGCAGCCCCAATGGGATTAAAAGGCGGCTACCGTTTTGGATATGGAAAAGTATGGAATGCAGCGCTGAGTGATGAACCGGCTTCAGCATGGTTTATCAATATTGACCAGGAAATCACACCCAATACTGGAATTGGTGGGATTATGGCTTACTTCATTTATGATGAAGCAGAAGCACACCCTATTAACTATTCCCTAACTGGAAATAAAGCAAAAATCGGTGCAGGTATCACCTATTCACCTAATGGGTTTGGGTTCATTGCTGAAGATTATTTTGGAATAGGATGGGCCAGAATCACATCCCATGAAGGAACGGCAGATGATGGCGTTTCCTTTCCGTTATATGAAGGCGGTCCGAGACTGCTTCCTGCACGGTTTGCCCCGAGAATCGGCTCTGATCTTCCTCAAGAACAGAGAATTGAGGTCTTTTGGCGTCATCAAGTTTCACCGGGAATGGATGTCATTCCAGGTTTGGCTCTTATCCAAAATCCAGCAGGAGATAAGGATGCTAAAAGTATTACTATCTTCCAGACCAGACTGGTATATTTATTCTAGGCTGGTTAATTAACCCTTTATTTAGGAGGAATGTAAAATGAGTAATCTTAAAAAGTTTGTTGTTAAAAGCCTTACCGGTATTATACTGGTATTTCCGCTTATGTTACTTAATGCGGGAGATATGGCTGCACCGGGTAAGTCCGGAGATATTAAAGCAGCTTTTGTCTTAGTGGGCCCTGTCGGTGATGGAGGTTGGTCTTATATGCATAATGAAGGCCGTTTAGCATTGGGTAAACTTCCCTATGTTAAAAAAACAGCTTTCATTGAATCCGTGCCTGAAGGTGAGTCTGAACGTGTAATTATGGAGTTTGCCCGTAAAGGGTTTAACCTCATTTTTACTACGAGTTATGGTTATGCAGACCCTACACTCAATGTCGCACGACGATTCCCCAATGCAGTATTTCAACACTGTTCTGGGTTCTTAACCAGCGAAAATATGGGGAATTATTTTGGTCGTATACATGATGCCATGTATTTAGCCGGAATGGCAGCCGGATCAATGACAAAATCCAATATTCTTGGAATTGTTGCTGCCCATCCCATTCCAGAAGTTATTCGCAACGTGAATGCATGGGCACTGGGTGCCCAATCCGTTAATCCGGATGTTAAGGTTCATGTTATTTGGACAAATTCATGGTTTGATCCCCCTCGCGAAAGGGAAGGAGCTGAAAGCCTAGTCGCCATTGGCGCAGATGTCTTAGGTCAGGATCAGGACTCTCCAGCTGTACAGCAGGTTGCCCAGAGAAAAGGACTGTATTCCACTGGCTACAATTCTGATATGACCAAGTTTGCAAAAAAATCACACTTGGTTTCAGCGGTATTCGATTGGTCACCTATTTTGACCCAAATTGCGGAAGACTTGCACAAGGGTGTTTGGGAACCTGAAGCTATTTGGTGGGGTCTTGAAAAAGGTGTTGTGGGTCTATCTCCCTTCGGGAAAATGGTACCGGACGATGTTATTGCCCAAATAGAGGCGAAAAAACAAGCCATTATCGAAGGGACATTTTCCGTGTTTAGTGGAGAGTTGCAGGACCAAAAAGGTAATATTGTTGTCCCTGCCGGTGTCATACCAACCGATGAGGAATTATTAAGCCAATATTTTCTTATAAAAGGTATTGTCGGTAGTCTCCCCGGAGGCGAAGTCCGTTACCAATAGATTGAATTTCCAGCCCGTTTCTGCGAAGGAGCGGGCTGGTTTCTTTTTTTAACAGATATTCTTTTAATTAACCCTATTTTTAATTAAAACCAATGAAACCGTACGTCAAGTTGGAACAGATTACGAAGCGATTCCCAGGTGTCCTCGCGTTAGATAAAGTAGATTTCGATATTTTACCTGGAGAGATTCATGCTCTCCTTGGTGAAAATGGGGCAGGAAAAACTGTTTTAACCAATATCCTTTCCGGAAGATATCGTTTGGACGAAGGAATAATTGAAATAAACGATGAAATTATAGACACGGGGAAGTGGTCGCCCAGAGAGGCATTGGAAACAGGAATAGGAATGGTTTACCAGGATTTTATGCTGGTTGAAGAACACACGGTTCTTGAAAATATCGCATTAGCAGATTTATCTATTCCGGTTTTCCCGGATTATGAAAAAATTCATAATGCAATTGAAGATTTAGCCACTAAATATCAGCTTGAAGTTGATCCTGGTGCAAAAATTTGGCAGCTATCTGTTGGCGAAAAACAGCGAGTAGAAATTATTAAGGCACTTATGCATGGGTCGAAAGTTTTAATTATGGACGAACCCACCGCTGTTTTGACACCGCAGGAAGCAAACGATTTATTTAAAATACTAAAGGAAATTGCCAAAGAAGGCACTTCCATAATTTTTATATCCCATAAACTTCCTGAAGTTTTTGCAATCTGTGATCGCATTACAGTATTAAGAAAAGGCAAACATATTGGAACAGTGAATATATCCGACACCAATGAAAAAGAGTTGGCAAAAATGATGGTCGGTCGCGAGGTGTTTTTAAAAACTGAAAAAGCTGATGTTGATCCTGGTGCGCCTGTATTAGAATTAACCGATATTTGTGCACAAAGCGATAGGCAAACTCCTGCATTGCATAACCTCTCTTTAACTGTTTGCCAAGGGGAGATTTTTGGATTGGCCGGTGTTTCTGGAAATGGGCAAAAGGAACTAGCTGAAGTGATAACAGGTCTTCGTCAAATAACCGGAGGTTCCATTCAGGTTAATGGTAAGGATATTACTCACAATACTCCTCGGAAGGCAATCAATGAGGGGATTGGCCATATTCCTGACGATCGTTTGGGTATGGGGGTTGTGCCGGGGCTTGGGATGCCAGAAAGTGTCATATTAAAAAACTATCGATCAGACTCCTTTTCCTGGCAGAGAATATTTCTTAAAAAACCTGAGGTTAATTCTTACGCGCAGAAATTAATTGATAAATTTAATATTTTAACCGCCGGCATAGATAATCCTGTTAATCTACTTTCCGGAGGGAATCTCCAAAAAGTTATTCTTGCGAGAGAAATATCTGAAAACCCCACTTTGCTTGTGGCTGTTCACCCCACACAGGGATTAGATATTGGGGCAACAGAGTTTGTGAGGGAATCTTTGGAAAAACAAAGGATAAATAAGGCTGCTATATTGCTTATATCAGAAGACTTGGAAGAACTCATGGCTATATCGGATCGAATTGGTGTGATTTACGAAGGAAAGATTCGTGATGTCATGCCAACGAAAAAAACCAATATTGAAGCTTTAGGATTGTTGATGACGGGAGTGCATAGTGGGACAGCTTAAAATAGAAAAGCGGTTATCCTACAATAAGTATTTGGACTACCTTGTGCCAACCATTTCAATGGTGTTGGCCTTAATTGCAGGTAGTTTGGTTTTTTGGTTGAATGGAGCACCACCCTTAGAAGCCTATAAGGAAATGTTTATTGGGGCATTTGGAGACGGATATGCTTTATCAGAGACCTTGGTTCAAACCACACCCTTACTCTTTACAGGGTTAGCAGTGTCTTTAACGTTACGTACGCTCCTGTGGAATATTGGCGCAGAGGGTCAGTTCTTTATGGGAGCCATGGGCGCTACTTGGGCAGCTCAAACATTTTCTGGTTTGCCCCCATGGGTTTTAATTCCACTTTTAATGGTATGTGCCATTATCGCCGGTGGACTTTGGGGGCTGCCTCCGGCTATTTTAAAAACCAAACTGCAAGTCAATGAAATTTTGACAACATTGCTCTTGAATTATGTGGCCATTTTTTATGTGAATTATTTTCTTTATGGACCTTGGAAAGACCCAAGATATCCAGGCTTTCCTCAAACACCACGATACCCGGATGCTGCCATTCTCGAACAGTATTTTAATACAAGGCTTCATGCAGGAATATTGGTTGGTATTGTTCTAGCCATCATATTATACGTCGTATATAAAAAAACCACCTGGGGTTATGAAATTCAGGTCATAGGACGAAGCCGGAAAACCGCTAACTATGCAGGAATTAATGTAAACAGGAATATCATCCTTGTCTTAATTCTAAGCGGTGCTATTGCCGGGTTAGGTGGAATGCTTCAGATTTCAGGCCTCCAACATAAACTTCGCCTCGGAGGAATTTCCAATAATTATGGATACACCGGGATAATTATTGCTTTCTTAGCCAACGGGAACCCGTTGGCTGTAATTTTAGTGGCTTTATTTATGGGGGCCCTTCTTGTGGGTGGAGATAGCCTTCAAATCACCATGGGGTTTGGAAAAGGTGTTGTTGTCATGTTTGAAGGGATGGTACTGTTTTTTGTTTTAGCAGGGGAATCCTTAAAGCGGTATAAAATACGGTGGATAAATCATGATTGAATTCTTGGGACCATTTTTACAAGCAGCGATCCGGTCTGGTACTCCACTATTATTTGCGACAGTTGGCGAGATTTATACGGAACGATCCGGAAATATTAATTTAGGGATTGAAGGACTCATGCTTATTGGAGCAGTTACCGGGTTTATGATTTCTATGTGGACAGGAAATCCTGTTGTCGGTGTTTTGCTTGGCTCTTTAGCCGGCGGTATTGTGAGTTTAATTCACGCTTTTCTGACGATTACCCTAAATGTTAACCAGATAGTTAGTGGTTTAGCCCTCGTATTTTTTGGTACTGGAGTCAGCGCTGTATTGGGATCCCCGTTGGTTGGAGAAACAGCACCTCATTTTGAAGAAATACGTTTAGGATTTTTAAGTAATATCCCATTGATAGGTCCAGGGTTTTTTCAACATAATATTCTCGTTTATTTTTCATACCTGTTTGTCCCTGTTTCTTGGATTATTTTATTTAAAACAAAATTTGGTTTATATATCCGGACAGTAGGTGAAAATCCGCAAACGGCTGATACTGTGGGATTAAATGTAGTGAAAATTCGCTATATCACTATATTTACCGGAGGTGCTCTCATGGGGTTAGGTGGTGCATATTTGTCATTGGCTTACACACCAATGTGGATAGAAAATATGGTTGCTGGACGGGGATGGGTTGCCATTGCTCTTGTCATTTTTTCAATGTGGGATCCGAAAATGGCTATATTTGGTGCCTATCTATTTGGAGGGATGGATGCTCTAGGGTTTGCCCTGCAGGCAAGGGGAGCACAAATCTCTACACATTTACTCGGAATGCTTCCTTATGTTTTTACAATTTTTCTTTTAGCTGTTTCAATGTGGAGAGCGAAACAGAAAGCGGTAGGTCTCTCTGTTTCCATGGGACCGGCTGCTCTTGGGAAACCCTTTTCTAAAGAACAAAAGTCTTAAATATGCAAACCCGAAACGATCTGTTTTTTTGATTGGCAGGTTTTGGATTTTTAACAATTAATATCTAATTTTTGAGTGCATATGTATCCATTCAGGAATGGAATTAGGGCTGGCTGTTCTTCCGGCCCTTTTTTTATTCAGGTTGAAGCGAAGAGTGGATGAATTGAACAATGGACATGGATTATGAAAGATAATGTAAATATAATAAGCGGGAACATAGTGGATGTGATTCACCGCAGGATATTTTCAGGAGAAATTCATGTATCCAATGGTGTTATTCAAAAAATTGTAGAAAATGAGCCAGCATCCAATCAATTTATTCTACCAGGATTTATTGATGGACATATCCATATAGAAAGCTCAATGCTGGTCCCCTCGGAATTTGCTCGGGTAGCATCTATACATGGCACAGTTGCAACAGTTTCTGACCCCCATGAAATAGCTAATGTTCTTGGAATCGAAGGTGTGGAGTATATGATTGAAAATGCATCCACAGTCCCGTTTAAATTTTATTTTGGTGCTCCGGCCTGTGTTCCTGCTACTCCTTTTGAGACAGCAGGAGCCATATTTACATCAAAAGAATTAGAAAACCTTTTCCAAAACCCCAATATTTTGTATTTATCGGAAATGATGAATGTTCCTGGTGTGATCCATGATGCCCCAAGTGAAGTAGGAAAATTGGAATTGGCAAAAAAATATGGGAAACCGGTAGATGGACATTCCCCGGAGTTGAGGGGGAAGGATGCAAAAAAATACGTCCAGTCCGGTATATCAACAGACCATGAGTGTGTTACTATTGAAGAAGCACGAGAAAAAATATCCTATGGGATGATAGTCCAAATCAGAGAAGGGTCTGCAGCAAGAAACCTGGATGAATTGATGCCGCTTATTGACGAATGTCCGGATAAAGTGATGCTTTGCTCTGATGACCGTCATCCGGATGATTTAGTTGAAAGTCATGTGCGGGATTGGGTATTAAGTGCAAAAAATAAAGGGTATGATTTATTTAATATTTTGGAAACAGCCTGCGTGACTGCTGTCATGCATTATGGATTAGATGTGGGGCAGCTACAGGAAGGGGACTCGGCTGACTTTATTGTTGTAAACAACCTGGACGACATGAAGGTAATTGCCACTTATGCAAGTGGTATTAAGATGGCAGAAAATGGCCGGCCATGCATAGAATCACAATCTATAAAGTATATAAATGTTTTCAATGCCGAAGAAAAATCAGTAAATGATTTTATAATATCCGAACAACCAGGGAATATAAGAGTGATGGATGTGATCGATGGCCAGTTGTTAACAGGTGAATCCTACGAAAAACCTAAAATAAATAATGGGCAGGCTGTTCAGGATATAGAACGCGATTTATTAAAAATCACGGTTGTAAATCGCTATAAGGATGAAAAACCAGCTGTAGCATTTATTCGAAATTTTGGGTTGAAAACCGGTGCCATCGCCTCTTCTGTAGCTCATGATTCTCATAATATTGTTGCTGTAGGCGCTACAGACGAAGCTTTATCTAATGCAGTTAATTTGGTAATTAAGCACAAAGGTGGTGTATGTGCCATCAATGGTGACGATGAGTTTATTATTCCCTTGCCGGTGGCAGGAGTCATGTCTGATGGAGATGGATTTGAAATAGGTGAACAGTATGGAAAGTTAGATGAAATGGCAAAAGCAATGGGTTCTCAATTAGGTGCGCCTTTTATGACACTTTCCTTTATGGCGCTTTTGGTAATCCCAGATTTAAAATTGAGTGATAAAGGATTATTTAATGGGAAAACCTTTGAATTTACTTCACTATTTAAAGGATGATATTATAAGGATAAAAAAACAAAATGAATCTTATTGGAAAATCAATCGTTCGTCCTGACGCTTCAGGTAAAACTACAGGGGAAACGCGATTCGTCACAGACCTCACCATTGAAAACATGGTTTATGGGGCACCTGTTTATTCTACAATTCCATTTGGTGAATACACACACATAGATTTATCAAAAGCAAAAGAAATAGAAGGCTATATTGATTTTGTGTCCGCTGAAGATGTTGCGGGGGAAAATCAAATTGGTGTAATTATTCCCGACCAACCCCTTTTTGCTGATAAGATAGTTCGTTTTATCGGGGATAGTATAGGATTGATCGTAGCCGATACATATGAAGCGGCTCTAGAAGCGGCAAAAGTAGTATCCATCGAATATAAAGAAAAAACACCATTATTTTCCATCGATGATAGTCGTGATGCTAAAGATGGCTTTATTCATGATTCAAACTTGGCATGCCATCATAAGGTAAGAAAAGGGGATATTAAAAAAGGCTTTGCTGATTCAGATAAAATCATTGAAGCCCGATTTGTTACACCATTTCAAGAACATTATTATTTAGAACCTCAAGCCTGTATCGCTATACCTAATGGCAATAAAAAAATAAAAATATTGGGTTCACTCCAATGTCCATTTTATATCCAAAAAGCCATTGCGCGAGTGTTTGGTTGGCCATATGAAAACATATTAGTAGAGCAAGCACCTACGGGTGGAGCATTTGGAGGTAAGGAAGATATCCCATCGGAAGTTTGTGCTCGAGCAGCGGTAGCTGCTATGAAAGTACAAAGCCCAGTAAAAGTGGTTTACACCCGCCACGACGATACCCAACTCACCAGCAAGCGTCATCCGTTTCAAATGAAATACAAAGTTGGTGTCAAAAATGATGGAACATTGGTATCAGCTGAAATCTTATTAGAAGAAAATGCCGGTGCCTATGCCACACTTTCCACTGTTGTATCCTACAGATCCTGTGCGCAAGCTATGGGACCTTATGTGATTCCAAATATTCATGTAGATTCAAATTCTTATTATTCAAACCTTCCGACGACAGGTGCATTTCGTGGCTTTGGTTCACCACAGGCAGCATTTGGTCATGAGCGAATGATGGATGTCATAGCTGAAGAACTTAAGTTAGAGCCGATGTCGTTAAGATTAAAAAATATAGTACAGCCGGGGGACCAAACACAAACGGCACAAGTGTTAAACGAAAGTGTAGGTGCAGAAGAAACTATATTGGGAGCAGCAAAGCTGGCACAATGGGACACATTTAACAAAGACAATAATAATCGATATAAATACGGTTTGGGCATGAGTACCATTCATTATGGAAACTGTCTTGGTGCTGCAGGTTGGCACATGGATGGTTCAGGAGTAAATATTAAAATATTTCCGGATGGGGTTGTGCATATTGCTTATGGATTAATTGAAATGGGGCAGGGCGCTGAAACGGTTGTAGCACAAATGACAGCTGACGCCATAGGAATATCTATGGATAGAGTGATAGTTCTTCCCACCAATTCGGCTAATGTTCCTGATAGTGGTCCTGCTGTGGCAAGTCGAAATGTGGTTATGACGGGAAATGCCATTCGAAATGCGGCAGAAAAAATAGTGCCCGCTTTTAAGAAGTATGCAGCAGAATGGATGAATTGTTCTTTTGAGGATATTTCTATCAGTCGTGATGTGATAAGAGATGAATCATCAGGGGCAGAAATTCAATTCCATGAATTATGTGACTATATGAGTAAAACAAATATAGATATGGAATTCACCGGCTGGTGGCATACACCTCGATTGGATTATGATGCTGAAACTGGGTTGGGTGAAGCCTATTTTTCCTATTCGTTTGCAACCCAAATTGCCAAGGTGAAAGTTGATACATTGACTGGTTTGGTTGATGTAGAAAATATTTATGCAGCATATGATGTAGGAAAAGCTATCAACCCTACTGGGATCGAAGGGCAGGTGGAAGGTGGATCTGCTCAGGGAATTGGTTGGGCAATTACTGAAGATTTTAATATTAAAGATGGACTAGTGCAAACACCCAACTTAACAACGTATTTACTCCCAACAGCATTGGATAGCGCTGAAGTAAAAACTGCCATTATAGAAAAGCCGGAACCTGAAGGGCCATGGGGGGCAAAAGGAATTGGTGAACCCAGTATTATACCAACAGCTGGGGCAGTGGCCAATGCAGTCAGTGCCGCCATCGGAATACAGATGAATGAAATTCCATTAACACCTGAACGGGTATTAAATGCCCTAAATAAAAAACAATCATGAGAACTTTATTAAATAATTGTCGAATTATTAATCCATATGGAGAAGCACCATTTTTAGAGAATGGGTCTATTCTCATTGAGGAAGGCCTTATCAAGGAAATTGGTGTCTTGGACTCTTCAATCCAAAGTGATGAAACTTTTGATTTGAAAGGGAAAACTGTTCTACCGGGGATGATAAATGCTCATGCTCACTTGTATTCTGCGTTAGCAGTTGGGATGCCATTTCCCAAAGGTAATCCCACAAATTTTACGGAAGTGTTGGAACAAGTGTGGTGGATATTGGACTTGGCATTAAATAGGGAAAGCACGAAAGCATCCTTTGAAACAGGATTGATCGATCATTTAAGACATGGAGTGACCACGGTGATTGACCATCATTCCAGTCAGACCTATGTAGATGGGTCTTTGCGGTTACTTGCCGAAACAGCAGAGAAATTCGGCATGAATATATCCGGCGCTTTTGAAATGACCGATAGGAATGGTGTGAAAACCTTCCAAGAGAGTTTGAAGGAAAATATTCGATTTCATCGCGCCTATACTCATTCAAAATCAGTACGTCCACTCATTGGTCTTCATGCTTCATTTACACTCTCAGATGCGTCTTTGCAAACAATTGCGGATACGCTAAAAGATGAAGCCAATTGGGGTATCCATATCCATACATCCGAAGATAAAGCGGATCATTTGGATGCTGTAAATCGTGGTTATAAATCCACCTTAGATCGTTTAAATCGTTTTGGATTGTTAAATGAAAACAGTCTTGTAATTCATGGAACACATTTTAATCAAAATGATTTAGATGTAGCCAAAAATACCGGTGCTATGTTAGTTCACAACCCCTCTTCCAATGCAAACAATCGTGTGGGGGTGACCGCCAATGATACCATATGGGAATTGAAATCCGGACTGGGAACAGATGGAATGCAAGGTAATATGCTGGCAGAGGCAAAGGAAGGCACACTTATACGAAGCGGACATTTGGCAGGAGGAGAAACCAGTGTGAATTATGCTGAATTATTATTTAACAATAATCCTGTATTAGCGACAAGATTGTTCGGTCGTAAAATTGGGAAACTTGATCCAGGTTATACAGCCGATCTGGCAATTTTCGATTATTCACCCAGAACGGATTTTAATGAAAACAATTGGATTGGACATACTTTGTTCGGGATGGCAATCCCAAGTGATGTCATGACAAATGGGATATTTAGAATCAGAAACAACGAGTTTATCGATATAAATGAAAAAGAATTGTTTATTAATGCAGAAAAACAGTCACAAATGTTATGGGATTTAATGAAAAAAATAGAGAAGGGGGGAGGTCGTTTATGCGAATAAAGGACAATGATATCTCCGTTATATTCATTAAATTTGGGCGCTCTTTCTCAGCTCTTAATCTAGAGAAGAGGGGCGTTCCAAAAGATCGAAAAGCGAGCACAATTAACCGACGTGCTATAACTGCGTCATTTTTAAACAAATTTTTATAACAAATATAGAAGGAGTGAATCAATGAGAAGTTTTGCAGGAAGAGATATTCTCTCACTTAAGGACTTTGAACGAAACGAGTTTTTTAGAGTATTTGACGTGGCTGATCGTCTAAAACACCACGCAGAAAATCGTACAAACACGGATTTGCTTACAGGAAAAACTCTTGTTACAGCATTCTATCAACCCAGCACACGGACACGACTTGCCCACGAAGCGGCCATGCACCGTTTAGGAGGACATGTCACAGGTTTTTCCGATGCTAAAATGACTCGTGCTGGAGATTTTTATCAAGAAACAATAAAAGATACCGTAAAAATGTTGGAGTTCTATGGGGATGTTATCGTCATGCGTCATTTTCAGCAGGGGGCACCTCACGAAGCGGCGAAATGGGCGTCTGTCCCTATCATAAACGGAGGAGATGGTTGGGGTGAACATCCGACACAAATTCTTACTGACCTATACACGGTTTTGCGTGAGAAAGGAAGAATAGATGGATTAAAATGGCTTGCGGTAGGCGATATGAGAATGAGAACAATGCATTCCCTGGCCCATGGGTTAACTCAATTTGATTGTCCCATTACGTTTGTTTCACCGCCGGATATGCGATTAACTGAAGAGTTTAAGGAAGATCTGAATCAATATGATCTTGATTATAGAGAAGCTGAGCATGTAGAAGAAGCCATTGCTGATGCAGATGTTATCTTGGTGGAACCCGTTGTCCAACCGGATTACACAAAATCAAGAGATGAGCGTTCTGGAGATGTGGGGTTGACTCCTTCAAATTATAAAATTACCCGAGAATTGTTGTCTACCAAAGCTAAATCGGATGCTATCCTCTTGCATTCACTTCCCCGAATGGATGAAATTCCTGCTGATGTGGATATTACACGGTGGTCGCGGTATTGGCAGGAAGCCTTTAATGGTGTTGTTATGCGTATGGCACTGCTTGCATTGGTCCTAGGAACGCAAGAATAGGAGAGGAACTATGCAGACGTATTTAAAAGGTCGTAACATGATTACGACACAAGAATGGACACGGGAAGAAATTGACACCATCATGGAAGTGGCTATGGATTTGAAGCGAAAACGAGCCTTGGGTGAGCCACACGCTTACCTGCGAGATAAAGTACTTGCCATGCTGTTTTTCTTCTCCAGTACACGAACGCGTGCTTCTTTTGAAGCTGGAATGGCCCAATTGGGAGGTCACGCGCAATTTATAGACAGTAAGACTACCCAAGTTTCCCACGGAGATACCGCTAAAGAAATTGGAGAAATTCTTGGACGATATAATGATGGAATTGCTATTCGACAAGTGGATTGGGGGTTTGGAAATCAATACATCCGATGGGTTGCAGAAGCCAGCCGAACACCTGTGTTAAATATGCAGTGTGATGATTTTCATCCTCATCAAATATTGGCTGATTTGCAGACCATTAAAGAAAAGAAGGGTGACCCACGAGGAAAAACTATCACTGTCAGCTGGGCGTATGCTTCCAGCTATTCCAAACCTCAAAGTGTGCCCAATAGTCTGATTCTTCTCATGACTCGTTATGGCATGAATGTGCGTCTGGTTCATCCCCCTGAATTCAAATTAAAATCTGAATTTGTAGAACAGGCCAAAGAAAATGCCAAAAAACACCACGGTAGTTTCGAACTTATGGATGACTTCAATGCTGGCGTTAAAGATACAGATATTTGGTATGCTAAAAGTTGGGGACCCATGTTGACAACCACCGATCCTGAAGAAGATAAGCAGATAACAGATAAGTATAGCGATTGGATTGCGGATGAACGCCGGTTAGCCATGGCAAAATCTGATGCAATTTATATGCACCCTTTACCTGCTGACAGGAATATTGAAGTTACAGATGGTGTTCTTGATGGTCCAAACTCTGTTGTTTTTGATCAGGCAGAGAATCGGCTTCACGCACAAAAAGCTGTAATGGCATTAACCATGAGTTGACACCAGTAAGGTGAAAATTATATAGAAAGTCGGAGAATGGGATGTTCATCCCATTCTCTGACTTCATTGATTCAGTTTATTTCAACAAAATTAGTTGAGATAGTCATCTTTGTTTTAATAGGAGATTTTAGATAATGAGTAAAAAAAAACTTGCAGTAGTTGCCATTGGCGGCAATTCACTCATCAAAGATAAACAGCATCAAACGGTCCGCGACCAATACATTGCTGCACATGAAACCTGTGAACATATCGTATCGATGATTAGAGAAGGATGGGATGTGGCGATTTCACACGGGAATGGACCTCAAGTTGGGTTTATTCTTAGGCGTTCAGAATTAGCTTCTCATGAACTCCACGAAGTTCCCTTAGACGTCTGCGGAGCAGACAGTCAGGGGAGCATCGGATACGCGCTCCAACAAAACCTTCACAATGAATTTAAGCGATTCGGCATGAATAAAATCGCTGCAACTATAGTTACGCAAATCGAAGTATCCAAAGCTGACCCCTCCTTTCAAAATCCAGCAAAACCCATCGGATCATTTATGGATGAACTTGAAGCATCCAAAAGACGTGACGATGAAGGGTGGGATGTCTTAGAAGATGCTGGCCGTGGATGGCGACGGGTTGTTCCTTCTCCAAAACCTATCAGAATTGTTGAAGAACAAGCCGTAAAACAATTGCTGAATGCTGGTGTGGTCGTGATTACGGTTGGCGGCGGAGGTATTCCAGTGGTGGCTGATGATTCAGGGGACCTCAATGGTGTTGCGGCAGTAATAGACAAAGATTTTGCTTCATCTTTGCTGGCGAGCAATTTGAAGGCCGAACTGTTTGTCATGAGTACAGCAGTCGAAAGAGTGGCATTGCACTTTGGAGAGCCAGATGAGAAATGGATAAATGCCATGACCCTTTCGGAAGCTAAGAATTATTTAGCTGAGGGGATTCACTTTGCTGCAGGAAGTATGGCCCCAAAGATTGAAGCTGCTATTCAATTTTTGGAAAAAGGCGGGAAGGAAGTTATAATAACTGATCCAGAAAATTTGGAAAGAGCACTTTCCGGTGAAACAGGAACCCATATCACATTGGATTAGAGGAAAAAATGAATCACGTTCTCGGTTTAAAATGTTTAATCTGTGGAAAAGAATACAGTGTTGATGATATAAAATATGTATGCCCAGACCATGGAAATGAAGGTATTGTCGATGTTATCTATGACTATGAATATATCAAAAGTCGTTTCAGTCGGGATGATTTGGAAAAATCAAAAGATTTTACAATTTGGCGCTATAAACCGCTTCTTCCTGTTGAATCAGATTCCATTGTACCACCATTAACCGTTGGCTGGACACCTCTTTATAAAACCGATCGATTGGCCAAACAACATGGGTTGAAAAACCTTTGGATTAAGGATGATGGTCGCCTTCCCACAGCTTCATTTAAAGATAGAGCTAGTACAATGGCGATTGTAAAAGCTCGAGAGAAGGGAGCAGAAATTATTACAACCGCAAGCACGGGAAACGCAGCTGCTGCATTGAGCGGTCTTTGTGCCAGCGTAGACCAGAAGAATGTTATTTTTGTTCCTGAAAGCGCTCCAAAAGCGAAGATAGCTCAATTGCTTGTTTTTGGATCCAAAGTTATGTTGGTAAAAGGGACTTATGACGATGCGTTCGAACTTTGTCTAGATGCTGAAAAAGAATACGGGTGGTATAACCGAAATACAGGATATAATCCCTATATGAGTGAAGGGAAAAAAACAGCAAGTTATGAAATTTGTGAACAACTTAATTGGAATGCACCAGATGTCATTTTTGTCAGCGTTGGGGATGGTTGTATTATTGGGGGAATATATAACGGATTAATGGATTTGATAGCCATGGGATGGATCAATAAATTGCCTCGCATTGTTGGTGTTCAGTCCAGTGGAAGTGATTATATGTATCAGGCTTGGAAAAATGATGAAAATATTTTAACAAAGCCGCCAATCGATGCTCAAACAGCAGCAGACAGCATCAGCGCAGGTTTACCCAGAGATAGAATCAAAGCGTTAAGAGCAGTAAAAGAAACTCAAGGTGCATATATCTGTGTAAATGATGACGAAATTCTCAAGGCTATTCCGATTATGGCTAGGGGGAGCGGTGTGTTCGGAGAGCCGGCAGGAGCGGCTGCTTTTGCCGGGTTAATCAAAGCTGTGGATATGGGATTAGTCAATATTGATGACAGGATTGTTGTTTTAAACACCGGGAATGGATTGAAAGATGTGACAGGTGCCATGAAATCAGTGGGATTAGTTGGCACTGAACCCACGTATGTGAAACCCGACATTGAAGATTTAAAGAAAAAATTAGCATAATAGAATGAATTAAAACTAAAGGGAAAAATCATGATAGATCTGACGATAAACAAAGCTGCATTGGAAAGAGCTGTTAACAAAGCTAGAAAACAGAATATAATCATTCCAACATTTCGGCAACAGATAAACCCGGAATTAGTACCGGATTCAATTAAAAATCAATTAACAAAAGTTGGCCTTTGGGATGTTAACCCTCTAAATCTCTTCCGTATTACATGGAAAAATGAACCAATATCACATGGTGGTGTCTATGGTGATGTCAATTATATTGAATTTCCGAAAGAAATTACGGGTGTGGATGCAAAAATTATTGCGCCCATTGGAAAATGGTTTCCGACTGGTGCTCACAAAGTTGGTGCTGCATTTGGATGTCTCGTCCCCCGACTTGTTACGGGGCAATTTGATCCATCAACTCAAAAAGCTGTATGGCCGTCCACAGGAAATTACTGCCGTGGCGGTGCATATGATTCAACATTGCTCGGGTGTGATTCCATTGCTATTCTTCCGGAAGAAATGAGCCAGGAAAGATTTGATTGGCTGGCCTCTGTTGCAGGAGAAACCATTAAAACCCCCGGTAGTGAAAGCAATGTGAAAGAAATTTTTGATAAGTGTTGGGAACTCCGAGAATCCGGTGAAGATTTAGTGATTTTCAATCAATTTGATGAATTTGGAAATTACCTTTGGCATTATAATGTAACAGGCCGTGCGCTGGCAGAAATTCTCGATAAAGTGATGGGACCAAATGATACCTTTCGTGGTTCTGTTTATACAACGGGTTCTGCTGGGACAATTGGAAGCGGGGACTATTTGAAAAATATGTTTCCAGCTAGTAAAATTGCTGCGAGTGAAGCGCTTCAATGTCCCACATTATTAAACAATGGGTTTGGAGCTCACAGAATTGAAGGAATTGGAGACAAGCACATCCCATGGATTCATAATGTTAAAAACACAGATATGGTTATGGCAATCGATGATGAATCACCTATGTCGGTTATTAGGCTCTTTAATGAACCAGAAGGGAAAAAATACCTGGAGGCTCAAGGTGTCTCTGAAAAAATGTTAGAAGCCCTGCCACAACTTGGAATCTCAGGTGTGGCCAATTTGCTATCTGCTATAAAATTTGCTAAATATTATGAACTTGGTGAAGGGGATGTGGTATCAACAATCCTGACCGATTCTATGGATATGTATCAAAGCAGACTTGCGGAATTGACTGAAGAGCGAGGTGAATTCACCAATTTGGATGCATCTTCTGCATACCATAAACATCTTGTCGGTACAACTGTAGACTATGTGGAGGAATTGACCTATGAGACGCGTAAACGTGTTCATAATTTGAAATACTATACTTGGGTTGAACAGCAAGGAAAAACATATGATGAAATCCAAGAACAGTGGTATAGAGACAATTATTGGTCAGATATGCATGACCAAATTGATGAAATGGACAATCTGATTGATGATTTCAATAAAAGAACCGGATTATTGAACTCCTGATGTAATGAAACCATTTCATGTGTAAGTTCAAAACAATCTTCCAGAAGATTATAATGGCGGATTCATTAGAATGATACAATCTAATCACTCTGAAAATTACACAATCAGGCTCACGGTGAATGGGAAGGAGATTAAAAAATCTGTTCCTTCCCATTTGCGTCTATTGGACTTTATCCGTTATGAGTTGGACTTAACTGGAGCAAAGGAAGTGTGTGGAGAAGGCGAGTGTGGTGCATGTACCGTTGTTCTTGATGGTAAAACAGTGAATTCATGTCTAATCCTTGCTGTAGAAGTGGATGGTGCTGACATTATTACTATAGAAGGACTTTCAAGGAAAGGAACTCTAAATCAAATGCAGGAAGCATTTGTAGAGCATCATTCCGTTCAATGTGGATATTGTATCCCCGGCATGGTTTTATCCGGTGAACAAATTCTAAAAGACCATCAACATCCAAGTCGAGAAATCATTAAGGAGGATTTGTCAGGGAATATTTGCAGGTGTACAGGCTATCAAAAAATTGTGGACGCTATTGAAATTGTAGGAAATTCTTCATGAAATATATTTCTCCACAATCCATGGATGAATTGAGACCACTTCTACAATCGGCAGACCATTTTACTATTTTAGCAGGCGGTACTGATGTCTTACCCCGGTGGCAGGACAATCCAACATTACAACCAAATGTGCTGGTTGATATTAAAAGAATCAAGGAACTCAATGGTATTCAGGAATCAGATTCAGACGTCTGCATTGGAGCTTTAACGACTGTCCAAAAATTGAAGAAGTCACATATAATCAAATCTAATTTTCGAGCACTTCATGAAGCATCGTGTCAGTTCGCGGGTGTACAAATTCGCCATAGAGCCACTATTGGTGGAAATATTTGTAATGCATCTCCAGCAGGTGATTTATTACCCAGTTTATATGTATATAATGCTGTAATAGAAATAGCCGGACCAAATGGGAAAAAGAGCATCCCTATTCAAAAATTTATTACAGGCGTGGGTCAGACGGCTTTAGAAAAAGACGAAATTGTTATAAGTATCATTTTACCAAAATCAAATGAAAAATCAATTTTCTACAAATTGGGATTACGTCAATCCATGGCAATTGCAGTGGTGAATTTTGCAATTACGTATGAATTAGAGGAGAATAATCATTGGAAATCTTTGCAAATTGCAGCGGGTTCAGTTGCACCAACTGTGGTCTATTTAAACACATTTACGAACTCTGTTTTTAATGGTGGTGATATAGATGAATCCATCCAACTGGTAGATAAGGATATCTCGCCAATTGATGATATTCGCGCAACTGCAAATTACAGACGATTAGCATTAAAAAATGTTTTGAAGCACACAATCAAAGAATTATATGTCAGATAAATTATATCCCATCGAATTAAGTCATTTATTAAAATGGGTTTTTGAAGAAGAAAAACAAGGAACCATTTTTGGTGTCACAAAAGATTTGTTTTTTCAGCCGGATGATAAAGATGTTTTTCAAATTATGCGGTATGGTCAACTGATGGAAACACCTATTGGCGTTGCAGCAGGACCCCATACTCAAATGTCTCAAAATATTATTTTAGCATGGCTCATGGGTGCCCGTTACATCGAACTTAAAACCATTCAAACGTTGGATGAATTGGAAGTGTCAAAACCATGTATCGATATGCAGGACGAAGGATATAATTGCGAATGGTCCCAAGAATTAAAATTGAACCAATCTTATTCAGAATATTTAAATGCGTGGATTGTTATTCATATTTTAAAAGATAAGTATGGTTGGGGGTCAGAGATAGACCTTGGTGGTATTTTTAACATGAGTGCAGGCTATGATTTAGCAGGAATCAAAAATGCAAATGTTCAGGGATTTTTGAATCTAATGGAAAATGGTGAAGAAGAATTGGATAGACGATTAGATTCTATCGCTCATCTTTATCCAAATGTAAAAAATCTTAATATTCCTGCACAAATGTCCAACAATCTCACTTTGTCAACGATGCATGGATGTCCGCCAGACGAAATAGAAGCAATTGGTACTTATTTGATTGAAGAAAGAAAATACCATACAACAATCAAATTGAATCCAACTTTATTAGGTCCCGACCATTTGCGAGATATTTTAAATCACCGATTAGGGTTTACGGGTGTAACTGTGCCCGATGAAGCCTTTGGTCATGATTTGAAATACGCGGATGGTGTAAAGCTCATAAAAAATTTAATAGCAAAAGCAAAAGAGAATAACGTTGAATTCGGATTGAAATTGACAAATACTCTTGAAGTGGAAAACCATAAACCCATTTTCCCAAAACAGGAAAATATGATGTATATGAGTGGACGTTCTCTTCATCCAATAAGTATAAATGTTGCAGCAATACTTCAAAATGAGTTTAAGGGTGAATTGGATATTTCATTTTCTGCCGGGATGGATGCTTTTAATGTACCGGATGTATTAGCCTCAAATATAAAGCCCATAACTGTCTGTACAGATATTTTAAAGCCGGGAGGATATACACGACTTGCACAATATTTGCATGAAATCAAATCTCGTTTCGCAGAAAAAGGTGCAACAACAATCGATGAATTTATTTTAGCTGATACCCATTCTTCAACCGTGACAAATGCTGGATTAGAAAAATTAAATCAATATGCGGAAGAAGTACTGGATAATTTTGTCTATCATAAAGACAATAAACATTTTGATTCCATAAAAACACAACGAACATTAACACCCTATGATTGTGTATCTGCACCCTGTATGGAAAATTGTGCAACAGACCAAGAAATTCCGGAATACATGCACAAGGTCGCAATTGGAGATTTCGAAGGGGCGTACGAGACTATTTTAAATACGAACCCCCTACCGGGGGTAACTGGTTCAGTTTGTGACCATTTATGTCAACAAAAATGTACCCGACATAATATGGACAGTACATTGCTCATTCGAGAAATAAAACGATTCGCCCAGGAGAACAGTAATGATGTTCAGGTTATACCAAAAGCATTCAATGGTAAGAAAATTGCCATTGTGGGAGCAGGACCATCCGGACTTTCCTGCGCTTATTTTTTAGCTATGGAAGGATTCAAGGTTGACATTCTTGAAGCAAAACCATTCTCCGGCGGAATGGTATCAGATGCAATTCCTGTTTTTAGATTGAAAGACGAAAGTATAAAGAACGATATTGATTTGGTGAAGTCTGTAGGCGTGAACATCCAATATAACTCATCTATTGATAAAAAACAGTTTGAAATACTTCAGCGAGATTACGACTCTATATATCTTGCTGCGGGAGCTCAAAATAATAAAAAGTTAAACATAGAAGGTGAATCGCTTCCAAATGTAATAGAACCCTTATCCTTTTTATCTAAAGTCCGGCGTAATGAAATGGATAATATTGGGAAACGAGTTGCGGTAATTGGTGGTGGAAATACGGCTATGGATGCGGCCAGAACTTCCCGAAGATTAGGGGCAGATGTGACTATTGTTTATCGACGTACTATGAAAGAAATGCCAGCTGATGTAGAAGAAATTATTGCTGCATTAGACGAAGGCATCTCATTAGAAGAATTAACAGCTCCGGAAAAAATCTATTCTAATAGTAATGGCAGTGTGTATTTGAATTGCTCTCGGATGGAATTGGGAGATGTAGATGATAGTGGCCGTGCTCGACCTGTGAAAATTGAAGGGTCCGAGTTTGATATGAAATTTGATACGATTATCCCATCTATCGGGCAGGATATTGACTTTGATTTCTTATCTTGGGATGATTTACGCGTTAATCCGGAAACAAATGAAACAAAGATTCAAAATGTTTTTGCCGGTGGAGATGTTGTTCGTGGAGCGTCTTCGGTCATTAATGCAATAGGGGATGGACGAAATGCAGCTCTAAATATGATAAAAGTATTTGGCCAATTCAGTAATGAAATTGAATCAAATGGCTTGAGGTTAAAAAAGGAAGAATACCAACAGAAATTAGCCTTTCGTGAATATGGACTTTCGACGCCCCATTTGGCCCCGGATGACCGCATCAATTTTGACTTGGTTACGCGCACATTAACTAAAGAAGAAGCCATGGCAGAGGCAGACCGTTGTCTTTATTGTGATGAAGTCTGTGATGTTTGCGTCAGTGTTTGTCCGAATCTGGCGCTTCTATCCTACATGGCATTACCAAAATCCTACCCTGTTTATTCTGTATCCAAAACAGAATCTGGATTTTCAGCAGCACAAAAAGATACATTTGTATTGGCTCAAGAACCACAGATTTTGAACATTGGAGACTTTTGCAATGAATGTGGGAATTGCACCACATTTTGCCCAACTTCTGGTGACCCTTATAAAACAAAGCCTCAATTTTATCTTTCAAAAAAAACTTACGAAAAAGAAGGAAATGGGTATTGGATGGATGGAAACTCTCTCTATTCAAAATCAGGTGGCGTGGAATCATCTTTAACGATGCATGACGGACGATACAGATACAAATCTGAAGAGATTGATATTCAATTAGATTCTTCAAATTATGAAATATTTTCAGCGGACTTTTTAAATGGGAACACGAATGCAACATTAACTCATTTAGCGGAAATGATTTCGTTATTCGAAAATCTTCATGAGTACCCATTACTAATTTCAGGAATATCATGAGCAGAATTTTAATCCAAAATCCATTGGCTGTTGCCACGATGAATGACTCATTAGACGAATATTCCGGCGGTCACATTCTGATTGAAGATGATAAAATTCTTTCCTTGGGGTCGGAGGGAATAGATGTGCAAGCAGATGAATTTATTGATGCTTCTGGTATGGTTGTATTACCTGGATTTGTAAATACACACCATCATTTATATCAATCATTAACGCGAAATATTCCTTTAATGCAAAATCAGCCCTTATTCAGTTGGTTGTCCAATCATTATGAAGTATGGCGAGAGTTAACAGCTGAAGCGGTATCTGTGAGTACAAAAACGGGGTTATTGGAATTGATGAAATCCGGGACAACAACTAGTTCTGACCATTTATATTTATTCCCCCATCATACCAACGATGAACTTATTGATGCTGAAATCGGAAGTGCGATAGAATTGGGAGTCCGTTTCCAACCAACTAGAGGGTCAATGTCTTTGGGGAAATCAAAAGGTGGTTTACCACCGGATGACACGGTTCAAACTGAAGAAAAAATACAGAAAGATACGGAACGGTTATTATCAAAATACCATGATGATTCAGATGGTGCCATGATTCGAATTTCATTAGCGCCTTGCTCACCTTTTTCGGTGACACCAGAACTCATGAAGTCCACCGCAGAATTTGCTATAGCCAATGGGCTTTGTATGCATACCCATTTGGCAGAAACGTTGGATGAAGAAGCTTTTTGCATTGAGCAATATGGAGATAGACCTGCAGTTTACGCTGATAAATTAGGGTGGATGAACTCCAATGCCTGGTATGCCCATGCGATACATTTAAATGATGAAGAAATCCAAAGGATGGCAGATACGGGTACAGGGATGAGTCACTGCCCTACATCGAATATGCGCTTGGGGAGCGGGATAGCACGAATAAAAGAAATGTTGAATAAAGGGGTAAAAGTTAGCCTTGGTGTTGATGGCTCTGCGTCAAATGATGCGGGGAATATTCTCATGGAAATTCGGAATGCAATGATGATTTCCCGTCTTCGTGATGAAAAGTATTGGCTAACGGCAAGAGATGTGTTATGGATGGCAACACGTGGTGGAGCATCTGTGCTCGGGCGTGATGACATAGGCCAATTGTCTACTGGGAAACAAGCCGATATTGCACTGTTTTCGCTTGGAGGGTTGGAGTACGCAGGTGGTTTATCGGACCCATTGGCATCCCTTGTATTTTCTGTTCGAACAACTCCAGTTGATTATTTAATTGTGAACGGAAAGATTCAAATTAAAAATGGTAAAACAAAAATAGATGAAACATCATTAGCAAAAACCCATAATCAAATTGCAAAAAACATGTTAACAAAAGCGCAAGATAAAACAGGAATACAATTTTGTTAGCCACAAAGGTCGCCAAGAAACACGAAGAAAAAATAACAGGCTAAATAATAAAATACAATAATGGAACAACTTCTTTACAAAGATAAAGTTTATGAAATAGTAAGTGTTGCTATCGATGTGCATCGAGAAGGGGGAATATTGGTTAATTTTGGAATTAAAGGATAATTAGAATGGAAAAAATTTATTTAAATATAATAACCTTCGCGTCACTTCGCGAACTTGGTGGCTGATTTATGTGGTATTCAATAAAAAAAATTATTAAACCAGATTCTCTCAAAGAAGCATATTCATTACAGAATAAAACGCGTGTATTGTTTTCGGGTGGGAGTTATTTAGTAGCAGAAAAAAATCCTTCTATACAGTCGTTAATTGATATTAATGATTTGGTGGGCCATGGAGTGACAGCCAGTATGGAAGGCATCCACATTGATGCAGGCGCTACCCTGCAGACCTTTTTAGATACAGTGGAATCCATTAATTCGGAATGTCGATTATTGAAAGGAATAAAATATTCCTGTCCATCCAAGCAAATTCGTAATCAAAGGACATTTGGTGGAGAAATTGGAAAAGGACGACCCAATTCAGAAATCATGGTATTCCTGCATGCAGTGAATGCTGAATTAACCGTTATTATGGAAACTGAAAAAACTGTATCAATTCGAGATTGGAATGGAGATGGAATCATTACCAAAATCAGTTATTTTCCTAATCAAATTGACGGAATTGAATTAGAACGATTTTCTGTGTTAGACTCCGCTCCAGCTTTGGTCATTGTGGGTGCGATAAAAAGTGGAGACCATTTTGAATTTTCAATCGGTGGTTCTTCTGGAACGATTCAAACATTTAGCTGTCGAATAGAAGAATGGTCTGAAAATAAAAACTTGGCATGGGCGAAAGACGCAGTAAATGCCTATGTTGCAAATCACTTTGGTTCTTTGGAATACAAAGAAAAGTTGATAGCGACGGCACTCCAAAGAGTTGGAGAAGCATTATGATTCAATTTAAATTAAATGGAACACTGACAGAAGCGCAAGTCCGTCCTGGTACGACACTGTTTGACTTTCTTCGAGAAAAGGGGTTTTTTAGTGTGAAATATGGTTCCGATAAGGGAGAAACAGGCGCAGATACTGTATTAGTTGATGGAAAAATAATGAATGCATCTTTGATACTTATTCATACCCTTGAGGGTAAATATATTGAAACAGTGGAATCATTTGCGCAAGGTCAGGATATTCATCCCTTGCAGGATGCGTTTATCGAAGAGGGTGCCATTCAATGTGGATATTGCACACCAGGGATGGTGTTAGCGATTGAATCGTTAGCGAGAGAAAAAGAAAACCCAACCGAATCTGATGTAAAAGATGTATTAGCCGGTGTGTACTGCAGATGTACCGGATATGTAAAACCTGTCATAGCCGCATCAAATTACTTAACCTCGAAGAACACAAAGTGACACGAA
>CAZJUP010000004.1:0-21514 GCA_964549275.1 uncultured bacterium | reverse complement strand
ACCTGTCATAGCCGCATCAAATTACTTAACCTCGAAGAACACAAAGTGACACGAATAATTCAAATGGATACGATTAATTTGGACAAAATAATAATGAAAACATATCAACTTCAATCCGCGTTTATTCGTGTGAATCGGTGGCTATTATCATGAAGGTAGTTGGACAAAAGACACGACGAGTAGATGGGTTATCCTTGGCAAAAGGAAAGGCGGTTTTTGCAGATGATATGCCTAAAAAAGATTTTTTATTTGCCAAAATTCTTCATAGTCCGATTGCTCATGGAAAGATTGTATCAATAGATAAAAGCAAGGCGCTCGCATTAGATGGTATTGAAACTATATTATCTCATGAAGATTTTGAACCCCATTATTTTACTACGGCAGGTCAAGGGTATCCAGAACCATCGCCGCGAGATACGAGTATGTTCAATAAAACAATGCGATTTGTGGGCGATCGAGTAGCCGTTGTTGCAGGCACTTCATTGGAAGTGGTGGAAGACGCGTTAGCGTTGATTGATGTTAAATACGAAGAATTACCAACCATTTTTGATATGGAAGATTCATTAGACAATGAAATAGTGATTCACCCTGGTAAAGATGGATTTAGTTTTCTCCATGATGCATCTAGAAATATAGCGGCAAACATTAATGAAGAATTGGGTGATGTTCAAAAAGGGTTTGATGAATCCGACTATGTTTTTGAAGGCACGTATTATACACCATACGCACAGCAGTGCAGTATTGAGCCCCATATTACATTAACCTGGTTGGATGAAAACGATAGACTCATCATACGCACAGCTACGCAAGTACCCTATCACGTTCGGAGAGTGGTGGCGGAAATATTAGATATTCCTGTGGGAAAGATTCGAGTTATAAAACCGAGAATTGGTGGCGGATTTGGCGGAAAGCAAGAAATATTGAATGAAGAAGTGTGTTCTGCTGTTACGTTAGATACGGGAAAACCATGTCGATTAGAATATACCCGAGAAGAAGAATTTTATGCAGCCCGTTCTCGTCATCCGCAAAAGGTGACTTATAAAATTGGATTAAATAAAGATTTAATGATGCAAGCTATAGATATGGATATTCTGCAAAATTGTGGTGGATATGGACCCCACGCGCTGACTGTTATGTCTGTGAGTGCCAGTAAAACATTAGCTTTATATCGAGCTCCAAATGTGAGAGTTACAGCAAATTCGGTGTATACAAACTTACCACCAGCAGGAGCATACCGTGGCTATGGTGCGCCACAGGGCTATTTTGCTCTGGAATCAATCATGGATGAAATTGCTGAACAACTAAATGTAGATCCCATCGAATTACGGAAAAAGAATTATTTCCGAGAAGGAGAAGAGGTGCCAATTGCAAAAGTTTTAGGAGAAGGAAGGGAAGGGTTTCCTGTAATTTTGCAATCCAACGGAATAGATGCATGTATTGATCGCGGACGTGAATTAATCGATTGGGACAATATTAAATATGAAGAAAAGACCGGTGTTTTCCGAAGGGGGGTGGGTATGGCAACCGTTGCACAAGCATCTGGCATTGCCGGTATCGATATGGGTTCTGTGTTTATTAAAATGAATGAAGATGGCAGTTTCAATTTAAATATGGGTGCCACGGATTTAGGAACGGGATCAGACACGGCATTAGCCCAAATTGCGGCAGAAGTCTTGGACGTTCCGGTGGAAAAAATAATAGTCATATCGTCTGACACAGATACGACTCCATTTGACACGGGAGCCTATGCATCCAGTACAACCTATGTAACAGGTGCTGCAGTAAAGAAAGCTGCAGAAGATGTATTAAGCCAAATATTAGAACAGGGAAAGAAAATTCTTGAAGTGGAAGAAGCATTCATTGTAAATAATCATGTTATTTCGAAAGATGGGAAATCCATTTCTTATGAGGATATTTGTACAAAATCGTTTTATACAGACCATCAAACCCAGATTCAGGCTGTTGCTTCCAAAGTCAGTTACGATAGTCCACCGCCCTACAATGCCACATTTGCGGATATTACAGTAGATACGGAAACAGGATTTGTAAAAGTAAATAAAATTGTATCCATTACAGATTCCGGGCAAGTCATCAATCCTCAAATGTCCGAAGGGCAGGCGGAGGGTGCAATTCCCCAATCTTTAGGAATGGCATTATCGGAGTATATGATTTTTGATGATAAGGGGAGGCCTATCAATACAGACTTTGAAAATTATCATATTTATACATCTATCGATATGCCGGAGATTGTAGCAGAATTTGTGCATACAGATGAGCCTACAGGCCCTTATGGCGCTAAAGCGGTGGCGGAAATTCCAATCAATGGGCCTGCTCCCGCTGTTGCAAATGCCATTTATAATGCTTGTGGTGTAAGAATTAGAGAATGCCCCATTACACCGGAAAAAATATCTAACAGACTGAGCAGTATTTAAAATAAAGTTCATTAAATATTATTTAAATCGCTGACTCCATCAATTATATTAATGGTTTATTTGGATTAACAAGTTATTATAATCCTCTTAACGGGGATATTTATTCTATACCTCTAAACACTATTTTCTCGAAGAAAGGACAGCACAGTATTAAAAAAATACTTGTTATTTATAAATTTGAAATTAAACTTCCTCCGTAGCTTTTTACACTAGAAGGCCCTGAAGCCTTCTGTTATTGAGGCAACCGACTGTCATTTATTGACGGGCAGATAATAGCAACAAGGAGGGAATTCATGCGAATTATCAAAGCAATGATCATAGTTGCGGCCATGCTTGGTACCCTGTTTGCAGGGACTACCGGAAAAATAGCCGGCCGTGTTACAGATGCATCAAATGGTGAACCATTAGTGGGCTGTAATGTACTGATTAAGGGGACATCATCCGGAACATCTACCGATGCAAATGGTGAATATTTTATTATAAACCTCAATCCAGGATCCTACAATGTAGAGTTTTCCATGATAGGGTATGCAAAATATACCGTATCAGGTGTTCAGGTAAATGTAGATGTCACAACTCCGCTCAATGCCGCTCTTAGCACCGAAGCGGTTCAAATGACCGGCGTTGAAGTAACAGCAGAACGTCCTGCAATTGAACATACACTGACATCCTCAAAACAAATTGTTTCAGGAAACTTGGCAACCGACCTGGCTGTGGCAACAGTGAATGATGTCGTAAAAACGCTTCCTGGGGTTACGGAAGAAGGGGGTGAAATCCATTTGAGAGGGGGACGCTCTGGAGAAGAAATGTACTTGGTTGATGGAGCTTCTGTTGTTAATCCAATTATGGGAGGAGAAGCGATTCCGGTAAACCCATCCCTGATAAAGGAATTGCAGGTGATTACAGGAACATTTAATGCTGAGTATGGCCAAGCCATGTCAGGTCTGTTTAATCAAGTGATGAAAGACGCTCCGGTTGGTGTGCATGCTTCTGCATCCTTCAGAACTTCAATGGGACAGCCTTACTTTAAAGGAGAAGGGTCTGATTTTAAAGATTGGGAAGTTTATGGTGAAGTAGATAAGGGTGTTTTCATGAATACAGAAAGCGAAACACCTGTTTCTGCAGTGGAAGGAACGGATTACTCAAAAGCAGGGACTGCAGATTTTGGTGGAAATAAGACCATCACAGATGTAAGCGCTAGTTATGGGACAAACAAAATGGGCGTCATTTTTACAGCAAGAAGGTATAATGACCCGGGTCGTCTTCCTGGGGTTGCTGAAGATTTTCAAAGTATACAGGGGAAAATCAGTTTCCAGGCTATGAGTAATATGAAAATAGGTTTGGAATTTATGAATCATACTAAAAACTCATTTTATGACCCGACTTACGATGGTATGAAAGTGCAAGGCGCTGCAGGGGAGCAGATGGTTTGGGATTGGAAATACGCTTTAGGTCAATATCCCCGAACAACAGAATCCACTACACAATTTGGCTTAACAGCAAATTATGTTGTTTCACCTAACACCAATATTACTCTTCGTGTGGATAATCTATCTAAAACTCAGACAGATGGAGCCAAGACGGCTGATGGGAAATTCATTGACTTTGAAAGTGTGACTACTGTTACTCCTGATGGAGGGCAATACAGTGGCGCCGATGGACCGAACCACACCAAAGTATTAGAAGATACTCAAAATAGCAATGGTTGGTTTGGTTTATCGAATGTCTATGGACACTACTTTAACGCTGAACAATCCCATATGACGTTTGGTTTATTTGGTACAAGCCAGATAAATGCACGTCATTTAGTAAAAGCAGGGTTGGAATACCGCTCGTTTAGTCTGAGTAGAAAAGGTCGTGATACTTGGTTTGGACGAACAGTTGGTTATTCTGACGAAAAACCAAGACTTCAGTCACAAAATATTCAAGATGTTTCTCCAACTGAAATTGCTGCTTATGTCCAGGACCAAATGGAATTTAACGATATGATTGTTAATGTTGGGTTTCGATTTGATGGGTTTAATGCAGGAGCATCAAATGGAGTGTGGGATATAGACAAAGATGGAAATACCATTTGGGAGAATACAGATATTAACCCTTTTGACCCCACACAGAGACGCGCCACAGAGATGAAAAGTAAAATTAGTCCAAGACTGGGGATTTCATTTCCTGTAAGTGACAATATGGCTTTTCGTTATGCCTATGGTACATTTTTCCAGCGCCCAACATTCTATGATCTTTTGGAAAACTATTTGGTTCAAATGGATGGCGGGACCGAATCAGGGTATTTCGTTTACATTGGAAACCCAAACTTAGACCCGATGGAAACAAATATCTATGAAATGGGACTGCAATACAGTCTAGCTTCCGGAATCAAGATTGATGTTGCTGGATATTATAAAGATATATCTAACCTGGTTGCGGCTCAGGAAGTGACTAACCTGCCCTATGTAGATGAAGGGAAAGGATATGATAACCCGGGTGGATGGACGGCAGAAGATCCCTACCAGGCGACACACTTTATCTACAAGACGAGTGATCACTTTGGGAATGTAAAAGGAGTTGAGGTGAGTGTTTCAAAAACGGGTGTTTCTGGATTAACAGGTCGCGCATCCTACACTTACTCCATTGCCAAAGGAACAGCTTCAGATAAAATGAACCAGGGCTCAGGAACAATTTCCCAAGCTGATAAAACAAGAAGTGGTATCCTTACAATGACAACTTTGGATTGGCATCGGCCTCATGTATTTAACGGGTATATTGATTACCACAAACCAATGAGTGGTGTCTTAAGTCGGATTGGTGGAAACTTTACCTTCAATGCGCAAAGCGGGCTTCCACTTTCATCAAGAGCGGGTGCCGCAGGTGCAGCTTTGAAAGAAAGAGCGCCAATGACAATTGATGTTAATGCCAGAGTAGATGCAACATTGAACTTGGGTGGACTCAAACCAACGGTCTTTTTATTGGTTGAAAATGTTTTAAATCGCAGAAATGTTATTGCCATTGCTGACCCTGCCTCATATTTTGACGACGCATCTGACTTTAAGAACATTGCTGCAGGACCAAGGAATAATTTGTTGGCCTATGGTGTGCCGATGACAATGCACTTTGGTTTTTCAATTAACTATTAAGTCGAGCAAAAGGAGAAAAATAGCTATGAAAATTATGCTTAATAAAATCTCCCGGGTGGCACTAACGGGCATTTTAATGCTGGTCTTAGTAGCTGATTTGGGAGCGAAAGATAAATTAGATGTTTTGAATCTTAAGCAGGGGAGAGTTGCAAAACAATTTTCTCCCACTTTGGAGCAAACCTATGTGTTTCATACAAACAACAACCTATGGATGGGATGGGATTCTTATGGAAACACCGGTGACCAAACTTGTTCGGCGATTATTCCCGGGTGGGTTTATCCCGGCTGTTTCACAACAGAAGGCGGTAAGGGGTTTTTAAACTATAATTGCAGAGCTGGGTATTGGATCGTGGGCAAAGTCAACGGTGAATTTGCTGAAGGAACGACAGGGGAATACGTTGTGACCCGTGGAACAGAACCAGGCGTTTCAAGTATGGGGTGGTCTGGCTCGGACAGTGATTATAGTAAGGAGCCTTGGGTGAGCGTGACTGAATGGACAATTCCTGATATGAGTGTCACTGTTAAAGCAACCAGGCGCTCATGGAGTTATCCAGGGACAAAAAACACTTACTTTAAAGTTGGAAGTCCAACAACTGATTTTGACTTTAATGACTTCGTTCTTGAAGAAGTCCAATTAATTAATACCGGCTCTGTAGATGTAACGGAATTAATTGTCGGAGGAAAAGCTGACCACGATGCTGCGTGGAATGTTCCTTTTCCCGATTGGGATTTCCCCTTTTGGACCGATGATCAGGTGGATTATGATGAAGTGTCCATGTCTACACAATTTTTAGACGGTGACAGATCCTCTTCGGCGGCGAATGATTTTGGAATCGATGATGACGGACGGGATTACCGAAACGTACGAATTGGACAGGTAGCCGTTAATTTGAATGGGAAGAATCATGATGCACTGGAGGCCACTGATGTAACTCATATGTGGTGGACAGGGGATGAAGATCCTCAAACGCCTGCAGCACGTCATTCCATGGCCAGCCTTGGTTTCTCCGGTGGGGATAAAAAAGGAGTGAATCCGAGCCCTCAGGATATGCGGTATCTCCAAGCCTATGGACCTTTTACGCTTGCGGCAGGAGACACAATCTCACTTTCGTTTGCCGTTATTGCAGGTTCAGGAATGGATAACGTAAGAAATGCTGCTGCGGCAGCAAAACAGGCTTACGACTGGAACTACAATCTTCCAAAGCCTCCACCTGCGCCATCAATCTCTTCAGTCTCAACTACAAGTGAAGGGTTTGTAAAAATTGATTGGGCATATACGGCTGCACAACAAGCTGCAATTGACCCCGATAAAGGTGTGGCTGACTTTGACGGTTTCCGCGTGTATCGTGCTGTAGCCGCACCAGCCTCAAAGACAGCTGATATTTTTTCAGCAGAAGGAATCACAGCTGAAGATTCTGAGGCATTAGGAAACGGCACGGATTTTCCGGGACATGCGGCTGGTCCCTATAAAATGATTGCAGAGGGTTCTGCGTCAGATTTTGGTTCCAGCGAGTCTTTTTCCTACACCGATGAAAAAGTAGCTATTGGCTTAATGTACTGGTATTATGTTGCAGCATTCGATAAAGCCGGTAGTGATGCTGTTCATGGAAGTGTACCCTCTTTGGAGAGTTTTTACACTATGTGTTATCCTATGGTTCCGGCACCGGATGGCAGCGGCAATTTGATTCCTACTGCACCTCCGGCAACTGTGGTATCTCTAGAAACATTGACGTACACTGATTTGGATAGCAAGTCAAGTACAGATATTTTTGTATCACCAAATCCGTGGAAACTAGAAGTCATGCAAACCTACCACGGTGCAGATAGCCCCACGGGATATTTCATGAGGTTTTACAATGTAAAAACCAATGACATTGTAAAGATATATGATGTGACGGGCAACTTGGTTTACGAATCCGATAAGATTGCCGCTAACGGGTCATGGGATTGGAACCTTGTTTCCCGAACGCGGAACCAGATATCGACAGGTGTCTACTTCTGGAAAGTTGGCGATCAAACTGGTAAACTTGCGGTCATTCGGTAAGGGAGGATAGGATGAAACTGAAAAATAAAATGAGAAATGTTGCTGTCGCATTATTAATAATGAGCCTTTTGCCAGGAACAATTTTAAATGCCCAAAAAGACGGTGATAATGATAAGGCGGGTTCTGTTGGATTTAAGTTTTTAAACTTAAATTATGGTGCGCGTGGTGCAGCACTTGGCGGGTTGGCCGCCCAGGCCAGTGGAGCTGAAGCACTATTTTGGAATCCAGCAGGATTAGCAAGTGCCACTGGAATAGGCTTTACAGCAGGACAAACACAATGGATTGTTGAAACAAGTTATAACAATGTCGGGTTTGTCATGCCCCTGGCCGGAGGTGTTATGGGTGTATCCTTCATCAGTGTTGATTATGGAACCATGATGAAATCTGGTTGGGCAGGAACGACAGAATTTGTGTTTGAAGCAAACCAAGGCTCTTTTACAGCATCAGATAATGCGATCCAATTGAGCTATGCAAAAAACCTGTCGGATAAATTTTCAATAGGTGGCTCTGTAAAGTCCATTAATGAAACAATTGATAATGTGTCACTTGGTGGTTTAGGATTTGACATTGGAACCCAATTTAATACAGGGTATAAAAATATCCGACTGGGTGCCGTCATCTCCAATTTTGGCGGTGATGTTGCTCCCCAAGAAACTGAAAAAGAACCGGATATTTCTTTGCCTATGACATTTCAGTTTGGTGTAGTTGGCCAGGCTTTCGGTGATGATTCCATGGGGTTAGTGGCCGGACTGAATGTTACAAAATATGCTGACGCGGCTCAACGGTTTGCTTTGAATGGTGAATTAACTGTTGCGGGCATGGCAAAAGTTAGAGGCAGTTATTCATTGGGCAATTCCCAGGCTCCATTAACTATCGGAGGGGGTGTCAAAGTTGCCGGTGTTTCTATTGATGCTGCATTTACATCCACGAGTGATTTTGGATCAGTCATGCAGTTTTCATTGGGATACAGTCTGTAAAAAAGAACCAATAGGAAAAAATAAAAAAGCCATTCTTTTTAGGATGGCTTTTTTATTTGTACATTCATTCCCTATGTTCAGAAATCCAATAAATTTATGTTTGGTTTTAACCGCGAATTTGATATCGGGGCAACACATTTTATTTGAAGATGGAGCAAAAGTTCAGGGATTGGTTTTTAAACACGAGAACGGGGGAAGCGGGGATAAGTATTATGTAGAAACGATGGGATCGGGGGTATGTCTTATCGATTATGATAATGATGGTGATTTAGATATCTATTTTGCACAGGGTGCTCCTTTGCCTGGGTGGAAAGGGAAAAAGACACTGACTAATAAATTGTTTAGAAATGATAATGGAAAGTGGGTGGACGTGACAGTAGCTGCAAGAGTTGGAGATGTGTCGTACAGTATTGGATGTGCCTGTGGGGATGTAGATAACGATGGTGATACGGACATGTATGTTACAAATTATGGTCCCGATGTATTTTATTTGAATAATGGTAATGGAACTTTTTCAGATAAAACGAAAGAGGTTGGTTTTGATAACCGTGATTGGGCTTCAAGCGCAGCTTTTTTTGATGCAGATAATGATGGTTGGTTAGACTTGTATGTGGCCAATTATGTAGAGTTTTCTGTCGATAAAAACCCATGGTGCGGAGAACAAAGTAGTGGACACAGGGCTTATTGTGACCCTGATGTATTTATGGGGATCCCTGATAAATTTTATCATAATGATGGGCAAGGATTTTTTAGCGATTGGACGGAAAAATCGAAAATTATTTCGGATAAAGGAAAAGGATTAGGGGTAATCCCCGGAGATGTGGATGCAGATGGAGATGTTGATATTTATGTTGCTAATGACAAAGTGATGAATTTGTTATATATCAATAATGGAATCGGAATATTTTCAGAAGAGGGATTATTCGCAGGTGTCGGATTTAATGAAAATGGTAGAGCAGAAGCAGGTATGGGGGTTGATTTTGGCGACGTAAACCATGATGGTTATTTGGATTTGTTTGTTACCAATTTCAGTGGAGAATCCAATACATTGTACATCAACGATAAAACCGGAGGATTCACTGATAAAACATTTAGGTATGGTTTGGGAAAGCCCAGTTTAGATTTATTGGGATTCGGGACAAAATTCATAGACTTGGATTTAGATGGCTGGCTAGATATCTTTGTGGTTAACGGACACGTTATTGATAATATTTCTCTTTTTAATCGAGATTACAATCATGCACAGAGAAAACAAGTGTTTTTAAATAAACAGACAAGATTATTCAATGAATTTAAACCAAATAAAAATGATGCTTTGAACATTCTGGGTGTAGGGCGTGGAGCGGCATTCGGAGATATTGATAATGATGGTGATACTGATGTTGTAATCTCGAATAACAATGGCTTTGCCTCTTTGATGATTAACCAAAGCAAACCAAATCAGAATTGGGTCAGCATTGTAGTAGAAGGTGTAAAAAGTAATAAAGATGGAATTGGAGCAAGGCTCACAGTTGTTACAGAAAATGGAATCCAAATGTCGTATGTAAATCCTGCGGGGAGCTATCTATCATCTAATGATAAGCGGGTATTATTTGGATTGGGGAAGAGTCCGTCAATTAAAAAATTAATAATTGATTGGCCAAGTGGAACCACAGATACATTAAAACAATTAACAATCAATTCATTTTACTATATTCTAGAAGGAGGTGAATTATCCTTAGTAATACCATGATTGGGTCGTTATTGTTCGTTCTGTCATTATTGCAGGCCCAAAATATTTCTGACGGGTACCAAGCCTTGAAAAACAAAAATCCGAATAAAGCAGCTCGAATATTTCAAGACATTCTACAAAAAAATCCCACACACCTCGAAGCATGTAACGGGTTAGCCAAATCATTGGATTTTGGCGGAGATCCTCAGGGTGCAATTTCAGCTTATAATCGAAGTTTAAAGATTAAACAAAACCAGCCTGAGGTTTGGATCCAGTTGGGTAACCTATATTATAATGGTAAAGATTTAACTCGAGCAGCACAATCGTATAAAAGAGCTATTGAACTAGATGATAGAATGTCAAAAGCTTATAATAATTTGGCGACAATATTTAAAGATAGAGAAGATTACAACAAAGCTATTGATTACTACAAGAAAGCCATCAAATACGATCCAACTTATAGTAGACCTTACCGAAACCTTGGAGATATATACTCCTCGCTTCATCAGTATGATAAAGCTGTATATTGGCTGGAAAAGGCAACCCAATCCGATCCTGAAAATTTATTTGGATGGTATTGGCTCGGTCGGGCAAAACTCTTTGGAGGTGACCCGGTTACAGCGATTTCATATTTTAAAGTTGTACTGGAAAAAAGACCGGATTTATTTCAAGTTCACCACAACCTTGGCCAGGCCTTTTTTAAAACAAACCAATTTAAAAAAGCCATTACTCATGTAAACATAGCCATAAGGCAGAATCCAAACGGAATTATTTTTTATCTTACTTTAAGTGATATTTACAAAGAATTGGGCCATAATGCTTATGCTATAGATGTTCTGAATCGAGCCATAAAGAGGAACCCAACAAACAGCACAGTCTATTTAAAAAAAGGTGATATTCATAAATCTTCTCAACGACTTGAAAGTGCCCTTGTGGAATATGAGAATGCCATACGGTATAATTCGAAATCTTGGGAAGGATTTTACAAACGAGGTGTTGCATTATATTATTTATCAAGAGTGGATGAATCTAAAAAATCGTTAAATAGAGCATTAAGTTTTAATAAAGATTCCTGGAATACATTACATTTTCTTGGTATTGTTGAACTGGCAAGCGGTCACCCAGGAGATGCTGAAAATTTTCTAGAGAAAGCGAGCCACATTGAATCCTCCGATGAAGATGTCTGGTTTCATTTAGGCCAATCTCAAATGCGACAAGAAAAGTGGATCAGTGCGTTAATGAGTTTGACAAAATCTCATGAAATAAATCCACATCATTCTGAGACTTTATATGCGTTGGGTAGAGTTAACATTAAACTTGGGAATAAAGGTGAAGCTAAAAGAATGCTGAATCAGTTTAAGGTGATTTCTGATTTTGAAAAAAAACGGAATGATTTATTAGCTCAAATTCAGATGAAACCGACCAATACAGAATTACGAATGAAATTGGCGGATTTTTACCAAACACATCATTTATATAAAGATGCGGCAAAAATGTTGTTTCAGGCAAAATATTTAGGTGAAAAGAAAGCGGAGGATGCCTTAGAAAAAATTAAACCTTTTCTTGTCCATTGATGGTCTACCTTTTAATTACTATTCAGGTGATTACAGCTGTTTATCTTCAGATATTTATGGCCAAATCCTCTCTTGATTTTATCGTGGTTGTCACTCATTTTGTATCGGGACTGGTCACACCTGTTTTTTATTATATATCCGGGAACAGAATAAATAAAGCGAATACTGCACTTTGGAGCACATATTCACTCACTTTAATGATGGGTGTGCTTATACTTTTCACAGGAACAGTTGGCATTGGAAGTGTTCTTTTGAGCCTTCATATCATTTCTGCTTTTGCCTTTCTTTCATTTGCTCTGTACTATACTGCGGTCGATGGATTATCGCCAAAGTTAAAGAATGCAGCTACAGGGGGAGGGCTACTGTTTCTTGTAATTATTATTGCCCGGAGTTGGATTTCAATGGAAAGTTCTTCATCAGAGTCTTTATCGGTAAACAACAGGAATTTTTTTCCATCTCCAGGAAATACACTAACAGGAGAATATCTTGAAGTTCGGTCTTTAAACCGATCGGAAACGTGCGGTGAAAAAGGCTGCCATACAGATATATATTCCCAGTGGCAGCAATCAGTTCATCGTAATTCTTCATTTAATAATCCATTTTATAAAGCTGCTGTGGAGTATCTTCTTTTAACGAGTGATTCTACAACGGTTAGATGGTGCGGAAGTTGTCACGACCCAGTCATGCTTTACTCTGGATTAATGGAAAGCGGTCCTGAAATGGATATTCCTGAAGCCAGCGCCGGAATTACCTGTGAGATATGCCATAGTATTGTTGATATCCCGGATATCACGGGTAATTCAAACTACATTATTGATGAACCGCTTCGGTATCCTTTTCATTATTCAACTGGTTTTTTAAAAATAGTGAATAAAATGTTGATTCGACTTAAGCCGGAATCTCATCGAGAACAAATGTTAAACCCCATTCATACTGGGGAGAAATTTTGTGCTACCTGTCATAAGGTTAGTCTAGATGTCCCCATAAACCATTATCGCTGGCTCAGAGGACAAGACGAATACGATGCCTGGCAGAAAAGTGGAGTTAGTCATAATGCCGCTTCCTCATTTTACCAACCTCCGAAACCATTGGATTGCCGGAATTGCCACATGGCTGAAGTGTATTCAAAGGATATGGGCAATAACAAGGGGAGTGTAAAAAATCATTATTTTCCTGCTGCAAATACCGCGATGCCGGTTCTACCCGGATTAAAAAATGCTGAATGGTTGAATCGAACATCAATGTTTTTAAAATCAAATCGGGTTTCAGTAGATATTTTTGGAATTATTGTTGACGGAGTATTGGGAGCACCTATTGATAAAATTGTACACGTTAGTCCTGGGAATGAAATTCGATTTGAAGTTGTAGTTCGAACTCGAAATATTGGGCATGCCTTCCCAGGCGGGACTATTGATTCAAATGAGCCTTGGCTTGAAATTAATGGTGTGGATGAAAATGGAACACTCATTTTCAGTAGTGGAAAATTACAGGAGGATAACAGAGTGGAGCCATCAGCTCATTTTTTCAGGGGAGTTTTATTAGATAGTGATGGTGAGTTTATTTTAAAACGAAATCCCCATGAATGGCGAACAACATTATATAACACTTCAATACCTCCAGGGTCAGCCGATGTTATCCATTATACTTGGTATGTTCCGGAAGATTTTTCAGGTGAAATTAAAATGGTCGTAAAATTGAATTATAGAAAATTTAATCGAAGTATCACGGAATTTTCACTTGATAACCCTATCGAGCTCCCAATTGTCTCAATGGCTGAGGATGAAATAATACTTTCTTCAGAAAAGGAAACTAAATATTCAGAAAATTCTGCCTTGAGGTATAATGACTATGGGATTGCTCTTTTACGTCAACAAAACTTGGAAGCCGCCAGACGGGCGTTCAAAAAAGTGACAATTTTAAATCCTCAATATGCAGATGGATACATCAATCTTGCTAGAGTGCTAATCAAAGAAGGGAATTTTTCTAAAGCAGAAAAACATCTATCAAAAGCATTGGAATTAGTACCAAACTATACAAAGGCAAAGTATTTTTTGGCCATTATTGCAAAAATAGATGGGGATTACACTAAAGCTATTGAACTTTTTCAAACTATCAGGAAAACACATCCAAATGACAGAGTGCTCATAAAAAATCTTGGACTATCATACTATTTATCCGAAAAATGGAATAACGCGCGAGATGTATTTATTCATGCTTTACAAATTGATCCCGAGGATGCTGAAGCCCACTATAATCTCATGTTAATTTACCAAAAATCTGGAAGGACAGTATTAGCAAGATACCATAAGGAATTATATTTAAAATATAAGCCCGATGAACAGGCAAAAAGCATTAGCCAAATTGCACGATTAAAATTCCCCTTTGCAAACAATGAAGCCCAATTGGTCCATTCTCATGAGTTATAACCATTAGGTCTTATAAAAAATGGGTCTCACCTGGATTTCAATAATTCCTCCGCTTTTAGCAGTAGCTTTGGCATTTATTACTAAAGATGCAGTTATCAGTTTGCTCATTGCCAGTTTTACGGGTGTATTGCTTTTAGGAGAAGGGATGGGCGGATTCCCTGAATTTTTAATCCGCTCTCTAGCATCAAAAGATTTTATTTGGGTATGCCTCTTGGAGTTTTGTATTGGGATTCTGGTGGCCTTTTTCCAGCGATCCGGAGCAGTTAAACTATTTACGGAAAAAGTGGGAAATTGGGTTCAGACAAGACGGCAAGTTGGTGGATTGGGCTGGGGGTTGGGAATATTCATCTTTTTCAGCGATTATTTTAGTCCATTGTTTGTTGGCCCCGTGATGAGAACATTAACCGATAAGTACAAAATATCCCGTGAAAAATTAGCCTACATCTGTGATTCTACTTCTGCACCCATGATAGCCTTGATACCCTTTACGGGCTGGGCGGTATACATGGGAGGCCTCACCATCGGCATCGGTTCTGTTACGGATAAATCAGTTGCAATGAGCCTCTATATTCAAAGCATTCCCTTCAATTTTTATTCCTTTTTTGCCATTGGATTGGTGGGAATACTGGCGATGAATATTGTCCCTGATTTTGGCCCAATGAAAACAGCCGAAAGACGGGCTGAGGCTGAAGGAGAAGTTCTAAGAGTTGGTGCTGTGCCCATGATGGGGAAAGAACTCACGGAATTGGGAGTGTCGACAAAAGGAAATCCAAACATCTATCTTAACTTTATATTACCGATATTATTAGTTGTGGGAATTAATCTGACCAGTTTTGTTATCTATGGAAAAATTGCCATTTTACAGAGTTACCTTGTTACTTGTACAGTGCTTGCTCTTACAATCATCTTGCAGAAAATTGAAAATCTCCAAGGGGTGATGAAAACGGTTATGGCTGGGATGAAGGGGGTGATGCCGGCTGTAACCATCCTGGCATTAGCTTTTTGCATCAACGCCGTGAGCAGAGAATTGAGGACCGCAGAATATGTAGTGTCGTTGACACATAGCTGGCTATTACCTAATCTGTTGCCTGTAATCACATTTCTATTGGCAGGATTTATCAGCTTTGCCACAGGAACATCCTGGGGAACCTATGCAATTATAATTCCTATTGCAATGCCCTTGGCTTTTCAATTCTCGGGTGGTGAGGTTAATACTCTGATATATGGTACATTTGCAGCTATTGCTGGTGGAGGAGTATTTGGAGACCATTGTTCGCCTTTGTCGGATACAACAGTGTTATCTTCTTTAGGAAGTGCCTGCGACCATATTGATCATGTAAAGACTCAATTACCGTATACCTTACTTGCTGGAAGTATTGCGGCTTTAGTATATCTTGGAGTAGGGTTTATCGGATGAAAGTATTGGTTTTGGGGTGTGGCATGCAGGGCAAAACTGTGATTTACGATTTGCTTAAAAGTGATATTGTAACAGAGATTGTGGGTATGGACATAGTGGAACCCAGATTGGATCCGGGTATTTTTTCACATTTGGATAAATTTTCTTTTATAACGATTGATGCCAACGACAATGTTGCTTTGTCTGCATTAATGAATTGCGAGGCTGATTTAATCGTGGATATGCTTCCCCGGGAATTGACCCGAAACGTCACAAAGTTTGCAATTGAGCATGGTACCCACGTCGTAAATACCAATTATGCAAAAGGGTTGGAAGACCTACATGAAAAAGCGGTAGCTAAGGGAGTTTCAATTATGCCAGAAATAGGCTTTGACCCGGGAATAGATTTGGTCATTGCCGGTGAAGCAATACGGCAGTTTGATGAGATTCACGAGTTACACAGTTATGGCGGTGGCCTCCCGGAAGCAGTGGCCATTGATAACCCCCTGAAATATAAAATTACGTGGACGTTTGCTGGTGTTTTGGATTCGACCAACCAACCTGCCCGAATATTGAAAGATGGGGCAGTAAGGGATATTTCTGCCCAGGATATTTATAAGGTAGAAAATATCCACACAGTGGATATCCCCGGTGTTGGTGCATTAGATGCTATTTATAATCGGGATGCAGTGTTTTTTGCAGAAAAATTTGGCATAAAAAA
The DNA here is from genome assembly GCA_964549275.1 of uncultured bacterium. Taxonomy (GTDB): domain Bacteria; phylum Fidelibacterota; class Marinisomatia; order Marinisomatales; family TCS55; genus CAZJUP01. Next base: position 5,102 of record CAZJUP010000004.1, on the reverse strand, counting down.
CACAATACAATCCACGGGGCGTTACACACTTCGCTGGCCAGGGTTTGCATCGATTATTCATACTTGGATGGAATTGGGTATGCTCTCAAAAATCCCTCTGGACTGGCTTCCAGATAATATGTCTCCTCAGGATATTTTATGCAAATTACTGGAACCCCATTTACAGCTAGGAGGACAAGAACGGGATGTGTGTATTCTCCGGGTGGATGTGAAGGGGATGCGGAATGGTGAACTGGAACGGCAGCTTTATCACGTCATTGATTACCGGGATTTGGAATCTGGATTTACTGCCATGAACCGTACCGTGGGTTTCCCGGCGAGCATCGCCACCCTAATGATTTTACAAGGTCAAATAACAGAAATAGGACTTCTCTCACCCATTCATCATATACCCTATGACCCCTTCAAATTAGAATTGGAAAAACGGAAGATAATCATATTAACACAATGAAAAAATTGAAAGGAAAACAAAAATATATTTCAATCTGCACAACAAAATGAGAAAGGAAACATTACCATGAATTCTTGTTTTGTTCAGCACACTATTTTTAAATAAATTGAGGAAATAATGGATTATCTTGAGGATCTACACGATGCCGTTTTAAACGGAGACCCCAATACAGCAATTTCAATAACTGAAAAAGCCCTAAAAGAAAAAATCAACCCCCATGTTTTAATTAATGAATATATGATTCGGGCCATGGATGAGGTGGGAGCCAGATTTGAGCGATTCGAGTATTTTATTCCACAGCTACTTATGTCAGCGAAAGCCATGAAAGGAGCCATGGCTTTGATTCGCCCGCTTCTCGTTGGTGAGGGTGAAGAAGATACTTCAATTTGTGCTATTACAGGGACAGTAAAAGGTGACGTGCATGATATTGGGAAGAACCTTTTGGGTGCACTTCTTGAAGGAGGAGGATTTAAGGTAGTCGATTTAGGGACCAATGTTTCCTCTGAACAATTTATGGATGCCGTAAAGGAGAATAATGCATCATTAGTATGTATGTCCGCTTTGCTTACCACAACCATGCCTGGAATGAAAACAACAATCGATGCATTTACAGAAAACGGATTAAGGGATAAAGTAAAAATGTTGGTTGGAGGAGCGCCGGTAACAAAACAATTTGCGACAGAAATAGGGGCAGATGGATATAGAGATAATGCCAGTGCAGGTGTTGTATTGGCAAAAGAGTTACTTGGCCTGACAAAATAAATGCATTATAAATTAATCAGTTGTGAAGTATTCAAGGATGAGATGCTTCAGTGTATCGATAACACCGAAAACATAATTGATGCTGAATTCATTGCTAAAGGTATTCATGATTTAAGTAATGCTGAAATGCGAAATCGAATTGAAAAATCTATTCGACAATCAGAAGGATTGGGGTTTGATGCTATACTGCTGGGATATGGTCTATGTAATACATGGGTATTTGGCTTATCTGCTCAACAGACAAAAATTGTCATCCCTAAAAGCCATGATTGTATTGGAATTTTGATGGGAAGTAAACAAAAATATCTGGACTATTATTTCGAAAACCCCGGAACATATTTTCAATCAGTTGGGTGGTTGAAAAATACAGAAAATGAACCATCCATAAAGAAACGGTCAATACAAAAATTATATGGGATGGATGTTTCACAGGAGGAATTGAAAGAAAAATATGGAGAAAAACATATTAATTATTTGAACGATTCGATGAACCAAACAAAGCATTACTCGAAGATGGCCTTTATTGATACGGGAACAGTAAACAATCCCCATTATCTAAAAAAAGCAAAAGATAAAGCGAAAAATAATAATTGGAATTTTAATGTTATAAAAGGGAATATACAGTTATTACAGCAATTGGTTGATGGAAACTGGCCAGATTCAGAATTTCTTATTATCAATCCCGGTACAACCGTGAACCAGTCTATGGATAATGATTTAATTTATACAACAGCTACTGTTTCACCCGTGTAAAATTCAGTGTCAAAAACCAAACGAATCACCCTTTTACCATTACAACAAAGTATTGATGTAAATAAAGGGTCTCACCTCCATGATATACTTTTTAATTATGGAGTAGAATTCCCCTGTGGGGGCCATGCCAGATGTAGAGGATGTCGGGTCAAGATTAAGGAAGGCAGTTTGCCTGTTACAAATGTCCAGAAAAACATTCTGGATAATAAGGAACTGGATGAGGGCTGGCGGCTCGCTTGTCAAGGGGTAATTAAGGACAATCTTACTCTCGAGTTGGGTCAATGGAAATCGGATATTCTAACTGATGATTCAAATTTTAATTTTTCTTCCCAAAAAGGATATGGTATCGCCATCGATTTGGGGACCACGACTTTAGCTGCACAATTGGTTAATAGAGAAACGGGTGAAGTTCTCGCCGTAGAGACTGCACTGAATCCACAAGCAAAATATGGTGGAGATATTATGACACGGATTGATGCGGCATCCCGGTTACATAAACAGGATGAAATGCAGACTATTATTCACTCAAAACTCATTGACATGATTATGGCCTTGTTTCGGAGTTCGAATAAAAAATTATCCAGATTAAAACGTATCAGTATTGTGGGAAATGCGGTGATGCACAATATTTTTTGTGGAATTGATGTCGAACCCATGGGATTTCATCCATTTGAACCCAACTCCAATGACCTTGAAGTTTTTAAACCATCGGGATTAGGGTGGCCTCTACATGAAGACGTTATCATAGAATTTCTTCCCGGTGTTGCAAGTTTTATAGGGAGTGATATTCTGATGGGAGTTTGGGCAAAAAATATGGTGGAAAGCAGGGGGCTCAAGGTATTGGTAGATTTGGGGACCAATGGGGAAATCATGGTTGGACGGAAAGATAAAATATTAACTGCATCAACTGCAGCCGGGCCCGCCTTTGAAGGTGCAGGGATATCCATGGGAATGCGTGCAGTTACAGGTGCTATTTCCAGTGTCATTATAAGGAATGGTGAAATTATTCCAAAAGTATTGGGAGCGAATGAAGCCAAAGGAATTTGTGGAAGCGGTCTTGTGGATGCCGTATCTGTGTATTTAAATCATGGGTTCATAAAACCCGATGGTCGTTTTACAAATGGAGAATCTATCACAGTGAAAGACACAGTAGTTATCACCCAAAAAGATATTCGAGAACTCCAATTAGCCAAAGGGGCCATTGCTACCGGAATTCGTTTACTGTTAAAAGAATTCAATGCAACAGAGAATGATGTTGAAGAAGTTTTTTTATCGGGAGCGTTTGGAAATTATATCAGTAAACGAAGTGCCAGAAGGATTGGTCTTTTAAATTTTCCACAGAAAAAAATAACAACAGCAGGCAATACAGCTCTTCTGGGAGCTAAAATGGCATTATTTAATTCTGAAAACCAATTTGAAAATTTGAGACAAAAAATGACTCATATTGATTTAAGCATGCACCCTGATTTTACAGATGTGTTTGCGGAATTGGTGAATTTCCCGGAAAAATAAAAAACGCTTTAATTTACCCGAAGAACTTCAGATAAGGATTTAATATAATTAGGAGTAGTTCCACAGCATCCCCCCAAAACATTAACGCCTAATTCATATATTTTAACCATCCCCACCACAAAATCTTCGACTGTTTGTTCATAATGAACTGTATCACCTTCTAATATAGGCTGCCCTGCATTCGGCTTAATGGACACAGGGAAGTTGGTTAGAGTTAATATTTCTTCTGCTAATCCTATAAGTTCATTACTGTCTAAATTACAATTTGTACCCATAATATCTGCGCCGGCATCAGTGAGTTTTTGGACACAATCGGAAAGAGGATTTCCCATAACAGTAAAATACCCGTTTCCGGTTTGTGCATAAGTCATGTTTGCAATGATGGGTTTACTGCTTACTTCTCGTATAGCTTCTACTGCAAGAACAGCTTCTTGGATATCAATCATTGTTTCAACGCTAAAAAGATCCACGCTGTTATTTTCTAACACATCAGCTTGTCTAATGAATGCATCTTTTAGGTCTGTGGCTTTTGCCGGTCCCAAAGGCTCAATCAATAATCCGGAAGGTCCAATATCACCGGAAACCAATGAGCCTCCACTATATTCACGACATATTTCCACGGCACGTTGATTCACTAAATCGTGATATTCTGCAATTCCACATTCTTTTAATCTGAAATAAGATGCCCCAAAAGTATTGGTCTGTAATATGTCGCTGCCTGCTTCGTGGTATAATTGGTGCACTTTACCAATACGTTCAGGATATTTTATGGACCACTCTTCCGGAGGTTGTCCTGAATGAAGTCCCATATCCATAAGGAGGGAACCCATAGCGCCGTCCAATAAAACCGGTCCCTTTGCCAGACGTTCTTCCAGTGGTTCAATAGACATAAAATAGAAATATTATTGAAGGGTAGGTAATAGCCCTGAATCTTGAATATTCTGACTCATTATTGTACGGAGTTCTTGGTCCAAAGTCCCTTCCAGAGAACTTTCAGAATATTCGTCTAAACAATTTTGAATAGATTCCCTTGCCCTTTGCTGCCAATCTTTGCTCCCAAACTGTTCCCATTGGTCCCAACTGGTTCGGTCTACAGTGGGTCCCGGTAAATACAACTCCACAGGCCAATGTTCCAATGTGTGTTCCAGAGTACAGATTTGCTGTTCTTCCAGGACTTCATCAATAAACGGTTTGACAGGCAAATCATCTTTGATTTTTATATCTCTCATGAAATGGTGAACATGTCCACAGATTTCATCGTCGAATACCAATTTTTCCAGACTGAAGCAGTTGACAAAATCCAACATTCCCGGGCCCGCCACTTGGTTCATTCTGCTCATAGCGGCAATATAAGCTCCACTTGCAGTTTCTGCACCTGCTTGGGGGTCATTAAATTTTCCGTCACCCAGTCCCATATATCCTTGGGATGGAATTTCTAAGTGTCGGGCGATTTGTGCATAGCCGCTATAAAGTTTTAATGCTTCAACTCCAGACATGGGTGCGCTCATGAACTGCATGTGAAAAGCTCCCGGCGCTCCTCCAAAAATCACAGGTGCACCTTCTCTGATAAGTTGAGTAAACACAATTCCGCTTAATACTTCTGCTGTTTGCATAACCAATGCTC
>CAZJUP010000003.1:0-204280 GCA_964549275.1 uncultured bacterium | reverse complement strand
TTATCAAGTTAAAAAGTTGCTTAACTCCATGTACACTTTTTTATACTAGGTCCAGTCATTTAATGACCTTAGATGTTGAGGATTCCAGGTCAACCATTTTATTTGATGGAAAAGCTTCTGATGTTTGCTGGTCGCCTGATGGTCAATCCGTGGGATTCACCCATTGGGAATTTGGAACTGAATTCGATTATTTGTATCGACTCATGGATGAGGCATCAAAAACGATCTATCAAAAGATTCCAATCGATAGACTTGGGTTTTTAAAGGCAGAATGGTCACCCAATAATCGGTTTATAGCCTTTGGGTACAATAACCAACTTGATGAAAGAATTTATTTAGTGTATCTAGATTTACAAACACAAGTATGTCTTCTATTTACCGCAGACGAATTCGATTTGATTGGATTCCAAAGCTGGAATAAAGATGGATCAGCAGTGGGTTTTACAGCCAGAAAAAGAGGAGAAAATTATAATTCGGTATGGTTAATGGACTGGCCTGCAGGTTTAACCTCCCGATAGATATATTCTTAATACTCTCCAAAAACCTTTCTCAGTTCGTCTGCAATTTCCCCCAAAGTACACTCTGTCCGAACGCAATCGATAATCTCCGGTAAAATGTTATCATTACCAGCAGCAGATTTTTTCAGGTGGGAGAGTTTGTCTTTAACGGCAAGATGGTCACGATTTTGTTTAAACGACTTTACCCTATCGATTTGTTTTTGCACCGAAGAGGGATCAATTTCAAGGAGATCAGGTACAGGCTCTGCTTCATCGGCAAAATCATTTACGCCTACAATTGTCCGCTTTCCCGAATCTACATCTTTTTGATAGGTATAGGCGCTGTTGGCAATTTCATCCTGGACCCATCCCGCCTCTATAGCTTTTATCGCACCACCCATATTATCTATAGTTTGGATAATTTCACGGGCCTTTTCTTCAATTTTATCCGTTAATTTTTCTACAACTTCACTTCCTGCCAGGGGATCTGTGAACTGGGTTACTCCAGACTCAAAAGCGATGACCTGCTGGGTGCGAAGAGCGAGTTTTGCCGAATGATCCGTGGGCAAAGCCAGGGCTTCGTCAAATGAATTGGTGTGGAGGGATTGGGTTCCCCCAAGAACAGCCGAAAGTGCCTGAAGAGTTGTACGCACAATATTGTTATCGACTTGCTGAGCTGTGAGGGTAGATCCGCCTGTTTGAGTGTGAAACCGGCACATCATGGCTTTTGGATTTTCTGCGCCAAATCGCTTCTTCATAATTGTAGCCCATAGACGGCGGGCGGCCCGAAATTTTGCCACCTCAGTGAGTAAATCGTTGTGGGCATTAAAGAAGAAGGATAGGCGGGATCCGAAATCATCGACTTTTAGATTTTTATCCAAGGCAGCTTGGACGTAAGCAATGCCGTTAGCCAGAGTAAAAGCCAACTCTTGGGCTGCGGTACTCCCTGCTTCGCGGATGTGATAACCGGAAATGGAAATGGTATTCCATTTCGGTACATGGGAAGAACAAAATTCAAAAGTATCGGTAACGAGCCTCATGGAGGGTTTCGGAGGATAGATATATGTTCCCCTGGCAATGTACTCTTTAAGAATATCATTTTGAATAGTACCCCGAAGATTTTCTACAGAAAGTCCTCTTTTTTCCGCGGTGACAATATAAAGAGCCAGAAGTGTAGCGGCAGTGGCGTTAATGGTCATGGATGTGGATATTTGATCTAAGGGTATATCCCGAAAAAGCAAATCCATATCCCGAATAGATGATATAGGAACTCCAACTTTTCCCACTTCTCCATTTGCCATGGGGTGGTCTGAATCATAGCCGATTTGTGTGGGTAAATCAAATGCAACAGAAAGTCCGGTTACCCCGTTTTTTAGTAAATATCGGTATCGTTCATTGGATTCCTCAGCTGAAGTAAATCCGGCGTATTGGCGCATGGTCCATAACCGTGTTTTATACATGTCGGGGTAAATACCACGCGTAAAAGGGAATTGTCCGGATTTTTCAGACACTATTTAAATCCTCTTTCTTTTTTAACCGACTGGTAGGCATCATTTACTGATTTAAATTTTTCTTCGGCGAGACTTTTCAGTTCTTCCCCCAAATGGCTTACTTTATCCGGATGGTATTTCGATGCCATTTTACGATAGGCTTTTTTAACCTCTGTATCAGAAGCAGACGGGTCGATTTCTAAAATAGTGTAAGAGGAAAGGGTGTCTTTAAAAAACATGGCCTTTATAGAATCGAAATCGTTAGGGTTAATATTCAAGTACCGCGCAATGGTATGAATAATTTTAATTTCAGCGGGATGGACATGTCCATCAGCCTGAGATAATCCAAAAAGAACATGGACTAATTCCAAACGACTGGAGTGATCCATGGACCGAACAATTTGACGGCAGACATCGCGGAGAGGGTACTCTTGTTTGAGGATATCTTTCATCAGGGTCATATAATCCCTTACTTCCCCGGCGCTAAACTGTTTTAAAAGGAAGGCTTTGATATAATCCAGTTCAGATTTTAATAATTGGCGGTCTGCTTTCATAACTGCAGCAAAAAGCACAAGGAGAGAAACCATAAAATCACCGGCATGCGTTTTGGGATATCCCTTGGATGGGTATCCTGTGGAGTAGGTACCAGCCTGTGGGCCACCCATGGAAGCGAGACTATATCCGATGATGGCTCCAATGGGCCCACCCAGAACCCACCCCAGGCTTCCCCATAGAAATTTTTTTCCGACACTCATAAATTAAATCCTTTTAAGAACTGGCAAAGTTAATACAATTTCGCATCCTGTAGAACTCCTGTAAAGAAGGAAATACAGTCAAATTATGGAATTGTCAAAAAAAATAAAATTTGCACTTTGGTGGGACAGGGTCAGCGATAAACAGAAACGAACACCCCTGCCTGTTAAAATCTCTCGTGAGGGGAGATCTGTTTCACGCATTGTGATAAGTTTACCCGAACATCGGAAAGATTATGACTTTGCCGGCAGGTTTATTCTCTCATTAAATAATGCATTAGGACCGTATTCCCAAAAAATCCTTTCGTTCATTGGTTCTGGAGGAACCAGGGCAACAATGGGATTGGAAATGACTCGAGAGTACTTACTGTATTCTCCTCAGGATTTGAATCGAATGGGACTGCCGTCTAAAGCATTAAAGCAGGAGGCGTCTAACCTACGTGCAGATGTTCTTATAGATTTAAATACGGAATTTTCACCAATTTCAGCCGTTTTGGTACGGGCAACTAACATTTTATTAAAAGTGGGATTTTATTCCGAATTGGGTGAATATTATTATAATATTCTCCTTCAAAAATCCGGAAATGACATTATGGAGAGTGGTTTTAAAGAACTACACCAATTATTGGGAATAAAATGAATCTGTATATATATGAGAACCAACATGCCAGGGATTTAGATCCTATTTCTCTGACTCGACCGGTGTTTGATCTGCGTACCGGTGAATCATCCTTTTTGGAAAGGATAATGAGGAAATTCCCAGGAGAGGCCATCTCTCTTTTTGTCCGGGAAGAAATGGAAGAATTATGTCGAGAATCCTATCCAGATACCGTAGTTAATCCTAATTTAGTTGAGGATGGAGTATGGTTATTGGGGAATGTCCTTTGGCAAGGAGAAGATTTGGATAAAATCATCAACGGGTCTTTTGGATTTTACTATCACGATAAAATTCTCATCGGGGCTAAAATTCCTAAGGAAACCGGGAACGGCTGGCTAAAACTCGGTGGGCCTGTTTTTAGCGATTTAACAGCATGTTTTCCGACGGGTGAACTTCAGAGTGTTCCCTGCCGATTTTTATGGACAATACTGGAACACTTGCCGCAAAGCCTTTTGGCAGCCAGCCAATTATTACATCGAAATGACACTCCTAAGCCAACAGGGTATCATGTGATAAATCCGGAGAAAGTAATTATTTCAGAAGAAACTGTTATTCAACCCGGAGTTGTTCTTGACGCATCTCAAGGACCCATTATCATAGAAAAAAGTGTTAAGATTTATGGGAACTCTATTTTGGAAGGTCCCCTGTTTATCGGAGAGCACACTCTTGTAAAACCCTTAACACAAATTAAAAACAGTGCCATCGGTCCCCAATGTAAAGTCGGTGGTGAATTAAATACAGTTATTCTGCAGTCATATACCAATAAGGTACATGAAGGGCATTTGGGGGATGCCTACTTGGGGAGTTGGGTAAATCTGGGGGCAGGAACCATCAATAGCAATTTAAAAAACAATTATGCACCGGTAAAAGTGCAAGTCAACAAAAGAAGTGTAGAAACAAGGAATATCCACATCGGATGTTTTTTAGGTGATCATGTGAAAACAGCCATTGGGACTAAACTAAATACAGGAACAATTGTTGGCCCGGGAGCCATGGTGGTTTCTGAAGGGTTTCCGCCAAAAACAATACGACCCTTTACCTGGTTTGTTGGGGGTAAACATCGAAGGGTTCTCTGGGAAAAATTCATTGAAACAGCCAAAATTGTGAATGAACGACGAAGGACACAATTAACAACTGCGGAAATAAACGTCTTAAGAACTGTATATAATGACCGTTAAAATATGTCTAAAAGGTGTTGCTGAACCTATATCCCTCGATTAGATTCACGTCCGATTTTAAGGGAAAAAATTTATGTTAGAAGGAATCATCTGCCCCGTCTGCGAATCATCCTTGGATGAAGTTGATCTCAAAGAATCATTGGTCTGTGTGATTTGCAAGACAGATTTAAAAGACAGAAAATTTCTGGATTTTCTGGAATACCTCATGGCTAATGGGATTGTTGAAAATCTTGATTTCTTTGATGCGGAAGTTTACAGTGAGGATGTGGAACGTTTGGAACCCGATGACGAAGAGGATGTGGATCCTGCAGAATTTGAGAAGAAAAAAGATCATTTTAATTTGTATGAATCTGAAATTGAGATGTATAAAGCAAAGCAAGAAGAGCAAGACATAAAAAATTACGAAGATTTTGAAGGGATTGAAGAAGATTGGGAAGATTTCAATGCCCGTGAATTTGATAATCCCTAAAGCTTAACTACCTGGGAGTACCATGGAAGAGAAAAAAAACGTTCAACAGATAAATATTCAGCTGGATCAAGAGGTGGGGGAAGGGGAATATTCAAACTTTGTTGTGGTTACACACTCTCCGGCAGAATTTGTCATGGATTTTACCCGGATTCTCCCTGGAGTTTCAAAAGCAAAAGTTCACTCCAGAATTGTGATGGCACCACCCCATGCCAAAGCCTTTTTAATGGCATTAAAAGATAATATTCAGAAATTCGAATCCAAACACGGAGAAATTCAATCTCCCGGGCAAGAAAGCTTTCAAGATTATGGAGTCAAACCGCCGGAAGATTCACTCCCTAATTAAAGCAATTGATCGAATTAGTAGCGTATTGCTTTAATAACGCACCCACAATTTTCCCCTTTTTATTTCTCTCATTTTTAGAATAACCCAAAGGGAAAGTATCGTCCAGGCGATACCGAAACCATAGAGAGAACCTCCCAAAATATCTCCGGGATAATGCACGCCCATATATATTTGGCTGAAACCAATAAAAATCGCCAAAGAATAATACCATTTTGTATACTTTGGATAAAAATATGACAAAATAACTGTTGCAGAAAAGGATTGGGCAGCATGAATAGAAATAAACCCATAAATCAGCCCGTTCGGATCTGTGAGAAGTCGTACTGATTCTAATGTGTGGTGCGGTCGTAGCCGTCCTAATGTAGGCGTGAGGATTTCTGATATAGTAAAATATAAAAACACGAAAGAAAGAATGAGAAGTCCCGCAGTTATTTTTTCTCGCTTACTTCCAAAAAGTGCCAATGCCAGACAAGCAGAAACCAATAAGAATTCATCTATCATTGTAGAGGACATTGTTTGAATGACAGCATCCATAACAGGATTCGCCAAATGTGTATTCAATAATTCGAAGAGAGCTTTATCTATCCGTTCCAAGACATTTAGCATGAATTGAGCCCATTCATTTATTACTTTTTTCTCCTAAAAAAGTACTTGCAGGATTATGGAGATTACTATAAGTTTGAAACAGATTTTAAGCAGAATCGTGTTCAACGAAGGCTGGTTGTTCCCCCGCTCCCAGATTCTTCTGCCGGTTCTGCTTTTTTTTATAGAAGGGTAGAAATGATAGAATATTGATTGATTGTCTTATAGACTGACGTTGAATTTCAGTGTAATGTGCCGACCCATTTCTGGTCCTCCGATAATTTCCCTGTGCATTTTTCCGCTTAAATTATTCACATTCAATAATAAAGAATATTTATTCTTGAATTTATAGCCAACCATGGTGTCAATGACAAGATAGGATGGGATAGTTCCAAAATGTACCCCAGCGGCCCATTCAAATTCTGGAATATATCGAAATCCAATATTCCCAGTCAGACCGTTTACAGCAATGTAAGAAAGCTGAGCGTTGATTTTATATTTTGGTGCATTTATAGGATCGTAATCTCTGGTGAGAAAATTCCAAAACCGGGTTTTGCCTAAGAAAGAAACATTTATATCTGCTGTAATATGTTCTGAAAGTAGGGCATAGACGCTGGCATCAAATCCCCATAAACTTACACGGCCGTAATTAATATTGGTTAACAGCAAATTAATTGGATTTACAAAATCCACTACATCATCCGACCACCAAGCTCCTACAGTATCTCCATCGACGATAACAAGGCCGGTTCCTTTTCGTGCTTCCGGTGCCTTATCCCACCAGTTATCTGGGATTGAAGTAGACCAATTTGATGATCCATATTCAATCCAGTAAGCACCGGGAACTCCATCTCCACCATCGGAGATACCGTTATGTTCATATGTCGGAATAAAACCCAAGATGTCAACGTCGGGCGTTTCAACGCTGTAGAACCCTCTACTGGTATCCAGGACAACAGGAGTAATCCAAGTTAAATCACTGACGAAATCGCTGTAGGTACTGTAATATAAATCGAATGTAGTACGCATTTTTCCACCCAGAAGGCCCGCATACCCTATTTCATAGGTCCACACTTCCTCCGAACGTACCGGTTCAATGGCATTATAATCATCAGGGCTAACAAATGCACCGGGTCTACCCAATACTTCCGGAATATATAAAACTGAAGATTCAGGCATTTGAGTTAATCGAAACTCAGAATATGACCCATCCCGCACATCATACATCATAAGATTATTGTTTGCATCTCTTTGGAAGGTGTAGCCATCCTTATTCCCTCTAGCTTTAACAGGGAATACAGAATAAAGAGCTGCCAATACATCCAAGTATAATCCTTGAGAAGAAGGGGTGTTAAAAGCCCTTGCTGCAGTTAGACGGAAGGTTTGGTCATCCGCTGGTTTCCACAGAAATCCAATCTTTGGTGAAATTTGCGGAAAATAATTCAACGTTCCGCCTCCGAGAGGATCAGCTAAAAAAGGTATCCCATTCTCATCAGATTGGCCGCTGTGCAAATCCAATCTCCCTGAAAGAATAATCTCAATCTTGTCTGTAAGTTTTGACTGCGATTGAACATATAATCCATATTCATTGGTGATAATAAGTTCATCCCACTCATCAATTTCACCATCTCCATCGTTATCTTTTCCGTCACTTCCATAGCTTTTAGGGTTTCTTCCTCCTGTACCATCAGGAAGTATGGTTCCGAAAGTTTCCGGCATTGTGCGTTGATAATCTCCTCCCCAAATTAATTTTGTATGAAATAGATTTGGGAAATCCAAAGAATGCTGGAACTGAAAATGGAAAAATGTGGAGTGGTCTGTGACGACCTCACCAGTTCTTAAATTTCGAGTTGATCCGGATTGACTGGTATTTAGATAAGCCTGGGCAAACCAATTATGATATACCCAACGCATTTGGTAAAACTGGTAAACCCAGTCATTGGCTAAATATCGCCCAATTCCTGTTATGTTTATATTGGTTGCCTGTGCCCTGCCAAAATTAGTGCTAATAAAATGGTCATCGGTAAAATTATAATCCATTCGCACATCAAACCGCATATTTTTTATTCCAAAATCCGGCAAATCATCTAATCCATCCTCATTCCTATCCCTCACAAGGTTATCTTCTTTCGTATAAACGGTATCTGTGACTCCGTCCCCATCTGAATCGACTAGGATATCCCATCCGTCCCAGGTGGCTTTCCCCTCGTCAAATAATTCATCTAATTCATCACCGACATCTCCATTTAAGTAAGTAGAAAACCAGGGTTTTAAATGATTTTTTCTTTCATCTATTTCAATATATTCCCAATCATTCGCAGTGAAATTGACGAAGGACACCTTATACCCGAGATTGCCCATTGTACCAGCATGTCTAGCCTGGATTTTATTAAATGATCGTGTTCCTACAGTTATTCCTGCAGTTGTCCCTGCAGATTCATTTGGCCGTTTTGATATAATATTTACAACACCGCTATGGGCATTAGGACCATACAAAGCAGAAGAGGGCCCTAAAACCACTTCTATTTGTTTCACATCGTCAGAAGTGAGGGGAATGGTATTGTAAGCGATCAGTCTCAAAGATGGGACGTTGGCCATACGGCCGTCAGTAAGGGTAAGCAATCGGCTGCTAAAACTGGAGTTAAAACCCCGTGCACTTAAATTGTAACTGTCTAATCCCGATGCTGTAAAATCTACTCCTTTAATGTTTTTAAAATAGTCACCCAAATTTGGGTTGCTGGCATTCCGGATTTTCAATTCAGAAATAATTGAAATAGCTGCGGGAGCGTCTGTGATTTTTTCGCGGCTTCCTCGACTGGCCGTAACCACATATTCCTGAAGTTGGATTGCGGAAACTAAAAGCTGAACGTCGTACGTAACAAGAGTCTCTTCAGGGTTTATTTTAATTTCTCCCTGGTAGTTTTGGTATCCGATATAAGATACTGTAATGGTATAATGTCCGGGAGGGAGTTTGTCTATACGGTATACCCCGTCAAAATCAGCAGCAGACCCTGTTGTAAGATTTTCCCCTTTAATAACAACATTAGCTCCGATGAGAGGTGCATGGTTCTTCCCGTCGGTAACATGACCGGTTAATGTTATGGTTTGTGCGGAAATAAATGAAAATATGAGTAAAAGAAAAAGGGTAAACTGTTTTTTCATGGTTGCCCCGTTATTGATTGCGAAATTGAGTTGCCCTTTAAAAAAACTGGGGGTAGTTAATTAAAACCACCCCCAGTGCAGTGAACGATACACTTGCGAGAGATTTTATTCGACGCGTGTCCAGTCCGTATTGAAATCAATAAGTTCGTTTACAGGGAAACATAACCCATTGACTACGAAGGTCATTTTACCGCCAGCAGCAGCAGCAGTTGCGTCAAAGTCATGTGTGCCATCACTAACAGGAACTGGTTGCAATGGATTAGAACTGTCAATTAAAACACTGTAGGGCATCTGAAAAGCAGTTGCAGAACCAGCTTCGGCAAGGTTATCCGCATGCATGTAAATAATCATATCAAATGGGGTAATTTCACCATCCCCATCTAAATCTTTCAGTGGGTTTTTAGCATCGGATACTTTTAATTCAGTTTCAACAAGGATATTGAATGCATACCATGTGGCATATCCACCCCAAGGGGCCAATGCTGCATCTGCAATATACCCTTCAGTACCAAGGTCACCTTCTAACCCAAAGGCGCCGTCGGACCCTACAGGAAGGGCTGCAATACCCATAGTAACGCGGTCGGCTTCTTCACTCCAAGAAGTCATAATTTCCGCATATCTTTCATCATGAGAATCTCTATCAAGGAAAGAGAGATTCATATTGGCTGCTTCATTGGTAAAGGTGGCCTTACCATCAGGAAATGCAGGGAGAACCTGAGCTCCAAGATTTACATCCGGTGCAATACCTAAAGTAGCATTTCCGCTGGCATCATAAGCAACCGTATAATTCCCCTGGTCTGTAATTTGAGCTACAGTAGAGTAGGATTCACATTTATCGGCGTCCAAGCGAATTGTGGGGTACGTTCCATTGATTTTGTACGTACCAGCATCATCACTGCTTGAAGCATCTTCGAAGGTTCCTTTCATGGAAATCCCAGTTGCGGCTAATGCGGCAGTATCAAATGCGCTTGTAACTGGAAAACCGGGAGCCGGTACTCCGTCACTAAGTTCGAGCATTTCGAAACTGGCAAGAGCTGCCAACGGACCTAAAACAGCAGGACCATCTTTCCATGTTGCTGTCAATGCAAAAGTGGTATCACTGGGGTAACTGGCTGGAAGGGCTACTGTTCGGGTATAACTTCCGGTCAATGCTGAAAGATCCCAAGAGCCAACAATATCACCAAGATTCGGACTGTCATCGCCAGTATCACAGGCGCTGAACAGAACCAGTGTAGTAAGAGAGGCTGTAAAAAGCTTAAAGAGTTTTGAATTCATTAGATTCTCCTTTGTGTATTCGTTCTTTGATGAGAGTAACCCTCGTAAAAGGGCCATTCATCGCTCCGAAAATAGTAAGACCAATTATCACGGTCAAATCATTTTTTTATTTTTCTTTATTCCAATTCCGTCTCTCAACCCATCTCTTGATTCCCCATAGTAAAAGGAGAGAGCCAATCAAAAACAAACCATTGGCTAAGATCAAAATAGTGAGACGATTCATTGCCAAATTTAAATTAGTCCAACACTCTGCTAAAACAAAATATCAAAGTATGCACGTGAACTTCAATGATAAACCGACTGGTCGGTTTAACGCCTTGTATTTCCTTCTTGTGAACTGTAATTTTATACGAGATAAAACAGGTGTTATTTATCTTCTTTAAATGATTTCAAGGAGTATACCCTATGAAAATTGCAGTTTTAGTTAAACAAGTCCCCGGTGCAGAATCGCCCCTTCCCATTCGGGACCAGGGAGATTGGATTAAGGAAATCTCTGTCACGTATGAAATGAATGAAAGTGATAATTATGCGTTGGAAGAAGGATTACGGATGCGGGAATCCAAAGGAGAGGGTGAAGTTGTTGCCGTGACACTGGGGCCGGACAGGGTGCAGAAAATTCTTAGAGAAGCCCTGGCTAAAGGTGCAGACAGAGGAATCCACATAAAAACAGATTCTATTGGAGATTTTGATCCATTGTCAATTGCCAGGCGATTTTCAGATGCCATGGCAGAGGAAAAATTTGATTTAATTTTATCCGGCCTTCAATCGGATGATTTAGGTTTTGGACAAACTGGCCTTCTCATTGGTGAAATGCTCGGTATGTCCACAGCATCACTTGTTATGGAAACAAAAGTAACTGATGGGGTGCTGAAAGTTAAACGAGAGTTAGAAGCGGGATGGTTTCAATGGGTGACCATGTCACTCCCCGCAAGTATTACTATTCAATCCGGACTGAATACACCCCGTTACCCATCTTTAAAAGGCATTATGGGTGCTAAGAAAAAAGAAATTAAAGTTGTTGAACCCGACCAAGGAGAAGCTCTCCAGACTTTAGGAGCTGTTTCTGTACCGAAGAGTGAAAAACGAACGGTTATGCTGGAGGGGAACTCAGAGCAAATTGTCGATCAACTCCTAGAAGCCTTTAAAACTGATATTAAAATATTATAAGGGGGTATCATGAATATACTTGTTGTTTTAGAAGAAAATAATGGCTCTCTCCATCGTATGAGTTTAGAAGCAATTGTGGCAGCTCAATCCATAGCAAAAGATTTAGGAATTACTGCAGGTGCTTTGGCTATCGGACCCAATGCTGAATTTTTGGCTTCAGAAGTTTCCGGGTATGATTTGTCTGAAGTGCTAACCGTTAGCCACGATTTATTGGCTGATTATTCCTCTGATGGCTATGCTGAGGCCGTAAAACAAATCGTGGAAAACGAAAATCCTGATTATGTTCTTTTTGGACATACTTACCAGGTTAGGGATTTTGTCCCCAAGGTAAGTGCAAGATTGAATAAACCTTTTCTGGCCGATAATGTTGCTGTAACCGTTTCGGATAATAGAGTTGTATTTATAAAACCAGTTTTTAATGCAAAATTGGCAGGACAAGTCTCTCCGGTTGGCGATGGACCCTACCTTGTAAGTTTTCAATCTGCTGCTTATCAGGCAGAAGCTTTAATTCGCGGTACTTGTAGTAGCCGGGCCGTATCCATCAACCTGACTTCAGATAGGATCAAAACTCAATCTGAACCACCTTTCCAGGAAGACGTTGGAGATGTGGACTTAACCGCTGCCGATGTTGTCGTCTCTGTTGGTCGAGGCATCGGAAAAGAAGAAAATATTCCCCTGGCCAAGGATTTAGCCAAAGCTTTAAGCGCAGAGTTGGGGTCTTCAAGGCCTGTGGTCGATGCTGGATGGCTTTCTTCTTCTCGGCAAGTGGGCAGTTCGGGGCAAAGTGTTGCTCCAAAAATGTATTTAGCTCTAGGAATATCCGGAGCCATACAGCATGTGGTGGGAATGAAAGGATCTAAAAAAATTGTGGTGATTAATAAGGATCCGGAAGCCCCAATTTTTGAAATCGCAGATTATGGTGTTGTGGGAGATATCCTCGAAATAATGCCCAAATTAACAGAAGCTCTTCAATCCTGATTCATTCTTTTAAATGATCCATTATCCTTAAACTATCTTCAACCGTAGGTAAAGTATGCTGAGTACACTTGAGCGGATTGTCTTTATTTTAATTGGTGTTATTTCTCTTGGGTTATCTTTGATAACCTTCGGAAGAATGTTCAGGATAATTGCCCGGGGTTCGAACCCCATTCAATGGAAAAAAACCTTTGGGAGATGGACGAAAGGATTATCGGTTTTTTTGAGTCAAAAGACACTCTTTAAAACACGGCCAATCCTTGGAGGTATCCACGCTGTAGTGGCTTGGGGTTTTACTCTATATTTGATTGTTAATGTTGTTGATGTCTTTTATGGCCTCGTGCCGGGGTTTCAATTTTTACCAAACCATTTTATAGGGGATATTTACCGTCTCTTTGTGGATGGATTCAGTGTTTTGGTCCTACTGGGGGTTGCCATCTTTTTAATTCGTCGGTTTATCACAAGAGACAATCGTCTTTTGACTGGTTCACCTGTACTATTAAGCGAATCGGCAAAGAAGGGAGTTAAAAGAGATTCTCTGATTGTAGGAATGTTCATCATGCTCCATGTAGGATTTCGACTTATTGGTGCATCTTTTGAGGTAGCGATTCATGGCAACGATTGGAGCCAACCCACCGCAACAATTTTGTCTTTTGCCTGGTCAGATTTTTCTCAGAGCGGATTGCACTTTGGTGAGCATTTTAGTTGGTGGACAGCTTTGGGGCTAATTCTAGCTTTCTTACCTTATTTCCCTTATTCTAAACATGCCCATTTATTTATGGGACCCCTAAACTATATGGTAGCAGAAGAAAAGCCTGCCCCATCTACATTAGAGATTATGGATTTAGAAGATGAAAATGCTGAACAATTTGGGGCATCAAAGATTGAGCATTTACCTCAGAAAGAATTGTTGGATGGATATGCATGCATCATGTGCAATCGGTGTCAGGATTTTTGCCCCGCATATGTCACAGGAAAAGAACTCTCTCCATCTGTAATAGAGATTAATAAACGATATTTTTTTAATGAGCATGCACAATCCCTTTCTAAAGGTGAAGACAGTGGCGAGCCTATGTCTAAATGGATGCTTTCTGAAGAGGCGGCGTGGTCATGTACAACCTGTGGCTTTTGTGTTGAAGCCTGTCCGGTTGGAAATGAACCTATGGTAGATATATTACGGGTACGTCAGGATTTAGTGTTAATGGAAAGCCGGTTTCCTCAGGATGCCATGGACGTATTTAATAAAATCGAAACCTATGGGAATCCCTGGGGATTATCCCCACAGGATCGGGAAACATGGACTGAAGGGCTGAATGTTCCTGTTTTCCGAGAAAAAAAGGCAGCAGAAATTCTTTATTGGACGGGTTGTGCCGGATCATACGACGATCGTGGTAAGGAAATATCCAGAGCCATTGTAAAAATATTTGACAAAGCCGGTGTTGATTATGCCATTCTCGGTAATGAAGAGACATGTACCGGTGATTCCGCACGACGAATGGGAAATGAATATTTATTTCAAATGCAAGCTATGGCCAATCAGGAAACATTTGAAAATTATAATATTAAGAAGGTCGTAACCCAATGTCCTCACTGCCTGACAACCCTTAAAAACGATTATGCGGGAATGGGAATAAATTTAGAGGTAACACATCATTCCCAGTTTATCGCTCAATTGATTGAAGACGGAAAGGTTAAGCCGGAAAATTCTTTGGATGAGCCTGTAACGATTCACGATGCCTGCTATTTAGGGCGCCACGAAGGAGAATATGATGCTCCGAGAAAAGTGCTGCAATCGGTATTATCGGATAAATCTTGTATGATTGAGATGGAAAGAAATAAAGAATCGAGTTTTTGCTGTGGTGCGGGTGGCGGTAATATGTGGTATGAGATTAATACAGGGGAAAGGATTAATAACAAACGCTTTGAAGAAGCCATGAAGATAGGAGCGAAATCTGTAGCCACTTCATGCAATTTTTGTATGATTATGATGGAAGATGCAAGGAAAGTGAAAGGTCAGGATGATACCATGACCGTGTATGATATTGCAGAATTGGTGGCTGATCGAATTTAGTTTGTATTCTTTTTCATGAAAAACAGCAACCATTTTTACTTGCCGTTTGAAAAAGACGGAAAATTTGATTATTCACCCCATGCCATAGCTCATCTTACTGAATTTGAAAAATATCAATTATCCTTTCACCCTGAAAGACCAAAATATCTTGATTATCTGACCCTCTTTAATAAGGTAGATGAATGTCTGTCTAGTAAGGCATTTGGGTCATGTCTGATTCAAACACATCTTGCTCAATTCAATGAAATCCCTGTAATGCTCATCGGTCAACAAAGTGGTCCGTCTTCTAATTATAAACAATTACGGGAACTAATGAAAGATCCGGATGTGGTTCACAAATGGAATCATGGCATGCCTACAGCAGCAAGTTATGAACGAGCTATCGAGGCTATCAAACTTGCGAATAAAGAAAACAGGATTATCATAATTTTTGTGGATACACCTGGAGCAGACCCCACAGAGGAAAGTGAAGCGGGAGGTATTGCCTGGCGAATTGGAGGGACAATACAGGCGTTAGCAGAATCCACAACACCGACAATATCTATTATCATCAATCGAGGGTGCAGCGGAGGGGCCATTGCGCTAACAGGAACCGATGTGACTCTTGCTATGGAGTATTCAACATACCTTGTGATTACACCCGAAGCTTGTTCATCTATATTATATCATGATCGCCATCATGCCAATGAAGCTGCAGAAGCATCACAAATTACTTCTAAAGAAGGCTATGCTCTTGGTATTGTAGATGAGTTAATTCCGGAAAGTGTGGGCCCTGCCCATCGATTTAAAAAAGAATCCATCACTTCTTTAGGAAAAGTATTAAATAAATCAATAGAGATATATATGGGAAATCCTTTTAATGATTTATTTCAAAAAAGAGTAGATCGGTGGGAAAAAATAGGACAATGGACAGAAAAGCCGGCTGCTGAATTTAAAAATTTAAAGAAAAAAATCTCGAGGATTCCCACCACTGGAAAAGAAAGGTTTATTAAACGACATCCCGGTTGTTATACCGAGACTGGAATGAGGCTCTATGATCCAGTTAACCTAAGGAATTTGGCTAAGGAGAATTATGTGTGCAGTGAGTGTGGAGTTCGATACATCAGACCGTCCGCTTGGGATTATATCGCCATGGCTTTAGATGAAAACTCCTTTGTAGAACATGCTGAAACCTGTTGCATTGTGGATAAAGATATTCTGTCTTTTCCGGGATATGCGGAGAAGCTGAAGGAGACAAGGGAAAAGACGGGATTAATAACTGCCATGATTACGGGAAATGGAACGATAGAAGGCCGGGATGTTGTTTTTTGTGCTACAGATTTTGGATTTTTTGGTGGATCATTTTGTATGAGTACAGGAGAAAAAATCTGGCGTGCTGCAAAAATTGCTATCGAAAAGAGACTGCCTATCATTTTACAGGCTGCTGGTGGAGGTGCCCGAATGCATGAGGGCTGTTCATCTATGGTGAGCATTCCCAAAGCTCATGTGGCCCTTTCTAAAGTAGAAAAAGAGGGGCTCCCCGTCATAACCATTATTACAGACCCGACTTTAGGGGGTGTAGCCATTGGGTATGGGTCCAGAGGAATTCAATTATTTGAACATAATGCCGGTAACATTGGATTTTCCGGGAAAAGGGTTATTGAACAATATACGGGGCAAAAAGTATCCCGAGATTTTCAAACCACAGAATGGCTGGTGAAACTGGGCCATGCTGTTCACGTCGTGACCCCGGAAAACATACGTTCTGAAATACTCGCCTGTATATCAGAATAAGCATAGAATTTTATTTATGATTTAATCTCCTTAGAATCCTTAATAAACTGTTACACGTCCATTGGAGTATTCAGGGCAAGGGCTTAACTTCTCCGGCTAAAAGAAGGGAGTCCATTTACATTTCGTGATAAAACGATTTCATATTTTATTTCTCGTAATTTTTGCAGAATTGCAGGGAAGTGCTACAGAGGAGATTTACACCGGAAACCCCAATGAATTGAAGTATCGGGAAGCTATTGCCAGACGAATTAACACCCCTCCTACAATTGATGGATTACTCAATGATGCCGTATGGAATGAGGCCATTCCTGTAAAACAGTTTTTTCAAACTGAGCCCATTGATTTAGGAAAACCATCGGAGCGGACGGTAGTATATGTCTTATATGACGATGAAAATATATACATTGCTTTCCGAAATTTTGATGCTCAACCGGAAAAAATTATGAAGCGCCTCACTCGCCGGGATGATTGGATGGGCGGGTTTGAATTCAATTCCGATTGGGTTGGATTTGGTATTGACTCTCGAAATGATGATAAAAACGGATATTGGTTTGCCCTGAATGCCGCTGGTGTTAAGGTAGATGTTACCATTTCAAAAGACGAGGAATTTGATAACAGTTGGGATGCGGTATGGGACGGAGAAATGTCAATTGATGATAAAGGATGGATTGCTGAAATTCGGGTTCCCATTTCAGTTTTTCAATTTTCCTCCGCGGAGGAACAGATCTGGGGAATTGAATTCATGCGGAGCATTTACAGACATCAGGAATTTGTTCAATGGCCAGGGCGGGCAAAAGGGACAAAAGGGGTTGTCTCCTGGTTTGGAGTGTTAAAGGGATTAAAGAATATTCCTCCGCCCAATCAATTAGAAATTTTACCATATGCTTTGGGAGGCCGGACAGATTCTGACGGGTTGGACTATACCAATAATATAGGTTTGGATTTAGAATATGGTCTTTCATCCAACACAACAGTAAATCTTACTTTTAATCCGGATTTTGGTCAAGTAGAAGCGGATCCTTCTGTGTTGAATTTGACAGCTTTCGAAACTTTCTTCATGGAAAAGCGACCATTTTTTGTTGAAGGGGGAGCATTTTTTAGAAACAGATATCAGCTTTTTCATTCTCGTAGGATTGGAAAGACTCCAAATTATTTTACCCCGGAAAATGGTTCTATTATTGATGCCCCGGAAAACACAACCATTTTGGGTGCAATGAAAATTCTAGGGCAGACAAATTCTGGAATTAATTTTGGAATAATTGAAAGTGTAACAGATGAAGAATACGGAACCTGGGAGGTTTCTGAAGGTGATTCAACTCAATTAGAAAAAATTCTTTTGGAGCCTTACACCAATCATTTGATTGCCAGAATAGAAATACCCCTTATTAATGATTTTTCAAATGTAGGGATGATGGTGACAGATATTCATCGTCAAAGGGGAGACCCCGCAATAGTTATTGGTGGTGATTGGCAATTAAAGTTTCTGAATAATGCTTTTACATTTTCCGGTCAGCTTGTGCAATCTAGGGCGAATAATACAATCGGAAACGGTGGACGATTTTTTATCGGATACCGAAACCCAAAATGGTGGGAATTAAAATTTGGTGCTGGATTCACTGATGATAAGTTTGAAATTAATGACTTGGGATACATGAAAAGAAATGATACGCGATATACCATGTTCAATGGTGAATTAAGAAAACAAGACCCGTGGTGGAAATTTTTAAGTAATCTTTTAGATATCCGATTATTCACACAGTTTCGGGGAGATGGATTAAATATTGCAAAGGCTTTAGATATTAATCAAATGAATTTCCTGAAAAATTATTGGAGTTTTGGACTGGGTTTCCATATAGAATTTGGCGACTACAATGATGGAGACACTTTTAAAGACAGTCGCGCATGGGTGTATCAATCTGAACTGAATGGCTATGCTTATGTTTGGGTTCAAACGGATCGGCGGAAAAAAATTATCCTAAAGCCCATGGTAGGATTTGGCCGCGGTAAAACCAGAGGATGGGGATATCGAATAGGTACGGAATTGACGCTGCGGCCAACAGATAATATTTCTTTCAGCGTCAACGGGATTCAGGATTTTACACCATCGGTTATGGAATGGGTAGGTGTTGAGGAAGACAGTGTCAGGGAAAATATTGTTTATGCCGTCTCTGAATCTCTAATGGATGATATACAGGTACGATTGAATTGGACTTTTACACCGGATTTATCTTTTGAGTTTTTTCTTCAACCTTTTAATGTCAATATGGATTATCTGTCCTTTTATCGCCTTACTGAAGAGAAAACCAGGAATTTATCTCCTTATAGTTATGAGGGGAATCCGGATTTCAAAATCGATAATACAGTGGGAACTTTCGTTATACGGTGGGAATATTTTCCTGGGAGTTTACTGTATGTTGTCTACAATTTAAATGATAACCGGTATTATTCAGGGAACGATGGTGAATGGTATAATACAAAAGCCAATTCTTTGTTTTTTAAACTAAACTATTTCTTTCAGAGTTAGTAAATTTTATTGGGATAAATCTAATAATTTGATTCCCAATTCTGCCGCGTGTTCTAGGATACGCTCATCCCGGTAAAATTCTCCATAATAAATTTTAGTGATTCCTGCATTTGCTATGAGCTTAAAACAGTCATAACAAGGGGAGGCTGTTACATATATTTCGCTGTCTTCAATTCGAATACCGTGGCGGGCGGCCTGAACGATGGCATTGGCTTCTGCGTGAATAGTGCGGACGCAATGGGTGTTTTCCATCTCATGCCCAGCTTCGTCACAATGAGCCAATCCCCGAATTGACCCATTATATCCTGTGGACAGGATTGTTTTTCCTCGAACGATGACGGCCCCTACAGATTTACGGTCACAAGTTGAGCGGGTGGCTACCTCACTGGCAATATTCATAAAATATTTTTCCCAACTGATACGTCCACTCATATTTTTAATTCCGATTATATATTTTGATAGTTGTGCAAGGTTCACCGTAAAGGATATGGTCTGCAACCTGTGATAAATGGGCTGTCAGAATCAGATAAGCCCATGTCGGAATAGGGACATCAGAACATCCCTTAATCAAAACCCGTTTTCCGGTATAAGCAGACCAGTCCATTTGTGCGACTTTTTCCCGAAAGGGGTTTTCCCGGAGAATCCCTTTCTCAAGGAAATCATCCATATATATTGTTTCCAATGAACCTTCCATAATATTGGGGTTAATCATTTATTTTTTCCGTGGACATATACACCGGTTTTCTATCCCCCATAAAATAGTGGTAATCCAGAATACTATATCCTTCCTGATTTCGTGTGGGACAGGATGAACAGCTTTTTGATCCATCCTCCCTGTGGCGCACAATATTCAACAATTTTTCATCTGTTTCCGGAGCTCCAGCCACAAGTTCTTCATCAGTTTCAATGTACCACCGCATTGTCACTAAATACTTACATGTTTTTTTATCTTGGGTTTTATCGGCCATAATAATCCCTCTTTGAATTGAGGGTAAAATTAAAGGTAATCAGGAAAAGATTTTGGCAGTTTTTTTAATACTCTTGCAAAGACAATCAACATCTTCTTCAGTATTATAAAGATAAAGGCTTGCTCGGGCTGTGGCTGAAATGCCCAATTTATTCATAATGGGTTGGGCGCAGTGATGTCCGGCACGAATACAGATACCATCCTGGTCAAGAAATTTTGCGAGATCATGGGGATGGATACCGTTCACATTAAAAGGGATAACCGCTCCACGTAATTTCGGAGAACCTAATAACGTCATTCCGTCTATTTTACTTAAGGCATTAAGAGTATAGTCTAATAAAGTGTGTTCATATTGATAAATGTTTTCCATTCCGATGGAATCCAAATATTCTATGGCTGCACCTAGTCCAATCACTTGGGCAATATTGGGAGTACCAGCTTCAAATTTCCATGGCACTTTATTCCAGGTCGAATTTTCCATGGAAACGGTTTCAATCATTTCACCACCTCCAAGAAAGGGGTCCATTTTATCTAAAAGGGATTTACGTCCTATGAGGACACCCACCCCGGTTGGAGCAAGCATTTTATGCCCTGAAAATGCGAAAAAGTCAGGATTTAAATCCCATAAGTCTACAGTGCTGTGCGGTACACTTTGAGCTCCGTCAACAACAGTAACCGCATCGACAGATTTTGCTTTTAACAGAATATCTTTTACGGGATTTATCGTTCCAAATACATTTGACTGATGAGTAAGGCTCACGAGTTTGGTTTTTGGGGAGATAATCGTGTCTATATTCGTTAAATCCAGTGTACCATTTGTTAACAACGGCAGATACTTAAGATTTGCTCTAGTGTACTTTGCTGTTAATTGCCAAGGCACAAGATTGCTATGGTGCTCCATTTCCGTGATTAGAATTTCATCACCTTGCACTAATTGATGATATCCCCAGGCATAACTGATAAGGTTGATAGCCTCTGTTGTGCTACGAGTAAATACAATAGCATGGGTATCCGGTACGTTTAAAAAAGATCTGACTTTTCCCCTTACCTTTTCATAGGATTCTGTAGCTTGTTCTCCAATGGTGTATAGCGCACGATGAATATTCGCATTATATGATTCGTAATATTCATTTACGGCATCTAAAACCTGCCTGGGCTTCTGAGATGTAGAAGCGCTATCAAGATAAATAAATGGACCATCATCATGATTAAAAATTGGGAAATCCTGCTTAATGTGCTTAGGGTTCAGCATTTACATTAAGCCCAGTTGGAGACGGGCTGCTTCAGATATCATGGAGCGATCCCATGGAGGATCCCATACCAGTTGAACCCTGGCTTCCTGAACACCGGGAATAGCTTCTAATTTTTGATGAACTTCTCCGGCAATCATATCTCCCATACCACATCCCGGTGCGGTCAAGGTCATTTTTACATCCACAAAAGAGCCTCCATCTTCGTCACTAGAAACTTCACAGGAATAGATTAGCCCTAAATCCACTATATTTACAGGAATTTCAGGGTCATAACAGGTTTTCATGGCTTCCCATAGAGCTTTTTCGTTTGCTCTCCCATTTTCACCTTTTTCTTTCATCCACGGTTGAATTTCTGGAATTTTACCAATAGCATCAGCATCCTTTCCTTCAACCCTTACGAGATTTCCTCGAATCATGAGGGTATAACTTCCGCCCAGTGCTTGGGTGATGTGGCCTTCTTCTCCTTTGTTTAATGTCAATTTATTTCCAAAGGGTATTAGCGTTGCATCACAATCCCTGACCACGGTTACTTTTTCATCTGTGTTTGTATACATAGTTAGGTTTGTAATTCAGTTTTAATTTTTTCTATTGCACCTAAAAATCCATTGGTTCGCTGGCTGCTGATTGTCCCGCCCAGTCCGATATCCTCAATGAGTTTAGGCCCATTCACCGCATCAATTTCTTTTTGAGTATGCCCATTAAATAATCGTTCCAATAAGTAGAGTAGTCCTTTTACAATCATAGCATCGGAATCAGTATGGAATACAAAACGGTTTTCCGAATCTTTTTTAGAAACAACCCAGGCTTGTGAAGTGCATCCGGGTATTCGATAGGCTTCTTTGTGGTATATTTTATCCAATCCCGGGGATTCTTTTCCCAAGTCC
Source organism: uncultured bacterium (assembly GCA_964549275.1). Lineage (GTDB taxonomy): Bacteria > Fidelibacterota > Marinisomatia > Marinisomatales > TCS55 > CAZJUP01. Next base: position 182,260 of record CAZJUP010000003.1, on the reverse strand, counting down.
ACCAGATAGACGTATTTATCACGCGTGTCAGGAAAAAGAAGAAATTCATTTTTAATTTCTGTCATTTTTACCGGAATGGATTTCATGGGTTTCCTTTATCCATTTTAAGATGGCTTAACCAGGAATTGAGTTTGGACTCCATATAATCTTTGACGGAATTAATTGTAATGGATTCCAAAATTTCATTGGCAAATCCATTAATGATTAACCCCCGGGCAGTTTTTAAATCGATACCTCTGGACCGAAGATAAAATAAGGCTTCTTCATCAATTTGCCCGGTTGTAGATCCATGGGAGCATTTGACATCGTCCGCATCAATTTCCAATTGTGGATTGGAATGCATAAGGGACTTTTTGCTTAAAAGAATATTTTTATTGGATTGGTCTGCATAGGTCTTTTGTGCCTTAGAATGGACAACGACCTTTCCGTTAAATACACCATGAGATGTGCCATCCAGAATATTTTTAAATAATTGTGTGCTGGTGCAATGTGGAGATCCATGGTCTACAACTACATGAGTATCTAAATGCTGTCGTTGATGAGATAACGAAAGCCCTCTTAATTGAGACTCCCCATTTTCTTTTTCATGGACGACGCGAATATTATTTCTCTGAAGTTTACTTCCCAACGAGAGATAATGTGTATGTAATACGGCCTTATTTTTTAAATGGTAAGTTGACGATGACACATGAAATCCTTGTTCACCTTCCTCTTGGATATAATAGTGATTCAGTGTTGAATGACTACCTACATCAAAATCAGAGACTATATTATTAAAATAGGATTGAGATGAATAACCGTAAAAATGTTCTATGAAAGTTATGGAGGTGTTTTTACCCATACGTAGATTAAACCGGGGATGGTTCATGATTTCCTTCGCATGTCCGGTTGTGGCATAGATTAGGTGTAGAGGTTTGTCTAATTGGACGTCATCCGGAATGTTAATTGAGATGCCGCTGTTCATCATTGCTGTGTTTAATAAATGAAACGGATTAGCATTTCTTTTTGTTTTGAATGAAGATGCGTCCTGGTTAAAGGCATTTAATAATGAGGTTAGATTTATTTCATCAGGAAGTGATTCGTGATTTTGCTGAAAATGTCCATTAATGAATAAAAGACGATAGCTATCTTCAAAACGGGGAATTGGTTTTCTTATTGATGACGGAAGAGAATCCGGTTGTGAAAGATTGAAAGGAATATTGGACAATTCACTAAAATTGGTATACTTCCATTCTTCCCATTTGCGGGTAGGCAATCCCAGTGTTTTAAACTGATTAAAGGATTGTTGGCGAAGGTTTCTTAGTGCGTCAGGTTCATGCTGCCACATGGATTGTAAGGAATTAAATTCTGATTGGAATAAACTCATTTGATTATTTTTCCAGCCAGTTATATCCTTTTTCTTCCAATTCACCGGCCAATGATTTATCTCCGGAAAGAACAATTTTTCCGTCTATAAGGACATGAATATAGTCTGGTTCCATGTAATCCAACAGACGCTGATAGTGGGTAATTGCTAAAAAGGCCCTGTCCTTTCTGCGAAATTGATTTACTCCGTCTGCCACAACCTTCAATGCATCAATATCCAGTCCAGAATCAGTTTCGTCTAAAATAGAAAATTGAGGTTCGAGAGTAAGCATTTGCAGAATTTCATTCCTTTTTTTCTCCCCCCCGGAGAAGCCATCATTTACTGCTCGACTTAAATACGATTCATCCATTTTCACCAGTTTAAGTTTTTCGCGAATCAGGTTTAAAAAGTCAACCGCATTCAACTCTTTTTTGCCTAAATGCTTAAGTTTTGCATTCAAAGCTGCTCTGAGAAAATAAGTGTTATTTACTCCTGGAATTACGACCGGATATTGGAAGGACATGAAAATTCCGGCTAAAGCCCTTTCCTCCGGGCTTTTTTCAGTTAAATCTTTGCCATAATACAGCATCCTGCCTTCTGATATTTCATAGTTATCTCTACCAGTGATGACATTAGCCAAGGTGCTTTTACCGGAACCATTTTTCCCCATAATTGCATGGAGTTCCCCCAGTTTTATGTTAAGGTTTATTCCTTTTAAAATTTCTTTTCCACGTATAGAAACGTGAAGATTCTTTATGTCAATCATGTCCTGGGCATTCATTCAAATTAATTATCAAATTCAATTCTTAATTCCTCCGAATACTACTTCTCTGTATTCTTGCCAAAAAAGTGAGACTTGGGAAAATCCCGCTTCTTCCATCAAGTCTAAATCTTTATTTAAGGTAACGGGTTGGTCTCCTTCTGCTTCTTCCAAATCATTTATAAACTTTTTCACATCAGTTATGGATTGAAACCTGTCATCGGATTGCCCTGCTCTTTCCAATATCCCTTCTAAGCGGATAGTTTGAATCCGGTCCTCAATAACTGGAGATTCAGCAACAATTAAATCAGCATTGATAAACCATCCCCCGGGAGACAAGTGGGTGTATATTGTATTTAGGACCGTTCCCTTTTCTTCTGGCGATAGATGATGAAGAGCATAGGAGGAAAAAATCACGTCAAAAGTTGTTGTTTGATTTAAGAGATTTTCCAATTTGCGGAAATCACCGATTTTAAATTCAATGTATTTCAGAAATCCGTCCAATCGGGATTTTGCTAATTCAATCATAACCTCTGAACCATCAACTGCAAAGACCTGGCTTTGGGGAAATTTGAGTAGAAAATTTTTAGTAAATGATCCTGTGCCCACACCAACATCTAGTGCGATTAAGGGCGTGTTTGGAGAAAAAGGAAGAATCTCTAAAGCGATATCAATCATTTTAGGACGATTGGGATGCATGAGATTCATATCTCGATCATAAAGAGAAACACGCTCTTCAAGGTTGTATGCTGAGATGCTGTCAGGGCTCATAAAAGTTTTCTTTCGATTTAGTTTATCCCACGGCCCCTTCGAGGCTGACTTCCATTAGTTTTTGCGCTTCGACAGCAAATTCCATGGGAAGTTCATTAAAAACGTCTTTGCAGAATCCGTTTACAATCATTGACACAGCATCTTCTGTGGAGATGCCACGCTGATTACAATAATACAGTTGGTCTTCTCCAATTCGGGATGTCGACGCTTCATGTTCCATTTGTGCCGAAGGGTTTCTTACATCAATATAAGGAAATGTATGTGCACCGCATGAACTTCCGATAAGAATAGAATCACATTGAGAATAATTACGGGCATTTTCGGCACCATCCATAATTTTTACACCACCCCTATATGTGTTTTGGCTCTGTCCCGCAGAAATCCCCTTAGAAATGATAGTACTCTTGGTGTTTTTCCCCAAATGAACCATTTTAGTTCCGGTATCTGCCTGCTGAAAATTATTGGTCATGGCTACGGAGTAAAATTCACCAACAGTATGATTTCCTTTTAAAATACAGCTTGGATATTTCCAAGTAATGGCTGACCCTGTTTCAACTTGTGTCCAGGATATTTTTGCATGATCTTCAATACAGGACCCCCTTTTGGTGACAAAATTGTAAATGCCTCCTTTTCCTGTTTTCGGATCTCCCGGATACCAGTTTTGGACGGTGGAATATTTTATTTCTGCATTCTCATGGGCCACTAGTTCCACAACGGCGGCGTGAAGTTGATTTTCATCTCTCATGGGGGCAGTGCATCCTTCCAGATAACTGACATAGCTTCCCTTATCTGCAATAATGAGTGTCCGTTCGAACTGTCCTGTATTGGCGGCATTTATTCTGAAATAAGTTGAAAGCTCCATGGGGCACCGTACCCCTTTGGGGATGTATACAAAGCTGCCGTCGCTAAAAACAGCGGAATTCAACGCGGCAAAATAATTGTCTGTGGCCGGGACAACTGAACCAAGGTAGGATTTGACTAACTCCGGATGATTCTGAACTGCCTCTGAGAACGAACAAAAAATTACACCATGTTTTTCCAGTTCTTCTTTAAATGTTGTTGTGATGGAAACACTATCAAATACTGCGTCAACTGCTACACCTGCAAGCAATTTTTGTTCTTCAAGAGGAATACCGAGTTTTTCGTACGTTCTTAATAGTTCAGGATCGACTTCGTCCAAACTCTTGAGCTTTTCTCTTTCTTTAGGCGCAGCGTAATAACTGATACCTTGGTAGTCAATAGGAGGATAATCGACCTTTGCCCAATTGGGCTCTTTCATTTTTTGCCATTTGAGATAAGCGTTTAATCTCCATTCGGTTAACCAGTCTGGTTCCTTTTTTTTAGCAGAAATATGCCGTATAACAGATTCGTCCAAACCAGGTGGAAGTGTTTCCTGTTCAATTTCCGTGACAAAGCCATATTTATAATCTTGTTGAATGGCATCATCAATTATTTTTTGGTTTGCCGGCATTTTACTCTCAACTCATTAGGTGTTAATCTTGACTAAGATTATGCAGAAAAACTGGTTCCGCAACCGCAGGTTCGTTTTGCATTAGGATTATTAATCTTAAATCCACCGGATAACATGTTTGATGAATAGTCAATTTCCACACCACGGAGATATAAAAAACTTTTTAAATCGCAATAAATGGTTAAACCGTAACTTTTGAAAATTTTGTCATATTCATTTTCATTTTTGTCAAAAGTTAAATTGTAATTCATACCAGAGCACCCTCCGCCGGTTACAGAGAGGCGCAAACCGTAGCCTTCTTTTTTTTCGCTCTTCAAAATTGCCTGAACCCTTTTGGCAGCCTTTTTAGTTACGGTAATTTCCCCACCCAAGATATTTTGTGTTGATGTGTCCATTATTCCCACTCCGATTCTTGATGTGACGGGGTATGTCTTTCTTCCGGTTCGCTAACACCTAACCCTAATTTAGTCCGGGCTTCTTCTGTAATCATGGAGGGGTTCCACGGAGGGTCAAACGTCACTTGCACAAAAGCCTGATTCACTTCATCCTTGGCTTCAAGTTTAGATTTTATATCATCCGCCATGTATTGGCCCATTCCGCACCCGGGGGTTGTCAGAGACATGGTGATATTTACATCGGACTTGTTTCCATCGTAAGCATCCTGGATTTGAATATCATAGATTAGACCAAGATTCCACAGATCTACAGGGATTTCCGGGTCATAGCATTGCTTTAATACTTCAATAACTTGTTCTTGATTTATTGTACTCATGGTTAGCTGGTTACCTCCTGAACGGTCATTTTTGATAACATATCTCTCAAATTTGCATTGATTTTTTGAATGGGCATCCTAATGTTGCAGGCATCCATTTGGATACAATCAGAATCAAAGTAACAGTCCATCATTCCCAAAGGGCCTTCAAGGTTTTCGAAAAATTGAATGAGGTTAATCCGACTCAAATCTGCTTCGATTCTATAGCCGCCATTTGGACCTTGAATGGCTTCAATCAATTGTTGGCGCGCCATCTGTTGCAATGTCTTTGCCAATAGCTGCTGAGGGATGCCATATTGACCTGCAATCTCTTTTGTGCTGGTAATACTTTCCCTCGGTTTTGCCTGCATATGTCTAAGGGCTATCAGGGCATATTCAACTTTTCGTGTGAGTTTTAACATTTTGCCTTCTTTACGGTTCTTAAAGTTACCCCAGCCGTGACTTTCAGAGCAATAAATAAATAGGACTAATAAAGTCGTATATAATAATTAATCTAGTTGAATCAGGGATGAATTTTGTTCATTTACAGATCCGATTATATTGCAGGAGGATGAAAATTCTGAACAAAAATCTGCAGCAAGACTTTCGTTCATTGAAATCAGTAGTCCACCTGAAGTCTGAGCATCTGAGGCCATATATTTTTGGGTTTTGTTCACATGCTTTGAAAAGGATACGAAGTGATTTGCATGGTCCAGGTTTCGTTTGCTACCTCCGGGGATTAATTTTCGCTGAGCCAAGGATTCCACACCCGGCAAAAAGGGTAAGCTATCGAAATGTATTGTTGCACTGACCCCACTGCTTTTACACATTTCTCCCAAGTGGCCTAAAAGACCAAAACCGGTAATATCTGTTGCAGCATTTGCCGAATACTTTTTCATTAATTTGGCGGCTTCAGCGTTTAGTGTAGTCATGGATTCTGTTGCGGCCTTTAAGGATTCTTCAGAATCGAATCCCTTTTTAATGGCCGTAGAAATAATCCCTGTTCCTAATGGTTTCGTCAGGACTAATACATCTCCCGGTTTTGCTCCAGCGTTAGTGATGAGGTGATTTTCTTTGACCTCTCCCGTAACCACAAGGCCGTATTTGGGTTCTTTATCATCAATACTATGTCCTCCGACGATTGAGACTCCTGCTTCAGCGGCTTTATCGGCCCCTCCTTGAAGAATTGCAGTTAAAATGGTTTTAGGCAAATCGTGAATAGGGAATCCAACAATATTTAATGCAAATAGCGGGGTCCCTCCCATGGCATAAATATCGGAAAGAGAATTGGCAGCTGCAATTTGGCCAAAGAGGTAGGGGTCGTCAACGATAGGTGTGAAAAAGTCTACAGTTTGAAGGAGTAGTTTACCGTCATTAAGGCGTACGACTGCAGCATCATCGGAACCGTTAAATCCAACGATGACATCTTCATGCTGTGGAGACTTGAGATGACCCAGTACCTGGGCCAGGTCTTCAGGACCGATTTTGCATGCTCAGCCTGAGCCGTGGGAAAGCTGGGTTAATCTGATTTTTTCTCTTGTATTCATTTATAAAATTTACGGAACAGACCTTGAGAGAATAAAGAAATTACGAGCAGAAATAATTAATATAGCGTTTGATTATAATCCTTCTGTTAACTTTCGAATATCCTCGATGGTATTGATTTCTTTATCGGATAAATATTCAAGGTGGACAGATTTGAAAATAAAATGAATTTGAACTTGATGGAGAAATTGGTGAAGAACGAGGGGAATATGGTTTGTTTTTAGAATCAATGCCAAGAAGGGAAAATCAACTTCGGTGGCCCTTAGGTTATGGAGGGTTATTCCACTTTCCAACAAGGATTTTCTGGATGCTTCCACATTCTTAAGCAAAAGATGTTCTCTAAACGTCCAGGGCGCTGTAATATCTGCGAGGGAATGAAAATGGTCATACCCTTCTTGTAAATGATGTAAAAAATGCTGACCATACTTTCCTCGACCCAGAGTTTCTGTAAGTGCATCGATCATGTTATGGCGTTGGTCTTCGATGAAACTTTTCCAAATATTAAAATGAGAACGAAAAAGAAAATATCCAAAGGAAGTTGGGAATGAATTTCCTTTATTAAAAAAAGCTTTGATATCGTAGGTGAATTTTTTGACTTTATTTCGTAAATCGGGAGGAAAAAGGTGAATAGTTATTGGGGAATAGTTTTGGGGAATATTTAAAAAATCGGAAGGGATATTCAAGTCTGCTACATTTAAACTATACACTTTTTCCAATCCTTGAATGTTTAACTGAATAAATGCTCCAAGGTCGCTCATCTTGATGAGGTTGCCCAACGCAAGGTCGAAGGCAGGGAGAGTAGACAAGGAAGGGATGGATGTGCGTCCATCTAACTCTGGAAAAAAGGATAATTGGCGATGATCGTCTCTATCGAACATAACTCACTCCATTAGAGTTTACTGATAGATTCATTAAACTGCAACAATCCCGCAAAAAAGAGCCAGAAGATTTTCCACGACAATTTAATCAAGTTGTTCATCCTTAATATTTGTATTGAGTGAAATATGATTGGTAAATTCCAGTCTGGCATAAAGTCGAAAATGACGATTGGAAAACACACCCCAATGAAAATAATTTATCATACCGGGACCAGGCACCTCAGTATATCATTTATTAACACCCTTATTTAGAAACATTTCAAGGAACCATTTATGAGTAAGACCACGCAGCAGGTCGAAGAAGTTGTAATTCGTTTTGCCGGTGATTCAGGAGATGGAATGCAATTAACCGGAGGACGGTTTACGGAAACAACTGCCATTGTTGGAAATGATTTGAGTACCCTGCCGGATTATCCCGCTGAGATTCGCGCCCCTGCTGGGTCCTTAGCCGGAGTTAGCGCATTCCAAATCCAATTCAGCTCAAAAGATATTCATACTCCAGGAGACCATCCGGATGTTTTAGTCGCTATGAATCCCGCAGCTTTAAAAGTGCATCTCCAAGAATTGAATCCCGGGGGAACTATCATAGCCAATGCCAACGCATTCAACCGGAAGAATCTCACTCTGGCAGGGTATGAAACAAACCCTCTTGAAGATGATTCATTGGAAGATTATTATCAATTGTATGCTGTGGAAATGGGAAAAATGGTCACCAATGCTTGCGCTGATTTAGGATTACCGTCTAAAACCGTTGAACGGACAAAAAACTTTTTCGCATTAGGATTGTTATTTTGGATTTATGATCGTCCATTGGAATCAACAAAAAAATGGTTAAATATTAAATTCGCAAAACGTCCTGAATTGGTTGAAGCTAATATTCGTGCATTGGAAACGGGATATCATTTTGGAGATACAGCTGAAATTTTCACAACTCGATACAGTGTTGATAAGGCAACTTTACCCCCCGGTACCTATCGAAATGTAAATGGAAACCAAGCAACAGCTATGGGATTGGCAGCTGCAGCGGAAAAAGCAAATTTAGAATTATTCTTCGGTGGATACCCTATTACACCTGCCAGCGATATATTACATGTCTTGTCTTCATGGAAACATTTAGGGATAAAAACATTTCAAGCTGAAGATGAGATTGCGGGAGTTGCCTCAGCTATCGGAGCAGCTTTTGCCGGAGATTTGGCCATTACAGCAACATCAGGGCCGGGTGTAGCCCTCAAAGGTGAAGCCATGGGATTAGCCATCATTGCAGAACTCCCATTGGTCGTGATTAATGTTCAAAGAGGGGGACCTAGTACAGGATTGCCGACAAAGACAGAACAATCTGATCTTTTTCAAGCTGTCTATGGACGAAATGGAGAAGCACCGGTACCTGTGATTGCAGCTGAGACTCCGGGGGATTGTTTTTATGCGGCCTATGAAGCGGCAAAAATTGCATTGAAATATATGACTCCGGTAGTTTTATTGACTGATGGTTACTTAGCGAACGGATCTGAGCCATGGTCAGTTCCAAAGATGAGTGAATTAGACCCTATTCAAGTTCGATTTGCCAATAGCTCAGATATGAAAGATGGAGAGTTTTTTCCTTATACACGAGATGAATCTTTAGGTCGGTTATGGGCTATACCCGGGACTGAAGAATTAGAGCACCGGATTGGCGGTTTGGAAAAAGAAGATAAAACAGGTAATGTGAGTTATGATCCGGACAACCATCATTACATGGTTAAAACTCGTGCTCAGAAAGTAGCCAATGTTGCTAAAGATATAGATCCAACTGAGGTTTGGGGTGATTCCAGTGGAGATTTACTTATTTTAAGTTGGGGGGGGACAAAAGGCGCTTGCAGGGCTGCGGCTGAGATTCTTCGAGAAGGCGATCAGAATGTGGCTCATGTTCATTTACGGTGGGTATTTCCTTTCCCTAACGATTTAGGCGATATTCTGATTCGGTTTAATCATATCTTGATTCCGGAAATTAATAATGGCCAATTGATTAAATTAATTCGGGCAGAATATCTTGTGGATGCAAAAGGACTTAATTTGATGTATGGAAAACCAATCCGGGGGAAAGATATAGTGGAAAAAGCAGAGGAGTTGTTAGGGAAATAAAATGACTGAAGTGACTCAAGAATTAAAAAAATATACTCGGATGGATTTTACATCGGACCAATCAGTTCGGTGGTGTCCAGGGTGTGGTGATTATGCTATATTAGCCCAAACTCAAAAAGTGTTTCCGGATTTGGGCGTTCCAAAAGAAAAATTTGTTTTTGTTTCCGGAATTGGTTGCTCGAGCCGTTTCCCTTATTATATGAATACTTATGGTTTTCATACCATTCATGGAAGGGCCGCAGCCATTGCCTCTGGTGTTAAATTAGCAAACCCAGAACTTTCAGTTTGGGTTGTAACAGGGGATGGAGATGGATTATCCATTGGTGGAAATCATACCATTCATTTAGTAAGGCGTAACCTGGATATAAATGTATTGTTATTTAATAATCGCATTTACGGTCTGACAAAGGGTCAGTATTCACCTACATCTGAAAAAGGAAAAATTACGAAATCGACACCATTTGGATCTCTAGACAGACCATTTAACCCCCTTTCTCTTGCCTTAGGTGCAGATGCCACATTTGTGGCTCGAACCATTGACAGAGAAACCAAACATATGCAGGCGATGATTCATCGGTCCCATGAACACGTGGGGACATCTTTTTTAGAAATCTATCAGAATTGTTTGATTTTTAACGATAAAGCATTTGAACCTATGACCAATAAAGATACGAAATCTGATCGGGTGTTATGGCTCGAAGACGGAAAACCTATGGTTTTTGGTTCTGAAAACAAAAAAGGTATTCGATTAGATGGAAATCTCCCAACTGTAGTTAAATTAGGTGGGAAATGGTCAGAAAGTGATATGTTGGTTCACGATGAAAAAGATTATGTGCTGGCATCTTTATTGGCCAACTTTACTTATCAGGAAGATTTCCCTGATCCTATCGGAGTGCTTTACGCCGTGGATGCACCAACCTATAATGATCAATTGGATGAGCAGCTGGAAAAAGCAGCAGAATTAAAAGGCAAAGGGACCGTTCAGGATTTATTAAATACAGGTGATACTTGGGTTGTCCAATAATAAAATTAAAAAACAGTAGGGGGATACAATGAATTATCGCACAGAGCATGATAGTATGGGTCCGGTAGATGTACCTGAAGATCGGTATTACGGGGCGCAGACCCAACGATCTGTAAATAATTTTAAAATTGGAGATGAAAGATTCCCCCGGGAATTCATTCGTGCCTATGGTCTTCTGAAGAAAGCGGCTGCCACTGTTAACGAAACAGAGGGGTTGATGAGTTCTAATTTAGCCGCAACTATCAGGCAGGCAGCGGATGAGGTCATTGATGGGAAGCTGGATAACCACTTTCCACTTGTGGTATGGCAAACAGGGTCTGGGACACAGACAAATATGAATTTTAATGAGGTAATAGCGAACCGTTCTATCGAATTACTGGGTGGAAAAATGGGAAGCAAAACCCCTGTACACCCTAATGATCATGTCAATATGGGACAATCAACGAACGATACGTTTCCAACGGCCATAAATATTGCAGCCGTTGAATCGGTCGTACAGAATCTTATCCCACAATTGACGCGACTTAGGGACGGTTTAAAGTCTAAGGCCGAATCTTTTGAAAAAATAGTCAAACTGGGAAGAACCCACCTTCAGGATGCTACGCCCCTTAGTCTTGGGCAGGAATTTTCCGGTTATGTCTATGCTCTATCCCATGGAATTAAGCGATTAGAAAATACATTGGACCATTGCTACGAATTGGCCATGGGGGGTACTGCAGTGGGTACAGGGATCAACTCATTTGATGGGTTTGGTGAAAAAGCAGCCAAAGAGATTTCTCGTTTAACAGAACTCCCCTTCAAAACAGCACCCAATAAATTTGAGGCTTTAGGAGGACAGGATAGTATTGTAGAGCTTTCCGGTGCCTTAAAGACAGTAGCCGGTTCCTTATTTAAAATAGCCAATGACATTCGATGGCTTGCCAGTGGACCCCGATCTGGGATCGGTGAGCTAATTTTACCGGCTAATGAACCAGGATCTTCCATTATGCCCGGTAAAGTGAACCCAACGCAGTGCGAAGCTATGACCATGGTTTGTGCGCAGGTGATGGGGAATGATTTAACCATTTCTCTCTCCGGGGCCAGCGGTAACTTTGAATTGAATGTGTATCGCCCTGTTATGGCATTCAATGTGTTGCAATCTATCCGACTTTTAGCTGATGCTTGTGATTCATTTCTCGTTCATGCCATTGAAGGGATTGAAGCCAATGAAGAACGGATTCATAAAAATTTGTATAATTCTTTAATGCTGGTTACAGCTTTAAATCCTCATATCGGATATGATAAGGCTGCGAAAGTGGCAAAAACCGCTTACGAAAAAAACCAATCACTTCGGGAGACTATTATTGATCTAGGATATATGAGCGGTGAGGATTTTGACCGATTGGTTCAGCCTGAAAAAATGATTCAGCCTCGCAAGGTAAAAAAATAAAATCATATTGGAACCCATCGATACCCACCCGGTTTAACCAGTTAAAAACGGGCTGTTGAGTTTAGGGTTGACAGTCTTAATATAGTCGATGGATAAACAGTCTCAATTGAATTCCTGGATGTCTTATATAAAGACGACTGCAATGATGACTTTAGGAGGATTGGTGGCTGTTCTCGTTTATTTATTTGTTTTATCCAGAGACCTTCCTTCACTGGACCAATTAGAAAATTATGATCCGGACTTGGTAACAAGAATCTATTCTTCTGATGGGGTTGTGTTAAATGAACTCTTTTTAGAAAAAAGGGTCTTTGTTGAATTAGATCAGATTCCCGTCCACATGCGTAATGCGGTCATTGCTTCAGAAGACAGACGGTTTCATGAACATTGGGGGATTTCTCTGAGAAGTGTTGCCCGTGCCATTGTCATCAATATCCTTTCTTTGAGTTATCAACAGGGATTCAGTACGCTGACTCAGCAGTTAGCCCGGACGCTTTATGATACTATCGGGTTCAAAAAAAGTATCGTCAGAAAGATAAAAGAGGTGATTACTGCTGTCCAAATTGAACGGACCTATACGAAAGATGAAATTCTTGAAATGTATTTAAACAGTGTACATTTTGGACACGGGACATACGGGGTTCAGGCTGCGGCAAAGCGGTATTATGCAAAAGAGGCTTACGAGCTTACCCTTGATGAGTCTGCCATGCTGGTTGGGATTTTACCAGCACCGGCTTATTATTCACCCATTCGGCATCCGGAAAGAGCCCAACATAAAAGAAATGTAGTCCTCAGGGTCATGCGAGATTTAACTTTTATTTCGCCGGATGAATATGCAGAATCCAGGGCTTTGGGATTGGAGAACATTCAACAAGTTCAGATGAAGGGGCAAGCTCCATATTTTACAGAATATATTCGTCGATTTTTGGAAAAAGAAGATGAAAGACTGGGCGTAAATATTTATCGAGACGGGCTTAAAATTTATACAACGTTGGATTCTCGCCTTCAGAAAATTGCAGAAGATGCTTTGCTAAATTCCATCCTAAAGAATCAGTCTAAGCTCAATGAACGATTATTTAATAACGAAGAAGAATTTTCTCAGCTGGCTTATTTAGGGATTCACCCAGAGGATACAGTTCGATTAATGATGAAAGGCCAATTACCCCTTTATGAAGATCTTCGGAATAAACTTTTAGTTCAGGGAGCTTTCGTGGCTGTTTCTCCAAAAACAGGAGCTATTCTTGCCATGGTGGGCGGCAGGCCGGATTATCGGGATCAATATAACAGGGCGGTTCAGGCGAAGCGGCAGCCTGGTTCCGTGTTTAAACCATTTGTCTATACCACAGCCATTGATAATGGGTATACGGTTACCGATCAGCTCATGAATCAACCCATGGCATTGAATGTACTCAATGCAGAAGGGGAATGGGAAAAATGGACGCCCAGCAACTATGATGGAAGCACAGGCGGGCTGACCACGTTACGTGAAGGAATCAGAAAATCGATTAATTTAGTGGCCATTCGTATTGTACAGGAATTGGTTCCTGCAACAGAAGTGAAAGCGACTGCAGAAAGAATGGGTATTACTACAGATATCCGCGCTGTGGATGCCATTGCATTAGGAACCTCCGAAGTCTATCTGTTAGATGTTGTTGGTGCTTATGCCACTTTTGCGAACCAAGGTGTGCATAACAAACCCTTTGGTATTACAAAAATTGAGGATCGTTATGGAAATGTAATCCAGGAATATTCTCCGATTCGTGAAGAAGTTCTTCGGGCAGAAACCGCCTATGTTATGACCCATATGCTTCAGACTGTCGTGGACCGAGGTACAGGTGGAAGTGCCAGATGGCGGTATCAATTTTATCGTCCTGCTGGAGGAAAAACAGGAACGACTCAGAATTGGACCGACGCTTGGTTTGTAGGATTTACACCCCAAATGGCTGCAGGGGCATGGATTGGTGTAGACGATCCCCGAGTGAGCCTAGGTAAAGGTCAAGATGGAGGACGTGCTGCCTTGCCTGTATGGGGGAGATTTATGAAAGCCGCTTATGATTCGTTAAATTTGGCACAAGCTGAATTTTTAAAACCATCGGGGGTTATTCAGGTCGAAATTTGTTCTGTAACAAAAGATAAACCCACAACACTTTGCCCCGTGGAAACGGAGGTCTTTATCAAAGGAACGGAACCTGCCCATGCCTGTAAAATCCATAAGAAATATTAATAGTTTACAGCACTCTTACAGGAAGGAAGTAATTTAAATGGCTTCTAATATTTCCTGGGCTTCTCTTCGAACCAGGTAGGAAGGATCTAATTGTCGTTCTTCATCCAAACCTAGGACGTTTTCAATTGTTGAAATGATCTGTTTTTTTTGGATTACATTTACGAAGCCAAACTTTATAAGCTTACCCAAGCTGCGAATAGCTTTGGAACGAATGACTTCATTGGCATGAGACAGTTTACTAATAAGGGAATCGAAAATAGCATCTTGGGTCTCACCATCTAAATCATCCGGGTTTATGCTTTCACATATTTTTCCTAAGGCGCGGACAGCTGTGTCCTCCATTTTTTTCTTTGGACTGTTTACTTCTTGTAGGACGATTGGCAGTGCCTTAACGATTTTTGGTGATTTTATTTTTCCGAATGCATAAAGGACAAATGCAAGAACTTCCGATTCATTATTATCTGAAAAAGCGGATATAAGAGGATCAATAGCTGATTCATCCATGAGTCCGCAAGATCGGGCAAAATTCAATTCTGCTTTAATATCTGAATCTTTTATTTTTTCCAAAATCAGCGGAATAATATCTGGACCCATTTTAGAAACAGTGTTCATCGCTTTTTCAATTGCCACTCGAAGGTCAGGACGGTCGAATGGATCAATGTAAAATAAAGAAGTCACCGCATCAAACATGAGTGGTATAATTCTCGGATCGACATCTTGTTTCAGATTGTGGTCGATTTCTGTCAATCCGTCTAATATATACCGAGGATCTGCTGAAGATAAATTTTTGAAGGATTTGTCCATATTCACCTCCTAAGAAATAAATAATGAGTGTTTCGCCGAACTCTGCCCAATTGTATGGGAAGAACGGAGATAATTTACAGCAGATTCGAGTTTTTGTTCATTAGAATTGAAACATCTGATGAGCGGTTCTCCCTGGACAACAGAGTCTCCAATTTTTTTCAAAAATTCCATTCCGGCTGTAGGATCCACAGCATCAGTCACCGACTTTCTTCCACATCCTAACTCAACCGTAGCCAATCCTATTTTGTAGGTGTTTATAGCTTGAATGATCCCTTCTTTTTTAGCAGTGAACAGTTTTTCATGGCTTGGAACATGAAGACGCTTATAGTGCTCAATATCTTTCTCATTTCCGCCCTGAGCTTCCACCATTTGAACAAATTTTTCCAGAGCATGTCCGGACGAAATCAAGTTTTCCTGTACACCCATAGCGGCAGTTTCTGAACGGGTGACTCCTGCTTGCACGAGCAACTTTGCTCCCAATTCGAAGGTAACAGCCATTAAATCATCAGCCCCTTTGCCTTGAAGAGCTTTTATGGATTCAGCCACTTCACACCATAGACCTGCTGTCTTTCCGAGAGGTTGTTCCATACTGGAATACACAACATCTGTTTTTACATCAAACGCTTCTCCAATTTTTTGAAGTGTTGTTCCTAAGGATTTAGCTTCTTGTGGAGTTTTCATGAATGCGCCGTTTCCGCTTTTTACATCTAAAACCAGTCCTTGAATACCTTCTGCAATTTTTTTACTCATAATCGATCCGCAAATCAATGGAATAGACTCCACCGTTCCTGTTACATCCCTTAAGGCATACATTTTTTTATCTGCAGGACATATATCCTCAGTTTGGCCAATCATGGAAATGCCAACGGTATCGACGATGGTTTTAAACTTATACAGTGGTATATCCGTTTGATATCCGGGAATGGTTTCCAATTTATCCAGGGTTCCTCCTGTGTGGCCCAAACTCCGACCGCTGAGCATTGGAATCGCTAATCCGGCCGCAGCCATGAGAGGGCCGAGGATTATGGAAACTTTATCTCCTACGCCACCGGTGGAATGCTTATCAGCGACATAGTGATCCAAATGTGAAAAATCCATTTGTTTTCCGGATTTTAACATGACATCCACCAGAGAAAATATTTCATCATCTTCCATTCCGGAAAAATATACCGCCATAAGAAATGCAGACATTTGGTATTCCGGGAGCTTCCCCTTCGCATATTCGTTAATAAATAAATTCAGATCATTTTTTGATACAGGAATTCCGTTTCGTTTCGTTTTAATCAGTTCCGCCGGGATCATCTTTTTGTCCTTTCTTGAGTCGTTTAAAAATATTCAAATTAATATTTAATGGAGGTTGTTCTCGCACAGTATGGAGCAGGAGGTAAGCCGATACAATAAATAAGATGACGTTCGGGAACCACATCCCTACTGCCGGGGTGACAAGATTACGGTCCGCCATATCTTCACCACCGATGAGAAAAATATAATAGATGAGGAAAAATCCAAAGGAAAGGCTCGTTGCAATGGTAAAGCCTCCCTTTCGGAAAAGTACTCCCAGGGATGCGCCGGTCATTACAAATAAGATACAAGCCACCGGGAGAGAAAATTTTTTATGAATCTCTACAGCATATTTGTTTTTAGATTTTTGATAACTTTTAATCAGGCTGTATTCGTTGCTTAATTGCCTGTCTGTGGTTTTAATTGCCCGTTCCGCCCGCTGGAGTTCTGTAGCTGTTAGTGTTGTGTCTGCCAAAACCTCTTTCCTATGGGTTTCGAGTAAGAGCATGGCTTCATCATAGGAATGGGGTATAATGCTGTCTCCCCTCGTTCGCATAAATGCCCTTGCGATACGGTTATTTACAATTCCCATTCGTTTATTAATATTTTCCTGTTTAGCTAAAATCATGGGAATCGTCATTTCCCGGTCTGATCGGCTGGTCGTATCCCTGCGGTTCAGGGAGAGGTCGTCAGCGGGGAGTGTAATCACATGGGTATTAAATTCTATTCGCCGGTAGTTTCCATAATCCCGGAGGTCTAATTCATGAATCTCCCCCTGGTGAAGTTCCAGAATGATGGCATCGTCTATTGTGGACAGATGTCCTGTTTCTGAATAAATGCTGGTTTGGGATTCTGCTCTTCCTTTGCTGAAAATGCGAACATCTTTCATGGTGTCCCCTTCCTTGTCCCGTATAATCATACTATAATCAGGAAGGTTGTCCACAAAGTGCCCCGGTTCAATATGCATATCCGGGCGCTTTCTATAAATATCTCCTGAAAGCATTCTTGCCCGAAAGTTCATTTCCGGCATAATAAAATTGTTGAAATAGGTCAGGATGAGAGCCACGGTAACTCCGAAGAGCATTGCCGGTCGAACGATGGTAAGAAAACTAATACCTGATGAACGCATGGCTGTGATTTCATTATCTTCCGAAAATTGTCCAAAGGACATAAGAGCGGCAATCAAAACGGCCATAGGAACAGCCAGTGCTGTTATCCACCCCAGGTTAAGAAACAGGTATTCCAGGATGACTCCGATTTCCAGTCCTTTGCCAAGAAACCGGTCGATGGCTCTGAGCAGGAATTGGGTAAACAGGACAAAAACGATAATTAACAGTGAAAACAGGAAAGGGACCAACAGCTGTTTCAGGATATATCTGGTGAGCAGGCGCATGGGTAAAATTACGGCGTTTCTTTTCTAATTCTTTACGGGTTTATAACTCCGTTAAATGATTTTGTTCAACGAAGGATTGCCTGTAATTTTCGCCGCTTCATTCGGCATTATTCCGGATGATTTGCATGGTGGGTGTAGCTCAGCTGGTTAGAGCACCTGGTTGTGGCCCAGGAGGCCGTGGGTTCAAGTCCCATCACTCACCCTGGAATAAGATAAAATTGTAAAGATAAAAGTAGTTTACGGGGTATAGCGACCTCCTGTGTCTCTTTCAGAGACTTCGGAGGCCAGGTAGTCCCGGGGAAAAAAGATTACGGGGTATAGCGTAGTCCGGTTAACGCGCCTGCTTTGGGAGCAGGAGATCGGGAGTTCGAATCTCTCTACCCCGACAAAAAGCCAGAATGAAAGTTTTGGTTTTTTTTATTGAATCTGGAGACCTATGATTTGAGTTAAAGGTGGAATGCTGAAGAGAAACTAACTTTAGGATGTGGAGTTGGAAACTTCTATATACCGGTGGCAGAGAATTATCCCTTATACTGCAAATACACTGCAATGCCGGAGGCTACCCATGCACCGGTAATGAGTAAAGCATAGAGGCTTCGTCCAATTTTTGTTTTTGGCAAAGTCCGGGGATAGCGATTGGTCTTGAACGATATAAGAATATCCAGCAAAGGGACGGTGGTGAGAATGAGAAATATGATGCTGGGTTTCATAATTAGGGCTATTTACTTTCGTAATTTATCTATAAAACCACACAATTTTTCTTATTATCATGGTAGATTATAGTGTTTTTGACCCTTAGATTAAAATCACCAATATGAATAAAAACCACCGAATCAACTCTGAAATTATTATTGTGGGAGCAGGGGTGATTGGATTATGCACAGCCTACGCTCTGCAAAAATTGGGGTATGCCGTTTCCGTCTTAGAAAAAGAAACGGAGGGGAGTACGGAACCCTGCTCTATTGGCAATGCAGGAATGATTGTTCCCAGTCACCTCGTACCTTTAGCCAATCCGAAAGCTGTCAGGCAGGGACTCAAATGGTTATTCAATCCTGAAAGTCCATTTTCCATAGATTTTAAATGGAGTTTAGATTTATATAATTGGTTATGGACTTTCCGGAAATCAGCACATAAAACTCATGTGAAAAAAGCCACTCATATCCTGAGAAATCTAGGCCTTCGCAGCCGCCGTTTATATACAGAGATGAACCGTGAAATAAATCTGGGACTTGAAACAAAAGGTGTGTTAATACTTTGTGAGACGAGCAAGGGGTTCGAAGAGGAAGCATTGGTTGCAGAAGCGGCCCAATCGCTGGGGATAAGGGCTAAGATCCTTTCATCAAAAGAAATGAAAACTTTGGAGCCGGGGATTGAAATTGCCGGTCCCGGCGGTGTTTTCTATCCGGATGATGCCCATCTCAATCCAGACCGATTTATGAAAACCCTGAAAGAATATTTAATGAGTATCGGCGTCCAATTTTGTTTTGAATGTGAGGTAATTGGTTTTGAAACAGAGGATAAAAATATAGATTCAGTTATCACAACTCTGGGAAAGATTGATGCCGAATCCTTCGTTTTATCCGCAGGAGTCCATTCGGCGAAAGTCCTGAAACCCTTAAAAATTGACCTTCCTTTATTAGGGGGGAAAGGATATAGTTTTACCCTTACCCACCCTCCAAAACAACCAAAGATTCCCGCATTACTTTCTGAAGCTCGGGCTGCGGTAACTCCTCTAGACTCCGGATTTAGAATTGGAGGAACCCTTACCGTTACAACAGGAGATAAAAATATACAGTCCGGGAAAACTCGAGGCCTAATTAAATCAATTTCCCGTTATTATCCTGAGTTTGAGCCGGAGTGGGTTGAAACACACCAACCCTGGGTAGGGCTCCGACCTCTTTCCGCAGACGGATTGCCATATATTGGATCCTTGGAACACCATCCAAACTTAATCATCGCTACGGGCCATGGCATGCTGGGAATGAGTTTGGGACCCATAACAGGAGAAGTTGTTGCGCAGATGATTTCCGGAATTAAGCCGGATTTTGACTTGAATCCTTTGTCTCCCAATCGATTCTGAATTCGTTTTCTTTTAAAACTTTCTCTGATAAATTCTACAGGTTATGGGAATGAAATTCATAGGATTTTTATTCTTGTTCTCTATTTTGATAGGGAGTGATCCATCCATTAACCATTCCTTGGATTATACAAAGTGGTCTATTCGACTTTATGGCGGATATGCATCCCATCGCCCCCTTGTGGCTATCATGACCTATGGAGATATTCAACCGGAGCGCCATAATACGGGAATTCGCGGGTTGGATGTAAGCTGTGTATTCATTCACAATTGGAGAAATTTGCCCATCGATTGGAGTTTTCGTGTCGGGACCATTCGGCATCTTGAAAATGGATATCAGCCAAATCATAACCAATACAATGGATTTCTCATGGTTCATTTCAAAACAAAACATGGTCATATGCCCATGAGATGGTTCATAGGTGAAGGTCTGTCTTGGTCGGAATTGGTTCCATATGTAGAGGGGAGAGAAACCCGGCGATTGAGTGATGAACGGGATTCTCAACTCATGAATTATATTAACGTAGGATTCGATTTTAAACTGGGAGATCTCATCCAACAGTCGGATATGAAGAGGTCAATCATCGGTTTTGCGGTTTCTCACCGATCAGGAGTGTATCAATCTGTAAAATGGTTTAATTATACACGGGGTGGCGGAAATTTTATTACCATTTTTATGGAATATTGTTTTTAAGGGGAGGCATTTAATGGTTGCAAATGCTCCCATAAAGTGGATATTCATTTTATTTGTATTTTGGGTCGGTTGCCGAGAGAGACCGACAAGGGGGATAGCCTATTCCGAATTGAAGATGGGAGAGCATGTTAAGTCTTCAGGGAAAAAACTTCAGGCAAACTCTTTGGGATTGAACACTGTCCTCATACCTGAAGCAAAATCCGATACGGTTTTCGTTGCTGTCCATGGATATGGATCCAGGGGATATGAGTGGGTTTATCCCCTTAGAAGATTGTCGGAATCCGGTCATAAAACATTTTATTATCGATGGGATTGGACCTTATGTCCGGAGGAGGCCGGGCGACAACTAAAATCAGCAATTGATTCTTTGTTAAGGCATCAAAGAGCCATTCATCACTTGGTAATTATAGGTCACAGTTATGGAGGTGTCATTGTAAGCCAGCTGGCGGATGAGGCATTCAGAGTGTCTGTTGATATTCATTCCATAGCAGCACCTTTGGCCGGACACCCTCGTTTAGAAGTCAACTGTCCGGATTATCCCGAGTTTCAAAATCTCATTATTACAGTTAATCATTTTCAGTGGAGAACCCGACAAAAGCAGGATGGGGCCTTCAAAGATCTCCCCATTGACCCCCAAGTGGTTAATATTGCTGGAAGTCAGGTGAGATTACTTCCCGATACTCTGGAAAATGGAAAACGATTAGGACATAACTGGTCCATAACCTGGACAGTTAATCAATTGTTTTTATCTGTTCTGGATTGAGAATGATGATAAATGCCGGTATATTTAAATAAAAAATCGAGGGGATTATCATGACAAAGAGAAGACATTTTATTTATAAATCATTATTTTTCACAGCGGCGATATATGATTTGGCTTTGGGGATTATTTTCACCTTTTTCTATGAGACGGCTTTTGAAATTCTCAACGCAGAGGAGTGGCTGCCGGAATTCGGAGGATACATTGCTCTCATTGGTTCATTTCTATTTGTGATTGGTGTAGCCTATGCTCTCATATACAGGGGAGATTTGGAGAAAAACAGGGATTTGATATTAGTGGGTACCTTATATAAACTGGCCTATTTTTCCATTGCCTTTGTGTATTATGCCGTGGGTCCCATCCCGCATATTTTATTTGTGTCTTTGTTTGGCGTTGCAGACCTCATTTTCTTTATTCTTATGCTGGAGTGCTATATTTACATCGGAAAACATTCTTCGGTAAATTAGGATACAATAAAAATAAGAATTAAAGGGGGAATTAAAAGGACCAAATTCCAATGGATGAAAAGAAAACTGTTTTTATCACCGGTGCCAATCGGGGAATAGGATTTGAATTTGCTCGGCAATTTTCTGCTAATTCCTATCATGTTTTTGGCGGGTGCCGTAAACCGGAAAAAGCCAAAAAACTCAAAAATCTCCTTCAACCTGAACATATCCTCACGTTGGATGTCCAGGATGAAGATTCAATCGCAAAAGGCTTTGATCAACTGAAAAAATTGATTCTCTCTTTAGACATTCTCATCAATAATGCTGGCATAATTGGAAACAAGTCAGGATTAAAAAATTTTACGACTGATGACCTTATTGCGGTGTTTCAAACTAATACCCTTGGTCCCCTATTAGTTGTAAAAAAATTTCTACCGTTATTAATTCGAGGATCGAAGGTATTCAATATATCTTCAAAAATGGGTTCGATTGGAGATAATCATAGAGGAGGGTATTATAGTTATAGATTGTCGAAAGCTGCTCTGAATATGGCTACGAAAACACTCCACCAGGATTTGATAAAAAAACAAGTTGCTGTCACTTCTCTCCACCCGGGATGGGTGAGAACAAGGATGGGAACACCCATTGCTCCCGTATCGCCAAAAAAATCTGTATCTGGGCTTTTAAAAATTATCACCAGTCCCGGAGAAGAAATCAGCGGAAAATTTTTCAGTTATACAGGGGAAGAAATGCATTGGTAATGCGGAGAATATTTAAATATTCATTGATGATTTTTTCTTTTTTCATTTCCTGTGAATCCCCAAAACCGAATATATTGATTCAAACAGAGTTAGGCGAAATTAAACTGGAGTTATACCCTGAAAAAGCCCCAATAACTGTTGAAAATTTTCTTACTTATGTTGATGGAAACCACTTTGATCATTCTGTTTTTTATCGTGTTGTTACTTTAAAAAATCAACCGAAGAATCCGGTAAAGATTGAAGTGATTCAGGGCGGATTATTTCATGAAGAAAAAATGAAAAACCCAATTCAGCACGAAACAACAACGAAGACCGGAGTACTACATAAAAACGGAGTTTTGTCCATGGCACGGCTGGAACCAGGTACAGCAACATCAGAATTTTTTATTTGTGTGGGAGACCAACCGGAATTGGACTTCGGAGGGAATAGAAATCCGGATGGGCAGGGATTTGCTGCATTTGGAAAAGTAATTGAGGGAATGGATGTGGTTAAAAAAATCCATGGGCAACCAGAAAGAGACCAGGCTTTAACCCCTCACGTGAAAATAAAAACAATAGCTAGGATTAAATTTTAAAGGACTGTTATGGTATATTATTCCAGATATTTTTATGGCTCTTTAAAGATTATATTCTATTTCACAGAAATGAGGTGATAGGGTGTATACAAAAACAACAGTGAAGTTTGAAGATGCCCCGGAATGGCTGACCCTTTTCAAGAATAAACTCAATCTTAAGGGGGTTGGACTGGGGATGTCCCGAATTCCTGCCGGAATGGGGTATACCTTTATGCATCGTCATGAACTTCAGGAAGAAGTTTATATTGTTGTGAACGGAAAGGGAATCATTCATATCAACGGAAAGGATATTGAGTTAAGCCCAGGAGATATAATTAAAGTGGATCCGAAAGATAACCGTGCATTAAAAGCGGCTGAAGATTCGGATTTGGTATGTCTGATTGTGGGAGCTGTACCGGCGAAAGGGTTTCCCAGAGAAGAGGATTCAAACTCTCTCATTGACGATGGATTACCAGATTGGGAGACGTTACCCCCATGGTATGAGGGAAATGAAAAAATAAAGGCGTTAAATGAAAAAATCAGGGCAAATCGTGAGTCAAAAATCTAATCAAACCGTTGGAAAATTAAAAGCCACAGCTATGGTCAGACTATTTGGTTTGGCCAAAATTCCACTCATCTATTTTTGCCGTCCTAAGGTTTTAAAATTGAATACTATTGAAATCGAATCGGTCATCCCATTAAGGCGAAGAACTAAAAATCATTTAAACTCAATGTATTTTGGGGCACTGTCCATTGGAGCTGACTTATCCGGAGGAATTCTTGCAGGACATATTATCCAATTATCCGGTGAGAAAATTAACTTGGTGTTTAAAGATTTTAATGCAAAGTTTTTAAAAAGGGCAGAAGGGGATGTCCATTTCCATTGCGGGGATGGTAAAGCGATTCAATCTTTGGTATACCAGGCGATCAAAACCGGGGAAAGACAGAATTATCCTCTTTCTGTCTTGGCTACCGTTCCGGCTAAATTCGGAAATGAACCCGTGGCAGAAATGACATTAACATTGTCCATAAAAAAAGGGGGAAAGCCATGAAAAGATTATTGATGAGCGTGACGGCTATCCTATTGGTTGCTTGCTTGATTCCATTAAAAATCGGAGTGCCGGAAGAATTAAAAGCCGCAAAACAATTACCGGTTAAGGGAGGAGATATTACCTGGACATTGGATTTTGGACCATTCAGAGTGTACAATATCCAGGACAGGAGTGGAAAAATATTATATACAGACTACCGAACTTCAGATTGGGCCACAGGTGCCTATGAATTTTTCTTTTCTGATGAGGAAGGTGAAGAGTGGCAATGCTATTGTGAATACCCGACAGAGAAGGGACAATGGACCCCCTATTTAAAATGCAGTTTCAGGGATTTGACACCTCCAAAGGGAGTTTGGACGCTGACTGATTCTGTGGTGTATACTATTGGAGACACGCTTAAAATCAGGGAATATTTTACAACAGAACGTAAAAGACGAATTCAAACACCTTTGTTAATGGGTTATTCCTTTAATCAAAAAAACGAAATTCGGGGATTGGTTGATATTTCCCAATCATCCAATGAATCAGTATGGATTTATCCATATATGAATGCGCACCAACAGCGAGCAATGGCCGCTTCCGCTGCAGCCATTATCATAAAATTTCGAAAACTTCATTTGGATGCTTCTTACGAGCATCAAAAACAAAGATCTCTGGATTCGGATTTTCCCGGCTAACAGAAACCCCTCACTCCGATGAAATCTTCTACGGCACATGTATTGCTTATATTAACAGCCATTTTGTGGAGCAGTGGTGGTGTTTTAATTAAACTGATTGATTTAAATCCATTGGCTATTGCAGGGATTAGAAGCGGTATTGCAGCGATTATAATTTTGGCTTATGTCAAGAAACCGAAAATATCCTGGAGCAAATCTCAAATTATAGGAGCGGGTTCTTATGCAGCTATGGTTATGCTTTTTATTTCTGCTACAAAGTTAACCACAGCAGCAAATGCTATTTTACTTCAGTTTACCGCCCCCATTTATGTGGCTTTATTCGGCACTTGGTTTCTCGGAGAAAAGACAACTCTTTTAGATTGGTTAGGGATAGGAATTGTATTAACGGGGTTAGGTCTCTTTTTTTTAGATGAACTTTCCACCTCCGGATTTTGGGGAAACATTTGTGCACTGGGAAGCGGTTTCTCTTTTGCCATATCTACCGTGGCATTACGCCGTCAGAAATCAGGCTCTCCGGTAGAAACTATTTTAATCGGAAATATTATTGCTGCAATAATTTGCCTGCCTTTTTTCTTTCAATCCGTACCTGTTGAGGTAGAGACTTGGTTCTATATCATCATCCTTGGTGTTTTTCAATTGGGTGTTGCCTACATTCTTTATTCAACAGGAATTAAGTATATCCCGGCCCTGGATGCGGTTCTTGTATCCACGATAGAACCCATTCTGAATCCTCTTTGGGTGTATCTGATTGTGGGTGAGCAAATTGGCGATTGGGCAGTTATTGGGGGCGTTTTGGTTCTGGGGGGAGCCATGGGACGTGCATTCATCAGAAATTGGAATAAAAAAAAGCCCCGATGAATTGAATCACCAGGGCTTTTTGGGGGCGTTATAAATCAAATTTACTTAATTTTTGAATATCCGATAGATACCCGTTTGGATATTTCGATTCGAATGCAAAGGGTATGTAGATGATCCATGTTGTCTTGTTTTCCCCGCTACAGATTCTTTTTTAAATGTAAGATTCATAACCATTTCCATAGAGGTGAGGGACCCCTGTTGGATTCCAATTAACCCTCTTTCCATATCTCTGAGACATTCATCTTCAGATTCCCAATAATCATCTTCGACACAGGGATTTTCGCGATGGACAATGTTCAGTTCATTGCCGGCCACCAGATATTTTAAATCTACAGTATCAATTTCACCATCTGATTCTGTAATGGCCAATATAAGGGTGTCTAATCCTTCCGTCCACCAATCTCCAGTGAGATATTCTGTTACTTCATTACAATTTCCATAATCGTCACATTCTAAATAGATATCCACCAAATCCAGAGTTCCATCATCATGCAAGTCAACACTCTCCGGCGGACCTTCGCTCATTCCTTCTTTAAATTTAGGTGTGGATACTAGCGTTGGAGTATTTGCGTTTATTGAGAAAGTGGCAGGCTTTAAATTACCGCTGGCAACGGACACGCGTGAACTATCCCAAACCAAAGAATCTTCTGATTCAGAAATCACATGAATTTCTGCAAAATATAGGGAAATATTGCTTAACACAAGTTCATGTGTTTCTTTATCAAATGAATAACTTGATGTGTCAACCCTGTCTGCGATGTACAGGCTGTCCGGTGGACGGTCTCCCATGAAAAAATTGCTGGTATCATTAATTATCCATTCAAAATAGACCGCCCGAGTAACTATTGTATCCATTTCGGTCCCATCCGGATGATGGCGCCATTCTTTGTCCTTCATCATAAGAAACATTTTCAAGGATTGGCCAATGAAATCCTCAGGTTTTTCGAAGACAGTCCAGTCCAGGTTTTGGACGGCAAAGAAAAAATGTGGTTCACCATTGTCATTTCCATTTGGCCCACCATTGTCATCATCCGGTTTAAAAAACATGAACATAGGGTTAATGTGTTTTAAGGATTCATTTAGATTGTCCCCGACAATGGAGATTCCCGATCCTACTCCAGGTTTGGATATGTCAACCAAAGACTGATTAGAATTGGTCACAACTTCCAGGCCTACTTTGATGGATTCCCGGTTCCATTTTCCGACCAATTCAGTCGGATTATTTTGGCCATTTTCCTCTTCTTCAGTCAATTCACAAGCCGGGAAAACGATAAACAATAAAGGTATTAACAGGAATAAAGTCCGCGTTTTCATAACGCACCCCTTTCTTTATGTTTCAATTTACAATCTTAATATACCTAATTTCTCCTTTCAACAAAAGTGATGACAATCACAAAGAGTAAACAATGCAAACAGGAATTGTCAAAGAGTATGATAGGATAAAAGGGTTTGGATTCATCAACGGAACCAATGGGGATGATTATTTTGTCCATGTTTCCGGGTTGAGCCCAAAGGTGAAACAATCGGGCTTAAGGCCGGGACAAAAGGTTGGGTTTGATGTTGATTTCGATATGAAGGGAGATAGGGCTATTAACGTTCGACCCATTTGAATCAATAGAAAAATTGATGAATATCATAAGGAGAGATTTTCACATTTTTGTTGAGTTCACTTTTTAATCGATACTTTATATCCTTTGACATTTTTCTTTGGGTTAAAAAATCAGGGATTGAAAATCCATTTTTCTTCATCTCTAATCTATATTCTGGATTCGGTTCATCAAGTTCGGAAATATACACCATATCCCCTTGATTTAATTCCATGGCTCTTAATAGTGCAGTAGAATCTTCAATGTGCTTTTGATGGAAATGTGATCCGCCGGCACCGGCTAATATAATAGCGCCAATATTGATGCCCGCATCTTTCAGCCTTGAAGCGAAAGTCAGTATTTGTTGATGATTTTGCGGTTTTCGTAAAAATTGCAGTAATGGAATGTGTCCGGATTCAATTCCGAGATATACTCGGGTAAGACCCAAGTTTTTCAATTGAATTAAATTTTCTTTCGATTTTTTTACCCCAGTAAAGACGTCACAAAAGGAGTATATACGCTTTAATTTAGGAAAAGCAGTTTGAACGAAACCCATCAGGGGAACCAAGCGGTTCATAGGCGTAAGAAGGGCATTGGCATCTGCAAGAAAAATTGACTGCCTTAAGGATAAGCCTTGACCGAAATATTCTTTAATCTCGGTTACGTGCTGTTTGACTTCGTCAAGTGACTTTATACGAAATGGACGATCCTTATAAAAGTTGCAAAATAAACATTGATTAAAATTGCATCCTTCCGTGAGTTGTACAACGAGAGAGAGATATTGGTCCGGAGGAAGGATAGAAACAGGTAAATATAAATGTCGAAATACACCGGCATCTTGTTCAAGAGCCATTGGTGTTTTGGTTAATAATTTTCGAAGAATTCCCAAGTCATTAAAAGAAGGAATTTCAGAAATGATCTTCCGGATTAATTGATGCCCGATGGTCAATAACTTTTCGCCTTCGTCCTTGTTAAATGAACTGATAATACGGTGAATCTCACCCTGAGTTAATTTTCGGCTTTTCAGGACATATCGATTATTTAATGTTCGCCGGATAGATTTCCCCTGATAAAATATTCCGAGAGGTCTGCCTTCCAAATCAAAAGTCCATAAATTATTTCCCGGTTTTTCAAAAAGAGTAACGGAACGATTTTTAATGGAAAGGATGATTTCACTACCCTTGGATTTAGAGAGGTAATGATTAGAGGATCCCCGCTTCATTTTTGTGCTGGGTTTTTTGGTTATTTTCTCACGTGTTTTTAGAAGTGATGTTAAGGTTTTTCACCTAAAAATTTTGATATAAGCCCTGAGGATATTAAAGGTATTTTGTGTCCTGCATCATACAGTTCAAGACTCACCTGATTTCCCCGATTCTTATAAAACTGATATGCTTTTTCGCTCGCTTCCGGTCTGATAATTTCATCTTTGACACCATGCATGAGTAAAATTCGCATATCCAAGCTGCCATTTGGAGCATCATTTTTTAACTGTGTTCTGTTTTTAATAAATCCCGCTACAGGGATGATTCCTCCAATGGAGTACTCCAACCTTGTGGCATATTCCATTGCCAGTGCTGCTCCTTGGGAAAATCCAATCATAAATATATCTTTTGGTGTAATCCCTTCTTCGAATAAGGAGTGAAGAAGTTGATTTAATCCCGACCATGTTTTTTCTACTTTCCATCCTTTTTCTTCTGACCCACTGAACCATGTAAATCCTTTTCCGGTATCAGATTTATAAGGTGCCCGGGGAAGTATCCACTTGATATTTTTAGAATTAATATTTTTTACCAACGGAGTAAAAGAAGTTTCATCTCCAGTCCATCCATGAAGAGCAATAACAACCTTGGATGGAAGGCCCTCTCCCTCCACAATCTTCACTATCAATTTATTCGCAGCAGCATTCATCAACAACTTCCACCGTTTGGAGATTTATTTCTTCCCCGGAAATTTTAACGCGTATACAAACCCCCACATCTACACCTTCCAGGAGGGCTAATCCTTCGTATTGGGCTAAATCATCAGCGGTGACTTCCATAAATATATACCCATCAAGAAGATTACCGCCGCAATCATTGCATTCATTAGTTTTTCCGCAACTAAGCAAAGAAAAAAGTAAGAGTGAAGTGAATAGAAATTTTGATGTCAGTAAGTTTTTCATTGTCTTCCTCTGCAGATTATTTTTTGAAATTCGCTTCAGCTGTTAAAACCCAAGTGGCATTCCCTGCGGTTCGGCTGGGGTCAAGTCGGTATAATTCACCCGTGGACGTATCCAGCATATAATGCCAATGGGTTCGTTCAATCTGGAAAGATTGTAGCTGAAACCTTCCGGAATTGTGTTCCTTCGATAATTCACCTTGTAAATATTCATCCAGTCGGATCATCATGGCCTTCAGGGAATCATCTTCAACTTGAGTTGCTCCCATAAGAGTTATGAGCAAGGTTACCAGAATAATGCCGGCGAAAGCACCGGTAATGAATCGTTTCATAATGGCCTCCTTAATTTAAGGGGTTATTTTTCGGGAAATTTCATATTCAGCCATTCGATTCACAAAGTCATCCTCATCTTCAGCCTGAAGCAATGAACTCAGCTGAATATTATTTTCCAGGGTTATAGTTGGCTCCGGTCCATAATCATGTCCGGGGTAAATTACAGTTTGTTTGGGTAATGTCAAAATTCTAGAATACACTGATTGGTACAAATGTCGAACATTACTTCCGGGGCTCACTGTTCTTCCCGTTCGACCCACAAAAAGAGTATCCCCGGTAAACATTATGTTATCCATCAGAAAACAGATGGAATCCGGATAATGCCCCGGGGTAAAAATAGGTTCCATTTGTAATTTTCCGATAGTAACTATCTCCCCATCATTGACAGGCTTTATAAAGGGCGCTTCAATTTTCTTTTGTGAATTCTTGTGAATCATTACTACCATATCAGGAAACAGCCTTATATAATCATTCAGGTAAGCAATATGATCCCCATGGGTATGCGTAATAAAAAGCCCGATTAAGCCCGAAGATATGAAGGGTTCAAGTTTATTAACCGGGAGAGCAGCATCAACAATAAATTGTTTCCCTGTCTTTAAACAGGTGGTTAAATAGGTAAAATTTTCGTCAAACCCACCGGTAAAGGTTCTGATAGAAAAATCCGATTCTGTCATAGGATAAATTAGTTACATCTGTTTAGGTCTCCAACCTCTGGGTCAGAGGAAGAGGAGAAATTTATCCATTTGGTAGAATCATTCTTTAAAACCTTAATGACAAAACTTATTTATCAGAATAAGTACCAAAGAGACAAAAAGTAAAAGAAGACATATTTGAATCCATAAAAGTAGTTTTACAACCGTCAAAGGTTTTATTCAGCCTTAGGTTACAAAACACCTGTTGAATATGGAGATATACAAAATGTTGCTTAACTTTGACTAAAGTTTATTGTATGAAGTTCATTGGATTATTCAATAAAAAGAATCTATTAAAGGAGTGACTATGAATGTAAAACAAATCGGAATCTATTTAATCTTAGCTGGGGTCGCCGTGTTTCTTCTGTATTTTCTGGGTAAAATCATTGGTTTCATTGGGAACAATCCCATCTTGGGCATTGCCTTTATCGCTATATTAGCCGGAGTAGGGATGCTGGTTTACAATTTGCTCCAGGAACAAAAAGAAGACAAAGATAAAGAATCCATTCGGGGAATTGAAAAATGATTGCCGTCACTACGGAGACTGTAGCTGGATATACAATATCCCAAACATTGGGAACAGTGGTGGGTAATACCATTCGAGCCCGCCATGTGGGCAAGGATATTGTTGCCGGATTACGCACTATTGTGGGAGGAGAAATTAAAGAATATACCGGAATGCTTGCTGAATCCAGAGAACAAGCCTTGCACCGGATGAGAGAAAGGGCAGAAGAATTAGGAGCGGATGCGGTTGTGGGTGTGAGGTTCCAGACATCTATGATAATGTCCAGTACAGCAGAACTCCTTGTTTACGGCACAGCAGTAAAATTGGCAAGAAAAGATTAACTTTCTCTTCATCCTGATTTATCGACGCGAATCAGTTTGTATTCCCAGGTTTGAGCATCAAATCCTTCCGATTTAAGGAAAATAACCTCTGAATCTTGTTCCAGAGACTTAACAATATTGTTTTCGAAAAAGGAAAAGGCCAATGGTCCGGGTAATTCTTCAAATAGGATTTTATAATTCCCTTCCTTGTTCCTTTCTTTTTGGGCTTGAGAAATAGCCCAAACTCCGGTCTGCAGCATTAATTTTAAATCTTTTAAATCAGGCACACGATTAATTTAATTGGTAATAGTTAGTACGAATTTCTGTAAAACAAATTTGCAGAACAATTTAAAGTTATTGAAGATAATCAGAGGATATTGTCGTAGTTCCATTGTCTGTATTTGATTAACTTCAATCAGGAATTATGAATCGGAAATCTATAATATTGCGCCCCGTCACATCTTTAGTTCTTATGGTATATCTTTTGGGATCAAATTCTGTTTTAATTCCTTTGGTTGAGTATATGGTAGATTATAACACTATTGCCAATGAAAAGTGTGAAAACATTGCCGTTCCGGAAAAAGGATGTCATGGAAAATGCTATCTTAAAAAACAGATTGGTAAGGCTGTTGATGTCGAAGAGCCTTCTTCCGATAATAATCG
Organism: uncultured bacterium; assembly: GCA_964549275.1. Lineage (GTDB taxonomy): Bacteria > Fidelibacterota > Marinisomatia > Marinisomatales > TCS55 > CAZJUP01. The sequence goes on along the minus strand of CAZJUP010000003.1, from coordinate 150,334 downwards.
AGGACAACTGAAACAAACCGTTGATCCGCACGAGATGTTGAGTCAGAATCAACTTATGTGTTTCGACGTAAAATTTTCACCAGGGGCTCATCATTCATTTTTTACTGATTATCCTGTATATCCTATCGATCATCCTCCTCAGTGTTAAAGAAAATTGCCTAAAAAGGCAATTCTCTTAAAACTGACTAACACATAATCCATTTTTCAGTCATGAACAGGTCCGGTTTATTGGACATACCTGTTAAATGACTCTTGGTTACTACTACTGAAAAATTAAAAAATGAGGAGGAATAAATGTTGATTTCCAAAATGCGGTCCTTCGCTATGATATTTATATTATTATCATGGGTGTGGACGCAAAATACAGGGACAATTCAAGGAATGGTAATCTCTGCAGATAAAAGAGAACCCTTGCAGGAAGCCGTGGCATTGATTCAAGAAACTTATGAGGGAGCTGCGACAAATATTGAGGGCGAATTTGTAATCGATAAAGTCATTCCGGGGCAATATACATTAGGTATATCTTTCATTGGTTATGAATCAATGGAAATCCCTGTACAGGTTTTTAAAGACAAAACAACTTTGGTTAACGTTGAATTAACCATCAAACCCATTCACATAGAAGAGTTAATGGTCACAGGAACAAGAAACAACTTGGCTCCTCAAATTGAAATTTTCGATACTCAAGATAATCCGAAAGATATTGGAGAATATTTTCGTCAATTCAATGGTGGTAGCGCTGTCAAAAAAGGGGGATTTGCAATGGACCCTGTTTTGCGGTCTTTCAAGTATGACCAGTTGAATGTTCAATATGATGGCGGGATTCGATTATGGGGTGGATGTCCAAATAGAATGGATCCTCCGGCCTCACATATACAATCTGAAGATGTTAAACGCATAGAAGTGTATAAGGGACCCTTTACTGTTCGATTCGGACAAACCATGGGCGGAATTGTGAATTTGGTTATGAAAAACCCTACTTGCTGCAATACAGCTATGATTGGAGGATCCGTCAATACCGGCATTGAATCCAATGGTGAAGGGAAGAGAAGTCGTGTATCATTATTCGGAGGAAAAAATAAACTGGATTTTTATCTAGCTGGTGGAATAAAAGACTTCGGGAATTATTCTACTGGGTCTAATATTGAAGTCCCATCATCGTTTAATCTGAAAGACTATACGGTAAAAATTGGGTTCAAGCCCAATGCACACCATAGAATTCAAATTTCCTGGAGACAGTCTTTTGCACGAAATGTGAATTACCCCGCCCTGCCCATGGATGCGAAAGTAGATGACACGGATATCCTTGCTTTTGATTATTCTGCCCGGGATTTAGGGAAAACACTGTTTTTATTTACAGCCAAACTCTTCAAATCTGATGTGAGCCATATCATGAACAATGATTCAAGGCCCAATTATAGCGCAATTCATGCCGTCACTGATGCACTTACGGGAACTTTGGGAGGAAGAATAGAATCGGGATTGAAGTTTGCCCAAAATCAAATCTTATATCTGGGAATGGATTATTATATGTTGCATAAAGATGGGGACAGAACCCGGGAAGTGTATAAAAATGGGTGCAATGGGATGACTTTTGAGCAACCAAAAGTGTTTACCGATTATGTTTGGCAAAATTCAACTTTGGAAGATATGGGGGTTTTTACTGAATACAATTTGCCTTTAATGGAAAAGCTGCATTCAAAATTTGGGTTCAGAGCAGACAGAATAGTATCTGAAATCAAAAACCCAGCGCCTCAATTCACTGAATCTTATGGGAGCATAAATACTTTTCAAAGTTTAAATACCAGTGGATTAATGTCGTTCAATTATACACCCGGATATTCCACAATGGTCACTCTTTCCCTGGCGAGAGGGATGAGAACACCCAATATCACTGAAAGGTATATTAACCATTTACCTGTGGGGAAAGACCCGTATGAATATTTTGGCAATCCAAACCTGAAACCTGAAACTAACAATCAGATTGAACTTGCAGTAAAGAAAATCTTTAAAACCACTAAGATAAAGACAAATTTATATTATTCGCGTTTTGATAATTATATATCGGCAGAAATCGATACCAATATGAATCGACTATACATGCCTTGTAATGACCCGAAATACACAAAACGGTTCATAAATATTACCAATGCAAGACAATACGGATTGGAGGCCTCTATTAGCAGTAAATTGGGGAACGGTTTAAGTCTCGACGGAAATTTCTCTTATACTATTGGAGATAACCTGGATTTAAATGATCCTCTGCCGGAAGCTATACCTTTGGAGAGCAACCTCATCCTAAAATATTTTCATCCTAAATTTAATTTAGGTGCGGAATTACATGGGCGTTTTGTATCCTCTCAAAGACGAATATCCTCTCTATATGGGGAAACAGAAACTCCAGGTTTTGATGTCTATAACCTGAATTTGAATTTCGAAATACGTAATCGATGGAATATTCGTGCGGGGGTGTTTAATTTGTTCAATCGTAATTATTATGAAAACTTAAGCAGAAAATATAAAAATATGCCTGAGAATTACACTCTTTACGAACCAGGACGTAACTTTACTATTCAAAGTACATATAAGTTCTAAATCGGAGAATCAAAAAATAGTCTGACTAAAATTGCAGTAGCTCTAAATCATTTGGGGTTACTGCAATTTTTCCTCAATACTGAGGAGCGGAGAATAATTTCTTTACAATAAAAATATTCCGTACGAATGATTATTTAAGTAATGAATTACTCTTAATTTTCACGATGGAATTACAGGAACTTTACACAGTTTTTGTCATGGGGTTTTTCACAAGTCTCAGTCATTGCATTGGAATGTGTGGAGGATTTATCATGGCCTATACCGTTACGATAAATCGACAAAAAAATTCTCAGAACATTATCATTCTCCCTCACTTTTTATATCATGGTGGCAGGGTTATAACCTATGTTGCACTTGGGGCAGTGTTTGGTTTGGTCGGCAGCACAACCCGGTTGGCCCTTGGTATATTAAACCTTCAAAACTTATTGTTTGTGTTAGCCGGGTTAGTAATGATCATTGTGGGTTTTGAACTGTTGGGTATATTTCCTTCGGGGAGTTATCCCAAAATGCCTTTTTTAAATCGTTACCAGGCTTTTATTCGAAAAAGTATTCAAAAAGTTAATACACATAATGTGTTTTTACTTGGGCTTATGTTGGGGTTTATTCCCTGTGGTCCAGTCTATGTGGCAGGTGCTGCCGCGGTAGCGAGTGGAACGGTTTTTACCGGAATGCTGACCATGGCCTCTTTCGGTCTTGGTACATTTCCCATCCTCCTTTTATTTGGATTCAGTACAAATTTTTTAACGGTAAAATTTCGAAACACTCTTTTAAAAGTTACTGCAATTTTAGTCATTATATTTGGATGCCTCACTATGTACAAGGGGGTCCAAAAATGGTTGAACCACTCACCACAGCATGTGGAATGCTGTGGTGAACCTAGTGCTAACCCTTAATACCCATGGGAAAAGATAACGCATGTTTTCATTGTGGTGCTGATTGTGGAACATCTCCGGCAAAATCCGGTGGACATCATTTTTGCTGTCAGGGGTGTAAGGTCGCTTTTGAAATATTAAATGAGAAAAATCTTTGTCAATACTATGATTTAGAGAATGCACCGGGGAACACTCCAGTTGATGAAGGATTCAGACATCGGTATGCTTATCTAGATGATGATGATATTCAAAAAAGCTTAATTCAATATAAAGATCATGAAATCAGTAAAGTAGTGTTGACCGTACCTGGAATGCACTGTGCCTCCTGTGTATGGATTTTAGAACGATTATTTAAAATTCGGAATGAAGTTTCACAATCGCGGGTTGATTTTTTAAAAAAACAGTGTTCAATTACTTTTCATCACAATAAAATTTCTCTTCGAGAAGTTGTTGAATTACTGGTATCCATCGGTTATGAACCTCAGATAAATCTCCAGGATTTATCGGAATCACTATCACCTTCATTTAATCGATCCATGATTATGAAGCTAGGTGTTGCTGCATTTTCCTTTGGAAATATTATGCTATTGAGTCTACCGGAATATTTTGATCAGGCAGAAACTTTAGAAGGGTTCCAATGGTTTTTCAGGCTTTTAAATATTCTCTTAGCCTTGCCTGTTTTACTGTACAGTTCCACAGACTATTTCCGTTCAGCTTTCACGGGGATAAAAAAACGATTTATCAATATAGATATTCCCATTTCTATAGGAATATCGGCCTTGTTTTTAAGAAGTGTGTACGAAATCCTTCTCAATATTGGCCCGGGGTTTATGGACTCATTTACAGGACTGGTTTTCTTACTTCTTGTAGGGAAAGTCTTTCAACAAAAATCATTTGATTCACTTTCTTTTGAGAGAGATTATCGGTCCTTTTTTCCTTCTTTTGTTATGAAGAATACTTCGCGGGGAGAAGTCTCTATTCCCTTATCCAAATTAACGGTAGGCGATCGTATTATTGTCCGAAATAATGAAATCATTCCTGCCGATTCAATATTATTAAAAAATAATGCTCAAATCGATTACAGTTTTGTAACAGGTGAATCCAAGGCGAATATAATGAAGCCCGGTGATAAAATTTATGCTGGAGGCAGGCTAGTCGGAATTTCAGTAGAAATAGAGGTTATTCGAGATGTCTCTCAAAGTTATTTAACACAATTATGGAATCAGGATAAAGCGGATTTAAAAAACTCCATCACATCGAAACTTGATAGAGTAAGTAAATATTTCACACTCACTGTATTATCAATTGCCGCCTTAGCGGGAGGATATTGGTTTGTATTGGATGTATCTAAAATGGCTCATGTCATTACATCGATTCTCATTATCGCATGCCCTTGTGCTTTGGCTTTATCTGCTCCGTTTACACTTGGGAATACTATTCGAATATTTGGTCGCCAAAAATTTTATTTAAAAAATTCTGAAGTTGTAGAACAACTTTCCCATATTACACATATTGTTTTTGATAAAACGGGAACAATAACCCATTCAAGAAAAACGAATATTCAATTCATACCCGCGCCCGACGTAATAAATAGTGAGAAAATGATGGATGTAATTTCATCTCTAGCTTCACAGTCTTCTCACCCTCTTAGCCGTCAAATTTCAAGTTTTCTTTCACTGGCTAATGATTTACCCGTATCCGAATTCCAGGAAATATCGGGTAAGGGAATATTTGGAAAAGTAAATGGAAACTACATTCAATTGGGGTCAGCTGATTATTGCGGAATAGAAAATTCTGCCAAACAACAAACCAATGTTCATGTAAAAATAAATGAAAAATGGATAGGGTACTTTGTTTTTACTAACCATTACCGGCAGGGCCTATCGGATCTTGTTAATAAATTAAAACCTAAATATACATTATCCGTTTTGACAGGTGATAACGACAGTGAAGCAGAGAACTTAAACCGTATTTTTGATAAAAAAACAAATATAAGATATAACCAGAGTCCATTTAATAAACGTGATTATATACAGCAACTGCAGACAAAAGGTGAAAGGGTTGCTATGATCGGAGATGGATTGAATGATGCAGGTGCTCTTGGAATTAGCGATGTTGGGATTTCTATTTCTGAAGATGTGTACTTATTTTCACCCGCTTCTGATGCTATACTGGAAGCCCGAGAATTTCAGAATTTGCATCAGTATTTTGTTTTTTCCGGTAAGTCCATGACCATTATTTCTGCCAGTATTTTAATTTCATTTCTATATAATATTGTTGGCATATCCTTTGCGGTTCAGGGATTATTATCCCCTTTAATATCTGCAATATTAATGCCCATTAGTTCAATAAGCGTGATAGCATTTTCTACAATTTCAATACGATGGCTCTTGAGGAAACAAAACGGATAAACAGGTAAAAAACTATTTTTATTCCATATCCATTCTGTGATAGTTTCTAATATATGTAATCGGTATAATTTAGGGTAAATCAATTCCCCGAATTTGCATGAATCGAAAAATGCATGAAGTTGAGTTTACCTCAATTTATATTAAAAACGTCTGACCAATGGGAACCTTACATTATCTAAAACTCGATTTGAAGGATTTTAAATAGAGGTGAAAGTTTTAGTTCTTCTAATTTTGATTAGCCTTTTTATGGCTATCGGATTTCTTATTTCATTTTTTTGGGCTGTGAAAAGCGGACAATTTGATGATGCTTACACACCGTCTATTCGTTCCCTATTAGATGACCATCAATCAAAAAAGGATTTATAACATTCAGGAGCATTTATGAGCGTTGAAACATTTCGTTACGACAATCACATTGTTAAAAATTTTGCCTATGCAACTATTTTTTGGGGAATAATAGGCATTTTGGTGGGTGTGACCATTGCACTACAATTAACCAATCCTATTTTCAATTTTGATATCTCCTGGTTGACGTACTCACGGTTGAGACCTCTTCATACGAATGCCGTCATATTTGCATTCGTAGGAAATGGAATATTTATGGGTGTGTACTATTCATTGCAGCGATTAATGAAAGCTCGAATGTTTAGCGACCTGCTCAGTAAAATCCATTTTTGGGGATGGCAGGGGATTATTATCAGTGCAGCCCTAACCCTTCCTTTTGGAATTACTTCCAGTAAGGAATATGCCGAATTAGAATGGCCTATAGATATTGCCATCACCATCATTTGGGTCATATTTGGGATTAATATGATGGGAACCATCATTAAAAGAAGAGAAAAACATATGTATGTGGCCATATGGTTTTATATTGCCACATTTTTTACGGTAGCTGTTCTTCATGTGTTTAATTCAATGGAATTGCCCATTTCATTTTTAAAAAGTTATTCCATGTACGCCGGCGTTCAGGATGCTTTGGTTCAATGGTGGTATGGTCATAATGCCGTGGCATTTTTTCTAACAACACCTTATTTAGGCGTTATGTATTATTTTCTGCCGAAAGCAGCTAACAGACCTATATTTTCTTATCGATTGTCCATTATCCATTTTTGGGGGTTAATCTTTATTTATATTTGGGCCGGACCTCACCATTTATTATATACTGCACTACCGGATTGGGCGCAGTCCTTAGGAATGGTTTTTTCATTAATGCTGATTGCACCTTCTTGGGGAGGTATGCTCAACGGGTTACTTACCCTGAGAGGTGCATGGGATAAGGTGAGACAGGACCCCATCCTCAAGTTTATGGTCGTCGCAGTAACCGCTTACGGGATGTCTACTTTTGAAGGTCCTATGATGTCCATTAAAAGTGTTAATGCCTTATCTCATTACACAGATTGGACTATTGGGCATGTTCACATCGGGGCTATGGGTTGGAATGGTGGAATGACATTTGGGATGTTGTATTGGTTAATTCCCCGAATCTTTAACACAAAACTTTTTTCTGTAAAATTGGCCAACACGCATTTTTGGATTGCAACACTAGGAATGATTTTTTATGCTATTCCAATGTATTGGGGCGGGATTACCCAAGGGCTCATGTGGAAGCAATTTACCGCAGACGGGTTTTTACAGTACCCCAATTTCCTTGAAGTCGTAACCCAAATTATTCCCATGTATGTGGTGAGGGTCGTTGGTGGAACGCTTTATTTAGTTGGTGTGTTTGTGATGTTTTATAATTTGATGAAGACCATTAAATCAGGCGAATTGGTTAAAGAGGAAGAGGTACAAGCTCCTGCACTAGTAAAAACAGAACATGAAGAACCGGGATATTGGCATCGGTGGATTGAAAGTCGCCCTGTGCAATTTTCCATTCTAACTACAGTGTTAATTACAATTGGCGGGCTGGTTGAAGCTATACCCATGTATGTTGTGGAATCAAATATTCCGACGATTTCAAGTGTAAAACCTTATACACCATTAGAACTCCAAGGGAGGGATATTTACATACGGGAAGGGTGTTATACCTGTCATTCTCAGATGATACGCCCATTTCGTTCGGAAACTGAACGATACGGTGAATATTCAAAAGCTGGCGAATTTGTTTATGACCATCCATTTTTATGGGGATCAAAAAGAACAGGACCGGATATTCATCGTATAGGCGGAAAATACCCGGATGCATGGCATTATAATCATATGAAAAACCCGCAGAGTACATCACCTGGTTCTATTATGCCCTCCTATAAATGGCTGTTGGAGAATTCCATAGATTTGAAAAGTACACCAGCAAAGATCAAAGGGATGAGAAAGCTGGGTGTCCCGTACAGCGAAGGATTTGAATATACTGCCAATGAAGAATTAACTACCCAAGCTAAAACATTCGCCAAAACCCTGAAAATGCAGGGAATCCCTGATGCACAGTGGAACAGAGAAATTGTCGCTTTAATCGCGTATTTACAGCGATTAGGGACAGATATTAAAGGAGAGTAAGATGTTCCGCCAATTTGTAAATGCCGAGGGGTTTGCAGAACTGAAAGTGATTTCACTTCTCTTCTTTTTAACTTTTTTTGTGGGGATTGTAGTTTGGGCATTTTTATTAAAGAGGCCGTTTGTGAGTCATATGAAAAATCTTCCATTTGAAGAGGCGAATAACCATTCGAGGAGTAAAGATAATGGGTAAAGCAAATGATGTTCTAATGGATCATAATTATGATGGTATTCAGGAGTTGGATAATGATTTACCTCCATGGTGGGTTAACCTTTTTTATTTTACAATCGTATTTTCATTTGTGTATTTGATTTATTATCATGTTTATGAAAATAGTCCGAGTTCTGCAGATGAATACAACAGGGAAGTAGCCTTAGCATCCGGCATTGATTATGACATGATGGGACGGAATAATAAAACCCCACTCATGGGGTATACATCGCCCTATTATAATTTTGAAATGGAAATGACGCCTAAAATAAGGGAGAAATTCAAATCCTATATTGGAGAAGATGTTACTTTTGAAAGGTTGATTACTGAAGCAAAATCAAAAGCAACTGAGGAACAACTAAAACTATTTAATTCCGATTTGCTTGCGGAACTCTCTAAAAAGTTACCCTTAAGCGAAAATGAAATAATTGAAGAAAAGGGTGGAGGTTTTGATCGAGAAATGTCTTTGGAACCTCTGGGGGGGAAATCCGTATATATTCAAAATTGTGTATCATGTCATGGAAAATTTGGTGAAGGGTTGGTTGGCCCCAATTTAACGGATAAATTCTGGATCCATGGAGGAACAATCGAAAATATTAAACAGACGATTGTCGTTGGGGTTCCTGCAAAGGGGATGATTCCATGGAAAGGTGTTTTAAAAGATGAAGAAATTAATGATGTCGCCCAATATATTCTTTCATTGCAGGGAACAAACCCATCGAACCCAAAAGCACCCGAGGGTATTCCTATTAATTAATTATCATTATAACCCTGATATTTTATGATGAAACAGGAAAGTTTCAGGGATCATATATCTACCGTCAGCGAGGAAGGACGGCGCATTTGGGTTTATCCGAGAAGACCAAAAGGAAAGCTTCATGGTTATCGTAAAGTCGTTGCCGTAGTACTTCTCGCAATTCTCATTGGGATCCCCTTTATAAAAGTACATGGGAGACCCTTATTCCTTCTTGATGTAGTCCACCGGAAATTTTATTTATTTGGTGTGGGTTTCTGGCCACAGGATTTTCATATTTTTCTGTTTATTATGATTGCCATGATTTTATTTATCGTTCTTTTTACTGTTGTATTCGGAAGACTATGGTGTGGATGGGCTTGTCCTCAGACAATATTTATGGAAATGGTTTTTCGTAAAGTGGAATACTGGATTGAGGGGAATGCAAATCAGCAGAAAAAATTGAATGCTGAACCACTGAATGCACGAAAATTATTCAAAAAATTACTTAAACATATCATTTTTATTTTTCTGTCTTGGCTCGTAACAAATATATTTTTATCCTGGATTATTGGGGTTGATGCCTTATTTAAGATTATTGTTGAGCCAATTGCTCAACATAAAACGGGATTCGTAGCCATGCTCCTTTTTACAGGAACTTTCTATTGGGTGTTTTCGAGATTCCGCGAGCAAGTCTGTACATTAGTTTGCCCTTATGGGAGACTCCAGGGAGTTCTCCTTGACGAAAATTCCATCGTGGTGCATTATGATTATTTAAGAGGAGAGCCGCGAACAAGGAAAAAGACTGAAGGAGGAGATTGTATCGATTGTTATAAATGTGTTGACGTTTGTCCAACGGGTATTGATATCCGAAACGGTACACAACTGGAATGTATTAACTGTACAGCCTGTATTGATGCATGCGATACGGTCATGGAAAAGGTTAAAAAGCCAAAAGGACTTATTCGATACGCCTCCTATTCTGGGATAAAGAATGGAGTTGAGAAAATATTAACGGTACGATCCTACGGATATTCTGGAGTTTTGGGTGTTTTGTTGATAATCGTTACCTTTTTACTCACGACGCGAAATCCTGTTGAAGCAACGGTACTTAGAACACCAGGCACAACCTTTTTTATGGCTGAGGATGGAAAAGTATCCAACCTGTTTAATGTGCAGATCCTGAATAAATCTTTTGATGAAGTAATACCGGAAATCGTTCTTGCCAGTCCACATAGTGGACAACTCCGGATGGTGACACCTGGAATTTCTGTAAAGCCGGAAGGCCTGGTTCAAACGGCATTTTTTATTGATATACCCGCAGAAAATTTGTACCAGGTTGCCACACCTTTAATCTTTAATGTTTTGGTTGATGGAGAAAAAATTCAAACGATTAAAAGTTCATTTATTAGTCCGGGACCGAAATGAAAATAAAAAACAGAATTTGGCCCATTAGCATCACCCTTATTATGGGGTTATTCATGCTCTTTTGGATTTGGTTTATTCCCTTTTCCGCTGCACGTAGAGATTCGCTGGTTTCTGTCGATTATTATCAGAAAGGAATAGACTATCAGAAAACGATTGATCGCGTAACCGCCGCGAAAGAAGCAGAGCGCTTATTTAATTTAAAAGTTGAAAAAGATAGTTTATTATTAATAATTCAGCCAAAACAGGTCGATAAAATGTTTGGAGAAGTTCTCTGTATAAGGCCAAATGCAAAGCATATGGATAAATTGGTTCCCTTGAATATTTCGGAAAAAGGATTACAAAAAATTTATCTTACACCGGGTGTCTGGAATATCAATATAATCTGGGAAGATGAATTTAATCAATTTCAACAGATAGAAAGAGTTATTATCCCTTAGTCGTCAAGTATAAATACATCATGGCCTGTATTCTACACGGTAATCCTTTTTATGTGAAGATTATATGAATTTAACTGAATTATACGTTTACAAAATCAAAAGATTTTTGAAGAGCAGGATCGGATACTGGTACAAGAGCCTGTGTCTTTAGTCGTTTCCAAAAGAGTCCCAAGAAAACACCGCCAATCGCAATAAACGTACTTAAATCCATCCAGGAAAAATGAAAATCGTGGTGATGGAAATTCGGCATAATAATCCAGTAGATATCTATGTAGTGCATGAATAGAACCCATACTGCAATTAATTTTAATACAGGCAAATTTCGTTTTGTCCAGCGAAATATCAGTATAACAAAAGGTATGAAAAAATGCCCAAAAATAAGGACGAGGCTAAGGCTTTTCCATGACCCGCTCCATCTGTGTAGATACCACACCGTTTCCTCAGGGATATTTGCATACCAGATGAAAAAATATTGAGACCCAGCGATATAAGCCCAAAATACAACAAATGCGAAAAGTAGTTTTCCTAAATCATGATAATGTTCAACGGTTATTTTATCGTTTAAGATTCCAACTTTCTGAATCGTATGAGAAAACAATATCAGAAACACGATAATCAACAGGTAGGAGCCCGTAAAGATATATACACCGAAAATTGTGGAATACCAGTGCGCATCTGTTGACATCATCCAATCAAAAGATGCGAATGAAATGGTGAGCGCAAATATGATCATACCCACAGCACTGTATCGAAGCATATGAGATGTATTCCGTTGAGAAAAATTCAAATCTTGAGATATAGATAAGTTGTAAAGTTTTTTAGCAAAGAAATACCAAATCAAAAAATACCCTATTGTTCTTCCAATAAAAAATGGGGTATTCAAATATCCGGATTTTTTATTCAATAAGGGATCATTCGCTACGATTTCTGAGTGGCTCCAATGATAAAGTTCGTGTAATCCCCATATCGCAATGGGTAAAAAGAAAATGAAAAGTAAAGGTAATACTTTCATAATGGTTTCACTGATTCGGCGGTACACGGTACTCCAAACAGATCCGGTTAAATGATGGAGCATGGTAAAAAATAGGCCACCAAGTCCCAGAGTTGTCCAAAACATGAGTGAAGTCAGGTATGAATGGAAAAATTGCCCCGGATTCAAAAAATATCCTGATGCAGATAAAAGGAGAGCAATAATTCCTATACTCATGGATACTTTGTAAAAAGTATCAGGTTTGGTAATTCGATAAGTTTTGGAATCAAATATCATGGTGTCTCGGATGTTTTTTGCAAGTTTCGAATATACTCAACAATCGCCCATCTGTCTGGAACAGGAATTTGATGCTTATACGAGGGCATCAACACGTTACCCTCAGAAATGACTGTAAAAATTTGTCCGTCGGGCATGGATTTGACCCGATTTGAATGAACGGATGTGGCAGGCGGATACACATAATTAATCATTAGCCCCATTCCATCTCCGGTGGATCCGTGGCAGGGGGTACAAAAAATTTCGTACCGGTCTTGTCCTCTCTGAATCAGGGAAGCAGAATGGGAAATGGGGTTTGATAACACATATTTACCAGAGTCATCTTTTCCAAAATAAAAAGCAGAGTCCTCTTTTAAATCCCCTAGGGCAATTATACCAGGTACAGGGAATCTCATAGCAGAATTATTTGGGAAAAAATCGCTCGTTTTATAGGGTTTATATTTCTCTTGTGTATCCATATTTGGATTAAGGTGAACCGGAGGTTTTTCTGAAGATTCGTTCTTAAAACAGCCTGCCAAGAACAGTAAAATCAGGGACGATAGCAGTGTCAGCTTTGTTTCGCCCATTATCGTTCCTCCAGCAATTCAATATGAGAACTTCCGATTGAATTAAAAAACTGTTTTGTCTCTATAGATTCAAACAATGGATCCGTTGATTCCAAACTGATAAAAAATCCATCGTTAGTCACTTTCTTTTCGAATTGGTCGGAGAAAAATACGGGATGATGATAACGTGGAAGCCGGTTTAAACCCATCATCCCAAATACGGCGGCGATAGCCCCAAATAAAACCAGAAGTGCAAATGTAATAACAATATAGGCCTGCCAGGCAAAATAGGGTTTGCCACTAATGACAAGAGGATAAGCGACAGCATGTGACCAGGATTGAAGCCAAAATCCAACTCCTGCTCCCACGAAAGCGAAAAATCCAATAATATACCCAAGGATTGATCGATTTAACCCCATGGCCTCATCCATGCCATGAATAGGGAAAGGGGAATGACAGTCAAAGTGAGTAAATCCTTTATCTCGTACTTTTTCTGCAGCGTGTAACAGTGCAGCCGGAGAAGAAAATTCGGCAACTATCCCAAGGGGTTTATTCATGATGGGGTCTCCGAATTTTGATGATGCGGATTTGCTTGAGGCAATACACCCTTTACTTCTGATATTGAGATCATAGGTAAAAATCTGAGAAATAGCAGAAAAAGTGTGAAGAATAACCCGAAAGTTCCGATAAAAGTGAGAATATCCCACATAGTCGGAGAATAGTAATCCCACGAGGACGGAAGAAAATCACGTGAAAGTGATGTTACCGTTATGACAAATCGTTCAAACCACATCCCTACATTTACTAAAATGGATGCGATAAACAGGAATGGAACATTATTACGAATCCGCTTGGACCAGAAAAATTGTGGCACAATGACATTGCAAGAAATCATGATCCAATAAGCCCATGCATAATTCCCCAAGGCGCGGTTCGTGAAGGCAAAGGATTCAAACATGTTTCCACTATACCAGGCAATAAAAAATTCCATTGCATAAGCATATCCCACCATGGACCCCGTAAGCAGCATAATTTTAGACATGCGGTCTAAATGCCTAACGGTAATAAAATGCTCTAACTTGTAAAATTTTCTTGCGATGATAGCTAAAGTCATCACCATTGCAAAGCCGGAGAAAATTGCTCCAGCCACAAAATAGGGTGGGAAAATAGTGGTATGCCAACCGGGGATAATACTGGTGGCAAAATCAGAGCTAACAACACTATGAACAGAAAGGACCAAGGGTGTTGATAATCCAGCCAGAACCAAGTAAGCAATTTCATAATGTTGCCATTGCCGGTTTCCACCTCTCCATCCTACGGCAAATAATCCTAAGACTTTTTTTCTAAATCCCTTTGCTCTATCTCTCAAAGTAGCTAAATCCGGAATGAGACCGGTATACCAAAACAAAAATGAGACAGTAAAATATGTTCCGACAGCGAAGAAGTCCCATAATAACGGACTTCGAAAATTGGGCCACATTCCCATTTGATTTGGAACGGGAAAGAAATAGTACAGGAGCCAGACTCTTCCCACATGAATAGAGGGGAAAAGCAAGGCGCAAATCACAGCAAAAATTGTCATGGCTTCTGCAAAGCGGTTTATGGATGTACGCCATTTTTGCCTCAGTAAAAACAGGATGGCCGAGATTAAGGTTCCGGCATGGCCTATACCAACCCAAAATACAAAATTAACAATAGCCCATCCCCAGCCAACGGGGTTATTTACACCCCATATTCCTGTCCCTTCCCAGAAAAGCCAACCCACTGAGCCCAGAAGAACAAGAAGAATAGAAAAAGCCAAACCAAAAAAGATGAACCACTCTCTTGGAGCCTTTGATTCTGTAATTCGACTGATGGTATCCGTAACTGAATTAAAGGTCTGGTCACCGGTTATTAATGGTGGTTCAGATGATTGTTGAGTATGGATTGATTCACTCATAATCTTTATGCTTTATCCAATTCGGGATGTGGGTTTCGTATTTTCGCCAAATAGGTGACGCGGGGTTGCACATTTAATTCGCCTAAAAGGGCATAATTTCGATTTTGACTTTTTGCTTTCGAAACCTGACTGTTTGAATTCGAAACATCTCCAAAAATAATCGCATCAGTCGGACAAGACTGTTGACAGGCGGAGGTAATATCTCCATCTATTAATTCTCTCTTTTCATTTTTAGCCAATATTTTCCCCTGATTTATACGCTGAACGCAAAATGTACATTTTTCCATTACGCCACGGAAACGAACAGTAACATCGGGATTTTGAGCCATTTGAACGATTTCGGGCAAATCTTTCGTCAAGTTAAAATAATTAAACCGGCGCACTTTATAGGGACAATTATTTGCACAGTATCTTGTTCCGACGCATCGGTTATAAGTCATTCCATTTAAACCATCTTCAGAGTGGGTCGTGGCTGCTACAGGGCAAACTTGTTCGCAGGGGGCCATTTCGCAATGTTGACAATTAATGGGTTGCACCACCATTTCAGGATTATCCATATCTCCTGAATAATATCGGTCCATACGCATCCAGTGCATTTCACGGCCTTTTTCAACTTCCTCCTTACCCACAATTGGAATATTGTTTTCACTTTGGCAAGAGACAGTACACGCATTACATCCCGTGCAGAGGTTTAGGTCTACAGTCATCCCCCATTGAGGATTGGATTCATAGGATACTTCATCCCACAAGGAGACCAAGGGAAGGGGAGAATCATGGTCCTTTACAAAATCCGGACTGTGTTTATATTCCTCCAAAGTGGCTTCCCGAAAAATAGCCGGGAGTCTTTCCTGGATAGCATCTGCCGCAAGTTTCTCAGTGTCTAGCCCGTGATGATCTTGTGTACAAGCTAGGAGTTCTTTTTTCCCTGTTTTGGATACAGAGATGTTTTCTATAGACCAGAGTGAAGCAGTATGGCGTATTGCATAGGCGTTTGCACCTACTCCATTCCCAACTCTTCCTGCAATAGTCCGGCCATATCCTAATTCAACAGAAATTGAGTTATCTGCATGCCCCGGCATTATCCAAACTGGTAGATTAAGTGATTCTCCACCATTTTGGATTGAAATAACATCTCGGTTTTTTACATTTAAATCTTTAGCTGTAGAGTGGCTGATAAAAGCGGCATTTCCCCATGTAAGTTTTGTAACCGGATTTGGGCATTCTTGAAGCCACCCATTATTGGCGAATCGACCATCAAATACTGAAGGTGATGTTTTAAAAACAAGCTCTAGAGAACTGGAGGTTTTGAAGGGCCGTTTTTTAAAAGTATTCTCTAACATTATCCTTGACAAGACAGGCTTCTTCGGCTTTTTAAACCCGGAGGTCTGTACACCATCGTGGAGTGTTTTTTCCCATTTCTTCGAAAAATTATCACCTAAAATATTTTTCCAGGTCTCTTGAACAATATCATATCCTTTTGGTATGGTTCCATCTGCTTGAATTAGAGCTGAAAGAAATTCAAGACTATTAATACTGCCAAAAAGGGGTTCAATTTGAGGTTGAATAATACTCTGGGTTCCATCAACCATCCTTGTATCTCCCCAAGATTCCAATGCATGGGAGCGATGAATAGTCCAATCCGCAAATTGAGATGTTTCATTAAAATGGGAAGTGAGGTGGAAGGATTGGGGCACTTTTTTTAACGCGTCCGAAAACTTCAGATTGGCAGGAGCATTGTATACAGGATTCCCTCCAAGTAATATGAGGGTGGATACTTCTCCCTGTTGCATGGATTGCGTGAGAGCAGCAAAGGAATTTGTGTTTGGCCGGGTCTCTTTTTTGGCCGGAAAATACTCTACTGTTTTCCCTATATTTCTTAAGGCAGTATTTATAGCAAAAACTACCGCATGAACTGAAGGCGGTTGATTTCTTCCGCAAACCACTAAACTTTGTTTTTTATTTTTAACCAAATCTGAAACTACGGTATTTATCCAATGTTGGTTAAAAGAGTGGTTGTTATAGGATTTTAGTAAATGAACCCCAGAAACCTTTATTCCTTGTGATTTTAATTCCAAAGCAATTGCTGCTGCAAATGCTCCAATTAATCGATGGTTAATTCTGTATCGATGGTCGGCCATCCCTCCAGTAACGGAAAGAGCATTTTCTGCAACATAAAGCCGGTTCATATCCTCTTTTTCGGATAGAATACGACGACCACTGGAAAAATCAGCGGTATGCCGAATAGAATTACTTTCTGTCTGTAAAAAATCAGAATCCAGAGAAAGAATTATTTTTGCTTTTTCAAAATGATAGACAGGATGATATTCTTTTCCTGTAGCGAGATTTATTCCATTAAATATTGATTCGTCACTAATGGGTTCCCAAGTGGCCCAATTGGCTCCGGGGTAAATGGACATAAAATGTTTTTTCAAACGATCGAAGGAGGGGGAGCTGATAGATTCAGTAAGGATTGCTAGACCTTTTCCCTTCGAGTCTTTAAGAGATTCAGCTATATTTTTCCAGGCAATTGCAAAGTCTTTCAATCGTGACTCAGTACTTTTGTATCGGACCGATTGCAGCCTGTCCGGATCATACATTTCCAGAAGGGATGCCTGAAGCCAAGTATTGGATTTTCCTAAAGTAGAAGGGTGGTTTGGATTGCCTTCAATTTTTGTTGGGCGTCCTTCATGATTTTCGACAACAACACCATAGGTGTCAAGTCCGAAGGGAAGAGCTGAAGAATAATATTTGGGTATTCCAGGGACAATTTCCTCCGGAGCAACGACATAGGGAATAATTTTTTCAACCGGTCTGCGACAACCGGCCAAGCCCGCTAAGGCAAAAGATGCTCCCATGAGCGAAAGAAATTTTCGACGAGACATTCCATCGGGAAGATCCAATGTTCCCTCCGGGAATTCATCCTCAGCAAATTTTCGAAATTCCGGCGAATCTTCAATTTGTTCTAAACTCCGCCAGTAAGTTTTTCCATTCGTTGGGATACTCATCGATGACATCCTGAACAATCTAATGTGGGTGAGATATTTTTTTCCTGTAATATTTTTGACCCATATGTATATTGATCTTCTGGTGGAACCCAGGTTGTATTCATAACTTGGTCGGGTGGACGAAGATGCATTTCCGGATTTATATGGCAGTCTAAGCACCATGACATGCTTAAACTTTTTTGTTGGGATACAATTTCCATAGAGGATACATCGCCGTGACATGAACTGCAACCCACCCCAACGTTGATATGGGCACTGTGGTCAAAATAAACATAATCCGGTGCTTTATGGACCCGAATCCATTCAATAGGCATTCCGGTTTTCCAACTGGTTGTAATTCCTTCAACACTCATACTGTCTTTTTTTATAACAGAATGACAATTTATGCAAGTTTGAGTTGGTGGTACACCGGCCAAAGCCGAAACCTCCACACTTGTATGGCAATATCGGCAATCTAATTTTAACTCTCCAACATGAAATTTATGGCTGTATTCAATAGGCTGAACAGGACGATATCCCACATCCGTATACTCCGGAGATCCCCAATACCAAAAAGCGAAGGAAATAAAGCCGATAAGGGAAACTGTTCCGGCATAAAAAAATATGGGGAGTTTATTTGTCCATTTTGGAAATAATTGTGCCACAGATTCTGGTTTAGATTCTAAATCCCAATTTTGTTTAATCTTATAATACGTTTCGTTTCCAGCGAATGCAGGGTTAAAGCTTTATTTTAGGCTTTTGCTTCAGTTTTTTATCAAGCAATAGTACTGAAAAAATTCCCTGTAAATCAATGGAATCTCCTTCACACCGGTAAATAATAGGGTTTGGAAACCAAACCCTATTATTTCAGGACAAAATCAGGAGATTTTATCACTTGGAAAATAAACTTATGTATGCAATTGAATCAAGAAAAAAAGGTATAATTATCCATAATATTCATTACAATTAATCCCTTTAAATCCTTAAAATGCCTCATCGGTTTTAGAACTATGAAAAGGGCGATGTACTCAAATTATCAGGATGGGATTTCAGAGAGCAAAATTGGCTGCTAAATTTTCGAAATGTTTAAACCCTAGTATTCATTGCAATTCCAGATTAATCTATTAAACAAACTGTGCTTTCATCATCAGCATTTCGTTGTGTTTATTTTGCATTTATTTTTTATAAATATGCTTGCAGCACAAGAGGTATCGACTTTGCAAATGTGGATAGATTTAACTTCCGAAGGGAAGATTCTAAAGCCGCTCCCCGGTGTGTATAAAGGTAATTTAATCGTTAAAAAGTCCATCATTCTAGATGGTGGTGGGGAGGTTGTCCTCGATGGAAAGAATCGGGGCACGGTCATTAAAATCATTGCGGATAGTGTCACTATCCGCAATATGAAAATTATTAATTCAGGTCATTCACATAATCAAGTTCATTCTGGAGTTTTAATCGATGCGAGTCACACTCTTATAGAAAATACTATTATAGAAAACGTTTTGTTTGGAATCCATATTAAAAATGGTGAAAAAAATCGAATCCTTAATAATTATATTCAATCCATACAAAACGATCTCACTTTAAAAGGGGAAGGGATTAGATTGTGGAATAGTCGACATAATATTCTAGAAGGAAATAGACTGAATGACGTTAGGGATATTGTCTTTACAAATTCCCCATTAAATATTTTTTCAAATAATTTTATGTCCAACTCCAGAATAGGAATTGAACTGATTTATTCCCCATCGTGTATGATATCAAACAATACATTTGTTAACAATGAACATGGAATAATTGGTATTTACTCTGATTCGTTATTTATTGAAAAGAATGAAATAAAACACCAGAATAAGTTGCGTGGGAGTGCGATTGCAGTAAAGGGGAGCTCACAGATTTTAGTTGAGGAAAACACTATTTTAGATTGTGCAATTGGATTAACAGCTAATGCACCTATTTTCCCCGAAAATATTATTATTTTGAAAGAAAATACATTCGCTTACAACGATGTGGCCATCTATCTTTATGGAGATCGAGGCGGACATATAATCAATCGGAACGTATTTAAGGGTAATTTCCAAGACGTGGTTGTTACCCACCCGTCCGCAGCAGTTGAAAATGATTGGTGCGAGAATTACTGGGATAATTATGTAGGCTTTGACTTGGACAATAATCAATCAGGAGATTTGCCATTTGAAATTTATTTGTATTCAGAGCAACTGTGGATGGATAGGGAAATGGCGCGATTTTTTCGAGGATCGCCTTTGTTAGAAATGATTGATTTTATGGAAAGATTGGCCCCATTTCTTGACCCTCCGCTCGTACTAAGAGATGAAAATCCAAGAATGATTCACCATACCTTTCCGGGAAAAAAATAAACCACTCCTTAGTCATATAAATTATTCTCTTAAAATATAACTATGAAAAATCACCGCGTCGAAATCCCCAATATCCAATCCCTGCAGATAGAATCCCAACAAATATGGGATAGAACAATGCCCAAATGAGATATCCTACCCGACCAAATAAATCCAGAATTACATAGGCTGAGGGGCCGAGCAAAACCAATTGAGGATCAAATAGAAGCATGGCTGCAGTCCTGAAGGATTGAAGGGGATTTGCAAGGGCAATTTTAATGGCAAATTCAGCCTGTAATCCTTCCCGGATTAGAGTGCCCAATAAAATGAGATCTAAAAATAGCAGGAGAATCAACCAAACCAGAAAAGCAGCGCCCTGAGCCACATCCGTGGTTTTTGAATAGGTAGAGATCAGCATGCCAATTCCCAAAAAGCAGATGATCATGGCGGCCAAAAGCCCGGTATACAGCAGTACTTGTTCTTGGGGAATATCAACACCTTTAATAATCCCCCATCCCACTGCTAATACCATGGCCAACAATACGGGGAGAAATACAACTACGAATCGTCCAATTAATTTTCCCCAATACCAGGCAGCCAGACCAACAGGAAGAGAAAGCATATATTCATACACACCTGCTTCACGGTCCCCAACAACAGAACGAACTGTAGTAATAAGCATAAATATAGGCAGGATAGCCATAGTAATCTGAATATAGGTCACCAAAACCCTGGACAATCCAGTAAAACCCATAACCCTGGATTCGGTTAAACCTGAAATCAATAAACCCACCATAATAGTTCCGAAAACGATTGTATAAACAAAAAACCATCGAGACCGTATCGATTCTCCGATATCAGCTCTGGACATGCGTAATAAATGCTTCATAATTAATCTTTCTTACATCGACGGGTGTTTATGTTTCATTTGTTTCATTTTCCGGTCACGTACTTGGTAAATAAATTCTACGGCTTGATCATAGTTTATAGTCAATAGCGATTCCTCTATTGTAGCCCCAAGACCAAAATCCATAGGTGTAATTTTTCCTTTTATATAAGAAGCGTTTTTCGCATCAAGCCAATTTCCAGTTTCATAGTCGTTGACCCAGATTTCTGTTCGAGAATTCGTTTTCCATTCTTGCTTTTCCATCCATATTACGGCACAGCCCAAATCATCAAAAAAATAGACTTTTGTTCTTTTCTCTGCTGGACTTCCCCGAACTTGGGCTGAATAATAGTGATCGCTTACAGCCATTTTACACCGTTCACAGATAACCCTGTCCCAACGGACTTCAACAGGTCCCGTTTCCACTTTTTGCGTACAGGCAAAGAAAACTTGTACCAAGATAATAAAAACAAAACTAATGAAATAATGTCGAATTTTATTCATTTTCTGATTCCTTCATTTCTATTCCTTTTATAAGGCCGGCATAACGGGATAGTACCCCAAGAAACCTTAACCTATCCGGACCAGAAACCTTTCCTTTCCAATGGCTGTTATAATGTTGAAACCCCCATTCTTTTATGGATTTAGTAAAGGCGTCATTGTCTTGGGAGAGTTGAATTTTACAGTCTAAAACACTACTTAGGTCTATAACATCATCTACATGGTCATCCAAAACCACTTGTCCTAAATCCAGCTCTACTACCCGGTTCACAAGTGGGGCTACTTCATCGAGCCTGTGACTGGAAATGAGCATGGTCACGCGATTTAGCCGCTCGGCTAAAAGATTGAAAAATACCTGTCTGGCTTCCGGGTCCAGGTTGGCTGCAGGTTCATCAAGAATAAGAAGATGTGAATCTCGTCCCAGAGCAATGCCAATCAGTAATTTTTGTTTTTCTCCACCGGAAAGTTTTACAAAAACACGGTTATGAACTTCTGAAATTCTTAGTCCTAATTTTTCTGCAACGGAAAACATGTGATTTGGATCGCCATCACAAAGGTCTGAAGCAAATTGAACGAGTTGACCAACGGTCATTTTAAGTGGGGGGGGGAGTTGCGGAACAAACCCCACATGTTTTAATACTTCTCTTCGATTCTCTCTGGGCGAAAGACCGTTGACTAATACATTGCCTTCGAAAGTATATTGACCTAACAGACATCTAACTAGTGTGGTTTTCCCTGCTCCGTTTGACCCTACCAGGGCAACACGATCACCATCTGCGAAATCTAAGTTTATACCTCTTAAAACCGGGGTTCGCCTGAAAGTTTTTTTTAGTGAGTTAAGCTGGATCATTTTGTGGGTGTAATCCTTTAAATTTAAATGTAAGGGAGTGAGTTGGGCATACCTCTACGCATCGTCCGCACCGGGTGCAGTCTGCACCAATGTCAATAATTGTGTCAGTAGCTCTCTGTGGTTTAGTCATATGAAGAACATGAGGAACCATACAGACTTTTCTGCATTCTCCATCATTTTGGCAATTCGTCAAATTATACTGAACTTTCATCGGAGAAGTGGCCCCAACAATTCCGTAGGTTAAACCGATAGGACATGCATAACGGCACCAGGCGCGTCTAGAGAAAAATATTTCAAAAAGTAGTAAAAACAGAACCCAGAGGAGTGCCAGCCCCGGACCATAAATCAATGCTCTACTTAAAATTCCGGTAGGTGAAATAGTTTCGAATACTGTATAACTCGAAACAAAGGCCAACACAGCAAAAGCCAACCATAACCAAGTTCGGGTTTTACGGTTAAATGTATATTCTTTTGCCCATCCTTTTTTTAATAAATAATTATGAAGGATTTCTGCCCATTCCCCTAAAAGATGGTAGGGGCAAATCCAACTACAAAATGTGCGGCCACCTAGAGTCCACCATACGATGAATATGGTGATAGTCCCGATAATCAGATTTATCAATACTTGCTTAAAGGCCAGCATGACTTGCAGCGATGCATTTAAGTCGGCTAAATGAAATCCTACAAATCGTGATCCGGTTAATGCACCTTCAAGAGCCTGAATATCCAGCCAGTAAGAGAGGACGAACAATAAATTGGCAGAAATAAGAACCGACCAGCGTTTCCTGCGCCAATTTGTTTTTTTTCGATGAATTATTTTCGCTTCTTCGAGAGAAGCAGCTTCATCTTCCGGTAATAATCCCCGTTTTTGTTCGTGAAGTTTTTGAGCCGCTTCTGAGATGTCAGTACGCTTGGGTCTGGCTGGTCGATTTCCAAAGATTAATCCGAATGATTCTCTAAGTGAATTCATGATAAAACTCTTCCCGAACCGGGATAACTTTCCATGACAATAACCGGTGGCTCAGCCGGGCAGATCATTTCGCATACACCGCACCCGACACATCCATCAAGAATTTCAGGTAAATATGCTATACCTGTGGATGTATCAATTTCTTTCATTTGGATGGCGTGTTTGGGAGGACATTGTCGTTCTTCACCGGAAGGAGGGGTTCCTGCTTCGCACAGAGCATAGTCAATCTCAATCGGACATTGCCTTACACAGAGATCGCAGCTATCTAAGTTATAAGGATGTTTGCTGACAGGAATAGGCTCCCACCTGTCAATTTCACTGTATCTTAGTTTTCCCTTAAAATTTTCACCCCTGGCCAACCCTTTAAATCCCTTCCCTTGGGCAGCGAGACAGCTGTCAGGTCTGACAACAGCAGCTACAGCCATTTCAGCTTCGTGAGGATAATTAATATGATGCGTTAAGGCACCGGTGGGACAGGCGAGAACGCACTGCAAACCATCACAGGAAAAATCACAAGCTTGGTCTCGAGGATTGATGTAAGGTGTGCCTATCCCAAATCCATCAGTTATATCGGAAATTTCTATGGCTTCCACAGGACATACTTGTACACATTGTCCGCATTTGATACAAGAAGCCAGAAATTCATCTTCTGCTAATGCACCGGGGGGGCGCAATTTTTTTACCCAGCCCTTTAAAATTGGGAAAATTCCCAATAGAGCAGCACCAATAACCCCTGCACCAAATGCCAAGCTCTTTAAAAAGCCACGTCGTGTTGTTATCAATTGCACCATATTTGTCAATTTCCCATTCCGAATCCTTCTGGAATTGGTCTAATTTACGATTACAAGCGGGATCATTCTTCTCTCAAATTCTTAGGATTTTGGGTATTTAAGAGGTCCAATAGCTGTTCGGCTCCTGATTTCGTTTTTTGACCAATCTCCTTATCAGATGGTGTAATTCGGGGTATTGAATCCTGTAAGACCAGAAGAGGTTCAGAAAAAGGAGCAAGTCGTTCTAAAAAATCTACAACTTCAAGCAAAGGAGACCCTTTAAAAAATTGGGCATAAGATACATCCTGCCAAAGACGATCTGCATAACTGAATAGTGAATAGGGTGTATCTCCAACTTTATCTTTGGATTGGTCAAATCCTTCAAAATCGCTCCAATAATTTCCTTCCCATAAATGGCGTTTTGCACTTCCACCGCCACTGACAGCAACTTGGGTTAAGTTATCTACAAACTGATTTTCTTTGAATTCGTTGCCTTGCCAGTCGTTTAAAAAGCGCACCCCGATGCCATTGTAGGCTATCAGATTATTATTGAATATATTGATTGTTTCCGGATTATAAGGTGACACATCGATATAAAGGCCGCTTGCACAGTAGAGGACTTTATTGTTTTCGATGATTAATTCAGAAGTTTCCTTAAATCCAATGCCAACCCCCGTGGCACCAGCAGCATGAGCTATAAAATTATTGCGAACTTTAATACCGTCGCTATACATAAGAAATATACCCACTGCATTGTTATAATATTGGTTATCTTCTACCAGATTATACCGTGAATACATAAAGTGAAGAGAATATCTGCAATCTGTCCCTACGTTGCCTCGAATGGTATTATCTGCTGAATACCATACAACCATATCTCTAGAGTTTGAAATTGTATTGTGTTCGATTTTATTGTTAAAACTGTACCATAACCGAATCGCATCTCCACGCTGCCCTAAATCAAAATCTTGAGAGGAAATTGTATTACGCCTAACAATGCAGTTATTGGATTGTTGAAGGTCAACCCCGAATAGACAACTATCAATCCGATTATCTTTTACCACGTTAAAATTCCCTCGAACTTGAACCCCGGCATCAATATCATTGTGAGAGGAACCGGAACCAGTTAAGTGAAGACCTTTAACTGTTGCACCGTCTGTGTCGATATAAATAACCGATCCTTCTCCTCCTGCATCGATAGTTACCTTGTTTTGACCATCAATAGTAATGGGAAATTCCAAAATAACCGGGCCGGAGTAAATTCCGGGTTCAGGGATTAAAATTGCATTTTTACCGGCTTTATCAACTAAATCCTGAAATGAGGGATAAGCAGCACTGATAGGTGAAACAAGAAAGAATATGACCAGAGGACAGATCAAACGATCAATCCTCTGAGTCAATTTTCTTTTATTGTGTATTCTGTTTCGCAATCTCATGGTTATGATTGCGTTTCGCAAGGAGTGCATAAATGAGCAGTACGGAAAATAACAACATGACGAAAAAACCGATATGAGGGTATGAGTTGGTCGTAAACTGTGCAACTTTTCCCTGCCCAAATACTGTTGGCATAAAAGGTTTAAGAGTGAATGCGCCCATGTCATTCATGTTATGGCCATACCATCCAAGCCAAATCGAATAAATGAGGACAAAGATACCAGGGAGTGTTATGGGAAGAGCCGCCAGTCCATAATGAAATAGGCCATTTGTTTTTCTTGCCCCAATTAACAAGATGCCCATTAAACCAATCACAATAGCAAAAGCCAAATGGGTACTTTTCGTAATAGCATTAATCATGGGTTCGATTTTCACGGGGTCATTAAAATATCGAGCTAAGCTTGTCCGATAATGCCAGCGCAATAATTGTAACCCCTGTCCTTTCCACTCCTCCTGGAATCCCAGGCTTTTTTGATTGGAATGAAAAGCATCTTTCAGATATGCAATATCTTTTTCTTTTTGAGATTCGTATTTTGCTTCTTTTTCATCCACTTCAACGCCGCTTTTTTCCAGGGAAGATTTCAGTGAGGCGATGAGGGATTCTGCGGCGGTCATTTCTTCATCGAAGTCATCGCTCTCGTGTCCAAGAGCAGCTACACGGCCGGAGAGATAGGAAGCATTCAGAAATCGAATACCGTTAGGTGCGTAGAGGGTCATTGAGAGCCAAAGAGTGATTAATGCGAATCCCACACTCAAAAAAATCATTCGCTTTTTTGAATGATCAATGAGGTATCCTAAAAGCATAATCCCCACAATGGTTAACAGAAAGATGGACAGGAATATTTCTATCGGGCCACCGGCAGCAATAGGGTACATCCCAACGTAATGGTTAATGGTATCCATTTCATAGACACAATCCAGGCTTTCCACTTGTTTTTCAGCCTTTTCAATAACTTCACATCCGTTAAAGACTCCATCCATATGAAAGTGAATTTTCACACCATCCGGAAAGGCTTCTTTCGGGTAATTTGGAGCAGTGAGGGATACCCACCAAATGGGAAGTATATAAATGGGAATGAGCAACAAAACTGCAACAAGAATTGGCAGCTTAGTTTTGAGGGTCGTATTTATTTGTTTTTCCATTTTCTTACCAGTCGAAATCAGGATTTTTCCAATCTTTGCTGGGAGCCAGTTTCTTTTTAGGCACGGGAATTCGAGAGACATAGTTGATGACCATTTTCATATCGTCATTACTGAATTCAGCAATTTGTTTGACCATATCAGGATTGGCATTTCGTCTTTTCCCGTCTCGAATCCATTCGAATTGGCGAACCATGTATTCGTAATGTTGACCATGAATGAGCGGATAGTATTTTTCTACCATTCCTTCACCGTTAGCTCCATGACACTGGACACAATTTACCTCATAGAGTTTTTTCCCTTTTTCAAATTCCGGTGTCCCCGATTCCCAGGGCCCTTTTCCATTATCGGGGTTCATAGGCAATTTTTGCATATACGCAACCACATCTGCGATAGATTGAGCTCCACCTATTGCACGGGGAAGGGCAAAGGGGTACATGGTCGGATTATCACGATTTCCCTCCCGAATATCTGCCAATTGTTTAATGGCAACAGGAGCTAACTGGCCTGCGATTTGAGGAAAAGTTCCCTCCTTAGTTCCCCAGCCTTCCGGGAGATGGCAGCCGGAACAGACTTCGTAAACCATCATGCCATTTTCGAGATCGGGTTTTAGGGTTAAGGCTTCATCCCGTTCACTTTCGGTAGCCATCCATTCATGTTTTTGTTCCGGTTTTTGTTCTTGAGACAGTAGAAACCCCATGGATATCATGAGTGCGGCTGTCAAAAACAATCGATTAATACGTTTCATAGTTTCCTCATTTGTATGTAATGCTTCTAGGGGTTTAGGGATGCAATATATTCTGCCAGTGGTTCCACCTCTTCATCAGAAAGCATAAACAAAACGCTTTTCATTGCCATGGTCATCCCATTTGATCTGACTCCGCTTTTTATATCTCGAATTTGCTGAGCCACATAGTCCTTACTTTGTCCTGCGACTAAAGGATAGGTATCCATAATAGGACTTTTTCCATCCATCCCATGACAAGTGAAACAAGTCTTTCTTCTGAATAATTTGGCTCCTAAGGATCGTTTGTCTACTTGTCTCTCAAATTCAGCTCTCGGAAGAGATGCCACATATTCAGCAAGAATATTCAGTTCTTCATCCGAAACAAGCTGCATAATGCCATGCATTGCAGCACTTTGACTATTGTCCCGAGCAGCGGTCTTTATGTCCTTCAGCTGCTGTAAAACATAGTTTAGATTTTGACCTGCAATTTTTGGATAAATGGGTGCCAGTGGAGTTTTACCGTCATTACCGTGGCACACATGGCAGGTTTTGGCAATAAAAAGAGAATCCCCATTTAAACTGGTGGATGTTTCAGTTTTTATTAAATTTTTGTTTTCCTTTTCCCCAATATTATTTGCACTAATGTTGGACCAGGCAGAAAAATACAATATGGCAGCAAACATCACTGTTGTTATTACGCTGTGAGCAAGCCGTTTCATTAAAATCTCCAATGATTTAAAAAAGTTGGGTTCCAGATGCAACGCACCTGAAACCCAACATATTTAATAAGAAATTTACCCTTTATCAGGGAATTTTTTCATTTTCTTATTTGATTTTCTTTGCACCATTTTCATCAAGATAGGTTTTGGCGCGTAAACCGAGGTCTGCAGTTTTAACCTGGTATTGCCACCATTGGTTTGCCCAAAGCATGGCATTTTGCCAGTCTTTTTTAGCTGCTGCATCTTCAGCTTTCTTTTTAGCCTCACCTGCAAATCCTAACTGATCTGTTGCATCTTCAACAAGAGAAACTACTGTGGCAAAATCTGTGTAGTTATGACTGGTGATATAGGTTACAACCTGATCGATTACAGCCTGAGTTTCCAGATTGACGTTGACTTGTTTCTCATAATCAGCTTTGGTGTATTTGGTGCCAATCTCCATTTTCTTTTTCTTGGATTTGTATCCCTTGGGTTTTACCAATAAATACCCCTGCATTTCTAAATGGAGTGCAGAACAGAATTCCGTACAATAATAGGGGAAAACACCGGCCTGATCTGCTGTAAAGGTTGTGGATGCTGTTTTACCCGGTTCAATGGATAATTGGACATTTTGGCCATACATGGCGAATCCGTGAACTTCATCTTCAGCCCGTTCCAGATTGGTCAAATGAATCGAGACAACATCACCTTCATTCACCTCAATGATTTCAGGATTGATATGTGACCGAATTACCGTACCATAGATATCAACCTTGTTTCCCTTGCGAACGGTTCTTTCACGACCGGCCCGCGTCCTATAAGGAGAGGGGGCATCGGTACGGCTATCCCAACCGGATTTGTACCGAACAGCAGGTTTAAGTTTATCCACATGTATGGCAGCGGCGTAATGTGGTTCACCGAGGGGTAAGGGCATATCGTAGAGCAGTTCCATTTGTGAGCCACGGATATCAACCAGCTGATGATTTTGAGGATGTAATGGCCCCACCGGATTGAAGCGATCAATGGATAATTTATTTAAAGCTACCAGATATTTTCCATCAGGTGATCTGGAGTCGCCTTCCATTGTCATGAGGTGACCGATATTGTAATGAACGGGTAAATCGTCAAGGATTTTTCCGGTTTTGTAATTCCATTTTGTGATTTTTGAATCCACATAAATGGAGGTATAACATACACCATCTTCGCTGTCAAATTGGGTATGGAGGGGGCCGAGGCCAACATTAACAGAGCGTTCGAGAGCAGTTTCCAAGGAAATAATAGGAAGGCCATAGGCATCCTTACCTTCGAAGTTCTTGTTTTTAATTGCATCCATAATTTTAGCAAAACTGAAGACCCAAGCGTGACTATCCAGCTTCCCGGAAACGATGATATGTTTTCCATCGGGTGTCACATCTACACCATGGGGGCTCTTCGGCTCAGGAATGAGGTACATTAATCCATGCTTAATAGCCTGTTTCATGGTAATCAGGTATTGACCGTTTACCTTTTTGATTTTCCCTTTTTTAACTAATTCTTCAGCTTTTTTCCAGTTTGTGACATGGAGAAAGTCTGTATCCTTTGATGAACATCCTGCTTCAAAAGGAGGACGTCCACTTTCGATACCTCCCACGTAACGCTCTGAGCAAAAAGAGTTTGTAAATCCCCAACCATAACTTGGACCTTTACCTGCATCAGATAAATCCTGACTATAGGGAGGCATTTCAAAAGTGAATGATTCTTTAGGAACGATTCGCCCTTTCTCCCGATTAAATTTCCAATAGGTTAACCCTCCGCGATATTTATCATTGAATTCTTCCAGTGGAACATAATCATTAGTGAGTGGACCTGCATATTGGCTGGCTTCCATAATATATTCAGTATTGGGTGTGACAAAACAGCCGCCATGATCAGATTTAAAGAAAGGGTTTGGAACAATTTGTTTGGTTTCAAAATCATGAAGATCGATTACGGCAACACGGGGATTGGCCTTATCATTGATGAATAAGTATTGCCCGTCGTAATTCCCATCCGTTTCAGAAAAAGCAGGATGGTGCGAGTCTCCATAGGTAATGTCTTTGCCGCGAATTCTTCCCTGGGCAAGTACAGCTTTTGATTCATCATCATAGCCATACCCCTGCCAGGGTTCCGGTGTAAAAACAGCCACATATTTCAAGATACGCATCGATGGTATTCCATAGATGATCAACTGTCCACTTTGCCCCCCAGAACTCGCAACAATGTATTCATCGCGTCCCCCGGTAGGAACATAAGTTTTTGCAGCAGCCAAGACATTTTTTTCCGTTAAACCTCGATCCTGCATGACCTTTTGCAAGGCAGTCTGAGACCACACTTGTTCCGTCGCAAACACACCAATAAGGAGTGTTAATACAGTCACGAAAGTTCGTCTTGAGTTAGCTTTCATAGATCCTCCTTGTTATTATTTAAGATAACAGGGTATAAAATACCACTATAAACATAAAAGCTCAAATCTTTTTGTTAATATTTTGTGAATATCACAAAATATAATGGATTTAATTGGAGAACAGGTTCAGGTGTTCAATTATATCTGCCGAAAATATCTGATTTAAATTATTTCATTATTTGGTGTCACTTGGAGAGTCTGAATCAAATAAAATTTCTTTTTCTTTTTGGATGGATTTCCATTCTTCTTCAGAAGAAGTCATTGTTTTTTCCAGTTCTTTTTTAATGAGTTCTGATTCTTCGCGTTTTGCTTCCTCTAAATGGTCCGGATGTTCGTGTTCATACATTTTTTCCGGCATTCTCCCGGTTAACCAGCTCGGATTCATTGGATAAACTCCGGGATGAAAAAGGACGGAATAAAAGTGCCAAATAAATATGGCCAATGTTGCAAGCCACGCTTCATAAAAATGAATTACCAGTGCAACGTCTAGAAATCCTTTGGGAAGAAATTGAACCCACCAATTATCGTACCAGAGTAAGAATCCTGTTATCACCATAACAACCGTGCCCCAGACTAAAGCCCAGTATTCTGCTTTTTCTACGTAACTGAATCGGCCATAGTGGGGCCTAATTTTTGTCCGGCCTATATTAAACATGATACGCTGCCAAAACTGTTTAAAGTCAATCATTTTTGGGAGCATATCTTTAAAGAACTTACGGCCGCGTTTTGTGAAAGAAATAAATGCCGTGTGCCAGACAATGGAGATAAGATATACAATAGCCGACAATCTGTGGATGTCTCCCCGCAATTCAAATCCACCTTCCCAACCAAAGAAAAATTGTGCAATCCATCCTTCACTGTACCGTAAAGCAAATCCCGTTAGCACAAGGGACATAAAGCTGACCATGAGGAACGTGTGCTGCCAAACTTCATGAACTCTCATTCGGCGAACCTGTGGCTTTGCGGTTAAAACTAATCTAATCTGGCGAATGATATCTATTAGCCAGTGGATGACCATGGCGCCAATGATGATGATAATTGCAACGATATAAACTTGTGCTACAATATCTGCAGCCGTGGTATGCATGCCACTTTCACCAATACCATGAATGGGTGTTGAAGCCATACTTTTAGAAATACCTGGGTGGCAATCACCACAGGTTTGTCTCAGATTTTTTGGGTGAATTGTAGAGGTTGAATCATCACTGGACAAAATTCGGTGCGCTCCATGGCAAGAGGCGCAATTGGCCACATGGGTATCACCAGCCTTGCTCTTTAGTCCATGGTAAGAATCAATAAATGTGGTCAATCTCCCTGTAGCTAATCCATATTTTTCATTTAAAGATGTGGATTCGTGGCAGGGAGAACAGGTTTCCTCAGCAACCTGGGTTGGGGAAACAGGAGAACGAGGATCACTTGGAGAAATAATGCCGTGCTCTCCGTGGCAATTTGTACAAGATGGGGCATCCA
This sequence comes from uncultured bacterium, assembly GCA_964549275.1. GTDB lineage: Bacteria > Fidelibacterota > Marinisomatia > Marinisomatales > TCS55 > CAZJUP01. The sequence continues at coordinate 118,197 of CAZJUP010000003.1, read as the reverse complement.
TTTGCCCCCTGGCAATCAATTTTCCATGGATTCCTTCGTTATAATCTTGTTCAACCCCTTTGTGACATTGACCACAGGTCGAGGATATATTATATAAATTAATTGAAGATTCCATATGACCGGGGGATAATATTTTATGAGCCGTTCCTCCGGTGGAATGACAGTCATTACAGGTAGCCGCTACGTAAATCCCTCCTTTGGCTGCCTGACCATGAACACTATGTTCATATACATCGACAGGATGTTCGTAGAGCAAATCATATTTTTTAATGAGATCGAGATTTTCGTGACAACCTCCACATGTATTGGGCAAGTTAATCGGATGTGTTTTGGATAGCTTGATTGTGGAAGGTAAAATGTCATGATCCCCATGGCAATCCATACATCGGGGCATGTCCCTGCATTCACCAACAGACATTCTACCATGGGCCTGGTATTCTTCTGACTCATCTTCATGGCAAGACCGGCAGCCTTCACAGCCCACGGAAAAAGTAGAAGATTCATCGTGGGGATCCGTATCTTTATCTTCATGGCAATCCAGGCATTCCAGGTCTTCGTGGATTGAACGGGATAAATCAGCTTTTAAATCTGTATCATGATTGCTCGTTTCGTGGCAATCGATGCAATCTTCATTATCTAGGTCAACAATTTCATCCTCTTGCGCCATGACACCGGTAAAAACCGGAAAACACAAGATGGTGAACATAATCCCCCACATATTTTTCATGATAGGCCTCTTAGTCGGTTAGAAAAACGTCCCTGCAATGATTAAAACCAGGAGGATTAACCCTGTGATGAGAAACCCATATCCAACAAATAGGAAAAACTTGCGTTTCCAGTTGTGTTGGGGATCCGTGAGGAGGTTTTTGTACTCCTCCTTAGATATGGATCCCTTTTGCAGGGGGCGTTCATCTTCAAATTTTTCTTCGGTAACATGCCCGGAAAAAATGACATCATCCATGGGGAAAGCCCCGGGACGGAGGTGAGTATTAAAAAAGTGTACCGTAAAAATAAATGCTGTGGCTAACAGGGCTTCCTCTGAGTGGATGATATGGGCGGCATTAATGAGCCATCCGGGAAAGACTCGGGTAAAAATTTCCGGAAACCAGAGAGTTAAGCCGGAAAGACCAATAGCAAACATACCCCAGAACACGGCAAAATAGTCGAATTTTTCCCAGTAAGTCCACCGGCCAAATTTCGGTTCATCGTTTCTGGCACCTAGAAAATAAGAGATATGGTGAATAAAATCTTTGATGTCTTGCCAATGAGGTACCAAGCTGTCCGGACCCCAAAACAACCCTTTTTGTTTACGAACTACTGATTTATAAAAGAGCATACCCAGATGGATGGTAAAGACCAAAGCCATTACAACTGCAGCTGTTCGATGAGCTAAAGCCGCTGCTCTAAAGCCAATAATATTATGAACCACCCAGTTGGCCATCTCGGAATGGCTATATTTTAAGGGTAACCCTGTGGCAGCAAGAGTCAGGAAAGACCCGGCCATACCGATGTGAAGGATACGGTCTGTTCTGGAAAATCGTTTTACTCGTTTTGTTGACTTCGTCGGGCGGTGGATCGGTCCTTCAATTATTCTTCGAATAAGAAGTCGAATAAGCCAAAGCAGGGTATGCCCACCAAAAATAGTCAACGTCCCAATAAGAAGCCAAACCATAAACACATGAATGGCATGAAGGACAGGATTTTGTTCTTCCATCATTGGAGTGTAATGCTCAAGGTATTGAACAAAATTCAAATTCACTTCTTCATGGCATTGTCCACAAGTTTCAATAATGTGGGCTTGCCCAATGGTCGATTCCGGATGAGTGCTGGGAAGAATAGAATGATTATCATGACAGGAAACACAAGTGGCAAAATCCTCGCCCTGATATCCAAGCTGGTAATTTTGACCATGATAAGAACTGTTATATCCTTCAAGCACATGGGGGTTAAGCTGAAACCGCATGGTAATTTCATGGTTATTATGGCACCGGCTGCACAATGTGATTTCTGATTGCCCGAAAAATTCTTCATCTGCTTTCTGAATTCTTTGATTATCATGGCAGTCCACACAAGAAGGAGCTTCTTCATGGCCTTTTTCTCGAGAAATAAAATGGGTGGATTTCTCATATTCAGTTTGCTCTTCCGGGTGACAATCAGCACAGGATTTTTCAAGCGCCACATCAGATTTATGTTCAGGAGCCATATAATGATAGGTATGGCAATCCCCACAATTAGAGGCTTCACCGGATTCGATTTTTTCCAACTCTTCACGATGAATTGCCCCATGGGCATCATGGTTACCTGTAATCAGATTACCGGTATGACATTTAAGGCAGACTTTGTCGAGTTCAACATCGAAGATACTCGTTATTGTTCCGCCCACCATTTCCGTCTCATGGCCTGTATGACACACAACGCAAGTAACCATGATAGGGTCATGGTCATCAACAGGAGTATGGATAGACTCTTGATAACCCGCATGGCAGGAAATACAGACATGGTCCAGTTTATCTACAGAAACGATACTGTTTTCGTCCCGGGGTGATAAGACGCCGTGTTTGGCATGGCAATCAGAGCAAACGGGTGCCTTTAAGTTTCCACTCTCTAATTGGGTATAATGTCCGCTAAGGAAGTAGTTTTCAACTTTCTTTTCGTGACAGGAACGGCAAGTTTCAGCCAGATGAAGTTTCCACCCGTGAGGAGTATAGTTTTGTTTTTCTAATTTATCGTGAGGTGAGTGGCAGGATACGCAGGTGACATCAGCAGTTTGAGATTCTCCGTGCCAATGGGCTGAATGGAGAAAATCATCCAGGATTTCATTATGGCAAACACCACAAACCTGACGTGGTTGACCCTGCCATTTAATTTCGTGATTCCCGTGGCAATCGCTGCATCCTGGAATATTCCCATATCCCTTACTAACAAGAGGACTGTGGAACCCTTTTACATAGTCTTCAAGAACTTCTTCATGGCAACTGCCGCAATCCGGTAAAATTAAAGGAGAATCGTGGGGAAATTCCTCAACACCATCCAATGCTTCATGGCAATCAATACATTCAAACCCCTCGTGGGGTGTATTAATAAACTGTTTTTCTGTGACATATAGTGAATGAGTAATTCCGTGACGGGTGATGAGGAGATCTTCATCTTCAGCATCGCTGTGGCATTCAAGACATTGCTCGTTTTCCTGTGCCTGCAGGGAAATTCCGGCGAATAAGATACACAGAACCCACAGCCATTTTTTCAACAGTTTTATGTGGTAAAATTTGTGTCTGAGAATCATGTGGTATCCCCGTTATACCCAAACACAATAATTCTATTTTTTAGGCATTTCTGCCGGAAAAGGATGTTGAACGTCTTTTATGCGTTCCTCAAAAACAAATTCTTTATAGGTCGGACTTTCTTCATTGTGACAGGTACTGCAAACCTTCTCATCCGGTGTCCATAATCCAAGAGCTGCACCATCCATGGTTCCTTCATAAATCGCTTTCATTTTTTTCTTGGATTTGTATTTACTACCCGGTCCGTGGCAGGCTTCGCATCCGACAGACTGGAGGGCAGCCATTCGTTTTACGGCCTTGGTTGGTTTACCTTCTTCAGTTTTTTCATCCCAAAATGCCGCATCCATGTGAGTATATCCTCCGTCTCCAAAACCGGTGGTGTGGCATTTGAGACATTCCGGTGCTTCCCAAGGATTTCCTGTAATGCCTTCTTCCTTGGCTGTGGCCAAAGCTTTTTCAGATTTTAATGATTCAAAAGCACCGGCATGGGGACCCTCCTGCCATTTTTTATATTGGGCGCCTTTCTTTTTGCTTTTATGGCACTTGCTGCACTTTTTGGTTCCCACATAATCAAAATCATCAGCTATTAGAGTCGTGATTGCGAATGTTAATAGTAATAGGATTCTCATATTATTCTCCTTATTTATAAAGTCAATTCATTACCCAGTTCGTGTGGCACACCTGACAACTGAAATCAATTATTTTATTATTTGTCTTGGTTAAGTGGCATTTAAAACAATAATCCTGGCCTTTTTCTATATAAGCCGTCCCGTGATAGTTTTTTGAATTTTTGTCCATCCACTCCGTCCATTCGGGGTGACCGCTGGGGCCGCCGGCATGGCACGTATAACAGGAGACACCGCTTGATCCGCCGAAATAGTCATTCTTTTCATAGCCGCCATGGCAGGGTTGACACCCTTCTATTCCGGAAGAAGCAATTTTCGCCATATGAGAATTTTCTGACTCCGGTTTAAGCCAGTCAATTGGATGGGAAGAGGGTTCTGCCAAGTCAGAACACCCCCAAACCCAAAGGGAAAGGAGAAGGATTGAAAAAGCATTATTTTTCATTTTATATCTCCATGGCAGCGTAAACACGTGTCGTCACTTTGAGGGCGGTGACATGTCTGGCACAGTTCAGGTGCATCATGGGCTGCATAGCTGTGGTCTCCGCCATTATCGAGAAACAGACCGGTCCAATTTGCAAAATTATGGTTCATGGGCATGACCTTTTCCTGACGATGGCAGGAAAAGCAATCTTCCTCAGGTTCATGACAAGTCGAACATTCCTGAGACCCCGCAGTAGCCTCCCACCCATGAACCACCAGGTAGTTTGTGGTATGGGTTAAAGGTGTAAATTGTTGGAATTTATGACAATCATCACAAAAGGTGTCATCATGACACAAGGCGCAGTTCTCTGATACAGCGCTATTCATCTCAAAGCCATGTTCTTTTTCCCAGATCAGGGTATGATTTGCCGGTTTGCTGGATTCGTGGCAAGCTTTACAATCCTTATCTTTCCAGATGAACAATGGTTTAGAGCCATCATCAGTATTGATACCACCATGGCAATGGGTACAGTCAGAATATTGAGATATATGGTTAGTATGGGAAAAATCACGGCCAAATCGTTCAGGCTTTGCAGGGTAGGTTAGAGGATAGTCTGAGTGGGTATGACACAGAGCGCAATTGCTGTCTTCAGATTCCTCATCAATTTCATCCTCATGGCAATCTGCGCAATCCTCTTTTGAAGGCAGCAGTGCATGGTCCGTGACAGCAACAGATTGCTCAACATTTTTATGGCAGTCTTCACAACCCAATTCCTCATCGATAATATGATAATCATGGGGAAATTGAATTTGGTCTCTTTCCTGGCAGAGTCCAAATGAAACTATTGTAAAAAAAATGAAGCTAAATTTTGACATAAACTACCAGTCCGGCCCGCCCGTCTTTCTTATAGTAAGGATTCACAGAATACCGTCCGAAAAACTTTAAGCGTAATTTTTCCAAAATATCCCAATTCAGCCATCCGTAAAGACTGGAGGCATTCACGGGATCGATTAATCCGTTATAGCTGATAACGTTTAAAGAAATATTTCCCCCATAACTTACGGAAGAGTTGAATTCTTGTGTTATGCCTAGTGATCCGCCAAAAATCCGGGAATGATTTTTTGAGCCACTAAGAAGTGTCAATGTATAATTTCCCAAGGATAAACTGGAATTTATGAAAAAGGTTTGAGTTGTTCCCGGGCGTAGGTTTACACTGTTATACAGGTAAAATTTTCCTAACTGTACCCAAGTCCAATTCAGGGAATAGGTCGCCGGGATTGAAATAGTATTTAACCAGGACCAGGAAGATATACCCTTGTAACGACCTTGTCTATATCCGAGCCCAATTCTGTGAGACCCGATTGTTTTATACAGATGAATCCGACCATATTGGAGACGATTGTTTTCTAACTCACCCACAAGGGATTCATTAAGCCTGAAACTCCCAAGACGGTAGGAGGAAGAAATCCCTAAATAGGGAGTTATGGACGATTCATGCCCATCTCCCCAGGCGGATATTGAAAAAGATTTTCCTAATCTGCCTATAGACCAAGAGGTCAAGAAAAGCATTTTATCCAGAAATTGGTTTTCATTAAAAAATTCTGGCTGTACGAAGCTGGTATCGCTGAAATCTTCTGTAGCTTTGAATCCGCCTATGAGTTTCAATTGTCCGAATTTTTTTGTTTTAATAACCGCCTCAATTCCATCGACACGGGTGTGGGTGAGGGAGGACCAATGGAGAAGACGTCCAAGGGCCAAGGAATGGTTTCCTAATTTCAGACGGGCATTTAAATCATAAATGCGGAAGGGGTTTACATATTTTTGAGTTGTGGAACCCCAATCAAAAGACCCCTGAACCTGAAACCATTTATTATTTTGAGAAAAATGGATTAAAGAAGACCAATAAACAGATTCAGTATCGAAAGATCGGAGTTGTGGAGTCAGAACGGAGGTTGTAACATGAAGGTTTGCCTGAGAATTAACCGAATTCAAGGAGGGTATGAGAAGGGTTAATACAAGAAAACGGTTTATCGATTTGATTTTCTTCAGGAATTTCATAATTGTGTTACAACCCTCCGAACTAAAACCAGTTGCGGAGCCTCACTCTTCTTGCTTCCAACAGAGGTTGTAAAAGTATGGAATGAGGCTCCAGCAGTCATTTAATTGAATTAATAGGGTTTAGGCCATTTATGACCGGGTAGCTCTGACCAATACATGTTATTAAATCCATATTTAATGGATTTAACTTCATAACCCAGTACGGCCAGATAAGCGATAGACGCTGCGGCAGTTTGACCAGTATAGCAGTAAAATACATTACCACCGGCCGGATCAAAAACGGAGAGGTTTTCGCTCTTTTTCAAAGTACCTGGTGTTAACTGGTAAGCACCATCGATATGGCCATGGCCCAGATAATCTTCTGAACTCCAGTAATTCATGATGTTATAAGCGGAGGGATTGCTAATCACATCTGTTGCGCCGACCAAGAGACCTGAGCCCCAGGCCGCAATGGCTGCATCAATGCGCACATCGAGAATTTCTTCCGCAGTTTCTTTGCCTGTATTGAGTACAGGAAAGTCGAATGACGGAAGAGCAGGTGATGCAGTTTTGACTAAGTCCTCGGCATGCTGGTCGGAACACTGGCCCGTCCAATTATCCAGGCTTTCATCATGCCAGCTCATTCCGAATTTCATCACGTATGCATCATACCCTTTTAGTCTGAGCAAGGTATGAGCAAAGGATGCAGATTGACCTGAATAGCACGTGACCAAAATGGGTTTGCTTGATTTTGCTGCTTCGTCGAACATTGTGGTCATGGTAACATTTTTGGCACCGGAAATAGGATTAGGTGTTGCTGAAAAGGCATCTGCTTTTCTCAGATCTAATACCAGGTAATCATCGGTATTAACAGAACTTTCAGTTTTAATCCAGGATCCCATATTGTTAATATAACCACCTTCTGTTCCTTCCAGGTATTCAACGAGAACTTCAAACTCGTTAATTTCTTCTGTGCCATTATCACATCCAGGGATAATGACTAGAATCATACTGAGAAACAGAATCAGGGTGTGTTTTCGTTTCATGGTATTCCCCTCTTTTTGTTGTTGATGGATATTTCTATTGTGATATTTTTTGCTGTAAACATAGTTCATGATTATTCAGACCATTATTGATTTAATGGCTCCCATGATTCGGGCAAATGATCATCGACTGTAACTTTATCATTTGCTCCAGATTCGCTTGCAATTAAATCACTCCTTAATAGAAATCTTTGTGTATTCATGGACCGGATAGAATCCGGGAGACTCGATTTTAAATGACAGTTTTGTCCGCAGGATGCTCCTCCTGATGTATCTGTTTGAGCGGTAAATCTGCGAATATTATGCGGACTGGTATACTCCCAGTTGGGCCGTTGAGTCTCATCATTCATATTAATAATTTCTCCCCAGGCGGCAAATGTACTATCCACCGTGGGAATATGCCGCACCGTAATCCATTTTCCATTGTGTAAATCCGTATCGTAATTCATTCCGATTTTCAAGGCAATTTCAGAAGTACTTCCCTCTCCGCCCACATGGCAATTTCCGCAATTCTTATAGGGTTGGGAGTGGCAAACGTAACAGGAGAGTTCTCCTTTATATCCTCCGTCTGTCCAATGGGTAATATGCCAGGAGTTATTGGGATTATCCGATTTGTTATGGCAATCTGTGCATGAAGGAAGATCGGCAACGTGGTAACGGGAAATTGGAGGATTGACAGCATCACTTTCATCACCGTGCATGTCTTCTTTATGACAATCCCAACATTTTAACTTGTTGTAATGGACATCTTCTTTTCCGGTAATTCCCCCTGTCAAATCCAGCCCCATTCTTGTTTCATGGCAGGCAATACAGTTTTCCAATTCGCTTTTGGCAAACTTGTGATTTCGGAATGGTCCATTTTCAATTAAACCTCCGCCCTTGCCATTGGGTCTGCTGACATGGCATTGTCCGCAGGTGGTATGACATGTAAAGCAACTTTTTTCCCAACCCTTTTGTACAGGTTCCGGACAAGATTCGAAATTTTCATAGCCGGTTCGTTCAGCCACCCTGTTTTGATATCCCCATTGGTTAGAATGAATGCTATGCGCATTTCTTTTTACTATATCTGAGTGGCATGGATTACAGGTTTCTTCAGGTATTTCAGATGGGTCTCGTCGAAATCCAAGAGAAGTATCGTGGGCAGTCTCATAATTCCCAGGTTCCAATCCACCATGGCAATTGACACAACCAATCTTTGCATGGACAGGGTCAACATCTTCAAATGATGATTGAGAACTGGATAATTGAATATAGATTTTTTCATATTCCTGAACCTCAGGAATCAATCCCGCATCTCCTCATGCAGCGCCTAAAACTTTTGGTGATTTTTTAGGGGTAACTTCCGGAATTAATTTTTTTAGCATGTCTTTGTTAGTATGACATCCTTCACACGTAGTGGGGTCGGAACTTTCACTTAAGGGATCACCGGGATGACATCCTACAGCTAAAAGGAGTAAAATTAAAATGGGAAGTAACCGAGTATTAATTTTCATGATTAAATCTCCAGGCAATATTAATGGAGTCTTTAAGGTGTTCAATTTGAGGGGAGGCGCGATAGACATTGCAGGTGTAACACTCTTTCCCTAATTTTTTACATGGCGTGCCTTCCAACTCCCAACAGACATGATGATTGCTCTTATAGGCAGGGCATTCCGGGTGGTCTTCTCTTTCGCATCCGGCGATATCCCAACACGGGATGAGAGCCAACAAGCGTTTAATTCCGGAAAAATTAAGTTTTTCCTGAGTAATCTGCCGGCGAATGCAGGCGATCCACTCCAGATCTTTATCTGAATAAAGCCTGCGTCCTGAAGACGTTTTGTAGCTCACAACCAATCCTTCACGTTCATATAATCTGAGTGTTTCAGGGGAAACCCCCAATTTTTTTGCTGCAATCCCAATAGATAATACAGGCTCATCTGAGAGAGTGTTTATGCTTGAGTTCAATTCTTTCATACAATAAACCTGTATTTGAAACTATAGGAATATACCGGGCGTGAAATATATAAAACAAGAAAAAAGGATTTGATTATCCTAATAAATTAAAAAACAAGGAAAATAAATCGAGTTATTATTGAAAAATAGAAGGGGATGGAGAGTGAAATTATTTAAAGAATTAAACCAAAAATTCCTCATTGAGGAAAAATGATTTATTTTCTTTCACCTGATCTAAAGTTGTATTCATGAACACATCACGAATTTTATCACGGACTTCTCCCCATGCCGGGTGAAGAGGGCAGGGGTCAGTTTCATCACAAGTTTCGGGTCGTAAAATACATTTATTAAACAGAGCATTCCCTTCAATGGCATTAACAATATCGTATAAGGTGAGTTCATTGGCCGGTATGTTCAGTGTGACTCCACCATTGGGTCCCCGGTAGGTTTTTAAAATATCATGCTGAACGAGAGATTGCGTTATTTTGCTTAAGAAAAAGAATGATAATTCCTTTTCTTTAGCCACCTCGTTCATGGGAATAAATTTTTCTGTAGGGTGATTGGCTAGATAAAGAATGAGCTCTATGCCATATTGAGAAGATCGAGACAGTATCATGTGAGGACCTCCATTTTGGGGTGACCGATAAGAGAGGTAAATCCTGCTTTTTTCATTGCTATGCGTTTTTCGATGACCCGTTGGGCCAGGTCATGGAGATCTTCACTGTCCAGCATTTCATTAATTTGTTCTTTAATCACAATCCAGCGGTGATGAAGGGGACAGGGTTGTTCTTCTGTACAATAATCTAATCCAATGACACACCGGTCTTCGGTAGACTTTGGGCCATCGATCACTTCAACAATTTGATTAACATATATATCTGTGGCTGGCTTACCTAATCGAATACCCCCATTTCTGCCCCTGATGGCTACCAGCAAATGATTTTTAACCAGTGTTTGTGCAATTTTAGCTAAGAAGTGCTGTGGAATTTCATAAGCAGCAGCAATTTCGCTTATCATGACGGGTTCCGGAGAGTTTTTTTCGGCCAGGTAAATCATGGCCTGAATGGCATATTCTGCTGATTTAGAGTAAAGCATAAATTAAGATACGATTATCCTAATAAGAGTTTAGTATTAGAATGCTATACAGGCAAGTTATTTTTTTTACCCCTCAGTCCGAAAATAATTTGAAGTAAATCTGGAAGGAAATTATTTACTTTCTATTGAGGCAAATTCTGAGGAAAAATGACTTGAACGATGAGTCCCCTGTCTGGTTTATTTTTAAAATTAATGGATCCATGATGTGCCTGTATAACCCAATCGACTATAGCTAAACCTAATCCGCATCCTGGAATTGTATCGCTGGGTTTGTGGCGATGAAATCGGTGGGTGAGTTTTTGGGTTGCTTCCGAAGGGACACCAGGCCCGGCATCATCAATTTGAAGTGATATTGTCCCATTTTTCTGAAACAGGTGAACCAAAATTTCCGAGTATCTTGGAGAAAATTTTATAGCATTGTCCAATAGATTTGTAACCAATACTCCTATCCAGTGTTCATCGCCCATGATAGAGACGGATGGAATATCTTTTGCAATTATTTTAATGTCTTTTTGTTTAGCTATGGACTGATTACGAGCAATTTCTTCATGAATAATATCATTGAACCAAACCGGTTCTATTTGCATGGAAATTTGATGAGAATCTGCCTTAGCCAACGTTGTTAAATTGTCAATTATATCCGTCATGCGTTTTAATTCTTCCTGCATTTGAAATAAATCGATAGCACAGTTTTGAGACATCATTTCTTTGTCAATTTGCTCTAATTTAGCATACAGTATGGCCAGGGGAGTTCTTAATTCATGAGACGCATCTCCAGTAAACCGTTGAACGCTTTCAATACTGTCTGAAAGCCGATCGAGCAATTCATTCATGGTTTGTACTAAATGGGCAATTTCGTCTTTGTTTTCTGGAAGAGGCAGTCGTTGATCCATATTGTTATAATGAATTTGGCGAGCCGTATCGGAAATCTTTTGAATTGGGGCCAGTGCTTTTTGGGCCAATATCGAACTTCCAAGATAGGCAATAATCATAGCAACCGGAAAAGCTAAGGCGTAAATAGTGAATAGGATATTTTGCATTTTAGAGATTGGTTCAAGGGGTATGGCAAGAATAAACCAACCGGAATGTGTTGCACTTTGTGTGATGGGAATAAGTCCAACACGCATCTTTTTTCCCTGAATATCTGCATAAGCTACTGTGCTGTACTGCCCAAGGTTTTCGATTAAAGATTTCGGGAGGGATTTATTCACAAAGTTCGACGACCGTCTTAATTCGTTTTTATTTTTATCGAGGACCACAGCAAAAATGGCATCATCGGAATCGGTAGTATGATGCATTTCAAGCCATTCCGATTCTTGAGTAAAGACAATTTTATTGTTGATCACCGAAATACTGTGACGCATTTCTTTCCCTTCTGAAAGGATTCGATAATCCAAGTCATCAATCATTTTATTCCTGACCAGAAGCATGGACTGTGTACTGAATAAAATAAGGAGGAGAGCGACTACCGAACAAACAGACAGAACAATTTTATTTTGCAGTGTTGGTTTAAATTTATTCAGAAAAGCGATAGCCGTACCCTCTTAAAGTTTCGATATGTGAAGGGGCACTAGGATTCGAATCGATTTTTTTCCGAACATAATTAATATATACATCAACCAAATTACTGTCGGGATCCATATCTACTTCCCAGACATGCTCATATATTTGAGAACGGGTAACGGGCTTCCCGGCATTTCGCATCAAGTATTCCAATAAAAGAAATTCACGGTTAGAGAATTGAACCGGTTTTTCATTAACTTTTATGATTCTTTTGACGGTATCCAACTCGATGTTATTAATTTTTAAATTTGGGGTATTTTTAACTGAGGTTCTCCGGATAAGGGCATGAACCCTGGCAGTTAGTTCATCCATGGAAAAGGGTTTTGTTACATAATCATCAGCTCCAGCATCCAGCCCGTTTACACGTTCGTGAATATCGGTAAGGGCCGTTAACATTAATATGGGGAGTTTAAGATTCTGGTTACGGGCATTTCGACAAATGGTTAACCCATCCATATCGGGGAGGCGTCGATCGAGGATTATACAATCAAACTCCTCAGTGGCAAGATATTCTTCAGCCTCTCTGCCCGTTGTGACCCACTGGCATTGAAATCCTCTGTCATCCAGACTATTGACCAGATGTTTTCCAATTCGGGTTTCATCTTCAACTAAGAGTAAACGCATGATGGGTTAGACAAACTTGTGAGTGAATATACATAATAAAGATTATAAGACCTTAATCTCTTTTTAATTTTATTTTAATGTTTGTGTATTATCTTCAAACAGATAAAAGGATAAATAAATCCAATTTAATTTGATTCAATACTCAAATAGAAGAGGGATCTAATGATTAAAAAGAGTACAATACATCAATACAGTCTAGGAATTGCTAGCTTGGTTCTGATATTAGGGATGATGGCTTGTGAAAAGGAAGTGTTTATAGAACCAAATCATGCACCGGAGATATCCGAGATTACTATTTCTCCTGAAAATCCTATATTCGGTGATACAGTAACCATAACGGTAACTGCAACGGATGAGGATCAGGATCCCATGACTTACACGTGGGTGGAAGCAAATGGGATGGGGAGTTTTGTTGATACAGATAAAGCAACTGTCCAGTGGATCGCGAATTTTGCCATGCCAGCAAACGCTATCTTTAAAGTAACAGTGAGTGATGGCGAATTAAAAATAAGCGGCACTAATGCTGTTACCGTTTCCACTGCGGATAAGCCTGAAGTGTATTATGTGGGTTCATCCACTTGTGGTCAATGTCATGAAGCGGCCTATAATAAAGTTATGGATTCCGGCCACCCCTACAAATTTAATTTAATTAAAAACGGGAAAGCGCCTGCCTATCCGGATTTTGTGGAAGCTGGTAGATTACTGCCACTACCAGAAGGCGCCAATTCGTGGGATGATATTCTCGGCGTCATCGGTGGATTTGGATGGAAAGCCCGGTATGTGGATAAGACAGGTAACCTTGTGGGTACAGCAAACAGTGCTCTAAATACCGGTGGTGGTAATAATCAATATAATTTTTGGAACGGTGACGATAATTCCTGGGCAGGATGGGTTGATTACGATCCCAGTGATGTGAAGGAATACAATTATAGTTGCTTCAGATGCCATACTACCGGCGCATCGGATTACGGTGAATGGCTCCCTGGTATACAAGGATCCTTTGTTTATGGTGGAGTTCAGTGTGAAGGATGTCATGGAGCAGGGAGTAAACATGTTGCTGCAAATGCGGCCTTGTATATTGACAATCCCAAAGGAGGTGAGGTTACGGAACTTTGTGGAAAATGTCATTATAGAAATTCGGATCATTCAGTAGCAGCCAAGGGTGGATTCGTAAAACACCATGAACAGTATGATGAATTTATCCATAGCAAACATTATGCAACTGCAGGTCAAAACTGCTCTACATGTCACGACCCCCATGAACGGGTCATTTGGGGTGGAGATGGTATAAAATTGGATTGTAATTCTACATGTCATACCAGTGTTGCAATTGCAGCACCTCACGATAGTTTTGGCTGTGAAAATTGTCATATGGCAAAAGTAGCAAAATCCGGTGTCCAAACTATTGCAGGATATCAGGGTGATGTGCATAGTCATTCCTTCGCGATTGCAGCTGATACCACTTGGAATATGTTTTCTGATGACGGTAAAACCATGCGATACGATAGTGAAGGATATGTAAAAATGGCGCTAAAAAATGTCTGCTACGGCTGCCATGCAGACGGACAAGGTGGTGGAGGGACAGGTACTGCCAAGACGCTGGCTGAAGTCAACGATTACATCTCTTCTATCCACTAATTTTAATCTATTCTCAATGAAGTAGGGAGGGGTATCCCTCCCTACTTTTTTATCGGGTTGTGACCCCGATCAAATATTAAAGACTTCTAATTTGGTTTTAATTTTCGTTTAATGAAAGCGGGGTTAATTTAAGCCCCTGCTAATGAAATATTTTCATCAAACACTCCTAAGTCTTTTTGTACTTATTTTAGTCTGGATCGTTGGACAGGTCTTGAAGGAAGCCGGTGTCTATTATTTGACAGACCCGCTACACCGACCTCATATAGCGGCACATCAGTTATGGAAACCGGGAGGATTGTACGGACATGGATTAGGGATTATCGGCGGAAGCATGATGATTCTTATGTTTATTTATTCCCTGAGGAAAAGGGTCAAACTATTTCGGAAATGGGGGAAACTCCCCACTTGGTTAAATTATCATATTTTCATGGGAATCGCTGGTCCTGTTTTGGTGACTTTTCATACGGCCTTCAAGTTTGGAGGATTGGTTTCAATCTCTTATTGGTCCATGGTCGCGGTAGCCTTGAGTGGGTTTATTGGACGATATATTTATATCAAGATTCCCCACCATGTCAGCGGAAAAGAAGTAAACAGGTCAGCGTTCAAAAATCGGTTGGATAGAATTACAGAACAGTTTAAAAATGAATTTGGTATTTCAGAAAGCACCCTTGAAAAAATCCATAAAATTTCTGGTGCCGCAAAAATTGAGAAAAGAGGATTATTTGGTATTTTCACGATTTTAATCATGGATATTACCGGTTGGTTCAAATGGCGGAAAATTAAAAAGGATATACAAGAATCATCTTCAGTAGCCAGAGATGAATTCAGACATTTTAAGCTCTCCTTAAGGGAAATCGTTAAAATGGATCGGCAAATTGCCTTTTGGACTGCGGCACATCGTCTGTTTCATTATTGGCATGTTATTCACAAACCCTTTGCCTATACCATGATTGTTATCATGCTCATACATGTGGTTATTGCCATTTCATTGGGGTATTCATGGATTTTTTAATAGAGTAAAAGAAAGGAAACACAATGAATGCCATCCATGCACATCTCGTACTAAATCATTTTCCTTCAATTGGATTAGTCATAGGACTTCTGTTCTGGATAATAGCCATTATATTGAGAGATAATCGCATTCAGAAATTGGTTGCAGGTCTAATCATCGTAATCAGTGCATTGACCGTATTAACATATATTACAGGTGAAAATGCAGAAGATTCAGTGGAAAAAATACCCGAAATTTCTAAGGCATTTATTGAAGCACATGAGGAAAGTGCTAAACGTGCAAATATGGTTATGCTATTTTTTGGTTTAATATCATTAGTTTTTCTATGGAATAGTAGTAGAAGCAATTATAACCATCGAAAGTTAATTTTATTGATGACACTATTCTTTCTGGTAGAAATTGGTCTAATCTTTCATACAGCGTATCTTGGTGGAATGATCCGCCATCCTGAAGCCTACGAATCTCAAAAAGTTATTCAGGAGTTTCAGATAGATCATGATGATGATTAATTCTGTCATCAGTATATAACATCGATATTCATATTATGAATATAGAGTTATTATTATCTTGGGGTATCGGGCTGTTGATTATTTTGGTATTTCTAATTCCCTATATAAAAGGAATGAAAAAAAAGGAAGCCCGTACAAGAGAGCGATTGAAAGAGACTCAATTAAAACGACAGGACAAAGCCCTACTTCAGCACCCTATCATTAATCGATCTCTGTGTATTGGATGCGGCATTTGTGTGGACTCCTGCCCAGAAGGGGATGTATTAGGTCTTATTGATGGAAAGGCAACCATTATTCATGGTAGCCATTGTGTTGGCCATGGAAAATGTGCTGAAAATTGCCCAGTAGGTGCTATTGAAGTGGGGTTGGGAGACATAAGCCAGCGAGAAGACATCCCCCAAATTTCCAAGAATTTTGAGACCAACATTTCCGGGATTTATATCATTGGTGAGTTAAGCGGTTTGGCCCTCATCAAAAATGCCATCAGCCATGGTGTAAAGGCTGTAAATCATATTCAAGAAACTCAACCGGAAGATATAAGTGCAGAATTTGATGTCGTTATCATTGGTGCCGGGCCTGCCGGTTTGGCAGCTGCGTTGCAGGCAAAAGAGCATGGATTAAACTATAGGGTATTGGACCAAGATAATCCAGGAGGTACTATTCTTCAGTATCCTCGGAGAAAATTGGTATTGGTCCAACCGGTTCAATTACCTCTTTTTGGATCTTTGAACAAAGGTGAATATGAAAAAGAAAAATTATTGGAGATTTGGGAAACGGTCATTCGAGAACAACATATCCGAATAGAAACTGGACATAAGCTTTTGGGAATCACAGGGGAAAGTGGACATTTTAATATTGAAACATCAAAAGGAATAATTTCTTCTGCAAAGGTTGTTTTAGCGCTCGGAAGAAGAGGAACGCCCCGGAAACTGGGAATCCCTGGAGAAGATTTGGGCAAGGTCATGTACAAATTAATGGACGCTGAATCCTATAAAAATAAAAAAATTCTTGTGGTGGGTGGGGGAGACAGTGCCGTAGAAGCTGCCATTGGGTTGGCTCACCAAGAAGGGAATGAAGTGACGCTTTCTTATCGAAAAGATAATTTTTTCAGATTAAAAGCAAGAAATGAGGCTAATATTGAATCAGCCATAGCAAATCAAAATCTCCGCGCTGTATTCAAATCAACTCTTATTCAAATTCAAGACAATAAGGTTAAACTCCGCTCTGAGCATAAAACTGAGATACTGGAGAATGATTTTGTGTTTATTTTTGCCGGGGGTGAATTGCCTTTTCCCTTATTGAATTCTATAGGGATTGAGTTTGGGAAAAAGGTTGAGGCCGCTGTATCATGATATTCAAAGGGATAATTCTAATCCTACCCTCGGTCCTATTTGCCCAATTCTCGCCCGGAGCCTTATCAAAATACCATAGTCATTTGGAAGGAAATAAAAATTGTATCCAATGTCATGAAATAGGGAATAAGGAATTATCTGACGGCTGTATCAATTGTCATTCTCCATTAAAAAGACGAATAAATGCCACTGCAGGATATCACCGAGATAAAAAAAGGGATTGCGGTTCCTGTCATTCAGATCATAACGGTCGCGCTTTCGAATTGGTGTACTGGCCAAAAGATATCAGCAATTTTAATCATAATGAAACGGGATATTCATTAACCGGTGGGCATGAGAAAGTGAAGTGTGCAAAATGCCATGATAAATCTTATATCACTTGGGAACCTATACTTTTATGGGCGAAAGAGAAGTCCAGACCCTCTGTTTTAAACCGGACTTTTTTAGGTTTGGATTCCACCTGTAATGTGTGCCATGAGGATATTCATAAAGGACAGGTTTCTTCTGATTGTGCCTCTTGTCATAATACCACAGATTGGGAATTGGTCATTCGTGATTTCGACCACAACAGGGCCAAGTTTTTATTAAACGGTGCCCATAAAAAAGTGAAATGCGAAAAATGTCATCCCGTTCAGCCAGATCATCCCAGAAAAGTATGGCAGCTTACCGGAATGGCTTTCGACAATTGTACCCAATGCCATGAGGATGTTCATAAAGGCAGTTTTGGACCTACCTGCGAATCTTGTCACTCTACTTTGGACTGGAAAAAAGAGCTTAAAGTCTTTGACCACAGTAAAACCCAATATCCACTCTTGGGCAAGCACGCTGCGGTCTCGTGTGTTCAATGCCATCAATTAACATTGGCTGGGGGGTTGCCTCAATTCAAAGCATGTATGGATTGTCATGAAGATAAACATTATGACCAGTTTATTTTTCGACCAGATAAAGGAGAGTGTGGAGCTTGCCATACTGTTGATGGATTTAAGCCCACAACTTTTACTCCCACATTGCATGAATCTGCCAGATTTATTTTGGATGGAGCTCACCGCGCCATTCCTTGCAGTGGATGCCACAAACCTTATAGGCCGGAAAAAAATATTTCAACCATTCAATTTACATGGAAAGATTTGAGTTGTCTACCATGTCATGACGATGTCCACAGAGGACAGATGAAACGAAATTATAATAATCGGTGCGAAGCATGCCATAATTCTACATCTTTTATTCCCTCAATCACAGATCATGGGGAAACGGCATTCCCCTTGGATGGAAAACATAAAAATGTACCCTGTAGTGATTGTCATAAAACAGAAAAAGATCCACGAGGCGTATTTATTCGATATCAACCTGTATCACACGATTGCCGGGATTGCCACACTTTTACAGGGCAAATCCGATGAAAAGATTTTTGTTAGTCTTGGGTATGGGATTAGCCGGAGGCATGCAGGAAGATACACTCATCGTTCCGGGATACGATTGCGGACACTGTCATGGCGCAGAAGGGTGGACAGTGATATCCTTTTCGAATTTTGAACATGATCATACGGCCTTTCCATTATTGGGAGCACATACAATCCAGTTGTGTAATGCTTGCCACAAGGGGAAAACTGTAGAAGAAAGACATCAATTTCAGTTGGCATCTGTAGCGTGTAATTCCTGTCATATGGATATTCACGAATCTGTTTTAGGGGAAAACTGTACCCAGTGCCATGAGTCTGAATCCTGGACCGTAACCCCACGAACATTTGACCATGAAACAACAATGTTTTCACTATCAGGAGCCCATCGGTTTACAGCATGCAGTGATTGCCATAAACAACTACCCGTTGTTCGATTTGATTTTACGCCGACTGATTGTTATGGATGTCATAGTGAGCAATATGAAAAAACCAATTCCCCTAATCATTTGTCAGCTAATTTTGGGATAGATTGTGAACAATGCCATTCCGTCCGACAAGAAACATGGGACACATCTTTTGACCACAGTTTAACCGAATTCCCTCTATTAGGGCTTCATAAACCACTTCAATGTGAAGATTGTCATCAAGGTAATAATTATCAATTATCTTTTTTATGCAGCAGTTGCCACTTAGAAGATTATCAAACCACACTATCTCCAAACCATGTTGACTATGGGTATCCGCTTGAAGAATGCAGAGCTTGTCATACTGAATTTGGCTGGATTCCCCATCGATATATCCACGATTTACCCCATACGTGCAATTCCTGTCACATCCCAGATTTTAATCTGGCTGTGGATCCGCCTCATTCTAATGAATTGGGTTTTACGTTAGACTGTGAACAGTGCCACGTCAGCACAACAACTTGGAAAGGTGCCGTTTATATGCATGAAAATATCGTGGGTCATTGTGTAGCCTGTCATCAAGAAGATTATAATAACACATCTAATCCAGATCATGGCGTTGCAGGACTAGACACAAATTGTGAATCCTGTCATATATCTACATCCCAATGGACGGAGGTGAATTTTCCCCATGAATTCCCCATTAATCCTCATCCACACCAGGATGAAAAAATCGAATCCTGCAACAGTTGTCATGGAGCAGGTTTTGCACCACCATCCTTTTCTTGTACTCTAAGTCCCTGTCACCAAGGAATGGATAGTGAACATTTTGATGATGGAAGCTGGGAATCCTGCACTATAAATGGAGTTCATTATACATACGACTCCAATGCTACGGACGATCCACAATGTATCACGTGCCATCCGAATGGGGATAAGGATTCCTGTGGTGATGGTGATAAAGTTGAGCAGCAAAACTGGCGGAATAGTTTAGAATTGATTCCCAGATGAAAATGATTATGAATTACAGTGCAATCCTCGCCTTATTAATAGCTGGGAATATGCAGGGTGAAATTTCCGACATCCCTTGTGGAGATTGCCATACTTCTGAAGGATGGGTTCCTTTACTTAATCCCATTGTTTTTAATCATGATAACACATCTTTCCCCTTAAAAGATAAGCATCAGTGGGCAGAGTGTGTTCAATGCCATTCGGGTATAACCGTTTCTGAAATTCATAATTTTTCTAGCGCTAAAACTCAATGTGAAGGATGTCATATGGATATCCACTTCGGAATTTTAGGCGTGAATTGTGAAGGTTGCCACTCCATAAAATCATGGGAAACGGGTCTTTGGCTTAAGGAACATAATCATCTGCTTTTCCCTTTGGAAGGTGCCCATGCTCTCCTTGATTGTTCAGATTGTCATGGAGGGGGATTCTCTCAATTATCCGGCACATTAACTACCGAATGCTTTGCCTGTCATACGAATGAGTATACTGAAGCTTTGCTTTCGGGAGGCCATTCTGAAAATTCAAATTGTATTTTATGTCATAATACTCGGAATTGGTCCCCGGCAGATATGTCTCACCATGATTTGTTGTTTCCAATTTATACCGGTAAACACCGGGGAGAATGGAGCACTTGCGAGGCGGAATGCCATATAAATCCAGGTGATTACAAAGATTTTTCCTGTGGCTTAAACGGGATTTGCCATGAACACCGGCAGACAAAGATGGATGATGAACATAAAGAAAAAGGGGGATACCAATATGTAAGCAGTGCCTGTTATGATTGCCACCCCCGAGGTGTTGAGGATGATTAGAAAATACTTAATAGTTTACTTGGGTTTCATCGTATCGAATCAGCCATTGTTAGCTCAGGGAAAAATATATGCTGAAGGAAAAATTACCTACCTCACAGCTGAACAGGTCTATTGTGATTTGGGGATGAATGATGGTGCTTCTGTGGGTGATACCTTAACCGTTACAAGGCGCACACAGGAAATTGGTTGGATTATTGTCACCCATTTGGCCAAAAAATCTTCCGTAACAAATTCACTGGTTCCTATTGAAACCTATCAGCTTGGGGACCGGGTTATTTTGAATAAAACCATCAAACAAAATCTTCTTTCTAAGCCAAGAATAGTAGAAAAGTCGGATGGAATATCTATAAAAATTCCTCAAAAAAAATGGCAGCAGTCAGGAACATTGAGTCTGAGAATGGCTTCAACTTCTTTTTCAAATGACAGAACAGCAACACGAGGAATCGGATCGTTAAATTATCGGGTCCAATATAGAGGTGCCCTCAAGTTAAAATTGTGGGTTTATGGGAGGAGCCACTTAGAAACAGGGAACTTTAACTTGTATCAAGGGAGAGTATCTTTGGGAGATGTTGGAGGGAAATTGTATATCCAGGGGGGAAGAGTGTTTTCTTCATCATTGCCGGGATTAGGTGCAACGGACGGTATTTTCATTTCTACAGCACTTCAGAAAAATTTGATCGCTGGAATACTGGGGGGATTTCAACCGAACCCTCAATCTTTATCGTTTAATAAAAACAATACAAAAGTGGGTGGATTTATTCAAGCAAAACGAACCATAAATACAGTTAAAATGGGAGGAAGCATTGCCGTCGCCCGGCAATCAGTAAAGGGAAATACAGACCGGGAATTTTTATATTGGCAAGTACGGATAAGCCATACCAACAGGCTTGCGCTTTCCATGAATCAGACCGTAGATTTTAATTTAGATCAGGTCGTACCCCAGCGGGGGAGATTTATACCAACTTCAAGTCAGGTTCTTTTTCGATATCGTCCAATTACAGGGGTAACCCTTCATTCACGGTATTCTGGCCGACGACAGGTTCTTTATTTTGAATCAGCTCAAACACTCCCTGATTCCCTGTTTCAGGACGAATTACGCCACGGGTGGTATAACGGCATTGATATAACAAGCGGCGTATTGGGGAGTATCCGTATTGGCATGAACATTCGAACTCAAAACTCAGGAGCTCGTCCTTCCACAGTGACATTTTTTGGTTATCAAACACCCCGAGGAAAAAGAGGGCGGTTGTATGGTTTTAAAACCCATTATATCCAAAATGAAATTATCTCCGGATTAAGGCTGACGTTGGAAATTAATCAATCTATTGGGGAATCTGTTTCTGTTTATGGTGAAGGCGATATGTACAGTTATGGGTACGGAAACAAGGTGAATGATTATATTCAAATCCGGGTCAGTGGGGGATTGAATTGGAAAATAACCCGAAAATTGTTTGTTTCCCTTTCTGGAGATTATACCAATGATAGGGATTATTCAATCCTATTTGGTTATGCAGGACTACATATTCGAATATAAATAAAAAGTACCCCGGACAGGATTCGAACCTGTGACCTACGGATTAGAAGTCCGTTGCTCTATCCAGCTGAGCTACCGGGGCAATACTCATTTTCAAATCAATCCGGTAGCGAAGCTGGAAGCTGCTTGTCCGCCGAATCGGAGAGAAGGCGAAGAGCTACCGGGAAATATTCGTAAAAAATTGCGCGGAGAAGTTACAGTACAGAGAAGGATGAATTCAGCTGAAAAAGGGTAAAAATTCCCCGTCGAGAGATCGACGAGAAATTTCTTGACTTCTACCGACGGTGATGTGTACACTTTCCGTCGAGAACTGAACTTTAAGTCAATCAATCAATACAAAGGAGGTCATATTATGGCTGAAGTTGTTAAATCAACTGGAGTACAGAAGGAATCAGGTTATCTGTATTACCTCGGAAAAGACGGAAACGTTTGGCGTTCACAAATGGCACGCGCCGGTAAAGGCGGCGGCAATGCAGAAAAAGTAGCAGATGCCGGTGTCCAACGTGAATCAGGTTACCTTTACTTTATTGATAAAGGTGGTAACGTTGCCCGTTCGCCTATGGCCCGGGGTCGTAAATAAAAATCTGAAAACCCTCGGTAGAGAAAGCCTCCTCGGTTCCGGGGGGGCTTTTTTTGTGCTCAAAATTTGAAACCAATGCGGCAGGTTATCTCTATACACTTAAAAAAAATTTTGGTTTTGTACTTACTTTGGATAGGACTGGTTCCGGCCTGTTCAGATTTTGGGAGTGAAACCAAAGAGACGGTTCCGTCAGATTCTATTGTGAGTTTCCAGAATCATATATTTCCAATGTTTAAAGCCAATTGTTTGGGTTGTCACGGAAATAATGGGGGATTATCTTTGGAATCTTATGAGGATTGCCTTTCCGGTACCAGCAATCACGGACCCGTGATTATTCCAGGAAAAGGAATGGAGAGTATCCTTGTAAAAAAACTGGAAGGAACTGCTGAATTTGGAGAAATCATGCCTCCGCCACCTGCTCCAAAACTACAAGATAATATTATCGAGCTTATAGAAAGATGGATAGACCAGGGAGCGAAAAATAATTGAGAACCATCCGAAGAACAAACTGCCATTCCAAATTATTTTTTAGTACAATTTTATTCATGTCGGGTGTTTCCGCATTACCGCGGTATGCCCTGGAAAACGGTTCATCCTGCATTCTTTGCCATGTGAATCCCACAGGGATGGGGCTCAGAAATGAATATGGACTCACTTTTTTTTCCCAGGAAGACCTTCCGGCCAAACCGGGAAAATTATTTAAAGATTATACCGGCATCATTGCTAACCATATCCGTGTTGGCGGAGATTTTCGACTTCAATCAGTGCGAATCATTAATGAAGATCTTCCGAACGATTTGTCAATTTTCCCTATGCAGGCTTCCATTGAAGCCGCATCCATCGGTAAGAACTGTACCTTACACTTTACAACAGAATTAATTCAAAAAGACTTCGGATTTCAATTTCAAATAAAAAACCTGTGGCCCAATGGATATCTGAAAGGTGGTAAAGCACGGCCTGCGTATGGGATTCAATTGGATGACCATACTTCTTTTATCCGTGGGGGAAATCTTAGGTTGCAAAAAGGGGAAAACCCGGAAGGAATGCCTTTTAGTCCGTTTTTAAAGACGACGGGATTGGTTGAGACTGGCTATCTTTTTGAAAATGGATTTGCTGCTATAAGCTACGGGGATGGGTATCTTACCGGCTCTGGGAAAACACTTTCGTGTAGAGGGGAATATTATACCTCAATGGGGACGTATTCACTGATGTTTGGAGGCAGTCTGCTTACAGAGTCTGATATAATATTAAAAGGACTGTTTGGAGGAATTTCAAGAGGGAAGTGGAGCTGGATGGGAGAGGTAGATATTGCAGAAAATCTGTATTCCGGTACGTCCATTGCCAGTTACAGCGAAATCACATGGAGGGTAATAAGGGGCTGGACCCTGACGGGGAAGGTAGATTTTTTCGACGCGAATATGTTCTATATAAATGATGCAATTCATCGATTTACTCTTGGGATGAATGTTGTACCTTTTCCCTTTGTAGATGTAAAATTTCAAACACGGATTTCACGGGATAAAGGGTTTAAGACCTCCTTTAATCCTGAGATATTAACACAACTTCACGTCTGGTTTTAGGAGAACAAATGAAAAATATCTTGATAGCATTGACTCTGGTTTTTGGACTCATTGGAGCCCAAACCAAAAGTCAATTAAAAAATGTGCAAGTCCTTCCTTTCGCAAAAAAGAAAGAGATTGTTCGATACATGAAAACGGTTATTGCTCCCGAACTGGGAGTCAAGTGTTCTTTTTGCCATAACCTCATGGATTATTCCAGTGACCAGAAAGATCATAAAATCGTGGCTCGGGCGATGATAAAAATGGTAAAAGAGGCTAATAAGAACACCATGGCGAAATTAAATTTTAGTGATATTTCCTGTTACGTATGCCACCGGGGAGAAAAATACCCTCCGACTAAGCCAAAAAAGTGATGATAAACTCTCCATGCACAACATGAAGGGTTATGGTTAACTTATTGCCTATGAAACAATCGCTATGTATGGCTCTTATCCTGCTTCTGGCGACAGGATGTGTCCCCTCAGCTCCGGAAATAATTGAACCGGTAATGGTAGAAAAAACCGCACCTCCGCCGAAACCACAGGTAAGAGTACAACCGTCAGTTTCCTTAAAATCACTACCCCAGGGATGGGTTTTAGAGCGTCAGCTTATCGCGAAATGGGGTATGAGTTTACCTACAGTTTTAAGTGCAATCCCTGACTCAGCCTCTGCAGTTGAATACTGGGAAGAAATGCTATCCTTGCCCATAGGCCTTCGTTTGCCTATTAAAAGAGCGAAAGTTATTTATCAGATGATTACCCGGTTAACCATTGAAACAGTAGAACTTCAGTTTGTTAATATTGATTATGTTTACAGTAGTTCCAACCATGAGCCGAGCCATTATTTATTAGAAGGTTTGAGCCGTACTACGGAACTAAAACCCACCGGGTTTCCTCAGTTAACTGCCGATGATGTACTAAGGCATAAGATTCTCATGGAATACGGTACACCGAAAGAATTTGACGGCGTGTATCACCATTACGCTGATTCTCGTACCGGAATGAAAGTTCGAGTGGTGGATGATGAACATATTCTGGTTCGGCTCAAAAGCAATAAAGTTGATGGTAAACTTCGGCAAGCTATTAATGAAATGTATTCTGAAGAGGGGATCGAGTATCAGAAGAAGCAGCTTCTGAAGGGCATTGATATTTAAAAGAACAGGCTAATCAGGATGCGTTGGACTTGGGTTCTGGCCTTGATGTTCTTGGGAGGTATAACCGGCCAAATCCCGGTTGTTTCTTCTGTTTCATTTGCCGGAAATAAAATTACGGAAGATTATATTCTTTTAAGGGAAATCCAACATCCTTCAGACATTCCTTTAGATTCCACTTTAGCCCGGGAAGATCGTGACCGTCTATTAAACCTGGGTATTTTTGCAGATGTATATTGGCGGGCTATCCCTCTGGAAGACAGGACTGTAATGTTAGAATATGAAGTAGTGGAATCACGACGTATTATTGGAGGCCCCATGCCGGTATTTGAAGAAAAAACAGGCTGGTCTATATCTGCAGGGTTAATATGGAAGAATTTCCGAGGGAGGAATGAAACCGTAATGTTTGGAGGGAGTTTAGGTGGGCGTACTACCTACGGAATCAGTTATACAAATCCCTGGTTTACAGGAGACCATGTTTCCTTAGGAATGAATTTGGGTAAAGATATTGCTGCCCATCCATTTCTTCCTTACGAAATAAAAATTTCATCCTTTGAATTCAACATGGGTCGTTATTTTGGATATACAAAAAAATTAAGTCTTGGATTTGAAATTGAAGAAAAAGTATTTGAACGGGACAGCTTATCTATTCCTTATCGGTATTTTGCACCACAGGGCGCATTTCAGTATGATACCCGTGATATTTATCTGGAACCAACAAGAGGGTATTATATCACCCAGGCATTTTATAGCATGCTCCACTGGGAGGGGAGAAGAAAGCCTACAATTATTTGGATGCAGTCCCTTGCCGGATTTCAACAGTTAAATCAAAGTGCCCGCCGGTTAGTTTTAGGATTAAACCTGTCTACGCGATTTACGTTGGGTCAAAAAGAAGAATTTTGGATTGGATATATGGGATCGACCAGTACAGTCCGGGGTTGGAAACTTCCTGGAAGAGAATTATACTCGGGAGGTAAACAATCCTACAGATTTGGCTATTATGACATAGTGGCCTCAGTGGAGTTGCGTAAAACCTGGATTCCCCGGTATGCCACCCGGTTTGATTTTGAATTTGGGTTAACAACAGCTTGGTTTGTGGATATGGGGCTCACAGCCATGGATTTTTCATCCTTAAGAGATCAAATACCTTTAATGGGAACGGGGATTAGCATCCAGATGCCCTATCCATATATCGGGATTATTCGATTAGAATACGGCTGGGGGTTTCGGCAGGGGAAACAGAAGGATACGGCTATTCATTTCGCCGTGGAACAGAAATTTTAATAAAAAGGAAACCATTAAAAAATTTGATATTTCAACTTTTGGTGAAAAACAAATTGGTCACCGGATGGTCTCTTCATCTCCTTAGGACACTGTACTCTAAATGAAGCATTTTATATTCTCCAGATTGAATCCGGCTAAGTCTAATTGCACTCCTTCAGACTTGCAATATCCTTATTATCCTTCCTGGTCAGAGGATGGCTCCTTAACTATTTTTGAAGTTTGTAAAATTAGGGATGTTTGGCAATCCATTTGGGCTATGACCTTTCCGGAAGATTTAGAATAATATCTCCGAAACTTATCTCTACTATATAAAATCCTTTTTAACTTCATTAAAAAATGAAGAAGGATGAAATCCCTTTGGCTAAAAGACAATCCATCTTACTCGTTTGGTTTATTCTCATTTGTAGTTGTTCGGATATAGGAGTCGACATACCGAAAGTCTATAGCGTTGCTTTTGCATCCAGGCATCCGGGTGGAACCTCTGATATTTATTTGATTGATTCTGATGGAGAAAACTTTCGGGCCATTACCGCTCATCCCGCCATGGATGAGAATCCCAAATGGTCTCCGGATGGTCAAAAAATTGTCTGTCAGGGAAATGTGGATTGGAATGAAGACATTTATATTATTAATGTTGCGACGGGAGATACGATACGTCTCACGAATCATACCGCAGCAGATATTACACCTAAGTGGAACCCCGACGGATCAAAAATTGCTTTTGTCAGTATGCGGGACGGTAATGGCGAAATCTATACCCTTCAGTCTGATGGTGCCCTTCTTACCCGTTTGACCCATGCCTCCAGAATGGATTTGGAGCCGGTCTGGTCTCCTGACGGAATGCGCATTGCATTTACAACCCATCGGAAATCTGATGATGAGCATGTGTATATTATCCCCTCTCATGGAGGAGATGCCTTGCAATTGGTTACGACAAATTCTGATGAATACAATCCTACCTGGTCTTTGGATGGAGAAACCCTGTACTTTTATAATATTTCCCTTGGAAAGATTTACAGCATACCCACTGATGGGAAGAGAACCCCGGAGATTATATTTGATTTTGGAAGAGCGGAGGATTTAAGTCTATCTCCAGATGGTAAAGTTTTGGTTTTTGCAGCCACTGTAGGAGAAAGCACAGCTGCTGCAGTGTACCTGCTGAATTTGGAATCTTATGATTTTAAATTGGTTTCCCGATCCACCGGTTCCGATAGAACCCCTGTCATACAACCGAGTTTTTAGACTTGATGAATAAAGTAATTTCATCAACCATTTTAATTCTTTTTTTATTCGGATGCAGCGAACCAAACCTCATTGAACGGCAACTGACCGTTAAAAACCGATATGTGTCTAACGGATATGATAACTATGATAATGAAATTTTCTTGAATTTTAAAGTGGAATATAACGGATGGTTCTGGGTGTTCAGTGGTTGGGAACGTCCTATAATTCCTGCAAACGGCCAGCGAAATTGGTTATTTGTATTTGAAGAAGGTATGGATAGTATTTATGTTCATGCTCGGTTTGCTTATGAAGAGAGTGTAGAGATTAAATATGTCCAAGCCGATACTGTATTACGGTTGGATAAGGATAAAGAACTCATTTTTTGGAATTGTGGTGATTCCACCAACACGGCATACCCGTTTCCCGCCTGTTTTACCGGGTCCAATTAAGGCGGAAAATTTATCGGGTTATTTTATTATTTTCGGCGGAGTACCATGGCTTTTTCAAAACGGTTTTCAGTACCCTGCCGTAATCGGGAGATATTGCTTCTGTGGGTGAAGATAATAAACCAGGGAATGAGGAGACTGAACACCAATAAAGAAAGTGGTGCCGGTTCAACGCTTGCTACCGGAGGAAGGATAAACAGGAAAAGTGGAAGAGAGACAGAAGCAAAAATTGAACTGAGTGATACATATCCTGTAAGCATTAAGGTGATAGCGAATACTATGAGGCACAGGGGAAAAGCCAAGGGGAAAAGTGCAATGAGCATTCCGGCCACTGTGCCAACCCCTTTACCTCCTTTAAAGCCTGAGAAGACTGTATATGTGTGTCCTAATACGGCGGCAAAACCACAGAGAATCTGAACAAGCCCTGTATCAGTGAGGGGTTGCCCTTGAAAGAGTCGTGTTGCGAAATAGGCCGCCGGAAGCCACCCTTTAAAAACATCCACAATGACAACAAAGAGAGCCGGTTTCCACCCCAAAACTCGAAAGACATTGGTTCCGCCTGCGTTTCCACTTCCATGGTCCCGGATATCAATCCCCCTGGTGATTTTACCCACGATAATACTGGTTGGGGTTGACCCCACAATATAACTGAGGAGTAATAGTAGAATTAATTGAATAAATTCATTCATCACGATGTGTGTCCTCCAATAATTGAATACCTGCGACCAAGGCTTTGGGTCCCGCATGGACACCAAGCGCTGGTCCGATTTCAGTTAAAAAAACATTCTCTTTTCCGTATCGAAGTTGTAAATCCTCTACCCATTTCTTAGCAAACGATTCATTAAGCGCATGGCCAATTCCGATTTTTATATGTCGGTTTTCCGGAAGTGATTTTTCCACATAAGTCCGAAATTTTTCTGCTTTGTTACTATTTCCAAATGTTTTTCCTATTGAAGTTACACCAGTTTCAGAAAAAGTCAGGATGGGATTCAAGCGGAAGAAATTAGCAATTTTCTTGACGGTAGGAGATACGCGCCCTCCTTTTACCACGTTGTCCAATGTATCTAATCCGATAAATATGGACGTATTGGCAATGGCCTGCTGTGTGATTTGTTTGACTTCTTCGTCAGTTTTTCCTTCTTGAACCGCTTCTGCAACCTGCATAGCAATGAGTCCCAATCCCACAGACCCACTCATTCCATCAAAAACATGGATTGGAAATTCCGGAAGAGATTTGGTTGCCGTGATAGCGGATTGTAGTGTTCCGCTCAGAATACCGGGTAAATGAATCGATACTGCCGAATCATAATGAGTGGATAAAAATTGGTATTGTCGTCTAAAATCTCCGGGAGAGGGTTGTGATGTTTTAGGATGTACTGGGTTTGTTTTTAATTCTTTCCAAAATTCCTCATTGTTCAAGGATACTTTATCCACATAGTGAGCATTTCCGAAATTGAGGCGAACGGGAATCATGTGAATATTCATTTTTTCCTGAATATCTTCGGGTAAATCGCACCCTGAATCTACAATGACAGCAATGGAACGATGTGCTTGGTGTGCATCTTTCTGTTGTTGGAACATATCATCGGCTTTTTCATCCCGAACCATTCCCAGTTCTCCACAAATTGAAAAGACTTTTTGCGGATCATTGGTATGAATATGAACTTTTACCTTTGATTTAGTTCCCGCTAAAACAATACTGTTTCCCAAGTCAATAAGTCTTTCCTTCAGATTTCTTCTGTGGATTTTTTCTCCTTCTATCAAACATTCGGTGCAGTATTTGAATTGTTCATTCACACGTGCAAAATTGTTGTATCCCTCTGGTTTCAGTTTAAGTTCCACTTTGGAAATTTTACCGGTATCCAAATAATCCTGGATGCCCTCCAGCATATCCACAAATCCTTGTGCCCCAGCATCTACGACTCCTGCTTTTGCTAAAACATCCAATTGTTCCGGGGTTCGATTTAGGGACTGGTTTGCCTTGACTAAAGCACCGGACATAAGAAACAGGAAATCAAAGGTGTCCTTTGCTAGGGTGGAAAGGGTATTAGCCCAATCATGGATGACTGTGAGGATTGTGCCTTCTTGGGGTTTGACTAATGCTTCATAGGCATAACTTTTTGCTACTTGAGCCGCTTCTGCGAATTGAGTCGTATCCAATTTTGATTTATCATGGAGAGCGTCCGAGAACCCTACAAAAAACTGGGCAAGAATAGCGCCGGAATTGCCCCTTGCACTGTCAAGAGCGCTATCTGCAATGGCAAGACTCATTTTATGAATATCCGAATACACTGTATTTTGGACTCCATCTTCAATGGACGAAAGAGTATATGCCATATTGGTTCCGGTATCACTATCCGGAACAGGAAATACATTAATGCGGTTCAGGTAATCCTGGCGTGAGACGACACGTTTCAATCCAGCAGTAAGAGACCGGTAAAGTCGGATACCGTCTAGATACTGAATGGCCATAAATTACTATCAGAGTTTTTCGGGAATGTAAGTACTGATTGGTTTTTCACCAGGGTCCAGAATACCACCGGAAATAATAGCTTTTAATCCCTCTTCAACGGATAGGTCAGCGTGTACTGCATCTTTTTGGGGAACGATGGTAAATACACCGGATGTAGGATTCGGAGTGGTGGGAACGAAGACGTGGTAAAATGCTTCACCTTTGTCGTTAACCGATTCATTGGTAACGAAACTCATAGTCCACAGTCCTTCTCGAGGGTATTGTATAAAAATCACTTTTTGAAAGGACCGAACCGTTGCTCCTGAAAAAGCATTGGTAATTTGTTTTATCGTAGAATAAATCGTACTAACCATGGGAATATTATGAAGAATTTTTTCCCCCCAGCTAAAAAGACGTCGGCCCAAAACATTGGTGACAAACAGTCCAAGGAAAAAAACCATAGCCAATGTCAACAGTAAGCCCATTCCCGGAATTTCCAAACCAAATCGCTTTAGGATTGGTGCAGTTAATCCTTCTAGAAAAAAGAAAATGAGTTGAAGAATCCACACAGTTGCAGCAATAGGAACGACGGCAAAAAGTCCTGCAAATATGATACGTTTAAAGGATTGCCACATAATACTTACTCAAAATTAAAACAGATCTGCTCAGAAATGAGCTTTAAATCGCGCCTTCCAATTTTAATAAAAATTTCTTGATATCCAATCCACCGCCATATCCGCCTAACCCACCGCCAGAATCTAAAACCCTGTGACAAGGGATAATAATCGGAATAGGGTTATTTGCATTTGCACTTCCAGCAGCTCGTGCTGCTTTTGGGTTCCCGGCCATAGCGGCTACATCCCGGTAAGATACCGTTTTTCCATATGGAATTGTATATACTGCCTTCAAAGCTTTTTTATAAAAAGGAGGTGCGATTAAATCCAGAGGAATGTCAAACTTTTTTCGGTTCCCGTCGAAATATTCCTGAAGTTGGCGAACAACAATTTCCAACTTACTTTTGTTTTTTTGAATGGGTTCATAGGGGAAATTTTTGTGAATCAGTTCCTCGGCGAATTCAATTTCATCTCTGAATAGAATATGGGTTAATCCTTTTCCTGACTGAACCGGTGCTAAAGGACCAATGGGGGATTCCATGGTAGTAAAGGTAATCATAAGGAAGGAATTTAACTGTTTTAGGGTTCAAGTACACGACGCCTAAATTTAAAATTGATCATTAGCGCACCACTGAGAATTAAAAATGACCCCAGGATGGACCAGGGAGTTAACTGCTCGTCCAGAATTATCCATCCAAGAAAAGCTGCCACCAATGGAGGGAAAAATGCAATATAACTGATTTGGGTTACAGAAATATGATCAAACAACCAAATGTTTATCAACCAAGCTATAACCGTCCCGAAGATAGCCAAGTATATAAGAGCCATAATATTGGAGGTGCTCCATACCATGGGCTGGTTTGCTTCAATGAGCCATGAGAGACTGAATAAGGCGACACCTGCAACTGTTTGAGCTACAACATTTAATTGAATTGGGTTTACAACATTGGGATTCTTTTTCAAATGTATATTGGGCCAAGCAGCTATTACCACCGCCATAAGGGTAGCAATAATGCCGTACAGAGCCTTATCCGTTCCCAAATCTTTTCCGTCATAAATAATCATAACAACACCGGCAAGCCCGATTAGAATACTGGTTATTTTTCGCAAGGTTAGTCGCTCAGCAGGTAAAGACCAATGTGCCATGAAAGCAATCACAAGGGGAAAAGTTGCCCAAAGAATGGCCCCTAAATTTGAATAAATAAATTGCATAGACCAATACGTGAAGGCATATCCAAAAATGAAATTAAAAATGGCAAACATGGTATAAAGTATTATCGCTTGTTTATTTAAGGGAAGTTTTTCTTTACGAGCGAAAAAAATACCCCAAAGGATGGCTCCAGAAATAAGGAATCGTACACCAACCGCGAAAAACACTGGGGTATCTGTTAGGCTAGTTTTCAGGACTATCCAGGTTGTGCCCCAGACGATACAAAGTGTAACGTAAAGTGAGTAGACTTTAAATTTCATGGCGGGGAATTTAGATTTTGTTTTCTAAATTCTCATAATAGTATCCAACCCGTCACCAAATTAAGGGATAAATTTTTGGCGAAGTATGGTCTAATAATTTGTTTATTACTAAATGTAACTTTTGGGCAGAGGTGGCTTGAAAGCATTAACGAAGATTTTATTCAAGACACACTCCTCATTAAGCTTCGCCCGGATTCTGTATTGTTGAATCCAAAAGACTCCCACTATATTCGTGACAATCGTCTCCAACCCGATCGATTTGTGATGGTTCGCCAAACCATGAAATCAAAAATAGTTGAAGTTCCTGATACTACCTTCATACAAAAGGTTGCTAAATCGATAAAGGCCTTCGGATTTGGATATGTTCCTGTAGATCAATATGTCTTAACAGACGAACCCCTGGCAAGAGAAATGAGCCATTATTTCCTTAAAGACTCAGTTTTTTTTCAAGATACGCTTATTATAGAACATACAAATATCTGGTATGACAAAAGCATGTTATTAAAAAAGGGTTGGGTGCTTAACGGATATACACGGTTAGTAGGTAACAAAAATCAGGAGAAAAGTGGATGGACTTGGGAAATCCGGATAAAGAAAAAGAAAGGGAAAAAATTCAATCAAACGATTTATCGGGGACTCAATGAATGGATAACTCAGCAATCCCATGAAATAAAAATGGCAAATTATCTACAACCATTGCCGTTTATTTATAAGAGGGGATTTGAATTTAGATGGAACCAAATATTTCTAAAGGATGGATACATCTTTGATTGGCGAATTTATTTGGACTATCCTATCGGACATGGAAAACCTGTAACAAGGGGTTTGTCAAAATTTGGAATTCAATACCAAAAAACATTGAAATATCAATCTATTGCTTTGGGAGCCGGGGGAGAACATATATTAAAACGCATAAATCAAAAATTTCTGCGAAGAATTTTTTATGGGTACAGAATTGGCGCGAATAACTTTAACCCTAACCATTTTGAAAAAGTTGATATTGAAAATATCTTATTCTTAAAAATACAAATGGGACTGTCTGTAGAATATTATCCTGAATTTCATCGAGGGATATTTTTAGGTGCAGGAATTTTTCAGGGAATAACCATTTGGCCAACGATTATTAATCGATTTGATACAGGGGTTCTGATGAGTGTTGGGATGATTTTCCCATGATCCACAAATTGAATTTATACAGGATAGTGTGGATACTTTTGCTATCTTACCGGGGCTTATTGGGGGCGGTCACCCTATCCGGACATGTGGTCGATTCTGAATCCGGTGAAACAATTATCGGGGTTAATGTGATTGCATTGAATACGGAATTAGGATCCTCTTCCGATGTGGATGGTTTTTTTATTATTTCCGGATTGGCCCAAACGGAATCAGTAACAATCCGTTTTTCTCATATCGGGTATGAAGAAAAAACAATCAAGGTAAATCTTTCTGTCGGTAATCATTTTCTTTCCCAGATAAGATTAAAGCCTAATCCAGTGGAATTGGAAGCCATTGATGTGGTGGCTACTCGTGGTGCCGTAGTTCAGCGAGATATGGATATCGGGAGTTTTGAGGCAGATCCTATACTGTTGAAAGAAATTCCTCAGTTAAATAAGGATGTTTTCAATTTAATCAAGTTTTCACCGGGAGTAACAATTTCTGATGAGTTTTCGCCTTTATATAATGTGAGGGGAAGTGATCCGGGAGAAAACCTGGTGCAACTGGATGGGATGACTATTTACAATCCTCAGCATTTTCTTAGCGCAGAAGCCATTTTTAATCCTTATGCTATAAAAAATATTGAATTACTTGTGGGCGGATTTGATGCGGAATTTGGTGGGAGAAATGCTTCAATTCTCTACCTGACCTCTCGGGAAGGGCACAAAGAAAAATTATTGGGAGAATTTAAACCCTCAACCTCAGGGCTTGAAGGAGCAGTGGAATTTCCTTGGGGTAATGTAGGAACAGCAATGGTCTCAGGGCGGGGGCATTCCGATTGGTTTACTCGGGTGATACTTAATGCCCCAAATCATCGATATGATTTGAATAGCGCACTGGCAATAAAATGGAAAAGAACACGATTTCGAGTCTCCATATTTTCAGCAGAGGATTACATGGATTATGATGCCGGACGATTTATGAATACGTTTTGGCCCGATGATACATTTGAAGATTATAGTGTGGGATGGCTAACCCAATCTCAAAACCTTGCCGCAGGTGTGCAATCAAGAACAATACTTACACCTAAACTCATTCTTGAAACCCATACTTATTATTCTGGGTTTTCAGTCAATAATCATTCCTTTATGCGGTTTACAATTCTGGATTCATTAAGGTCTATTGACCAGGTATTGGCATACGAAACCAGAATTAAAAACAGCATCAAGGACAGAACTATAAAAGCAAAATTGGTTTGGTTTACCTTTGGTCGCCAACAAGTTAACATGGGTATTGAACTGAATCGGTTCCGATTTAGTAATGAGTATGGGGCTTTATCTTCCAGGGATTTTCAAGTGAACCAGGATGCCGATTTGAATACCTGGTTTATTCAGGATAAAATAGAATGGGGTCCTATATTATTAAAGGTAGGAATCAGGCAATCTGGAATTTCTCCATCGAACACATGGAAAAAAGAGCCTCGGGCATCTTTGGCATACCATAGGGTGGATCTTTCCATAAAATTTGCCTGGGGGAAATATTATCAGTATTTAACCTCTATGAATACGCAGGATATCGAATTGGCCCAATCTGTGGATTATTATTATCCTCTGCAAAACAGGGATCCGTTGGCGTCAGAGCATTTTATACTGGGGTGGGAACACCGAATTTCCAACCATTGGGAATATTCTGTAAGCGCTTATTACAAGGATTTATCCACTCTGTACCGGTACGATTATCAAAATACGCTTAAATCTTTATTGTCTCACTCAGCTTCTTTAGAGAAAGGAACCGGTAAAGCCTATGGAATTGAATCCCTACTTCGGGGAAAATGGGGCAGGCTATCGGGATGGCTGACTTATATCTATTCTGTCTCAAAAAGACAATACGCCTCTATTCAGGGAGGAAATCCATTTTTGGCAGATGGAGACCAAACCCATCAATTGAAATCGCTTTTGGCTCTGAAAATAAACCGGGATATTACTGCTAGCACAACCCTTCAATTTACTTCAGGAAATCCTAATACCTGGGAAACGGGCATGGTCAATCATTTTACTTACGATCCTCTTGAAAATTCCATTGGTGTTTTTAGTGAATATATAACCCCAGTAAAGAACAATGTAAGATTTCCCCCAAGGATGTATGTCGATATTGGTTGGAAGAAAAAACTCAGGTCAGGGTTTGGATATCGGCTTGCAAATTTTATTGGGTCGGATGAAGCTGTGTTTACCATGAATATTAAAAATATTCTTTTCCTTCACAGAAATCCATGGATGTATATCCGTTTGCCAGGTGAAGGAAATTATGCTTATGACCCTTTTTCCTTTGTTCCCCTTCCAACGATTAACATGGGATATCGTATTAAGTTTTGAGAATAATTTTGCAAAAATTAATGAAGATATTCCCTCAACAATTATATTGGAAAATATTTGCAGCGACAATCATTTTTCAGTCCTGTGATCTCCCTTGGGAAATGGGTCCTCAACCCAAAGATATAATCAAAACTGAATTTGAATCCGGGCTTAACATATTTGGGATATTACGATTGGACCCCGGTTCTCCAAATAGTTCCTTTTTTCATGTAGAGAGGGCATACCAATGGGAAGACCTTTCATTTGAGCAGGATTATTTTATTTCAGATATTGACAGTGCTGAAATTTGGGTGACGGATGTCGTAACCAACCATTCAGAAGCTTTCATTTTTGCCAATGAATTTTATAGAAACCCCATGTTTAACCCAATTGAAGGACGACATTATTCTGTTACCATCCAAGCTGAGGGATGGCCCGATGTTTCAGGCGAAACGACGATTCCAAGTATTCCGGTTATTGAGGAATCTCAAGTACAGAATGGGTCATATCTCGTCAGTGTTGATTCTTCTGCCACCTTGGTGGACATATATATTATTTATGAAAATGGGAATATAAAGGAAAGGATTGCCAACCCTGCGTTGGAAGACATAAAGATAACTCCGGAAGCTACACATAGGTCATTTGGAAATTTCAAGGGTCTGCGAGTATTTGCCTATGATATACACATGGCCAATTATCTTCAGGCGCAAATTACGATAAAGCCCCAGACGTATAATGAAATGGTGAAAACTGTTGAGGGAGGCTATGGTTGTTTTGGATCTGTTTCTACAGCTAATTTTAAGAAAATAATTTTTCATAAAAAAGGAAAACCATGATACTTGTTGAACACTTATCTAAAGATTTCAAGCTTTCCCGACAGCACAGGAGGGAGTTAGGCGATTCATTTAAATCTGCAAAAACTCTCAGGGCAGTTAATCAAATCAATTTTGAATGTAAACCGGGAAGAATTTTTGGACTACTGGGACCTAACGGTGCAGGCAAAACCACAACACTTCGAATGATTGCTACCATGCTGAAACCATCTGCCGGCTCCATTGCTGTATCCGGTTTTGATTCAGTGAGGCAGGGTCAAAAAGTGAGAGAGAAAATTGGATTTATGACCGGACAAACTGCACTATATGATCGTTTAACTCCTGAGGAAATGGTCAAATATATTGCGGATCTCCACGGAATGAGTTCGCGAAAATTTAAAGAACGAAAAGAACACATTTTTGATTTACTTGATATGCATGATTTTGCGAATCGGAGAATTGCCCGACTAAGTTCGGGAATGAAACAGAAAACTTCCATTGCCAGAACGATTATTCACAATCCGGATGTGATGATATTTGACGAACCCACTTCAGGATTAGATGTGATGACATCCCGGGCAATTATGAATTTGATTCGTTCATGTCGAGAAGAAGGGAAGACGGTTATTTTTTCAACCCACCGAATGGGTGAGGTTAACCAAGTTTGTGATGACATTGCCATTATCTTTAAGGGAGAATTATTTTTTAATAATACACTGGATCAGTTTAAGGTGGAAATGACTCAACCCACATTTGAAGATGAATTTATCTATAGAGTTGGGGAGGCTTAAGATGAGAACGCTGACTATTTTTCTCAAGGAATTGAAGGATGTTCTTAGAGATAGAAGAACAATTATGATGATGGTTATTCTTCCCCTGGTTCTTGTGCCGGGAATGATGACGGTAGTGACTAAAATCCAAGTGAGCCAACAGAAAAAAGCAGAGGACAAACAATTAACTATTCGTTTTGTCGGAAAAGCTCATGCTCCAGATTTATATGATGCATTTAGCCACATGGAAAAAACAAATTTATTGGATGAGGTTCCTGTAGATAGTATACCCTCGTATATCAGGCAGGAGTTTCTTGATGCAGCTGTATTTGTTGATGAATATTATAAATCTGCTTTGGATAAAAATGGAATTGCCCCCATCAAAATCATGCATAAGGGGACAGAATCTTTGGGTGTTACAAAAAAACGTGTGCAATCTATTTTGGAAGAGAAAGAAAATGAAATTGTTTCACAACGACTGGAAGAAATGAATCTGAGCCTGGATATCGTTGATGCATATGCATTGGAATTTGTGGATGTGGCTTCGACACAGGAAATTTTTGGGAAAATTGCCGGTGGGTTTTTACCCTATATCTTTATTATTTTCGGATTTATGGGGGCCATGTATCCCGCTCTGGATTTAGGAGCAGGAGAAAAAGAACGAGGTACTTTAGAAACAATTTTATCTTCGCCAGCCAGCCGTCTGGAAATTGTACTCGGAAAATTCATGGTCATATTAACTGCAGCGGTGGCCACAGCACTTATTGCCATTAGCGGGTTATCTTTGGCTGTACGGAATTTTCCGGATATTCCATCGGATATCATGCAGATTATTGGCCAAGTGTTAAATCTGAAAACTATTGTCATGCTTATGGGATTGGTTATCCCTGTATCGGCATTTTTTTCTGCTCTTATTTTGAGCCTATCCATTTATGCCAAATCATTTAAGGAAGCCCAAAGTATAGTGGCACCACTGAATATTGTCATTATTATACCTGCAGCTATTGGGATGTTGCCAGGTATGGAGTTGGATGGGGTAACGGCTTTAATACCTGTACTCAATGTTTCATTAGCTTCGAAGGATTTAGTGGCCGGTGTTATTGACCCCATCCTCATGGCGGAAGTCTATGGTTCCTTATTGCTTTTTGCTGCGGTATCTATTTGGGGATGCACCAAATGGTTTAATAGAGAAGAAACCATTTTTAGAAATTAAAAAAAGCCCTCAATTTTGGGGGCTTTTTTCTCAGGATATCTTATTATTTCTTTTGGGCGCCGGAATGAAGCTGTACTACAATTGGACTGGCCACAAAGATAGAAGAATACGTACCCACAATAACACCAACGATCATGGCAAAAGCAAAGTTATGAATTACTTCACCACCAGCCAACCATAGAACAAGAACAACGATGAAGGTTGTTACAGAGGTAATAATCGTCCGGCCAAGGGATTGGTTGATACTGTTATTAACAATTGCATCATAAGCTTCTCGCTTACTGGCTTTAACATTTTCTCGAATGCGATCAAAAATTACAATGGTATCATTTAATGAATACCCTACAATAGTCAGGAATGCTGCAATAATGGGCAGAGATATTTCGTATCCGAGTAAGGAAAATATTCCTAAAGTAATAAGAACATCATGAGCCAAAGCGGCTATGGCGCCAAGGGCAAATCTGAATTCAAACCGGATAGATATATAAAGGAGAATCAATCCCAAAGCGGATAGAATGGCCATGACAGCCTTTCCGCTGAGTTCTGCTCCAATTTTTGGTCCCACCCGTTCTATTCCCAAAATAAAATCGGTTTGTGTTTCGGGTACTTTTTCCGGGAATGCAGCATGGAGATGATTTGCAATTTTCTGGGCGAAATTTTCAGGTTCATTTTCTTGATGAGGTACTCGGACAGATATCATATTTGAGCCACCAAAATGTTTGATTTCTTCTTTGCTGAAATCAAAAGAAAGTCCGTCAAAATGTACATCAGAAAGAGCAGTGCGAATATCATTCACATCCATGGATTCTGTGTATTTTACCGCAACGAGAGTTCCTCCTTTAAAATCGATACTGAGTTTCGGACCATTATTCAGAAAAAGTGAAATAATCCCTGCTGCAAGAATAACACCGGATAGAATAAATCCGGTCATTCGTTTATTCATGAAATCAATGTGTGTGTCTTTTATAATTCTCATATACTAAGTTTGGTTAAGCCTTTGCGGCTGGTGAAGGAGTTGAAAATTGTTCGGGTGACAAAAATTGCAGTAAACATTGAAATTAAAATGCCCCAGAAGAGTACAGTCGCAAATCCTCTAATAGGTCCTGTTCCGAATTGCCAGAGAACAAGTGCCGCAATGACTGTAGTAATATTGGCATCGATAATGGTAGTAAGAGCTCGGTCATACCCGCTGTCAACCGCAGCTCGAGGTGTTTTTCCTTTTCTTAGTTCTTCGCGAATTCGTTCAAAAATAATCACATTTGCATCAATAGACATTCCCACTGTAAGAATAAGACCCGCGATTCCGGGAAGAGTCAGAGTCGCTTTTAAAGACGCTAAAACAGCCAGAACTAAAACTATATTCCAAATCATGGCAAAATTAGCAATTGATCCAGACCATTTATAGTACGTCCCCATAAAAAGCAGAACAAAGGTTAAACCAATCAATACTGAAGTGGTTCCTTTTTTGACAGAATCTGCGCCCAATGACGGACCAACAACTCTTTCTTCGATAATATCCACAGGAGCCGGGAGGGCACCAGCACGAAGGACAATGGCAATATCTTTTGCTTCATTAATATTTGCAAATCCTTCGATGAGCGTTCCGCCGCCACTGATTTTTTCCCGAATATTTGGGGCCATATGAACTTTTTTATCTAAAACAATGGCCACTTGTCGTCCTACATTGGAGCCCGTAACAATAGCCCATTTCCTGGCCCCGTCAGAATTCATGGATAAATTCACAACAGGTTGGCCGGCAGTTGTTGTCCCCTGAGAACCTAAATTGGCTTTGGCTTCTTCGACGACACCGCCAGTGAGTTCCGGTTCAGATTCTAAGTAATAAAGGCTATATAATTTTTCTGTTCCTCCATCAACCAAGGTATATTCCTCGGCTTTATGACTAAAAAGAAATTGACCATTGGAACCTGCCAGTTTTTGTCGAACTTCCGGTAGATTCAAACTTTTTTTGACAGCATACACATTTTTCGTCGGAACGCCAATGGTATTGCCCAAGTTACGGAGCAAGGAGCGAAAGGGACTTTGTTCATACATCCGCTGATCTACAATTGCTGTGTCACCCCGTTCCGTTTCGGCTTTATCTCCAAATAATTCGCTGACAGAAACGGTTTTATCTTCACTCACCTGTGGCACTTTTTCCACTGGTTTGGTGTCTTCCTGTATTTCGGAAGCTAAATCATCATTGCCTTTTATAATTTTATCCAGGCGAATTAGCATTTCATTCGTGACTTCTGGATCCTTGACAATATAGAATTCCAGAAGGGCGGTACTTTCAAGCAATGCCCGTGCTCGTTCCGCATCTTGGACCCCGGCCAATTCAACGATGATACGCTGGCCTCCCTGCTTTTGAATCGTTGGTTCAGAAACACCAAATTCATCAACCCGGTTCTGAAGGATTTCCAAAACGCGATTGACCGCATCATCAGCTTCGTCTTTTAAAGCAGAAACTATTTCGCTGTCTCCGGCTCCGTATTCATAAAAATACCTTGAAAGTTTAAGGGATTTTGTTTCAGCAGTTTGGATGAATAAGGTAAAAAAGTCTGCCTCGGGTGTTGCTTTTAACTCTTGGCGAATGGATTCCACAGCATAATTAAACTTGCCGTCCTTATTTATAGCCAGATTTGAAATTAAAGTGGGCAGGTCAACTTCAAGAACAATATACATTCCACCTTTAAGGTCCAACCCCTGTTTAATTATACGGGATTCAAGCTGTTCCAACTTCCCTTCTTCTCGGAGAGTTTCTTTTTCTGTTTCGCTCAGCCCCTGAAATCGAATACTGGGCCAAATGGCATATACAGCCCAGACCAAAACAAGAGCGATAATTAAAAATCGTGGTGTTAATTTATTTTTCATTGAAAATTTGAATTTAAAGGATTAAAAAAGCCGAGGAATATACCTCTCTAATTAAAAGGAGGGCAATGTTTGAATTGGAATTGAGATTAGGAAAACGGATTAGGAATTGTTTAGTTTTGTTTCTCTTTTAATTAAGGAATGATTTTTAGGTTTTTCCCTACTTTGATAAATGCATTTATAGCCCGATCCAAATGGTCTATTTCCATCCCGGCGGAAACTTGAACCCGAATACGAGCTTCCCCTTTTGGAACTACAGGGTAAAAGAACCCTATTACATAGATTCCTTCTGTCAACAAATCAGCAGCCATCTGTTGTGCCAGGACAGCATTATACAGCATTACCGGGACAATGGGATGGACCCCGGGCTTAATATCAAAACCGGCGGCGCTCATTTTCTGGCGAAAATAAATAGTATTTTTTTCTAATTTATCCCGAAGAATTGTTGTGGCAGCTAGCATATCAAATACCGTTGAACCGGCGGCAACAATTGCTGGGGCCAATGTATTTGAAAATAAGTAAGGACGAGACCGTTGTCGTAAAAGGTCTATGATATCTTGTCTCCCCGTAGTAAAGCCGCCGGAAGCGCCGCCCAGTGCCTTGCCTAATGTAGAAGTCATAATATCGATTTTATCTAAAACACCGTGGTATTCTCCGGATCCTCTCCCTGTTTTTCCAACAAACCCTGTAGCATGAGAATCATCGACCATAACCATGGCGTTGTATTTTTTTGCCAA
Organism: uncultured bacterium; assembly: GCA_964549275.1. Classification (GTDB taxonomy): domain Bacteria; phylum Fidelibacterota; class Marinisomatia; order Marinisomatales; family TCS55; genus CAZJUP01. The sequence goes on along the minus strand of CAZJUP010000003.1, from coordinate 75,218 downwards.
TGTAGTGATCTCATCCAATTTTGCAATAAATCCATCCATGGAAAAAACTCCATCCGTAGCAATGAGTCGAATTCGAGCATCTTGGGTTGTTTTTAAAAGGGATTCCAGTTCTTCCATGTTACTGTTGGCATAACGGTAGCGTTTGGCTTTGCACAGTCGAATGCCGTCAATGATGGAGGCATGGTTTAGCGCATCAGAAATAATAGCGTCTTCTGACCTGAGAAGTGTTTCAAATAGTCCTCCGTTTGCATCGAAACAGGATGTATAAAGAATTGTATCGTTTGTACCGAAAAAGCCCGAGATTTTCTTTTCCAAAGCTTTATGTAGGTCTTGGGTTCCGCAAATGAAACGAACCGATGCCATCCCAAATCCGTGATCATCCAGCGCCTGTTTTGCAGCATTTATGACATCCGGATGGTTGGCAAGTCCGAGATAATTGTTTGCGCAAAAGTTTAAGACTTCGCCTCCTTCTAGTGTGGCAATATTTACCCCTTGCGGTGTTGTAATTGTCCGTTCGGATTTATACAATCCTTCAGCTTCGATTTGGTTTAAAGTTTTTTTATATATTTGCCTTGAATTTGTCATGTGGATAAAACTCCCCTTTACTATCTTATTCTCTGTTTCAATCCAATCCGCCCCGTTAATAATCTCAACTCCATTCAAGAATAACTTTACCACATTGCCCGGATTCCATCACATCAAATCCCTTCTGAAATTCGTCCACAGGGAAGCGATGGGTTAGCACCGGGGATACATCCAAACCACTTCGAAGCATCTGGCTCATTTTGTACCAGGTTTCGAACATTTCACGCCCATAAATTCCCTTTAATTCAAGTCCCTTAAAAATAACCTGGTCCCAATCAATTTGTGTCTGATTTGGAAGGATCCCCAGCAGGGCAATTTGACCGCCGTGGTACATAGCATTAATCATATCATTAAAAGCCTGAGGATTCCCGGACATTTCCAGTCCCCGGTCAAACCCATTGGTCATTTTTAAATCGAGAAAAACATCATCAATTTTTTCTTTACTAACGTTGATTGTTCGGCTCGCCCCCATTTTTTTTGCCAAGTTTAAGCGGTAATCGTTGACATCAGTAATCACGATATGTCGTGCACCGACAAAATTGCAAATAGCCACCGCCATGATTCCGATAGGGCCTGCCCCCGTAATAAGGACGTCTTCTGCCACCATTTCAAAACTGAGGGTGCAGTGGGTAGCATTACCTAAGGGATCAAAAATAGCGGCAATTTCGTCGGAAATATCCTGATGAATAGGCCAGACATTTTTTTCCGGAATCACAAGGTATTCTGCGAAAGCTCCGTTTCTGTTAACTCCAATTCCTTTTGTTTCGTGACAAAGGTGTCGTTTACCTGCTCTACAGTTTCTGCAATATCCACAGGTGATATGACCCTCGCCAGACACGCGATCTCCCACATTGAAATGGGTGACTCCCGGTCCAATATCCACAACCTCTCCCACAAACTCATGCCCAATAGTCATCGAAATGGGAATTGTTTGTTGAGCCCACTCATCCCAAAGATATATGTGGAGATCTGTACCGCAAATAGCGGTTTTAGAAATTTTTATAAGGACATCATTGGTGCCAACATCAGGGGTGGGGACATCCTTCATCCAGATGCCTTTTTCAGAAGAAGCTTTTACAAGGGCTTTCATGGTCCTTTCCAGTAACATCGGTTTGTAGATTAAATAGACAGAAAAATTTACTGAGGTCTACTTACCTTACCCAAAGGAAAAGGTAAGGATTTTATTACTGTCGATAATCGTTTGAAAAACTTTTACTGATTTAGATTAAAATTTTCAACTATAAGTCTTGGATCTTAATTCTCATCTTAATATAAAGATTATCCTAAATTCCGCGACTGAAATTTTCTAAATAATTTCGCATTATGGCACGAATCATATCACTGACCAACCAAAAAGGCGGGGTGGGGAAAACCACTTCTTCGGTTAATATAGCGGTGAGTCTGGCTGTTACTGAAGTGAAAACACTTTTGATTGACTTAGACCCCCAGGCCAATGCCACCACGGGATTAACAGAATTAATCGAAAAACCCAAGGCTTCGGTGTATGATGTTCTAATTCGTGGGACTTCTCCAAAGGAGGCTGTTACCCCAACACAGTTCGAAAATCTGGAATTGCTTACCTCAACCAATGATTTAGTAGGGGCTGAAGTAGAATTGGTTAGCGTCATGGCCAGAGAATATCAAATGCAAAAAATTATGGATATCATTCGGAATGATTATGAATTTATTTTGATCGATTGCCCCCCTTCTTTAGGGTTATTAACCATAAATGCCCTTACAGCTTCCGATTCTATCATTATTCCTATTCAGTGTGAATATTATGCCCTGGAAGGTCTTGGGCAGTTATTAAATACGATTCGATTGGTCCAGAAAAATTTGAATCAGAATCTAAGTATAGAAGGTGTACTTTTAACCATGTATGATAACAGGTTAAATTTATCAAAACAAGTAGCGGAAGAGGTTAGGGGATATTTCGAAGGCAAGGTGTTTAAGACGGTAATTCAGAGGAACGTTCGTCTGGGAGAAGCACCGAGCTTCGGTAAACCTGTACTTCTATACGATGCAAATTCAACCGGTGCACAAAATTATATGACCCTGGTTGAGGAAATCTTAGACCGTGGCCACTAAACGATTAGGCAGAGGGCTAGAAGCACTGATTCGCCCACCAGAGAAGCAAGATGCACCTGGAGCAGGGGTGAGCCATTTACCTGTTAAGCTCATCAAAACGAACCCCCATCAACCTCGTAAATCATTTGACGAAGATGCCCTTTTGGAATTAACGGCTTCAATTAAAGAAAAGGGCGTGATTACACCGGTAACTGTTCGGAAAAATGAGGAACATTTTATACTGATTGCCGGAGAACGAAGACTCCGAGCAACCAAACTGGCTAATTTAAAGAAAATTCCTGCTTACATTATTGAGGTGACGGATGAGGCTGAAATGATGGAGGTCGCGCTGATAGAAAATATTCAGCGTGAGAATTTAAATGCTATTGAAGAAGCTGAAGCCTATGCAGTATTACAGGGACAGTTTAATCTCAGTCAAAATGCCATCGCCCAAGCTGTGGGGAAAAAAAGAGTAACTATTACCAATGCATTGCGTCTCCTTCGGTTACCTCCGGATATTAAAAAAAGTCTACGAAGTGGGAAAATTACTGCGGGACACGGACGGGCAATTCTCGCCATGAAAACTACACCGGCAATGCTTACACTTTGGCAAAAAATTCTGGGGGATAACCTTAGTGTGAGAGCTGCAGAAATTTATACCAAGGAAAAATCGGCCACACAAAAAGTAAAAAAACTCGTAACTAAAAATCCCACCATTCGCAAAATAGAGGATGAGCTTATATCTGTTTTAGGAACAAAAGTAAAATTGCGGACAAAAGGGAAAAAAGGCGGTTCTATAATTATCGAGTATTATTCTAATGATGATCTAGAACGGGTTCTGGATCTACTAAAAACACTTGAATAAACTTAACCGATGAAACCCAATCGGTATAATATCCTCGTCATTCCTGATCCGGACGGAGAAACCAAACGATTTTCTGTTTCCAGAACCGGGTTTGTATTTCTTATTATTTTCTTTTTAATAATACTAGTGCTTTCCTCTATATATATGGTTCCCAAAGTGATGGCTTATGAAAAAATGAAAACCCAATATGACGACCTTGTAGAAGAGAGGACACAAGTTCTCGAACTCTATCGGGATTTGGAAAGATTGCAACAATTGAGCAATATGATGCAGCGATCATTGGGAGGGCACTTACTGGAAGGCGATTCGACCGCAACTGCATTGGATACGCTTCCCACCCAAAGTAGTTTTCAGATTTCATATATTGAAAATATTCCATCGATGATGCCGGTGGAGGGAATACTAACCCAGAAGATGGTTCGTCACACCGGATCTTGGCAAAAAAATCATTATGGCATTGACATTGCCGTGGCAGAAGGTACTCCTGTATTAGCCGCAGCCTCCGGCCAAGTGGTTTTCTCTGGTTGGACTCCGGATTTGGGAAATTTGATCGTCCTTTATCATGGTGATGATTATTTTACATATTATGGACACAATCAATTAATTTTAGTGGATAGGTATCAAGTAATAAAAAGAGGATATGCGATTGCAAACGCTGGAGATACCGGGATGAGCACCGGCCCTCATCTTCATTTCGAAATATGGAAGGATGGGGAGGCTGTGGACCCCCTACAGTATTTTCCGCAGTATTTAAAAATAAACATGAGCAGAGAAAACAATGGCTAAAGAAGAGTTTAAAGACGTTCATACCATGATTGGCGCCGATGCTGTAATTCAGGGGAATTTAAGCTGTGATGGGGGAGTGGCCATTTATGGCAAGATATTTGGTGAGGTAAAAACACAAGGTCCTGCCCGAATCGCAAGAGGAGGAGAGGTCCATGGAAATATTCAGGCCAGCGATGCCCACATTGGGGGGATGGTGGATGGAAATGTGGTTGTGGAAAACCGTGCTGTTTTAGGCAGTGAGGCCAATCTAAAAGGTGACTTGGTGTACCAAAGTCTAATTATTGAAGAAGGAGCCCAGTTTCAGGGGCATTGCGTTCCCGCAGGATCGGAGGTCTTTTCCCAGACAAACCCAATAGAGGATACCGAGCAGGGATACCCTGGTGGCGAATGAATCGGTTAAAAAAATCGGACAATTTTCTTGCAGAATCGTTTCGATTTTTTCAGAAAGTAGTAAACCAGGCCGGACCGGCAGCCGGGGCTTCTTATACATTGATTGGAGCGGTGTTGAGTCTATCTTTGGTGGGGTATTTTCTCGATAAGTATTTTAATTCAGACCCCTGGTTACTGTTTGTCGGAATATTACTGGGATTAATCGTTGGGTTTTACGAATTGGCCAAGTCTATTTGGTCCGCAAAAGAATGAAACAATTAATGTACATCGGAACTTTTTCTATTGGATCATGGGGTATTTTAGGTGGCATTTTTCCTGATTACCAAAAAGAAATATTTATGGGAATGGCTCTTCCTCTCCTAATTACATTATTCTCAATTTCAAAAATAAAATCGATTTACAATAAAAACCCGGAAGGAGTTACCTCGTTTATGATGAAAGCATTTGCCGGTAAAATGATTCTGTATGGTATATTTTTTATCACTATTTTTAGTTTTTATTCTTTTCATCAACTCTCATTTGTTATTAGCTTCGCCGGCTATTTCATAGCACTTTATGTGATAGAAGCGGTGTTATTAAACTCCACCTTTAAAAATAAATATTAGCAATATAACTATTTCATGAGCGGCAGCGACCACGGGGCAACCGGCGGTGTAATGGAACAAGTTGGTGATAATATTATTCACCACGTGTCTAATAGTTCTCCGGATCACCCAATTGTACACCTTCCCCATTTTTTTGGCATTGATATGTCTGTGACAAAACATGTCCTCATGCTCTGGATTGTAGCTGTACTGGTTGCAGGGGTGGTTATTTTTCCAATAAGACGATATTTAAAACAATCCCGATATGTTCCGTCAGGATTTGTAAACGCATTGGAAGCAATTGTTACCTTTGTTCGAGATACAATGGTGAGACCTAATGTAGGCTCGAAATGGGTCAATACTTGGGCACCAATGATATTAACATTTTTGTTCTTCATCTTTTTTGCCAATGCCATTGGAATGATTCCAATTTTTGATGTACTGGGGACCTTTAATCGTTTCATCCTGGGTGTTCCTTCATCTGACAGCCATAATTTTATTAATACCCTACTTCATGGTGGTCCCACCGCCACGGGTAACTTTAATGTAACAGCCGCATTAGCGACTATTACATTTGTCACCATTATTGTTGCCGGAACAAAAGCCCACGGATTTATTCAGCATTGGAAAAACCTGGTTCCTCATGGTCTTCCGGGTTTTGTATATATCATTTTAATTCCAATTGAAATCATTGGGATGTTTGTAAAACCGTTTGCATTGACGATGCGGTTAGCGGCAAATATGACAGGAGGGCACATTGCATTGTTGGCTATTTTATCTTTTATGGCCATTTTCGCTGAAATGTTTCATAGTCTTGCTGCAGGAATCGGGGTTGCTATTGTATCAGTTCCAATGGCTGCGGCGATCTCGGGGCTAGAAATAATTGTTGTTATGGTGCAGGCGTATGTGTTTACCCTGCTCTCGGCTGTGTTTATCGGCATGGCTATAAATGTTCATCATTAAATAATAAACGGAGGTAGAACGATGGAAGTTCTTCATTACTTTGGTGCTGCAATCGGTCTTGGAATAATTGTGATTGGCGCAGCCATAGGCATTGGCAAATTTGCAGCTGCAGCTGCTGAAAGCATTGCACGTCAACCTGAAGCCGCTGCCCAGATTACTGGAGCAGTAAACCTGCCCCTTTTTCTATTGGAAGGTGTCGCAATTCTGGCTGAAGTGTTTGTGCTTTTGATTGTCTTGATGAAATAAGAGGTTAAACCTGAATCATTTGATGGGAGCCTACTATGGATAATCCTTTAGTTCAACTTGACCCCGGTCTGTTTATTTGGACCATCATTACCTTTTTGGTCCTGTTTTCAGTGTTAGCAAAGTTTGCATGGAAACCCCTTCTCAAAATGCTGGAAGGTCGTGAAGAAATGATTAAACAATCTCTGGAAGATGCAGAAAAAGCAAAAGCGGAATTGGAACGGCTAAATCTGGAATCAGAAGCCATTATTGCCAAAGCACGTTCAGATGCTCAATCCATACTTACGGAAGGAAAATCTGCTGCAGAAAAGCTGAAAGAAGACACCTTGGCAAAAACGAAAGAACGAACAAATCTCCTTTTGGAAAATGCACAGAAACAGATCGAAGTGGAGAAGGACAAAGCCATTGCAGATATTAAAAGTGAAGTTGTTAATCTTTCTTTGAATGTTGCGAAAAAACTCATCAGGAAAAATTTGAGTTCTGAAGACAATAAATCACTCATAGAAGAGTCTCTAAAGAAAGTTCAATCCTATGAGGCTTGATCTGCAGGCTCGTAAATATGCGGCGGCATTATTTGCTGTAGCGGAACAAACCGATAAAAGGAAAGAGATACTTGAATCTCTTTCGTTAATTAACCGGTTGTTGAAGGAGAATGCTCAGTTTAGGGCTTTTATTCATTCAAAACGACTTGACAACGGACAAAAAGCAAATATTCTTTCACGGATAATTGGGGAAGGGTGCCATACCGCAGTTCTAAAATTCATTGAAATTGTAAAAGAAGAAAATCTGGTTTCACTTCTTCAGGATATGAAAAAGGCCTATAGGGCATTATATATGGAGGCAATGAATTTGGTAAATGTCACTGCTCATGTGGCGACTTCCCTTGAAAAAGATGACGAATTGGCCATAAAAAATGCATTGGACGATGCGTTGAAAAAAACTGCAGACTTATCTGTACATGTGGACCCCAACTTAATGGGTGGAATAAAACTAAGAATAGGAAATACATTTCTGGATGCTTCAATTCAAAACCAATTGGAGACTTTGAAACAAGAACTCTTGGGAGCATAAGAAAAAGGAAATTATGGAAATAAAAACTGATAACATTACAGCCCTTTTAAAAGAACAGATCGCCCAATTTGATTTAGCCGTGGATGTTTCCGAGGTCGGAGAAGTCCTGGAAGTCGGAGATGGCGTGGCCAGAGTCAGTGGCCTGGAAAATGTGATGAGTTCTGAACTTGTTGAATTGCCGAATGGTGTTTTCGGAATGGCCTTAAACTTGGAAGAAGACAATGTGGGCCTCGTTCTGTTCGGAAACAGTCGGCTGGTAAAAGAAGGCGATTTGGCTAAGCGGACTGGTCGTGTGGTGGAAGTCCCTGTTGGAGACGTAATGCTTGGGCGCGTGGTTAACCCCCTCGGGCAAGCTATAGATGGGAAGGGTCCCATTGATTCAGAGCACCATTTACCCATTGAAAGAAAAGCGCTTGGCGTTATGGCTCGTCAGCCTGTTACAGAACCGCTTCAAACTGGAATCAAGGCCATCGACAGTATGATCCCAATTGGTCGCGGGCAGCGGGAATTAATTATTGGGGATCGTCAAACAGGAAAAACAGCCGTAGCCGTTGATACAATAATCAATCAAAAGTATACTCATGATACGGATTCTCCAGTTTACTGTATATATGTGGCCATCGGACAAAAAGCCTCTACGGTAGCATCAATTGTTAACGAGTTGGAAACCAATGGTGCAATGGAATATACTACGGTCGTATCTGCAGCAGCATCAGAAGCGGCACCACTTCAATTTATTGCCCCTTATTCAGGATGCGCCATGGGTGAATATTTTAGGGATAACGGAAAACATGCCCTGATTATTTACGATGATTTATCTAAACAAGCGGTAGCTTATCGTCAGATGTCGCTTGTGTTAAGGCGCCCTCCTGGTCGCGAAGCCTACCCCGGTGATGTATTCTATCTCCACAGCCGTTTGTTAGAACGTGCATCTAAATTAGCAGAAGAATTAAAAGGTGGGTCCTTAACCGCACTTCCCATTATCGAAACACAAGAAGGAGACGTATCAGCTTATATTCCGACGAACGTCATCTCGATTACCGATGGACAAATTTATTTGGAGAAAAATTTGTTTAACTCCGGTGTGCGCCCGGCAATTGATGTGGGAATTTCAGTCTCCCGAGTTGGTGGGAATGCTCAAATCAAGGCTATGAAAAAAGTGGCGGGAACTCTTCGCTTAGATTTGGCACAATACAGAGAATTAGAAGCCTTTGCCAAATTTGGGTCTGACTTAGATAAAGCGACTCAAGCTCAGTTAACCCGTGGAGAACGCATGGTTGAAATTTTAAAACAAGGCCAGTACGTTCCCATGGATGTGGAAAAACAAGTCGCGATTATTTTTGCAGCTTCAAGAGGTTTTCTGGATGATGTATCCACAGAGAAAGTAGCGGAATTCGAAACTGGTCTCTATGATTATCTGAATGCCAATAATGCTGAAGATTTAAAGAGCATTCATCAAAAAGGCGTTATGTCTACGGATGTATCAGAACGGCTTGAGAAATCTATTTCGGACTACAAAAAAGGAGTTACTGTTTCTTAACCAATGGCAAACTTAAAGGATATCAGGGACAGGATTAAATCTGTCAAAAGTATCCAAAAGGTGACTAAAGCTATGAAAATGGTTGCGGCTGCTAAAATGCGACGCGCCCAGGAACGCATGGAGCAGGCACGTCCTTATTCCAGCAGTTTATCCGAAACAATTAACAACCTTTTACCCGACGTTGACCGAAGTCTACTTCCTTTATTGAATATCCGCGAGATTAAGCGCCACGGATTTGTAGTGATAACATCTGATAGAGGATTAGCCGGTTCTTTTAATTCGGGGATTGTAAGAAAAGCTGAAATTGAAATTGAAATATTGGGCAAAGAGAATGTGGATATTTTCTGTATTGGGAAAAAAGCCCGGGACTATTTCAAAAGGAGAGACTACTCTATAATAGAATCCCACGTTGATTTTTGGAACGATCTTGATTTTGACCATGCCATTAAAATCGGGAATGGTATTATCAGTCATTTTCTCAATGGCCATGTTGACGAAATTAGTGTTGTATATAATGAGTTTGTCAATGTTGCATCTCAATTAGCTAAAACAGAAAAACTTCTACCCCTGGAATTTGATGGAGAAAATACACAAGTACCAGACCGCCTTTATGAACCCTCGAAAGATTCGATTGTACAATCTCTGGTCCCACGACATCTTAATATTCAAATGTGGAAATATCTCCTGGAATCGTATGCCAGTGAACAGGCAGCCAGAATGATGGCCATGGAAAATGCCACCAGCAATGCAGAAGATATGATTAAAGATTTAACCCTTGAATTCAATAAAGCACGCCAAGCGGCAATAACCACAGAAATGCTGGAAATTGTCGGTGGCGCTGAAGCCCTCCAAGATTAAGGAAAGACGAATGAAAATTATTGGAAAAGTATCTCAAATAATGGGTGCAGTTGTAGACTGTGTTTTTGAAGACGGTCAACTCCCGGAAATTATGAACGCCTTAACGGTAGACCGGGGTGAAGAGGAAACCCTTGTTCTTGAAGTTGCCCAGCATTTAGGTGAAAGTCTGGTCCGGACGGTGGCCATGGATTCTACGGACGGATTAACACGGGGGCAGAAAGTGGAAGACTCCGGTGCGCCAATCTCCGTACCAGTAGGACCCGAGACTCTGGGTCGTTTGTTTGATGTTTTGGGAAATACTATTGACGGAAAAGAAACTGTCGTCACCGAAAAAAAATTCCCCATTCACCGGGAAGCACCGAAACATGAAGAATTGGCAGCCTCCACTGATGTCCTGGTTACGGGAATTAAGGTTGTGGATCTCATGGAACCTTACACTAAAGGAGGGAAAACAGGTTTATTTGGGGGAGCCGGGGTTGGGAAAACAGTACTTATCCAGGAACTCATTCGAAATATTGCAACAGAACATGGTGGTTTTTCAGTTTTTGCTGGAGTAGGTGAACGTACCCGGGAAGGGAATGATTTATACAATGAAATGACTGAATCTGGTGTTATTGATAAAACAACCATGGTGTTTGGACAAATGAATGAACCACCGGGAGCCCGTCTCCGTGTAGCCTTAAGTGGATTAGCCATGGCTGAATATTTTCGAGATGATGAAGGAAAAGACGTTCTCCTATTTATCGATAATATTTTTCGATTTACACAAGCCGGTTCCGAGGTATCTGCATTGTTGGGAAGGATGCCGTCCGCTGTGGGATATCAGCCCACTCTATCCACAGAAATGGGTGATCTTCAGGAGCGTATTACCTCAACAAAAAGAGGATCGATTACATCCGTTCAAGCTGTATATGTTCCGGCAGATGACTTAACAGACCCGGCACCAGCCACAACTTTTGCTCACTTGGATGCGACAACAGTTTTGGAACGGAAAATTGCTGAACTTGGTATTTATCCTGCTGTGGACCCTTTAGCATCAACTTCCAGAATTTTAGATCCAAGAGTGATCGGCGAACGACATTATAATGTGGCAAGGGATGTCCAGGGAGTTCTTCAAAAATACAAAGACTTGCAGGATATTATCGCTATTCTCGGGATGGATGAGTTGTCTGATGATGATAAATCAACGGTTTCACGGGCGAGAAAAATGCAGAAATTTATGAGCCAACCCTTCTTCGTGGCAGAACAATTTACAGGTAAAGAAGGTCGGTATGTTTCTCTGGAAGATACGGTAGATGGTTTCGAAGCTATTCTTAAAGGAGAAGTAGATGACCTCCCTGAAAATGCATTTGCTTATGTGGGGACCATTGATGAAGCTATCGAGAACGGAAAGAAAATGGCAGCATAAAAACTCATGAGTACTTTTCATTTAGAAATTGTTACCCCAACTAGAGTTTTGGATGAAGGAGAAGTTTCTTATATCCGATGCCCTGGCACTGATGGCAGTTTCGGTATCCTTACAGGTCATCGGGAGGCGTTGTTAGCTTTGACCGTTGGAGAAATAAAGATTACCAAAGGGAACACTGAGTCCTATTTTGCAACAAGTGGTGGATTTGCAGAAGTGGGAAAAGACAAAGTTAAAATTCTTATTGAAACTATAGAGCGATCAGAAGAAATTGATAAAAATAGAGCTGAATCATCAGTAGAAAGGGCAAAATCCCGATTATCTGAAAGGGATTCCAGTTTAGATGCTGTCCGGGCAGATTTATCTCTCTTAAGAGCCATGAATCGATTGAAAATATCAAAACGGTAATTGATACATTTTTAGAAAATTTTTCCAAAAACGCCGTGATTGCGGCGTTTTTTGTTTGAGGTGAATCGGAGTAACTTTCCTAAACAAATTATGAATATAAAACGAACACATACTTGCGGAGAATTGAGAAAGTCTGATGTACACACTACTGTAGCTCTCAATGGATGGGTGAATACCGTCCGCCTTCATGGTCAGGTGATATTTGTGGATTTGAGAGATCGGTACGGGAAAACACAGATTGTATTTAACACTGAATCCTATTCTGGCGATTTTGAAGCCGTAAAAAAGTTATCAATGGAAGATGTGCTTTCCATAACGGGTATTGTAAAGGAACGGGATCTCAATGCAGTTAATCCAAAGATGAAAACCGGAGATATTGAGGTTATCGTTTCTGAAATGGAATTGTTAAACGAATCCGCACCACTACCTTTTATGATTACGGACAGGAACAGTGCGGAAGAAGATGTGCGGTTAAAATACCGTTATCTCGAATTAAGAACTGAAGACCTGCAAAAAAATCTTTCTATTCGCCACAGGGCATATCAATCTGCAAGGCAATATCTATCCCATGAAAAATTTATGGAAGTCGAAACACCGGTTTTAATGAAATCTACACCTGAAGGTGCCCGGGATTATTTAGTCCCAAGCCGGATTCATCAAGGGAAATTCTATGCTCTTCCACAATCTCCTCAAACCTATAAACAACTTCTTATGATTTCCGGTTATGACCGGTATTTCCAAATAGTAAAATGCTTTCGAGATGAAGACCTTCGTGCTGATCGTCAACCGGAATTTACTCAAATTGATATTGAAATGAGTTTTATAGATGAAGAAGATATTTGGGCCGTGTGCGAGGGATTAACCCGAACAATATTTAAAGAAGTTATCGATGTTGAACTGCCTGAAGTATTTCCGAGAATGACTTTTGCTGAAGCTATGGATAGGTTTGGATCTGACAAACCGGATTTAAGATTTAATATGGAATTACAGAATGTAAAATCCTTTACAGATAATTCTGAATTTAATGCATTCAAATCCGCGGAAATGGTGAAGGGACTTGTTGTTAAAGGTGGATCAAAATATTCCAGAAAAGAGATTGATGGATTTACTGATTTTGTAAAAAAATACAAAGCAAAAGGCTTGGCCTGGATGAAAGCAGAAAATCAGAAATTGTTGGGTGGAATATCGAAATTTTTTCCGGACGATCTTCAAAAACAGATTATCACGAATTTGGAGCTTGAAGACGGGGATATTCTTTTTATGATTGGAGATAACAAGGATGTGGCTCAATCAGCTTTAGGAGCATTGCGTGTGGAAGTTGCCCGCAGGGAAAATCTTGTTGATTCGTCACTATACAAACCGCTTTGGGTTGTAGACTTTCCCATGTTTGAATGGGACAAGGACACCAATCGGTATACTGCTATGCACCATCCTTTTACCTCACCGAAGCTGGATCAAGTTCATCATTTGGAATCAGATGCCAGTTCCGTATTGAGCAGGGGATATGATTTGGTACTTAACGGGTATGAAATTGCAGGGGGTTCTATTCGTATCCACCAGAAGGATATTCAACAAAAAGTTTTTGACTTATTGGATATAAGTTCAAAAGAAGCTCGCTTAAAATTCGGGTTTTTATTGGATGCCTTAACTTTTGGAGCTCCTCCCCATGGCGGTATCGCTTACGGATTTGATCGCTTGGTAATGATTCTTGCCGGAACGGACAATATTCGGGATGTCATCGCCTTTCCAAAAACTACTTCTGCCGCTTCACTAATGGATGAATCACCGAGCTCTGTTTCAAAAGAGCAACTGGATGAATTGGGTATTCAAATTAAACCCCATAAAAATTCCTGATATTATGTATCTCAATCTTTAGGATACTTTACTATTTTAGCATTATTCTAGTATAATATCTCTTAAATCGCTTGAGTGGTTTAGAGGTTTTCGGTTAAATTAATATCACATTGATTCAGGGTGGTTCAATTCTGATTCATTCAAATGCTTTCTGAAATCGGCTTCTCGTCTCGGATTGGTGAAAACTTCGATTGAAACATCGCTGAATTTCAATTCAATAATTTCAAGGAAAGGAGTTTTCCATGCCTATACAAAAAATCAAAGATTACCTTGACGAACAAGGGGTTAAATATGTCTCAATTTCCCATTCTCCTGCTTACACAGCACAGACAATAGCAGCTTCTGCCCATATTTCAGGTAAAGAACTGGCCAAGACTGTAGTGGTTAAATTAGACGGTAAAATGGCTATGGCGGTACTGCCAGCTTCAAAAAAAATTGATTTTAAACGGTTGGAGAAGACATCTGGATCGAAAAAAGTTACCTTGGCCAACGAACAAGAGTTTAAAGATAAATTTCCCGGATGTGAAGTTGGAGCTATGCCCCCATTCGGTAATCTTTATGGAATGGAGGTTTATGTGACGGAAAGCTTGGCAGAAGACGAAGAAATAGCTTTCAATGCAGGATCACACACGGAATTGATTCAATTGAAATACAGCGATTTTGATGATTTGGTCCAGCCGAAGAAAATGAGGTTTTCCTTCAGTTCAGCTGCGTAAGCTATCACTTTTTCAATTGGGGAATTCTATGGGATTTAATCGTCCCCAACATTTACCAATGATAGGATTATTGTGTAATCTGACACTTTTGGGACAATCCTATACCCCATTACATCAGGAGCAATTCAGTTCATCCTACCCTCAATGGGAAATGGATGCTGCTTCTATGGTATCCCAGCAAATCGAAAATCGAGGAATAACCGATGTTCAATTGTTAAATGTAATGCGTAAAACACCGCGTCATTGTTTCATCCCAATCCCTTATAAGAAGCATGCATACAATGACCATGTCTTACCCATTGGAAAAAATCAAACCATTTCCCAGCCTTTTATCGTGGCTCTAATGACACAGGCACTTGATGTAAAACCAATCCATAAAGTATTGGAAATTGGCACAGGATCTGGTTACCAGGCTGCAATTCTTTCTCCTCTTGTCCAGTTCGTATATTCGATAGAAATCCTTCAAACTCTAGCAGATAGGGCAGATAGTACTCTAAAATATTTAGGGTATAAGAATATTATCGTTCGATGGGGAGACGGATACGATGGATGGCCTGAACAAGCACCGTTTGACAGGATTATTGTTACCGCAGCTCCCCCGAAAATTCCAGAAGCCTTGATAGAACAGCTTAAACCAAATGGGAAAATGATTCTACCTGTTGGATCTGTCTGGCAAGAACTGGTTATAGTCGTTAAAAAAGAAAATGGAGAAATCTTTAAAAAATCTGTAATACCCGTTCGATTTGTCCCCATGATTCACCCGGACTAGCCATGTAAATTTTTAAGGAATTCATTGTAGATTACATTTAATGAATCAGGAAGATATTTATATTATTTGTAATCCAGTGGCGGGAGAAGGCCTCGCAATCAAAAGGTGGGAAAAATTTCAACATTCTCTTGAAGAAAAAAATATTTCCTACACGCTTCACATAACAGCATCTAAAAATCATGCTACAGCCCTTGCTAAAACAGTGATTAAAAGTGGAGCCAGACGAATTGTTTCTTTCGGCGGAGATGGTACCTTCAATGAAATTCTACAGTGCATCGCTCCTTTGAATCCGGGGTATCACGGAGATGTAGACCTGGTATTTTTAGGTGCCGGAAGCAGCAATGACTTTGAGAAAAAGTTTTCAGATATACTTCCGTGGATTGAGCGGGTCACAAGTTCGCGAACTAAAGCCATTGATCTTTGTCGTGTTGATTGTATTGGTTTTGACGGGTTACCAGTTACCCGATATTTTGTTAATAATTCAAGCATAGGAGTTATTAGTCTCGGTGGGGAATACTTTAATGAGGCCAAAGGAATAACCCGACTTTTAAAACAAAAAAGTGCAGATGCAGGAGCCATTTTATCTGGATTAAAAGCTATTGCCCGGTATAGACCTTTAGTTGGAGATCTGATTATTGATGGTAATATAGATAAAAACCGCCCCCTAAGTAATGTAACAATATACAAAACAGGGCATTTCGGTGGAGGGATGAAATATAACCAGTGTACAGAGCCGGATGATGGAAAATTGAGTGTGGCTATAGTTGATGGAGTATCCAAATTAAAATTATTAGGTATAATTCCTACCTTATATACAGGAACAATTTTCAATAAAGCATATGCCCATTACAAGGAATGTGAGTGGTTTGAGGTACAGACAGACCAAAAAATATCTATCGAAACCGATGGGGAAATTATTGGACACACACCAGCCCGTTATACTATTCTAAAACAGGCAGTTAGGGTAGTAGTTTGAACCAGGAATCTTTGAAAAAATTTTGTGCAAAAGGAGCAACCGTTCGGGAAAACTGGTTAACCATGAATAAGGGCGTATCCTTACGTGTATTGTTTTTTTCTGCTGCATCTCGGTCTCATGAGCCGACTGTGGTTTTTATACCGGGATGGATTTCCCGTCTGGAAGGATGGCAAACCGTTCTTAAAGAAATGACTCGACACTTTAACGTGATTTATGTGGAAACCCGTGAAAAGATTTCTGCGCAAATTTCCGGAGAAAAAGAGTATGATGTGGAAGCCATCGGAGGAGATATCGTTTCCCTTGTTAAACAATTAGATTTTAGTTCAAAAGAATTCATCCTTTTTGGAAGTTCGTTGGGCGCTACAGCGATTCTGGATTGTGCTTCCCAATTACCAGTAGAGCCTAGGGCATTGGTATTAATTGGCCCCAATGCAGAATTTCGGGTTCCCTGGTGGGGGAAGGCTATTATTTATCCGTTTTATCCAGGGTTTTATTTCGTATTGAAACCCCTGGTAAAATGGTATCTAAAAGTTTTTCGATTAAACATTAAAGCTGACCGCGCCCAGTTTGAAAAATATTGTAAAGCCTTGGATGAAGCCGATCCCTGGAAATTGAAAAAAGGTGTTATTCCCCTATCTCGGTATACGGTTTGGGACAAACTTCAGGCTATCCCGTTTCAGACACTGATAGTGGGGGGAGAAAAAGACATTTTGCATGAACCGGATAATCTCAAAAAAATGCACGCCATGATGAACCATTCAACTTATTTGGATATGGAAACCAATGCCAAATCCCACAGCCCGGAAATGGTTCATGCTTTAAGGCATTATTTATCTTCGCTCACAAAAGAGGTAAAACATGGAACAAAAAATTCAGATAATAAAACTGACTGAAAAAGAACTTGAGGACAAAGGTGTTCACTCTTGGCCAATTTGGACCTGTGACATTTCTGAATTTCCATGGGAATATGGTGAAAAAGAATCTTGTTATATAATAGAAGGTGAAGTGCAAATCGGGATGAAGCACGGGAAAACTATCTCTATAAAACCTGGCGATTATGTTATATTCCCTAAAGGACTCCAATGCTATTGGACCGTCCTTCATCCCATTCGTAAGCATTACAAAATGGGATAAACTTCCAGATGACAAAAGTTCTAATTGTGACCGCTTTAAAGGCGGAAGCCATTCATTTAATTTCAGAATTTAAATTGATAAAAGACTCATCGGAGCATGTTTATACAAATAAACAATTCGCTGTAGTGATTTGCGGTATAGGGAAAAATAATATTGAACCAAGATTGGATGCTTTTATCTCAAATCAAAAATACCATGATAAAATTTCTTTACTAAATGTTGGAATCTGTGGCGGAGATCCTAAACACACTTTAATAGGGAAAGGATATATCCTCGAAAAAATAATTGATGCTGAATCAAAGAAAGTTTATAGACCCAACAGTCAATTGGGGCTGTTCGCTGAAACAAAGAAACTAACCACGGTTCAATCAGCTGTAACTAATGGTGAAAGAATGGATACAGAAATAGTAGATATGGAAGCATCAGAAATATTTCGCGTGGGGTCAAAATGGATTTCGCCGAAGCAAATGGTGTTTTATAAAATTGTATCTGATTATATGGATTGTGATGATTGGACATCGTTGCCGGTTTCTACTTTGATAAAAAATCGAATGAAAGAAATTCGTCAAATTATTAACTGTTTTCTCAATCATAAATTGAATTAAAAATTGAATCAGGTAACCCAAATAGTTCGTAGTGATATCCTTTTGGTAATGGCAGCGGTAATTTGGGGAATGGCGTTTATCGCTCAGCGTGCCGGGATGGAATATATGGGTCCGTTTTTATTTAACGGGATTCGGTTTTTTCTGGGGGTTCTCGTTTTATTACCCGTTTTATATTTCCAGCGTAAAGAAATTCAAATAACTAAAAAAGATAGTCTGGCCCTGATTACGACCGGGTTGATATTATTTATGGGAGCTTCCCTTCAACAAGTTGGTATTGTATATACAACTGCCGGAAAAACAGGGTTCATTACAGGATTATATGTGGTTATTGTTCCATTATACGGAAGGATTTTAGGACAAAAAATACCCCTAAACAATTGGATAGCCGCAGGATTGGCTGTATTAGGATTATACCTGCTAAGTATCGTTAAAGAGCAATCGATTAACTGGGGGGATGCTATGGTATTAATTGGGGCATTTTTCTGGGCGGCTCATGTACAGATTATTGCCAAATTAGCTCCAAGAATGAACGCCATTTTTCTCGCTGCTGTTCAGTTCTTAATCGTATCTACTTTGAGTATGATGGTTGGATTGTTGTGTGAATCGATGGATGGGAAGGCCATAATGCAGGCTTGGCCCATGATACTATATGCAGGAATTTTTTCAGTCGGAGTGGCATATACAATTCAAGTCTATGCACAGAAAACTGTTCCGCCATTTCATGCAGCTTTAATTTTGAGTATGGAATCGGTTGTTGCTGCCGGAGGAGGGTGGTGGCTTTTGAATGAAATCCTTTCTACCCGGGCATTGGCGGGATGCGGTCTTATGCTAACTGGAATGGTTTTATCCCAGGTATATCAAATCAAAAAGCGGGCTAACAGTCTTTGATTTTTGATTATTTAATCGGCTAAAAGTTGAATAGCTTTCAAAACATCCCGCCGGCTTACCTGGCCAATTAATTTACCATTTTCTACTACTGGCAATCGTCGGAATCGTTTTTCTAAAAAAAGATTGGCCAAATCAATGATGCCCATTTCCGGATTCACCGAAGTGATTTCTTCTGACATAAAATCCTTTACAGACCCACTCCCTTCGCCGTGATACGAAGAATGTATTAGTGTTTCCATTACATCTATTTCTGAAAGGATACCAACCATTTTACCTTGACTATTGACAACAGTTGCCCCTGAAATCTGATGCTTCAGTAAAGTTTCTATGGCAGACATAACATTGATATCTGGTGTAAAAGTGACCAATCGTTTGGCCATAATGTCCCTGACGGATTTTGGATTTTTCATGTATGTTTCTTTCCAATTAAATTAATAAGAATGACAAATCTTGTTGAAATAAGAAAAGCCAACCCCCTATTTAGAATTATTCTTCTTTAGAGGATTCTTCTTTTTTCTTTTCGACAAAATCTTTTACCGTATCCATTACTTTTGGGGCAAGGTCCATGAGTTTGCCTGTAAGGCCTTCTTTATCACCGATGGTCATGAGTTTTGCTCCGTCTTTTCCTACCACTACAAATGCCACGGGTTCAATTGACCATCCGCCTCCAACACCCTGACCACTGCGGTCTTCTTTTTTTTCAGTGCCTTCTCCTCCACCACCACCAAATCCGAACATGACTTTAGAAACGGGAATTATGGTATGATCTCCGGCTTGAATCGGTTCCCCAACAACTGTTTTTGTGGCCATGAGATCCTGAGCTTCTTTCAATGTATTTTTTATTAACTCTGAAATATTCATTAGTCTTCCTTTCTACTTCCTGAATTTATAATAAGATATTGTCGTATACCAAGCGACCTTTGCTGGCTGAAATTTTATGCAGATATTTCCCGTGAGACGGGTTTCAAATCTGTTATTAAATCGAGGAGAAAGGATTAGGGATGATTGTTTCCCGGACACCCATGATTTTATTAAAGAAATTCCTCCCATTAGCCAACCGGTATGCATGGGGTTTGGAAAGCCAATACTGCCGAAAAGATTAAACTCGTCGAAATATAGTGTTTTAAGAATTGCTCCAAATAGGTGAAGATAAGAAGGCTTTTTCTTCTTTTTGTTCCTGCTTTTCTTTTTTTCGCTTTTGGGTTTTTTTGTATTGTCGGAAAGAAAAAATGAAAAAAATGGACGGTTATAATTTCCGATTAATATTTTTTTTCTCGGATAAGGCAGAATGGCAATTCCATAATTTTTTCCTCCTATGTTTATGGATCCTCTTCCGGATTTGATTCCTTCATTTACATGTATCTTTCCGGAAAAGGCCACCTTAACAGGAAGAAGCAGGAAGAATACCAAAGTAACAAAAAGGCTTAAGATAGCCCAAAAGAGAGGGAGAAGAACCATAAAAGAATTTGGATTAAAGGAATGTCTATTATCCAGTAAAAACTGAACTTTTTCTCAACTATCTATTCAAATAATAAAGAAGCCTGAGATAGAAGCTGTTTAGCTTTTTCCTGTTCGAGTAAATTTTCTGGCATAACTTCAGGAATTATGGTGGGGTCTGTGTTAATGACATGTTCTAAATCTTTTATAAAATATTCTTTATTCCCCGCCTTTGTATGGAGATATTGAGCTCTGAGAACATAAGTTCCAAAATAATTTGGATTTGATTGGATGGCCTGGTCAAAATAGGTATAAGAATGGGATAACTCCACTCCAGGAATACGAGCGAATATCCCTCCGAAAATTCGATAAGGTCCACCATAAAAATAATCCGGTTCTAAAGCTAAAATTCTATGGAGTGCTGTTTCGATTAAATCCCGATGATTTAATCGTTCAATTACCGATTTCGTTGCTAAATATCTGGAAAAGTTTGCAGTCCACCAATATAAAACCGGAACGAAAGATTCAGGGATTGATTCTATTGCCGCAATAATTGCTGTGGCAGAATCACTTTTCGAAATTTGATACACGGACTGAAAAGAATTGCTTTCATATAAAATTTTCCAGGCAGCACTTGCTCCTTCCAAAAATAATGAATCTTGTTGCTGTGGAACCTCTTCAATGTAATACCCTATAAAATAACAAGTTCTTGCGTAGAGAGCAGCTACCATCAGATTTGCCGGCTCTAAACGATTTGCCTTTGATAAAAATAACCGCCCATTTTTTGCTTGAATGGGATCCACCCGTTTTTCCCAATATCCCTCTCCTTTTTCTATAAGAAACCGGATATTTGTTTCCAGATTATTTTTAGGAGAAGGTGTTGTTCCAGGCTTGCACCCCGCAAGGATCAATAGCAGAGCAAAGCCCAGGACAATGACGTTGCTACACCTTTGAATCATTTATGCCCTGCTTTGCTGGTACAATTTTCATCGGCCAGATGAACTTGGTGATGATTTTCAGTAAATTCCGGTCCAAAGTTATAAATAAAATCATTAGCATGGAAAAAACATTTGAATTAAAAGGAATTGATCTTTCTTCTCTTTTAGGTGTGGCGGACGCAAATTTAAAATGCATTGAAAATGCGTTTGAGGCAGATATCCTGGTGAGAGGAAATAAGGTTAAAATTAATGGCCAAGATGAGGAAGTCCAGTCCATACATGAAATTTTTCATGAAATGGAGCAAACTCTTGGGAGAAAAGGCTCACTGACTTGTGGAGACGTAAAAGATTTGATACGGATTATTCGTTCCGAAAATGGGCACCCAACAGAGTCCATAGAAACGGTCATTCATTATGGTAAAAAAGGAGCTATTTCAGGAAGGAGTGATGGTCAGGAAGTCTATATCAACCTGGTTCGTAAGAACGATATCGTTTTTTCTATCGGCCCAGCAGGAACAGGAAAAACGTATTTGGCAGTTGCATTTGGTATAGCCTCACTGGATAATCATGAGGTTGACCGAATTGTATTATGCCGTCCGGCTGTAGAGGCAGGAGAAAACCTAGGTTTTCTTCCCGGTGATCTCAAAGAAAAAGTAGACCCTTACCTTACCCCACTATATGATGCTCTTGGAGATATGATCCCATCCACAAGGTTAAAACCGCTTTTAGCTAAAAATATCATAGAAGTGATACCCTTGGCCTATATGCGTGGAAGAACATTAAATAATGCTTTTCTTATATTAGATGAAGCCCAAAACGCCACTTCCATGCAAATGAAAATGTTTCTCACAAGGCTAGGCGTAAATTCTCGTGCGATCATTACAGGAGATATCACACAGATTGACTTACCCAAAAAAACAGAATCTGGTTTGCTCCAGGTCATGAAAATACTAAAGGGTATCGATGGTATAGGTTTCGCAACTTTAACCGAATCTGATGTAGTGCGCCACAAGTTGGTTCGGGATATTATTAAGGCGTACGATCAGAAGGATGAGTAAAATTTTTCTTATGATTTCCACGTGAAGATACCTATTAAAAATATTATCATTATTTATCTTTCGGTATTCATTTTGGATATTGATTTTTTGGTTCTTTTGTATTGAATCAATAATCCCAATTCATCGGGGACAAAAGGACAAAGAAGGAAAGAATTATTCAGAATAAATATAAATTTCAATGATGCCAATTTCTTTAATTATGACAAGCGAATTGTATTAACTTCCCGGCACTATTGAAGCATTATTTTCGGTGTGTGCCCACCGGAATTATTTGAATTAAAACCTAGACACTGTTCATTGATTAAGCACATTCAATCTACCGGCCTGTCCGCTCCCTCAGCATACGCTGAATATTTCATCATACCCAATAAACGAAAGAATTTTTATGTCTGAATTACGCGACGTTGTCATTGTTTCTGCCAAGAGAACGCCTGTGGGTGCTTTCCAAGGAGCGTTGTCTTCTATTTCTGCCCCCCAATTAGGCGCTACGGCAATCAAATCCGTTCTGGATGAAACACAAGTTGCCCCTGTATCAGTAAATGAGGTCATCATGGGTAACGTTCTTTCTGCAGGACAAGGTCAAGCTCCGGCGCGGCAAGCCGCTTTAGGCGCAGGACTTCCCGATTCGGTGGAATGCCTAACCATCAACAAAATGTGTGGCTCCGGGTTGAAAGCGGTCATGCTGGCTACCCAAGCCATTCAGACCGGGGATGCAGATATAATTATTGCCGGTGGTATGGAAAATATGACACAAGCACCTTATCTTGTCCCTAAAGGTCGGGGAGGATACCGATTGGGTCATGGAACACTTTTGGACAGTATGATTTCTGATGGTTTATGGGATATTTACAATGATCAACATATGGGAAATTGTGCAGAATTATGCGCCAGAGAGAAAGATTATTCCAGACAATCTCAAGATGCTTACGCAAAGGAATCGTACACACGAGCACAAAACGGACAAGCTGAGGGTGTTTTTACAAAGGAAATTGTTCCCGTTACTCTTTCCCAAAGAGCAGGTGAACCCCTAAGTGTTGATTCAGATGAAGAACCCACTAGGGCAAATTTTGAGAAAATGACCACATTGCGTCCTGCATTTGAAAAAGAGGGTACAGTAACTGCTGCAAATGCTTCAAAAATAAATGATGGTGCCGCTGCATTATTAATCATGTCAACAAAAAAAGCAGATGAGTTAGGATTGAAACCCATGGCTAAAATTCGTGCTCAAGCCTCTGCGGCTCACGCTCCGGAATGGTTTACTACAGCACCCTCAAAAGCTATCGATAAATGTCTGAAGAAAGCTGGATTAAATTCTGAGGAAATAGATTTGTGGGAAATCAATGAAGCCTTTGCACCGGTTGC
This sequence comes from uncultured bacterium, assembly GCA_964549275.1. Taxonomy (GTDB): domain Bacteria; phylum Fidelibacterota; class Marinisomatia; order Marinisomatales; family TCS55; genus CAZJUP01. The sequence continues at coordinate 51,716 of CAZJUP010000003.1, read as the reverse complement.
CATGGCCGCTATAGATGATTTTAAATTGGATCAGAAAAAGGTAAATATCCATGGAGGTGCAATTGCTATCGGGCATCCCATTGGGGCCAGTGGTGCCAGAATATTGACCACCTTGCTTCATGCCATGGAAGCACAAAATCGTCAATTGGGTCTTACCACATTATGCATCGGTGGTGGCGAAGCATCAGCTTTGATTGTTGAAAGGTAAGCTATGGATTTTAATTTGACAGAAGAACAGCAACTTATTCAAAAAACATCTCGGGAATTCGCCGAAAAACATTTAGCGCCCGGTGTAATTGAACGGGATGAAAAGGCAGAATATCCTGCCGAACAAATTGATATGATGGCAGAATTGGGTTTTATGGGAATGATGGTTCCTGAGGTTTGGGATGGAGCAGGGATGGATACGATAAGCTATGCAATAGCTATGGAAGAGATCTCCCGAATTGATGCTTCTGCCGGTGTGGTCATGTCTGTAAATAATTCGTTAGTCTGTCAACTTCTGTTGAAATATGCCAATGAAGCCCAAAAGGAAAAATATCTTAAACCTCTAGCTTCGGGGAAACGACTTGGGGCTTTTTCACTTAGTGAACCCCAGTCTGGATCTGATGCAAGTAACATGAGAACAGTGGCTGTGAAAGATAGCGACTCTTATATTTTAAACGGAACAAAAAATTGGGTTACCAATGGGATATCATCCGATATCGTTCTTGTGATGTGTATAACCGATAAGCAACCAGGTACAAAGGGAATATCTGCGTTTATTGTAGAAAAGGGAACGACGGGATTCTCTACGGGGAAAAAAGAAGATAAACTGGGCATTCGAGGTTCCGACACGTGTGAATTATATTTTGAAGATTGTAGAATACCTGCAGAAAATTTGGTTGGTAAGGAAGGGCAAGGATTTAAAATTGCCCTGAGTACACTTGATGGTGGAAGAATCGGAATTGCTTCTCAGGCATTGGGAATCGCAAAAGCTGCCTTGGACCGTTCTGTAGAGTATGCCAATGAAAGAAAGCAATTCGGAAAAACAATTGGGAGCTTTGGTGCTATCCAGAGTAAGCTGGCTCAAATGGCCATTAATATTGAGGCATCACGGTTGCTTATTTATAGAGCTGCAAAATTAAAAGATGACCATAAACCTTATTCAAAGGAAGCAGCTATGGCCAAAAATTTTGCCTCAAAAACAGCTATGGATGCTTCTACACAATGTGTACAGATTTTTGGGGGATACGGGTATATTAGGGAGTTCGGTGTAGAACGGCTAATGCGTGATGCAAAAATCACTCAGATTTATGAAGGAACATCAGAAATTCAAGAACTGGTCATTGCCAGACATCTATTAACAGAAGTTTAGGAAGGGGGCTCGTATGTCAAAAGTATTTGAATCTATGGATAAAAAGGAGCATGAACAGGTTGTGTTTTGTAACGACCCGGATACAGGATTGAAATCGATTATTGCCATTCATAATACTGATATTGGCCCGGCCTTGGGTGGGTGTCGGATGTGGAATTATGAATCGGAAGAAGCTGCCTTAAAAGATGTGCTTCGTTTATCCCGGGGAATGAGCTATAAAGCGGCAATTGCAAATTTAAATTTAGGGGGTGGTAAATCCATCATAATAGGGGATGCAAAAAAAGATAAATCAGAAATACTTTTTCGTTCTTTTGGCCGATTTGTAGAAGGATTAGGTGGTCGTTATATTACAGCTGAAGATGTCGGTACCAGTGTAAGGGATATGGAATGGGTAAGAATGGAAACCCAGTATGTTACTGGAATTTCTAGAGCTTTGGGCGGAAGTGGAGATCCTTCACCAGTTACAGCTTTAGGAACATTTGTTGGAATGAAAGCTACGGTTAAAAAGCAATTGGGGAAAGACAATCTGGGCGGGTTAACTGTTGCCCTTCAGGGTGTTGGACATGTGGGATATTATCTTTGCAAACATATTCATGAAAATGGCGGAAAACTGATTGTGACAGATATTTATGATGAGAATGTGAATCGTGTAGTGAATGATTTTAATGCGGTTGCCGTTAAACCGGATGAAATTTATAAACAGAATGTAGATATATATGCTCCTTGTGCTTTAGGGGCAACCCTTAATGATGAAACTATTCCACAATTGAATTGTTCTATTATCGCCGGTGCTGCAAATAACCAGTTGGAAATTGAATCGAAACACGGACAAATGTTGAAGGATAAAGGGATATTGTATGCACCGGATTATGCCATAAATGCCGGTGGATTAATTAATGTTGCAAACGAAATAGAAGGATATAACCGGGAACGAGCTTTTCAGCAGGCAGAAGGAATTTATGAGACGATGATGACTGTTTTTGCTTTAGCCGATGAAAAAAATATTCCCACAGCAGATGCTGCAGCCATAGTGGCTGAAAAAAGAATGGAAGATGTGAGTAAGTTGAAAAATATTTATTTGGCTCGACAAAATCCCATGAGAAAACGTGACCACGCATAAAACACATCCTCGCCGTGCGGCACGAGAAGCGGTACTTCAATGTTTGTATGCCTATGAAGTCACAAAAGAGTCTCCTGAAAAAATACTTCAAGATACTCTTAAACGTCAGCATTTTGAAAAAAATAACAGACAATTTATAGAATCCTTATTCACACAATCTATGGAACACCGTGATTGGTGTGAAGCTCAGATTTCCAGCAGGCTAAATAATTGGGATTATAACAGAGTTGCTTTATTGGATAGACTTTTACTCATTGAAGCCATCAGCGAGCTGTTTTTTATGGAGGATGTTCCGCCGAAGGTGACCTTAAGTGAAGCCATCGAAATTGCAAAGCAGTACAGCACAGAAGAAAGTCCGGGATTTGTGAATGGCGTGTTGGATAATGTGTATAAAACTATGATTAAGAATAAATAAAGAACAAAAATCACGTAAAAAATTTATGATTCAAAATGTATTAAAAAAGATATTCGGCACAAAATCAGGTCGTGATATTAAAAAATTAGTGCCTTTGGTGGATGAAATAAATCATCTTGCTGAAGGACTTAGGGAATTTTCTGATGATGATTTGATACGGCGTACAGGGGAATTGCGGGAAGGGGTTATATCTGCCCGGGAAGAAGCAAGAAAAGAAGCAGAAGACTCTATACGTGATAAGGAAGAACGGAATAAATATATCCTAAAAGCGGAGCAGGACAAACTGGAAGAGATATTGCCGGAAGCGTTTGCCATGATCAAAGAAACCTGCAGGCGCATGGTGGGCACATCATGGAAAATTGTGGGCCACGAAATTAAATGGGAAATGATTCCGTACGATGTTCAAATTATAGGGGGGATCATCCTTCATAAGGGAATGGTTGCAGAAATGAAAACCGGTGAAGGAAAAACACTGGTGGCAACGTTCGCAGTTTATTTGAATGCTCTTACCGGGCGAGGGGTTCATTTAATCACGGTAAATGATTATTTAGCCCAGCGGGATGCTGAATGGATGGGGCAAGTCTATAAAAGGTTAGGCCTTACAGTGGGTTTTATTTTAAACACCATGGATAACGATGAACGGCGAAAAAACTATAATTGTGATATTATTTATGGGACGAATAATGAATTTGGGTTTGATTATCTGAGAGATAATATGGCCCTCTCAGAGGAAGAGCAAGTTCAGCGCGGCCATGCGTTTGCAATCGTAGATGAAGTTGACTCTGTTTTGATAGATGAAGCGCGTACACCATTAATTATTTCCGGTTCAGTTGATGCTCCGGTGGATACCTCCTTTCAAGAACTAAAACCCTTGGTTCAACAATTAACAAAACGGCAAAGTGCTTTAGTGGCTTCATTGGTTTCTGAGGGAGAGAAATTAATGAAAGAAAATCAGGACAGGGATGCCGGTTTGAAATTTCTTCAGGCCAATAGAGGCTTGCCCAAACACAGACAAGTATTAAAAATATTTCAAGAAACCGGCACTAAAAAACTGGCCCATCAGGTGGAGTCAGAGTATTTAAGAGATAAAAAATTACATGAAGTGGATGAGGATTTATTTTTCTCCATAGATGAAAAATCCCATGTAATTGACATTACGGAAAAAGGAAGAGAAGCTTTATCCCCCAACAATCCGGAAATGTTTGTTATACCGGATTTAGGTGAATTGTTGCATGAAATTGGAGAGAGAGAAAATTTAAGTTCATTGGAAAAGGAACAGGAAAAAGAACGAGCTCACCAACTCCATGCTGACCGTTCGGGACGAATACACAATATAACACAGCTCCTTCGAGCATACACTTTATATGAAAAAGATGTTGAATATGTGATTCAGGATGGGAAAGTTATGATTGTCGATGAGTTTACGGGACGAATTCTCCCGGGACGCCGATACAGTGATGGCTTGCATCAGGCGTTGGAAGCAAAAGAAAGTGTTACAGTCGAACGTGAAACGCAAACTCTGGCCACAATTACCATTCAGAATTATTTCAGGATGTACGATAAACTTTCGGGAATGACAGGAACAGCGGAAACAGAAGCCGAAGAATTTGGAAGCATTTATGAGTTAGATGTTGTCGTTATCCCTACTAACAGGGATATTATCAGGGATGATAGGGAAGACCTGGTTTATAAAACAAAACGAGAGAAATTTAATGCGGTCATAGAAGAAATTGCTGAGGGTCATAAAAAAGGGCAACCCACTCTTGTAGGAACTATATCTGTAGAAGTATCAGAATTACTGTCCAGGATGTTAAAACGACGGGGAATTCCTCATAATGTATTGAATGCAAAACAGCATGCCAGTGAAGCGGAAATTGTTGCCAGAGCGGGCCAGCGCGGCGCCGTGACTATTGCCACGAATATGGCTGGAAGGGGTACTGATATTAAACTGGGTGATGGAATGCTGGACTTGGGAGGATTACATATCATTGGAACGGAAAGGCACGAATCGAGGCGAATAGATTTACAATTACGCGGGCGTTCCGGTCGGCAAGGAGACCCGGGATCAAGTCGGTTTTACCTTTCTCTAGAAGATGATTTAATGCGATTGTTTAATAGCGAAAGAATTGCGAGCATTATGGATCGCATGGGTGTGGAGGAAGGCGAAGTTATCACCGCAAAAATGGTGACGCGTGCCATTGAAAATGCTCAGAAAAAAGTAGAGCAACGCAATTTTGGTATTCGTAAACATCTTTTGGAATATGATAATGTTATGAATCAGCAGCGCCAGGTTGTGTATGATATGAGGAATCAGGTACTTCATGGTGAAGAAGTTCATGAAGTTGTTGCAGATATTCTTGACGATTTTATCGAAGATGAATTGTCTGCTCAGGGGAGTGAAAACCCGTTGGACTGGGATTGGGAAGGATTAAAACAAAATTTTTCCTCTCATCTGCTTGTCGAGGCTGATTATGATTTAATTTCAGAAAAAAATCAGAATTCTGATATTTCGATCTCAGAGGTTAGAAATTTCATTTTAGATAGAGCTAAAGAAGTGTATCACGCTCGTGAATCCTTATTGCCTGACGAGGTGATGCGGGGATTTGAACGGTTTGCTATACTTCGAACAATTGATGAAAAATGGAAAGACCATTTGTATGCGATGGACCAGCTAAGGGAAGGAATTAATCTGCGAGCTTATGGACAAAAAGATCCTTTACTGGAGTATAAATCTGAAGGGTTTCAAATGTTCCGAGAAATGATGGGTGAGGTGAATCGAACAGCTATTCAGCGGCTTTACAGAACTAAAATTCAGGGGATGGAAGAAGCACCATCCATGCCGGTATCCCGCGACAGGAATGTTCGAACACAGCATGAAGACACGACAGGTATGGGCTTTACCGGCGGAGGTGGAACCTCTCAACAAGCCAATCGACCGCAACAGGCGACAGCGAAACCCGTTCATGTGGATGTGAAACATGGGAGAAATGAAAAAATTATGGTTGTTAGTCCCAGTGGGAAGAAAATTGAAATTAAATACAAGAAACTTCAACAATATCTGAATCAGGGATACCGTCAAGGATGACACAATTGAAAAATCGTTGGAAATTTGACACTAAGGCCATTCATACCGGTAATGATCCAGATCAAAGTACAGGGTCAGTATCACCACCAATACATTTAACCTCAACTTATGAGCAGGACGGTGTAGGACGCCACAGGGGATTTGATTATTCCCGTGTTAACAATCCAACACGGCAACGACTGGAAGACAACCTGGCTGGTTTGGAAAACGGGAAATATGGAATTGCATTTTCTACGGGAATGGCAGCCACAACCGCGTTGTTTCAAATCGCAAATGCTGGAGAACATATTATCGTATCCCGAAATACTTATGGCGGAACTTACAGGATGGCAGTCAATGTTCTGGCTCGGCAGGGAATCGAATTTGAATGGGTGGATAGTAGAAATCCTCAAAATATTCTTGCAGCAATAAAACCGAACACAAAAATGGTTTTTGTGGAAACTCCGACGAATCCCATGTTAGAAATATGTGATTTAAAGTCTGTTTCAGAAATATGCAGAAATAAAAAAATAATTTTTTGTGTCGATAATACATTTATGAGTCCTTATGGACAAAGACCACTAGAACTCGGAGCAGATGTTGTTATGCATAGCAGCACTAAGTTTTTAGGAGGTCATTCCGATATTTTAGGGGGCGTTTTGGTCGTCAATGATGGAAATTTATTTGAAAAACTCCATTTCATCCAAAAATCCACTGGTGCTGTCCCAAGTCCGTTTGACGCTTGGCTTATACTCCGATCAACTAAAACACTTGGACTGCGATTTCAAAGAGCTTCTGATAATGCAATGAAATTGGCTTGGTGGTTGTCCAGGCATAAAAAATGTGAACGGGTCATCTATCCCGGATTAAAAAACCATCCTCAACATGATTTAGCGTGTGAGCAGCAAAGATCACCGGATGGTAATTCAATATTTGGGAGCATGATATCTATTGATTTAGGCTCGACTAGTTTTCGGGATTCATTTTTGGCTCGATTGAAGATATTTACTTTTGCCGAAAGTTTAGGAGGTGTAGAAAGTTTAATTAGTGTTCCTTACCACATGACCCATGGAGCCGTGCCAGAATCAGATAAAAGGGAAATGGGAATTACTGAAAGTTTGGTAAGGCTTTCTGTGGGAATTGAAGATATTGAAGATTTGAAGTTAGATTTGAGGACGGCCCTAAAATAAGGCGAATAATTATTTTACTGTTTCATGTCCTATATTAATTTCCGCCGCTTTTTCGATGAAAATTTGCCGCGGTGGTGGAATTGGTAGACACGCTGGTCTTAGGAACCAGTATCGAAAGATGTGAAGGTTCGAGTCCTTTCCGCGGCACAAAACATTCATCCTCATTTGTTAAAATGAGAAAGTCTAAGGCAACCCATATAAATAAAAGTGAATCAACAGAATTCAATACAGAATGAAACCAACCCTGGTGAGAAAAAATCCACTCTTCAGGTTATTGTACACAGTTTTTTCGTTGTTCCTTTCCTGATTGCCATATTTTCGGTCATTATATTTTTAGTCATCAGGATTATCACTGCTGAACCTCGTACTGCTCAGGATTATTTGAATGATGTAAAAATTGGAGGAACAACAAAACGATGGCAGGGGGCATTTGAATTATCAAAAATATTAACAAACCCCAGTCTTATTCCAACAGATGAGCGATTTAAAAATGAATTGGTTTCAGCATTCGAGTATTCAGAACATGACAGAGATACACGAATTCGGCAATATTTGGCTTTAGCAATGGGGCGTACTGGAGATCAGGATTATGTATCAACTCTTCTAACCGGTCTAGATGATGAAGACCCTAATACTGTTGCATCGTGCGTATATGCCTTAGGGCTATTAAGAAGCGAGGAAGCCCTTGAGAGCCTATTAACGCTAAGGGAGCATCCTTCATCTCAAGTTCGGTTACAAACAGTTATTGCATTGGGAAATTTGAACTCCAATCAAGTTGTCCCTTTTCTTGAGGAAAAGCTTCACGATCCTGAGCCAAATATTAGATGGGATGCAGCCATTGGATTAGCAAAAAGGGGAAACAACATTGGGCGAAGAATAATATTAGACCTTCTTAATCGAAACTATTTAGATTCATTTCCAAATATTGATGAAATTGAGCAGGTTCAGGCCATGTCTGTTGCGATTCAGATAGCCCCTCTCATTCAGGACTCTGAAATTGAGCAATCACTTATTTTTTTGCGGGATAATGATTCGAATATGAAAATTCGAGAAGCTGCCCGTAAAGCACTGGAACACTTTAATTAGGACTTGTTAATATGGCAAAAGTGAAGGGAAAAAGTACCGTCATAAAAACCCCGGGTGCTCGACCGCCTGCTGCATTGGGGAAAGCAAATATTGATGGGGAGGTAACTCGGCGTTCGTTTTTCTCTTGGCTTACCTTAGGGTGGGTGGCCTTTGTGGCTGCAACCGGGGGATTCTTTACCATGATGTTGCGATATTTCTTCCCAAATGTACTTTTTGAACCAGTTCAAACTTTTAGAGCGGGATTTCCAGAAGATTATCAAAAGGGGGAAGTTGATGTCAGATGGAAAGCAAAATATGGGGTATGGATTGTGAGAAATGATGACGGAATTTATGCCCTTTCCACTGTCTGCACCCATTTGGGATGTACCCCTAACTGGTTATCATCTGAGCGAAAATTTAAATGTCCGTGCCACGGAAGCGGATTCAGATTTACAGGAATAAATTTTGAAGGTCCTGCTCCACGGCCCTTAGAACGCTATCGCATCTCCCTGGCAGATGATGGACAAATTATTGTAGATAAAACAAAAAAATATCAACAGGAAAAAGGTCAATGGGGTGACCCTGAGGCATTCCTAAAAGTATAAGAGTAACCTATGGCAGAGAAGAAGAGTTTATTAGAACGGGCTGGCAACTCACAAATATGGAGGTCCATATTCCGTGGTGGTGGCGTTCCCAGAAGCCGTCGCCAGAGAATGATGGCAGTCCTCAATAGTGTATTTTTACATTTACATCCGGTTCGGTTACCCAAGCATGCAGTAAAGTTAAAGTTTACATGGTGCATGGGCGGATTGTCATTTTTTATTTTCCTTGTTTTAACCATATCAGGAATTCTCCTCATGTTCTATTATAGGCCCACTATTGAATATGCTTATACAGATATCATTGATTTGAGCGAACAGGTCCCCTTTGGAATCATGAGGGAAATTCACAGATGGGGAGCACATGCAATGGTGATAACCGTGTGGCTTCATATGTTTCGAGTGTTTATGACCGGATCGTATAAGCCGCCCAGAGAGTTTAACTGGGCTATTGGTGTTGTTCTGTTGCTCTTAACTCTTTTACTCAGTTTTACCGGGTATTTGCTTCCATGGGACCAGTTGGCTATTTGGGCTATTACTGTGGGCTCAAATATGGCCAGGGCGACCCCTTTTCTAGGTCATGAAGGCCCAGGTGCGGCCATGCTCGCCATAGGAGATATAAATTTTGTAACTATGGGAAGTGATGTTCGATTTGCTCTGATAGGAGGGCGATTTATGGGTGAGGCCACCTTGTTGAGATTCTATGTATTGCATTGTATTGGATTACCCTTTATCATTATGATATTTATGGCTGTTCATTTTTGGCGGATCCGGAAGGATGGCGGAATTTCAACTCCGGTGTAACCTATGGAAGCGTTTAAACATTTCATTAATGCCATAGCCAGTCCGACGATTTTATTCACCTTTACGGTATTGGTCTTCTTTTTTATTTTTCCACCTACAGATTGGTTTGACAAATGGAACCGTAAATTAAAGCTGTATGGGTTATGGTCTAAAAAAGCCTTTTATATCATTACAATACTAATGGTTGGCTTTTTTATTTTTGGTCTTACGGATATGAATTTTAGATCCATTATGCTAAAACCAGACAATGTGCCGATTACGGGTCTGATATTTATGGTTTTCTTTTTTACATGGTTGTCTATGAGCCAAGCTTATAAAAATGATGCTTTGATGGATGCAGGTGAAAAAGTGGATGAATACCATGCAGCGCCTCATGACAAAGTTTTGGTTTGGCCTGACTTGGTTTATATTGAACTTATTTCAATCATCCTCATGTCTGCCTTTTTGCTGGTCTGGTCCATTGGACTTCCTGCTCCTCTCGAAGAGGCGGCAAACCCTGCGGAATCTCCTAATCCTGCAAAGGCGCCCTGGTATTTTTTGGGTCTCCAAGAAATGTTGGTATATTTTGATCCTTGGATGGCAGGCGTTGTACTGCCCAGTTTAATTATTGTTGGACTAATTGCAATCCCATACATTGATCGAAACCCGGAAGGGGCAGGATTTTATAGTTATAAAAACCGGAAACTGGCTATTGCATTGTTTATGTTCGGCTGGTTGGTTTTATGGAATATGCTAATTATCATTGGTACAGTTTTGCGGGGACCAAACTGGAACTTTTTTGGTCCGTTCGAATATTGGGATATACATAAAATAGAAGCATTAACCAATATTAACTTGAGTGAAATAGTTTATATTAAATGGCTGGAAACTGGAATGCCAAAGAATATTCTTATTCGAGAGATGTGGGGTATCATATCCTTATTGGGATATTTTCTCGTCTTACCCCCTCTTTTAGCTAAAACAGTTTTGAAAAGACTTTTTGATAAATTAGGGTCTTTTAGTTATTCTCTTTTTATTGTTTTAATCCTCATCGCTCTTACTTTGCCCATAAAAATGTATCTACGATGGATATTTAATCTGAAATATATCATCGCAATCCCGGAATATTTTTTCAACTTTTAAGGTAAATGACACATGATTGATCCACAGGAACGGCATTACAATATATTTAAGCTGAATAAATGGTTTGCAATTTCCAGCATATTGTTTGCAACAACCTGGTTATTGGTATTTGCTGATGATTATCAACGCCCCTGGAAAAAGTATCAACAAGAATTTAGAAATTATGAAATCGAAAAAGTCCGTAATGATATAAACCTTGCTAATGCTACTATCGAATCTCATCCCGAATACACATCCATTAAGTCCGAGTTGGAAATAGCTAAAAATACTTTTGCGTCAAACCAAAAGGTTATGGATTCTCTCTCTACAGAATTAAAAACATTAGAGGCTGAAAATTATGGTAGAAACCAATCCTACCAGTTTGCAAAAGCAGAATTAGATGTCGCAAAATATAATTATGAAGAAGCTCAGCATGGTCATGGGGATTTAGCAGCCGCAACCGAAAAGCTTAGAGCGTTATCAGAATTAACAGCATCGTATAAATTGGAATCTGACAGAACACAGGCAATAATTGACGCAGCAGTAGAAAAACAGAAATCAGTCAGAAAATCCTTAAAACAGGCGAATGATAAAATGGGCAGTTTGACCAGAAAAAGGGATTTGCTTGTTAGAAAATTGTCCAGTACCGATCCAACAGAAATGAGCTTATTTAATAAAATTGGGAACGTGATTCGCGATTTACCAGTGTTGGATTTTATTGATCCCTATTATGAGGTGAAACAGACGGTTGTAAAAGATTTAAAAGAAGATTTGGTCTTTCTTGATATGCCCAGGGTTGATCGATGCATTACTTGTCATTTAGGGATTGATACTAAGGGATTTGAAGAAGCCCCGCAACCCTATACAACCCATCCTAATTTAGATTTATATATTGGTCCGAGCTCACCTCATCCCTTAAATGAGTATGGATGTACAGGCTGCCATGGAGGCCGAGGCAGAGGAACAGATTTCATTTCTTCAGCCCATAGTCCAAATACAGAAGAAGATGCACATCGATGGGAAAGTGATTTGGTTTGGGAGCCCCTCCATCACTGGGGAGAACCTATGCTGCCCATGAAATATGTAGAAGCATCCTGCTACAAATGCCATAGTGGTACAATGCCGGTAAAAGAGGCGCCCCAACTCAGCTTGGGATTGGCGATAGTCGAAAAGGGAGGGTGTTTTGGATGTCATCAAATCAATCGATGGGAAGACACACCAAAACCTGGTCCTGGATTGCGTAAAATTGCTTCCAAACTATCAAAATCATTTGCCTATAAATGGATAAATAAACCTCGGGATTTTCGTCATGATACATGGATGCCTCACTTTTTTGAGCAACCTAACACAAATGATGAAGTTTCAATAAAAAGGACAAATCAGGAAATTCTGGCAATGGTGAACTTTTTGTTTAACCAAAGTGAGCCCTATAAAATGGACAATCCTTACAAGTCGGGAGACATTGAAAATGGGCGCATGCTCGTAAATTCACTCGGATGTAAAGGGTGTCATCGTGTAGAAGAGGATCCCAATGGAGATTGGGAGCCAAGTTTTAATACCATGAGGCGTCAACAAGGCCCAAACCTGATTTATTTAGGGTCTAAAACATCTAAACAATGGGTTTACAATTGGATTCGAAATCCTCAAGGGTATCATATTGATTCCAAAATGCCCAATCTCAGGCTCACCAAAAAAGAAGCCGCAGATATATCATCCTATCTCGTATCAACAAAAAATAATGTCTTCGACCAACTCACTGTTCCAAGTGTAGACAAGAATGAATTGGATAAAATTGTTATTTCCTTTTTGGAGCAAACCATGAGGAAAGAAGAAGTTGAGGATAAAATCTCTAAAATGGATTTAAAAGGAAAATTGAATTTTGCTGGAGAAAAGTTGATTCGGCATTATGGGTGTTTTGGATGTCATGATATTGGGGGGTTTGAAGAGGCAAAACCCATTGGTACACCTTTGACTTACGAGGGAAGCAAGCTTATATCTAAATTAGATTTTGGGTATATGCATGATGAAATCAGCCATACCAAGTGGGATTGGTTTAATTTAAAACTTGATAATCCCCGAATTTATGATATGATTCCCCAGGGAGACGGGGGTTATGAAATGAAAGTAAAACGGCCGTTGGAAAAAGCTCGGATGCCTCATTTTGGATTAAATGAAAAAGAATTAGACGCCATCGTAACTGTTATCATGGGATGGGTCGATGATGAAATCCCTGAAGCAAAACTTCCTGCTCGAACCACACGAAACCTCGTGGTAGAAGAAGGTGAGCGGCTGATCCAAACTTATAACTGTAAGGGGTGTCACCTCATTGATGGAGATGGGGGTGCAATTAAACCAACAGTTGGAGAATGGTTAGGGGAAATTGGAGGGCAATCATCTGCAGAGGACGCCAGCCTTGTATCAAGTTTTGCTCCACCTATGTTGGACACAGAAGGAAAAAAGGCTCAACCGGAGTGGTTGTTTAATTTTTTCAAAGACCCCATTATGATACGTCCGAATATTCAGGCAAGAATGCCAAGCTTTAATATGATATCGGATGATGACTGGAACAAAATAATTAAATATTTTCAGTATAAAGATAATCAAATGCTGGCTTATGAAAATCCGCATAAAATTAATAAGAATTCTTCAATGTATAGGGCTGGTGATGTAATTCAAGATTTAGGTGCCTGTCAGAATTGTCACTTTTATGGAACTAAAAAACCAAAACAAGCTGCTCTAACGTGGGCGCCAAACTTATCCATGAGTAAAGAAAGATTACGTCCAGAGTGGGTTGTAGATTGGTTGAGGAATCCTCAAGAAATAATGCCGGGAACAAAAATGCCAGCACCCTACCTGCCTGTAGAAGAACCTCTGGATGATGTAAAGAAAACATGGGGTAAAGATGTGGCATCACTACATTCTGACAGTGAAAAGATGTTAGAAGCTCTGCGGGACTACATTTGGGGAATCAAAGGACCAAATGATGTTTCAAAAATCGTAAAAACACATTTGGCTACAGAAGGTTATGGATTTATCATAGAAGATGATGAGGAAGAAGATTGGGGAGATGAAGATTGGTAATCTTCATGTATTTCCGGCTTACTAAATAATTGAATAATAAACTCTTAACTAAAGAAAGCGGAGGACAAATGAAGTCACTAAAAACCATCTTAATTACAGGATCATTGTTTGTAGGATTAATGGGAACAGCCTATGGTTTGACCAATTCAGCCGATAAAACCAATTGCAAAAAAGAATCAAAAAAAGTTTGCAATCAGGAAGCCGAAAAATCGTGTAAAAAAGAAAAACGCTCAGACTGCAAAGAAAAAAATACTGCAGCTCAAAAGGACTGCTGTAAAAAGAAAAAGGTGAACACATCCTGTAAATCATCAGAAAAGAAAAAAGACTGTTGCGCAAATAAGAAAGTATAAGGTCTGAATTCAATCTAATAAAAAAGCCCCGATACCGGGGCTTTTTTATTAGAAAAATAGATAATTATATATTTGAGTTATTTTTTCTTCTTTTTAGGTCGTTTAAAAGTGAAGTTTGCAGAGGACTTGCCATCCCCTACTGTTACTTTTTGGCTTAAAGTACGTTTTGCACCGAATTTTTCCTGCCAGGCGATCAATTCGTAGGTTCCTGCTGGAACATCTGAAATTTTGAATGATCCATCCGCGCCGGTAACGGCGAAATATGGATGGGAAAAGACTTGTGTATAGCTTTTCATCCAGGGGTGGACATCACATTTAATGACAAAGACATTTTCTGGTTTATCAAAAGTGATTGTTTTTTCCTTTAAAGTTTTTGGCATACCAAAATTGAATTCTTTATTTACTTTGGGGAGTCCGTGAATGTTATGCATCGTTGCGTCGCTATTTAAGATTTTAATCTTTTGCCCTGCCATCACTGCTAAAACATGAGGGCTATAGATACAGCCATTTTGGTCTAGAATTGCCGCTTCTTTTGGTGGGGCGCCGTTATAGGCTACATCTTTTAAATAAACAATAACATTTGCAAGATTACCATTGGTATCCACCACAAAGGATTCGGAATATGCTGTTTCTTGATGAGAAGCGGAGCAAACGGGATCCGCATCCATTCTTAGTCTTTTGGCCTTTGGGACTTTCCCATCGTATTTCACATTTCCAACTATATCTCCCGCTGATAAGGCCAGAGGCAATAATGCAAATGACAGAATTATTCCCTTAATGAGTCGGTAAAATTTCATTGTTTCTCCTAATTGGTTTTTAAGAATATTTGAGGATTTCTCGCCGGCGAATTTATATATCCAAACCCTGCTCATGCAAGGATGGATACTATTGGAATAAAAGACACATTTATCCTCGAATAAGCACATTGTATAAGCGAAAAAAGTAGTGTATAATTGCCTTCAGTTTTAGCGGGATGATTGGACTCTTCCCCTTTATTTTGGTTCAGCGGGATTCCCGCAACTATATATTAATGATAGAAAGAAAAGGAGGTCGTCATTAGCAACGAGACCCTACACGAAGAAAGCTTTTGGCGTAAATATATATTTTCAACCGATCACAAAGTCATTGGTATCCAATATGGAATAACTTCATTGTTTTGGCTCCTGTTTGGATTTGTACTAATGATGATAATGCGGTGGCAACTGGCCTATCCAGAAACACCAGTTCCTTTTATTGGAGGCTTGCTTGGTGAAGGAGGGATCTTACCATCAGAAGTTTATAATTCACTTGGAGCGATGCACGGGACAATTATGATCTTCTTAGGTGTAGTACCCCTGGCATTTGGAGCTTTTGGCAATTATATCGTACCGCTACAAATTGGAGCTATTGATATGGCTTTTCCCAAATTGAATATGTCCAGTTTTTGGGTGTATTTCTTGGGAGCCATTGTCATGGCTATCGGATTTTTTGTTCCAGGCGGTGCTGCAAACTCCGGGTGGACTTCTTATCCGCCATTAGCCAATGTAGCCACCATGGGGCAGACCGTATGGCTTTTAGGGATGGTACTGCTAATTACCTCATCGTTATTGGGATCCATTAATATATTAGTGACTGTCATTCAACTTCGGACAAAAGGAATGACTTGGATGAAATTACCTATATTTACTTGGACTCAGTTTATAACCGCATTCATTTTGTTGTTGGCTTTTCCCCCATTGGAAGCAGCCGGCGTATTACAATTAATGGATCGTTTGGCTGGAACAAGTTTTTTTATGCCGAGTGGATTAGTTGTTTCAGGTGAAGTTTTACCAAATGCCGGAGGAGGCAGTCCTTTGCTTTGGCAGCATTTATTTTGGTTTTTGGCTCACCCGGAAGTTTATGTATTAATTCTTCCTGCCTTCGGGATTGTTTGTGATGTTGTTGCTAATAATACACGGAAGCCCTTATGGGGGTATAAACCCGTGGTATATTCTGCAATCTTTTTAGCATTCATGTCTTTTTTAGTATGGGCACATCACATGTATATGACAGGAATGGGAACAACAATCAGTGCTTTTTTCCAGACAACAACCATGATTATTTCCATTCCTTCTGTTGTGATTTTGACCGCCTTGTTCATTTCTTTGTGGGGTGGTTCAATCCGATTTAATACCCCCATGCTTTTTGCCTTGGGATTTCTACCCATGTTTGGAATTGGAGGACTTACAGGACTTCCGTTAGGTTTAGCGGCCTCTGATATACATCTCCATGATACCTATTATGTCATAGGCCATTTTCATTATGTGGTTGCGCCGGGAACAATTTTTGCTTTGTTCGCAGGGATATATTACTGGTTTCCAAAACTAACTGGAAAAAAGATGAATGAATCGTTGGGAAAAATTCATTTTTGGGCTTCATTTATATTTATGAATGGAATTTTTATGCCAATGTTTGTTCAGGGTTTGGCTGGGGTTTCCCGTCGTCTTTGGGACGGTGGAGATATATATGCCCACGCTTCAGATGTGGTACATTTGAATGAATGGATGTCCGTATCAGCCTGGCTCCTTTTTGTTGCACAGATTCCATTCATCATTAATTTTATTATTAGCTTACGAAGTGAAAAGACCGGAGAAGCAAATCCATGGAAAGCAACGACCTTGGATTGGTCAGCAACCTCTTCACCTCCACTGGGGCATGGTAATTTTGAAGTCGTACCGGAAGTATATCGTGGACCCTATGAATATAGCGTGCCCGGTAAAGATAAAGATTTTTCACCACAAAACGAATTATAAAGAGGATGGATGATTGATGGACATACCATTTACAGTTAAAAACAGGCCGGATACGGGTATCTATAATGCAAAGCTGGGAATATGGTTTTTTCTTGCATCAGAAATCATGTTATTTGGCGGACTTTTTTCTGCCTACATTTTTCTGAGAACCGGTGCAAGTAATTGGCCGGCGGGTGCAACAATATTAAATGTGCCCCTCGCAACATTAAATACAATGGTGCTGATAAGTTCCAGTGTTACCATGGTCATGTCTTGGGCTTCGCTGAAACTAAAAGATTTTGGAAAATACAAAGTATATATGGGACTCACAATATTATTAGCTTTTGTATTTCTTGTAGTTAAATACTTTGAATATTCTGCCAAATTTCACCACAATCTTTTACCTGAAACGAGTAATTTTCTCGGAATTTATTTTACCTTGACTGGATTACATATGCTCCACGTTGTTGGTGGAATAGTTGTCAATCTTTATTTCTGGGGTCCCGGGAGCAAAATGTGGAATTCGGATCCTGATCGATTTGCTAATCGAATTGAAATCGCGGGACTTTATTGGCATTTCGTGGACTTGGTTTGGATATTTTTATTTCCAACACTTTATTTGCTTTAGGGAGGGCTTATGAGTGAATACACACCTGACGAAATCAAACATCATATCAAGACCTATATTACTGTCTTTATAGCGCTTGCGGCTTTAACCATTGTTACAGTTGCAATATCCTACTTGGATTTAACCGTTATCCCGGCGGTAATCCTGGCAATGGTAGTTGCCACGATTAAAGGGTCGTTAGTTGCCAGTTATTTTATGCATTTAATTAGTGAGCGAGTCGCCATTTATTGGACTTTGTTCATCACAGCAGCATTTTTCATTTTGTTATTGGCCTTACCTCTGGGTACGATGGCTAATCAGGTGAAGATTTAATTATGTCTCTGAAAGCATTCCATATTCTATTCATAATTTTAGCCACAATACTTGTGGCTTGGTTCGGAATATGGCAGTGGGAAAGGTCAATTCTACTTTCCTTAGTTTCATTCTTAGTCAGTTTGGGATTAATTGGTTACGGAATAAAAGTCTTTAAAAAGCTGAATGAATTATCTTAAGTGAAAAAATTCTTATTTTTAACAGGAATACTTGTTTTGACTAGTTTTCCCGAAACAGCACATGCCTGTGCCACATGTTTTGGCGCAAAAGATGCTGCTGCAACTCAGGGAATGAACAAAGCCATTATGATGATGCTGGGCGTTACAGGCGGTGTAATGAGTGGGTTTATATCTGCCATTGTTACCTTTAAACGCAGAGCAAAAAAATATGCTGAATCTTTAGCTCGTGAAAATAAATTGGAGGAAAACCCTTGTTAGATCTGTTGCATAAATTTGGATTACCCATTAATGTATCGACCCACGGTGGCGGAGTTGATCAGCTGATTTCAC
Source organism: uncultured bacterium (assembly GCA_964549275.1). GTDB lineage: Bacteria > Fidelibacterota > Marinisomatia > Marinisomatales > TCS55 > CAZJUP01. Next base: position 33,371 of record CAZJUP010000003.1, on the reverse strand, counting down.
TGATCCATTGGCTTATGGCAGCCTTATTCATCGGTTGGGGCATCTTTTTTATTATTACCTTAATTAAATTTAGAGCCTCCAAGAACCCTAAAGCCGATTATACCGGTGTAAAAAATCATTATTCTTCTTATTTGGAGGGAGCAGTTGCTGTAATAGAAGTCGCTCTACTCATCGGATTTGCTTTTCCCATTTGGGCCAATCGTGTTGAGGATGTCCCTTCAGGAAATGATGTGGTTAAAATGCGGGTAGTTTCTCAACAGTTTGCATGGAATATTCATTATCCGGGTCCCGATGGAATTTTTGGTGCCGTATCTGTTGGGTTGGTGGATGAAGCCGAAAACCCTATTGGATTAGACCGATCTGATAATGCTGCAAAGGATGACATTGTAACTGTAAACCAAATGCATATTCCTGTAAATACACCTATTAACATTGCCCTTTCTTCTAAAGATGTTATCCACAGTTTCTTTTTACCGGAATTCAGGGTAAAACAGGACGCAGTCCCCGGGATGGAAATTCCCATTGGATTTGAAGCAACGATGACTTCCTCAGAATTTTTAGAGACCGTAAAAGGAACAAAGCGTGAAGGGCAGGGTTTTGAAATAGCCTGTGCTCAATTATGTGGGTTAGGCCATTATCGAATGAAAGGATTTCTCACCGTTGATACAGTTGATGAATACCAAGCATGGTTAGAGGAGCAGGCTGAATATCTGGAAGAGGTCGATGAAGAGGATGATTGGGGAGATGAAGACTTTTAGTCATTTAAGATAATTATATTAAAAACATGTATATGTACAAAAGCCCATAGATTTATGGGCTTCTTTTTTATCTAGTGGTTTATGAGGGATTCCAATTCTTTTTGATTTATTAGATATATTGTTCGAATATGTTTTGTGATCAAACCTTCTTTTTCAAATTCTGATAATACTCTAACTACGGATTCTACACTAGAACCTATAAGACATGCCATATCTTCTCTGGATAATGGAATTTTTATTTCTATAGAATTAGAATGGGTTATTCCGAAATGTTTTATTAAGGATAAAAGGAGGGAAGCCATTTTCTCTCTAACGGATTTGTAAGCCATATCCATTAATTTATCATTCGCTTCAGTAATGTTTTTAGCAAGTTCGGTGATTAAGTCCACCGAAACGTTTTTATGTTCTGCCAATGTTGAGAGTAGAGTTGCTTTATCAATGAAACAAGTTGTTGTGTTCGAAATAGACTCTGTAGTCGTAGTATGCAAACCATTGGTAAATAGAGCAAAATGCCCCATCAGACTGCCTGAACCGAGAATTTGAACAATTTGCTGTCGCCCTTCCTTATTGGTTTTATACTGTTTAACAATACCCTCACTGATACAATAGAGACCGAAGGCAGGTTGCCCTTCATGAAAGAGTGTAGTCCCCTTTTTAAAGTGCCCGAATTTTTTATACTTATCTAGGGTTGATGTGCCTTTGGTGTTTAGAGATTGAAAAATTCCTCGCATTCTCCCCGGGCAAGTTGAACAATGGAATGTATTTGTATGCATAATGGTTTAAGAGTATTGATGTAAAATACGAAAAATTTAATTTGATGAAAATCAATTTAAATCTTGATTCAAATCATTTTTCGTTTCGTAAAAAAGTGCAATCTTTGTCAGGGTAATATGACCAATAAACTCTTATTTGGAATGAATAAGAGTTTAACAAAGAGAGACCAATATGAAATTATCAATGACAGGTGAATATGCTATAAGAGCAGTATTGCACCTTTCTTCTAAATCTAGTGGGGAATTAGTCCATATCTCAGATATTTCAAAAATCCAGGATATCCCGGAAACCTTATTGAGAAAAATTATCGGTCAATTGGTCAAACTTGGGTTCATTCATTCGAGTCGAGGTACTGGAGGAGGGATACGATTGGCTCGTTCTCCGAAAGATATCACTCTATTAGATGTGATTGAAGGAATAGAAGGAAAGATATTTTTAAATCGGTGTTTAATCGGCCAGGAATTTTGCCATAGGACACCTTATTGTGCTGTACATCGTGTCTGGTGTGAAGTTCAATCCAGTTTGGTCGGGATATTGGGGAGTAAGACTATGGCAGATTTAGCGACAGAAAATGAAAGAAGATTTAAAAACTACAAAAAATCGGTAGATGTGGAGGTTTTAATTGAGGGTTGATAAAAGGAGAATTTTTATGATAAAAAATTTAAAGAACTGGGCTCATCACTTAATTTCAAAGCCGGTGTGGGTAGCAGGAGGAATCTGGTATAAAGATCCTCCGAAAGACGTATCTTTAGATGGGTATAGAATTGACAATGTTATTCAATACACGGATATGGTTATTACCTTGTATTTTGCTTTGGTCATATTGGCTTTAGTTTATTTTATTATCCGGTACAGATCTCGGCCAGGCCATAAGGCAGTTTATGATAAAGGTAATTCAAAAAAACACATTGTTATTACTCTGGCCATGGGGTTGATGGTATTTCTATCAATCGATGTTGTTATCGAGGCTATGTCATTTAAAGACTTAAAAGAAGCTTTTTGGAATTTTCCCAAAGGGGATAACGTTGTAAAGATTGAAGTCATGCCACAACAATATGCCTGGAATTTCCGTTACCCTGGTCCTGATGGTGAATTTGCTACACCTGATGATATAATACCGGCTCAAAATCAAATGCATATTCCTGTGAATACCCCGATTGTCATTCAAATTGCACCTTTTGATGTTATTCATTCGTTTTATATCCCCAATTTTCGTGTCAAGGTTGATGCAACCCCAGGGATGATAAATGCACTATGGTTTCAAGCAAAGGAAACAGGACAATTTGAAATTGCCTGTGCTGAATTATGCGGAAATGGACATTATCGCATGAAAGGGTATCTTACCGTTGAATCGGAAGAAGACTATCAATCTTGGTTGGCAGATCAGCAGGCTATGAGAGATGAAGAAGAGGAAGATTGGTTTGAAGAAGATGAAGAGACAATGGATGAACGGGCGGTCCCCGAAGATTGGGGTTGGGTATGGAAGGAGGTAAAATAATGTCTCATAGAGAAACATTTATAAATTCATACATTTTTTCAAGAGACCATAAAGTCATAGCAAAACAATTTTTATGGCTGGGATTATTTTTTCTTATGTTTGGTGGATTTCAAGCCCTGCTTATTCGGTGGCAGTTGGCTTATCCAGAAACCCAAATCCCGTGGTGGTTATTGGGCAAATGGCTTTTTACAGGAACTGGCGGAATTATCGATCCGGATACTTATAATCGATTATTTACAATGCACGGAACCATCATGATTTTCTGGGCTATTACACCCTTGATTATCGGTGCATTCGGGAATTTTATCATTCCTCTACAAATAGGGGCTCGAGACATGGCGTTCCCAACGTTGAACATGATTTCATTTTGGACCATGTTTCTTGCCAGTATCGTATTACTGGCATCCTATTTGTTGCCTGAAGGGACGGCTTCCGGTGGGTGGACATCTTACCCCCCCTTAAGTACACCGGTTGGAGGTATTGCCGGGGAGGGGCAAACCTTTTGGACACTGGCCTTGACATTGGCAGGAACGTCTACCATGATGGGTGCCATTAATTATATTATAACTGTGGTAAGAATGCGTGCTCCGGGAATGGGTTATTTTAAAATGCCATTGTCTGTTTGGGGTCTGTGGTTAACCTCTATTTTAAACGCTATTTTTGTGCCGGTGATTGCAGCAGGGTTGATACTTCTCTTATTAGACCGAACAATAGGCACACAATTTTTTATCGCAGGTGGACTCGCAACTGTGGAGGGAGGCGATCCCCTGCTTTATCAGCATGTCTTTTGGATTTTTGGCCATCCGGAAGTCTATATTCTAATTTTACCTGTATGGGGAATTGTTTCGGAACTCTTATCGGTATTTTCGAGGAAACCCGCATTCGGATATAAAGTAACTGCCATTTGTATGAGTACAATTGTGGCGCTTAGTTCAATTGTGTGGGGTCATCATATGTACACAACCGGTATGAGTCCTCTGCTAGGTAAAGCGTTTATGTTTCTCACTTTGTTAATTAGTATTCCTTCAGCCATATTTTTCTTAAACTGGTTGGGAACACTATGGTGTGGAAATCTGAAGTTTGATCCCCCAATGCTTTTTGCCGTGTCTGTTCTTTGGGTCTTCGGATTAGGAGGGCTAACCGGGCTTTACAATGCCACAGTTACAGCGGACATATATTTGCATGACACGATGTTTGTGGTAGGGCATTTCCACTATACCATGGCAGCTTCTGTTCTATTCGGAGGAATTGCAGCTATCTACTATTGGTTTCCGAAAATGTTTGGCCGAGAAATGAATGCCATGTTAGGGAAACTTCATTTCTGGGCATCATTCATTCCGCTGAATTATGTGTTTTTTAATATGATGGTTTTAGGGTATGCGGGACACCATCGCCGTATTTATAATCCCAGTGAATATGAATTTCTAAAACCCATTACTGATTTAAATATTTCAATTACTTGGTTTGCGATTATCTTGGGATTTTCCCAATTGATATTCCTGTACAATTTTATCTTTTCAATGGTTAAAGGGAAAAAAGCAGATAAAAACCCTTGGAAGTCTAATACATTAGAATGGACTTTAGATGTACCGCTTATTCACGGAAATTTCGAAACAATTCCGACTGTTTATAATCATCCCAATGAGTATAGTCATCCCAGTTTAATAGAGACCGACTGGATCGCCCAGTCTGAACGATTACCCGGCTAACATGACAATGAGTACTCTTACGGTATCCAAAATAGCTCCGGATAAGTTTACATCGTATTTGGGTGTAGCTGTGGCCTTGGTATCCGTAACGATGCTGTTTGTGAGTTTATTGGTGAGTTATGCAATTTTACGCATTCAATTAGGATATTGGCGTTCCCCGGGGAATGGTGAACTTCCTTTGGTATTAGCAATTGCAAATACTCTCGTCCTCTTAATAAGCAGTGTCGTTTATCATCGCGGTAACCGAGAGTTAAAGAATGGGAATGAAAAATCCTACCAGCATTTCACTACTGGTACTTTGCTTCTTGGAGTATGGTTTTTAATGGGGCAACTTTTTTTGTGGAGTAATCTTACTAACCAGGGATTCACACCGGAATCCGGTATCATCGGTTCCGTATTCTTTATGCTTACCGGCATGCATGGTCTACATATTATAGCAGGATTAATCGCATTAATCTGGGTGAAGAAAAAAGTTAAATATTCATCAGAAAAGGATCAATATGCCGAAATGACGGGGTTATTTTGGCATTTTTTGGACCTGCTTTGGATCGGATTATTTACAGCAATTTTTATCATTTGAGATTGAAGAAGGAGATTTAAATGAGTGAAGCACTTGTTATAAAAGAACCGTTTGGCAAGGCGACAACAGGAAAACTAGCCATGTGGTTATTTATAATTATGGATGGTTTGTCATTCGGTGGGTTGTTAATTGGAGGGGCTGCCCTTCGTGCAGGAGCACCCTCCTGGCCTGAGCCGGGAGCAATCTTAAACATTCCTTTAACAGCTTTTAATACATTTTTACTGATTTGCACGAGTTTTACCATGGTCATGGCGTTGAATTCTTTACAAAAAGGCAACCAAGCAGGATTAAAGAAATTTTTGGCTTATACGATGGCCGGGGGAATACTCTTCCTTGGGATTCAGGTCTATGAGTATTATCATTTTATTATAGGAGGTCCTGAATTGACCAAGAATCTGGCTAAAGCTGGATTTTCAGGTATGACAAATTTTATTCCTGGTTCTGGGATCTACGCTGCTGTATTTTATTCAACAACTTGTTTTCATGGATTGCATGTTCTGTCTGGGGTGATTTACATAGGATGTATTCTGTGGGCAGCTGGTAAGGGACGCTACTCTTCAGAGAATACGGACCATGTGGAAATTCTGGGACTATTTTGGCATTTTGTTGATTTAATCTGGATTTTTGTTTTCACCGTTATTTACCTGATTTAAAGGAGGGAATCATGAAAGATGATCATAAAAAAACCTACATCATAAATGCCGTAGCACTAGCTGTTTTAACCTTCCTCGAATTGGGAGTAATAAAATTGCCTCTGGCCAAATCTGGGCAGGTCGTGCTACTATTTGCATTCGCCATAACTAAGATGATGTTGGTGGCCATGATTTACATGCATCTCAGATATGAAACAAAACTATTGCGCCGCTTATTATTCATCCCTATCCCATTGGCTATTTTCTTTACTTGGGGTGTGATGTATGATTTACCCTATTCTTGGATACAGTGACAAGCATAAATAACAGTTTGAAATTGTCTGTGGGGTTATTGGGATTCCCCGGTTTCTTATTTGCTTGTCCATTTTGCGCAGGAAAAGAGTCAACAATTCAAGATATTATGGTTCCAGTTGCCACATTATTAGGTACACCCTTTATTTTGTTTGGATTGGTAGCCTATATAATTATTCGACAACAGAAAAAAGAAAAAAGCCATGAAGAATAAATGGAAAGACGGTGTAGCTGCAACCGTGTGGTCCCTATTTACTTTTTCAATTGGAATTTATTTAATTGCCAGAGACAATGGCTCAAATATAGGATCTGTTTATTATGGACATATTTCCGATTTTCAACTATATTCTTTAAATCATCAAGAATTTACCTATGAAGATTTGCTGGGAAAAATATGGGTGATTAATTTTCAAATTGAAAACACTCCATCCTTAAATCCGCCTGTATTCCTTGACGGACATCACTTATATATATCGGATAAACAATTTAAATTTCAAACAGGAAAAACATTAATTGGAGAATTGGAGTATATTAAAAACTTTACTCTTAAAAACTTTCACTTGAATGTTGATAATATAAAAGATTTATCGTCTATATATATCTTATTAGACACATCTGGTAATATTAGAGGCTATTATAATATCGATAAAAGAAATGACAGAAATCAATTGACAAAAGATATATTTGCTTTACAAAAAATTTGAATCATTTTTGTTCATTTACCGTTAGTAGATTCCGCCCTTCATTTTACCATAATTCATCCAAAATGGCAACATCATCACAGATTTGGCTCCGTAGGTTATCTAAACTAACGGTGGCATCAACATTGTTTCTTATTTTCGCTGGTGCTTTGGTCAAAAGCCACGAAGTTGGGCTATCGGTCCCAGATTGGCCTACAACCTACGGTAAGCAAATGTTTGCATTTCCTCTCTCAGAAATGGTGGGTGGAATCTTCTATGAACACGGGCATAGAATGGTGGCCACAACGGTAGGATTTTTCATGCTTGTGCTGGCAGTGTGGTTGGGGTTCGTGGAACCGAGAATATGGGTAAAACGGTTGGGATTCACCGCGTTAGCATTAGTGATTATCCAGGGATTATTTGGAGGAATTACCGTATTATTCTTTCTTCCCCCAGCTGTATCCGTTATACATGGGATTCTAGCTCAAACTTTTTTTATTTTGACAATTGTTTTAGCATACAGTCTATCTGCTGAGAGAAAGACGCGTAAAACCGGAAAAGAGATTGACATTCCCAATATGAAGACGTGGGTCATAGTGATGGGGAGCGCAGTGTACATTCAATTAATTTTGGGCGCTCTAATGCGACACACAGCCTCTGGGATGGCTATCCCGGATTTTCCTACCATGGGTGGGTTTTGGTTACCTCCTTTTAATGAAACGATGATGAACACAATTAATGACCATCTTTTTGAAATTGACAGAGATATGGTTTCTTTAGGACAGGTTATCCTTCATTTCATGCACCGGACTGGAGGAGCAGTCGTGACGGGAATTATTTTTTATTCTGGACTTCGTTTTATAAAGACACCCGATATTTCACCAAAAATCCGGCGAACCCTGATAGGGATTGTTGGGCTGGTTTTAGTCCAATTTACCTTAGGTGCCTTCACAATTTGGACTGAAAGAGCGCCATACATTGCCAGTTACCATGTAGTAACCGGAGCAGCACTGTTAGGAGGGTGTACTTTGTTAGCTCTAAGAGTATTTCCTTTAAAAGGGATGAAAGTGTAATGAAATTAAAAAAAGAAAAACAACGGTCTTTATTCGGGGCCTATATAGAATTAACCAAACCAAATATTCTTTCTCTGGTTCTTGTCTCAACGGTGTTAGGATATTGTTTGGGTGGGATGGGGATAGAATCTTGGAAAACATTAATTTTTACACTTTTAGGGACTGCCTTAACTGCCGGAGGAGGCGGAGCTTTGAATCATTATTTGGAACGGGATGTAGATTCACTGATGGAGCGAACAAAAAACCGCCCGATTCCTGCCGGATTGATTTTACCGCACCGGGCTCTATTTTTTGGTATTTTTCTTGTATTAACCGGAAGTGTATTGTTGGTAGGAATGGTAAATGTGTTGACTGGTTTTTTGTCACTCTTAACCGCATTCTTATACGTGTTAGTTTATACTCCTTTAAAGAGATTGACCTGGATCAATACTTCAATAGGAGCAATACCCGGTGCTTTGCCGGTTGTAGGTGGATGGACGGCAGCCGTAAATGAAATCAGTACTGGAGCATGGATCATGTTTGCAATTATGTATCTATGGCAGCACCCTCATTTTTATTCCATTGCGTGGATCTGTAAGGAAGATTATGCCCGTGCCGGATTAAAAATGCTGCCCGTAGTTGAACCGGATGGTGTTCGAACCTTAAGACAAATCTTTTGGCATCTGCTGCTCATCATACCCGTGGCTATTTTACCATTTTTTTCAGGAATGCTTGGGAATATCTACGTAGTTGGGGTAACCCTTCTTTCTCTGTTATTCTTTTTATCTGCCTATCCTCTGGCCCGTGATAAGAGCAGAAAAGGGGCTGTATTGCTACTTAAATCTTCCGTATTTTACCTTCCGCTGTTATTAATATTGATTATTATAGATTTAGGACTAAAACTATGACAAAGAACTTCAAAATGGTTACGATTATTGTTTTTGGATTAATAATAATCTCAGCTTTATCGGTACGTGTGTTAAAAGAAATCAATTCTCCCCCTTTACCGATTCTAGGAACTGTTCCTGATTTTTCATTAACGGACAGCCGGGGAGATGTAACATCTCTGAAAGATTTTCATGGTAAAGTATGGGTGGCAGATTTTATCTTTACAACCTGCGCAGGTCCTTGTCCTGTAATGACAGGGCATATGTATCTCGTTCATAAGGACACAAAAGAAAATGATGATGTTCGATTGGTGTCCATTTCGGTAAATCCGGATTACGATACACCGGAAATATTAACAGAATATGCTTCACGATATCATGCAGATACGAACAAATGGAAATTTTTAACTGGCTCGATTGAAGATATTCAACGCATCATCGTAGATGGATTTAAAATTGGTGACCCGGATGAAATTGTTTTTCATAGTACAAAATTTGCACTGGTGGATCGTAAAGGAAGAATTCGGGGATACTATAACGGTACGGATGAAAAGGAAGTCAAGAAAATGAACGCAGATATGGAAAGACTGTTGAAAGAAATCTAATGGAGTCAAAAGATAATTTTTGGCTACGGATTATTTACATAGTTTCTTTTATTATTTCAGGGGCGGTTGCATTTCTTATTTTGGGTCCACGTCCTGAAGGGATTGAAGGGGTACTGGATGTTTCCGGTTTGCCTCGGCTCAACGCCATTTTAAATGGAATAACAACTATATTATTAATTTATGGTTTTATATTAATTAAACGTAAAAACCGTAATAGCCATAAAATTATTATGTTATCATCTTTTGGGACTTCAGCAGCATTTTTTGTCAGCTATGTGATTTACCACTGGTTTAAGGCAGGGCCAAAATTATATGAAGGTGAATGGGGTAGTACCTATTATTTTATTTTGTTTTCCCATATAATCCTTGCAGCGGTCATCATTCCCATGGCGCTGATAACACTATACAGGGGATGGAATGCTCATTTAGGAAGACACCGGAGAATAGCAAAAATTACATTGCCTATTTGGTTATATGTTTCTGTTACCGGTGTTGCTATTTATCTAATGCTCTACTGATGGCAATTGGATTAAAAGTGTTTGACTAATCCCCCATATTTTTTGTCTATTTGAAAGCCCAGTTTATAAAATAAACCAGCTTGAAAAAATCCCACAGTTAAATGATTAAACTGGGGTTTTAATCGATGAAATAGTTCTTCAATTAAAATAATACTCAGATTTCTGCGGCGGTAATGAGGAGCAATTACCACTTTTTCCAAGTGAGCGATTCCCGATCCGTTATCCTTCCAGTATACTCCACCGGCCAAGTGGTCTTTTTTGTCGATGATGAGCAAAAATTCATGGTGGACTCGAAATTGAACAGAAAGATTGGATTCCAATAATAAGGCGTGGAATCGTGCCACTTCTTTTGGATGAAAGGGGGGGCGGATTCTAAATTGTTCTTCCTTATTATCCTCAACCAGTACAACCAAATCCAATCGACCGGTCATACCCATTTCCCGGGAAATCAATTCAGCATAATCAGCTGCATCAACATGCTCATAAACCAATCTCGTCATAAAATATTGGTCATCCGGACTTAGTTCAACTTGGTCATGAATGAGGTGCAATTGTGTGCTAAAATCTTCTTCGGTTAGTTGGGTTTTTCGCATCTGATTCATCAAAGAACTTAGATGGTCCAACAGGATTGGATGTGATTCCCGAAATGCGGTCATCAAAAAAAACCGCAATCGTGTTTCAGGGTACATTTCAGAGACTTGACGCAGATTATAGTCTTTATATAATTCTTGGATAATGGTACCTCGAGCCTTTTTTGTTGCCTCTGGGTTTAGATCCAACCATCGTTGGTATCGGAGTGCGGCAAATACAATTTGTTTTGGAAGCAATCCGGAATTGTCAATTTCCTTTATAAATTTGTTTATACGATTTTTTGTGAGTTTTAATTCTGAAAAGCTAGAAGGATCCTCTCCAATTTCAACCGCGAGGGATTGTAGCATTGAACTCCCATTCTCCTGACCAAATACTTCCAGAACAACAGTTAATAATATTTCCCATTCCGCCATTCTGTGTAGTCCAGGAAATAATTTTTCTGTTTTGATAATATAGGCGCGATACAGAATTCCCAATACGGTGGAAAGAGACGGCTCTTTTATTCGATCGGAGATAGAAATCAGGCGTGTACCCACAGTGTAATCAAACTCAGGAATAATTACATTTTTCGGAGAAGGTTCTTTGATGAACCGTGTACATCCAGAACGGTTCCAAAACTCCAAATATGCCGTTACGCCATTCCATATAAAATGAAGCCAGCGCATTTGCCATCGATCTGGATGATTGCCTGCTTCTATTTCTTCTTTTTTTCTCTCTAAATATTGCTGGACTGTTTCCCCAGAAATGTACTCTTCAGTAAATAATCCATATTCTGGCCAAAATCCTCCAAAATCTTCCACAAGTTTATCACCATGAATAGAGGAACCTGTAACCATGAGCCAATAAATTTCTCGATTAAAAATATTATCGCTTAAGGATTCATTGAGATTAATGACAAGATTAAAAGACTCTAATTCTCGAGTTTGCACAAGAACCCGAACCACGCTTTTCCCATGTGCTTTTCCTAAAAATGTCACCCAAACACCCTGGGATCGAATGTCTTCTAATTGAATTAAATGTCGTTGAGTGAAAAGAAATACAGCCTCTCGAATAAGAGTGGATTTGTGAATTGCAGTCCTGATTCTCTGTCGCAGATCGTCCGAGACATTTTCATCAAAAACGATAACATCATCCCATTGGTATTCCTTTCCCGTATCTCTATCGATAGCCAATGTAAGGGGGGGACCCAGCCAAGTCCTAAATCCTTTTGTGAGATTTTTTAAATGAATACCAGATTCTTTTTTTAGAGTTTGTTGAGTTATGGTTTGAGTCCATGATGCTAATTCAGATCGAATTTTTGAATAAAGAACGGGATGTATTATCCCGTAACGAGATACAATACTTAACAAATGAGTGCACACTTTGACATCTTGTTTTTTCAATTGGGATTTCCCCCGATATATTACCAGAGCCTTTAATAAGGTTTTGCAGTGGGTTTCGGTCAAAAATGTGATATCAATTTCACGGTAATCTGAATCATCAATTGATGCGAGAATGATCTCTTGTAATAAATCCAGAAACATTTCCCCAGACAATTGAGGTAAAAGAATTTCCAACACCTTTATTCTTATTTTTATCGATGGGTGATGCTGTAATCTAAGTAGCAACTGAGTGGCTACAGGGTTGAGGGTGGTGTCATTGAGGGCTTGGGAAAGGTGAGACAAAGACATTCCTTCTTCAAACCCCGTAGACTTCAAAGATTGAACTGCAGCGAGATGTAAACTTTTTAGTGAAGGAGTATGTTTCCGTATGGCAGTAGCCAAATCTTTTGGTGTTTTCGTTGATTTATCTTCAGAAAAAGGTAAAGCATCTAAATTTAATTGTAAGGAATCTACAGGCTCAAAAGATACGACTCTAAAACCAATGGAGCCGACAAAGTCCGCTAAAGCGCCGTTCCCCAGCCATAAGGTGGGGTCTTGTAAAAGTTTCTCAATATTCAGGACGGTTTCAGAGGATTTATATGTAAAATCGCCCAGTTGAATTGTTTCATTCCAGTGGCACCGAAGTCCGTTCTTCAAGCCATATTCCCGAATAACCTGTCCATCCCATGAAATGTCTCCCCGCATTAATTTTTTTTCTCTCAACAACCAATTGGGGAGTTGAATTTCTTTTTCTCCATGAATCAAGCTGATAAAATTTTTTTCATACATGGGGTCGATAATAGTTCGGAAATTTTTAAGAATGGTTTTCCGTTTATAGGTTCCTTTTGGGGTTAATTCTCCATGGTGAGAGTCAAAGTTTCGGTGAATGATGGCATAATTCACTATCCGCTCGTAAGCCGGTAAAAATGAATTCACAGAAAAAACCAAAGAACTAAAATAGGTTCGGATCTCATCTTCGGACAGGGTGGACAAATCTACAAAGGTGAATTCCGGATCCGGGTAGAGGAGAACTGTATTGTATTCACACCCATCTCCTACCAAGAATACAGATTTTATGGCATCAAAATCCTGGAAAAGGTTTTCAATTTTTTGAGGTGAAATTGTTTGACCACGAGTATTTTTATAAATCTCTTTTTTTCGGTCAACTATAAAATAATGCCCTTTTTTCTCTTGAAAGATATCACCTGTATGAAACCATCCGTCTAGATAGGGTTCATCGGATTCTGGTTTAAAATATCCCGGAGAAACATAGGGACCCTTTAGCAACAACTCATTATCGGTGTTTAATTTGAGATTAATGCCGGGAAGCGCTTTCCCTACAGAATCGGGAACATAATCATAGGGCGGCGTCATAGTGATTCCTCCCGTGGCTTCCGTCATACCATACCCGCTTAATAATTGAATCCCATTGCGCTGGAAAAATTTAAAGGTGTCAGGGTCCAAATATCCTGCCGCAGAGAGTCCCCATTTCAGATGGCCTCCTGTAACATCCCTTACTGCGTTTTTAATCACATTTTCGGAGGATCGTTCCAAAGAAACCTGAGTTCCTACATATTCCTGGATTTGGATCCATCGTTTTGGTATACTGATTAAAACTGTGGGTTTAGCGATAGAAAAATCTTTTAACAAAACCTTGAATGAGGTGGATTCTGTAAAGGTATAGGAGGCTCCCCAAAATAATGTTCCCAATAATTCAAACCAGCGTCCAAATGTGTGGAAAAGAGGTAAAAAGCATAAAAAATGATCCTTAGGACCAATTTGAGGTAATGCCAGAGCCCGGGCAAATCGTTTGGTAATAATATTATTTTGGGTAAATATAATTCCCTTTGGATTGTCTGTTGTACCAGAGGTGTACATAATGGTTGCTGGAAAATCTGTATTTTCAGCAATCATTTCGCACTGGTTGACTTTTGAGAGGGTTAAAAAATTCTCCCAGGTAACACCGTTTTGCAAGACAGGGTGTGCCTCATTCAAATGGATGAAAACCAGTGTATCAGACTTAATTCGGGCTTCTTTAAGGGTGGAATAGGGCTTTTGACCGCCTATAAACACATGGGTCATTTCGCTGTGATGCAAAATATATTTTAAATGTTCAGGGGAGAGATTTGCAGGAATGGGCACGACAGGGATATTATATGATAAACAAGCTAAATCCACCAATGCTCCGTTTAAGGTGTTTGGTGTAAAGATACCCACAACTAATTTTTTATTCCGGTATTTTTCTAACGATAATCCAATTTTACGAACAATCTGCAAGACGCCAGAATAGCTCATGGTAGACAACTTTTCACCTTTTATCCATCGGAGGTAAGGTTTATCTCCATAGCGTTTTGCACGCTGTTCTAAGAGATGGCGAACCTGAAAGTTGGAATGTAAAATGAGCCGTTCTAAGAGATTGAACCAATCCTCAGTTTTCCCAGATTGAGTGAGGGTCTCATTAATCTCCGGGAGATGTCCTAATTCTAAAAACGAATGAATGGCGTTCGAGTTACCATCGGAAAGAAGAGATTCTGCTGTATGAAACAAATCGTTTAAAGATAGGGAATGGTCTCGGGCTTTCTGGTAAAACGAATTGGGTGATATGGCATTTTTATCCATGTGAAAATTTAATTCTTATTCAGCTTTATCCAATTAATGAGATGTAGATACGTTCCCTGTATTTATCCTTGTTCCAACGTTGAAAATATAATAATGCTAATAGTGATACCAGCAAACTACAAAAGAAGAAAGGAAAATAACTGTTTCTATTCACGTCTAATAAAAGGGCTTACTGTTGAGATGTGAAAGGGCAGATTACTCCTTGAGTAAAAAGACCATTTAATTATTTGAGGATCATTTAAGGGCTGTGTAAGTTTAAGAATGTTCCCGCGGGCAACTTTATCATGAGTCCGAAAAAACCCATATCAAAAACAACTCCTTCATCCATTCGGGTGGCCCAATACCTCTCTGAGGCACCGGATTATGTTCATACCTATATTCGGGACTTAGAACAGCAAATCCGTAACCTGGCCGATATTGGCTTGGCACTTTCCAAGGAAAAAGATATGAATAAACTTCTGGAAATGATTCTCCTTGAAGCCAAGCGGATAGCCAATTCAGACGGGGGCACACTCTATATGATGACGGAGGATAATCGATTAAAATTTGAAATTATGAAAACAGATTCTTTAGATTTTCATATGGGGGGAACATCAGGGAAAGATATTCCGTTTTATCCTGTCAAATTATATTTAGATGATGGTGTACCCAATAAAAATATGATTGCAGCCTATGTGGGACTCACCGGCGAAACGGTAAATATAGAAGACGCCTACACTGCAAAAGGATTTGATTTCTCCGGGACAAAAGCCTTCGATGAAAAAACAGGGTATCGCTCTAAATCTTTTTTAACCGTACCCCTTAAAAATCATGAGAATGAAATTATCGGTGTATTGCAGTTGTTGAATGCCCAGTCTCAAAAATCCTCGGTAATCATTCCTTTTTCAGAAGAAATTCAAAGTATGGTGGAAGCCCTGGCCAGCCAGGCAGCGGTGGCCATTACCAATAAAAACCTGATTCGGGATTTAGAGGCGCTTTTTGAATCCTTTATAAAATTAATTGCGTCTGCCATTGACTCAAAATCGCCCTATACAGGGGGCCATTGTGCTCGCGTTCCGGAAATTACCATGATGCTGGCTGAAGCCGTTCACAATGAAAAAACGGGGCCGTTTAAGGATGTCACTTTTTCAGAAAAAGAAATGTATGAATTAAAAATTGCCGCATGGCTTCACGACTGCGGAAAGGTCACTACACCGGAATATGTAGTGGATAAAGCGACAAAACTGGAGACCATTTATGACCGCATCCATGAAGTTGAAACACGATTTGGAATCTTAAGGCGGGACCGGGAAATTCAACGACTTAAAAAAGAACTTACCATCGAGAGAAATAATACTTTATCTCCCGATGAAAAAAAGGAACACATTGATAGATTGAAAAAAGGTCACCGTCGAGAAATGCTACAGCTTACAGATGATTTCAAGTTTATCCGTGAAACAAATATTGGGGGAGAATTTATGAGTCCCGATAAGAAAGATCGGGTAAAGCGCATTGCAGAATATCGATGGAAGCCCAATGGAAAAGTTCAGGGATTTTTATCGGAAAATGAAGTGTACAATTTATGTATTCAACGGGGGACACTAACCCCGGAAGAGCGGCAGGTGATCAATGACCACATTGTAATGACGATTAAAATGCTGGAAGAATTACCCTATCCGAAACATTTGAAAAATGTACCTGAATTCGCCGGAGGCCACCATGAAAAACTGGATGGTACAGGATATCCAAAAGGGTTGACCAAAAATGAAATGTCTGTCCAGGCAAAAATTATGGCTATTGCGGATATATTTGAAGCGCTCACAGCCAGGGACAGACCCTATAAGAAAGGAAAGACCCTAAGCCAGGCCATGAGAATTCTCGGATTTATGAAAAATGATGCGCATATTGATGCTCAGTTGTTTGAAGTTTTTGTAAAAGAGAAAATATATCTAAAATATGCGGAGGACTATCTGGACCCCAGTCAAATTGACGAAGTCCCGGATTAGGATGTTACCGCCATTCATTATCAGGTAATCGGTCATGACGATTGAGATTGCACTAGTATTGGGGATTATCCTTCTGGCATTTATATTATTTGTTTCAGAAGCTTTCACGCTGGATGTAACCGCTCTTCTTATTCTTTGTCTGTTATTTGTGGCCGGTTTTTTATCTCCCAGCGAGGCTATTTCAGGATTTTCTAACCCAGCTGTTCTTACTATCGGATTTCTTTTTGTTTTAAGTCGATCGCTTCAAAAGACAGGAATTTTAGAATACTTGGTGGTTAGAATTAATAAGTTGGCTTCCCGATCTCAGTTTCTTGGATTGTCTGTATATCTCATTACAATTGGATTAGCCTCTGCATTGGTGAATAATACTGCTGTTGTTGCAATTTTTATGCCGGTAACCATTCGATTGGCCCATAAATATAAAATGAGTCCATCAAAGGTTTTAATTCCATTGAGTTATGCAGCGATACTGGGTGGAACACTGACTTTGGTAGGAACATCCACAAATTTATTGGTGAATTCCATTTATTCAGGCGCAGGGAATCATGAACCGTTAGGAATGTTTGAATTTGCCAAATTTGGGAGTATAAAACTTATAATTGGACTGTTATATGTGTTGGTGATCGCACCAAAAATTTTACCATCCAGAACGGTAACCTCAAGTCTGACAAAAAGTTATCATTTAGGCGGATATCTAACTGAAATGAAAGTGACTGCTGACTCTCCTTTGGTAGGACGCACGTGTTTAGCCAGAAGCATAAATCATAATTATGACGTCATGGTTTTAGATATCCAGCGAAAAGGAAAATTAATCACAGAAAATATTAGAAACCTTATACTGAAAGAAGGGGATATTCTATTTGTAAAGGGGTCCCTGGATAATTTTCTTCGGATGAAAGAAGTTGAAAAAGTTTCCCTCCTTACAGATGAAAAATTAACTCAGAATGAATTAGAACAGGATGATAATGTTTTGGTGGAATGCCTCTTAACGGATAAATCTGATTTGGTAGGGAAAAATCTCATGGAATCAAATTTCCGCCAGCGATTTGGCGCTTTCATCCTGGCTATTCGCAGGGAAGGAGCACTACTTCGCGAAAAAATTGCCCGTGTAATATTAAACGCCTACGATACCCTCCTTGTCTATGGGACTCGAGAAAAAATCCGAGAATTATCTTCTTCAGGTGAATTTGTTGTATTGGGCGAAATTGAAGCCGTGTTAAAAAAGGGGCGGTTTTGGTGGCTTAGTATTGTTGTCATTTTGGGGGCAGTTTTGTTGGCTTCTATCGGATTTATTTCCATATTAAAAGGAGTGATGGTAGGAGCAGTAATTTTACTGGTTTTTAAAAATATAACTCCCAACGAAGCTTACCAATCCGTCCACTGGCAGGTCATTGTTCTCATTGCGGCCTTGATTCCTCTTGGAATTGTGATTGAATCAAGTGGAACGGCACAATGGATAGGGATGTCAATTATAACCGTGGCAGAAAAATGCCCTCAAGAGATTCGACCTCACATTCTTTTGGCATTGATTTACTTTATTACCATGGTCCTTACTGAAGTGTCCTCTAATGCGGCTACGGCCATTATTATGACTCCTATCGCTTTGGCAGTATCTGCTCAGGCCGGCGTGGATGCTCGTCCTTATATTTTTGCGATTTGTTTTGCCGCTTCGGCTTCTTTCATTACTCCTGTTGGTTACCAGACAAACTTGATGGTATATGGCCCTGGAGGATATAAATTTTCGGACTTTATAAAAGTTGGACTTCCTTTAGCCATATTTTTATGGGGTGTTGCGGTTATGGTTATTCCGATTCTTTGGCCTTTTTAAAATATTTTCTTTATTTGCATATCGAAAGTAAAATCATAATTATTTGTGTAACATTTATAAACGATTGACATCTAAAGCATTGAAATAACTTGGAGAAATAATGTCAAACAAACATGTAAAAACATTTACCGATAAGAATTGGGAGTCAACCGTTTCCGGTAATACGGGGATTACAGTTGTGGATGTATGGGCACCATGGTGTGCTCCGTGCAGAATGATAGGTCCAATTATTGAAGAATTAGCGGAGGAGTATTCCGGTCAGGTTAATATTGGGAAATTAAATGCTGACGAAAACCAAAAGGCAGGTCAACTGGGTGTTTCCGGAATTCCTACAATTTTGTTTTTAAAAGATGGAATTGAAGTTGACCGTATTGTGGGTGCTGTTCCCAAACCCTATTTAAAAGAAAAACTGGATTATTTCCTATCAGAAAATTTGGCACAGGCTTGACCGAACTTGTCTCAGGAACCCACAGAAGCTCAATTAATTCGATCTGCCCAAAATGGTGATAAAGCAGCCTTAGCTGCTATTGTAAATTACCATTCGCCAAAAATTTACAACTTGGGCTTGCGGATTATGCGAAATGAGGAAGATGCGGAAGATGTGCTACAGGAAACATTCATTATCCTGATGAAAAAACTGGATACTTTTGCAGGCCGATCCAGTTTGTACACTTGGCTTTATCGTGTGGCGACCAATGTGGCGCTAGGAAAAATTCGGGAAAGAAAACACATGGACGAAGATATCTCAATCCATGACCCGGAGTTTGAATCACTTAGGGGATATGAAATCCGGGAATTTCCGGCTCATCTGGAGGATGAACTGGACGCAGAAGGATTTGATGATTGTCTAAAAAAAGCTATGGAAGAATTGCCGGAAAATTACCGTGCAGTATTTGTATTAAGGGACTTGGAAGGTTTATCTACAAAAGAGGCAGCCAAAGTTTTAGAAATCAGTGAGGCCAATGTAAAGGTACGGCTCATGCGAGCCAGGTTATATTTGAGAGACCAATTGGCCCATCACTTAAAATGTGTGGAGTTGGCACCATGATTGAAAATCACCATCATCGTGAAAATATTATTAAACAAGTCCAAGAACAATTGGGAAAAGATATTGACCAAACCATCCTGGAAGATGTGGCAAAACATATGGAAGAATGCCCTGATTGCAAAATTTATGTGGACAGTGTCCAAGAAACAGTCAAGATTTATAAAGTTACAGAATCGGAACAAACTATTCCCAATGAAGTATCAGACCGACTCTTTAAAGTCTTGAATTTGAAAAAGGTAGAATAATGTCCAGACGAATACTAATTCCTTCTGATTATAAAGATGAAAATTTACCTGCCGGACGACACTTCGGGCGCGCAAAATGGTACTTGGTATTTGATGACCAATGCAATTTAATTGATACTATTCCCGGATTGGAAAAGACTCATCACGGTCTCATTTTTAAATCCTTAAAACAAGCCGAAATCCCTGTTGAGGCTGCTTTGGTTTTCGGAACAGGATCCCACGCCATCAAGATTATGGAAAAATGGAATGTACAGCCCATTTATATTGGAAATTGTCATTCTGCTCTTGATGCCGCAAGAGCATACTTCGAAGGAGAGCTTACTCCATTAAACAATGAGGCTGTGCATGATTGCAATGGACATGTACATTGAAGATTTGATCCGGGATTATCCTGAGCTTGTCAGACCTCTCGCAGATGAAGGACAAGTATGCAGCCGATGCGGAGAACCAATTTGGGGGATACTGGAAGAACTAGCCCAATCTAAAAATATTCAAAATCTTGAGAATATTATTTCAACATTGAATGAAACAATTTTAAACAAAAGGACTATTTCTTGAAGACTCCGTTTTTCCTATTTATCACTTTGATTATGGTCATATCGATATCAGGATATTGGTTTCGAAATCAAAAATTTGGACAACCAGTTGTTGCTGTCATATCTGTCTCTGAGCTTAGAAATGAAATGAATAATGGTGCGCCCGTCATGATAGATGTTAGAACCCCGGGCGAATATATTGGCCCCTTGGGACATATAGAGGGCTCCATGTTGATTCCACTTCATGAATTAGAAAATCGGTTGCATGAATTGGAAAAATATAAATCGGAAAAAATCGTGATGATTTGCCGAAGTGGTAATCGCTCCGGTACGGCTACAGCTCTATTAATACGCCACGGATTTAAAGCTCGAAATATGATTGGGGGAATGATAAAATGGAACACAGAAAAATGAAAGACCTGTTAAAAAATAATGGATGGAACCGGGTGGGGGCAGCTCTTACCATAGGGTGTGCCTTGGGGTATGGGTATTATTATTTTATTGGATGTCATGCCGGATCCTGTGCTATTACCTCTAATCCAGTGAACAGTACCATTTATGGGGCTTTAATTGGAATACTTTGGGTTTGGCCCGTTAAAAAGAAAAAGGGAAAAGAATCATGAGTTATGAATATAAACGAACAGTAGATCAAGTATTTGAAAATGTTGACCACCAGTTAAGGCAGGCTCTTAAAGAACAGGGTTTTGGCATTATTACAGAAATTGATGTTAAATACACACTTAAGGATAAATTAGGTGTAGAATTTAAGAAGTATACAATTTTGGGAGCCTGCAATCCACCTATCGCTCACCAGGCTTTAAGCAGTGAACCGGAAATCGGACTGCTTTTACCTTGTAATGTTGTATTATGGGAAAATGAAGATAATACAACAACTATTGCGGCTATAGACGCAACAAAGATGTTATCAATAACAGGGCGGGATGATTTAGATGAATTGGCAGAAAATGTCAATGCCATGCTAAAATCCGCTGTAGATGCTGTATGATTCAAGACATAATCAGTTTTGCTGTCGTTTTGGGAATATGGTTGATTTTTACGCGTATAATTTTCCCGAAAATGGGTGTCCCCACTTGAGGAGTACCCTATCCTCAGGTTGAGGAAAAACCCAATATAAAAGAAGACAAAATAATCGATGAGTCATCAAATTAAACACCGGAAGAAATTAAAAAGGAAATAAATATTATGCCGATGTATGATTATACCTGCAAGAATTGCGGACATAAATTTGAGGAATTGGTTTTTTCGAATTCAGCTACAGATGAAGAAATTTCCTGTCCGAATTGCGGTGAACACAGAGCAAAACGCCAACTTTCAGCTCCAAGGGTAGCTGTAGGTGGTGGAGGAAATTCGACATTTTCATCTTCCAGTAGAGGTGGGTGTAATTCTACCGGCGGTTTCACCTGAGCGTAGTTTACCCTGCGGTCGCAGAAATTATTTCTAATTTATTTAATTAATCTGGAGAGTAACACCTGTAAATTCCCCGCTTATGAAAGGTACCGATAAAGGCAGTAAACGGTTAGAATTATTTTTAGAAAATCCATATAAAGGGCTTTGGACCCTGGCCTTTCCTGTGTTAGCAGGAATGGGAATTCAAACGCTTTACACCATTGTGGATATGATTTTTATTGGCAGACTCAGCGGTAATGCCATTGCTGCTGTTGCTTTTAATATGCCCCTATTCTTTTTTGTTATGGGACTAACTGTGGGATTGGGATCCGGGGTTACTGCTTCAATTGCACGTTTTATCGGAGCGAAGGATAAAGTCAATGCGGATAATAGTGCGGAGCATGCATTAATCATTGGTGGAATAATCTCTATTCTTTTAACATCTATTGGGTTCATTTTTGGAAAAGATATACTTTTAAACATCGGTGCAACCGAAGATGTTGTGGATTTAAGCTGGTCTTATTTGAGGGTCATTTGTATTGGGTTGCCATTTATGGTCTTTTCTGCTTTCTTTAGGTCTATATTGGCCGGGGAAGGCGATACAAAATTTCCTATGACAGTTGCAGCACTGGGGACAGTTTTAAATATAATCCTTGACCCCATTTTTATTTTTAGTCTTAACCTTGGAGTTGCCGGAGCAGCATGGGCTACAGCTATCAGTCAAATTGTCGTCTTTGTAATTTTTGTTTATATGTTATTTGTTAAAGAGCATTCCTATATTCAATTCAGGATGAAAGATTTTACCCCTTCTTTATTTATCCTTCGAGATATCATTAAAGTAGGGCTTCCCGCATCTATGTCTATGGTTATTATGTCGTTTGGGCAATTAATATTTAATAAAATCCTTGTAAATTTTTCGACAGACGTTGTCGCAGCTTATCAAATTGGTGGAAGAATTGATATGGTCATTTTTCTACCTATGATGGCCATTGCTTACGCGTTAACAACTTTGGTTGGAATGTTTTTTGGTGCGAAAAGATTCGGAAAATTAAAACAAATCATTATTTACGGGTTGAGCCGGTCATTTCTTATTGCATTTATGACATCATCAATCGTTTACTTTACTGCCCCCTTTCTGGTGAAGGTCTTTACGTATAATTCACTGATTCAGGAAACTGCAGTGACCTACCTGAGACTCATGGCGATGGTTTATCCCTTTGTAGCTGTTGCACTACCTTGCGGCAGGATTTTACAGGGATTCGGGCTGGGACTCCCCATGTTGGTTATTACCTTAATCCGAGTATTATTGGTGGCCACACCTCTGTCCTGGTTTTTTATATTTGTACAGGGAAGACCGGTAGAATGGGTTTGGTATTCCATGATGACTTCCGCCGGTGTTTCTTTTATTGTGGCTTTAATTTGGGTCAGTTTGGCCATAAGAAAATATTCTGCACAACCAGAATGAGAATGCGATGGAAAAACTAAGTAAAAGTGTGATTGAAAAATCTTTACAATTCTTACCGGGATGGATCCTTGTTGAAAATCGATTGGTTAAGGAATTGAAGTTTGCAACGTATCTTGATGGTATTAATTTTGTCCAAGAATTGGCTATGGAAGCTGAAAAAACAAATCATCACCCGGATTTGGAAGTGGGGTGGTGCAAGGTTCGGGTGACTTTTACGACTCATGATGCAGAGGGTATCACAGAAAAAGATATTGCCATGGCGAAAGTAGTTGAACAGCTTCTTTCAACAAAATAGTATCCGGTTAAGAAAGCGAAAATTTCGCTTTAATGATGAAGGATTTATTTATATCTCTTTACATATATTTTGTTTACTTTTTATCCCCAATGGATCAAAAATCGATTATTTCAGACATACCTCTCTCCCGATAATTACCCCAAAATGACAGTTAAACTTGGTGAGGAAAAAGTTTGATAGAATGAATAGAATTACCCCTTAGAATAAGGAATTTGAAAAAAATATATATATGAGTATGATACAAATAAAATGGTTTGAATTCATATCCCTTGCAACATTTCTTTTGGTGTTTGGTGGATGTACAAAAAAAACTGAAGCAGGTGTAGACAAGGATGGGTTTACTGCTCCAAGCTATTTCACGGTTAAAAAAAACACTGCCAGGCAAAAAACGGAAGAATGGGTGAATTCCCAAGACTATTTAGATGCCAATAAAGGACTGGTTGCACAAGAACCACAAGTAAAAGTACTGCATAAGAAAAGTGGCAAAACAATATGGGACAATACAGTATATAGTTTTATTTCAGGTAAAGCTCCAGGCAGTGTACAACCTCAGTTGTGGAAACAGGAACAACTAAATAATATTCATGGCTTATTCAAAGTCACGGAAGGAATATATCAAGTTAGGGGATATGATATATCAAACCTCACACTGATAGAAGGCCAGAATGGCTGGATTATCGTAGACCCCTTAACTACGGTTGAAACAGCGAAAAAAGCCATAGAGTTTGCATTTCAAAATCTGGGGAAAAAACCAATTACTGCAATTATTTTTACACACAGCCATATTGACCATTTTGGTGGTGTATCAGGATTAGACCTAAATTATTTTAATAATACAAATGGAATTAAAATCATTGCCCCCAAAGGATTTATGGAAGAAGCCACCAGCGAAAATATCATTGCTGGAGTGGGAATGTGGAGAAGATCGTTGTATATGTTTGGAGAACGGCTACCCCGCTCTGAACGTGGCCATATCGGTTCCGGGTTAGGGAAAAATCCTTCATTCGGAACCTATAGTATTCGCCAACCTACAGATGTTATTGTTCAAACGGGTCAAGAATTGGAAATTGACGGAGTAGATTTTATTTTTCAATTAGCTTCCGGAGCCGAAGCACCGGCTGAATTGACCTTTTATCTTCCTGGAAAAAAAGCGTTTTGTGGTGCAGAAATTTTAGCCCGAACACATCACAATTTATATACATTGAGAGGGGCGAAAGTCAGAGACGCTCTCCTGTGGAGCAACTATATTGATGAAGCAATTCGATCGTTTAACTCTGCAGAAGTTTATTTTGGAAGCCACCATTGGCCGATTTGGGGAAAAGAGAAAATACATTCCTTTTTAAAGGTTCAAAGAGATACTTATAAATATATTCATGATCAGACTATTCGGTTAGCCAATAGAGGGAAAACCCCCAATGAAATAGCAGAACTAATTACACTGCCCGAATCACTTCGAAATCCATTTTATAATCGAGGGTACTATGGAAATGTTAAGCAGAATACCAAGGCAGTTTATCAATATTATTTTGGCTGGTTTGATGGAAATCCTGCCCATTTGAATCCAATTCCACCGGTAGAATCTTCAAATAAATATGTTGAGTTTATGGGAGGTGAAGATGCAGTGTTGACAAAAGCTCAAGAATCATTTGAAAAAGGAGAATACCGCTGGGTTGCTGAAGTCTTAAATCATTTAGTTTTTGCAGAACCAAAAAATAAAAAAGCAAAACAATTATTAGCCAAAACATATGACCAACTCGGATATCAAGCCGAATCCGGTCCTTGGCGGGATAATTATTTAACCGGTGCTTTTGAATTAAGGAATGGCTCACCATCCCATGGCTTTGAAATAGCAGATATGTATGAAATTCTGAGAAACACACCACCAACCCAATTATTCAATTCCATGGCCGTAAGATTAAACGGCCCGAAAGCGGAAGGAAAGCAATATTGTCTTAATATATATTTCACGGATAAAGCAACGAATTATGTATTAACATTAGAAAATGCAGTATTACACAATCGGGAAGCAGAACTTCAATTAACCGCTGATGCAACTCTGAGAATAACTCACGAACTGTTTTTAAGGATGTTAACCAAGGAAGCGGGAATAAAGGACACATTGTTTTCGGACAATCTTGAAGTTGATGGAAGTATCCTAGATTTGGTTCAATTTTTTAGATTATTTGACAATCCATCTGGTATATTTAATTTAGTTACCCCATGAAGTTTGATTATGACTACGTGATTATTGGCTCCGGATTTGGTGGTTCTGTTTCAGCCTTACGCCTTTCTGAAAAAGGGTATAAAGTTCTGGTATTAGAAAAGGGTAAGTGGTGGCCATCTTCAGAATTTCCAAAAACAATATGGAATTTAAAAAAATGGCTGTGGCTTCCTGTTTTACGATTTTTTGGAATCATGAGATTAACCATGTTTCGGCATGTATCCATTTTGTCGGGAGTAGGGGTTGGTGGAGGATCTTTGGTTTATGCAAATACATTACCAGTTCCCTCTAAAAATTTTTATACCTCCAAAAGCTGGAGTCACCTGGCGGATTGGGAAAGTGAATTAAAAGAATACTATCCATTGGCGCTTCAGATGTTGGGGGCATCAGAGAACCCCAAATTGGAGAAGGGAGATTTGGCGTTGAAAAAAATGGCCGAAGAAATGAATCGGCAAGACCATTTTCATAAAACGAATGTCTCTATTTATTTTGGAGACCCTGGAGTAAAAGATACTGACCCCTATTTCAATGGTAAGGGACCGGATCGCTCCGGGTGTACCTTTTGCGGTGGATGTATGGTTGGTTGCCGATTTAACGCTAAAAATACTTTAGATAAAAATTATCTACATTTGGCACAAAATTTGGGAGCAACTATACAGGCGGAATCCGAGGTGGTGGGTGTCGCACCCTTAGTAAAGAATGATGGGTCTGATGGATATCAGGTTTCATGGGAGGAATCCACAAAAAAATTTTTTAAAAAAACTGGGTCAATTACAACAAAAGCCGTGATTTTTTCTGGCGGTGTTTTAGGCACGGTAAAATTACTGTTAAAATTAAAAAGGTCAACTCTTCCGAATCTTTCAGAAAATATCGGAAAAATGGTCAGAACAAATTCTGAAGCTCTCATGCCTATCACAGCAATGGATAGAAAGACCGTTTTTTCAGATGGTATTGCAATTGGATCCATTTTGCATACTGATGAAAATACTCATGTTGAACCGGTAAGGTACAATGAAGGCTCCGGCTTTTGGCGATTGTTACTGTGGCCGAGAATAGAAGGTCAAAATATTCTTTCTAGAATCTTAAAATTAATTGCTGATTTTATACTGCATCCCATTAAGAATATGAAATTAATTTTTGTGGATGATTGGGCAAAACGAACTCAGGTAATCTTGTTTATGCAAACGATTGATGGAACACTTAAACTGTCCGAAGGTCCTTTTAATGTTGGGATGAAAACTGGACCAGATGAAGGAGAATTACCTACAGCATTTATTCCAGAAGCTAAACAAGTAGCTGACCGGTATTCTGAGATTGTCAATGGAAAAGCCAGTGCCTTATTAAATGAATCGCTTTTTGGAATACCTTCTACAGCACATATCTTAGGTGGAGCTTGTATGGGGCAAGATGAACATGAGGGAGTTATTGATAAAAATAACCATATTTTCGGGTACAAGAATATGCTGGTTTGTGATGGGTCGATGATATCAGCAAATCCTGGTGTTAATCCATCTTTAACAATTACAGCACTAACAGAAAGGGCCATGGCGGCTATTCCTGTTAAAAGTTGAGAATGATAATGATAAATTATGAGTTGTTAGTCAATCCAGAATTGAATTAAAATACTTAAGGCAACAGAAAGGGATAATAAATGCAACGTTTATGGCAATCAATACTGACGAGCTGTACAATATTTTTGTGTATGACTGTATTATATGGTCAATCCGGTACAATATCTGGGACGGTCACTGATGGGGAAGGTCTTCCCTTAGTGGGAGCGGATGTTCTGATATCGGAAATTGAAATAGGGAGTACAACCGGTTTAGATGGATCCTATGTGATTAAAAATGTCCCTCTTGGTGTATATAGTGTAAGTGCGTCCTTCATTGGATACGCTATGGAGACGCAGTCTGCATCAATGTCTCAGGGAAAAAATGTAGTCATGAATTTTAAGCTTATACAATCCATGTTGCCCGGTGATGAAGTGGTTGTTTCTGCTTCGAGAATTTTAGAAAAAATTGTAGATGCTCCCGCTACAATTTCGGTCATTAAGGAATCCAGAATTAGACGGAGTACCGGCATTAACTTTACTTCTGCTGTCAAAGAAGCGAAGGGAACAGATGCATATAGAAGAGGTATTGACAATGTGGTGATTAATGCCAGAGGATTCATGTCTGCATATAGCTATCGATTTATTATGATGGGCGATGGAATGAACGCCATGTTGCCGGGAGCTTCAACTTCTTCCGGGGGTTTATGGCCAATCGCAAAAGAAGATATCCAAAGAATAGAAATTATTTTAGGGCCCAGTTCAGCGCTTTATGGCCCAAATGCTCATAATGGTCTAATTAATGTGATATCAAAACATCCGAGACAATCACAGGGAGGTTCATTTGTCTTAGGGGGAGGGTCAAACGATATAAAATCTATGCGATTTAGATATGCCGGTGTTACTGGACCCTTGGCTTATAAGGTGAATATGGAGAAAATTTCGGGAAATGATTGGACAACAGACAAGAATTTCTGGAGTGATTTAAATGCAAATAATGCTATTGATCCTGGAGAAACCATTATAGTTGGAGGTGAATTAGATACAAAAATAGAGAATCTGAGGTCCTATGCAGGACTTTATTATGATTTAGGTAATCGAAGAGAAATTTCTGCCGGTTACGGATATGGGAAAATTACAGGATGGGGAACAACAAATTTGGGTGCAAATGTGTTGGATGGATGGGATTTAACCCAAATGTGGGGTCAATTTACCTCACCCCGGATTTTTGCTCGAGTATATTCCGTGTCTAATTCAGCAGGGAAAACACATTCAGTTCCCAACCGCGCCTCTCTTGAAATCGCAGGCATGTCTCGTGAAGATGCAGTTGATAAAATTGGATATATCGATAATTCAAATAAATTGAGTATGGAAATGCAAGTCAATCAGAAATTTGGCTCTGTAAAATTGATTGCCGGGATAGATTACACGAAATTTCAACCTAAAAGTGGGAGAACCTATTTGGACGATATTGGTGTGGACCCCATCTCTGGGGAAGTGGAGGGAGAAGATATCGTCATTAATCAATCAGGATTGTATGGACAAGCCCAAGTTTCTCTTCCGGCATCATTGGCTCTTACCGCAGCTGTTCGCATGGATAATCATGATAATTATGGAAGTAATGTTAGTCCGCGTGTAGGCTTGGTTTGGAAAGGGTTGAAATTTGGTAATTTTCGTCTCACATGGAACCGGGCTTTCCAAGCTCCAGCTATATTACAGCAAGTCTTGTATTTACCGTATGGAAATATCGGTCCATATGATCTTATTCTTCGAGGGGGTGGTAATGGATTTACTTATGAAGACGGGACAAAAATCGATCCACTTAAAGTAGAAACGAATGAAACGCTTGAATTTGGGTTTAAGGGGATGATATTTAAGGGAATGTATGTGGATATGAATTATTATCGGAGCGAATACGCAGATTTTATCAGTCCATTGCAAATGATTTCTGATCCAATCGGCCTTGGCTTAACAGGTGCAGGACCTCGGGAAACAGTTATTATTACCCATATGGGTGAAAAAGAATTAGACCCACATTATATAATGACCTACAAAAATTTTGGGGAAGTAATTATCTCAGGATTTGATATTGGGGTTAAATATGCTGTGTCTAAAAAATTAGGATTATTCTTTAATTATTCTCTTGCTGATTACTCTGATTTGAAAGATAAAAGAAAAAATCCGGATACAGCTGTGATGTATGGATCATTGCATGTTAATGCTCCGGAAAACAAATGGTCAGCCGGAATACATATTGACGGTTTACTCTTAGACGGATTAGACTTAAATGTTTCGGCGCGTTATATGGATAAATTCGATTTTGTGTCCGGCAGTAATCGGGCGACCAAGGCCGGAAAAGGAACGAGTTTCAACGGAAATCCTTATTTTTTAGATGAAGGCCCTTTAGGCGGATTTACTCTATTTGATTTAGGATTCAGTTACACCCTGTCAAAAAGTCTATTGTTTAATCTGAATATTGAAAATGTATCTGATGTAGAAGCAAGACAAATGGTTCAATCTCCTGCCGTTCGAAGATTGATCGTTGGTGAATTAAGATATGCTTTTTAAAAGAAAAGACTTATTAAAATAATGAGAACTTTAACCCGTCATCATGGTGGTTAGATACTTGAACTCATTCTGATTTAGGTGTTTCTAATTTAAGTTCATTTTGCAATGATGATCTCAAGACTTTCAGTTTTTTATATCTCCTGATTTTTCACATTCGCATTTCAATATCTAAAAGAGCAGATGCGACCCACCGATGGATCTGTTTACTGTTCTGCCAGCGGGTGACTCTGCCGGTCAATCTGGTAATTTGACTGTTTAAGGATTCAATAGAATTAGTTGTTCGCAAACTGGTTTTTAATTCATCAGGCAATTTCAGTTTGAGCACAGAGAGTGTTTCTTCCAATCCTTCCTTTAGTGAGTTTGCAGCAGACAGGTTTAAATGCAATGACCACGGTGTCCAATTTAGTATTCAAGCTTAAATTCAGTATGAATTTTGAGACAAAATCTAAAAAAGATTTGAGAATAAACATAAAATTGTCTATGTTGTTTTTTGTGGTATTGATTAAGAAGAGATGGTTGTCAGCCAGTTTATTGTAAGTTCTATTTAGTAATCCAGCTATCCCCTAGTATTTTCAGCCGATTTCTAAATCTTCTCATATAATTCATCAACCTCTCAAATACAGAGGAATATATTTCAATTTTGTCCATCGTCCTAAATTAGATGTTCCTTTAAACCGAGAAAAATCATTATTCTATCGTTAAAAGAAACCGAAGCATTGGAAGCTTGCAAAGAAATGGCTGCTACCTATCAGGACATTGATTTTATACCTGAATGGGGAAACATTTTTGTACGAAATGCCCTGAAAGATTTGGATCGTCAAAGTTTATTGGAAAACGATGAAAACAGACGCCGGTTATTGTTAGATAACCTGGAAGTGCTCACAGATGATATTTTAGAAAACTCATTTTTATATCAAGTGATTTCACGTCATCGCCCTCATGTCATTATTGATTCAATCAATACATCTACTGCATTGGCTTATCAAAATGTTTATCAAAGTTATTTTAAGCTAAAGGATTCTCTTTTTTCAAATACCGATTTTGTTGACCAATCGGAAGTTGAAAAAATGTTGACCACACTTTACATCCCACAAATTATTCGGCATATTCAAATTCTTCACCAAAGTATGGTTGAAAATAAAACTGGGGTTTATTTAAAGATCGGAACCACAGGAACAGGTGGGATGGGGTTAAACATTCCCTATACACATAGTGAGGAACGTCCATCCAGAGTCCTGCTCAGCAAATCCTCTTTAGCCGGTGCACATACCATGCTGTTATTTTTAATGGGCAGAACACCGGGCGGACCTATTTGTAAAGAGATTAAACCTGCTGCTGCAATTGCTTGGAAGGGTATTGGGTATGGTGAAATTAAAAAACAAGGGAAACCGGTTCAGCTTTACGATTGCCCTATAGAACATGGAGAAGTATTAAATAAATCATTCAAGCGAAATGGGAATAGGCAATGGATCGATCTGAATAAAAATTTGGAGTCTGTTTTTATTGATACTGGTGAGAATGGCATTTTCTCTTCTGGGGAATTCGAAACCATTACAGCCGTGGGTCAAATGGAGTTTGTAACTCCGGAAGAAATTGCTGAGAATGTTATACTGGAAATATTGGGTGATAGTACAGGCCACGATATAATTAATACGTTGGACAATTCGATCATGGGACCAACATATCGTGCAGGATTTATGCGGCATCAAGCCATGGATCGAATAGAAAAATTGAAAGAAGTTCATGCTTCTGACAGTGTAGCCTTTGAAATATTGGGGCCACCAAGATTATCAAAATTGCTTTATGAAGCCCATTTGCTTAACAAAGTATGCGGTGATCTTAAATGCATTGTGGTTCAGGGAGAATCTACGCTCGTTCAACAAGCAGAAATCGTTATTGAACAAGATCAAAAATTTAGATCACATGCGCTTTCCATTGGAATTCCCATATTAATGAGCGACGGAAAAACGCTTCTTCGTGGCCCCGATGTTATCATTCCAACTCAAGAAGAGTCTGAACTAATTTCCTATGATGAAACTGACTTGAACCGTTGGGCAGATTCAGGGTGGATCGATCTTCGAATAGAGAATATCTCACTTTGGAAAAAAAGAATGAAGCGGATTTTTGAATGGGTGGAATCCCTCCCGAAAAATGATTCTAGTTCTCGACACGCACATGGAAGTCAATACTGGGATATGGACCAACCATTTAATATTGGGAAAGTGGTTGCATGGATTTTCATGAATGAAGATCAAGGTATTCGATTTAAGCGGTAGCACGTCTTCCACCAAGTATTATCTTTTGGTGATTTCTCCTATCACCGGAGATATCAGTGGAATATTCATTTCGTTTGCCTTCTTTGTGACTCTTTCAATTGGATCCGTCCAACTATGTAAAGACAGTGTAAAAGAACCCCAATGGATGGGCATCATTGAATTAGCCTTCAAATCCAGGGTACATTCAGCATATTTTAGGGCTGAGCCAAAAAATGCAGTGATCCACATCCAAAATAAAGCTCCGGGCCCGCCATAATACAGTGCAGTGGCTACACCGGCGATGTTTCCAATTCCCACCGTAGCAGAAAGGGCAGTGGTAAGTGCTTGAAAGTGATTTAAATCACCTGCTTCATTGGGATCGTCATAAACACCCCGTGTGACTTTGAGTCCATGTTTTAGATATCGTATCTGAGGAAATCGAAGATAAAATGTGGTAAATATCCCTGTACCCAATAGACCGATCACCATAAAGGGGACCATTCGTCGGGAGGGGAAGGACCAAATGCCTTCAAAAAATTCCACACCGAATGCATATAAGAATAGAATAATTATGCTAAAAAATATGAGTGCGCCTGTCTTTTTACTCATGAGTCTATTTTCCAATCAAGGTTATGTTTTGGTTTATGGTTTTACGGGAGAAAATGCACTTTTAAACCGTTTCTCCGTATAGTCGATCCAATTTTTACCGTGGATCTGAAATGTTTGCCCATTCTTATGTTTAAAGGTCCAATATCCAGCGTGGGTACCTTCAGTCAATCCACTGGGACTAAGCCGACTGAGATATTCTTCCTTATCCGAAACATCTTGAATTTGGCCAACAATATTATCCATGGCGAGAATCTCATCTTTGGTATAACCTGTGAGCCCTTCCCAATCACCTTCGATATGGGTCAGACGTATTACAGGATTGCCATCCACGATTGAAAATTCCCCATCTGAAAAGTATTGGGCAGAAATATTGTTGATGGATTGAATGGCTTTGATATCTTTAATGCTTTTGTTCAGAGAAATGAGGACTTCTGTGAGCGATTCCACCAATTCTACATAATTGGTTGGTTGAGAGACCTGGAGTTTTATGGCATATTTTGAGGGGATACTATTGGTCCGTTTCCAATTGGAAACAGCCTGTGTGGTTACGCCAAAAAATTGCGCTATATCCTTTTGCCGGCGGATCCGATGGTGTTCATACATGTAGTCTAATAGCTGATCGAAGGTCATTTCGTACTCATTTAACCCCGAAAGCTTAGAAAAAGTGAACTAAATAAACAATTCCTGAAATGGGTTATTCATAATTGATATTGTTATCTTAAAATTGTTTCCTGGATTCAAGTAGTAAGTGCAACATTGTATGATTCTCCAAAAAATACTTGGT
>CAZJUP010000002.1:0-217091 GCA_964549275.1 uncultured bacterium | reverse complement strand
CATATTATTTAAATCAACCAGAATTTCATAACGTTCTCCGGGTGACATTAACAATTCATCTAATTCAACTGGTTCTTGTAATAATCCGCCGTCTGTTCCAATCACGTAAAATTCTGAATGATTCTCTAGACCAACATTAAAAGAACGTTCAGAAGATCCGTTCAATAAGCGAAACCGTACAATTTGCGCTGGTACTTCTACATATGCATCCATTGTTCCATTTGTAAACAAGTATGAATCAAGTCCGCTGGAATCCATATTTGTTACAATTTGATAATTATCGTCCAATGTTTTTGTCTGAAAAACGAGCGGAATATCATCCACTCCATATTCCCGTGGTAAATCCAATTGTGCTTCTTCACCATCTTTCACAATCACAAATCCCGCAATTCCCATTTGAACATGCTCGTTTGTTTTATGCATTAAATGAGGATGATACCACATGGTTGAAGCATGGTCTTTAACTGTAAAGTGAGGATTCCAGGTTGTATTGGGTGGGATGGGTGTATGGGGGCCACCATCAAATTCAGCCGGGACATGCATACCATGCCAATGAATTGTTGTTGTATCAGGCAATTGGTTATCAAATGTTATATTTACTTCTTCCCCTTTTTCCATAATCAAGGTCGGTCCAAGGATAGGAAAACTCACACCCATTGTTCGAGTAAAAATTCCGGGGAAAAATTCCATTTCACTTTCTTGTAGTGTAAGATCGAAATTATTTCCAATCATTACAGGTGGAATAATGAGTTGATTTTGAGAAAACGCTATACTCATTACCATAAGTATCATCGTGACTATTTTCATTTTTTTACTTTCTTGTATTTTATGGTATTCTCAAATGATTTATTTAGGATTTAATGATTTTTATTCCATTTGCATTTCAGTGTATACTATTAACGCTCCAGAGTTGTAATACACTCCTAATTCACTCAGAAATATTTTTTCCCCAGATTTCATCATTTGGTGAATAATATTTGGCAAATTATTAATTATCCTGTTGAAGTAGAATCGTTTTCAACAATCTCAACCCTAAAGTTCCGTTTCCGTCAATTCTGAGCCCAACCATTCCTGAATCAAAAGAAGGTGCATGACCATGGACGACCAGCTTATCGTTTAAATATCCTTTAAAGTGGCGACCGCTTCCAATTGATTTAATTGTTAACCAACCATCAGTCTGAACATTTTTAGAATCCATTTCATTTCGTTTACCATTTTTGATTCGACCTAAAGTTATTTTGTCATCAGTCAATTCCATAAAATCATACTGGTTTGGTGAATCATAATGATGAACAATTGAAACAGATCCTTCGAATTCATTTACATTCAGTTGTATTTCAACTTGAACATCCTCCTGATATTTATTCAAAACGAAAAATACTGATTTGTTGATTGAAAAATATTCATTCTCTTCAGGATTTGATTTTATATCACTGGAGTTTCCCTCGATAAATTGGAATTCTGAAAAAACGTTTTGACTATTTCTAATTTGCGGTTTCCAACTCCATGAGCCATCAGAATTCATGGTAAGATTTGAAACTGGTTCATTTATTTGTTTAGAATCAGACTTATCAAATGGTAAAGTAACACCTGTACCAAAGCCATAAACCAATCGTCCACCATGGTCAGCAGTGAACACAAGAAATCCAATATTAGATATAGACAATGTCAAAATAATCCATGGCAAAATCGAAAATTCTTTAAACCGTATCCACGTCCAATACAAAATGCATATTATCACCGAAATGACAAGTGTCCACAATGCCAAATCCGCATGTTCAGATAAAACGAGGTTTGCTTGGACAGAAACTGATACAGTATCCGCTGCCTGCCGTCCGGATAAAAACGCAGCTATGGTACTAATTGCGGAAGCTAAATACATTAATCCGATTGGAATTTGCCAC
The DNA here is from genome assembly GCA_964549275.1 of uncultured bacterium. GTDB lineage: Bacteria > Fidelibacterota > Marinisomatia > Marinisomatales > TCS55 > CAZJUP01. Next base: position 215,187 of record CAZJUP010000002.1, on the reverse strand, counting down.
TCATCTACGCGTTTTAGCAAAAGACAAACCAAATGCAATATAAACCCTAAAGGAATTAATACAATTGGAAAATGAACCAACAGCGGATGAATATTGGGTATATAATCAGGAAGTGTCATGATATCTCCAATCTGTTTTATATTTTTTGAGTTCTTTTATCAATCCTTTAGAAGTTTGGATAATATTCGAAAATCATTTTGCACCTTTATGATTCTCTTCTAAAGGATTTCAAGGTCACTTCTCTCCAGTAATCTCATTCGATTGCACGCTTTGCGACCACACTATTTTACCTGTTTTTGTCTCGATTAAGTGCAGTGTTAATGATAATTGATTTTCGACAAAAGATGCATATCCATCAAGAAACCCATCAATTCCTACCATACTTCCTATTTCTACTGCACTTTCGCTATCAATTACTCCAGATAAGGAAAGTGCCTGTTCATGCAATAATTCCTCTAATCGTTCTCTGCTGATTACTTGAATTGTATTCATTGAAACAAGCTGTGTGATGAGTTTAGCTCGTAATAAATCCACATCCAATCCTGCAGACTGACTCCGTATTCTCCACACAGCCAAATTGGAAATAGATAAGGATTCAGTTTGCAAATTGTCCACAGCTTTGGCAATGACTTGACCCATTTTATCATTCTTATTGGTTTCCTGGACTCGTGTAATGGAAATTGATTTTCCCATTCCCATTCTCCCATGCATTCCCATTCCCATGTGCATGCACCCTGCAAGAAACAAACCGGATATTAAAATGGCTATTATGTATTTATTCTTCATGACATAGCTCCAATACCGTATAAAGAAATGTCAACTTTTCTTTAATCTCATGGGCATGAGCTTCATTCCGCATTCATCACATTTTCCCGGTTTATCACTACGTACATGGCTATGGATTAACATGGGACAGCCGTAATAGTCCTTTTTTTCTTCTGATGTAAGAACACCGGCGACTAGTTTCATTCCGCATTCAGGGCATGAGCCTTCTTCTCGGCTATAGACATGTTTATGGCTTTCCATGGGACAGGTGTAATAGACCAGTTTTTCTTCAGTTATTTCTTTCTTTGCATGGTCATGTCCTTCATGGGAATCCTTTTTCCCTCCACAGGCTGACAGACCCAACGCCAAACCTATGAAAGAGACAATGATTGTGTTTTTTAACATGATTTTACTCCTTTTATTTTTCCCACAGAGACACAAAGGATTGAAGAATAATACCTATAATCTTTGTGTCCTTGCGGCATTGTTTGTTATTTAAGTTCATTTTCTCTTACGATTGAATAAATGATTGGTACAACAAAAGTTGTAAGAATAGCAAATACCATTCCTCCAAATGATGGAATGGCCATGGGGACCATGACGTCAGCTCCCCGACCTGTTGACATCAGCACTGGAATTAATGCCAAAATAGTCGTAGCCGCTGTCATCATAGCAGGTCGAATTCTCCGTGTTCCAGCAAAGACAACTGCTTCCCGAATATCATTGATATTGTCTGGTTTTCGCTGTTCAAAACTTTGATCTAAATACGTGCTGATGATAACGCCATTGTCACTGGCAATTCCGAATAAAGCCAAAAATCCAACCCATACAGCTACACTCAAATTCACCGGATGCATTTGAAATAAATCACGAAGATTTCCACCGAATAAACCGAAATTCAAAAACCAATCCTGCCCGTAGAGCCAGAGCATAATAAAACCCCCGGACCACGCTACAAATATTCCGCTGAACACAATCAATGTGGTGGAGACTTTCTTGAATTGAAAATAGAGAATCAGAAAAATAATGACCAATGCCAGCGGCAGAACAACGGCTAACTTTTTGGATGCTCTAATTTGGTTTTCGTACGAACCGGCAAAGGTAAAACTCACACCAGCAGGTACGTTCAATGTGCCGTCATCAATGAGCTGATTTAAGTACAATTGAGCTTCTTCCACCACATCAACTTCTGCCCATTCGGATAACTTATCAAAAAGAACGTATCCAACAAGAAATGTATCTTCACTTTTAATCACCTGAGGTCCCCGGACATAATTCACCGTGGATAACTGACCCAGCGGAATTTGCACACCGCCCTGTCCCGGAATCAAAATTCTGTCCAACGATTCCATATCGCTCCGGTAATCCCTTAAATATCGCACCCGGACCGGATATCGTTCCCGCCCCTCTACCGTGGTCGTAATGGGCATCCCGCCCACAGCCACTTCTATAGCGTGCTGAACTTTCTGCAATGGAATTCCATAGCGGGCGATTGCTTTTCGGTCTATGTCAATTTCCAGATAGGGCTTTCCTACAATTCTATCAGCAAAAACCATTTCACCTTTAACTCCTGGGACATTCTTCAAGTGCTCTTCAAGTTCCAATCCAAAGGCTTCGATTGTTTGCAAATCAGGCCCTTTTACCTTGATACCCATGGGCGCACGCATCCCGCTTTGAAGCATGACCAATCTTGCAGAAATAGGTTGAAGCTTTGGCGCTGATGTGGTTCCTGGAATTTGGGCGACTTTCACTAACTCATCCCAAATATCATCAGCAGATAAAATATTCTCCCGCCATTGTCGGACTCGTTTTCCGGTTTCATCCACGCCATATTCCGGTTTATAGGCAATAATAGTTTCAATCATGCTCAACGGTGCCGGATCCAGAGGTGAATCGACTCGTCCGATTTTTCCTACAACAGATTCCACTTCCGGAACAGAATACAATGCTTTATCCAATGTTTGCAGTACATCAATGGATTCTTCCATTCCTGCGTGGGGCATGGTGGTTGGCATATAAAGATATGAGCCCTCATCCAGCGGCGGCATGAACTCTTTTCCGAGTCCGGGAAAGGCATGCTTTGCTGAAACATACGGTCGGGATGATTTTACAAATTCAGGCATCCAACCCATAAAAGAATCAAATCCCATCCAAACCACCAAACCAAAAACCGTAACCAATGCAGGTAAAGACAATGCTTTTCGTTTATGGTCAAGTGCCCAACGCAGCATATTAGGATAGACTTTTGTAAAACCGGTAATGCCTCCCATGATAAATGCAATTAGAATTGCTGCAAAAAGAAAATTCAAAATGAATCCCTTTTCCAAACCCAAAGGCGACCATGTAGATGATAATATGATTACAACAAGCGAAATGACAATTCCATTACCCAACCACGGAAATCGCTTGAAAATGGCAATGTCAAAACGAAACCGTTTATCTTTTTTCCCAAGCAAAAGATTCGCCATTGTGGGTAAAATCATTAAAGCAATCATGATGGATGCTATAAGTGCAAATGTTTTTGTATAGGCAAGTGGCTTAAAAAGTTTGCCTTCAGCACCCATCATGGTAAAGACCGGTAGAAAACTAATGACCGTTGTAGAAACTGCTGTTAGTACAGCACCGCCCACTTCGGAAACAGCGTTGAAAATTACCTCCTTTGATTTTTCTTTTGCCTTTTCAAGATGTTTCAAAATGTTTTCGGTTACCACAATCCCCATATCCACAATGGTGCCGATGGCGATGGCAATTCCGGACAATGCTACAATATTCGCATCCACTTTAAAAAGTTTCATACCCACAAATACCATGAGAACCGTCAGAGGCAGCATACCAGAAATGAGCATGGATGTACGGAAATGCATGACCATGACCAAAATCACAATAATGGTTATGAGAATTTCATCCCGCAATGCATGATTCAATGTGTCCAATGTTTCATAAATAAGTCCGGTTCTGTCATAAAAAGGAATGATGGTCACTTGACTCACCGTACCATCAGCAAGGGTCTTTTTGGGTAAGCCCGGCCCTATTTCTCGAATTTTTTCTTTAACGTTTTTAATAGTTGCCAATGGATTTTCCCCGTAGCGAGCCACCACCACACCACCCACGGCTTCAGCACCTTCTTTATCCAACACTCCCCGACGCAAGGCCGGACCCAACGTAACATGTGCAATATCTTTTATATAAATGGGTACATTCTCTCGTGTTTTCACAACGGTATATTCAATATCGTCTAATGACTTGATGAATCCCAAGCCTCTTACCATGTATTCCACACGATTTACTTCAATTGTGCGTGCTCCCACATCCAAATTGGATTGGCGAACCGCATTAAATACTTCGGTTAATTGAACACCGTGTTCCCGCATAGCCATGGGGTCCACATCAATTTGATATTCTTTCTGAAATCCACCAATGGATGCCACTTCAGAAACGCCTTCCGCCGATTGCAATGCGTAGCGCACCGTCCAATCCTGCACACTGCGAAGTTCTTCTAAATCCCAGCCACCCGTAGCAATACCGTCCTTATCCCGACCTTCTAACGTATACCAAAACACTTGTCCCAACGCTGTGGCATCGGGACCCAGCGCCGGCGAAACACCTTTCGGAACTGTCCCCGATGGAAGTGAATTGAGTTTTTCGAGAATTCGTGACCGCGACCAGTAAAAATCAACTTTCTCATTGAAGATGACGTAAATCGTGGAAAAGCCGAACATGGAATATGAACGAATCGTTTTCACATCCGGGATTCCCAGCAAGGCGGTTGTTAATGGATAGGTGATTTGGTCTTCAATATCCTGGGGACTTCTGCCGGACCATTTCGTAAAAACAATTTGTTGATTTTCACCAATATCCGGAATGGCATCCACGGGAACGGGATTCCGCGGTAAGTCGCCCAGATTCCAATCAAAGGGCGCCACCATGATACCCCAGACAACACCAGCAATGAGCAGAATAGCAACCACTAATGTATTTTCAAGAAAATATTTTATTATTTTATTTAACATAGTAATCTCAATGCTGGTGGTTCATGGGATTATTTTTATCCATTTTTGCTTCTGGATTCATCATACTGGACTTGGCTGCGATTTGCATGGCACTATCAATTTTAAAATTCCCTTTAACTACAACCTCTTCCCCCTCCTGTAGTCCTGACAGCACGATATAATGATTTCCGACACGAGGGCCTAAAATAATTTCTCTACTTTCAAATGTCAGTTTTTCGTTGGATAATTTTAAATAGACGATTGCTCTTTCTCCTGTTTTTAAAACTGCTGTGGCAGGGATCAGCAAACTTTCATGCTTATGCCCTGGTTTATGTACGATGCCCAAAGAATCGGATTCCACCAAAGCCATTCCACAGATGTCACAGTTTCCTGCGTCATTTTTAACAATCTCCGGATGCATGGGACATATCCATTTATTCGCGAGTTCCGGGTTTATCGCTTTCCCTTCTCCACCAATGATGGCATGAATTTTTCCCTGTACAAACATACCAGGTTTAAGGTCACCATCAGGGTTTTTTATATTAAGCCGGACTTTAACTGTTCGTGTCTTGGGATCTAATATTGGATCAATAAATGCTACTTTACCGTCGAAATGTTTTCCCGGTACCGCTTCAGCAGTAAATCTTACATTTTGCCCGAAGGCCAACCAGGGTAAGTCAGATTCGTAGGCATCCAAAATGACCCAAACCCGACCCAAATCAACAATCGTATAAATATTGTTTCCTGTTTTAACATAGGCACCTTCAACACCATTTTTTTCAATGACTACACCGGACATGGGACTATAAACGGTCATAATATTGGAGGGAGAGTCGCTGGATTCGATTTCAATTATTTGAGTATTCAATAACCCCATAAGTCTGAGTTTCTCCCGTGCAGCACTCAAAATAGCCTGAGCTGTTCGGTCATCGGATTGAGATTGAACCCGTTTTTTAGCCTGAATCAACTCCTCCTGCGCTGCAAATAAGTCCGGGCTATACAATTCAATCATGTGGTCACCTTTATTTACGGTAATACCCGTATAATCTACAAACATACGTTCTAATCGTCCTGGAACCCATGCCGTTATTTTTCCTATTCTTGTCTCATCATATTTTACTTTACCGGAAAGGTGAATATCCATTTCAGCGATACCGTAGGATACAGGTATCGTTTCAACTTCAGCTAATTTCACGGCATCAGCGGATAGAACAAGTTGATTACGGTCTAACGCAGTACCGGTTGTTTCCAATGGTATAAGATCCATAAAGCAAATCGGGCATTGACCCGCTTCCGGAAGTTTTACACTGGGGTGCATAGAACAAGTCCACACCGTCACCTGAGCAGAACTTATGTTCTTTCCATGATCTCCATGAGTATCAGTAGTATCAGTAGAACCCGACATCCACCATCCTAATAGAAATGCGATAAAAATGATTCCAAATACAGCGGAATTCATTTGTTTAAAAATCGATTTTAATTTTCTGATTACTGATATCATATCAATCCCCTTTTCCTTCTTTTCCAATAAGTGTATTTAGTTTTGATTTTGATTTGAGATACTTTACCAAAGATTCCTCATATTTCAGTTTAAACTTCAAATGGCGACGCTGGGCGTCAATTAAGGTTAAAAAGTCAACCGTATCGCTAATATAGGCTTTTTCAGAAGCGCCCAGAGATTCCATACTTTTTGGAAGAAGCACATCCCTATATAGTACTAATTTTCTTTTTGTTTCCGATAAATTGAACACTTCCGATTCCCATTCTGCTTTGAGTCGATTCAATATTTCTTGTTTCTCGTGAACTGTAGACTGTTTTATCTTTTTTGCACTTTTGACCGATTGGGAAGTATTATTAAACCATAATGGTAAACTTAAAGACACTTTAAAAACCAAGGGATCCTTCCCGCTATCCGTTACAGGAAATCCATTTACACTTTTGGACCCTGTTCCAATAGACTCAATTCCGAATCCAAAATCCGGAAAAAAATTAAGTCGAGCTTGCTTCTCAGCTGATTGCGCTTGATAAATAGATTGTTCTGCAGATATGAGTGTAGGGTTCAATACAAAATTATTTTCAGTCATTCCTGTTTCAAAGAATGTATTTTCTTCAAACAAAAGAGAATCCAAGAGATGGATTTCTGTAATAGACTCATCATTCAAAAGAGATTGAAACTGCTGGATGATCGGTTTCTCCTTCGCTTTTAATGAAGCCAATTCGTCCTGAAGATTTATAAGTTCTATTTGAGTTTTTATAAAATCCGGATGCTTGGCTTTGGCTGTGATATACTTAGATTGTATTACCCACTCCCAGTTTTGAACCAAAACGATATTTTGTTTTGTTATATTTATAGCTTTGGTCAAGTAATAATAATCATAATAGACCGTTCTGATTTTGTGCTCTAGAGTTAATCTTTTTTGTTGAAGCATTTGAAATAAAATCTCCACCTGAAAAGCCTGAATTTCTCCTTTGGTTTTTAATTTCCCAAACCATGGGACCATCTGAGTAATTCCTATTTTCATTTCTTGCGGCCCTACAGCTGTTTCGATATTTTCCAGAAAATAACCGAAGCTGAGAGTTGGATTCGGCAATCCTTTTTTAACAGATATTTGATTGATAGCGGATTCCCAATCTTTGTAAGCTGATTGGAGCCCAGCATTCTGTTTTTGCGCCAGTAAGATGTAGTTTTCCAGCGTTGGTATAATGGGTATATCCCTGGCTTTGATTACTGTAATTAACAGAAAAGCACGAATAGATATTGAGAAAATATTTCTTTTTAATAATGCGCTGAACATAATAATCCTTTTAAGTGTCCTCATGGATGAGTTTTAGCTAAAGGCTGGAGAGCCTTTTCCGTTGAATGGGCGAATTAGCCCCTTAATAAAAGGAGAGTATTATAAACGAAGGGGAGTCAGAAAAGAGGGGGGTGGCTCTGGGTGGGAACAATAGGCATAATCCGTTATACGAATAATTTCTTTTGGAATGGGCCTCTCAATCAAAGCTAGTTGTTGAATAGAAACGGTTACTCTTGTATCGGCTTTTGCCTTCGGTGCAGATAGAAGAGGGAAAAAAACAGTCGTCTCACACGAAACCATTTCCATTGGACAAGATGTTATTTCTTGAAATTCACAACAGGTAGTTTCTGGTTCGCAGCAAGGCATTTCGCACTCACTTTTAGAGAATAATGGTGTGGCTGATAGCCCTAAGGCCAAAGCAATTAAACTTACAGTAGTGATTTTCCGTCCCATTTAATACAGTTTACGTTTAAAACTGAATATGTTCCAACTTTTATTTAATTATTTGAATTAATTCACGAAATTCATTCCCTTCAGCAATTGCCTGTAGTTCGAATAAAACCATTTCAACGCTGGTTTGCTCCGCTCCAGCTAACAGCATTTTATCCAAACCCATTTGCTTATTAAACGCTGTACGTGAAGCAATTGCATCAGCCACTACTTCAACGCGAAAATCTTGTGAAAGCAAATCTGATGCAGTCTGGTAGACGCAAACATGAGATTCAATTCCTGCAAGAATAATGTCATGAACATTCAACTCTCGTATCCTCTCCATAAAGATTTCGTTTCGCGCACAACTGAATACGTTTTTCTTAATCGGAGCAATATCTGTAAATAATTGAGAAATCTCAGGAAGCGTTGGTCCTAATTTTTCTGGGAGTTGTTCCATCCAAACAATCGGGATACCCAAAAGGTTGGCTCCTTGAATTAAAGTCTGAAGATTTTGAATTAAAATTTCTTTACCATCCATGATTTCAGCCAATTTTTCTTGAACATCTATAATAACCAATGCAGTATGTTCCCTGTGCAGCATTACATCTCCAATTCCATTTTGAATATGGTTTTCCATTCCCGGATAGGCAAATCTGTACGTACCAATTGCAATCCGGTACAATGATATTGTTTTTTCGGAGTCAAATTTGCGATGATTTCCTCTCGTTTCCCATGGTTCATTTTTTTATAAATTAGACTGATATGGGGATTAAAAACATACGGATTCACTGGATTTAAAAATAATTTTTCCGCCAATCGATTTAGAGAAAGTAAAGGAGGTGACATTTCCAATTCAATAAAAACTGTTTTCCAAATCAGATGGCTTTGGTTCACTCTTATGGCATTTAAACAGAATCGCTTTATACCGTCCATATTATTGCTTAATTTTTTTTCAATAATTCCAGGTGGACCTTGTATGGGGCTATATAGCGTGCAATGAGGAAAGAACACCGGTGCGTTATTTTTGTTTCCCAAAGATTTTATATATGCAGAAACTACAGCCGAATCTTCTTCTGAAAATGTTAACCATAGTGAATAGAACATAGTTACACCAATTATGGATGCCTGGGTCTTTTAGATTTATTCTTAGGGTTTTCCAAATTTTTAATTGCTCGATTGACTGATTGTTCGAAGAATGCCTCTTCTATCTCTGAAAGAACCGAAATATGTCCCTTTTTTCCAAAGCGACCGACAGTTCGAATCGCAGTGCCTCTTACACTCCTGGAAGGATCCTTTAATAAATGGACGAATGTATCCATTAATTCAGGATGGTCTTTAACTTTCCGTGACAAGTGGGATACAGCCGTTCCTCGGGCTTCCCACGTCGTTCCTCCGTATTCTGCCAATGCTATAAGTCGTTCTAAGGAAGCTGAGTCTTTTTTCGACGCGATATACTGAATGGCTGCACGGATTAACCCATCTTCATATGTGTTGGATTCCAAGGCCCAATCCAGCCATTTTTCACCCTCTTCTTCATTGACTTTTAATAAAGTTTGAAAGGCTGCTTTTAATACAAAATCTCTGTTTTCCGATTCCAAAATGTGTTTTAGATATTCCTTAGACGATTCGTTGTTCTTATAAAATCCTAAAACTTTTATCCGTTCACAAAGAACACGTGAATCAGCTTCTTCTGGTAAGCCCAAGATTTTTTCAGCTCCCTTCCGGGGTTTAAGCTTTCCCAGGGCAATAGCTGCTTCTTTCCTCACACCCCAAAAAGGATCATGCGCAATTGCATTTATCAATGCATCGGATGCCTTCTTTCCAGGACGACCTTTTCCCAGTTCAATTGCTGCCCAAACACGATCAAGGACATGGGGAGCATTTTTTAATTGGTAACACAGTTCATTCAGTGATTTTTTAAAGTCCAGTGTTTTAGGTGTAATAAATCCTTCATCAAAAATTACCATTTTGGGTTTTTGATTGCTGGGAAAGGAAAACTGGTCTTCTGCCTTATCTAAAAATATTTTATGTCGCGCAAAGTTTCCATCATCTAGGAGAACAGTTACCGGAAGTTTAAACAATGAACTCTCTTGGATATTCTGAGTCTGTTTCACCTGAAGTACAACTCTCTTGTTTCTGCGGTCATACCGATAAGATACTTCTAACTTTGGGATCCCTTTTTTATATGCCCATTGGTCAAAGAACCAATATAGATTTTTGCCGGTTGCTTCCTCATAAGATTTTTTTAAGTCCTGGGTTTCTACATTTTTATATGCATTATCTTTTACATACTTTCTAAGGCCTCGGTAAAAGGCTTCATCACCAAGGTAGTCGCGAAGCAAATGCATGATGACGGCACCCTTAGCATAAACATTCCCATTAAACATATTATTGGGATTGTCATATTCATAATAGACCATAGGGCGGGGGTCATATTTAGCGGCAGCAAGCATTCCTTTCATCTCCCAGTACCTATAATATTCCATTTCATCCTTACCTTTTTCAGCCTCGACCCAAATCAGTTCAGAAAAGGATGTGATTCCTTCATTTAACCATATATTGGCCCAGTTTCTTGTGGTCAGTAAATTACCGAACCATTGATGCGCCAGTTCATGAGCCACCAATCCATCACTGGTATGATCCGGACGTGCAGATTCCGGATGCATGGTATCGTCGGTTTGATGGGACAGTGTAATGTTTTCCATACCTCCCCACATAAAATCTTCGATGAGTACCTGATCATATTTTTCATAGGGATAAGGATAATCAAATGCTTCGTTGAATACACGAATCATATCAGGGGTTTTACCAAAAGAACGAAGTGCATCGTCTTTTGAGTGCTCTGGATAAACCCAATAATTCACGGGCAGGTCATCAAATTTATCTTCTACTTTTTTATAGTCTCCCACCGCAAAAGAAATAAGATAACTGACCATAGGATGGTTTTCACGCCAGTGAAATGTATTCGTTTTTCTTGTAGAATTCACAGATACCAATTCCCCATTTGAGACAGCAATAAAAGGCTTATTTACAGTAATGATAGTTTCAAATGTTGCTTTATCATTGGGATAATCATGAAGGGGTACCCAATGGTGATTTTCTGTTAGTTCACCTTGTGTCCAAGCTTGGTCGTGTTTTTCTGGATAAACAGAATCTGCATGAACAAAATAGAGTCCCATGGTGGGGGAAGACTCATACTCTATTTTTACCGCAAGTGTATCATCAAATTTATAGCGCTTATCCAAATTAATTTGAAGCGTAGATTCGCTGAGCTGAAAAGTTAATTCAGCACCTCCCATTACTTCCACTCGGCTCACCTCAGTTTCTTCACAATCCAACACTAATGTCCTAAAGGCATTGGATAAGGGACTTAAGGTATGGATGACTTGTCCTTTAACTCTTTTATTTTTAATATCTACAGAAATTTCAATTTTGGAATGGTGAATATCATACTCCAGATCCGGAGTACTATGATAATTTTGCGATGCTAAAACACATATTAACATTACAAAAATGATAAAAAGAGATTTAATCTTCATTGAATTACTTTCTTTTAAAACGAGGAGTTCTTATATATTGAGCAGAAAAATAATACTTCTTGCCCCCAATTCTCAAGACAGATTACAAAATCATTATTTTTCTTGCTCGAAATAAACCTGTTATGGTATATTTGGATAACGATATCTGATTATATACAGTTAATTGACAATTAGCATCCGGCGCTGGCCGATTTTTCTAAATGGAGTTATTCTAAATATTCCTTGCCTCCCTCCTTTTGGTTGCCTAAATGAGTCCAATCATCAAGTGAATTGATAGAATATTCACGACTCCCCTACTTGGAAAAATAGCGGTATTGGTTGCCACCGTTTATCTTCAAAGATTTTCCCTCCCGGGAACAGCTTTGGGGTGTCAGTGTCGGATGCTCTCCTTATTACCTGAAATTACCATATTTCTGAGATGAAGCATTGATGATTCCAGAGCGGGGGATGTCCCTCAATTGAAAGGGATAACAGGACATAACAAAAGCCTGGGGATCATCAATGCTTTTGTCAACTAATTTTATTAATACTTGAACCATCGATTTATTCCCATTTCACCCATTGAACACCCATTGAAAACTATTCTCAAACAATCCGCTTTATTGCTTGACTGATTTTCCAATTTAGAATTAATTTGGAGAAATAGATATTGGACTCCATAAATGTTATATTCAAAATCAGCAGAATATGCAATTCAAGCCATGATATATTTGGCAGAAAAAAATGATCCGAATCCTGTTATGGTTGGAGAAATTGCAAAAGCCTATAGTATCCCTCAACAATTTTTGGCTAAAATCGCCCAGTCCCTGGTAAAGCAACGTCTTTTAACAGCTGTTCGAGGGAGAAATGGCGGCTTACGTCTGGCCAGACCTGCAAACGAAATAAAACTCAACCAAGTCGTTTATGCCGTTGATGGCCCTCCCCCGGAAAATGAAGTCTGTGTTATCGGACTAGACTATTGTTCCGATGACGCACCTTGTCCTCTTCATCATTATTGGAAACCGATTCGGGAGCAGATCCGAAATCTTCTCGAAGAAGAAAACCTTCAGCATCTTGCAAATAAAGTGATAGAAAAACGGGTTGAAATGGATGCGAAAGGTATCGAATCTCTCATAGGTTCTCCTTCCAAATAATACTTATTAATTCTCCACACATTCCCTAAAGAAATTGATATAATCATTATTATACGATATTTCTATCCTTTTTTCTTGTATAGTTTTTACTTTTACAATAACTTCAGTCGTGATTTTAGTTTACCTACAGCACAGAATGTAGTTTATGGAATCAACATCCATACACTTTTCAGAGATCCTGGAAGATAATTCCAAGCCTGTTTTTACGATTTCTGTTGCAGCAAAACTTGTAGATACGTCTATTTCTACCCTTCGCATGTATGAAGAAAAAGGACTCATTATACCCCATAAAACCCAATCCAAACATCGGCTGTATTCTGCAGTAGACTTATCAAGACTTATGTGTATTCGCCGACATTTGGATGAAGATGGATTAAATATCGCCGGAATAAAAAGTCTACTTGCACTCGTGCCATGTTGGGCTATAAAACCTTGTTCAATTGAAAACAGAAATTCTTGCTCGGCCTATACATCTACAACAAAACCATGCTGGGAAGCAGATAAAAAAGGAAAAGAGTGTAAAGAAGAAAATTGTAGAGACTGCCCCGTATATAAACTGGCAGATCAGTGCACAGATATCAAACAATTATATAAAAAATTACTCCAGAATGGCGAACAAAGGATATAAATCATGAATAAAGATATTTCCAGAAGAGATTTTATTAGAATCTCTACTTTAGGTATCGGTGGAATGGCCATAGCTAATCCTGTATTTAATTGGCTCAACGGGGAGGTATTAACTCCTGATGTTCTCCCTGGAACCTATAAAAAAGTCCCTACCTATTGCGAAGTGTGTTTTTGGAAATGTGCAGGATGGACCCATCTTAATGAAAAGGGTGAAATTTGGAAAATTACCGGTAATAACGATGATCCCCATTGCAATGGTCGATTATGTCCCCGGGGAACCGGTGGTATTGGAATGTATAACGATGAAGATCGCCTAAAAACTCCCATGATTCGTACGGGCTCCCCAGGGAATCAATCTTTTCGTGAAGCCACTTGGGATGAAGCATTCGAATATATTGCAAAAAAAATGAAACGCATTGCCGAGGAGCATGGTCCGGAATGTATCGCACTTTTCAGCCATGGTTCCGGGGGTAAACATTTCGGAAGAATGTTGAAAGCATTTGGCTCTCCAAATATTACAGCACCCTCTTATGCCCAATGCCGAGGTCCAAGAGAAGTTGCATTTTTTGCGACTTACGGCGAAGGAATAGGGTCTCCTGAAAGGATAGATATTCGCGATACAGATTGTCTGGTTTTAATCGGATCTCATCTTGGTGAGAATATGCACAATGGGCAAGTTCAGGAAATGTCCGATGCTATTGATAAAGGCGCCTCTATTATTACAGTTGATCCTCGGTTTTCAACAGTGGCAAGTAAATCTAAATTCTGGCTTCCTATCAAACCCGCAACTGATTTGGCTCTCCTCCTTGCTTGGATGAATGTAATCATATCCGAAGAATGGTATGATAAAAAGTATGTCGAAAAATACACTTTTGGTTTTGAAGAATTAAAATATCATGTCAAAAACTTTTCTCCGGAATGGGCTTACGGTATCACCACGATTAAACCTCATATTATCCGTGCCACTGCCAAGGAAATGGCAAATGCTTCTCCTAAAGTTATCATTCATCCGGGAAGACATGTGACCTGGTATGGTGATGATACCCAACGCCTAAGAGCTGTTTCAATTCTCAATGCCTTATTAGGAAGTTGGGGACGGCGGGGTGGATTTTATAATCCTGAAAAGAAAAAACTTCCTAAACTTAAACTGCCAAAATATCCCAAACCTACAAGAACGTGGCGGGATGCTTTTCCAAATCAATTTAAATTGGCCGGCCTTGCATTAGCGTCAGGAATTTGCGACGCAACCATCCCAGCAGCCGGTCGAGACTGCTCCTTTAAAGGATGGATCGTTAATGGTACAAACCTCATTTCCACATTACCGAATCCTGCAAATACATTGAATGCCATCCAAAATTTGGATTTAATGGTCGTCATTGATACCATGCCCATGGAAATTACTGGTTATGCTGATGTCATTCTTCCAGAATGCACATATTTGGAGCGGTATGATAATTTGCGAATTAGTGCCCACAGGGAACCTACAATCGCTTTGCGAGCTCCAGCAGCAAAACAAAAATATAATTCAAAATCTGCGTGGTGGATGGCGAAAGAACTTTCCGCAAAACTCGGTTTGCAGGAATACTTTCCCTTTGAAACTGAAGAAGAAGAACTGGATTGGCAACTGAATCAAATAGGGTCATCTCTAAAAGAAATGAAAAAAATAGGAGTAAAGAAATTCGACCGTGATTTTGATGACTTATATCCTCTTGATAATCTGGATGATTTTGAATTCAATACGAATACGGGAAAGATAGAATTGTATTCCACAGCCATGGAAGATGAAGGTTACAGCCCCCTGCCACTCTATACAGCGCATGAAGAACCTCCAGAGGGATTTTATCGGTTAATTTACGGGCGGGCTCCCATGCATACATTTAGCCGAACAGCAAATAATCCAAACCTCACCGATTTAATGGATGAAAATACCGTCTGGATTAACCCAAAGGTTTCCAAAGAATGGGGGCTAAAAAATGGCCAAAACATTTGGTTGGAAAACCAGGATGGTATTGTCACTTCCTTTCCGATAAAAATCCGAATTACTGAACGAATACGCTGGGATTCGGTATATATGGTTCATGGATTTGGCCACACAAATAAAAAATTATCCCGGGCCCATGGACGGGGAGCCAGTGATTCCGAACTCATAACAAAGGTCTTGGTAGACCCCATCATGGGTGGAACGGGAATGCGTGGAAATTTTGTCACCTTCCTTACAGATAAACCCGTGAAGGAGGCAGCCTGATGCGTTATGCTATGGCCATAGATACTAAAAAATGTGTTGGATGCAGCGACTGTGTTGTGGCCTGCCAAACTGAAAATAACGTTCCTGTGGGCTACTGTCGAGATTGGGTTGTTGAAGCCACCACAGGAACTTATCCGGAATTATCACTGGAAATAAGAAGTGAACGATGCAATCATTGCAGTAACGCACCTTGCGTGAGAAGCTGCCCCACTGAGGCCAGTCATTATGGAGAGGGTGGTATTGTGCTGGTCGACCATGAGGAATGTATCGGCTGTAAGGCCTGTATAGCTTCTTGCCCATATGATGCGCGATTTGTCCATCCTGAGGGTTATGTAGACAAATGTACATTTTGTATTCATCGTGTTGAAAACGGACAAAATCCTGCTTGTGTGGATGTTTGCCCAACCAAATGCATGTATTTCGGCGATGCCGATGACCCCAACAGTGAATTATCTAAATTGCTGAAAAAACGAAAATGGAAGACATTAATCCCGGAAGCAGGGACAGAACCCAATATCTATTATTTGATTTGAGGTAGATTATGATAGAAGAACTCATCACATCAGGCAAACATAACCACGACATTGATCCCATTTTAGCTATCTGGCCTTGGGAAGTTCCTGCAGACCTTTTCCTTGCTGGTCTTGTATCGGGGATTTTAATCATTTCTGCATTTTTAACCTTAATTGGCAAGCGTCATGACTTTCCAATTGCGGTTAAAAAAGTGCCTGTATTTGCTCCACTATTGCTCGTGCTCGCCCTCATATTTCTCTTTTTGGACTTATCTCACAAATTATATTTCTGGCAGTTATATACAAAGATTCGCTGGAGTTCTCCCATGAGTTGGGGTGCATGGACCTATCTGTTTTTAACACCGCTATCCTTTATTTGGGCGGCCATGCATATAAAGACTGCTTTCCCAGAATTCAAATGGCCTATGTCGTGGATGGATGAAGTGCTCCTTAAAATTAATTCTTACCGAACTATCATAGCGTGGAGTATTTTATTATTATCTCTGGTTCTGGGAATGTATACAGGAATACTTTTGTCAGCTTTTAATGCACGTCCACTTTGGAATAGCGCAATTTTAGGACCATTATTTTTAACGTCAGGATTAACCACTGCAACAGCATTCATTTTATTGAATTGCCCTCAAAAATCTATTGAGAAAAAATTATTCTGCAATATTTCCCTCATTACTCTTGGAGTTCAAGCTTTTTTCTTGGTGCATTTAATCATGGGATATTTATCCAGTGATTTAGCTCAGGTTAAGGCTGCGTCTTTATTACTTGGTGGTGATTTCACGACCTCGTTTTGGGTGTTCATCGTTGGAATGGGGATGGTTATACCAGCATTATTACAAATTTTATATCTCAGAAAATCGAGAATACCTCTTGCTATTCCCTCAGTATTAATTCTGTTCGGGGGATTTTTTCTCAGATATATTCTGGTAGAAGCAGGACAGGTAAGCCATTGGTAATCATCAAAAGGACTATGAATCATGATTGAAGAAATCATTGTCAGCGGAAGAACGAATCCTGAAATAGATCCCCTATTGCATGTATGGCATTGGGAAATTCCTCTGTATCTTTTTATTGGAGGATTGGTTGCTGGAATTCTTTTCTTTTCTTCGTTATATACTATTCGAGGAAAGTCGGATACATTACCATTTGCTGTGAAAATTGCACCCATGTTTACGCCAATCTTTTTGGGGATAGGATTATTTGCCCTCTTTTTGGATTTGAGCCATAAACTATATTTTTGGCAATTATACACCAATATCCGATGGGAATCTCCCATGAGTTGGGGAGCATGGACACTTTTACTGGTTACACCTTTTTCTGTGTTATGGTCTGCCAGTTGGATGGAAGATGTATTCCCCAATTGGAATTGGAAATTCAAATGGATAGAAATATTAATAGATAAATTTATCTCTAAGAGAAAGACTTATGCCTGGGTGCTGATGGTATTATCTATTATTCTGGGAATGTATACCGGAATTCTCCTTTCCGCTTTTAATGCGCGACCCTTTTGGAATTCTGCCATTCTTGGCCCCCTTTTTCTTTCATCTGGTTTATCAGGTGGAGCGGCTATTATCCTTTTATTTTCAAAATCAAAAACTGAACGCCATCTTTTCACCAAGATTGACATGATGCTCATCGGTGTGGAACTTTTTCTGATCGTGCACCTGTTCATGGGATTTTTAGCAGGTACTCAAGTCCATATTGATGCGGCCAATTTATTTCTTGGTGGTCCCTTTACCATTCCCTTTTGGATTTTTGTTGTTGTGATAGGGCTCATCCTTCCCATCTTTTTGGAAATTCTTGAATTAAAAAAGAAACCGATACCCATACTCGTTTCAGCAACCCTGGTATTATTTGGAGGAGTGATGATGCGATTCATTATCGTCGAAGCCGGACAGGCCAGCCGATGGCTATATTAATCAATCATTAAGGAGATTATTATGAAGACTAAATATATGAACCCTTATCTTGCCGGTGTGCTATTGGGACTGGTCCTTTTATCCGCCTTTTATTTTTCAGGTCGTGGATTGGGAGCCAGTGGTGCGGTGAAAAGTATGGTTGTCAAGGCAGTGGATTCTGTTGCTCCCTCACATGTTGAGTCATCTGGATATTATAGTAAATATACTACCGAGGGGAAAAATCCACTAAATAACTGGTTGGTGTTTGAAGTTCTGGGTGTTCTTGTGGGAGGATTTATATCCGGAGCATGGGCCGGTAGATTAAAACTAAAAGTGGAGCATTCTCCTAAAATCACCTCAAAAAAACGTCTTATTTTTGCGGGAATCGGTGGCATACTATTTGGATTCGGCAGTCAACTTGGGCGGGGATGTACCAGTGGCTCTGCTCTAACGGGTATGGCGGTGTTATCGTTGGCTGGATTTGTCACCATGATGGCTATTTTCGGAACCGCCTTTGCTTTAGCATATTTTTTCAGAAAAAATTGGATTTAGGAGGATAAAATGGGTCCATTAGTACCACAAGAAATCATTGCCGAGGGCTGGAATTTTTTCATTGCCTTCGTTATCGGTATTGGGTTTGGGTTTGTATTGGAACAGGCTGGGTTTTCATCGAGTCGGAAATTGGCCGGTATTTTTTATGGTTATGATGCTGTTGTTTTAAAGGTGTTTTTTACAGCTGCTGTAACTGGAATGCTTGGCTTACTTTACTTTAGCCTTTTTGATTGGATTGACCTGAACCTTGTATGGGTAAATCCCACTTATTTATGGTCTGCCATCATAGGGGGTATTATCATGGGTGCAGGATTTATCATTGGAGGGTTTTGTCCCGGTACGAGTGTCTGTGCTGCCGCCATTGGCAAAATTGACGCTATGGTTTTTGTCGGAGGAATTTTTTTGGGGGTTTTCCTTTTCGGTGAATCCTATGCCCTCATCAAACCGCTGTATATGGCTGAATATCTCGGTCAAATTAAGCTGTCAGAAATACTTGGAATATCTCAAGGGTTATTGACCTTTTTTGTGATTATGGCGGCTGTGAGCATGTTTTATATTGCTGAAGTCGTAGAAAAAAAGTTTCCCAGAGAGGAGTATTGATTATGAATCCATTATCACGTCTCGCATCCATAATTGGTTTATTGGGTCTGCTCATTGCATTTGTTCCCGAAAATACCACAAAGCCTTTTAAACTTTCTGCGGAAGAGTTATTGGAAGAAGTCCAGTATGGGACAGAAATGATTTCTCCAGATGAATTGGCTGAATGGCTTGTAAACCAAGATCCTTCAATTCAACTCATCGATGTAAGAAACCCCGAGGAATACAGTGCTTTTCATTTATCGAATGCCATAAATATCCCTTTTAATGATTTATTATCTGACGATTGGATTGATTATCTGGACCAAGATATAAAAATGAATATATTTTATTCAAATGGGAATACCAAATCAAACGAAGCTTGGATGCTAACCCGTCAATTGGGATACGAAAACAATTACGTGCTCCAAGGCGGATTAAACTATTGGGCAGAAACGATATTAAACCCTCAAGCCCCTTCCACAACCTCTCCAGACGATGAAATTGCCCGATATCAATTCCGAAAAGGTGCGGGTATGGTTTTCGGCAGTGTTTCAGAGTCCAATTCCTCAAATGAAGATTATTCTCCAAAGTCAAAACCAAAAATAAAACGCCGAAAAAAGAAGAAAGCACCGGAAGGTGGTTGCTGAGTCCATTATTTCTATTTATAATATTCCTCGATTAATTATCTAATATTTTTTACTTGAATATGGAGTGCTGATCCTATATATTTAACTATGTTAATTATTAATTATTCTAACTATTAGCCATGTTATCTAATGGCATAAAGCATCAGCATATAGCTGATAACATTAGATTACTGTCTCAAATCATCTATGATGTTTGCGAACAAAATTATTTAAAGTCCATTTCCCCTTCCCTGTCCCGAAATCAACTCCACATTTTAAAGGTCCTCATGGTTTCCGGAGCAAAGTCCGTGAGTGAAATTGCCGAAATATTTAATGTGAGTGCCCCTGCAGCCAGCCGTACCGTGGAAAAATTAGTCAAGGGTAAATTGGTGACACGGACACCGGTAAATTCAGACCGCAGGTCCGTAACAGTTAATCTCACAAAAAAAGGGGAAACTGTTGTTATAGAATACGATAATATTCGTTTTCAGAAGCAATCTGAAGCGCTGGGACATTTTACACCGGCAGAACTAAAAACATTTAACACTTTGCTGGAAAAATATATCCATCATTGTGTTGAGCAGGAAGATAAAATCAGTCTTATCTGCCTGCAGTGCGACGGTACATTCAGGGAGAATTGTCAAATCAAGGAGCAAAACCAGACCTGCTTCTACGCGATTCATCATTCCCTGAATTAATCGCTATTTGAAAACCTGCTTACGCAACATGGGGGGAATTAACCGAACCCAAACATGATGGAAGATGAACTTGCTGCAGGGTGTACCCGTAGAAAAGTATCCCATCCCCCATAGAGAAAACATGAGAGGGGATCTCTATGGCCAATCCAATTCGAAGGGAAATTGCTGAACGCGTTTCTCGTAAAAATAACGACACTACTAACGGGGTAAGCCGTCGTGACTTTATTAAGTTTGCAACGGCAATGACCGCTGCCATGGGATTACCATATAATATGGTAGCCCAAGTGACCAAAACCATTGAAGAAAAAGCAAAACGCCCACCGGTGATTTGGCTTCATTTTCAAGAATGTACAGGATGCACCGAAACACTGCTCCGCGCAACACATCCCACTGCAGAACACTTGGTTTTGGATCTCATTTCACTGGATTATTCAGAAACGCTTTGTGCGGCGGCCGGTCACCAGGTTGAAGCGGCTTTGCATAAATCCGTTGAAGAAAACACAGGTAAATTTATCTTAGTTTGCGAAGGTTCTATTCCTCTGGCTCAAGATGGGATATTCTGTAAAATTGCCGGAAAGAAGGCTGTGGATATTGTGACTGAAATTGGGCCAAAATCAGCAGCGACTGTTGCCATTGGCTCCTGTGCTTCTTGGGGTGGTGTTCAGTCAGCCTATCCTAATCCAACCGGAGCTACGGGAATTGCAGAAGTCTTTAATCAAAATGGAATTAAGACACCCGTGATTAATCTCCCCGGTTGTCCTGCTAGTCCCTATAATATACTTTCGACTGTTCTCTACTATCTCACCCTGAAAAAGCTCCCTAAACTAGATAGTCAGGGAAGACCTGAGTTCGCTTATGGAAGACTTATCCATGATAACTGTGAAAGGCGGCCACACTTTGATGCCGGACGATTTGTTTCACAGTTTGGGGATGAGGGGCACCGCCAGGGCTGGTGTTTGTATAAAGTCGGTTGTAAAGGACCGGAAACCTATGCCAATTGCTCTATCCAGAAATTTGGAGATACAGGCTCATGGCCTATCGGAACAGGTCATCCCTGCTTCGGTTGTAGTGAACAAGGTGTTGGATTTACAAAACCTATCCATGAACAAGCTTCCGTACTTTCAGTAACACCGCCAGAATCCTTTCCGGGAATTATTGATGAAAAAGCTGGAGGAATTTCTCCGGGTGCTGCTGCTGTAGCCGCCGGGGTTGCTGGTGCTGCTTTAGGTGCAGGTGCTGCTCTGTCTAAAAAAGTAAAAGACCAAGACAAGGCGGCAGCCACACCCACAAACCCGAGTTAAGGAGGGCATCATGAATATCGGAAGACGTGAATTCATGAAGGTCCTTTCCGCCGGAACTCTAGCAGCGGGAACCGTAAGTAAGCTTCAAGCAAGAACTGCAAAATCTCTCCCGCCTAAAGCTGTGGGTATCCTGTATGATGCAACGCTTTGTATTGGATGTAAATCCTGCGAAGTCAATTGCAAACGCGTCAATGCTATGCCCTCTGACCATAGCCCATTTGAATGGAACAAAGGGATTGACGGTGCATGGGATTCCGGAACTGACCTGAATGCTAAAACACTGAATAAAATAAAAGTCTTTATTGACGGAAACGGGTTAAACAAAGATGCGGAGACAGATGGATATGGGTTTATCCGAAGAGCCTGTATGCATTGCGTAGATCCAGACTGCGTATCTGCTTGCCCAGTAACAGCACTCACAAAAGAAAATATCACAGGAATTGTTGCCTATGATAAAGATGCTTGTATCGGTTGCCGATACTGCCAAATCGCCTGCCCTTATAACATTCCAAAGTTCCAATACGATGAAGCCATTCCTGAAATAATCAAGTGTGAAATGTGTACCCAGGTTCAGGCTGAAGGTGGCATTCCTGCTTGTTGTGAATTTTGCCCAACAGGAGCATCAATTTTTGGGGACGTCCGTGACTTACTTGATGAAGCAAAAAAACGGATCCAGACTGAACCCGGAACTACCTATGATTATCCATTGGAATCCCTGAGTAGCCGCCAAATACAAAAAAGACCTTCAAAAAAATACGTGGACTACATCTACGGAGAGAATGAGGGTGGCGGGACACAGTATTTAATGCTGTCTGCTATTCCCTTTGCAAAGTTAGGTCTCCCTATTCTTGGAAAAAAGTCTGGCGCCTCAAAATCAGAAGGATTACAGCATGCGGTATATAAAGGCATGATTGCACCGGTGGTTTTGCTGGCTGGTCTCTTATTTGCTGCTCATAAAAGCACTAAATCGATTGACGCACTTGAGAAGGGGGGTCAGTCATGAGTCAATACAATCGTCTCGGAGGAAAAATCCTAACAGGGCCATTTTTGGGATTATTGGCCATCACTTTACTGGCCTGTGCTCTACTCCTCAACCGTTTTATGAATGGTTTAGGTGCCGTAACCAATTTAAGTGATGGATATCCCTGGGGATTATGGATCGTTTACGATGTTCTCATTGGTACAGCACTAGGGTGTGGCGGATATGCCATGGCTCTTGTGGTCTATGTCATGAATCGCGGCCAATACCATCCCCTTGTCCGCCCTGCACTTCTCACAAGCCTGTTTGGTTACACATTGGCCGGTGTGGCTATTTTTATTGATGTTGGACGCTACTGGCAAATTTACAACGTGTTTTTGCCTTGGCATGCGAATCTGAATTCCATCATGTTTGAGGTCGCTTTTTGCATAGGAACCTATATCTTCATTCTTTGGCTTGAGTTTTCACCGGTATTTTTTAAACAATGGAAATGGACAAAATCTGAAAAATTCATGAACAGGATTTTGTTTGTTTTAATTGCTTTAGGAGTTTTACTCCCCACCATGCATCAATCCTCTCTTGGAACCCTCATGGTCATTGCCGGAGAAAAGCTATCCCCCATCTGGCAGTCGAACTGGTTACCCGTCACATTTCTCATTACTGCAATTCTCATGGGATATGGGATGGTTATTTTTGAATCCTTATGGGCTTCGATTTCTTTAAAACGGCCCTTGGAAACAGATATGTTGGGAAAACTCTCCAAACTCATTCCATGGGTAACAGGGCTCTATCTTATTATCCGTTTTGGAGATTTGATGGCAAGGGGCGAGTTAATAACAGCAGTATCCGGAGGATTTTTAAGCTCAATGTTCATTATTGAAACGGTGCTTTTCCTCATCCCTGCAGTTCTCATTCCAAAGATGACGACATATAATAAAAACAGAGTATTGTTTTACAGTTCGTTGTCTCTCGTTCTTGGTGGAGCGTTATTACGATTTAATACATTTCTCATCGGGTTTAATCCCGGTGAAGGATGGCATTATTTTCCGGCGGCTTCCGAAATCATCATCACCCTGGGCATCATCACCGGAGAATTAATGCTTTACCTCATTTTTGTCAAAAAATTGCCGGTCCTACCGGACCTGAAACACGCATAAAGGAGTTGTCTTATGGCTAAAAGAATCGTTGTTGATCCTGTCACCCGTATCGAAGGACATTTGCGCATCGATTGCGATGTAGAAAACGGAAAAGTATCCAATGCCTGGTCTTCCGGTCAAATGTGGCGGGGTATTGAACTCATATTAAAAGATAGGGATCCCAGGGATGCCTGGGTCTATACTCAACGCATTTGCGGTGTATGTACTACCGTTCACGCAATTACGTCCGTCAGAGCAGTAGAAAATGCCTTAAAAATGGAAGTCCCACTCAATGCCCAATACATCCGAAATATGATTATTGCCGCCCATGGCATTCATGATCATATTGTTCACTTCTACCATCTTTCTGCATTGGATTGGGTTGATGTGGTGTCAGCATTGAGCGCTGATCCAAAGGCCGCTTCTAAATTGGCAAACAGCCTGTCTCCATGGCCTAATAATGGAGTAAGGGAATTAAAAACTGTCCAGGAAAAACTCCAATCCTTTGTTAATTCAGGCCAGCTTGGCATATTCGCAAATGGATATTGGGGTCATCCAGCCATGATTTTACCCCCTGAGGTCAATTTGATTGCTGCTGCCCATTATTTAGAAGCCTTCGAATATCAGCGGCAGGCCAACCAAATAGTGAGTATTCTCGGAAGTAAAACCCCTCATATTCAAAATCTGGCTGTGGGTGGTGTCGCCAATGCTATCAACCCCGATAATCAGTCAACCATCAATATGGAAAAACTATATCAGATAAAAACCCTGATTGATGGATTGGAAAAATTCATTAAAGATGTCTATCTGGTGGATGTAACGGCCGTAGCCGCTTTTTATAAAGATTGGCTTAATTACGGATCCGGAGTTACCAATTACCTCAGTGTACCGGATTTCCCAATGGATACGAAAGGAACGGTTTTTGGAACACCGGGAGGTTTTATTCCAAATGGCGACATCGGAAAATTCAAAGCTATAAAGAGCTTTGAAGACGCCTATTTCAGAGATGGTGTAAAGGAAAGTATTAAGCATTCCTGGTATGACGGTGATTGGACCCGACATCCCTATGATGAAGAGACGGAACCCAACTACACTGATTTTCAGGAAGGTGGTAAATATTCCTGGGTCAAAGCGCCGAGTTTTTATGATGAGCCTGCTCAGGTTGGTCCATTAGCCAATGTATTAACCATGTTTGCTGCCGGGCATAAACCCACTCAAACTTATGCCACACTCGCATTGGAGAAAATTGGAGCTATCACGAAGGAAAAAGTTCCAGTAAGTGTTCTGCATTCATCTCTGGGACGTCACGCGGCGCGGTGCATTCGTACCGCCGTCCTTTATGAAGTGCTAAAGGAAAACTATAATGCATTGGTCAATAATATTGCCAGTGGCGATATGACCACATTCAATCCGCCGGAATTTCCCATAGGCACCCAAACGGGGTTTGGTTATCATGAAGCTCCCCGGGGTACACTTTCCCATTGGGTGGTGATTGAAGATGGCAAAATCCGAAACTATCAATGTGTTGTCCCTTCCACATGGAATGCCGGGCCAAGAAATCAGGATGATAAACTGGGTCCATACGAAGCTTCTTTAATGGGAAATCCCGTAGCAGACCCTGAGAAACCACTGGAAGTCCTCCGAACGGTTCATTCTTTCGACCCCTGTCTGGCCTGTGCGATTCATATGCATGAACCTAATCGAAAAGATATTGTAACCGTCAATGTTATCTGAGAATAAATCGGACATACTCGTCCTGGGGATTGGTAACACCCTTCTCCGGGACGAGGGAGCCGGGATTCATCTTCTGGCATATCTGCAAAATCATTATTCCTTTGAGCCGTCAGTGAATTTCATTGATGGGGGAACATTTGGACTTGATTTACTCCCCTATTTTGAAGATCATAAAAAAGTCATTATTTTAGATGCAGTCAATTTTGGATTGAAACCAGGTTCGGTAAAATCCCTGCGAAATGGAGAGATTACAACCTTGCTCCAGACCAAAATGTCATCTCATAGCCTGGGGTTAGCGGATGTATTGGCTGCAAAAGAAATGCTGAATGTAAAAAATGAGGAAATTGTTTTGGTCGGCCTTCAACCTGACAGTGTGGAGGCAGGATTAAAAATGTCGGAAGCATTACAGAATTCCATGAATAATGCCATGGACATCGTATTACAAATACTGGAGGATTGGGATGTTCGAATCCATTCGAAACAATCCTTTTAGCTTCATTGATAAATTAAATCAACAGTTGTTCTTTATAGAGGTCCCTGGAGACCTTTTTTATTTTTATTTCCCTTCAAAATTTTTAAACCCTGGTGAGAAATCATGACATGAATTCCCTTTTGAAACATGCTTCCGGCCGTCTCACTTTTTTTCTTTATTTGATAGCACTCCACTCTATATGTGTTGGACTTGGACTCATCTTTCTCCCTGATAATATATTTTTTCTAATAGGATTTGAAATCTCTCCAAATCGATTTTTTGAAACGCAGGGAGGTGTATTCCATTTGATCATGGCTATGATATACAGTCTTGCGGCATTTAATCCTAAAGATAACAGGATATTAATTTGGATTTCCATCTCCGCAAAGGGTATAGCCGTGGGTTTTTTATGGGTCTATTATTTTTTCATTTCTCCCATATGGATGATTTTTATCTCCGGAGTTGGGGATGCTGCAGTGGGAATCATCCTTTTGTACCTTCTGCAAGGTTTTGATTCAGACCATGAGTGAAAAATTGCCTATAATCATTCTTACCGGTGCATCCGGGTTGGTGGGCCGTCATTTGATTGAGCATTTAAAAATGAAGTATGTGGTTTGGGCGCTGGCTCGTCGAACACAGGCCGAAGTGGGCATCTCTCCCCATAAAAACATTCATTGGGTTTTGGTGGATATTGCCAATAAAATTCATTTGGAAGACGTCATGTGGAAGATCCAAAATTCCGGGGATGTTGAGTTTATTATCCACCTCGCTGCCTATTATAATTTTGATAATGATCCTCACCTGGAATATGAAAGAACCAATATTCTCGGAACAGAATTGTTATTATCACAAGCATTAAACTTTCCAAACCTAAAACGGTTTATATTTGCCAGTTCTGTTGCAGCCTGTGAATTCCCTCATAAAGGAAACGTGGTAAACGAAGATACCCTTCCCAATGCCGATTTTCCATACGCACAAACAAAAGCAATCGGAGAATCCCGAATAAAGGAAGCTTCTCAATCCTTTCCTTGTTCAATAGTCCGCTTCGCTGCTGTATTCACAGACTGGTGCGAGTATGGGCCTCTTTATATCTTTCTTAAAACATGGTTATCCAAAAAATGGAACTCTAGAATTCTAGGCGGGCAGGGATTATCCGCTGTACCCTACATTCACATTAATTGCCTTAATCATCTATTATTTTCCATATTACAAAAAACCAATATTCTCCCCGATTATGATATTTACATTGCAAGTCCTGACGGCGCAGTGACTCATAAAGAGCTATACGATTTATCCACCCGATTCTTCTATTCTATCTCTCCTCCACCAAAATATATGCCCATTTTTCTCTCCAGGATAGGGGTTACCTTAAGGGATTGGTTAGGGAGGCTTATTGGCAATCGTCCCTTCGAACGCCCCTGGATGATAGATTATATTGATAAATCGTTAACTGTAAATTCTGAAAAAACACGTAAAACGTTAGGGTGGTCACCTCATCCCCGCTATTCCATTCAGCGAAGACTGCTCTACCTGATTGAGCATATGAAATCATTCCCCACCGAATGGGATCATAAAAATGTGTTGGCCATGGAAAAATACAAAATTATTCGACCAAATCTCATTGTCGCCGAAGCCATGCAAGACCTACAAGACACCTTCACTACCCATATTCTCAGCACCATTCTCGAACCAAAAAATGAGTTTAAATATCCGAATTATTGTCAAATGGATTCCGACACACTTGAATGGTACACCAATATTTACATCAATCTCTTAATTGGATGTGTCAGGACAGGAGACCGGATGAGTATGGTAAATTACACCCGTTTTCTTGCTGGAATACGCAGCCGGGAGCATTTTCCTCCTGAAGAAGTATGTGCAGCACTTGAAGCCATAGAATCTGTAATCATCACTCAATTACATGCCAGAAAAGAGTTAGGCTCATTTCATATGATTATTCACGATACCATTACACTAACGATTCAAATGGCTATGGATGAAGTTTTAGATTCTTACGAGCGTATACAAAAATAATAGAAAGTATGACTCGGCAGAGAGTGTTTGATTTAAATGGGGACCTTCATCCTCCCAAACCCAGGAAATGTCAAACTCCCAAAATATAAATATCCATCCTGTTCTTCAACGCTTGTGATAGGTGAAAATGAGTTCGGTGACGGGTCATGCAAATTATACAGCACTTCCCCTTCCGGACTCACCCCCAATACAAATCCATATCGTTCCGGTGCCGGCTGAAGAGACTGCGGCAAACGCATAACAACCTTTCGTAAAAATGGTTTTGGGGCCAGTTTATCAATAATAGCCTGTCGCTTAGAAGGAAAAGCGACCCAAAAGACTCCTTCACCATTAGAGGAAATTCCATCAGGAATTCCGGGCAGATTATCCATGAAAATTTCTGATTGCCCTTTTTTCTCCCCATCAATCCACACTTTCGTAATTCTGTATGCACTGGTTTCATTTACAAGGATAAATGATTGGTCCGGGCTCAAAGCAACCCCGTTGGCAAAATATAATTTGTCTTTAACTGTTTGTGTTGAACCAGTTTTCGGATCATAAGCAAGGAGTCGTCCATTGGGCAGGTGTTCCAAAATGTCGTCACGAAAATGGGGTTGGTCAAATTTTATGGAGGCATCCGTAAAGTAAATCGTCCCATCTTTTGCAATATCAACGTCGTTGGTAAAAGTGAGAGGAATCCCATCTACTTCTGTCACTAACGAATTCAATTCACCATCAGAAGATATGGATAGTAATCCTTTAAAAGCATCGCAAACAATCAAGTTTCCGTTGGCATCGAACTGAATTCCCAGAGGATGCCCCTGGGTATTGGCAAATTCTTCACCCTCCTGGCCTTGGGCATTGTATCTAAAAATTCTTCCATCCTCGTAGGGTGCATAAATACGCCCGAAAAGGTCCACATCTATATCTTCCGGGCCAATCCCATCACCGGGAGTAAATATCTCTATGGATTCTAATACATGATTTTGGGCATAATCTCCAACAAGTTCCGGTGCGGCATTCGGGTCCCATGCAACAGGATCAATAGATACAGGCCATGCCACAAGATATAATATCAAACATAAGATTATTAGACCGATCCCCTTTAATATAGATTTAATCAAAAGCTTTCATTACAGGCTATTCTATTTGGGGACAACCAATACAGGACAGGTCACATGATTCACAATTCCCTCATCAATGGAATCAAAAAAATGTTCCTTAAACAGATTCATCCTGCGATGACCTAATATGAGGAGGTCAACCTCTTCTGTTTCTTTAATAATCGTTTTTTGAATAGCGGCATTAGATACCACTAAGACTTGCACTGACTCAGCAATTTCTTTAAATCCTGCGCCGGCAAACCAATTTTTTACATCATCTTCTGTATATTTAACATCAGGGTTATCCATCATCATGGACATTTCTCCCGCATGGGGTTCATTCACATGGATGGCTTTTAATTCAGCCCTATTCAGTTCAGCCAGTTTTACGGCTTCTTTAATGACTTTTTTTTCATCTCCCCTTCCACATAAGGCGACCAATATTGATTTGTATGGCATGGTTCTCCCCAAGATTTATTAGGGTACAATTTATAAAAGAAGGAGGATAGGATAAGGATTAAATAATTGAAATATCAATTTCAGGGTCAAGAACAGATTTCACATCGTGCTTAGCTCCAATAAAAAGGAGACCGATTTTATTTTCCGGCAAGGAGCGAACGATGGTTTCTGCGATAAATTTGTCTCGTTGGTTTAATAATTTATCATTCTCTTCAGGACTTATTATTTTTTCACTTTTAATTCGATCATATTCCCGTTTTAAGAGTGAGGGATCTTCCGTTGACTGGAGGACAGCACCTTTAACCACAAAACTACGGATCAGGATGTAATTTGGACTTCCTCGTGAGACCATATCCTCAATCATTGCATACGGATTCATTCCTATGGGCAACCCATCCTGATAGATAATTAGTGATTTGGGGTCTAAATGGAGGCGGGCGATTTTATCTCCTACCTGTTTCCAAAAATGCCGGACTGAAGCCAAGTGCTGCTTCCACCCTGCTAAACCGAATTTTTTAATATAGGCTTTTTTTAGGATGGAAGCTTGGGTTCCCATATCCACATTAGCATGGATAATAGGAACGATATACAGTTTTCTCATTCACCCATTAATTCGCTTAGCGCATCGGAAAAATGTTTCTTCCCAATCACAAATTTTTTGATATCACCAATCTTTTTATCGATGAATTCACTTATTGCTCTTAAGGAACCACCACGGACGATCGATTCAATTTCTGCGCCGGTTAGGCCTTCTGTCTGTCCCACCAGCGCCGATACAGAAACATTTTTATGAAGAGGTTTCCCCCCTAAATGGATTTTAAAAATTTCCTCCCTTGCTTCTTCATCCGGAATAGGTAATTCCTGATGTACTTCCAATCGCCCCGGGCGAAGTAAAGCGGGATCTACTATATCAAACCGGTTCGTTGCAGCTACAACCAAAACCCCCTTTAATTCTTCGATACCATCCAATTCTGTGAGTAACTGGCTAAGAACTCTCCCCATGACACCAGAGTCTGCTCCTGAGGCAGCCCGGACCGGAGCCAAAGCTTCCACCTCATCTAAAAAAACAATACTGGGTGCGGATTGGCGTGCTTTCTTAAAAATCTCCCGGACACCTTCTTCAGCTTCCCCAACCCATTTTGATAATAATTCAGGACCTTTAACAGATATAAAATTGGCTTCACTTTCTGTAGCCGCCGCTTTGGCCAAAAGTGTTTTTCCTGTTCCTGGGGATCCGTGGAATAAAATTCCTTTTGGTGGAGAAGTTTCTGCTGCTTTAAACAAATCAGGGTATTTTAAAGGATATTCAATACTTTCAATCAGACGCTGTTTTACCTCTTTTAATCCCCCAACATCTGACCACCGCACATTAGGAACTTCTATAGAGACCTCTCGGATAGCGCTTGGCTCAACTTCATTCATCGCCTCTTCAAAGTTCAATTTCCCGACTTTTAACTCCGCCAGTTCATCGTAAGGAATAAAATCAGAACCGAAATCAATTTTAGGAAAGAATTTTCTGAGACAACTCATGGCTGCTTCCCGACACAGTGATTCCAAATCTGCTCCGACGAATCCATGGGTGATTTTTGCCAAATGTTTCAAATCAACATCTTTTCCTAAGGGCATCCCCTGGGTGTGGATTTCCAGGATTTCGCCTCGTCCCCGAAGATCAGGGATTCCTATGGTAATCTCCCTGTCGAACCTTCCGGGTCTTCGTAGGGCCGGATCCAGTAAATTGGGTAAATTTGTAGCGCCAATAACAAGGACCTGACCCCGCCCCTTAAGTCCGTCCATTAATGCCAAAAGTTGGGCTACAACACGTTTTTCTACATCACCGACAACCTTTTCCCGCTTGGGCGCGATGGCGTCAATTTCATCCAAAAATATGATACTAGGTGCATTTTTCTCAGCTTCTTCAAATATGGAACGTAATTTTTTTTCACTTTCCCCGTAAAACTTATGAATCACTTCCGGTCCATTGACCGTTTGGAAATGAGCATCCGTTTCATTGGCCACAGCTCGGGCAATCAAGGTTTTTCCTGTTCCCGGTGGACCTAATAATAAAACACCTTTTGGTGGGTCAATCCCCAATCGTTTGAACACAGACGGATACTTTAGAGGCATCTCTATCATTTCACGGACCCGCTGGATTTCCTTATGAAGTCCTCCAATATCTTCGTAAGAAATTCTGCCGTCCCCACCTCCGGTTTCCTTTTCTGCAGCAACTTCCATTTTAGTCTGCGACCCAATGACCACCGGGCCTTCTGGAGATGTCCGAATCACTTCGAATTCCTGGGATTGAGTTCCGAATAAAATAGCCCTGATTTTATCCCCTTTTACTAAAGGAAGACCTTCCATAATTTTCCCTAAATGACCGTAGCCTGATCGTCCGTTCATGGGTAGGGTAAGCGGTTTGAGAAGAATTTTTATGGCTGGAATGGATTTGACGGAATTCAACTCTACTTTTTCGTCCAAACCCACACCGGCATTGTCCCGAACCAACCCGTCAATCTGAACCAATGACTTACCCCTCATTTCCGGGAAAGTGGGCATTGCCTTTGCAACGGTGGTTCGTTTCCCTTTTACTTCAATGGTGTCTCCCACCCGAATATTCATTTTATCAATATATTCGGGATCAACCCGGGCTATGCCCCGACCCACATCTTTTGTTAAGGCTTCAGAAACACGAAATTCATTCTTATCTTTTGACATTGTTCTCACTCTTATCGATTTTTGAGCAATGACAGATTTTACCGGATATATTAAGTTGTTTTCTTCAAAAAAGTGACATCAAGCATCCCATTCTGATAGGATTGGGATTCCGGTTTTTCTTCAACGATGTGGGGAAGTAATATTTCTTTCTGATATTTTCTTTGACCACTTTCCGCATGGAGGTTTATGATATCCCCCTGCACCTCCAATGCTATGGATGCTTCGTTAACACCAGGAATTTCTGCGATAATCTGAATCGTTTTATCTTCTTCAAAAACATCGACCATGGGTTCCCGGGTCTCTTCAACAACAGGGCCTTTGGGGGTGGATTTGACATTGCCGAATGATTCAACAGTTGGTTTCCCTCCGAGGCCTGTTTTAACAGAAAATCCGTACACACCTTTAATATCTTTTAATTCACCTTTCCCTTTGAATTCCTGTACTTTTTCCCGGATCTCTTCACCCTTTTCAGACATCTCTCCAATCATTTCAACAAAATTACCCAATCCCTTGAACAGTCCGCCTAATCCTAAGTCAATGTTGATTGTAGATTCACTTTCTTTTGTTTTCTCTTCTTTCTTTTTTTCTTCAACCATAAGGTTACTCCTTACTTTATCCTACTCGCATCAATAATAATGCCAAGATGATGACCTCACCAATTTGACAGAACCTATAGCAACTTTGGCATGGTTCATTCAAAAGAGCCAATGGGTCCTAGGTCAAGGGTGAGATCTTCATCAGTCAAATTAAAGAGTTTCTTCAATTCTTCCATTTTTTCCTCTAACTTTAACAAAGTCAGTCCTAGTCTTTCGATTTCTTCCTCAGTGAGATGACCTCCATCCACTCTTCTCAATGCTTGACGTTCCATCAGTTTTCGAATTAATTCCACAAGGATAAGGACCAATTTAACCAACCCATTTTCAGCATTTTCCGGATTTGCTTTAATATGATTGGGGAAGGATTTAGCTAAACCCTGCATATTATTTTCTATCGCTTCCCAATCTGCGATATTATCTGCTATGACTTTTTCATTCATTTTTTAATCTAACTCGTGTGCTGTTTGCCTATCTTTATTTAATTCATTCAAAGAGATATTGACAAAATTGTATGGAGGCCAGGGTCCGGTAAGTACAAATTCCATATTCAGGTTTAATTTGTTTATCACGGATTTGAATGCTTTTTTTTTATTATGAGGGACTAAAAAATACAAATCCATGAGAAGTTTACCGCTGTCACGTAATTCATGTTTTACTTCTGATACACAGGATTTGATTTTTCGTTGAACAAATTTTGTGGTCTCCTCCAAAAGGGTATAATGTTCATACTTCCCCATAATATAGCGTGTGCCCGACCCGGCTTCGCGTTTGTTCGATTGAGGAGTAGAATGAGGTCCCCAAATTTTTAAACCATACTCTGTTTTCCCTTCCATGTAAGTTAATTGATGTTTCAGGTATTTATAATGTTTATGAATCAAATCGTTCACTTGAGATTGGGATTCCATAATTGTGCCGAAACGAAAGGGTAAGATGCAGGAATTGTTAAAAAGTTTTTCAATAATTGTATTATACTGAAGAACATAAGAATGCTTTAAGGGTAGTTCGCTTGGGGTGCATTCACTCACCACTGCAGAGATTGAGAGATAATCAATAAATTCTAAAGGGTTATCCTGAAGACCTGTAACCCTCGGATTTATGGCTCCATTCTCCCAAATAATGCCATAAAGAAAAACCATATATTTTATAAACCGGCTTGTTTTTCAAGAGCCTGAACCCTGGTTTCCAGTCGAGTATTTTCTTTTTCTAACTCTTGAGCTTTAACAGATAAATAGGGATCATTTTCCCACCAATTAATTCCCATTTGCATGGCTTTATCGACAGAAGCAACCAATAATCGTATTTTAATGTTTAACAGTTCCACATCCGCCAATTGAATGCGAATATCTCCTGCAATGACAATTCCCTTATCCAAGACTCTTTCAAGAATGTCAGCCAAGTTTGTAGCTTGCATGGCATGAGGCATTTGTTGCTCATACATAGGAGGCCTCCTCTACTGTATGTTTGCATTTGTTCTGCATTTCCATGGCCGTTTCTACAGAGGATACAAGTAAACGCAATTGAAGATAAACCAAATCCACATCAGCAACAGAGATAATAACTTCTCCAGAAACGACAATTCCCTTATTTAGCGCCCTATCAAGCGTTTCCACTAAATTTATTTTTTTCCGTTGCATGGCATTAATTGGCATTAATTATGATTATCCATTTTTACAAAATTATAGGGCGGCCACGGCCCCGAAAGTATGGGTTTAATCCCATAATCCGATAATTCCTCTGTTAGGGTATTTAGGCAATGAGCTAAATCAGCACTTACATTCTTCTTAACAAGGAGAGAAAGATTATAGATCGGTTTCAATGAATTTGGATTTTTGTCCAACCCATCCAGGAAATCTATTTCTTTCCATTCCACTGACAATTCGCTCACCTTATCACGGATTGTATCCAACAAAGTCTTTAATACATCTTCTTCTTTTTCAATAGCGGCATATTCAGTTTTCTTTTTCTCAAAAAATGAGGACCCCGGACGATCAGGATATTGAAGTCCTTTTTTCGATTCATTTTGAATTATTCGTTTACGGAATTTTGACTCAGATAGAAAAACCTTTAACCCCCATTCTAATTTATCAGAAAAGTAAATCAGGTTTTCTTTAAAATATTTTCCATATTCCATGACAAATTTTTTCATGGAAGCTTTGGAGGTATAAACGGTTCCAAATCGAAAAGGAATAAGAGGGGTTGTTCGACTTAAATCGTCCATTTTGGATTGAAACTCCACAACATTTTTTTCCAGCCAATCCATATCTTTTATATGGTCGTTCAAATGGTCATCACCGTATTCTGCGACAGGGACATCTTTGAAAAAGATAGACAGTTCACCCAGTTCAATAGAGGATAATAATGGAAAAGCCTCATGATGGGTTTGGCCTATTCCAAAGGCTAAATAGCATCTTTCCTTTACAGGAGTGTTCATGATCATTCCGCCATTCTTTCTTGAGAAATTTCTAACCGATCTAACAGGTCAGACTCCTGGATATCATAATCTTCTACCGATATTTCACCGGAATCAAGTTTCTCAGAAAGAATCATTAATTCACTCCGAATAATTTCAGGATCATAAAATTCCTTTTCGGCAGCATCTGCTACTTTTTCTGCTATCCATTTGACAAAATTTATTGCGGCCATTTGTTTTCATTGATTAAAACTTCAAATGCAGATTGACGAAACTCGCCGGAGCACTTGGACCAACATATTTAAATGTAGATTTTCCTTGCCTATCTGTAGCAATAGAATTGATGGTTTTATCTAGTTTTGATTCCCCATCTTTTGATACAAGAATAGCCAAATTCAAATACATGAGTTCTCCGAATATTTTTGTTTTTTTAGTTAGTAAAGATGCCGATTCCAGTTCTCTGATAATTTCGTCTGCTTCCCGTTCACCTTCTGCGATAAGGCCCCGTTCAACCATTTGTCCCAATTCAATGCTTCTGTGGTGTGCTGTGGTCCCTCTCATTTTTTTGACCGCATTCCTGAACCGTTTTATTTCAGGATATTTTTCCTGGAGATAATCATAAATATAGTCTTTTTCCCAGAAGGCTTTCAGGTTCAGTTCAATCTTATTTTGGAATTTTTGAAGATGTGACCGAATAATGGGTAAACTGCTATTAATTCCTTTTTGCAGAGCACCTTTAGTTTGGGCCACAACACCAAACCGCACGGGTAGTATCGTATGTTTTTCCATCCAAGTTTCTAAAACCTTTTGATGGTTCATTAAATTTTCCCGAGTTGGCTTTAGCTTCTTACCATTTACAGGACTACACAATATTCCGATACCTTGAAAAGGGATATTTTGGATATGACCGTTTCCTGCCACAGCATCCACCGATATATTTTCAAGGTGTCTATAATCCGTAAAACCATATAAGTAGTAACCGGTACTTGTGGCCATTTTATGCTCCTTTCACATTTTCGATTACACCCTTACCCCGACACTTTATACAACTTAATCCAGACCCGGACTTTCCCCATCCTCGACATTCCGGACAAGCTTTAATGGGCTCTTTTACACTGACCATACCTTTTCCACCGCATACGGTACAAGTCACACTGCTACCGGAATGCCCCTGGCCTGAACCCCGGCAAAATCCGCAATGGGCAGCCGCTCCCCGAATTTCATTACTGCTGCTGCCTTTACAAATATGACAGGTAGTTCTGTTGCGGGGATCTGTTCCGGTTCCCCTGCAATATCCGCATGAATAAATATTATCTTTAAAGACTTGCCCTGCTCTCATAGCTCTTCCTCCAGCTAAATTGGTGAACTGATACCTCATGTCTATACCCTTAATACCTCAGTTTTACGGTTTCCCAAGCTTTCTGCTCCTTGGGTAAATAGAGTTCGTTCGCTTCTTTGGATCTGGTTTTAGATTCTTTCTTTTCCCCTTTTTCTTGTACCTGAGTAGCTAAAACTTCCTCCATTTGTGTTTCTATTTCTTTTAATCGATTGAGATTATGTTTAAGTCGTTTTTCAATTTTTTTGGAATCTTTTTCAAGTTTATTTTTCTCTTTTTCCAACATGAATAAATCCAAATAACCTGAACGATGGGTACTAGGGATTGAATGTAAATGAGCACTTCCTGCAGTTTTTAGGGTATCAAGTCCTCGGTTAATACTCATAATTATTCCTTTCTATTCTAAAATTCAGGTCCTTCTGAGAATAGACCTTAGTTTGGGTTTGCCTGGGGATTTCGGATGCTTAAGTAAAACCTGAATAGAGCCTCTGGGACCTAAGACAAATTCAACCAGCTGTCCCGGTTTTGCTCCTGCCATTTTTAATACATGAGCTGGAACCGTCAATAGACCTTCTGAATTAATACGGCTTAATGATTTCATTAACGGCATGGTTCTATCCCTCTTTTTCTTTCGGTTTTAGCGGTTTTTCTTTCCCTTGTTTATTTTTCACCCACACAGATTCTTCCTTTTCATCCCATTCTTTCAGATCTTTATTCCAGACGAATATTTTTTGCCGGCGTAAGCCCATAACATGATCACGCTCCTGTTTAATTAACCAATTTGCTAATCCACGCCAATTAGGCACTAGCGCCTACTGCCTCCTGAACTTTTTTCCTTTTTATCGATTTACGAACCGGTAGTTTTGGGCAATGGTCTTTAATCAACCCATCCACAACATTGGTGATTCTACCATCACCTCTTGTCGGACCATACCGCATTGTTTCTGAACAAAGGATGTCCATGCAAATCTGATGAAATTCAGTGTTTGTGGCGTCGGGTCTTACATCCTTTACCTTACTGGCTCGTGCGACCATTATGCTTGCTCGAATTGTGGGTTGAAATTCAGGAACATCACTGGCCCGTAAATCTCGAACAATGGACACAATCCGTTTTGCATCTGATTTATTGAGCCCGGATTTTGCGTGGGTAATTTCAATCTCAGTTTCCATGTCATAATCTGCCAAATCCAGGGTTATCATTCTATCCCGCAGTGCATCTTGGGTTTCATGGGTTCCTGCATATTCTTCAGGATTACTGGTGAAAATCGCTCGAAATTCAGGATCAACCTGAAGATAATGCTCCCCACCCCTTGCGGCTGGTAAATCCATAACCTGTTCCTCCAATATGGAGAGTAAAACGTTATTCGCTTCCGGTCTGGAACGGGTATATTCATCATAAATAAGGGTGAACCCATATTTTGCTGCGGTGGTCAGGCGATTATCTACCCAGCGCTTTATCATATCTTCTTCTGTTTTCAATACAGAATGGATAAAGTTATCCACGGTTTTCCTTATACGGTAACCATATTCACCTCCCACCAAATCTGCAGTTGTAAATTCTTCGTCTCCATGAATGAGAACAACCGGCCTTCCAATCCTTGTGGCCAGATGCATGGCCAATGTGGTTTTTCCGGTGCCAGCTCGACCTCTAAAATGGACGGGAAACCCGGCATTGATATAATTTAATGCTCGATCGGTCAAGCTGTCGATAAAGGGGGTGACGACAAATCCTTCTTGGGCTGTGGGTTCGATTAATGTAGTAATTTCCTGTACCATTCCGCTACCTCCTGGTATTTATTGTGTTTTTATTTCTACGCCGCACCAGCATGAAATCATTCTCAGCTTAAGGCGACTTTCGGTTTATCCAGATTTTGTGCATGGTTCGGATATCAGACCGAACCTCGCTTAATTCAACCTGATATTGTTTGAGTAAAGCCTTAACATCATTCTGGCGACGTACAGTGTCTTCTTTTAAATCTTTTCGTATATTTTTTGACTGTTCAGAAAATTCCTTTTTGAATTGATCCAAATCTTCTCTCACCTCCTCTTTGAGCCGGTGTACATCCTCCGTTTTAGATTGAAGAGATTCTTTCAAGTCTGATACAAAATTTTCAAAGTCTCCTGGAATCGCCATGAGGTTAAACCTGGGCATAGGAATCAGTAGATTCCTGTGTTTTTACAAGGCCAAGCCCCATACAAGTTGAACAGGGCATTTTACTTTCAAATTCGGTCCCGGTACCGCCGCATTTAATGCACGTTTCATTTAAAGCGGGAATGGTCACGTATCCTTTCCCGCTGCAGACCGTACAGGTTAATCGGCTGTTTGGGTAATTTCCGGTTCCGGTACAAAAAATACAGGGCTTGGCCGGTTCCTTTACATGAATAGTCCCTGTTCCACCGCAGACCTGGCAGGTGGCTTCGGACGATAGTAATTCGAAGGGGTCCTTACCTTTTCCTTTGCAAAATGAACATGTAGTTTCCATCTCACTCCTCCTCAAAATCGTAGGAAAGGGCCATGGCATCTTTCAGGCCTCTTCTTTTGAAAGTGGTCACATTATATTTGGTGTCCAATTCCACAGTCCACAGTCCCATAACGGGAGACCGTCCAAAACGCCGCATTTCCAAGTCCTCAACTACCATTTCCATTTCAGCTTCCCATCCGCCGTTTTTTTGGAACACAGTGATGACTTCGCACGGCTTGGAAAACGTTTTTTCAGAAAACTTTTGGACCGCTTGAATAACCGAAGTGATTCCCATATTTTACCACCTTTTCTTGATTAACTGATTCAGGCCATATGGTAAAAGCCGTCGTCATCCTTTTTGATTTTTCCTTCTGATAAGAGCTCGTTCATCGTCGGAATAAGGCTTTGCCATTGTTTACCCATTGATTTCCCGATTTGGGTCAGTTTGATCCCACCATTTTTAGAAGCCGACACCGTGTTAAATACCGCTTGTTTTTCTTCTATCTTTCTCACGGCTTCAATGCCCTGTGTTCGTCGTGCAGTCATGGTTTTGTTCAAGGATGTCCATGCAGCAGCCATGCCTTCCCTGTCTTCAGCGTATTCATTTAAGAGGCCATGCGTTGAGGATTTAAGATCGAGTAAACGAGCAGTAATATCTTTCATCATTTCGGCAAAGTTTTCATTACGGTTCTTTTCACTATTTTCTAAAAACGCATTTAATTCCTTAGCCATTTCTGAATGTGAATCAACTAATCCCAGCATAAATTGAACCACTTCATCTTTTCTTTCTTTGGTTACTGTCTTCAGCATATCCCGGAGTTCCTGTGCCATTTTTGCATGGGCTTTGCTGGCATCGCGCAACATCGTTTCAGTGTAGGTTTTTAACTCAGATATTTTATTCTTTACCCTATTCATCATTTCATCAAATTCATTCTTTCTTGATGTTTCACTGGAACCAAGAAAATTCTGTAACTCATCAGCCATCTCTGCATGGGCATTTCCAAAATCCAATAACATATTTGCAGTATTTTTCACCAAGTCGTTTGAGAATTGGATCAGGTTATCTTTTTGGATTTTCGCATCAGCCTGTCTTGCAGTTTCATAGTCTTCCAACATCCCTAATGTGTCCGATCTAAGTTGTTGGTTTTGGGCATGAGTATCTTTCATAAACCGGTCCACAGCTTCGAGTAATTCTTTATACTCTGTTTCCAGTTTATTTCTAAGATCAGTGGCCATTTGATTATGTTCATTTCTGAATGTACCCAGCAACTCTGATGTATCTTTTATTAAGGTATCAACAAAATTAATCCGGGCATCATGCAGGGCAACGATATCCTCCGTTAACCGTTTCATTTCATCAGTTAGCATGGTATCCTCCAGGGTTTTTGTTTTTCATGATATTGATTTCCATTTCATTGGAATATTGATCCAGGACTTGTTTCACATCTGATAATCGTATGCCCGAACCTTTCTCTATTAACGTCCCCATAATTTCTAAGTAATTATCTTGGCAATACTGAAAAGCAGATAAGGATTGATTTAATTCAATTTCTCTTAGTTCCTGCTTTTTCTTCAGATTCTCGAGACGTTCTATAAAATCATTAACCGGTGATTTTTCACGAGGTTTTTTCCCAATACTTTGAGATATAACCAGTCTTAATTCTTTTGCCAATTGGTGATGATCTTTTACATAATGACGCAGATCTTTTTTAACGCTTTTTTCATACACTTCATTTCGGTCTTGAATCCTTTTAATCATTTTTTCGAAATCCTTTCTCCGCAGGGAACCGGATTTCGCTAAAGATTCTCGTAATTCAACTGTGGCTGTATCCCTTTCTTTTCGATAATTTTCCAACAAGTCGTGAGACCCCTCAATTATATCATTTACAATATCAATTCTCTTTTCATAAGATTCCATTATTTCTATGAGAAAATGTTTCATTGAATAAGTAAAGAATTAAGTTGCCTGTAAATCATCGGTTTATCCCGAAAGGGGAACTCCTTTTTGGCAAAACACGCTGCTTGAGGATGAATTGGCAAAAAGATTCCCACTTTGGCTACAACTAGGCTGGTGCGGCAGCGGTAGCAGTTAAGCCAACAGCTTCAGCATATTTGAGGTAGGTTTCGACAGAGGCAAGAACAATTCTGGCTTCGATGGCCAACAGTTCAATGCCTACCAGGGATACACGGACCCAGGCATCAATCACAATGCCTTTATCCAATATCCGGTCGACTACTTCAACGAGGCTGCTTGATGCGATGGTTTTTTCAACAGCCATAAGTGACTCCTTTTTTTGTTTTCACTTTTCAATACTCTGCAGGTTTCGATTCCTGCAAAGTCTCTTTAAATGCAAGAAATGCAAGAAGTGTGCCAAACTATATTTTTCATATTTTGACTTTTATTCTTTCACGGGATGGCCAAGGGATATTCTATATATTGCAATTTGATAAAAATTGGAAAAATTATGGAATTAATTCCATAATTATGGTGATTCTTCCATAACCTCTTCCATTTCAAATATGGATTCCCAATCTTCCGGAAAAGGCGATTCATAGGGCATAAGAGTTCCGGTGCAATTTGGGCAGGATTGAGGGGAATCTGATGTGATTTCCGGCAATTCAAATAAATAATCACAGTCTTCGCAGCGATAGTCTTTAGTCTCCATCATTGGATTCCTTTCAACTGTCATCTTGCAAGAACTGTACCATTTTTCCCCGGGTTTGAGGGAAAGCACATGAAGGGAATCAGAAACTCCTGGTAAACGGGAACCGCTTTATTTTAAACAGTCCAAAACGAGGGTGTTGACTTCATCGAAATCAAACGGTTTGCTGATAAAGTGCTGAAATAATTGGGTTCTTAATCCTTCCTGAATTTCTCTATCCGACAGGTGATGGTACCCGGAGAACATGATAATGGCTGTTTTTGGAGCATTCTTCTTTAAGATTTTTGCTGTTTTAAACCCGTCAATACCCGGCAATTTAGAATCCAGTATAACCACAGGGAATGAAGATTTTTCCGTGGCCTCTACTGCGGCCTCTCCCGTTTCCACTGTCGAAACCGTAAAGGGACCTTCTTTAAAGCGCATTCGAAATGCCCAGCATAAATCCTTTTCGTCATCCACCAATAAAATATCCGGTTTTTCCTTCGTTTTTTTCATAAAATTCATCCCTTATTTCTGTGTTTTGTGAAGAGGAAGGGTAATGGTGAATTGTGTCCCTTTCCCTCGTTGGCTTTCCACATTTATACTCCCATTATGCCTTTCAATAATACTGTAAGAAACGGATAAACCTAATCCTGTACCTTTTCCCACAGGTTGTGTTGTAAAAAAGGGATCAAAGATATAGGGTAAATCTTTAGGTGGAATTCCCTTCCCTGTGTCAGAGAATCGACATTCCAGCATTCGACCTTTTTTTTGAGTTGAGAGGGAAATGGTCCCTCCCGGTTCTGTGGCATTACAGGCATTGAGGATTAGATTTACATAGACCTGCTGTAATTGGTTTTGATTACCGAGAATGGTAGGTTTATCGGCCTGAAATTTTAAATCAACTTTAAGATGCTGCAGGGATAATTGATTTTGCATCAATTCCAGTGTTTCATGCAAAATATTATGAATATTGATTTCCTGCATTTCGAATTCCGGTTCCCGGGCGAATTTGAGCATATTATCCACAATGTTAGAAGCCCGGGTAGAAGCATCCCTGATTTTTTTTACACAATCATTAAGGAGGCCGGAATTAGCCTCCCGGTTTTTTATCACCTGTGCAGATGCATCTATAATGGCCAGGGGATTTCTGATTTCATGGGCAACACCACCGGCCATAGTCCCCAGGGAGGCCATTTTTGCAGATTGGGCTAATCGGGCTTCCAATTCTTTTCGTTCGGTTAAATCCCGGCCCAAGGCAACCATGCCGTTGGTGCGCCCCTGCTCATCTTTAATAGCAGAAAAGCTCCAGGACACATCCACCAGTTCTTCTTCAATAGTCATTAAAGGAAATTCCTTGTCCCGAACTTTTACCCCGTTCAAAATGCGTTTCACGATGGAATTAATCTCTTTATGACTGTTCTTTAAAAATATCTTTTCAAATGGTTTGGATAACACTTTTCTGCTGAGGATTCCTGTGACTTTCTCAATGGTGGGGTTCCAGGAAACAATTTTACCTCCAGCATCTGTAGAAACGATTAGGTCATTGGCACTGTTCACCACCTGTGCAAGGTGTTCCTCCGCTCTTTGGATTTGTTCTCCAAGGCGCTTTCTTTCTGTTACATCATCCATGAGGAGGATGACACTCTCTACTTCGCCTGTGGATTTTTCCAGAGGAGTCAATCGATAATAATATACCCGGGCAGGAAGTCCTGGCGCCCGGTATTCCATCTCTTCTCCCTCGTACGGAATATTGGACTGAAATACAATTCTGATTTTATCCGCCATTATGGTGTAATCCAGCAAAACTTTGGGGAAAATATTGTTAATAGATTGTCCCAGCGTGTCTCTTTCATTTCGATGGGATTTCTGATAAAAATTTGTATTGGCTGCCAACACTTTTAGATGGGGGTCCAGGATGAGGATTGAAGAAGGAATCGAATCCATAATACCGTCATATAATTTTTGATAAACGGATTCGGCTTCAATAATAGTTGGCGGGGTCAAGTTATCCATAACCATTGTCCTGTT
Source organism: uncultured bacterium (assembly GCA_964549275.1). GTDB lineage: Bacteria > Fidelibacterota > Marinisomatia > Marinisomatales > TCS55 > CAZJUP01. Next base: position 171,399 of record CAZJUP010000002.1, on the reverse strand, counting down.
TAGGGTGATATTTGAATGTTTAACTCTTTCACTTTGGAATGCAGTGTTTTATAATCCATCTGCAAAATCCGTGCCGCCTGGCGTTTATTTCCATCCGTTTTTTCCAGCACTTCTGTTAACACTCTTTTTTCAAAATCGACTTGGTGTCGCTTTTTTATCTCTTTCCAGGATAAGCCGTTGGAAATTAACCCGCCCAAATCATGCAATTGAGCCGAGTGTGATTCGAGATTCATCATTTCCTGTGGAATATGGGCATCGGTTATTTTTCTGTCAGCCAGGAGGGCAGTTCTTCGAATGATATTTTTTAATTCCCTCACATTTCCCGGCCAGCTATAAAGGAGCAATCCTTTTTCTACCCGTTTAGAAAATCCGTCAACCAATTTATTCAATTCCCTATTCACATCCTTTAAAAACATGTGAGCCAAATAGAGAATATCATCTTTTCGGTCTCTTAAGGGTGGAACACCAATGGAAAATTCATTTAACCTGAAAAACAGATCTTCCCGGAAATCACCTTTTTGAACAGCCTGGGTTAATTTTTTATTGGTGGCACTGACAATTCGGATGTCCACGGGAATGCGTTTTGTCCCTCCGAGATGTGTGACCGATTTGCTTTCGATGGCTCTCAGAAGTTTTGGCTGCATACTCATGGGCAAATTTCCAATTTCATCTAAAAAGAGTGTCCCTCTGTCTGCGGCTTCGAAAAGTCCGTTTTTCCGCTTATGTGCCCCGGTAAAGGCTCCTCTTTCGTAGCCGAACAATTCACTTTCAATGAGTGTTTCCGGTATGGCTCCGCAATCCACGATAATAAAAGGTCTGTCTTCCCGTTTGCTGTTCAAGTGAATGGCTTCGGCTACCAATTCTTTTCCTGTCCCACTTTCCCCTTCAATTAAGACAGAAAAGTCACTTCCGGCCACTCGTTTAATTTTCGAAGATAAATCCTGGATGATTGTACTTTTACCCATGACACGGCTCACATCCTTTTTTTCTCCGAGAAGGATTTTCAAGCGTGCTACTTCATCCTCCAAGGCTCTTCCTTTCAGGGCTCTATTCACAGTCAGAATCAATTCTTCGTTATCAAACGGTTTTACGATATAATCATAGGCTCCGGTTTTCATGGCCTCCACAGCCGTTCCCACTTCGCTGTAGGCCGTCATCATAATAACGGGAACTGTTAAATCGATCTCCCGGATATGGTGAAGGAGTTCCATCCCATCCATTTTCGGCATTCGGATATCTGAAACCATAACATGGGGTCTGTTTTTTTTAAGGATATTCAGGGCTTCCTTCCCGTCTCCGGCGCTAAAAACTTTAAATCCTTCTCCTTCAAATAACGTGGTCAGCACCCAACGCATATCTTTTTCATCGTCAACAACTAGGATTTTTCTTTGCTTTAATCTATTCATCTACTCCTTCTTCTTTTAATGTGGGGTCTCCCCCCCCCCCCCCCGACTGGAAAGGAAAGCGTCGCTCGAGTGCCTTCTCCATGGTTACTTTGCAATGAAACGGTGCCATTATGCTGTTCCATGATACGAAAACACAGAGCGAGTCCTAACCCTGTACCTTCCGGTTTTGTGGTGAAAAAAGGGTTAAATATTTTTAACTGATCCTCTTCTGCAATTCCGGGCCCGTTATCTTCAATGTGGATAGATACTTGTCCGTCATTCATCGTCAGGTCTGTTTTGATTTCACCCCCCATTTCCATGGATTGGATGGCATTCATGTACAGGTTCATGAGGGCCTCCATGAGACCATCTTGGTCAAAATAAGCTCGAAAACGCTTTCGATCATATCCTTTGATAAAATGAATATTTTTTCGAACCATCTCTGTTTGGATGAGACGGTGTGTTTTATTCAGTGTCAAGATCAAATCCCGAGCTTGAATGGATACTTTCCGCGGTTTGGCAAAATTAAGGAGATCATAAATCATGGTATTGGCATCTTCAGCATTTCTGAGTATGGTCTCCAATGTTTTTTTAACCACGTCCTGATCATTTTGGTTTAACTGGGCTAATTGGGCCGAAGATTTAATGATGGCCAATGGATTCCTTAATTTATGAGATAGCCCGGCAGCCAAAGTCCCTACTGACGCCAGTTTTTCGGCCTGGATCAATTCACCTTCCAGTCTTTTTCTATCGGTAATATCTCTCAGAAAACCTTCCAATCCTGCTATGGATCCATCTTTATCCTTAATTAAGGAAACATTGGCCAGGGCGGTTAGGGGAAATCCTTCTACATGTTTCAGACTCATTTCATAATTGATGACACGACCTTCCATGATGATTTGGCGCATAAACATATCCTGCTGGGCAGGATTAAAATAAAATTCATGGGCCTTTTTCCCTATAAGCTGCTCCGGCTCATATCCTGCAATTGTTTTTACTGATGGGCTGACTTCCCTTATGACCATATCTTTATCTGTCTTATAGTAAACATCGCTTATAGCATTGAAAATCGATCGGTAATTTCTTTCCGATTCCACCAGTTCCAATTCCGCTTTTTTCTGTTTCGTCACATCCTGAACCGCCAATACAATGGAATGGTATTCTTCCTCATTTTCCGGAAAGGACACAGTGAGAAAGACATTGATTTTTTTCCCCTTAAAAGTCCTATTTATCGTCTCTCCCACAAGGGTTGATTTATTTTCGGCTATGGAAAGAATAATGTCTTTAAAAAATAGCTTGGCCTCCGGCATGAGTAATTTTTCCAGGGACCCCAATACCTGTTCCTTATTATCTGCTTCGTACATTTTTACAGCCGCATCATTAACATCTATAACCTTCACCCACCGCCCGGCATTGTCTAATAATTCAGGGTGTTTATCCAGGTAAGAAGCAAAACGAGTTACGCCGCGTTTTTTAAGCAATTCAACTTGATGTTTTACTTCAGAAAAATCTTCAATGAACAATGCAATGGCTGCCGTATCGAATATGGAACGAAATTTTAATTCACTCTCCTTCAGTTTCTTCTCATTCAGCTTTCTTGTCGTAATATCCAAATGGGTCCCTACCGCTCTCAAGGGTTTATTTTTTTTATCACGCTGAAACACCATCCCCGTATCCAGAATCCACTTCCACTCTCCAGTTTTCGTTTTACATCGATGTTCCGTTTGGTATTGGGGGGTTTTCCCATCTAGGTGCGCTTCAAGAACTTCCAAAACATTTGGCATATCATCAGGATGGACTATTTTCTCCCAGAAAGAAACATGGGGGACAACTTCCTCCAAAGAATACCCCAGCATCTGCGCCCACCGTTCATCGAAGACCACATCTCCTGTAGCAATATTCCAATCCCATAACCCTGCACCCGTTCCAAGTAAGGCATTTCCCAACCTGTCTGTAACGTCATCAATTTGGTTTCGGGATTCTGTTAATTCTTCCGACACCATTTTGAGACCGGCCACAATGGCGTCGAATTCATCGCCACTTGTGGGGTTGAAGTTCATCTTTAAGGGTTTTCCTTCAGACAAATCTGAAATAAGGTCAAATATTATTTCAACCCGGGGATCGTAACCCAGTTTACTCATGGGATTTTTCTCGTCGCTTTTTAATCCAATGTATGGCTTGTTTTTCTTCCTCAAATAATTTAACTGGTTTTGTATTCCCATGAAGGCGTAAGAAAAAATTACCCAACATTCGACTCAGGGGACTTTTTACCAAAAGGGCTATTTCTATGGAATTATCATCTTCAGCAAAGCGTTGACGTGCTTCCTTTGTAATATATTGCAATGGACGGATATCGACCACGATGGAGTATGGAGACTTTCCGGTGAACTGTTTTCCAGCTTGAATATTTTCAGTAGCCGTTTTAATGTTTTCTGTAGTGTTTTCGAAATATTCCGAATGTAGAATTCCGTATTTATCTAACCATATTCGACAGTTTTTAGTCTTTATAATTCGGGAAGACATTTGGTAGTAATTGAGGAAAGTAATAATGGGGAATAAGATGATATTGAATCACCATAGCAGGGTCATATTATGGATTTTTTTCCATAACCTGCAAGAATCATTATGGTATTTTTTCCATAATGCTGTTTTCCTTATCTTTAGAGGATTATGGGTATGGAAATCCTTTACACCGTAAAGAGAATGAGTTTCATAACTTTCATATAGTCAGACGTCTCAAATCGTATAGATTTATCATCCGCTAAAGATGCCCCGGGGTAATGGGACGCACGATAAGCATCCTGTTGCTTGACAAAGCGGATTTTGATATGATAGGTATCCGGAATATCAAGCCAGTAGGTGGACAGGTCACTGGCCAAGGCTTTTTCCGCTTCACTTTGAATGGCTCTCAATGCTTCGTCAGGATGAAGGCTTACAGTGCTGTCTCCGACCCCTGTTTTGACCGACACGGTTTTTATTTGGCTATTCACCTCTTTCACTTCTTCACAAATGCCGTCATCTCCTGTGACCAAAACAACGGGCACACCCACGGAGGCTGCTGCATGGGCGTGGAGTAAAAATTCAGAGGTTTCCCGGTCATTTATCCACATATGTTCCACTTTTGATGAACTCATGGTATGGGCCAGGGGATTACCACCCGAGCCGGCACGGGAATGATACCCCACCATCATCACCGCATGGAAGGTGGCATCCAACTCCTGAACCATAGAAAAGGGATGACCGCTCCACCCTCGAATCAAAGTTGTTTTTCCCGGAAGCATGGAATGAATGAGATTCCTTCCGGTATCATGGGCGTCTTTTACCCAGACTTCAGAGGCTCCCGCATCGAAAGCACCTGTACAGGCCGCCACAACTTCCGCCGTCATCTGCTTTTGAAATAAGCAGTAATCTTTGTGTTTTTTCTCCACCTCATCCCAGTGAGATACTCCCGTTATCCCCTCCATATCTGCACTGATAAAAACCTTCATAATGCCCTTTCTTTATTGATGATTTATGTCTTTAGCGGATTATGTTTCAAAATGGCCGAAGATGTCATAAACCCCGACATCATGGCACCACCCACACCCACGGTGACGATATCCTGTCCTGTTAAATACAGATTTTTAATCTCTGTCCTCGGCTTCAACCACCGCTGCCTGAATCTCTCTGGTGTATGGTCTATGCCATAAAGTTCACCTTTGGAATAATTGGCTAAATCCTTTACTGACAGTGGTGTAGATAATTCGTAATAATCCAATGCATTCTTGGCCTGGGGGACGTGTTTAAAGACTATATCCAGGATTTTTTTGGATAGAGATTCTTTATAGGTTTCATACTCTTCTCCACGGTTTTTCCAGGGTTTATCCTCCCAATGTTTTACCCAATCCCATTGGGAAAATGTAATGGCTTCTATCGTGGCTGTTCCGGGATGGTTTGCAGACCATGCCGGGTCCTTTGATGAGGGAAATGAAACATAAAGCATGGGGAGTTCACCGTGAGGATTTTCCAAAAATCGTGCGACGTTCTCATCGTGGTTGTAATCAGAATAAATCCAAAGATTCGGTCCCCCCAAGTTCATGTCCTTTGCCGATTGATTTAACCCCATATAGAGACAGATGTAGCTACCGGTTTGCTGAATACGGCTCAGCTTAGAAATAAAGCGAGGACCTTCCTGCTTGAGAAATTTCCCTAAAGTATTCACAACACCTGCACTGCTAATGATGAGTGGAGACTCCAGTTCATCTCCATTTTCCAACCGAATACCCACGGCCTTATTTTTATGCACAAGAATGTCTTCTACTCCTGCACTGACAACAATCTTACCTCCGTTATTTTCAATAAAATCTGAAATGGTTTCGGCAATCATCCTTGATCCACCTACAGGGTAATTTCCACCATCCAGGTAGTGGTTCTGCACCATGGCATGCATGGCAAAACTGCTTTGCCCTGGAGGTAATCCATAATCTCCCCATTGGCCTGTGAGAACACCCATTAATTTTTCATTAGAAGTCAGTTCACTCAAAACCTGGCGTGTTGTCTTGCCGCCATACTTAAAAAACTTTCTACTCATAAAGGGGTACGATATTCGGCTAATGAATGCCGGCATGGCCTTATTGGTGAAAAACGGTTTATGGCTTTTAATCTGCTCCTGGAGAATGTCTATATAGTTTAAAATGGCAGATTTTTCCTCAGGAAAATAAGAAATCATATCTTCCATAAAGCGGGATTTAGGAGCTATAAAATCGTAGGACTTGTCCGGAAAGATGATGCGATCATAATTATCCCCCATTTTTGCCCAATTCAGGTTACCGTCCGTTACAACATCAAATAACTTCCGCATAATGGAATGGGATTTGTGAACTTCCCCAATATAATGAATCCCCACATCCCATTCGTAAGATTTTCGTTTAAAAGTATGGGTAAATCCTCCTGCCTTAAAGTGCTTTTCCAAGACAAGAACCTTTTTCCCGGACTTCGCTAAGAGAGCTGCGGTAGTTAATCCGCTGATTCCTGAACCGATAATAATTGCATCGTAGGATTCAGATGTAAGGGTTGTATGATATCCCGTCCACTTTTTCATAAGGCTGATTTTTCCCCGTTATTCTGAAGGTAATTTACAGAGGTTTCATTCAAATAATCCTGGGAAGTCAATCCATGCACACAAAAGGCCTTGGGAAATCATCCTTAAACCCATTGATGCAAAGAGTGCTAAAACCAATACGGGTATGCAAGGGTCTCTCCCGTTGTGGCTTCAATTTTAGGTGGGATTAATAATAATACTGGAGAGAGAGAAAACTATACAAACCGCTGGAGTTGTAAATTGGGTCATTAGACATATTCATGGCGTATCCTGCCGTAAAGGTTAACCCTATATTCTTTTCAAATTCAAAAATATCTCTGAACCAGAGTTTTTCCAGGCTTACCTGAATTTTAGCATTTTCATCTGTTCGACTGTTATCTAATAAGATATATTCCCCATTATCCAAAATATAGGATTGACTGTCCATATCATAATCGTAAACAGGGTTATTATCAAAAGAACGAACCCGGAATGAGGAAGCGGCAACCAATTGCAAATCATGTTTCGGCATAAACGTCATTTTTAAATCCACCTGGTCCCCTTGCCATTGGTATCGGTCCTGGAGCGGGTTATAAAAATACTGGTCAAAATACACGATATCTGCATTTAAATCGAGAATATCTTTATGTTCCACGGTAAGGGCTATTCCTGCTTTATCTGTAATGGATTGTGCAAGTCTAAAACGAAGTGTAGCTATTCGATTGGACTCAAACTGTTTGATTTCAGATGTTCCGCGATTGCTAATTGGTCTGCCCGGTCGAGAAATCCCGAAAGAGGATTGGACTAAAAAACTGTCAAATTGTTGTGTTCCAAAGCTGGCATATCCCATTATGGAGGTACCGAAATCGAAAGATCGGGTCATTTTTAGGTAGAGTTGATGATCGATATTATCTATACCATCTAATTGATTATAGGTACTTTTTTCAAAACTGTATCCCACTTTTCCGTTAAATTGGCTTTGAAAATAAAAGGTCAGATTTCCATACCCCCCAAAATTCTCACTATTATAATAATCAAATGTAGACTCAAATCGTTCTGTAGAAAAATACAGTCCGCCGTTAACCAAAATATTTTCATTCAATTTTTTATAACCAAAGAGACCGCCCTCAATGGATACATTAGAATAAGATTCAGTGGGATTATAGAAAACACCGTCCACTCCGCCATAAAGATTGATTGATTTTTGAAGTGGATAATTCAGCAATCCGTCAAAGTAGATAAACTTCTGAGAACCGGCAATAACGGAATTAAAAATATTGGAATAATACCCGGACTGCACATTCAAATCGGCTTCAATTTTCGGCAATGTGGCTAAAAGGACACCGGGAAACATTAAAAGGAGGGGTATTTTTTTCATATGTAGATGCACCGAAAGGGTAACGGCTGTTACCCTTTCGGTATTGTATTTATGTGTATTTTGAGGATTAGTTATTTCCTTGTCCGCCACCCATGGGAGGCCTTCCGCCCCTGTCACCACGGGGACGACCCATTCCGCGACCATTTTGACCGCCACGCTGTCCGCTTCTGTCGCCTCGGTGTTGTTTGACTTGGTCCCGAAAATCAGAATCATCTTTATTGAGAATTCCATCACCGTCTAAATCACCATCAGGTTGATAGTCGCACAGACCGTCACCATCATTATCAACAAAGCGGCGACCGCCTCTTGGGGAACGTGGGCCATTCCATCCATCGGGGATATCAATGCCCCATCCGGTTAATTTATCATGCATGGCTGCGGTGATTTCTTCCCGGGTGGCTCCGTTATCCCGCATTTCGCTAACCATATCATGTACGTCTTGGCGTTGAGTGTCATCCAACTGGGACATCACTCCGCCGCCACGACCACCTCTGCGGGTACCATCATTGTCCTGGGCTAATCCAATATTCATCAGAAAAAGAACGGACAAGAACGACACAATTACAGGTTTAAGTTTCATAAAATATCTCCATTTGTTTTTGTTTCTTGTCGAATTAGACACCAAGGCTATAAATAAGTTAAGTTATTTATTACTCATAAGTTGGATTCCTTACAATATATGCTAAGAAAACCCTCGTGAATCATAGAGAGCCACTTTTTGATTTTTTACGCTCAGATAACCGTTTATTGGCGTTTAATTCCATTTTACGTAGACGAATGGATTGAGGAGTCACTTCTACCAATTCATCTTCTGCAATAAACTCTATGGACTGGTCCAAAGATAGGGTTCGTGGAGGCCGGAGCACTACAGTAGAGTCAGATGCCGCTGCCCTCATATTGGTCAGTTTCTTCTCCCGGGTAATGTTTACGGTTAAATCTTCTGTCCGGTTTCTTTCACCGATGATCATTCCCTCGTAAACATCCCTCCCAACTTCAACGAATAATTCTCCTCTATCCACCATTCCCAAGCACGCGTATGTTGTTACTTTTCCTTTTCGGTCGGAAACCATGGCTCCGCTAATTCGCTGGGGAATGGGTCCAAACCAAGGTGCATACCCATCAAATAATTTGTTCATAATTCCCGCACCTTGGGTATCGGTCAAAAATTGGCTTCGAAATCCAATCAACCCCCGTGAGGGAATAACAAATTCCATCGTGACCCGGCCATGTCCATGATTCTGAAGATGGGTCATTTTCCCTTTTCGTCCCGATAATTTTTCTGTAATCACTCCTACTTTATCTTCGGGAATATCCAAGAAGACTTTTTCCATGGGTTCCATAACTTTCCCATTTTCTTCATGGGTAATCACCCGGGGTTTTGATACCATAAATTCATAGCCTTCTCTTCTCATCGTCTCTATCAATACGGCCATTTGGAGTTCACCGCGTCCCCGGACTTCAAACACATCGGTACGATCAGTTTTCCGAACCTGGAGGGATACATTCCCAAGGATCTCCGTTTCTAGTCGTTCGCTGATATTTCGTGAAGTGAGGTATTGCCCTTCCTTTCCTGCAAAGGGGCTGTTATTCACATAAAACAACATGGATACTGTGGGGTCGTCTATTGTAATCCGTGGAAGGGGTTTAGGGTCATCGTTGGAGGAAATGGTATCTCCAATGGTAATTCCATCTATTCCGGCTACGGCAATAATATCCCCGGCTTCCAATCGCTCCACTTGCATTTTTTGAAGACCTTTAAATGTATATAAAGCGGAAAATTTCTGACCCTGCTTTATCCCTTCTGTCCGGCATAAAGCGTATGTTTTATTCATCTCAAGCATTCCATTATTCAACCGGCCAATGGCTATCTGCCCCACATAGGGATCGTAATCCAGATTTGTGACTAAGAATTGCGACGTGTGTTTATCATGAGCCACGGGACCTTGAATCGTTTCAAGAATGGCATCAAACAGGGGCTGTAATGTGGTGGAATTATCCTCTGGTTCCCTGTGGGCAATCCCTTTTTTAGCATTCGTATATAGAATGGGAAATTCTATTTGGGCTTCCGTGGCATCCAAATCGATAAATAAGTCATACACTTCATTAATAACTTCATCAATTCGGGCATCGGACCGGTCAATCTTGTTAATGATTAGGATCACCGGTAGGTTCTTTTCTAACGTCTTTTTTAATACGAACCGTGTCTGCGGCAATGGACCTTCACTGGCATCCACTAGAAGCAGGGCTCCATCCACCAAATTGAGACTTCTTTCTACTTCCCCACCAAAATCGGCGTGGCCCGGCGTATCCATAATATTAATCTTTACATCTTTATATTGAACAGCTGTGTTTTTTGCCGTGATGGTAATCCCCCGTTCCTTCTCCAAATCCATGGAATCCATTACCCTGTCTTCAACGGCCTGATGGGCCTGGAACGTACCACTTTGTTTTAACAATCCATCTACCAGGGTTGTTTTTCCATGGTCAACGTGGGCAATGATGGCAATATTTCTAAAGTTATTTTTTCTCATGTCCTTGGGCTTTCAATTCTAGTTTTTTATATGGATTTCAGCCCGGGAATTTCGGAGAATAAAAGGAGTTATTAAATATAAATAGTGATTAAAACAAACGTGTAGAGAAAACAGTTTTCTTCATTACATAGAGAAGTAAAGTATCCACTACAAATTTTCACAAAATGCACGCATTATTTACCAATCCCCCTTCATTTTTGAGGGGGCAGCCAATAAGTCAAAAATCGGCCACCCCCGTTTGATCCCCAATAATCAGGCAACCTCTTCTATCAGATTGGTCACTTTAGAATCGCTCGTTTCTGTAACTGCTTCCTTACCATAGTTCTCCACCAGTTTCTTCCGAAAATCCTCCAGGTCTTTATGGTCCGGATTGGCCTTTAACCCTTTTTGGATTACGGCCATGGCTTCTGCCGGTTTACTCCACCTTTCATATTCCCATGCCAATCTTATATATCCATCGATTAAATGGGGATTATAGCTAATCGAACGAATGAGATATCCTGAACCTATCAATCCAGCACCAATACCGTAGAATAGGTTCCAGCCTTAAACCATGCTCTCCAATTATGGGGATTAATCTCCATTGCATCAAAATATCCTGCCATTGCAAACCGATAATCTTGGAAAGCCTCATAGATAATACCCCGAGCGCTATAAGCCCTGGAGTAATATGGATTTCTGTCGATGACCTGGTTCACGGTGTTTAGGGCCTTTTTATAGTCACCAGCCAAAAAGGCTTTATGGCTGACTATAAACTGTTCATCTGTTGAGTTTTCAATTTCTTTTTCGTCATCTTTAAGGGTATAATATTCCTGAAATTCTTCCCCTTCATAATAAATGGGTTCAATGATTTTGGGATACTCACACTTGATGGCATGGAACAGGTTAATATCCTCATTGATTAATACAAAACCATAATAATGACCCATATCCATATTGCCCAAATCTTCTACAAGAACCGATGGAAGGGTAGCAATACTCTTACCTTGAAGATATTCTGGAGGAAAGCTATAACGGTCATGACTATACCGAAAACAAACCAATCCCCGGCCAAGGGAAGAACGGAAAAAGGCAGCCCAATTGAGAATCTCTGATTTGTTTTCCCGAAGAATATCCAAGGTATGCTGGAGTTCTTCAGGAATATTTTCTTCGGGTACACCGACCACAACTTGATATTCGCTTGGGGGAATATCCCACCTTGCTGCGTTAGGTTGGAATGTTGACATAATCTATCTCCTTTCAATGTGGAGATTTACAGATAATAAGGTTTTAGCACATATTTATCGTGGCTGCAATCTTCGCAAATCTCCACGGTTATATTTATTTAACTGTTCAGATATCTATGGTGAATGTTCACATATTCATCTTTTCTATCTCCACAGACATATTCAGGATACTCAGACATCATCAGAAATATGAATTCTCTCCATTTTTCTTTTGACCCTGAGTAAAATCCACCCATACCTTGACAGATAGGACAATTTCTCCAATCTGTCGGCTCTTTTGCATCAACGATTCCAACGCCACGGCATAGCCTACATCTATTCCAATGGCGGTAGAATAGTTCGTCTAGTTCTTTTCGATGAGGACCCGTGGGTTGAAAACCTGTTTGGCGGGAATACAAACACCAGTGTTCTACAACACTTAATTCCCATTTTGATTGTTTCCCTGCGGGTTTCTCTGTTTTTCTCGGCATGATGTGTCTCCTTTCTACAGCAAGCCTTCAAAAGGCGAGCCTTTTTGATTTAACACATCAGGGTCTATAAACGAAAAAACCGCCAAACATCAGGCGGTTCATGATTTCCTTTTAAAGGCACATCTACCGTTTATGGATCAAACCACCGTGGTCAAGTGACTCGGTTGGCAGCCTCAATTCTTTATTGAGACATTCCTGATGTTAAAAGAATTTATACCTACCCAACTAAAAATGGAATAAATATCCTGGTTATGATATATTTTTTAAATTAAACTTTTAAATGCTACACAATGACTGAGTCAGGATTTTGCAGAAATCTTTTCAATTGCACCAATTGCAGTAATGGTGAACTTCGTCTCTTTGCCCTTGATTTCAAGAGTAAAATCTTCGTCAACCTGTTTCCCGATAATGGCTTGGCCAAATGGTGAATGGTAAGTGACAATCATAGGATAAAGATCAAACTTAAATTCGATGGGACCCAATAGGTAATATTCTTCAACTTAATCTTTGCCTTCTTCTTCGGCGGTCCCCCTCATTCCGATTTTTTCGTGCTTTTCCTCGACCTACTTTTTTTCCGCGGTTTTTATCTTTTCCCTTTTTTCGACGATCACTTTTTAAACTGCCCTTATCCCTCTCGATCAATAAGGGAATTCCATTAAATTTCTTCCCTTTCATTCCCTCAAATAATTTGGATTCCCACTCATGCTCTATTTCGAAAAATGAAAATGTTTTCATGACTTCAATATTCCCAATGACTGCATCACCGGACCGTAACGATTCGTTGATCAATCCGATCAGGCGTCCCGGGTTTACCTTTTGCTGAAACCCAATATTGATATAGAATCCTGCAAATGATGTATTTCGCCGATCTTCCCGGCTGACTTTTTCTCGCTTCCCCTTTTTCTCCTTTTGTTCTTTCCCAGCAATATTGATATCACGGGCATTTTTATAATAGGATAAATAGCGGTTGAATTCTGTCGAGACAAAATGTTTGATTAATTCTTCCCGGCCAAGATATTCCAGTTTTTTATTAATATCAGGGAGGAATTGGCCAATTTGGGATTCATCCACTTCAACATTCTGCACTTTATCGATGAGTGTGTAGAGGCGTTTTTTACAAATATCCAGCCCACTGGGCACTGCCTGCCGAGTAAATGTTATGCTTGATTTCTTCTCGATATCATGGATTTTTCGCATCTCCCTTCCATGAACAATCACGATGGATACACCCTTCTTTCCCGCCCGGCCGGTACGACCACTGCGATGGACGTATATTTCATCATCATCAGGGAGATTATAATTGATCACATGGGAAAGGTCATCCACATCCAGTCCCCGGGCAGCCACATCCGTGGCAACTAAAATTTGCAATTGATGATTTCGAAACCGCTCCATGACTTCATCCCGTTCTGCCTGGGATAAATCACCATGAAGGGTGTCCGCATTGTAACCGTCATGCATGAGTTTATTGGCCACTTCTTTGGTTTCTCGGCGCGTCCTGCAAAAAACAATGCCATAAATATTCGGATGGATATCTGCCACCCGCTTCACCACTTCGTAGCGGTCTTTGGCGTTGACTAAATAATATATGTGCTGCACATTTTCGGCCGCTATATTGAAACGCGCCGCAGCAATCTCCTCAGGATTTTGCATATATGCTTTGGTAATTTCAATCACCCGTTTCGACATGGTTGCAGAAAAAAGTAAAGTCTGTTTGTCCTCGGGCGTTTGGGATAGAATCATCTCCAGGTCTTCCTTGAATCCCATGGTGAGCATTTCATCTGCTTCGTCTAAAACCACCCTTTCCACATTGCTAATATCCAACCGGTTGCGCTTGATGAGATCTTTCGTCCGGCCCGGCGTTCCAATAACAATCTGGGCGCCTTTTTTTAACTGTTTGATCTGGGGTTGAATGCTGGCACCGCCATATACCGCTAAAATATTCATCCCTTTGATATACTTGGAATATTGGGTTAAATCCTTGGCAATCTGGATGCATAATTCCCACGTAGGGCAAAGGACCAAAGTTTGGGTGCTTCGATCTTCCACATCAGTCAAATGAATCGAAGGCAATCCAAAGGCCGCTGTTTTGCCTGTCCCTGTTTGGGCCGTGGCAATTAGATCATGGGCAGATGCCATTAAGTGGGGAATTGTTTTCGCTTGGATGGGGGTGGGCGTTTCAAACCCCATTTCGGTGATGGATTTAAGAATATCCGGGTGAAGGCGTGTCTGTTTAAAATTGTCCATTTATATTTTTACTCTGAATTGGGATTAATCGATCGATCTTCAAGTGGGGAACTTACCCTGTAATGTATACAACTAATTGGACTGATAAAATGAAACCGAGTTAATTATCATTTCTGTGTCATATTGATAAAGAAAAAACCCCCTGCTTCCTGAGTAAGTCGAAGGATAGGGAGCTTTTTAAATCTTACACTCAATATAAGTTATATTTTTATTATTGAATGTTCACTCAACGTAATTCCTACCTGCCAACTCAAATCAATGGTGATGGGAGAACGTCCACCTTCATTCCTTCGGGATTTCAGCAGACACGGATTCAATCTATTGACTTTTTGGTTGTGAGTACAAAGACTGAGTCAGGATTTTGCAGAAATCTTTTCAATTGCATCAATTGCAGTAATGGTGAACTTCGTCTCTTTGCCCTTGATTTCAAGAGTAAAATCTTCGTCAACCTGTTTCCCGATAATGGCTTGGCCAAATGGTGAATGGTAAGTGACAATCATAGGATAAAGATCAAACTCAAATTCGATGGGACCCAACAGGTAATAATCTTCAACCTTATCTTTGCCTTCTTCACGGATGGTAACTTTATTGCCGAATCCCACTTCTTCCGTATCAATATCTCCATCTTCAATAAACCGGAATGGTGCATAGGACTGCATCAATTGTTTCTTATAAACGATTAAGCTTTGCTCCTCCCTTGCAGCGTGGTATTCTGCATTTTCCTTAAGATCACCATGACCAGCGGCATCTCGAATTCTAATTGCTGTCTCTCTCTTTAATTTATCTATAGATTTCATTTCCGCTTCCAACGCGCGGTATGTGTCTCTCAAAATCAAGGTCGCCATATTGACATTCCTATTCTTAATCAGATTAAAATACTTGTTTAGTTTAGATCGCAATTACTTGCAATTCAGGAGAATAATAAAGCCAAAGAATAAGTCCTCTCAAATTTTCAAGGGGACTTTTGAGAGAAGTAGGGAACGCCCTCCTTCATCCCTTCGGGATTTCGGCGGACAAGGATTCTCACCCTAGTCTCTCCATTAACCTTATAAAACAAAAAAGACCCCTTTCGAGACCTTTTCTGCTTTAGTAGCGGGGGACGGATTCGAACCGCCGACCTTCGGGTTATGAGCCCGACGAGCTACCAGACTGCTCCACCCCGCGTCATGAATATTTTTGTAAAAAAACACAATAATCTTTCGATTAAAGGCTGGCAAAATTACCTGATTTTATAACCATTGCCAACCCTAATTTTTAGAATATTATTCTATAATTTCAGGTTGGACTTTTTCACAAAAAAAGTCTTACACTTTCTGTATCGTTAGCACAGTTTCGTGTTGAATTATTCACAGTAAATCCTAAAACTCACTTCAAAATAATGAATCGTACAACAAAAATTGAAATTTCCGCATTCCTTTCCCTGCTTCTTCTGGCGGGTGTTCTACTTATATTGAACTCGCTTATACCTCCGGGACCCATTTTAGATCCATTACCTAATTCCATTTCTGACAAAACACGAACCCATAAGACTGACCAGGAAATCCAGTTAAAGCCCAACCCAATGAAAAACCTGTACTTCGGGGATCTCCATGTTCATACTTCCCTGTCAATGGATGCCTTTTTGGGTGGAACCTTAGCGAATCCTGAGGATGCATACCGGTTTGCTAAGGGCGAAGCAATTGAAATGTTCGGCAAGCCGGTGAAGATTGATCGTCCCCTGGATTTTTCTGCAGTAACCGACCATGCCGAGGGATTGGGTGAAATTATGACTATTCAAAACCCTGAAGAACCGGGACATCATGCAATTATCCCACGGATGTTTCGTTCAATATTCACGCCGGATGAACCCATTTATTCTGTCCATAATCCTGATGCCCCAGTCTATATTGATACTACACATCAGCAGAAACTTTTTGATATGGCCTATGCTCAAGCATCAAAACCTGACCGGAATCATCCCCGTTTTTTCCGCGGATACCATACGACCGTCAAAGCTTGGGATGTGATACTGGATGCTGCTGAGAAACACTACAACCCCGGAACATTCACGACATTTGCAGGGTATGAGTGGTCCCAGACCAAAGGTCGAGCCCACCTCCACCGCAACCTCATTTTCCGGGATATGATTGTTCCTGATTACCCCTTGAGCGCTTTTGAATTAACACATGAAGAAGACCTATGGAACTGGATGGGGCTGATCACCCGAGAGGGTGCTACTGTCATGGCTATCCCCCATAATTCCAACTTGGCGGATGGGGGTGCTTTTTCTGACCGGGATGCCCATGGAAATCCCATGACAAAAGAATATGCCCAACTTCGACAGGATTACGAACCTTTAATAGAAATTCACCAAGCCAAGGGCAGTTCGGAAGTCCATGCTGCTTTTTGGAAAAATGATGAATTTGCCGGATTTGAAAATTACACACATGAACCCATGGAAAATAATTATGTACGGTGGGCCCTCAAAAAGGGGCTTGAACACGAGCATCACCACGGGGTCAATCCTTTCAAATTTGGACTTATCGGTAGTACAGATACCCATACAGCCACCCCGGGTAAAGTCGCAGAAAACAGCAATACAGGAAATAATGCTATCGCCGATTTTTTCCCAGAAGCCAGAGCGGCACAACGATGGGCACTAGACAGGTCTTTATTGGTATATGAGGTGGTAAACCCCGGCGGAATGGTAGCCGTTTGGTCAGAAGAAAACACCAGGGGTTATTTATATGATGCCTTAAAAGCAAAAGAATGTTATGCCACCAGTGGCAGCCGCATTCGTTTGCGATTTTTCGGTGGAATCGGTTTTAAAAAACAATTCTCCTCCAATGATGAATTGGTTAAAAATGGGTACGCTCATGGTGTTCCTATGGGAAGCGATCTTCCTGGAGATATCACAACTCCTGAATTCCTGATTTGTGCAGAAAAAGATTCCATTGGGGCTAACTTAGACCGCATACAGGTGGTTAAAGGATGGCATAAAAATGGAGAACTCCACGAGAAAATTTTTAATGTGGCTCTGTCTGACGGCAGAACTGAACAAGAAGATGGAAGTGTACCGGATAATGGTGCCACAGTTGATCTAAAAACAGGGGCTTTTTCTACGGATGTCGGTGCTGAAAAACTTTTGGTCGTCTGGAAAGATCCGGAATTTGATCCGGAAGCCAAAGCATTTTACTATGTGAGGGTTATTGAAATTCCCACAGCCAGCTGGCAACTATGGGACCAGATCAGATATGGCACTCAATATCCGGACCATATTTCTCTCACGGTTCGTGAAAGAGCCTGGTCTTCTCCTATATGGTATTCTCCAAGGAACTAAATTCAACAATAATACCTATTTTTTTACAATACCCACCTTAATGGCTAAATGGTCGGAGTATCCGCCGAGCAATCGGTCACCTGCCCAAAAACGATAAGGGTAATGGGTAAATTTACCTTCCTGCTGTCTGTATTCAGGTTTATCTAAAATGAGTAATGTTGAATCCAAAACGGCCAGCCCTTTATTATCCAATAATCCCTCGCTGACGATAATTTGATCATAAAAATAATCTTTTCCTCTATATACATAGGTACCTACTCCCTCTTCCCCTATAAGGGGCATCATAAGACTGGTCAAACCCACCGAACGTAAGGATTGCACATGCTCATCATCAGGATCTTCATTAAAATCTCCCAACAGAATGATTTCTGCAGCCGGGTTCTCACTGAGGATTTTAATCATTTCTTTGACCACAAGTCCGGCCGTGGCAGCTCTTTTCGGTAAAGCCTGTTTTTTCCCACCGTAGTTTGAAGGCCAATGGTTTACAAAAATGTGTAAGGGTATGCCCCTGTATTGACCCATAACATATAAGATATCTCGAGTTTTTCCCTTGTGGGGCAATTCATTGGTTATGGCCTTAGCGTTGATCAGTTTTATTTTAGTCTCATCATAAAGTAAAGCATTGTCGATTCCTCGAGAATCGGGAGAATCGAAATGAATGATGTTATAAGGTCTCCCGGAATAATTCTTAAGTAGTTCCTTCAAAACGAAGCGATTTTCAACTTCACATAAACCCACAATATCGGCATTGAGGTCTGTTAAAACTTTTGCAGTATTTTTCAATTTCAGATTGTAAATATCCGGAGTAACATTTTTTTTGCCCCCTAATGCAAATTCCTCATCCCGTGTATTTGGGTCGTCCGTTAAATCAAATAAATTTTCTACATTCCAAAAGCCGATCGTTAGCGGTTCTTGAGTTTGACTGCAGGCAGTGATAAACATTATTATTGTGATCCCCATCACAATCAATTGTATTTTTAAAATATTTTTCATTTTAGATGGAACCTTTTTAAAAAATGTGTGTCTAATTGAATGGAGCAGGCGCGGTAACCTCTTGTCAACTCCTTTTACCTCAACCCTCCTTGGTTTGGTCCGCGTCTGCTCTCTTTTTTTTCTATTGCCGAAACCCCTACCAAAAATTCTTTGAGAGTCCCTTCGGGAAGTTCAATATCTATTTTTAGCCTGTTCGAAGATAAATCCTTCAGAATTCTACCCTTGAATTTGCTCAACAAATTCAGGATTTCACCCTAATATTTTATGTGGGAGATAATCCGGGTTTTTTCATGGATTGTCACCGATTCAAAGGTAAGACGTAAAAGGGTTTCTCTTGCAGATTGACCGTATGCCGATTCTAAACCATGCTTCCCTAACTTTTCGCCTCCGAAATACCGAATGACGAATACCGCACAGTTGACAATATCCATAGATTTCAATTGATTCATCATGGGTAATCCTGCGGTTCCAGCCGGCTCCACTGCATCCGATGAGTGTTCTATAATAGTTTGACCTTCTAAAAGTCGATAAGCCCAACATATATGATGGGAGGAATGACAGGATTTTCGTAGAACTTTTAGTTTGAGGATAAATTCTTTCTGTGTTCTCACAGGAAAGCTTTGTCCTAAAAACTCCGATCTTTTTTCTTTTAATAAACTTTCTGCAGTTGTTTTAGGCTCAATCACTTTCTTCTGAAAGATAGTTTAATCGGTACCCCCTTAAAGCCAAATTTTTCCCGCAGTTTATTTTCTAAATATCGGCGGTAACTCATGGGGATCAATTTGGGCTGATTGGTGAAAATGGCAAAAACAGGGGGCGCTTCATGCACCTGTGTCATATATTTTAAACTGATCACCTTTCCTCTGACTGCTGGGGGCGATTGCTTTCGTAATGACCACTGAAGAAATTCATTTAGCTGCGTTGTGGGAATCGTTTCTTTTCTATGGGAATAAACTTCATGAGCTTCCTTTAAAACTTTATTAATTCTTTGTCGAGTCAGCGCCGAAATAAACAAAAGAGGATAGTGTCCTAACGACTTGAATTGGTATGCTATTTCTTCCGTGAACTCTTTCATGGTATGGGTTTCTTTTTCAATTAAATCCCATTTATTTACAATAACAACGAGACCTTTTCCTCGCTTCATCACCAAATCGACAATAGCTTTATCTTGCTTGCCAAACCCCTTTTCCGCATCAATTAACACCAAAGCGACATCGCAGTTGTCTATAGCGCGAACAGACCGGACATTACTATAAAACTCAATATCATCATTAACTTTGCTTTTTCTTCGTAAACCTGCTGTATCGACTAAAGTAATTTTCTTTCCATACCACAATAATGAGGTATCAATGGCATCACGAGTCGTTCCGGCTATGGGCGTAACAATGGCTTGTTCTTTATTTAAGAGGGCATTAGTCAGAGAACTTTTGCCCACATTAGGCATTCCCACAATGGCCAGCCTCATACCTTTATCACCAGGTTGCTTCGGTGATTGACCCGATAACCTTAATGTTTTAATAATAACATCAAGGAGGTCGCCGGTGAGCCGACCATTCAGCGCAGAAAGAGCAACCATGGGTATTAACCCCAGTTCATGGAACTGGTGAATCTGTTCGTCCTGTTTCAATGAATCACATTTATTGACCACCAAAATAGCCGGCTTCCCGGATTCCCGTACAAACTGGGCCAAAACCTGATCGCTTGAAGTTGGCGCTGTTTTACCGTCAACCATCAATAAAATTATACCGGCTTCCTGAATGGCTGCTTGCGCATGTTCACGAACAGCTTTATTAAAAACGTCTAAATCTTCCGGGATATACCCCCCCGTATCAACGAAGGTCAACTGATGTCCTGTCCATTCCATTTCACCATAAATTCTGTCCCGTGTAATGCCTTCAATGGGGTCCACAATAGATTTTCTTTGTTTTAGCACACGATTGAAAAAGGTGGATTTCCCTACGTTAGGGCGTCCAACAATGGCTATGATTGGATGAGACATAAATTTATCCGAAAATTAATTCAATATTTTAAAAAATTCCATGGGGTCGTCAGACGTTACATTAAAAGGAACGCCCAACTGAGATGAGATTTCTGAAGTTGTCATATCATCCAGTGTAATACTACCGCCGGTTTCCCTTAAAATCCTGTCACTGAAAATAACCATATCTCCTAATTCTTTTCCCTTTAATTGCTTAACGATATCTTTCCCGGTTAACAGTCCCGTAACCGTCACATTGTTTTTCCCCATAAATTCATTTCTAATGGGAACATAGTTTACCTCCAGTCCAGGAATCGCATTCAATTTCGGTATAAATTTTTCTTTAAAATAATCTGCAATCAGTGTTCCTGAACCAATGGTAATTTTTTTAGGCTGCTTTAACCGAGGTGAAAGCTCAGCGATCCCTTTAGTCCAATTATCCATGAATGCCGTGACCTGTCCTACACCATTCTCAATCAGATCTGCACCGGTGTAGTAGTTCAGCGGCGGCAATTGGTTTCCTACTAAAAGAAACCATTCGTCACTTAAAAATACAAAACGGTCGCCATTGGGTAAAGTATATTTTTCATGAAGAGTATGGGCTTTTTCTAAAAAGTGTTTTGCGTAGTCCGCCGTGACGGGTGGGATTTTAACAAGTCCCTCCCGATGGCCCGTTAAACCAACCGGCACAATGGATATTGATCGAGCCATAGGCGCAAATGTATGGATGTCTGATACAGTCCTTTCTAAATACTTACCATCATTCCACGTGGGGCATAAAACGATTTGCGAATGTAACTCAATGCCATTTTCCGTTAAATATTGAAATTTTTCCAATAAATAATCATCTTTTCCATAGAGAAACATGTCCCGTCGTTTTTCTGGGTCAGTCACATGGACGGATATATATAACGGACTCAACCGTTGTTCTACTACCCGGTTTAATTCTTTCCACCCCATATTGGTCATGGTCACATAATGGCCGTGGAGAAATGACATGCGAAAATCTCCGTCTCTAAAGTAAAGTGCTTCTCGCATTCCTTTTGGATTCTGATCCACAAAACAAAAAATACAATCATTTGCACAACTTCGAATTTTAAAATCCTGAAATGTTAATCCCAGGTCATCATCCACATCTTTTTCCACATCATATTCGATGGTTTCGGTCCCCTGCTTGACCTTGAGAATGATTTTCTCTTCAGAAACCTTAAAACGATAATCAAGGACATCACGGACACGGGCTCCATCAATGGCCTCTACTAAATCTCCCGGACTGAGGCCCAAAGCATCCCCCAGGCTGTTTTTCTCTACAGAAATGATTTTCATGGGCTGGAATTTACGACGATAGAATGGCGAGTCAGCTTTTCAATTGACCCGAATTCTTGCTTCCAATAAATTATTTTTTAAACAAGTTCCCCGGAATTTTAAAGGATTTGAATTCCAAAGCATTCCCACTGGGATCTTGTATGAAAAACGTTGACTGTTCACCTGATTGGCCGGAGAATCGCTGGTGAGGTCTAATTAAAAAAGGTATTTTCCGGGTGAATTAATTTATCCCTAAGTAATGTCCATTGGGCTGGATCCAATACAACACCAAAGTGACGAACAGGAACTTTTTTCCCTTCAACAGGATTGGTTTCGCTGGTATTTTTGCCGGACTTAAATGGGCAACGATTTGATGTCCAAACAAATTAAAATCAATCCATTGATTACTTTCTCTCCCAATGGGGCACCCCAGAACTTCAGAGTAAAATATCCGTGCTTTATTTAAATCATCAACGGGAAAAGCTAAATGAAATGGAGGCAAATTATTTTTCTTCGGATTCATCTACTTTTTCAATTCGTATAAACTGACTTAACTTAATTTTTTTATCCAAAAGAATTTTTATAATACTGGCAAGGGCTATAGCAACCAGCACACCCCAGAGTAACCCGATGATTGTGTCTTCCATAAAATTATTTAATGCGAATTGTGATCGTGGTCACAGAATAGTTAATCATTCAGGGTTAATCTTATGTATTGCTATAGGTTGCTTTTTTCATTGTACACTTGGGTTCAATTATACTTAAGAAGGGGATGCAAACCTGCATCCCCTTCTATATTTCCATATAATAATTATTTAGGACCAAGAGTGTTTGAGCGGGCGATGAGAATCGAACTCACGTCACAAGCTTGGGAAGCTTGGGTAATAGCCATTATACGACGCCCGCAGTTTGCTCCCAAATTTAATATATTTCACAAGACTAATCCTCATGGATTCCCCCAGAAGTTTTCAAATTTTCAGCACGTATTCCTAAGTTTCCTACCTCCCCGTCGGTAATCAGATGTATTTCGCTATATCGGACAATTTTACCCGATTTTAGGTAACATTCAATCCATCTAATTTTTATGAGATTTATATGTTGATAAAATGTGGATAACTTCTATAATTCCTGTTTTTCCCGACGGGAACTAGTTTTTTTTTATTTTTTGTTTGGACGATATTTTCTCTGATTTTATATTGGTGTTGCCAACCCGAGATTTTATTCTCTTTTTCTTTGTCAGCCTGCAAAATACGTTATTTAAAAACCGGTTCCACATACCAATATTTAACTGAGAATGTAAATGGCTGAAGCGATAGAACTAAACTTTCCCAGCGGACAGAAATCCTCGGGAGACCTCAATACACTCGTTGAAGAAACTGTTCGTAAACTGACTCGTGAAGTCGATGGACAGCAAAATTCATCCGAAACAAATCCATATACAATAGACAATTACTACCAAGGGGATACTTTGGGTAAGGATGTTCTAAAAAATAAATACCTCGCCCCATGGGAGACCCATCCCTATGAATTATGGCAACGACAAGCTACTGCTCTTGCCGGGATTGAAAAAACAAAAAAACTGCAGAACGATTGGGCTCAGAAATTCTATTCGATATTAGAAGATTTTAAATTTACACCCGGTGGCCGCATCATGCATGGTGCAGGCCGAGATGATATCACAACAACTTTGAATAACTGCTACGTTGTATCCATAAAAGATGATTCCATTAAATCTATCTACAAAACTGTAGAAGAAGAAGCAATGACCTATAAATTTGGTGGAGGGTGTGGTCATGATCTTTCTGTCCTCCGCCCATCAGGTGACGCTATTAGTGGGACAGGAGGTGAGTCTTGCGGTCCTGTGGGTTTTATGAACTTATTCAGCGAAAATACAAACACCATAGCTCAACATGGCCGCCGTGGCGCAAATATGCAAACGTTGCGAGTAGATCACCCGGATATTGAGAAATTCATCGAGATTAAAACGGGCGATATACATATGGTAAAATATTCTAATATCTCCGTCTTACTCACCCATGACTTTATGGATGCCGTAGATAATGATACAGACTTCGACTTAAAATGGAATGGAAAAGTCTATAAGACCATAAATGCTAAATCTTTGTGGAACCGTATCATAGAACACGCCCATGCAAGCGCGGAACCGGGACTGTTATTCTGGGATACCATGAAGGACTATCATAATGCCGAATATTGCAGTCCATTAGTTTCAACAAATCCCTGCGCAGAACAACCCCTGCCGGATGGAGGATGCTGCAATCTCGGGTCAATTAACCTGGAACGCTTCGTAGATAAAAGCGGAAATTTTATGATCGATGATTTTAAAACTACTGTGACCATTGCCACGCGATTTTTGGATAATGTGATCGATTATAATCTCGACCGTCATGCATTGGAATCACAAAAACTCAATGCCATAAATGATAGAAGAATCGGACTTGGGATTCTAGGGCTTGGGGATATGCTTGTTCGAATGGGAATTAAGTATGACAGTGAAGATGCTATCCAGACTTTAGATCAAATCATGCAAATCTTCCGCGATACCGCTTATGAAACAAGTACCGAACTGGCTAACGAAAAAGGGTCTTTTAAGCAATATGATTGGCGGGGATATTCAAAAAGTAAATTTATTAAGAATCTCCCAAAACACCTTCGAGATAAAATTAAAGCTAAAGGCATTCGGAATTCTACTGTTTTAACTGTTCCGCCAACAGGCAGTGGCGCAATTGTTGCTCGGGTTACCTCGGGGATTGAACCCATTTTTGCCACATCTTATAACCGCCGGGTTAAGGAAAACAAAGGCTATGGCAAATCATTTAAAGAGTACAAAATTTATCATCCAATTATAGAAAAATTATTTGGTACCGACGAAGATTTACCGGAATATGTCGTCACAGCCCACGATATTGATCCCTATTCCAGAGTACACATCCAAGGAGTTATTCAAAAATATATTGATAGTTCCATATCTTCTACAGTAAACCTGGCAGAAGATGTTACTGTAGAGACCGTTGGCGATATCTATATGACAGCCTATAAATCAGGATTAAAAGGAATAACCGTATACCGTGAAGGATCCAGAGAAGGTATTTTAGTAACAACGGAAGCTAAATCCGAAAATCAAACAAAAGAAAAATCAAAAGCTTCCAACGGGGAGATGACCACATCTACACCGCAAAAACGTGAGACAAAATCACCTCGACTGCGCCCGCATACGACTATGGGAAGTACTCGTCGTATCCGAACGGGTGAGGGAACACTTTATATCACCATTAATGAAGATGAAAATGGGTTATGTGAAGTCTTTACAACCATAGGAAAAGCAGGAGGAAATGCAGCAGCCCAATCAGAAGCCATTAGCCGATTAATCTCACTGGCTCTCCGTTCAGGAATTGATCCCAACGCCATCGTTAAACAACTAAAAGGAATTAGTGGCCCAAATCCTGCATGGGAAGATGGCCGTTTAATTCTTTCCACTCCTGATGCAATAGGAAAAGCACTGGATGATTATTTAAAACATAAACCTGAGGCGGCTATTGGAAACCCAGAGGATCATGACACCCTCCATATCACCATGGCCACGAGTGAGGAGGAAAACGATCCCCACAGAACTGTGACAGATTTCACGTATAAAAATATTACAACCTGTCCGGATTGCGGCGGCTCGGTGATGCATGAAGGCGGTTGTGTAACCTGCCCCGGATGTGGGTTTTCAAAGTGTGAGTAGAAAACAATAAAAAAGCCCTGTTCAGACATAGCGGAACAGGGCTTTTTTATTATCGAATAATGAGAAAAGGAATTAATATTCCATTAATTCCTTTTCCTTATGCTCCTGCATTTCATTTAAATTTTTAATGTGATTATCAGTAAGTGTTTGAATATCTGTTTCCGACCTTTTAATCTCATCTTCTGAAATATGTTCTTCATTCCCATATTCCTTAATATGGTGTATAGCATCACGCCGAACATTCCTTATAGCAATTCTCCCTTCCTCGACTAAATGATGAACATATTTTATTAAGTCTTTTCGTCTTTCCTCAGATAAGGCGGGAATGGGCACCAATACTGCATTTCCGTTGTTATTAGGCGTCAGGCCTAATGCTGAAGAAATTATCGCTTTTTCTATGGGAGGTATAAGTGACTTTTCGTAGGGTTGAATGGTAATGAGGCGAGGTTCCGGAACTGAAACGGTCGATACCTGATTCAGAGGCGTCATTGAACCGTAATAATCCACCTGAATAGAATTTAATAATTCTGGATTGGCTCTACCTGTTCGCACTTTAACCAATTCACCCCTAGTATGCACAACAGCCTGATCCATTCGATGATTTGCATCATCATGAAATTCTTTTAGCATGACTCACTCCGTGACCATTGTCCCGATTTTTTCACCGGTAACAATTCTTTTTAATTCTCCGGGCCTGTTAATATTAAACACCCGAATTGGCAAATTATTTTCCTTACATAATGTAATTGCCGTGAGATCCATGACCCTTAAATTTTTAGTTAATACTTCATGAAAAGATATGGTCTCATACTTGACAGCATCAGAATTTACAGCAGGATCCTTGTCATAAACACCATCCACTTTAGTTCCTTTTAAAACAATTTCAGCTTTAAGTTCTGTGGCTCGTAATGCGGCAGCCGTATCCGTGGTAAAATAGGGATTTCCCGTTCCCCCGGCGATGATGACAACCCGGCCTTTTTCTAAATGCCTCAACGCCCTTCTGCGGATATAGGGCTCGGCAATTTGTGTAATATTTATTGCGGATAAGGTTCGTGTATCACATCCGATTTTCTCTAAACCGTCTTGTACACTGATAGCATTTATGATAGTGGCGAGCATCCCCAGGTAGTCCCCTGTAACCCTCTCCATTCCTTTACTGGCTGCTGACATTCCTCTAAATATATTTCCAGCTCCGATGATAAGACCAATGTTAATACCCAAGTCATGGACAGACTTGATTTCTTGAGCTAATTCTGCAGCCCTAATAGGGTCAATGCCAAATCCTTGTTTACCGGCTAGGACTTCTCCGCTTAATTTGAGGAGAATTCGCCTGTAAACAGGTGAGGCCATCTATATATTAGTTTGGTTGCCCGTTATTGACTTCTTCACCAATGGCAAACCGGGTAAAACGGTTTACCTGTATATTTTCCCCCAACGTTGCAACAGTTTCGGTAATTAAATCTTGAACCTTTCGATCCGGATCTTTAATAAAGGGCTGTTCTAACAAACAGACTTCCTGAAAATATTTTTCAAGTCGTCCATTTACAATTTTTTCTATAATATTTTCAGGCTTACCGGAGTTTTTAGCTTGGTCAGAGTAAATGCCTCTTTCACGGGTTAAAATATTTTCATCCAAGTCTTCCCGACGAATGGCCAACGGATTGGTTGCAGCAATTTGCATGGCGATACTATGGGCCAAGTCTGTAAATCCTTCTGTTTTGGCAACAAAATCCGTTTCGCAGTTCATTTCTACCAGTACACCTAATCTCCCGCCATGGTGAATATAAGAAAACACTAATCCTTCTTTTGCGGTTCTGGCTCCTTTTTTTTCTGCCTTCGCAATACCAGATTTTCTTAAATGATCCAAAGCCTTGGAAATATCCCCATTGGTTTCAACAAGAGCTTTTTTACAATCCATCATTCCAGCACCCGTTTTATCGCGTAGCTCCTTAACAACTTTTGCATCAATACTCATGAGGATTCTTCCATTTCCTTTTCCATATTTTCTGTGGGAGTATTATCGTTTGCAATCACCGTTTCTTTGCTATCCTGTTTATCCGCTTCAGACTTTGGTTCTTCCTGTGCGGGGGCTGTTTTTCCTTTAGCTTCCAATACAACATCTGCTATAGAAGATATAATGACCTGAATCGCCCGGATTGAATCATCGTTTGCCGGAATGGGGTAATCAATCACTTTTGGATCCGTATTGGAATCAACAATAGCAACAATGGGAATTCCCAATCGGTTTGATTCTAATACCGCAGTGCTTTCAAATTTAGCATCAACAATGACGATGACATCGGGAAGACGGCGCATATCTTTAATACCCCGGTGCTGATCGGCTAGTTTAATTCTTTCCCGATTTAACATTTGCACTTCTTTTTTGGTGAGATTCTCATAAATCTGAGAGCCTTCTTTTTCCAGCATATGCAATCTTTTAATGCTCTTTTTAATCGTGGAAAAATTTGTGAGAGTTCCACCAAGCCACCGTTCGACAACATAAAACATACCGCAGCGATCTGCTTCTTGCTGAACGATATCTTTGGCCTGTTTTTTCGTCCCTACAAAAAGAACTTCACCATTCTTTTTTACCGTTTTTCTAATGAAATCTAATGCAACAGTTAGCTGCTTTATGGTTTCTTCCAGGTTTATAATATGAACCCCGTTCTTTTCCATAAGAATAAAGGGTTTAAAGTTGGGATGCCACTTCCGAGTAACATGCCCAAAATGGGCCCCGGTACTCAATAAATCTTCAAATTTAATTTCTTGCATATTTTTTATCGTTTAGAGAATTGGAATCGTTTCCGTGCACCGGGTTGTCCGTACTTTTTTCGTTCGACTTGACGAGAATCCCGAGTAAGAAATCCTGCAGCCTTTAATGCCGATCTAAAATCTGGGCTTACTTCGTTGAGCGCCCGGGCAATACCTAAACGAATCGCCCCGGCTTGACCGGTCAATCCGCCTCCAAATACATTGATATTTATATCGTAAGAATCCATTTGTTCAAGTTCATTTAAGGGTTGAGTAACTACTTTTGCTAAAGTGTCACGGCATAAATAATCTTTATAAGGACGGCCGTTGATTTGAATAGCGCCCTTACCTGGTGTTAGATAAACACGAGCAACAGACCTTTTCCGACGTCCCACAGCATTATAGACAGCTTTCGTCATTTAAATATCCAATACTTTTGGTTGTTGGGCCTTATGGGGATGTTCAGACCCGGAATAGACTTTCAAATGCTTAATAATCGCATTCCCAAGTCTGTTTTTAGGGAGCATACCCTTCACAGCAGATTTTACAATTCTCTCTGGATGTGTCCGGCGTAGTTCTTCGAATTCTGTAAAAGTGGTTCCACCAGGATATCCTGAATGCTTAAAATAGGATTTAGAACGGCTTTTATTCCCGGAAATGCCTATTTTTTCTGCATTTACAACCACCACAAAATCACCCATATCTAAATGGGGTGAAAAACTTGGTTTATGCTTCCCACGTAAAACTTTTGCAATTGCACTGGCAAATCGTCCGAGCGTTTTCCCCTCAGCATCAACGATAAACCAGTCTTTTTGTATTTCAGATGCTATTAATGTCTTTGTTTTCATTGTTTTCACTTCAAATAAAGCCTGAGAAAATAATATAGAGGATTTATGTCAGTCAACCAATAATCAGGATATTTCCATCAAAATCGCCCCTTAATCATACCCCGGAAAAATATGAGATTTCCTTATTCCTCTATTATAGCCAAATTGCCTTTCGAAATGGTCATCCTTACTTTACCGGAAAGAAGTTCCCCGTAAAATGGCGAATTTATCGATCGGGAATGAACATGTTTCTTATCAAAGACCCATTCTTCATCCGGATGAATCACAGTCAACTCCGCCGGAGTTCCCACTTGGAAAAGATCTGAGTGAAAGCCCATAATCTTACGAGGATTTACCGTCAGTAATTTGACCAACTCAATTCTATCAAAATCATTATCTTTGACCAACACTTTATTTACCACTCCAAAACAACTCTCCAAACCAATCATACCGAAGGGTGCTAAATCAAAAGTGGCTTCTTTTTCTTCAATGGTATGTGGGGCATGGTCCGTAGCAATACAATCGAAGGTCCCTTCCTTAACGGCTTCAATTAAGGCTACCCTATCCGCTTCAGTTCTAATTGGAGGAGCTACCTTTAAGTTTGTATTGTAAGACGTGAGAGCCTCATCATTAAAATATAAATGGTGAGGGGTCACTTCTGCAGTCACTTTCGAGATTTTAATTTTCATCTCTCGAATATGCTCGGCAGCCTTTTTCGTGCTCACATGAGGAACATGGAGTTTTGCCCCCGTTAGTTCGCAAAGTTCCAAATCCCTGTGAACCATAATAGATTCTGATAAATCTAAATTCCCTGGTAAACCTAATCGTGTGGAAACAGCACTTTCATTCATCACACCTTCGTTTCTAAGGCATTCGTCTTCGGCATGATTAATAATCGGAACATCAAAAATAGTCGAATATTCCAATGCCATTCTTAGAACACGGCCGTCAGTAATAGGTAATCCATCATCACTAAATGCCACAGCACCTTCCTCGTACATGGCACCCAATTCTGCTAATTCCTTCCCTCTCTGACTATGAGAGACTGCACCAATAGGATGAATATGAATAGGGCATTCTTCAGCTTTTTCCTTAATAAACCGAATTGATTCAGGGGTATCTAATGGAGGATTTGTATTTGGCATGACACAAACTCGAGTGAATCCGCCTGCAAGCGCTGCTTGGGATCCAGTGAATAAGGTTTCCTTATCTTCTCTACCTGGTTCGCGGAAATGAACATGGACATCACAAAATCCGTGAGTGATGATTAATCCACGGCAATCCAGGACCTTATCAGAAGATTTTTGTTCCACTTTACCTACCGATGCGATTTGATCCTTTTCAATCAATACATCACCTTTTTGGGTGGTGCCTTTCACCGGGTCAAGTATCGTTCCGCCAGATAAAATGACTCGTTTAGGTAATTGTTGTATTTTCATACTTTCACCACCTTTTCGTCATTTGATTTACCTCCTAATAATAAATACAGAATAGCCATTCGGGAAGCGACACCATTCAAAACCTGGTCAAGGATGATAGCCTGATCACCATCAATAATACTGCTATCCAATTCTACTCCCCGATTAATTGGACCGGGGTGCATGATAACAATTTCCTTTTTATGTCTGGCCAGACGTTCTTCAGTCACTCCAAACACATTTCTGTATTCTCTAACGGATGGAATTAATCCGACTCCCATCCTCTCTCTTTGTATTCTAAGAATATTTAAGGCATCCGCCCATTCCATCACTTCGTCTATATCATAATTAACCTTCACACCCAGTTCATGGATAAAGGGAGGTATGAGATGTGGGGGGCCACATAAGGTGACCTTTGCACCCATTTTGATTAAACCATGAATATTGCTCAGGGCAACACGGCTGTGAGAAATATCTCCAACAATTGCCACTTTTAGTCCTTTCAAATATCCAAACTTTTCCTTGAGACTCATCATGTCCAATAGTGCCTGAGTTGGATGCTCATGAGTTCCATCTCCAGCATTGATGACAATTGAATCTATGTGATGAGTCAAGTGGAGTGGTGCACCCGGTGTAGGGTGACGCATTACTACAGCATCAATTTTCATGGCCTCAATATTCTGAGCCGTATCTTTAAAACTCTCCCCCTTTTTTAGGCTTGAAGAAGAAGCAGAAAAATTTACTGTATCAGCACTAAGTCGTTTTTGTGCCAGCTCAAAACTAATCCGTGTACGGGTAGAGTCTTCAAAAAAGAGATTGACTATGGTTTTACCCTGAAGAGAAGGGACTTTCTTTATGGGCCGATCTAGGACTTCTCGAAAACTAAAGGCAGTATCAATAATAGTAGCAATATCTTCAGCAGGATACTTTTCTAAACCCAGCAAATGTTTTAATTTCATTCTTCCTCCACATAACTTGTTAGAAGCACCTGGTCATTTCCATCCACTTCCATTAATTTGACATAAACATGCTCTCCTTCATGAGTGGGAATATTTTTCCCAATGAAATCCGCACGAATAGGCATTTCACGATGTCCGCGATCGACCAATACTGCAAGTTGCACGGATTTGGGTCTGCCGAATGCATTCAGTTCTTCCATAGCTGCCCGGATTGTACGACCGGTAAAAAGTACATCATCAACCAAAATGATAGTTTTATCATCAATGGAACCATTAATTTCCGTTCCTTTCACCTGGGGGACCACCATCCTGTCCCTAAAATCATCCCGGTGAAAGGTAATATCTACAGAGCCGATTTCAACTTCTGCGCCTGAGATTGTTTGGATCATATTTTGAAGCCGCCTTGCCAGGGGCTCACCTCTAGTCAGAATGCCGATTAGGAATATTGAATCTGCACCATCATTTCTCTCTAAAATCTCATGGGCTAATCGTGTGATGGATCTGCCGACGGCAACTGAATCCATCACCCTTTTACTTTTTTTAGATACCATGTTTTCTCCCGATAATAAAAAACCTCCTGGCAGCATGATATCCGTTTTCAGATATTCCTGTCGGAGGTTCTCGATTTGCTGCCCTTTCCTTCTCTCTGAAACGGATTAAAGGGTCAAACTTCGGTGCAGAAATTATAATGAAATATATTAAAAGAAAAATGTGAATATTTAAAATGAGAACATTTCTTACTCTTTTATCGGTCTATTCCACAAAGAAAGGATATCTAATACCGTTTCACTAAGATTCAGGTTATCTTTCATCTCTACACAAAAATCTACAGGTTCATTTAAAAACCATTTCAATTGTTTTTTAGCATATTGTCTGGTTTTGACCAGAATTTCATCTAGCATTTCTTCATAGGAGATTTCTCCATCAAGATGCCGCTTAATTTGACCATAACCAATGGAATCAGAAGGATGAATATTTGTCTCATCACTACTATTCCGCAACCGCTCAACTTCACCCACCCAACCGGCTGCGAACATCGCTTCCGTTCTCTCTCTAATACGCTCTTCCAATTGATCCATTTCCATTTTGACTAATACCGTGAACAATTCCAGCTTCTGTGGCTGTGATTGTTGCTCATTAAAATGAACCGAGGGAGATTTACCAGTAGATCTATAAATTTCGAGAGCGCGGATAAGGCGCTTTTTATTATTCGGATGTACAATTTCAGCATATATGGGGTCTATGGTTTTTAATTCATTTAGCATCGCGTCACCCCCCTGGTTTTTATATTCTAATTCCAAGGTCCGGCGAATGTCTTTTTTTGTTTTACTCCCTGAAAAAATCCCTTTTGTCAAAGCACGATAATATAAACCGGCACCCCCACAAAGAATGGGTTCATGGTTTCTTTGTCGTATATCGTCTATGACCCCTAAAACCAATTCAGCATATTCACCAGCTGAAACAGACTGATGAGGCAATTTCATTCCGACTAAATGATGAGGTATTTGTGCCTGTTCTTTCTGGGTGGGCTGGGCTGTTCCTATTTCCATCCCTGAATACATTTGACGTGAATCCAAACCGATGACCTCTCCACCAATTTGTTTGGCAACCTGAATAGCCAATGCTGTTTTTCCAACCGCAGTTGGACCAACAATGGTTAGTATTGGATTTTGATAATTGGAAGTGACTACTGAATCTGACACGGATTAAATTCGCTCAAATCTACGGTCGAGTTCCTCCATGGATAACTGGATAATGATGGGTCTGCCATGAGGGCAATAATAAGGGTGTTTCGTCCCGAAAAGCCGGTTTACAAGTTCTTGCATTTCTTCCCGTGTTAAGGGGTCCCCTGCTTTGACGGCGGCTTTACATGCGAAACTGGCTGCCAACGCTTCTTGATATGAACTATATTGTTTTTGTGTTTCAAGATAATGGTCAAGCATTTCTCGAATAATTTTCTTTTCATTACCCCACCCCATTTCCGACGGTATAGCCTCAACCATTACGGTATTTTGACCGAACTCACGCATCCGAAATCCCATTTTCTCTAAAAAGGGCAACACATCAAGAAGTACAGAAAAATCATCCGGAGAAAATTCCATTACTTCCGGAAATAATAAGGTTTGAGCCGCCATAGGTGATGCTTCAAATGCTGCCATGGCTTCTTCGTATAATACACGCTCGTGGGCTACATGCTGGTCAATTAATACAAGTCCACTGTTAATTTGCGAAACAATATACTTTGAATGCACCTGCCAGAGCTGTTCCAAATCCATTCGGTCTCTTTCAGGAATAGGACGTTCAGCCAATGTAGATACATAGGTTTTTGCTCTTTCTAATCCAGTTGGATTATGGAATTTTTCAGGTTTTTGCTGTAAAAAGGGTATAGGAGCCTGATCAACTTCTGCTTGAGTTGAACCCACATCCCCCGTCATCAGTCCAAATCCTCCTACCGAGTTGTAGACCGGTTTTTCAAAGTTTGGGATTGTGTCTAAAATAGGGTCAACTGCCTGGATGACAGCAGACTTTAATACATGGTATAAACGCCATTCGTCTTTAAATCTCACTTCTGTTTTCATGGGATGCACATTCACATCCACCTGATCGTTAGGCACACTCAGGTTCAAGGCAAAAAAGGGGTATTCCCCTCTTTTAAGCAATGATTGAAAAGCTTGATAAACTCCTGAATTCAATAAACGATTTTTTATAAAACGGCGATTTAAAAATAAATACTGTTCACCCGGGCGGCTTCGAAGAAGGTTCAGATTGCCCACATATCCATCGATTTGGTAATCTCCTTTCGAAAACTCAACGGGTAAAAGTAGGTCCTTATAAGTCGGGTCCATGACAGAGGCAATTCTCTCGTCCAATACTTCTTTACTCAGATTGAGTATACTTCTATTATCAGAAACTAATTTAAAGGACACTTCCGGATAGGCAAGAGCAAATCGCCTCACCATTTCGACTATTTTTCTGAATTCTGTTTTTGGGCTTTTAAGAAATTTTTTCCTCGCCGGTGTATTATAGAATAAATTCCGGACAGTAATCTGAGTTCCTATTACTCCTCCTGCCGGTCGAACCTCTGAAGGAACACCGTTTTTTATGGATAATTCATGGCCTTCTTTCCCTTCCATGACGGATAGGATGTCCACATCGGAAACAGAGGATATACTTGCAAGAGCCTCACCACGAAACCCTAATGTATTAATTTCGAATAAATCGTTGAATTCAATGATTTTGCTTGTGGTATAACGCCGAAATGCTGTAGGTAATTCCTCCGGGGATATACCACAACCGTTATCGGAAACATAGATAAGGTCATGCCCACCCTTTTCTACCACAATCGAAATTTCAGTTGACCCCGCATCCAGGCTATTTTCCACCAACTCTTTTACTACAGAAGCCGGTCTTTCTATAACTTCTCCGGCAGATATCTTATTTTTTAAATCTTCGGAAAGAGATTTAATCATTTTCCGCTCCGTATAATTTGGGCAGGTAATTTGTGGATTTTGATTTTGGATGCAAAAATAAGATTTTACGACTCATTAATGGTTTTAAGGGTATGGTTATAAACATTTTGATGAAGCTTTTCAGCTTTTTCTACTAAGGCTTGAATGGCTTTTCTTTTATTTTCAGAAAAATCTTCATCTTGAACTGATGAAAGATTAATAAGAACATTCATTGCCGCCCCTCTAACCCCTGCTAATCCCACTTCTGCTGCCACTCCACCGTCACTTACTGAATTCGGATTCCCCATTTTTACGATTTTTTCTGCCAACCGGATTACCTGGCAACTGAGTTCTGCGGTTTCAAAAGGAATAGTTGTGGCATACTGATTTGCTACCTCAACAGTCTCGCGTTTTTCCCGTTCTTCCTGGGCACTCCCGGGTTTAAGCCTCGTGGCAGTTATGACCCGGTTAAACGCATGTGTATCTTCATCGATTAGAAATTCTAATCTTGATTTTAATAATTGAGCTTCTTCCCCTATCGATTCCATATCTGGTTTAATTTTATTAAATACTTTCTTTTCGTGTGTTAATGCGGCCACCATTGAAGTTAAGGCTGCCCCTAAACTACCGACCAGAGCCGATACACTTCCGCCGCCGGGAGCAGGGCTGTTCGAAGATAATTCATCTGAAAATGACTGAATTGGCATCGACAAAAGTGGCCTTTCATTTTTCCCAACAGCATACTCTATGATTTTCTCTTGAGGATTGAAGGCAGAAACATCATTTAGCCCCAAAGATTGTATAGCGGTCTCAATAATTATTTCTTCAGGGACACCTTTGGTTCTACGCTGTTTTTCTAAATAATGCTTGCCGGCCATTAGAAGAGCTTCCTTTGGAATGAGTCCGACCAATTCACTACCGGTTACACGAATACCACGTTCCGATGCTAAACCACAGGCAGCATCAAATACATCGTGAATCGTTGATGATTTATAGTTGATAAAGTTAATTGAAATTTGAGCACGTTTATAAGAATCTAAGTACCACCCGACTGCCTTTACATCTTTGAACAGACCGGGAACTTTTATTGCTTTCTCGTCTTTGCCTCTCACAATTTCCCCATCCAATAAATTAGGTGAATGTGGATCAGGAATGCGTTTACTTCTACCTTTTTCTCTTAGTTCAAAAGCAATATCTGTAGCCAAACGATGGTCTTGAGTGTTTAAATTAATATTATACGCAATAAGAAAATCCCTTACGCCAATGACAGTCGCTCCTGATTCAGCATTAAAAGTCACCGGACCAAAATCTGGTTTCCATTGTGGGTTTGTCAATTTTTCTGCTAACCCTTCATACTCTCCTTGCCTAATAGTAGCAAGGTTCTGTCTATCGGATTGATTTGCCGCATATTCATACAAATATACGGGGATGCCTAACTCCATCCCCACCCGTTCCCCTAAAGATTTTGATAAGGCAATACAATCTTCAATCGTAATTCCTGATATGGGGATTAAAGGGCAGACATCGGTTGCACCCATTCTTGCATGAGACCCTTTATGGAATCTCATGTCGATGACTTTTGAAGCAGTTTTAATCCCTTCAAATGCCGCTCGGACTACTGCCTGGGGTTCACCTACAAATGTAACTACGGTTCTGTTTGTATCATAGCCGGGATCTACATCTAACAGTGATATCCCGGATACGGAAGAAATTGCATTTGTAATTAATTTAATTATTCCTTTATCTCTTCCTTCAGAAAAGTTTGGGACACATTCAACCAGCTTCATTCATTATCCTGTTGCTATGTTATTTAAATAAATCATGAGTCCAATAACCGAAATGAGCATACCAATCGTCCATAATAGAGACCGAGGTAATTTTCGTTCAGGCAAAATTCGTCTGAATAATTTTGAGTGCTTATATTTAATCATACACCGGCAAATAAAAACATGAAAAAATTTACGAATGGACTCATAATCCACCAAATTGGAGATATATTAGTTAACATTCCAAACAGAATTAGCCCCATTAATATTTGCGGTCCAAACATTTGAAGTTTCATCACCAGATTTGGATTTTTTCGAATCATAAATCCTGAAAATATTTGTGAGCCATCCAATGGCGGAATTGGAATCATATTAAAAACCGCTAGCATGATATTAATCTGAGTAAACATCATGAACATCATCCCGAAAATATTTCCAACTCCAATAATCCTGACAAGAATCCCTCCCAATAAGGCTAGCCCTAAATTTGATGCTGGTCCTGCAAATGCTATTTTCATCATATCTGCACGGGGATTAGCTAAATATCTTGTATCCACAGGGACTGGCTTTGCCCACCCAAATCCAACAAACAATATCATAAGTGAACCAAATAAATCCAAATGAGCTATGGGATTCAAGGTTAATCGCCCTTGATATTTTGCAGTCG
This sequence comes from uncultured bacterium, assembly GCA_964549275.1. Classification (GTDB taxonomy): domain Bacteria; phylum Fidelibacterota; class Marinisomatia; order Marinisomatales; family TCS55; genus CAZJUP01. The sequence goes on along the minus strand of CAZJUP010000002.1, from coordinate 133,923 downwards.
GATCGCCCAAATAATTGGCAACCCATGCGTGAGAAAATTCATGAAATACAAGCGCAAATAACAAAACCGGTATCAGCAAAACAAGGACTTCCAATGGTAATCTGAACAGCATAAAGTTTTATCCCTTTTTTATCACCACCGGGGGTGAAATGTTTTATGGACTTCTTTTAAATATTCTTTATCCAAATGGGTGTAAATCTGTGTGGTAGAAATATCAGAATGGCCTAACATCTCCTGAACGACTCGGAGGTCTGCCCCACCTTCAAGTAAATGAGTGGCGAAAGAATGGCGTAAAGTGTGAGGGCTGATTTCTTTTGTTATACCAACAGCTTGAGTCCCCTGTTTCAAAATGAGCCAAATGACCATTCGAGTCAATTCTTTCCCAGATTTACTCAAGAATAAAGCCCCCTCGTTTTTATTTTTTTCTGCCAATTTTGGACGTAAATGAATTAAATAATCGTTTATACTGTTTAAAGCTCTGTCCCCGATGGGTACAAACCGCTCTTTTCCCCCTTTTCCGAAAACACGAACCAATTTTGAATCAAATAAAATATCCGATATAGATAATTCACAACATTCTGTCACCCTTAACCCACAAGAGTACAACATTTCTAAAATTGCTTTATCGCGTCTCCCAAAGGGCAAATTGGAATCAATGCTGTTTAGTATAGCTTCTACTTCACTTACGCTTAGTATCTTGGGAAGCTTTTTGGGTAGCTTTGGAGCATCAATTAATTGAGCGGGATTATGGTCCATTTTTTTTTCTGATTCTAAAAATGCGTGGTAAGACCGAATAGACGAAAAGGACCTACGGACACTGGATGGGGCCAGATTTAACCCATTCAAGTCACGGATAAATGACCGTATATGTCCTTGAGTAATTTTCTGAATAGAGGAAACATTCATTCCGTTAGTTAGATAGTTTAAATAGCGTTTTAAGTCCCTTTGGTAGGCATCGATGGAATTGGGGGATAAATTTCTTTCGATACGTAAAGTCGTTAAATAATCTCGAAGATAGGTTTCCATAAATATTGAGTTTACCCAAAAAGAGTTGCTTCCACATATTCACATAAAATATGTTCAGCAAGAAGATGTCCTTCCTGAATACGTTGGGTATCCTGACTTGGTATTTGAATTTCTATATCTCCCAAATGTTTCATATCTCCTCCTGTTTCCCCTGTCAGTGTAACCACAGATATATTTTTTTCTTTGGCTACACGAATCGCTCTGATCACATTTTTAGAATTTCCACTCGTAGAAATAGCAATTAAGACATCACCAGCCTGACCTAATCCTTCAATTTGTCTGGAAAAAATCGTATCATAATCCGTGTCGTTAGCCCAAGCAGTAAGGAAAGAGGAATCCGTTGTTAATGCAATAGAGGGTATGGCCGGACGACTATGATCCCGAAGACCACCCATCAACTCAGTGGACATATGCTGGGCATCCGCTGCACTGCCACCATTTCCGCACCAAATGAGTTTATTCCCATTTTTTATAGAATTTGCCATAAGAATTGCAGCATCCTTTAATTCCTCTATACAGGTATCCAACATGACATTTTTAACTTGAATACTTTCCTTAATAATGTTTCTGATATTGACAGAATTCATGATTTACCCTATAAATTCACCATATTGTTCCGCATCGAGGAGTTCATCCAATTCAACACGATCCGATAGTTCAATTTTAATCAACCAGCCTTTAGAATAAGGGTCTTCGTTCACGAGTGCGGGGTTATCTTCAAGGTCGCTGTTGATTTCTAAAATTCTTCCTGATATGGGCGCAAATAAATCTGCCACAGTTTTTACAGCTTCAATCGTTCCAAAAGGGTCCCCCTTTGTCATCTTCATTCCAACTTCCGGAAACTCAAAAAAAATGATATCCCCCAGTTCTCCCTGGGCATAATCGGTGATACCGATGGTGACAATTTCTCCCTCAATTTTAGTCCATTCATGATCTTTTGAGTAGTGTAAATCGTTTGGAATACTCATGTTAATAATCCTTTAATTAACCGGTTAAGGTGTTGGGTCATAGGTAAATGTCTCGAGAAAGCTCGTATCAAATTGTCCAGAACGAAACGTAGAGTCATTCATGATAGCTTGATGATAAGGAATGGTAGTTTTTGGTCCTTCTATGATGCATTCTTCCAAAGCCCTTTGCATTCGGTTTATTGCCTTTTCTCTAGTACTGGCATGGACAATTAGTTTTCCGATAAGAGAATCATACTGTGTGGGGATTTGATATCCGGCATAGGCGTGGGTATCCACACGTATGCCCTTGCCTCCAGGCATATGAAAACTGGTAATTTCCAATGGCGAAGGGATAAAATTCATAGCCGGGTCTTCGGCATTAATCCTACATTCTATTGAATGACCTCTCAGTTTTAAATCATATAAATATCCAGGAAATGTTTCCCCGGCATGCATCTGAATTTGCTGTTTAATCAAATCGACACCAATCACCATCTCTGTTACGGGATGCTCAACCTGAATACGGGTATTCATTTCCATAAAATAAAACTCATGATTTTTGTCCAATAGAAACTCCATTGTCCCAACCCCAACATAATGGGTGGCCTTCGTTCCTTTTACTGCAGCTTCTCCCATGAGAGCGCGAAGGTTTTCATCTACAATTGCGGAGGGAGACTCTTCTAATAGTTTCTGGTGGCGCCTTTGGATGGAACATTCTCTTTCCCCTAAATGGACTACATTCCCCTTATCATCTGCTAAAACTTGGATTTCTATATGTCTAGGGTTTTCTACAAACTTTTCCATATAAATATCGCCATTATTAAATGCCGTCAAAGATTCTGCGTGGGCTGTTTTATAAGCATGTTCAATTTCTTCAATTTTTCGTACCAATCGCATACCTCTGCCTCCACCCCCTGCTGAAGCCTTAAGCATGAGAGGAAATCCCACATCCTCAGCAAGTTTTTTGGCATGGGCAGTATCTTTAAGAATACCGTCACTTCCCGGAATGACAGGAACTCCCGCTTTTTTCATCGTCTTCTTTGCCATGGATTTGTTTCCCATAGCTTCTATGGTTTCTGCGCTTGGGCCAATAAATGTAAATCCGTTTTCGGCGCAAATTTGGGAGAATTCAGCATTTTCAGCTAGGAAACCATAGCCCGGATGAATCGCATCCGCATTGGTGATTTCTCCGGCCGCAATTATCCGTGGGATATTTAAATAGCTATCATTACCCGGGGGTGGGCCAATGCAAACTGCCTCATCGGCAAATTTAACGTGAAGTGAAAATTCATCGGCGGTCGAATAAACAGCTACCGTTTTAATCCCTAGTTCATGGCAGGCTCTGATAATTCGTAAGGCAATTTCCCCACGATTAGCAATCAGGATTTTTTTAAACATAGATTTTTCTACTAATTCTTAGGCAGGCTCAATGATGAAAAGAGGCTGGTTATATTCAACAGGTTGACTGTTTTCTATAAGAATTTTACGAATAGTACCACTAGTTTCAGCTTCAATTTCATTCATAATTTTCATGGCTTCAATGATACAAAGTGTATCCCCCTTTGATACGGAATCACCCTCGTTTACAAAGGGATCTGCATCCGGTGAAGACGCTCGATAAAACGTACCGGGCATTGGAGATAATAATTCATCCCCTTTTATTGTTGATGGTGCATTGATTGCAGCCTCAGGTACAGAATCATTCCCAACAGGGATGACAGCCGCCGGGTGTTGCGGAATTGAATTTCCACTCAAAATACCAGGAGATTTTACAACTCGAAATTTTCTTCCCCAAAAATTTAAGTCAATTTCATTCACATCGCTCTGTTCAAGGATATAAATAATTTCTTTTAATTTATCTTGCCACATGACATTACCTCAGTATTTTTACCCGTTAATCTAACCTTTATGATTTAACTCTTTCAATGTAATCTCCGGAACGAGTGTCAATTTTCAAAAAATCTCGCTCTTCAATAAAAAGGGGTACCTGTACCTCATATCCTGTTTCAACCTTCGCTGGCTTTGTTGCGCCTGTAGCTGTATTCCCCTTTACAGCTGGTTCAGTATGAGTCACTTCTAACACAACATGTGCCGGTAATCGAATATCAAGTATTTCATTCCCATCGAATAAAAGGTCCGCATTCATGCCTCCCTTTAGAAAGTGGGCATTTTCACCAACAAGTTCATTGGATACATTAAATTGTTCATAAGTCTGGTTATCCATGAAAACATGTGCTGACCCATCATTATATAAAAATTGCATTTCTTTTGCTTCAATTCGAAGGAATTCAATTTTTGCACCGGCGTTAAAGGTTTCGTCAATTATTTTTCCTGTTTTAATGTCCTTTAATTTTGTCCTTACAAACGCAGGTCCTTTCCCTGGTTTTACGTGTAAAAACTCCAACACTTTCATCCTTTTATGTTTATGCAGCATGACAGCGCCGTTTTTTATATCTGATGTTGTAGCCATATTTCTTCCTATTTTAGCTGAGGAATTTAAAGCTGAAGAATCATGATTCAAATCAGGAGATGGGTATTCAGATTTCAGAAATGAATATTTTCCAGAATTATTGAAGTATTTTCCAGTATGGAATTGTCTTTTTAACAAATTCTCGTGAAAAAGCAATATCTTGATTACACATTGATAAATCCGGAATATGGTTTGCATATTTAATTAAATCAGCCCGTTGCAAAAAGCCGTGAAATCCATCAAATTCTTCTTTGGAAAAGGGTAAGTGACCTCCGATTTCCATAATTTCTTCAGTCGTCATTTCCATACACCGAAAATAAAGGCTGTTTTCCACATATTCCCTCAGAATCTGAGAAAGTGTAACATAAATTGTTTTTTCGTCACCGGTTCTCCAGGGTTTATTTTTCTCTAATTCATCCAACCGACGAAGAGCAACCCCATCAGGTTCTTCTAAAAATACAGGGTTCACATCCGGCTCTTTTTTAAGGGTGTTTTGTCGGGTAAACCAAATTAAGATTATCCCACCTAATATTAAAATCAGGATAAATATCAGACCGATTTTTTTTAAATCCCAGGGAATGGATACCGAAACAGGTTTCTTTATTGGACGTAAATGATTCCCCTCACTTTTTAAAGACGAATCTTTTTCTAAAATGGACGCTATTTCAATGTTAAGGGGCTCAGTGTTTAGCGTTGAGGCAAGGGAACTATCTTTATTAAGAATTTGAATTATTATAGTGGGAATTTCTACCGTTCCGGTGTCCCAGAATACCATTTCAAATTGTGTAAACTGGGTGTTTTCATCTCTGGTTGTTTGAGTAGATCTAATCTCAATATTTTCTGCTATTTCCAACGGTTGAATTAAAACCGGACGATCCTTCGTATGAAAAACATTCACATCCAGGTGAACAATATCACCAATGGTAGCATAGGTTGTATCCAATATAGAGATCACCTCAATAGATTGATTATTTTCTGTTTTTTCACATCCGATATAAGAGAGTAAACATAAAAATAAAACAATGGGAATATATTTTTTATCCATATGTTAATACCGGCGTTCTCGTCGATGAAAATAGGTCATAATGGGTTCGACATAATCTTCATCAGTCTTTAACTTAATTATATCCAATCCAATACGATTACATTCATTTTTAAACGCCGATCGCTTTTGCAACGCTTGGGATTCACCAGAATTTCGTTGTTCTTTAGATGATGTATCAATCCAGAACTTCTCTCCTGTTTCAGGATCATGTACCTTCATGAGTCCAATATTCGGGAGAGAATTTTCTGCCGGATCAGATATTTGTAGTCCGATTAAATCGTGCTTTCTATTTACAAGAGATATGGATTTCCAAAAACTTTCATCCATAAAATCTGAAATTAAAAATACAACCGATTTTCGTTTAGCAACCTTCATCAAGAAATCTAAAGCCTGTGATATTGAAGTAGATTCTCCTTGAGGTTTATGATAGAGCACTTCTCGAACAACTCTGAGAATATGGGATCGTCCTTTTTTAGGGGCTATGTACTTTTCCACATGGTCACTAAAAAGAAGCAATCCGACTTTATCCTGATTTTTAATCGCAGAAAACCCCATAACTGCAGCGATTTCAGCAGCAATTTCAGATTTAAATTGAGATCGGGTACCAAAATGACCTGAACGACTGACATCAACTAAAATGTAAACAGTTAATTCCCTTTCTTCTTCAAATATTTTTATAAAGGGCTGACCAGTTCTTGCAGTTACATTCCAATCGATTAATCTGATATCATCTCCTGCAACATATTCGCGAACTTCAGAAAACGTCATCCCTCGTCCCTTAAAAACAGAATGGTATTCTCCTCCAAAGAGATCATTCACCAATCCTTTCGTACGAATCTCAATTTGTCGGACTTTTTTAAGGATTTCTTTTGGAATCATATTCCGGGATTGTACTGGATTGTATGTATTAAATAAATATGAAAAAGTATATCAAAATTCTTGTGCACTTCGTTTTGAAAAATTAAGGAATTTCGATTTTATCAAAGAGCCGTTGAATCACATCCTCTGGTGTCAGTTCTTCTGCTTCTGCTTCGTAGGTTAGTATTACACGATGACGTAATACATCCATCCCAATATATCTGATATCTTCCGGTGTTATGTACCCCCTATGCTCCAAAAAGGCACGAGCTTTTGCAGCCAATACCAAATTGATAGTAGCCCGTGGTGATGCACCATATTCAATAAGATCTGAGAGATCATTAAACCCATATTCAGATGGATTGCGTGTTGCAAAGACCAGGTTTAATACATAATCCTCTACTTTTTCATCCACATAAATATCATTGATAGTTTTCTGTGCAGACAAAATCTGTTCTGGTTTCACGACAGCATTGGGAAGTAATGTATCACCTGTTTTTGCAGCTTTTCTTAATATGGACCTTTCCTCGTTTATTTCAGGGTAATCCACCCGGAGCTTAAGCATAAACCGATCGACTTGGGCCTCTGGTAAGGGATAGGTTCCTTCCTGCTCAATTGGATTTTGTGTTGCCAAAACTAAAAACGGATTGTCTAAAGGAAATGTCTCTTCCCCTATGGTCACTTGTCTCTCCTGCATGGATTCCAATAATGCACTTTGCACTTTGGAAGGTGCCCGGTTAATCTCATCAGCTAAAATAATATTCGAAAATATTGGCCCCTTCCTCGTCTCGAAAACACCGGATTTTTGATTAAATATTAAAGTTCCCAATAAATCTGCTGGTAACATATCCGGAGTAAATTGAATACGCTGAAAATCTGTATCAATTACTTGGGCAAGTGTTTTGATTAATAAGGTTTTAGCCAGCCCGGGTACCCCTTCTAACAATAAGTGACCATTGGCTAGAAGGCCAATTAAAATTTTATTAATAAGCTCGTTCTGTCCAACGATGGACTGACCAACCGCCCTACGGATATCATCTAAAAAAACCGATTCTTTACTAATGCGGTCATTAATTTCCGAAAGATTGAATTCTGACATACTAAAATTCCAAATGGTTAGGAGTTTAAATGTTTTAAAACTGGGATCTCTTCCGGGCTTTTCCCTAAGTATTCCAATTCAAATTTAACTGAAGGAGCCAATTCGTGCTCAGGATAAGCCTCTAAAAATTGGCTATATATATTTTCGGCCTGTTCAAAATCAGACAACATATTGGCATAAATAAATCCGCTCATAAACACAGATAAAGGAACTTTATCTGAGTCAGGGTATAACTCGCTGACTCTCTTATATTGTATGATTGCCATTGAATAATCTCTTAAATCGCGATAATAAATTTCACCTAACAGGTATTGAGAATTTGCTGCTAAAGGCTGACCTGGAAATTTTGATACTATTTTCTCCAAGATAACAACCGCTGTTTTTACTTCTCCCTGATTTCTTTTTTCTTCAGCATCAGTAAATAATTGGTCTGCTGTTTTAAACAAACCGCATGAAGTTATGACCAAACTCAATATGACCAATCCTATGATTTTTATTTTCATTAAATTTTCTTTTTTATTGGCCGAGAATTTATTAAGACTCTTTCAAAACAGGATAAGATTTTGATAGGATTTTTGTAATTACGAAAGCTTTTACTTTTTGTTCCAATTTAAAAGGCATACAGAAAACCAAGATGAACCTGCCAGATATCCGGATTCTCCGTCGCTTGGGCATAGTCAACTCGAATGGGACCAAATGGAGTATGAATTGAAAGACCTGCACCCAAATCCCATTGCAGGTTTGTCATAGTAAAATGGCTATAAGAATCTGCAATGAGGCCGCCATCCATAAATAGGGTACCTCCTATTCTCCAGAAAAGGGGAAATCTTAATTCCCAATTGGTAAGAATTTTGTTTGTTTTTCCTATTGGCGAAGGAAGTCCGTTAATAAATTTTTGGTAAAACCGAAGAGGCTTCCACGCTCGAAGAGTATTACTTCCACCTAGATAAAATTTTTCAAACAATACCGTTTCCACAGTCTCGTAAGAATCATCCCAACCGTCAATTTGCCCCAAATTGATTCTCCACGCAATAGTGATCAAATTCAAGATTGACCCATACTGTCTATAATCTGCTTCAATCTTAGTAAAAGACCTGGTCCCACCCAGAATTCCACCGGAAGATTCTATATTCAGGATAAAAAAGTTTCCTGATCGGGGGTAAAATGGGTTGTCTCTATTATCAAAATGAACATCAAGAGTCATTTTTCGCTGTTCAATATTTTCTGATTTAGAAAGTGTCGTATCTGAGAAAATATCCACATCGTTAAATCTCTGCCACTGAAGGCCAAATTCAACAAATGAACGATTTATAATTTGAAAATTATTTTTTAGCTCCAATCCAAATCTCCTGATATATGGGCCATCTTCGTTTCCGTAGTTTTTAAATTGTTGATAAAAAATATTCAACTCAGTTGGAATTCTAAAGGGAATTACCCATTCAGGAAACGGACGAGTATTAAAAAGGGTCATTTCTAAAGATAGTCGAGGGAATCGATAACCTTCTTCCGTTGGCAGAACGGCTGCCGCTCTACTTGTAAACCGCGTCTTGCTCCCCAATACCATCCGATCTAGCCATTCAACATAGCCGCCTAACCCAACCAGTTCATTTATTCCTTCACTCCACTCTACGGGGAAATATCCCGGCTCCAGTGTTACCTCTCCTCTTTTTTCAAATTCTTTTACTTTGAGGAGAACATTTACAGTTGAATCAGAATTATTTATTATATCTGGTACTATATTTATGGATGAAAAGAACCCTGTTTCTAACAGAATTTTTTGGGTTCGATCCAATTTTTCCTTTTGAAATAAATCTCCATTATTAAATTGAATTTCTCTTCGGATATAGGAACTGTCCACTTTATCTGCACCTTGAATTCTTGACGTATTGATATAGACATCAGGCCCTTCCTTCAATTCTAAATTAATTTCAACTGAATCGTTGATAGAACTCGTGAGCTTTATACTAGTAAATAATTTCCCAAATCGGTGATATTCTCCATCCAGGGCAGGTAAATTTGAATTGACATCAATGGGATTATACGGTTTATTCACTTTTAAGCCCAAAATTTGTTTAATCTTTTTTTCTGAAAGTGTCCTATTCCCCTGGACCTTAACGTCTTTTAAATAATATCTGGGACCTTCGGAAATACGAAAATAAAGATCAGCCTTTCCATCTTGAATAAAAAATGAATCACTGACTGTTGCTTCCAAATATCCATTAGATATATAAAAATTTTTCAAAGTGATTGCATCAAGTTTTAGTAGACGTCTGTCAAATGTAGTCCTTCTAAAAAGGAAGGGTTCCCGTAATTGAAGCTGTTTTCTCAATACACGAACAGTATAGTTCTCATTCCCGGAAAAAGATACGGAAGAAATTTCTTTTCTATTATTTTCTGATGAATATAGGGTGGTAACGGCTAACCCCACCGCTATTAAAACAATGATTTTTTTCATGAAGATTTATCAGTAAGCGTATCTCAGGCGTAATTTCATATGCATTTCGCCTTTTTCATCCACATTTCCAACCACGGAAAAATACGGATTTAATTTATATTCTACACCCACTCGATTTTGAACAGGATTTTCTAGAGAAAATGATCTTCGGTAGTTAAATGAAAATTTTTCGTTGAGCCGTGCACTAATCGCAAAGTCTTCATCTTTTGATTCAGAAATTAGACTGTTTGTCCCTGAAATACTTAATTCACCCAAACCGAAGGATTTTAATCCAGTCATTTGCACGAAATTCTTTTCAAATTGTCGTTCCAAATATGCCCCAAGAATGGATTGAGCTTGAGTTCCAAATCCTTCGACAGAAATACCCTCCTCACTCACTCGAGTATGAAATGTTAAGAGTTGTAGTATATCTTCTTCGCTTAATCCTTTATCAGAATCGAACATCCATTTTGGATTATCTAACGGACCAAATACTCCTAATCGAATCTCTGCATCTCCAATTTTAGTTTGAGCGGTTAAATCTAAAAATGGGTTAAATCCCTTCCCATCAAATGACATGAGTCCTGATAAATTTTTAAAAACATCACCAGTAATGTAATAATAAATTTCGCCCTCAATAAATTGGATCTCTCCTGAATAATCCCAAGGGTTATTTCCTTTTCGAGCCATAGTTAATTCTCCCCCAATTTTAGCATCAATTTGAGAATTTCTGATTGCAAATTTCCCTTTAATGGGAAAACGAATATCATAATTGGTCATCACTCGTTTTTTATTCGCAGGAGACACGAAACCATCCGGGGATCCAAATTCTGTATACATTGCCCCATCAATCGTTTCAATTACCCCGGAAATATCAAGGGTATCTTTACCTGAAATATGAATTGAAACATCTGCCAGACCTTCTAAATCTTTGGATAAGGAACGGTAAAATACATTTTCACCGCTCACATCAAGATTGTAAGCGGGTTGAAAAAATCTGGTAAAATCTAATGTTCCGTCCAATTTAAAATTCGGAGATTTTGGTTTTTTAGCTTGAGAATCATATAGTTTACCTTCAAAAACTTCCAAGGTAAGGATATTATTTACTATCTGCCCTTTTGCAGAGATATCCCTTACGGGTTCATCCATTAAAATTGTATAAATTCTGGTATTGTTCATGGAAATTTTCCCTTGTCTCATCAATTTTGATGGTGGGCCATGAATACCTAATTCTATATCAATTTCTCCTGAGATTGAATCCACTTCAGTCAAATACGTGCTAAGATAAATAAAATTTTCCAAATCTCCTTGGACATTGATATCATATTCCCCCTTTTGGTTATATCTACCAAAATTTTCTGAGGAAATATTTAAATCAACCGGTATGGTTCCAAATCCCTTTAAATAATTGAAACCATCAATTGAGATCATCTCCGAAATGGTCAGATTTTGTCCGTCGTATCGCCCTTTCCATTCAAATGTCCCTAAAGGAATTTTATCAAATACACTTTCCTGAAGAACACTTTGGAACTCAAAACGGGTATCCTGTGTTGTTCCTCCGAGATGGAAATCTCCCGTAATTCTACCATCGATAAAAAATCTATCTTGAACAAATTGCATCAATACTGTTAAATCTAAATTTTTAAAATTAGCACTTAAATCTACATTTTGGTTTCTTTCGCTGGATTTTTCCAGAGGTAAAATTCCGGTAATCTGCAGACCTGTTTTATCTCCATGAGTAAGTGTCAATTCATCCAAATGAAGTATTCCATCGCGATAAAATGCTGATATCTGCAAATCATTAAAGGGTTGGTTAGCTATTTCTCCATTTTTAAGATTTAATTCAGTATTGATATCAAGAAAGTTATTTTTCTTTTCTATTGCAAATTCTCCAAAAACCAGGCCTGTTAATTCATATCCAATTTTAAAATTAATTAAATGGACCAAATCTGCAGGTACATTTGACATTTTAACCCTTCCCTGGAGATGACCCCGGGTTTGGATAAATCCTTCAATAATACCATCGTCAACATGCATTTCAAAGGTCGGAATAACCCACCCTGAATCTGATAGAATCAGTAGAACAGGTTTTGGATTTACGAGATAATGGCCCTGATAAGCCATCTGCAGTCGATTTAGTGACAAAGTATCTAAAGACGACACTCCGGATATTTGCAGGAAATCATCCCCATTATTCACTTCAAATCCAGTAATTTCAATTTCATCCTCTCTTAAAACAATCTCACCGGAGCCATTTTCAAAACCGTATTCATTCCAATATCCGTTACGAAATTTTAATTTCATGCTTCCATTTGAAAATTTATTAACATTTAAAATTGAACCATTTAATATAAATAAACCCAGCCTGACTTTACCGTATTCAAAGTCTTTGATTTCAAGGTTGGCCCTTGCATTTAATTGATTAAACGGTCCGCTAATCTGGAAAGAACCAGTAGCCTCTCCACTTAGGAGAGAATCCGACCAGAAGTTATTAACTAAAAAGGGTCCTGCATCTGTTAGATCAAGTGCTAAGTTTAATTCCTTTAAACTAAAATCACTGTACCCCTTTACTTCTACTCTACTCGGTCCGATGCTGAAAACTACGGGAGTTGATGTGGATAAAATATTTTCATTGTAAGATACGGTTCCCGATAAAGATATATTATCCTCGTTATAGAGATCCCCTTCATCAACTTCAGCAGATATTTCAATAAACTGAACTTGGTTTTCAGCAATAAACCCTTCCAATAGAAGATAACCGGAGAGATCTGTAGAACGATCGGAAATAATCCATCGACTGAAGTCAAACTTGTTTAATTTTACTTGACCATTAAAACGTCCGTTTTTTTCCCAGATACCAACGAGATTTAATGCCGCATCATTTCCTGTTAAAGCTAATGTATCCAGTTTAAAATATTCCGGATATTTATTGCCTATAAATTCCCCAGACATTTCAAGCCCTAATTCATTAGACAAACTCAATGTTCCACTATATCGTTCAAAATCAGATTCGAATTGAAAAATAGCCGAAAGGCTCGATAGCTCTGATTTTAAAGGCAGTTGAGAAAACAATTCCGTCGGTATATCATATTTTATTATGCGAATTTCTGCATCTATTAGATTTTGCTCTTTAAACATATATTCAACATTTCCTGTTAAGGGGATTCCATTCACCACAGCTGAACCCATAGAAAACGAAACACTTTCCTGATCGAAATCTCCCTTCATTTCATTAATTGACATTTTGATTTCTTGAGAAGGCAAACTTATTTCCAATTGATCTATATTTAGGAAAATGCCACTGGATTGACGCAGGATCGACCCTTCAGACTTAAAAGGGATACTCTGCAAGGTATCCGCAAAAGTAATAAAATACTGACCGTCAATGAGGAAATGGTCCACTTGAAGCGGTAATACAGAAATTTTACCAATTGCCTGTTCTATCGATTTTTTCCTATCCTCTAGTTCAATTCCGGGAAGAACAGTCAGTTGGTTAAGAAAAAGCTTTGGGAATTCAAACCGTCGTGTTAATAATGCTGAAAGATTAATTTCGGATTCAATTTTTCCAACAGACAATTGCATTCCGTTATCATGAAAAAGTAATATATCATTTCCATAAACAGTTTTTAGAATATTTCCTGAAAGCCTGCCGATTTGAACGTGCCAGCCCTTTTCAGTAAGTACTTTTTCATTTAAAATTGATTCAATTCTTCCCTTCCACAGGCCCGGGGAAAATATGACCAATGTTCCTATCATAACGAATAGAATGATGCTGAATATTAGTTTATCCAAGTGCTTCATGGTCAATAAATTGTCTGGCTCATAAACGAAATTACACGTCTCCAGTTCCAAATACAAAAAAAGCGTCCTACCTAAGCAGGACGCTTTTTATTTCAGCATTTAGATTTCTTTAATCTACAACCTCAAAATCCGCATCTTCAATTTCCCCTTCACCTTTTTTCGATTTTTTCTTTTCCGTTTCATTTTCCGCCGGCTGTTCTTCTGTTTTTGCAGATTCATACATTTTTGTTGCTGCTGTATTCCATGCTTGATTTAATTCATCCATTGAAGATTTAAGATCATCAGCATTTCCGGCTTCGTTCGCCTTTTTCACTTTCTCGACGGCATCTGTGAGGCTTTTCTTATCCTCATCGCTGATTTTGTCTTCCTGCTCTTTGATATTCTTTTCCGTCTGGTAAACAAGTTGCTCTGCTTGGTTCTTAAGATCAATCGATTCCCTTTTCTCTTTATCTTCGGACTCATATTTTTTAGCATCATTAACCATTTTATCTATTTCAGCATCAGAAATCCCGCTTGAGGCTTCAATCCTTATACTCTGTTCTTTCCCAGTGGCTTTGTCTTTGGCCTGAACATTAAGAATTCCGTTGGCATCTAGGTCAAATGAAACTTCTATCTGCGGAACCCCACGAGGTGCAGGTGGAATGCCATCCAAATGAAATCGACCAATTGTCTTATTATCTACTGCCATCTCCCGTTCCCCTTGCAGGACATGAATTTCAACCGTTGTTTGATTATCTGCTGCCGTACTGAATACTTGCGATTTTTTCGTGGGAATGGTTGTATTTCTTTCGATCAATTTCGTAGAGACAGATCCTAAGGTTTCTATTCCCAAAGAAAGGGGAGTAACATCTAAAAGTAGAATATCATCCACATCACCGGCAAGTACACCACCTTGTATTGCGGCACCTACAGCTACAACTTCATCAGGATTTACACTTTTATTTGGTTCTTTTCCAAAAATTTCTTTTACTTTTTCCTGAATAATAGGGATTCGAGTTGACCCACCCACGAGGATGATTTCATCAATATCCTCGGCTTTTAAACCGGCATCCTTTATGGCTTTTTTGCAGGGAGAAATTGTTCTTTCAACCAAATCAGACACTAATTCCTCAAACTTGGCTCTTGTTAGTGTCAGATTTAAGTGTTTTGGTCCGGAGGAATCTGCCGTAATAAACGGTAAATTAATTTCTGTTTGCTTTGAACTGGATAATTCCTTCTTTGCTGCTTCGGCCGCTTCTTTCAATCTTTGGAGAGCCATTGGATCTTTCTTGAGATCAATCCCATCACTATTTTTAAATTCCTTAGCAATCCAATCTATAACTTTTTGATCGAAATCATCTCCACCAAGATGTGTATCTCCATTTGTAGATTTTACTTCAAATACACCATCGCCAAGTTCAAGGACAGAAATGTCGAATGTCCCTCCGCCTAAGTCAAATACAGCTATTACTTCATCCTTTTTCTTATCTAAACCATAGGCTAGAGAAGCAGCAGTGGGTTCATTGATAATTCTTCTTACATTCAGTCCGGCAATTTTACCTGCATCTTTTGTTGCCTGGCGTTGTGAGTCATTAAAATACGCGGGAACAGTAATCACAGCATCCGTAACCGTACCACCTAAATGTTCTTCAGCTGTTTGTTTGAGTTTTTGAAGAACCATAGCCCCAATTTCCGGTGGAGTATAATCTTTGTCTCCAGCCTTTACAACAACTGCTCCAGAGCCACTTTTATCTACTTGATAAGGGACTTCCTTCATTTCAGTTCCGACTTCGTCAAACATGCGTCCCATAAACCGTTTGATAGAGAATACGGTGTTCTTGGGATTTGTAACAGCCTGACGTTTTGCCGGTTGCCCAACAAGTCGTTCACCATCTTTTGTGAAGGCTACCACAGATGGGGTCGTTCGCCCACCTTCCGGACTATTAATGACAGTTGGCTCACCACCTTCCATAACTGCGACACATGAATTTGTTGTACCTAAGTCGATACCAATTATTTTTCCCATTAGATTTCTCCTGTTGGATAAGTTTATAAAAATTCTGTCAAGATAAACACAAATCCCGTGCCATAAATCAATGTAATCCTATATGACAGAGATATGGAGAAAATATATTAAATATGGCAGATAAGTTAATTAAGGAGTCTTTAGTTCCTCTGACGAGGTTGAAGAAGATTTTTTATTGAGTTTTCTTTTTTCTTTTATAATTCCGGAAAAAACAATTTCTCCTTTTTTATAATCAATCTTTATGCCCTGTTTACCGGAAAAATAATCGTTTAGCAGTAATTCTGATAAGGGATCTTCTAAAGAATTTTGAATTTCACGTCTTAAAAACCGCACACCATATTCTGCATTAAAGCCTTTTTTCACTAAGGCAGTTTTTGCACGTTTACTTATAGTAAAGGACATCCCCATATTCTTAAGGTTTTCCTTTAAATCTGCTAATTGAAGGTCGATAATTTTAAGAACATCTTCTGGTTTTAATGGATGAAATACGATCGTGTCATCCAGGCGATTAAGAAATTCGGGATTAAAAGTTCCTTTCACTTTATCAAGAATTTTTTGTTTCATCGCTTCATAAGTTGAATCATCAGAATCTTCTCCAAAACCAAATGCACCTCCACCTTGAATTTCTTTTGTTCCCAAGTTAGAGGTTAAAATAATAATTGTATTTTTAAAATCAACTTTCCTTCCAAGTCCATCTGTTAACACCCCTTCATCAAACAACTGCAAAAGAACATTGAATACATCAGGATGTGCTTTCTCAATTTCATCAAATAAGACAACAGAATAAGGATTCCTTCTCACTCGCTCTGTCAATTCTCCCCCTTCGTCATATCCCACATACCCCGGTGGTGCCCCGATGAGTCTTGACACTGAAAACCTTTCGCCATATTCGGACATATCTATTTTAACTAAGGCATCAGAATGGCTGAATAGATAATTGGCCAAGACTTTAGCCAGTTCAGTTTTTCCAACTCCAGTTGGACCTAAAAACAGAAATACACCAATGGGACGATCAGGATTTTTCAACCCTGCTCTTGCCCGTTGAATTGATTTTGAAAGGGATTCTATAGCTTGGTGTTGCCCAACAATATATTCATGAAGCTGGTCACCCATTTTTAACAATTTTTGACTTTCAGATTGAGCGACTTTTGTAACGGGAATTCCTGTTACCATGGAAACCACATCAGCGATATTATTTTCAGTGACCCGAACAGGGTTTAATTTTTCATCTCCATGCCATTTTTTTTGAAGCTTCGCTAATTTTCGCACCAACTTTTGTTCTGTATCCCTCAGATTTGCAGCATCTTCAAATCGTTGTTGAGCAACGACGGATTCTTTTTCTGAACGTATAGATTCTATGTCTAATTCCAAATCTATGACTTCTTGAGGAACCTTCACATTCAACATATGGGCACGAGACCCAGCCTCATCCATAATATCTATTGCTTTATCCGGGAGGTATTTATCTGAAATATACCGATGTGATAAGTGGACACAGGCTTCTATTGCTTCTTTATCATAGATGACTTTATGATGTTCTTCATAATTCGATTTTAGGCCGTAAAGAATTTTTATCGATTCTTCTGCAGAAGGTGGATTAACGGTTACCTTTTGAAACCTGCGTTCCAATGCACCATCTTTTTCAACATATTTTCTATATTCGTCCAGCGTAGTAGCTCCAATACAGTGAATATCTCCCCTGGCAAGAGCAGGTTTAAACATATTTGACGCATCCAGCGATCCAGATGCACCGCCGGCACCTACAAGGGTATGAAGTTCATCAATAAACAATATCAGGTTTTTTGAATTCTCTAATTCCACCATAATTGTTTTCATCCGTTCTTCAAATTGGCCTCGATATTTCGTCCCGGCAACAAGGCCTGCTAAATCCAATGAAAGAATTCGTTTATGATGTAAAAGCCGTGGGACTTCTCTTTTTACAATACGCTGGGCCAATCCTTCTATAATGGCAGTCTTACCTACACCAGGTTCACCAATAAGCACAGGATTATTCTTTTTCCTTCTGGATAATATTTGAGCTACCCGTTCGATCTCATCTTTTCGCCCGATTACAGGATCCAATTCTCCCCGTCTCGCCAATTGTGTAATATCCCGGGAAAAATGATCCAAAGCTGGAGTTTTTGATTTTTTAGGTTTTTCCGATTTTTTAGTACGGGAAGATTCTTCTTCAACATCTCCCTGTACTAAATCAATTATTCCATCATAATCAAGATTATGAGCATTAAGGACTTCGTAGGCAATGCCTTCTGTTTCTTTTAGTATGGCCAATAACAAATGCTCATCATCTGCTACTGTAGCGCCCATTGCTGCGGCCTCATTAAACGCATTGCGGAGTATCCGTTCAGCTCTACGGGTTAAAGGTAAATGCCCAAGTGTCATGGTCCCACCTGAAGATTTGATCATATCTTCGACCATGGTTCGAATATCTTCAACATCACAATCGTGGATATTAAATATTTTAGAGGATAGACCGGACTCTTCTCTTAGCAAACCCAAGAGTAAATGTTCGGATCCCACATAAGAATGCCCAAGGCGAATGGCTTCCTCCTTGGCATATTTCATGATATTTTGTACGCGTTTGGAAAAATTCTCTTTCATACTCACTTAAAATTAACCCTCAAAAAAGAGGGATCAAATATTAACCGTAATTATTTGTGCCGTAAAATGATGATTGGTGAGCTGTTTACAATAAAAATTTTTAATCTATTCTGGTCTCAAGATGACCATTTTCTAAAACGAGTTGTTTTGTTCCTAAATTTGCTACATCCGGGTTGTGAGTTGTTAAAACGACCGCTTGTTCAAAGTCTCCATTAATTTTTAACAAGAGTTTCATCAGTTTATCTGCATTTCCCTTATCCAAGTTACCTGTGGGTTCATCCGCTAAAATCAGTGTAGGTTTCTTAATTAATGCCCTTAAAACAGCAATTCGGGACCGTTCTCCACCAGATAACTGCGCGGGAAAATGATCCTTTCTATTGGACAGCCCTACATATTCTAACAACTCAACTGCTCTATTATGTGCATCAGAATCTCTTCGGATAAAAGCAGGCATGAGAATATTTTCCAAAGCTGAAAACTCCGGTAGCAAGTGATGAAACTGGAATACAAATCCAAGCGTCTTATTTCTCAGGTCTGCTAATGTATTCGGATAGAGCTGGCTGATATCATTTCCGTCAATTTCCAAACGTCCCGTGTCTGAAGTATCCAATGTACCTAATATATTCAACAGCGTAGATTTTCCGGCACCACTTGGTCCCATGATGGTCACAAAATCTCCCTTAGATATATTTAAAAAAATGCCTGAAAAGACGGAAAGAACTTTTTCTCCATTGGAGTACGATTTTGATAAATTTTCAGCGCGAACAATCATTTATTTTTCCATATATACGGCTTCTTTTGGATCAAACATAAGGGCTCTTTTAGCAGCGGTAAAGGAAGCAAAAGTTACCATCCCAAACGCAATTAAAAGAATAACCAAAAGGTCTCCGATAAATAAATCCATGGGTAACTTTCTTGTAAAATATATATCCTCCGGGAGAGGAATTATTCCAAATGTATTTTGAATGAAAACAAAACTAATGCCTAAAATCACACCAGTGAAACTTCCAAACCCTCCAATCAAATACCCTTGAGCGATTATAATCGATTTTACTTGAAATCGATTAGCCCCAATTGTCTGTAAAATACCAAACTCTCGAATTTTTTGCGCTGTGACCAATACCAATGTGGAAACCAAATTGAAGCTGGCAACTAAAATAATAAGACTTAATACCGCAATGGCTCCAATTTTTTCCAATCGCATAGCACTAAAGAGATCACTATGGAGTTCTCCCCAAGTATCAACGGTTATCTCTGGGAATTCCTGTTTAATCATGTGTTTGACCGTTTTCGGTGATGCTCCTTTTTTTAATCGAATATCAATCCCGTCAGGGCCGAATTTTCTCAAAAAGAGCCGATGTCCTATTTCTGAAGGGATGTAAACCATTTGATCATCTATATCTAGAACCTGCACTCTGAAAATTCCTGAAACCACACATTGGATTTGTCTCGGGAGCCCTATTCCACCTCCATGATCAATGGGACTTAATATTCGGACTGATTCTCCCAAATTTATATTTAAACGGCGGGCAATCATTTCTCCAACATAAATTTCTGGTACTGCTGCCTGTGTCTTTCCCTCCTTCAGATCTATATCATAAAACGGGATTACTTTTTCAATATTTACTGCCTTAAAAGTAACCATTCTTAGATTGTCCTGCCTCCCCAATATTACTCCCCTTCTCTCCTGAAAGGCCAACCAATGTTCAATATGTTGATTCTCAGACAAAAACTCTATGAGTTCATCCTTATTATTCTGAGTAATACCATTTAGTCTTAGGTCACCCTCAAACCCAACAATTTTTTCGATGACTCTTTTCTCAAACCCATTCATTACCGATACTGATAGAATCATAGCCAATGTTCCCACTGCTAATCCGATGATAGCGATCCAGCCATTTAAGCGGCTCGGGCCAGATCCTTTTCCTCCAAGCATAAATCTTTTTGCGATATAAAGTGCGAACTTCATTCATACCTCAAGGCATCAGCAGGCATTATTTTCCCAATTCGGTATGTAGGCCAAATGGATGAAAGAGAAGCCCCTGCTATTCCAACTATAAATACAATGACAATGGAAAATCCATCAATATCCATAGGGACATGGTCCATGAAATACACATCTTCAGGAATGGATAAGACTTTAAATTTTAACTGAATCTCTGCCAATACAACTGCCATTCCCACACCAATTGCCGACCCGGCAATTCCAATGATTATTGCTTGATAATAAAAGAGATATTTGAGGTGAGCCTTATGCAGTCCCAATGAATTAAGTATGCCTATCTGGCGAACTTTTTCTACAATAATCATGGTTAATGCTGAAACAATATTTACAATTCCTACAAGAGCGATGAGGCCAAATATCATAAGGATAGGCCAACGCTGTATATCCATCCATTTAAACAAAGTCCTGTTTTTTTCCTTCCAGGAGATAGCCATATAAGGGTAAGATAATGCCTCCTCCAATTGTTGGTGGAAATGAGAAACCAAATTGACTGTGTTCATCCGCAGTACATGGCCTGAAACTTTTCCACCCATGGAAAATAAAGTGTTCGCATCTGTTAAATTCAGGTACACCAGAGAGGCATCATACTCTCCAAGGCCAGAGTGAAAAATACCTGTGACAGTGTAGGACTTTACTCTGCGATTTACAATAGAAGATTCCAATGATTCTAAATCAAATAAAACTAGTTTTTGCCCTAATCCCACATGAAACTGTTTTGCTAATTGATGACCGATAATAATTGAGCCGGGGATCAAATCCGGAATTCCGTCAACCATTATTTCGGATAAAAATTCTGCCCCTTCAGGTTCAACACCTTCGACCAAAACTCCTTCTGCTATCCTGCCTTTTCTTAAAAGCGCAGGAGATTGAATAAACCGTGTACGATTTACAGTTTGGGGAAACGATGTCAATAAAGAGTCCAATTCAGGTATACTTGCCTGGATAGGTTGACCTAAAAAATGCCTGATGCGCAGGTGGCCATCAAAATTGGCGATTTTTGTCGAAATGGTCTTTTCAAATCCTTTTACAATAAAAAGTGTGAGTAATAAAGCAGCTATTCCAATCGCTAAACCCAAAATAGAAAAAATAGCGGCGCTTTTAGTAAAACTCCCTTTCTGAGTGGATTTTAAATGGCGAACAGCCAAATAAAAGGGGAGATTCATTTTAAATGCTTACTTTTCTTCTGATCGTAAAGCAGGAAATAAAATCACATCCTTTATCCACCGATTTTCTGTCAAAAGCATTACCAGCCGGTCAATCCCCAGCCCGACACCTCCTGTTGGCGGCATTCCACATTCAACGGCCTGGATAAAGTTCTCATCAATAGGGTGCGCTTCTTCATCCCCTTTTTCAGCGAGTCTCGCCTGAGATTCAAATCTTTCCCGCTGGTCTATAGGGTCATTCAATTCTGAAAAACAATTGGCATATTCTGCTCCTCCGATGAACAATTCAAATCTCTCGACCAGGTTTGGATCTCCGTTCCTATGGCGTTTGGCCAAAGGGGATATTACTTTGGGATAATCAGTTATAAATGTGGGTTGAATTAAATTGGGTTCAACCAGTTCACCCATGAGTTCATCCAGCATCTGTCCATAGTTAGCCTTATCGGATATTTCTATATGATGTTCATGGCAAATTCTTCTGAGTTCAAGTTCATCAGCGCCCTTTAAATCATGGCCTGTATAATCTTTTAAAACTTCCAATATGGGTCGACGGTCAAAATCCTTAGATAAATCAATTTCGCTCCCGTCCCAATTAATTTTAAGGGCATCGATGGAATCGGCTGCCGTTCGAATGAGGTGTTCTACCCGGTCCATTTGGTCTTCGTAATCCGTATAAGCTTCGTACCATTCTAACATAGTGAATTCAGGATTATGGTTTCTGTCCATTCCTTCATTTCGAAAATCCTTGGATAATTCATACACTTTTTCAATTCCACCAATAATCAAACGCTTTAGGTAGAGTTCATCAGCAATGCGAAGATAAAATTTTTGATCCAGTGCATGATGATGCGTTACAAATGGTCGAGCATTCGCACCACCGTAAAGAGGTTGTAAAACCGGTGTTTCAACCTCAACAAATCCTTGTCCATCCAAATGTTTTCTTATAGCTGATATAATTTTTGCACGTTTTAAAAATGTATCCCGTACCTCAGGATTGACGATTAAATCTAAATGGCGATTTCTATATCGTTGCTCTTTGTCAGAAAATGCATCAAATTTTTCGCCTTCTTTTTCTTTGACTACCGGTAGAGGGCGGATAGATTTACACAAAATAGTAAGAGAATCAGTATGGACAGATATTTCTCCAGTTTTTGTTCTAAAAACATATCCTCTTACCCCAACATAATCTCCTATATCCAGCATTTTAAAATGAGCATACGATTCCTCACCCACATCATCTCTTTTAATAAAAACCTGAATTTTCCCTTTGGTGTCCTGCAACTGGAAGAAAGATGCCTTTCCCATTTTTCGCAGAGCCATAATTCGCCCGGAAATGGTCACGGTTTGGTTTTCCATGTTTCCAAAATCCAAGAGCAGGGCATCACTATAGTGAGTTGGATGAAAATTATGGGGATATGGATCTACCCCTGATTCTCGAAGCCTAGATAATTTTTCTTTTCTAAAGTCTATGATTTGGTTCAGACTTCGGTTTTCTTCTGACATTATTTTATGACTCCTGTTTCATCAAGTTTTTTGTTTTGAACCCAATTGCCCCATGAGAAAAGCACGAATAAATGCATCAATATCCCCATCCATAACAGCCTGGACATTCCCCGTTTCCTCTTTAGTCCTATGATCTTTTACCATGTTATAGGGATGAAATACATAAGATCGAATTTGGCTTCCCCAGCCAATATCCATCTTTTGATCTTCCAAATCTTTCATTGCCTCTTTTTCTTTTTCTACTTCTAATTGATAAAGTCTGGCTTTCAGCACCTTCATGGCTGTGGCCTTATTTTTATACTGACTTCTTTCATTTTGGCACTGGACAACGATTCCTGTTGGCAGGTGAGTAATTCTAATTGCAGAATCTGTTTTATTCACATGTTGTCCCCCTGCGCCACTCGCCCGATAGGTGTCAATCCGTAAATCGTTAGGATCAACATCTATTTCGATTTCTTCATCTGACGAGGGATAAACAAATATAGAAACAAAAGATGTATGCCGACGCGAATTTGCATCAAATGGGGAAATTCTGACCAATCGGTGTACACCCGCCTCAGCTTTTAGCAACCCATAGGCATAATCGCCTTTAATTTCCATTGTTACGTCTTTTACACCCGCCTCATCTCCCGGTTGGTAATCTATCAATTCTTTCTTAAACCCTTTTCTTTCGATCCACCGGTTATACATGCGGAATAGCATTTCAGCCCAATCCTGACTCTCGGTTCCTCCTGCCCCAGGATGAATCGTCATAATGGCATCCTGAGTATCCTGCGGGTTTCCCAAAATCATTTTGAGTTCCAAGTCTTCAATAGTGGACTGAAACCGTTTCAATTCCTCAAGGGCTTCTTCAATTGAAGAGTCACCAGTTTCTGCAAATTCCAACAACACTTCCACATCCCCATGCTGGCGTTCTAAATTTTGCCACAGGTTAAGTTCTTTTTCTATAATTGAGATTTTTTTTAGGGTTTTGGATGCAACATTATTGTCATTCCAAAAATCAGGAGAGGCTGATTGTGAACGGAGTTTTTTTAAGTAGTTATTCTTTGCTGTAAGGTCAAAGGTACCTCCGTAATTCGAGATATTTTTCTTCAGCAATCTGGAAACAGTCTTTTAATTCTATAAATTCCATGGGGTAAATTTAATTCTCTTTAAAAAAATCATCGAATAGAAATTGCAACTCGTTCTATCAGGGAAACATCATTACAGTGTACTAGAGTACTATTGCCAAAATCATCATAATGGCTATTCCTGAAATCATCATTATGAACTGAAGAAGAGATTTTTTTATTTCGGTAGCATGGTGCATTTCAGGAATGAGGTCGGATCCAGCGATATAAATAAACCCTCCCGCTGTGATAGGGATCATCATATCAGTGAACCCTGATATAATATCACCCAGCCAAAGGGCTGACACCGCTCCAAGGACAGCCATTAGTGCTGAAAGAAAATTCAGCCACAACGCTTTTTTTACGGATAGACCACCATGGACCAGAATCCCAAAATCTCCGATTTCCTGGGGAATTTCATGGAAAATAACTGCTGCTGTCGTTGCCATTCCCAATGGTACACTCACAGTAAAACTGACACCGATTAATACACCATCAATAAAATTGTGCATACCGTCTCCGATCACATTCATAGGAACAATTGGATGAACGTGTTCTTCTGAGGTGGGAATATGACAATGACGCCACCTGAAAAATTTTTCCATAATAAAAAAGGTCATTAATCCCACAATTGTCCATATGGAAACAAAAATAGGATTCCCGGCTTCAGCAAATGCTTTGGGCAATAAATGAATAAACGCTCCGCCAAAAAGGGTTCCTGCTGCAAAACTGACCATATATACCATGAGTCTGGACAAAATTTTCCCGGATAATGAAAGGGTAAATATCCCTGCAAGGGAGATACAACTGACAACGAAGACACTCCCCAGGGTATATCCCCAGGTTTCTATAGTAATTGAATTGGTCATATTTCAGTGCAGAATTTAGCCATATCATGTCGACATCGCTCAATAAAGATGCACTGAAACGGTATTAGTCTACGGCAAAAATAGTTTCTTTAGCTCCTTGGAGGTCTATTCCAAAACATAATAAGAGTTCCAATGAGGCAGGCGACCCCGGCAATGATAAACGGAGTCATCCAAATTATGGGTTCAGAAGACCCTTGCGCTGCATCTTTAAATGTACCGGCTAGTTGGGGACCTGCAATCCCTGCAATACCATAGGCGGTGAACATCCAGCCATAGTTTGCACCAACATTCCTATTCCCAAAAAAATCAGCAGTTGCAGCAGGAAACAAAGCAAAATTTCCTCCAAAATTAAAACCAATAATAGATGCACCCACGATAAAGCCGAGGACCATACCGTAAGCAATAAAAATGTGGTACATCATGAGAACGATAATTCCCTGAATTGCCGTCATAGCCATGATAGCATTTCGTCGTCCGATTTTGTCTGAAATTGTCCCCCAGGCGATTCTGCCCAAACCATTAAATATGGCATACCATGCCATGGCAGTTCCTGTAATAACGCCTGCATTCTGAATACCGTTATAAGTCAAGGCATCTATACCAAATAATTTGATACAATAAATCACCATTAATCCCGCTAAAGCAGAAAAAATAAAAACCAACCAAAGTTTGTAAAACTGGGGTGTTTTTAACATAGCAGATGAATCAAGATTGATTCCATTACCTGTATTGTTCGGATCATCAGGATGCCATCCTTCAGGAAGATATCCTTTCGGAGGATTTACCATAACCAGACTTCCGGCCAAAACCAGTATAGCAAAAGTGATTCCATAAATAACGAAGACACTTTGAACACCAGGCAATCCAAAAACAGATGTTGTATTTAAAAGACCGCCAAACCATGAACCGGCCATCTTGACCCAAATCGTCGCTCCAAATCCAAATCCTGCTACAGCTAATCCGGTAATCATTCCTTTTTTATCCGGAAACCACTTAACGCCAACAGCAATGGGTACCACGTACGCTAACCCGATACCGGCACCACCAACAATCCCGATACAAAAAAACTGCATCCAAAAAGAAGAACCAAAAAACCCGCCTAGAATATACCCAATTCCCAAGGTCAATCCCCCCACGACGGAGACAATGGTAGGGCCAGACTTGGCCTGCCACTTCCCTGCAACAACCATGACCACGGCAAACGTAGCTAAACCGGCAGAAAAAACCCAAGCAGTTTGAGAAGCGGTAAATCGATAAATTCCCTCGGAGTCAGTTAATATTTTTGTAAATACAGACCAAGCATATATAGCCCCCAACGCCAATTGAATTGCGATGGCTCCGATCACGACTAACCAACGATTTTCAACAAGTCGACGCTGCATAGTTCTCTCCGCTTTTCTTCAATTGTTAATAGCAAATCCTTTTAATAGGATATTTTTATCTTGTTTAATTTACGAGGGATAAAACCGGATTAAAAACGGTTTTTTTCAGAAATATACACTAGAGATTATGGGATGATTTTATTAATCGCCAGAAGATATAAACATCCGGTCATTCAGATATCGTCTTAAGTCCATTTCATCCATACCGATATGAACGAATCGACCGTCTTCTGCTGTAGATATCCGAGCCTTTTCTTCAGAAACCAATACGACAATGGCATCTGTTTCTTCTGATATTCCTAGGGCAGCCCGATGTCGTGTTCCCATTTCCGGATCAATCATTTTACTTTCCGTAAGGGGTAAAATACAGGCTGCGGCATCAATGATATCATTTTGAATGATTACGGCTCCATCATGAAGGGGTGATGATGGATTAAATATCGATAGAATAAGAGGGGCGGTCACTTCTGCTCTTAAGGGTGTCCCCTGCTCCTTATAAGAACGAAGTCCGGTTTCCCGCTGAATGACGATAATCGCACCCCATTTTTTATTTTTCAGCATTTTAACCGCTTCCACAATAGATTCAATAGTTCTGGATGTTCCTACTCGGAATATTTTTTGGAAAAAACGAGTCTGCCCCACATAAATGAGTAAGCGTCTTAATTCAGGCTGAAACAAAATGACAAAAGCAACAACCCACACTGTTTGGAATTGATTCACCAGCCAGGATGTTGCAGATAACCCGAATGCATTAAACATAAAGGATGCAATTAACAGTATGATTAACCCCACAAGCATTTGACCGGCTCTTGTCCCTCTAAAATACTGATAAACTTTGAAGAATAACCAACTCACTAATATTAGGTCAATGATATCAATTAGTGTAATTTTTAGAAATCCGATTTCAAATAAAACCATGGGTTAAATATCTCCTTTGATTTTATCTGAAATCTCCGCTACACGTTTCATCACTTTCACATCATGAACACGAAGAATTTTTGCCCCGTTTAAAATACCTGCTGTTACAGCAGCAGCGGTTCCCTCTACCCTATCTTCTGGTGGGAGATTCAGTACGGAACCAATAAAGGATTTTCGGGATGGACCCAATAAAACCGGAAAATTCATGGCCGAAATTTGCTTCAATTCCCTGATGATTTCAAAATTATCATCCAATTGTTTCCCAAAACCAATACCAGGGTCTAGTATAATATTTTCAGACCGTATTCCTGCTTCTATGGCTCTGGAGGTCTGTTTTTCGAAAAATTCTAGAATTTCGCTCAATAAATCATCATAGCGTGAGTTGATTTGCATATCTTTTGGTTTTCCTTTAATATGCATAATTATGAGTGGAATTTCGGTCTCTGCAACTAATCCTGCCATTTTTTTATCAAATGTGAGACCACTGATATCATTTACCATACTTGCACCGGCGCAAAGGGCTTCTTCGGCTACACGTGCTTTATAAGTATCGATGGAGATGAGGTCATCCGATTCCTTCCTGATACCCTCGATAACGGGTATGACCCGTTCTAACTCTAAACCCAATGGAACAGGTTCCGCACCTGGACGTGTAGATTCACCACCAATATCGATAACATCAGCCCCATCCTGAATCATATCTAATGCATGCTCTACCGCCCGTTTTGGATCAATAAATTCACCACCATCAGAAAAGGAGTCAGGGGTTATATTTAAAATCCCCATGATGAGGGATTGTTTTTTTTCTAAAGAAAGCCAGGTATTAAAATCAGTTCGATTCATTTAAAAATTAAAATGGTAGAATTTCATGATTTAAAGCAAACAGATTTATTCAGTTTTTGGATTTTCTCGAACTTTTCCTTGCTTTTTTGTCCCTTCCTTTGGTTTCCTTCTCCTAGGTTTTTTCTTCGACGGTTTGTTATTTCGGGAAATGGGTTTACCCTCCAGAATTATTTTTACTTCTTCTCCATCAATCGTTTCATACTCAAGAAGTGCATTCGCCAAATTATGCAGAATATCCTTGTTTTCACTCAGTATTTTATCTGCTGTTGCCTGTGCCCGCCGCACAACCCGTACCACTTCTTCATCAATCATTCTGGCAGTGACTTCCGAATAATCCCTATGGCTTTGAATTTCACGGCCAAGAAATATTTCCTGATCCTTTTTTCCAAAAGATAAGGGACCTATTATATCGCTCATACCCCATTCACAAATCATTTTCCGTGCAATCATAGTGGCTTGCTCAATGTCATTCCCGGCCCCGGTGGTCATTTCATTAAAGATGAGTTCTTCTGCTGCACGGCCACCCATGAGAATGGCTAATCGCCCTTCGATATACTTCTTGGCATAGCCGTGTTTTTCATCCATGGGAAGTTGCATAGTTACTCCTAATGCCCGTCCTCGAGGAATGATAGTTACTTTATGAACCGGGTCTGCTCCCGGTGTCCTCGCTGCAACAAGCGTATGGCCGGCTTCATGATAAGCCGTTGTTTTCTTTTCCTCTTCTGACAAAACCACACTTTTCCTTTGAACTCCCATCATCACTTTATCTTTGGCTTCCTCAAAATCATCCATATCAACGGCATTTTTCTTTTTTCTTGCCGCAAGAAGGGCAGCTTCATTTACGATATTTTCTAAATCAGCCCCTACCATACCTGGTGTTCCTTTGGCTACAGCATCCAAATTAACTTTTTTCTTATTCAGTACAATCTTCTTAGCATGAACCTTAAGGATACCCAATCTCCCTTTAACATCAGGGACATCTACTACAACCTGGCGGTCAAACCGACCGGGACGTAATAGTGCAGGGTCAAGAACATCCGGGCGGTTTGTAGCGGCCATGATGATAATATTGGTATTGGCTTCAAATCCGTCCATTTCTACTAATAATTGATTTAAGGTCTGTTCCCGTTCATCATGCCCGCCTCCAAGGCCTGCACCCCTTTGACGCCCAACGGCATCCAATTCATCAATAAATATAATACAGGGTGAATTTTTCTTCCCCTGGTCAAATAAATCCCGCACACGGGATGCACCCACACCCACAAACATTTCCACAAAGTCTGCTCCGGAAAGACTGAAAAATGCAACACTGGCTTCACCGGCCACAGCTCGTGCCAATAGTGTCTTTCCTGTCCCAGGAGGTCCCACAAGCAGTACACCTCTTGGAATTTTTGCTCCTAATTTTTGATAGCGTTTTGGTCGCTTGAGGAAATCCACAACTTCCTTTAGTTCTTCTTTAGCTTCCACACATCCTGCCACATCCTGAAATGTGACCCTTGGCTGGTCAGAAGTCCAAACCTTGGCGCGGCTCTTCCCAAAATTGAAAATGCTGCCCATTCCACCACCGCCCCCTTGCATACGCCTCATCAGGAATATCCAGAATCCCAAAATAGCAATCCAAGGAAGAATATTTAGAAAATAACCGGTCCAATCAATAGATTTTTGTTTAAAATTGTAATCTACACCGTAGGTGTCCCATTCTTCCATAACCGAGCGATCTACAAAAGGCAGTTTTAAATAAAATCGTGTCAAAGTAACAGAAGCGCCTGTTTCAGTAACAACGATCTGCTCTATATTTAATTTTCCATGAAAGACATCCTCAACAATCGTGGCTTCTTCAATCATTCTTTGGGTTAGAAATTCACGATATTCAGAGTATTGAATTTCAGTCTCTTCCCTTCCTTGCCCTGTAAAAAGACCAGATAAAAACACTGCGGTTAGTATGATAAACACCCAAACAAGAGAAGTTTTTCCTGCTCGCTTCCATTGAAATTCTTCTTTCCCTTTAGGATCCGGTTTTTTCCCTGGAGGAACAGAGGGTCTCTTTTTGGAATTGGGTTTTCTTGGGGTGTTACGATACGAAAATATTTTATTCACTCGTCATTCCTTCCAGACGATAAATGCCTTTTAAATTGCGTAATTTTTGTTCATAATCGAGTCCATATCCTACGACAAATTCAGGAGGGATTTCAAATCCTACCCATTCGATAGGAAATTCAACTTTTGCAATATCCGGTTTCATTAACAGGGTAACGATGGATACTGACTTGGGACTGGCCTCCTGCATACGATCCCGAATGAATTTTATGGTTAATCCGGAATCAATAATATCTTCCACAATGATAACATGCCTTCCCGTTATATCTGCAGAAATATCTTTTAATAATCTAACGGTACCAGTGGATTGAGTACCAGAATAACTGGAGAGTTTTATAAAATCAATCTCACATTCGATATTCATACATCGCATCAAATCGGCCGAAAAAATAAAACTTCCATTTAATATTCCGATTAAAATGGGAACTTCGTTTTGAAATGTCTCATCCAATTCGGCGGCAATTTCCTGAATTCGTTTTTGTATTTCCTCGTCAGGAATGAGAGGTGTCAATTGATAAGTATCTTTTACCATGCTACCTTTACGCTTTTGAAAATGAAAGTTCCATAAAATTCTCTGTTTTTGAGGTAATCTTTGCCGTATCACTGATGCGCTGTCCACACAGCCACATAATTTCGCCACCTGCTTCCAACACCAATTGTTGTTGTTTTGAGATTCTATCTATTTTGGCATCGATAAGATAATCGCTTACTTTTTTATTTCCCGTCATACCCAATGGGCGAAATTTATCTCCTTTTTTCCAAGTACGGAGGATAACAGGTCCCTTTTTCAAAAGATTTCCATCAACAATTTCAATCCTTGGGTTAGTGTGGAGTTCAGTTGGAGCCGATACAGATTTACATGAAAATAACTCTGAATTGACGAGATAGGACTTTCCCAAAGTGACAGCAATAAAAACAGGAACGACTATTGTATCGGATAAAATCCATCCACTTCTGTCCTTTAAAAGTATCCAAGTCTTATTAACATTAAAATAATCTCCGGTTTTTCCATGAGAAAAATAATGCTTTAATTTATCCCATTTTGCCATTCTCCAGGGCAAGGGGTCACCGATTAAAAATTTAACAAATCTGGTCTTTATTATGGGTGAAAGTTTTTCAAAAAGAGAGCCATTAATTTTGTAGCCATGTTTCGTTTCTGTCACTACTTCTAATTTTAAATTTTTCAAGGCAATATTCAGTCTATTCAATGCCTTTCCCGCTTGCACCGAAATTTCATTGAACTGATTCACCAGTTGAGGGGTTTGCTTTTCCCAGGGTTTCACAATTTTATGGCGAATCCTATTCCTGAAATGTATCAATTGGACATTGGTTTCATCCTCAACATAATTCAGAGATTTACTTTCAATATAAGATTGAATATCGGATTTGGAATAAGATAACAGGGGACGAATAATCCTGTCTCTTTGTCTGGGGATTCCTTTTATTCCGTCTATTCCACATCCTCGATTCAAATTCATTAAAATGGTTTCAACATTGTCATTTCCATGATGGGCAGTGGCTATCCAATGGCACCGTTTGGTCTTTCTACACTGTTCTAAATGACTATAACGGATCCTCCTGGCCCACATTTCCACACTTTCTCCCTTTTTCTTCGTAGAAGGATCTCCATGAAAGATTAATAGGTGGATATCCCATGTCTTACATAGTAATTTTACAAATTTCTCATCCCGGCTTGATTTTTCCCGAAGATGGTGGTTCACATGGGCAGCAGTTAGATTAAATCTCCATGTTTCTGAAAGACTTTTCAAGATATGAAGCAGAACAACAGAATCCATGCCACCAGATAATGCAACTAATATTTTTTCCGAAGGATGAAATACATGAGGAAAAAAGTATGGGTCGAAAATATCTTTTCGAAGGATAGTTTTAGGGGTTTGCTCCATGGAAATTATTTGAGTTGGGTCACTACTTCCGCAACCTCTTTGGCGGAAGACATAATATAAAAATGAATACAGGGAACTTTTGCATCCATTAATTCCTGACACTGTTTCAGTGCCCATTCCAACCCGATTTTTCGAGCATCCTCTTTGGATTGTCCAATAACTTGGTCAGATAAATCTTGGGGAATATCCACATAGAAATTTTTAGGGATTGTTCGCAAATGGGATTCTCGCGTCAAGATCTTAATACCGGGAATAATAGGAATTTTAATGCCTTCCTTCCGACATTCTTTTACAAATCTGAAGTATGCGTCATTGTCATAAAACATCTGGGTTACAATATAGTCAGCTCCGGCCTCCACTTTCTGCTTCAAATACTGGATATCCATAGCCATATTGGGTGCTTCAAAATGTTTTTCCGGATATCCCCCAACACCAATACAAAAATCTGTTGGTACGGCATCCATCAATTCTTCCAAATATTCCCCCTGATTCATACTCACGATTTGTCTCACCAAATCTGACCCATATTTATTTCGGGTCCGTCCCGGCGAGTCTTTGGGATCCTTGCGGAGTTCGTCTCCACGAACCGCCAATACATTGTTAATTCCGAGATAATTCAATTCAATAAGGGCATCTTCAGTTTCTTCTCGAGAAAACCCCCTGCATAACAAATGAGGAACCGTTTCAACATTAAACTTGTTTTTAATTGCGGCACTGAGCCCAATCGTCCCTGGACGTTTTCGTCTGATGTACCGCTTTACATTCCCATCAGATGCATCTTCATAATACACTTCGGCTGACCGGCTTGTCAAATCAATGAATGGAGGTTCAAACGGCATAAGCTGCTCAACCAATGAAAAAACAGCATCTATACTACCCCCACGTTGGGGAGGAATAATTTCATAGCTAAACAACGTATGGTTCGCTTTTTCGAGAAAATCGATTACTTTCATGACAGCTAATTTAACCTTACACGCAAAGGAATTAAAAAGGGGTTTTCTCTTAATTCAATACCCAAAGTTGTCTCAGGACCGTGACCGGAATACAGCGTTGTATCACTTGGGACCTCACGCATGAGTTTCACCAATGATTTTTCTAATAAGATCCAATCACCACCAGGGAGGTCCGTTCTCCCCACAGAACCGTGGAATAAAGTATCCCCAACGAATAAATTCTTCTCGATAAAAAAACAAATGCCACCTGGAGTATGCCCCGGTGTCTGAAGAAGTTGAAATGTAAAGACCCCCATTGAAATTTGATTCTCTTCATTAATCCAATGGTCAACTTTCGGTGCTTGTTTTGTCGGCAGACCATACATGGCACAGGATTCTTCATAGGTATTTAATATCAATTTCTCCTTTTTGTGGAGATAAAAAGGAATTTTATATTTCAATTTCAAATCGTGTACCGCTCCAATATGATCTAAATGTGCATGTGTATTCAGGATTGCAACAGGATATAAATTCAGTGATGTCAGTTTTGTGGAAATCAACTGGGCATCATCCCCAGGATCAATCAGTACCGCCTCAGGTTGACCTGAATAATACAGAATAAAACTATTTTCCTGAAACGGCCCTGTAACGACCGTTTCTATGCGTAAACTCAAATTTCCTGAAAAACCAGTTCCCCGAGACACTGGATTTTATCTTCATAGGAGTGGGGATAAAGAAATTTTTCTGCAGCTGCAATACTACTTAAAATGGAATTCCCGTCCTGAGGCGTAAAACAAAACCCATAAATTTCATGGTCATTTTTCACATGAATGGTTTGCTCTACTACAACAGTTTGATTCAGAATTCTTCCAAAATGTCCGTGGTCCCGTCCAAAAGAAAAAACTGTACTGGTCATATCTTTTTTCGTCATGGCTACTAATGGATTGCCCAATAATCTGTCCATAACTTCAGTTTGGGATGTAGGTTCAGCGGTTCTTAAGTAAAACCAAAGTACATGCATATACTGACTATTTACTTTCATAGCTGACGAAAATAGATTTAAATCATAGTCCAATGTTGAAAATAAGGCCACCGCATCTTTTGCATGGTGGGATCCATAATTATCAGATTGATGTCCTCCAACCTGGGGTGCAGGGATAAAACTTCCGGACTGACTGATATCATTGGCCCTTCTAATACAAAGGTAACGTCCTTCTTTCAAATTCTCTTTTGGTTTATCTTTTAACGCGAGTGTATGGGTCACGCAAGACATGTTATGCGTATTGCAGGAGACAACTTGAATAAACTGTCCATTGTTAATTTTAATGGCATGGTCATTAATCCCCCGGGCATATTTTATTCCAAATCCATCTTCACTGCCCTGGGCTATAAATCCTTTCACGTTTTCTGTAAATCGATGATAATAATGTTCTTTATTTTTATGCCCAACACCACTGGGTGTGCAATCAATCACTACTGATGCCCGTTTAATTGCTTCTTCAGTCTCAAGTTCAGGGTCCATACCCAGTTCTTTGAACCCAGGTAATTTATTCTCTGAAACCGCTAATCGAGCTCCCCGCTTGACCAAATCGTTTACTTTGGACCGGTCACTAATCAGTGGCGAATTTTTATTAAACGAAATTTCATCGATTCCTAATTGTTCCTTATAGTCGCATAATAAACCAATCAGCGGTTCACCAATAGTCCCAGTGCCGACGACATGGACAATTTTACGCTGCATACAATAACTCCCTAATCCCTCTTGTCACCTTTTGGTGCGTTTTTAGTTAATATTTTTTCTTCTCTGCATTGGACAATTACCCATCCAATGATAAATATTAAAACCAATGTATAGGCACTAATAAAATATCCAAAAAAATTATACACGATTTTCCCTAACTGATTTTCTTAATGTAAGAATATGAATCCGATATTTCATCATGACAATGTATAGTAGTGTAAAAACAACCATTGAAATCATAAAGGGGATTAAAATACCGGGAGGCTGGTTCCCCATAGCAACTTGGGGATGAGATTGAATTTCAGGAGCCCAAAATTTGACAGAAATAAAAATGATGGGAACATCCGCAAAAGCAATTATTCCCAATGCGGCAGTATATCTTTTTACCCTTTCCGGATGCCCTCCAAAAGATCGAAGCATGAAATATCCCATATAGATTAAAAACAAGACCAGTGTTGTTGTTAGTCGCGGTTCCCAAATCCAAGGGGTTCCCCAAATGGGTTTTGCCCATATTGGTCCTGTTAAAAGCACAAGTGTCATAAACAAAGTACCAATTTCTGCGGCTGCCAAACCGACCTGATCCCAATAATCATTATTTTTCAGAAAATATAGTATTCCCGCAATCATCACGACAAAGTAGGCTAAAAATCCTGTCCACGCTACCGGAACATGGTAATAAAATATTTTTTGAGCCCAATGCTGGTCTGGTACCATGGGAGTATTCAAGAGGATATTCCCCAAGTTTAAGGCCATAAGTATTAAAACGCTTAAAGCCCAGAACATATTCTTTCGATAGGATAAAAATGTATTCATTATTCTTCCGTGATAAAATCGAACAACGTGTAACCAAGAAGTCCGAAAATTACAATAAAAGTTAAGATGATTTGCAACCATAATTGCCAATGGGAAAATGGCAATCCTTCCATAAGACTAGAAGTTATTTTTACTGCGGAAATGATGACAGGTGAGACCAAAGGCAGTAATAAAATCGGCAGCAGCACTTCACTCAATCTTGCCCTCATTGCTAATCCTGAAACTAAGCTGCCGATAGCCATGATAGCTAAATTAACCAAAAAAGTAACCCCCAAAGCGAGAAGTATATTCTCAGGAGGTGACAGTCGTAGAAAAAGGAAAAATGGAAGAACCACCAGGAGTTCAGTCACAGAAATAAACACGGTACCTGCCCCCCATTTTGAAAGAAAGATAAATCCCCGGTCAACTGGAGAAGTCATTAACAAAGTAAATGCATCAAACTCCTTTTCATAAGCAAAAGATCGATGCAGCCCAAGCACGGAAGCAAACAATACCATTAACCAAAATAATCCCGGAGCAAAAACACGGATTAGCTCTGGGGAAACATTAAATGCGAATGAAAAGATGAGAATAATTGCGAAACCAAAAGTTAACGTAGAAGCTGTAATCTCTCGGGAACGAAATTCAATAAGAATTTCTTTTTTTAAAAGTGTCCATATCATGATTAGCCTACAATTGAATTAAAGATCCTGCGAATGTCTTCCCGAGTATTTTCTTTGTAACCAACATCAGCACCTACTTTTCCATTTTTTAAAAATATAAATCGGGAGCAGTAGTTTAATGCCCTATCCATATTATGCAACACCAGAATAACACTTTTCCCTTTATTTCTACACTGAACCAAGAATTGGTCAACACGATTCACACCTTCCGCATCCAACCCTGTAAACGGTTCATCAAAAAGAAGGAGATTCCAATCCAAAACACTAGCCAAGGTCAATTTTAATCGTTGAAGCATTCCTTGGGAATATATAGTAATGGGGTCCTTCATTTGCGATTCTAACCCAAATGCTATCAGTGTTTTAATAATGCGGTCCTTGTCTGGCTTCAACTTCCGAAGTTCCATGGCAAGCGATAGATTCTCAACAGCAGATAAAGATGGATATAATGCGGGATGGTGTCCTAAATACAATATGGAGTTTCGAATTTCCGCAGCTCCTTTTAAGAGATTCTCACCCCTATATATCACTTCCCCGTAATCAGGAGCACTAATCCTTGCCAGGACTCTCAGTAACGTGGATTTACCAATACCGTTTTTTCCCATTATGACGACAGAATCACCTTCTTTCAACGAAAAGGATACTCCATCCAATACAGGATGATGGTGAAAAGATTTTTTAAGGTAATTTACAGAAAGCAAATTATTTAGAAACTAACAATTACGACGATATTTGTGTAATAATATCGGAGACTTCCCGCTTCAATTCCATACGGTTACTGATATAATCTTCTTCATTCACATTCCCCATTTCCCTTTCCATGTCTAATTCCTTAATCTGCCGATAAAGAACCAGTTTTCTTCTGAGTAATTCATCACGATTTATCTCAGATTCATTCTGAGAATCTAAAGTTGGATAAAAAAGTGGTTTTACTACAAAAAGCACCGGAAGTAAAAATATCAAAAATATAAATCCATATTCCGCTAAAAAGTTCATACTTTATCCTTTCTTGGCCAAAGGGCGACCATAGTCCCAAATACAAGGATATATCCCCCAATCCAAACCCACCGAACCAAAGGATTAATCATAATTTTCAGGAAAGCAGTTTCCTGTTCTGTATCCACACCGGAAAAAACGGAATAGACATCCCTGTTCAGAGTGGTATAAATATCTAATTCGCTATGGGGCTGCCTTCGATTCTGATCCGGATGCTTGTGGAAATATACCCGTTTTTCCGGATGAAGATTTGCAATAAAACGGTTGGCATTATCTGTTACCCTCAAATCGGCAATCCAGGCGTAATGATTTGGGCGTTCTTCTTCATAAAGCCTTGTGAGTGTAAATTTAAACTCACCCACGTGGTCTTCATCTCCTACTTTTATTCCAAACTCTTTTTCCTGATTGAATGCATTTCCTGTAAATCCTACAAACATGAAAACAATTCCCAAGTGAACGATATATCCCCCATATCGTGATCGATTTTTCATCACCATTGTTGTTAAAGCTTTAAATGGCGACTCGCCAAACTTTCTTATTCGTGCAGAAATTCCGCGATAAAATTCCAGACTAATCGTTCCAATTACAAAAGCAGATAATGAAAACACCATCGTCACTGACCCGCGAAACCCAAGAATTATAAGGATAATCATTGTCACGAGTCCTGCAATAACAGGCAAAGTAAAATTCCTAATGAGACTTGCTTTCGATGTTCGGCGCCATGCCAGCAAGGGGCCAACACCTGTTAAAAAGAGTAATATCAATCCGATTGGAATGTTAACCTGATTAAAAAACGGGGGACCAACCGTAATTTTACTGCCTCGCACTGCCTCGGAAAGGACAGGAAACAATGTCCCCCAAAATACAGCAAAACACATGACGACAAATACAACATTGTTGAATAAGAATCCACTTTCTCTTGAAGAAAAGGATTCCATTTTTTTGGCAGATTTCAGGACAGAAATCCGGTTTATCAATAAATAGAATGAAACCGCTAAAATGAGAAAAACAAATCCGAGAAACAATGGGCCTAAAGATGACCCTGTAAATGAATGAACCGAGCTCATGACACCGGAACGAGTTAGGAAAGTTCCAAAGATACACAGGGTAAAGGTGATAATGATTAAGACCATATTCCAGACCCGAAGCATATTTTTCTTTTCCTGTATAATGATGGAATGAACAAATGCCGTTGCAGTTAGCCAAGGCATAAAACTGGCATTTTCTACCGGATCCCAAGCCCAA
Organism: uncultured bacterium; assembly: GCA_964549275.1. GTDB lineage: Bacteria > Fidelibacterota > Marinisomatia > Marinisomatales > TCS55 > CAZJUP01. The sequence goes on along the minus strand of CAZJUP010000002.1, from coordinate 95,440 downwards.
TATCCTCCCCATCCCAATTCCTGATAGGCCCACCATCCTCCCAATATTATTCCAATACTTAGAAACAGCCACGTTACCAATGTCCAGCGACGCACAGTTTGTATCCACAAAGGGCTTGTATCTTTTTTAATCATGGCCGCCATCCCAAAGGCAAAAGGTACTGTAAATCCCACATAACCCAAATAAAGGGTTGGAGGATGAATTGCCATGGTAATGTTTTGGAGCAAAGGATTTAAGCCGGATCCATTGGCGACTATGAAATCTGCCTCTGTTGGAGAAAAAGGATTGGTCACAAAATTAGTCAAAACCAAAAAGAAGAGTTGGACCACAGTCATGATAATTATCACCCATGGCATCATTGATTTATGGTGATTCTGATTTTGGAAAATCACTGCAAGGGAAAATACACTTAAAATAAACAACCAAAATAACAACGAACCAGATTGTCCTGCCCATAAGGCTGAAATCTTATACAACAGAGGAGTTTCTAAACTGGTATAATGGGCAATATAGTCTACATCAAAATTGCTGATTATGAGCTGGTAAGCCAGAATAACCGTTGCCAAAATACTGAATAAAGAAATACCCAGTGCCATACGCTGACCAGAGAGATACAATCGTTCATCTCCATTTCGGATATATAAAGACAAAGTGAATATTGTAAGAAGACTAAACCCCAAGGCAAGGTTGAGGGCGACTCCACCGGCTACGGGCGTCATGAGTTTATTTCATTAAGATTATAACTGGATTCATCCCTGAGATCGCCTTCGTACCTGGAAGCACATTTGGTTTGGAGGTCATCGGCATAAAATATTCCGTTTTTGTAGATCCCAGTTACAATGACTTCCGCGCCATCTTTAAATAAATCCGGTCTCGTTTTTCCGTACTGAACAGGTAAAATATTTTCACCTTCCTGCAAAACAAATGAACAGTCCAATAAATTTGATTCAGAGATTTGAATCGATCCTTCCTGAACCAATCCACCTAATTTCGTCCGGGTTAGTATATTGTCCTCCTTGAGAGTTTCTACAGAAACAAAAGTCACCATAGCCTTTTCATCACTGGGATTACTGGAGACCCAGCCAATCCAAAATATCACTACAGCGGCTACTCCAACCAGAAGAACCATAAATTTTTTATTTGATGTCATTATTCACTCTTAGTTATTTGTTAGAAAACAGCTAATTCCTGCCATTCTCCAAATTCTTTTTTCATGGATTCGATTATTTCACCCAATGTTGCATAAACCTTGGAAGCTGCAATAATAGGCGGCAGGATGTTGTTTCCGTTTTTACAGGATTTTTGCACCTTCTCCAACGCAGATTTTACTTGATATTCATCCCTTTCATCCTTCAGGTTTTTCAGAGCCTCCAATTGAACTTTAGCTGCATTTTCTCCAATTTCCAGGATAGGGATATCGATTTCTTCGTCTTCTTTAATAAAGTCATTCACACCAACATGGATTAACCGCTTCTCATCGATACGTCTTTGATATTCTGATGCGGCTCGGGCAATTTCCCGTTGGAAATATCCCATTTCAATGGCAGGGATTACCCCGCCCAATTTGTCAATTTCCTCAAAATATTTTTCTGCTCTGTATTCAATTTTATCCGTTAATGATTCAATATACCAAGATCCTCCAAGTGGATCCGCCACATTTGCCACTCCTGTTTCACAGGCAATAATTTGCTGGGTCCTTAAGGCAATTTCAGCTGCTTTTTCGGATGGAAGGGCAAGTGTCTCATCCATAGAGTTGGTGTGGAGGCTTTGGGTTCCTCCTAAAACTGCTGCCAAGCCCTGGAATCCGGTTCTGGCTATATTATTTTCAGGTTGTTGTGCCGTCAGAGAGCATCCTGCAGTCTGAGTATGAAATCTCAATTTCCAGGACCGCTCTGATTTTGCTCCGTATTTTTCTTTCATATGACGGGCCCAAATTCGTCTTGCAGCCCTAAATTTTGCTATTTCTTCAAAAAAGTCCAAATGGGAATTAAAAAAGAAAGAAAGACGAGGGGCAAATTCATCGATGTCCAATCCAGCTTTTATTCCATATTCAACGTAAGTAAAACCATCTGCCAACGTAAAAGCTAATTCCTGCGCTGCCGTGGATCCCGCTTCCCTTATATGATATCCACTAATGGATATCGTGTTATACTTTTGCATTTTCTTTGTGCAGAATGACATCATATCTGTAATGATACGCATGGAAGGCTCCGGTGGGAAAATCCATTCTTTTTGGGCGATAAATTCTTTTAGTATGTCATTCTGGAGGGTACCTCTTAATCGATTTAAAGGAATTCCCTGGTTTTCTGCTTCAGCAATATAAAAGGCTAATAAAATAACAGCGGGCCCATTAATGGTTTGAGATACAGAAATATCTCCAAGGTTTATCCTATTAAACAATCGGGACATATCTTTTAATGAGGATACGCTCACTCCACACTTTCCAACTTCTCCTGCCGAAAATGGATGATCTGGATCATATCCCATGAGGGTTGGCATATCGTATGCGACGGACAGCCCTGTCTGACCTTTGGATAACAGAGAATGATACCGACGATTGGTTTCTTCCGGTGTTCCAAATCCAGAAAATTGGCGCATGGTCCATAATTTTCCTCGATACATATTGGCATGGACACCTCTGGTATAAGGGTACTGGCCCGGAAACCCTAAATTTTTCATATAATTTGTATCGGGATTATCTGGAAGATATAGTGGGTCTAAATTTTCTCCACTGAGAGAATTAAAACTGTATTCCCTCTCGGAAACAGAATCCAGTTCATTCTTCCAGAGCGATTCTGATTTTTTAAACAGGTCCAGTTGTTGATTTTCAGACACAGTATTTATCATGGGTTAAATCAATATTAAAATTACAGCTTATTCAAGAATTCTCTTAGGTATTTAGGACAAATTAATCAGAATTAACTACCCTAATTAAATTATCGATGCATAAGTCTTTTAATCGTTAGAATTCCTTCAACCAGCATCCAGAAAACAAGCCCTAACAATAAAAGAGTTAAGAAAAATAATAAACTGTTGCTATGAAAAAATCTGAAGACATTAGCGGCAAGTGCTGTAATCGTAACAACAATAATGAATAGCATGGGGATCAGCAAAGGAAGAACCGGTTTCTTTCTTTGCCAGTAATATAATGACAGGACCATTAATGTTAAAGCAGCAAGCATTTGGTTGCTGGCTCCAAAAATTGGCCACAGCATCCACCCTGCTTGTTTCACACCTCCGGATACCGGATCCGATACATTCCAAAACGCAAGTAGAATTGCCGGAACGATTGCAATTGCCGTTGCCATATACCGGTTTGTTAATATTTTAACCTCCGTTGCTTTACCGAATTCTGTTAATATAAATCGTTGAATTCTAGTGGCCGTATCCAGTGTTGTTGCGGCAAAAGAAATAACCAAAACAGCCATTAAAGTCGTGGCCAGTTTCGAAGGTATTCCCACAGCTTCAATTAAAGCACCGCCACCCAACACAAAAGCTGCAGCTTTATTGCCGCTGGCATGGACCCATGAGTCATAATATGCCGCCCAATTCAAATCTGATACCGGCCCCACAGCAGGCAAGTCACATTGAGAGACTAAAGATATCCCAGCCACGGCTGCAATAGTAGATGCCAAGGCAAGGGTTCCTTCCCCTATCATCCCCCCGTATCCGATCAACCGTGCATCTTCAAATTGATTTAACTGTTTGGAAGTTGTTCCTGAGGAAACTAATCCGTGAAAGCCACTAATAGCACCGCAGGCAATGGTTACAAAAAGAAGAGGAAATAAACCAGGAGTTTCTGGTTCGGATAAAGAACGAACCGCGGGAGCATCTACAATAGGTTGAGCAATAAAAATACCTAAAAATAATAATCCTAACCCTACAAATAATTGATGACTGTTGATATAGTCTCTAGGCTGAAGAAGAGTCCATACCGGTAGCAAACTGGCAATAGCAGAATATATAAATAGTAAAATAATCCACAAATTTTTTGCATCTGTTTTGGATAGTTCTAAGCCCCCATATCCAGATTCACCAGTAAAGTCAATGGGAAGAAATGAACCAAACCAGACAAACAAATATAATACAGTCAAAGCAACCAAAGACGGCCAAAAACTGTTTATTTTTTTCTTATATATGAGCCATCCCAAAACAAGAGCGATAACGATTTCAACATTTATCGGTAATACTGAGGAGGGGACACCCACAAACAAATCAGCAATCGCCATAGCAAATACAGCCAAGACCAACCATACCAATAGGATTACAAAAATCAAAAACATAAACCTGGCCCGTCCATTGATTACTGAAGAAGTGAGATCTGCAATACTTCTCCCCTTTTCTCTAACACTGGTAACCAGAGCACCAAAATCATGAACAGCACCCATAAAGATTGTCCCAAAGACAACCCAAACTATCGCTGGAAGCCAGCCCCAAAATGCCGCAACACAAGGACCTATAATTGGTGCTGCACCTGCAATAGAAGTATAATGATGACCAAACAAAATATGTTTTTTTGTAGGAACAAAATCAACACCATCTTCAAATTCATGTGCAGGTAGTGGTGCATGGTCCTTATGGATTTCATATATTTTTTGTCCAATAAATCGGGAATAAAATTTATATGCAAGAGTGAAACACAAGAGTCCGAATATAACTAATACAACTGAACTCATGACTCAAATAATATTTTCAGCGTGCAGAAGACCTTTTTTTATTGCCAGAATTATTCCTTTTGAATCCAGACCAAGACGATCCAATAAGAATTCTCTTGAGCCATGTTCCACAAAAGTATCCGGCAATGACAAGTTTGTAATGTTGCCTTTATACCCATTTTCCACAAGCCAGGAAGACACTCCCTCGCCAAATCCTCCTGTTTTAACGCCCTCTTCTATTGTGACAATCGTAGAAAACCGTTTTATTAATTCTTGAAGGTATGCTGTATCCATTGGAGAAATAAATCTGCAGTTAACCACCTCGCACGAGAGACCTTCAGTCTCAAGAGTTTCTGCAGCTATAAGGGCTTCATATACTTGAGGACCCACCGCAAGAATGGCCGCATTCGTTCCCTTCTTTTCAACTTCCCAACTCCCAATGGGTATAAGGTCTCCCTGTCCATGGACGTCGAATTCAACAGAACCAGCTTTTGGATATCGAATAGAGAAAGGATTCTTAACTTGGTTGAGCCCCGTATATAATAAATGGCGGAATTCGTTTCCATCTTTCGGAGCTGTTACAATCAATTCTTGAACACACCTTAAGTATGCAATATCCAATGCTCCATGGTGTGTCGGGCCATCTTCTCCTGCAATCCCTGCACGATCGAGGCAAAAGATTACGGGCAAATGCTGAATAGCAACATCATGGATAATATGATCATAGGCCCGTTGAAGAAAAGTGGAATAAATAGCCACGATAGGACGAATATTTTCAGTTGCCATTCCCGCAGAAAAAGTAACTCCATGGCCTTCAGCGATCCCTACGTCGTAAAAGCGTGTGGGAAATTCTTTAGCATAGGATGTCAGTCCTGTTCCTTCCCGCATGGCCGCCGTAACGCAGACAGTATCTTTCCTGTTTCTTGCCACTTCTGAAACCAAAGAACCAAAAACAGATTGAAATGACGGAGCTGACGGCTTTTGGGGTTTAAGATTGACTTTTCCATTGGGTTTAATTCCATGAAAATTTACTGGATCCGCCTCTGCCTTACTTAACCCTTTACCTTTTTTTGTAAGGATATGAAGAATAGCCGGTGTTTTAAAATCCTTAATATTTTCTAATGTGCCAATTAATTCACTAATATTATGTCCATCGATGGGACCGAAATATCGAAAGCCTAACTCTTCAAAAAGCATTCCTGGAACCAAGAGGCTTTTTAAACTTTCTTCCAAACGATGGAGAAGAGTTCTTGCTTTTTGCTTGCCTAAAGGAAGCTTTCCGGTCATTTTCCAAATATCATCACGAATACGATTATATAATGGATTTGACACTAATTTTGTCAGGTACGTGTTAATAGCGCCTACATTGGGACTGATAGACATTTCGTTATCATTCAAAATCACCAGCATGGGGGTTCGTAAATGGCCTGCATTATTTAACCCTTCAAAAGCTAAGCCTCCGGTCATTGAGCCATCTCCAATTACCGCTACTGTACGAATATTTTTTCCCTTAGACCTTAGGGCTTCGGCAATACCGGTAGCAGCAGAAATCGACGTGGAAGCATGACCCGCTCCAAAAACATCGTATTCGCTTTCAGTTCGTTTGAGAAAACCACTGAGACCACCCCACTGGCGAATGGTCGAAAATTGTTCAAATCGACCGGTTAATAGTTTGTGAGTATAGGCTTGGTGTCCTACGTCCCAGACTATTTTATCTTTTGGAGTATCGAACACTTTATGAAGAGCCACGGTCAATTCTACAACACCTAAGGTTGGTGCAAGATGTCCACCGGTTTCGCTAATAATTTCTACCGTATATGAACGAATTTCATCACAAAGTTCCCTTAATTCATCCATAGAATAATTTTTAATATCTTTCGGTGATTTTATATGAGGTAAATATTTAAGCGACATTGATTTTTTCTGTTTTAATCGTTGTGTTTAAAAAAGCTATTTTATGAAAAAGAGTCACCTTGTCCAATTCCGGATGAAAAGATAAACCAATATGTTTTCCCTGCTTCACTACGACTGGATTGTCATCATGATAGCTTAATACCGAAACAGATTGGCCAATCTTGGTAATTTTTGGTGCGCGAATAAAAGTGGCGCGAATCCGGTTTTCTCCTTCGTCGGTTGAAACCGTTACATCATCAATAAAGGAGTACATCTGTCTTCCATAAGCATTCCTATCCACTGATATATTCAGGAGACTTAAGGGCCTTACTCGATCGTCGTGTACAAAATCAGCCATCAGGATAAGACCTGCACAAGTGCCCAAAACCGGAAATGATTTTGCAAAAGCTTGGATGGGTTTGTGAAAGGCCATCCGTTCCATAAGGTTCGACATGGTTGTGGATTCTCCACCGGGGATGACCAACCCTTCAACGCAGTCCAAATGGGAAGGATATCGAATTTTCAATGGGTTCCATCCCAGTTCATGAATTATTCGGGTATGTTTATCAAAATCACCTTGGAGTGCCAAAACACCAATATTCATGAATTTTCCTTTTAAACGACTCCTTGAATTTCTCTACCAACCGCGTTCCTGCAGTCGTTCTCCTTCCGGGATCTCTGACATATCCAATCCTTTCATTGCCGATCGGAGACCTGTGGAAATTTCAACCAGTTTATCCGGATCGTTATAATAGGTAACAGCCTCCACAATGGCTTTAGCCCGCGGGGCAGGATCTTCGCTCATAAATATTCCAGAACCGACGAAAACGGTTTCTGCCCCAAGCTGCATCATCAGTGAAGCATCAGCAGGGGTTGCTATACCACCTGCAGCAAAATTCGGGACTGGAAGTTTTCCAAGCTTTGCAACCTGCTTCACCAAGGAAAATGGGGCTCCCATTTCTTTAGAAGCTGCCATGAGTTCATCTTGATTCATTATGGTGAGTTTTTTCATTTCGCTTTGAACTTGGCGCATATGGCGAACGGCTTCGACAATATTACCACTCCCGGCTTCTCCTTTTGTCCGTATCATGGCTGCACCTTCACCAATTCTGCGAAGAGCCTCGCCCAGATTTCTGCACCCGCAAACAAAAGGAACCGTAAAATCATGTTTCCATATATGATTATGTTCATCAGCAGGAGTCAAGACTTCACTCTCATCAATAAAATCTACTTCTAGAGCTTCCAGAATTTGTGCTTCTGCGAAATGACCAATTCTAACTTTGGCCATGACTGGTATAGAGACAGCCGTTTGAATATCTTTTATCATTTGGGGATCACTCATCCTCGCAATACCTCCCTCCTCACGGATAAGGGCAGGGATACGTTCTAAAGCCATGACGGCCACCGCACCGGAATCTTCTGCGATTTTTGCCTGTTCAGCGTTCATCACGTCCATAATGACACCGCCCTTAAGCATTTCTGCCAACCCTACTTTTATTTCAAAAGACCCTTTTTCAGCCATATATCTTTTCCTCCTCTTGGATTTGTCCAATTTCTTTAATTTTATCTAAGACGTCCCGGATAATATTATCCGGAGTGGATGCTCCGGCAGAGATTCCCACTGTATCAGCATTGTCCAGCCATTCGGGATGAATGTCCTCTGCACAGGTAACTTGGTAAGATTTTTTATTTCTTTCCAATGCAAGCGCTGTTAATCTTTTAGAGTTTGCACTGGTAAACGACCCGATAACTATCATCACATCACACTGTTCAGCTAAATTCTTTATTTGCTCCTGATTCCTTTTAGTAGGAAAACAGATTGTATTTACGAATCGAAGGTCAAAAACCTTGGTCATTATAATATTTATAATTTCCTGCACATTCCCGATTGTTTGGGTTGATTGGCTGACCACTCCTGCTCTTTTCATTTTCCGCAAAGATTTTGCTTCACTTGGTGTAGCAATAATCATCGGGTCTTTAACTTGACTGGCAATGCCTATCACTTCATCATGGCCATGATCGCCGATGATAATAATTTTTCGACCTTCTTCCTCCAGTTTTTTAACCTCTTCATGGATTTCAAGAACCAGGGGGCAGGTGGCATCCACAATGTTCATATTTTTCGATCGGGCTTCACTCCATGTATCGGTGGCCGTTCCATGGGCTCGGAATAATATGGGCTTATTGGACGGAATATCTTCCAACGAAGAGACAACTTTAGCTCCAGCCTTATCTAAATCAGACACTACATTCTCATTATGGACAATATGTCCTAACATGTAGACATCCCCATTGGTTTTTGCTGTATTATAAGCAAGACTTACCGCCTCTCGCACTCCGAAACAATAGCCTGCATCTTTTGCCAAAATGACCTTCACTTTATTCGACCGTTTTGTTTTGCCATAGAAGATGTAGTCAAATTCAATACTTTGGGAATTACTTCTTTTAAGGATCCATCTACTACCGCTCCGGCAGCATATTTATGTCCACCCCCACCCAATGCTTTTGCCATTTCATTAATGACATATTTCCCTTTGGATCTATAATTAATTCTGCAGGTGTCCGAACTATTTTGAAATATCATTAAAGCAATTTCTACCCCTCGGATGGTTCGAATAAAGTCAGTAAACCCATCCACATCCTTTTTATCTGTTTCTGTTTTTTTTAAAAGTGCCTCATCAATCGTAAACCAGGCTAATTCAGAATCATACTCAAAGGATAGTGTATCAAGAATTTTCCCTAACAACCGCATTCTACCCTTAGAACTGGTTTCATATACCTGTTGATATATTTTGGATGTATTTAGTCCTTCTTTAATACAGGCAATAGCAATTTCATGGCATTTTTCATTCGTATTGTTATGCCGAAATGAGCCCGTATCTGTCATCACTGCAGTATAGATTCCTTCGAGCATTTTCTGAGTCATTGAAATGTTGTTTGTCTTGAAAAACTCATAAACCATTTCCCCGGTAGCAGCCGCAAAAACATCAATGACATTTTGTGTAAATCGTTCATCACCTAAATCAGGATGATGATCAATGTTAACTATATGTATATTATAGCGATGTAGAAGATCTCCAATTGCTCTGAGTCGCTTAAAGTCTCCAACATCAAAAATCAAAGAAAGGTCAACGTCGGAAATCCATGAGTCATGCTTTTCTGGCTCATAGGTCTCAAATATCCCATCATTGTTGAGAAAATTATATTCAAATGGCAATTCAGATACATGTATTATACGACAATCTTTTCCTGAATTTTTCAGGAAGAGATACATCGCCGCAGCGCTCCCTAGTCCATCCCCGTCAGGGTTTTCGTGAGTGGACAGTAAAATTCGTTCTGCTCCGCTAATAGTTTTATAGAGTGTTTTCCAATCAATCATGGTCTTTTAAAGAATATAAATTTAGGGATGTTCCCGTTAGTTTTGCTACTGGTTCACCGGTATAATTTCTGATAAAGATTATTGAAGTTAATTTTGTGAAAACCTAAAAAGTTGAACCTAAGGGTTCCGTCTCCATTGTATTTCTTTTTCCTGGTTTGCTATACCATGATATCGGGCAAGAACAAACAAATAATCAGACAACCGGTTTAAATACGGGATCCAAAATCGAGTATTTGCACCTGATTCACTTAAGGATACTGCTTTTCTTTCTACGCGCCTGCACACAGTGCGACCCAAATGAACTCTGGTAGAAAACTCATCACCACCCGGGAGAATAAATTCTTTTAGAGGAGTTAAGTCTTTATTCAATTCAGCCAATCGTTTCTCGAGAAATTTAATTTTAATTTCTTTCAATAATGTAAAATCCTTGTTTTCTACAGATGCCTCTCCTCCTATATTCAATAAGTCCTGCTGAATATCAGTTAATTCATCCTGATATGAAATAGGGCAAACCGATTTTATATATCCAATCCAAGCATTCAACTCATCCAATTCACCAAGAAATTCAATCTTAATATTGGATTTTGAAACCCGGGTACCATCCCCCAAATTCGTGTCACCCTTATCCCCTGTTTTTGTTGTGACTTTTGAAACACGCATTAGAAATATAAAATGCCTACAAGAATAAACAGAGGAAATAATATTGGTAAGGACCATTTTATCAAATATCCAAAGAAAGAAGGCATGTCTACACCGGAAGCTTCCGATATGGATTTCACCATAAAGTTTGGTGCATTTCCAATATACGTATTCGCTCCCATAAAAACAGCACCAGCAGATATAGCCAATAGCGTATTGTGCATTTCTCCCATAAGGACTGACGCATCTCCTCCGGCTGTATTAAAAAAGACCAGGTAGGTTGGAGCATTATCCAAAAAACTTGACAGAATTCCTGTTGCCCAGAAGTACATATAGTTTACGGGGCCAGTATCATTGGATACAGACGAGACAACAGTGGATAGAGCTCCATAGCTTCCAGCTTTTAAAATGGCGATGGCCGGTATAATAGTTACAAAAATTCCAGCAAATAGTTTGGCGACCTCAATGATAGGAAACCATGTATATTCGTTAGCCTCCCGAATAGATTTTGCTGTGATTTTCCAACTGAGCCCTGTTAATCCCAACAAGAGTAAATCCCTGATTAAATTCTGTAGCTCTACATGAACATGGTATAAGGTTAAGTGAATTGGAGGTTTCCAGAATCCACTGAGAAGTACAGACCCAATTACACCAAGTAAAAGCAATAAATTTGTACTCCCTTCCAATCCCAGTTTATGATTTTCTTCCAATGCAGGACTCATTCCTTCTTTCCGGTAGTAATATGAATCCAGAATAAAAAAGATAAACAAAAGACAGGTGACCATAAATAGCATAGGGCTTAACATTGCTGTAGTCGTCCAGAAAAATTCCACCCCTTTTAAAAAGCCTAGAAAGAGAGGTGGGTCTCCAAGGGGAGTGAGAGATCCTCCGATATTTGCCACAAGAAATATAAAAAAGACAATAACGTGAACTTTATGATCTCTTGCCTTATTTGCCCGGATTAAAGGTCGAATCAAGAGCATAGCAGCGCCTGTAGTTCCCATCCAACTGGCCAATACCGTCCCCACAAAGATAATAGCTGTATTTACAATTGGCGTTCCCACCAATGTTCCAGTTAGGCGGACTCCACCGGAAATAGTGAACAAAGCCAAGAGTAAAATGATAAAAGGGATATATTCTAATAAAGAGACATGCAGCAGCTCATAGATTGTAATAGAAAACCCTTCTTTAACCAGGAAGGGTATAATGAGTACGGATGCCCAAAAAAAAGAAACTTTCCCAAAATGATGATGCCAAAACCTCGGAGCCACTAATGGGAAAATGGCAATGGACAGTAAAATTCCCGCGAAGGGAATGGTCCAGTAAATGGATAAAGCTGTTCCGTCCAAATGAGGAACACTAGGATGCCCAGCATCGGAGCCAAAAACCAATGATGGAACTAGAATGAGAACAAAACTCAAGATACGGTTCAAATAGTATTGTCGTGCATTATTCATGGAGTTTATTTCGGTGTTGAATGACGTTAAACAGGCGGGAAATTAAAGGGGATTGAATCAATGAACCATGATAAATTTGGAAAGAATATATTCCATAAACAGAAATTCCGTTTTCCAAAAATTCAAGAGAGATAGAAAATATTTTTTCTACTTCACATCATTAGGATGGCACTCAATACCGAGTATATTTCGTAGATTTAAGGATGAATATTGTTCTATCTATAGTTGTAATAGGTATCGCTTTGGCAGGGATGGCCATTGGAATTCTCCTAAATAAAAAGCCCTTACGGGGTTCTTGCGGTGGTGTAGCCAGTGATTGTGTCTGTCTCCGGGGTGGAACTTGCGACGACCCTTCTCAAAAACCGAAGGAATTACCATGAATGAAGAAACCAAATATGAAAAGGCTCGTCAGCGGGTAAAGGATAAAATGGATTTTTACTGCCACTTTGCTACTTACGTGGTGGTGTGCACCTTTCTTTATTTTATCAATCAAAATACTTCCCCGGGATATGACTGGTACATTTGGACTGTTCTGGGTTGGGGAATTGGTGTATTCTTCCATGGACTCAATGTTTTCTTTATTGGAGAAAACTCCAGCCTTGTGGATGGTATGATTAAAAAAGAAATGGAAAAGATGAAGAATTAATTTGCCAGGGGCATCCCCAAGGATGCCACGGACTTAAACTGCCCTTCCCCCTCTTTTATAATCCAAAATGCCTCGAAGTCTTTCAGGCGTTCTACCAAGTTTAATCCTTCTTCAACAGTCATCACATTCAATGCTGTGGCTAAGGCATCGGCATCCATACAGGTTGGACCCAAAACGGTCACAGAAGAAATATTGGATTGAAGGGCATTACCGGTACGTGGATCCACGATATGGGAATATTGTGTCCCTTCAAATTTAAAAAATTTTCGATAATTGCCTGAAGTAGCCATTCCTTTGTTAGCCACTGCAATAACAGCAAAGATATTCTGTCCAGGACGACTGCTCATTAATGGTGTGTCAATCCCTATCTGCCACTCTTTACCCTTGATATTTTTTCCGGTTGTCCGCACCTCTCCTCCAATCTCCACCATCATACTGAGGATACCTTTATTTTTAAAATATTTAAATAGCTGATCTACACCCCAACCTTTAGCGATGGCGTTGAGATCTATCATTTGGCCCGGAATAGATTTCTGTAAATTAAGGTTTACCAAATCAATATTTTCGTATCCCACCTTTTTCATAGCGGATTGAATTTGATCGGCAGTTGGCGGTATCCAATGGTCTCCCCTACTTCCATAGCGCCAAACCAATACCGCAGGCATAACGGTTATATCCAATGCACCTCTTGTTGCTTTACCCCAATACATAGATCGGCGGAGCACGGAAGCGAATTCGTTGGAGATAATCGTGATTTCACCCACATTACTTTCATTGAATTTTGTTATTTCACTGTCCAGTCTATACGTGGACATTTGCTTATCAATCTCCGACAGAATTGAATCCAAGTCACTTTGAACTAAAGTATAGTTCAATGGAATATCCCTTTGGGGTACAATGCGAATGAAATATGTTGTACCCATGGTATGACCGCTGAATTCGACATAAAGATCGGGACCGTAGCAGGCTAGGAATCCTGAAAAAACAAGAAAGCCCAACAGAAGTCGGGCTTGCATAAATCCATTTTGTGAGTTTGGATTAACCAAATTTGTCATAATCAATCATTTCAGGTTCGACTCCCAAATCGTAGAGCATTTTATCTACGGCATCAATCATCATAGGTGGGCCACACATGTAGTATTCTATATCAGTTGGGTCTTCATGGTTTTTCAGATACAAATCGTGTGCTACCTGATGGATAAATCCTGTGGGGCCTTCCCAGTTATCTTCCGGCTGAGGTTCCGACAAGGCAATATGGTAAGAAAAATTAGAAAATTCTTTTTCCAAGGCTAGAAACTCATCGTGGTAAAACATTTCCCTCACTGACCGCGCCCCATAAAAAAACGTCACTTTTCGATGGGTTTTTTGTGTTTTAAATAAATCGAAAATATGGCTTCGCATTGGCGCCATCCCAGCACCACCACCTATATAGACCATTTCTCTATCCGTTTCCTTGGCAAAAAATTCACCATAAGGGCCGGAAATGGTTACCGTATCCCCTGGCTTTAAATTAAAGATATAAGAAGAACCAATCCCAGGAGGCACATCATTCCACAACTTGGGTGGTGGGGTGGCAATCCGAACATTCAGCATCACTTTATTCCCCTCTGCAGGATGGTTGGCCATGGAATAACCCCTCACATTTTCAGTTTCATTATTAGCAACAAGATCCCAAATGTTGTATTTATCCCAATCCGGATGGTATTCCTTTTCCACATCAAAGCTTTTAAAGGATAACTGATGATATTCAGGAATATCAATTTGAATATATCCACCCGCTTTAAAATCGAGGAGTTCTCCTTCAGGTAAATCCATGACCAACTCTTTTATAAAAGTGGCCACGTTTTGGTTAGATCTTACAGTGCAATCCCATTTCTTAATATTGAATATCTCATCCGGAACATGAATATCCATATTTTCTTTCACCTTTACCTGGCATGCTAATCGCCAATCATCTTTAGCCATTTTCCGGTTGATATGGCCTGTTTCTGTGGGGAGAATCTCACCCCCTCCGGAATGTACTTGGCATTTGCACATGGCACAGGTTCCCCCACCACCGCAGGCAGAGGGTAAAAATATGTTTTCCCCGGCTAATGTAGCCAATAATGTACTCCCCGGTTTTGTCTTTATGGCTTTTTCCGGTTCTCCATTCATTGTAAGCGTTACATCTCCTTGGGGTAAGAGCCTATTTTCTGCAAAATTCAGCACATTAACAAGGATTAGAATAACGCCTGTAAAAACGAGTATAGCAACAAGTGTGGATACCATCATAAATCAATCCCCGAAAATGCCATAAAGGCCATGGATAATAATCCCGTTAAAAGCATAGTGATTCCCAGCCCTCTTAATTTGGGCGGGACATTAGAATATCTGAGTCGATACCGAATGGCGGCCATGGATGCAATGGCAAGAAACCACCCTATTCCTGAGCCAAAACCAAATACAGCAGATTCCATAAAAGTATAGTCCCGCTCCACCAAAAACAATGACCCGCCTAAAATAGCGCAATTCACAGCGATGAGTGGCAGAAAAATGCCAAGATTATGATAGAGTGTTGGAGAAAACCGATCCAAAATCATTTCTACCAGCTGAACCATTGCAGCAATCACAGCAATAAAAACAATAAAATTTAAAAAGCTCAGGTCTACGTCTGGCAATCCTGCCCAGGCTAGGGCTCCTTTCTGCAAAAAGAAATTGTGAATCGCCCAATTCGCTGGTGCGGTAATGGTCAATACAAATATCACCGCAAACCCCAATCCAATGGAGGTATCTACCTTTTTCGAAATTGCCAAAAAAGAACACATGCCCAAAAAATAAGCCAATAAGATATTTTCAATGAAGATTGCTTTAGTGGCGAGGCTGATATAATGCTCTAACATATCAGGCCTCCTCTTCTATGTTTGATGCAATTCTTTGAATCCAAACGATTAGCCCTAAAATAATAAATGCTCCCGGGGATAAAACCATGAGCCCTATATTTTCGTATCCCATATCATAAAAGGTTTGGGGGATTATTTGTATTCCCGCCAGGGAACCGGTTCCCAACAATTCCCGGAAAAAGGATACCGCTATCAGAATCATACCATAGCCTAAACCATTACCTAATCCATCCAAAAAGGATTTGCCGGGAGGATTCTGCATGGCATACGCTTCAGCACGGCCCATCACAATACAGTTGGTAATAATCAGCCCGACAAATACAGAGAGTTGTTTACTAATATCATAAAGATAGGCCTTTAAAATCTGGTCAGCTAAAATTACCAGGGAGGCAATAACAGAAAGCTGAACGATAATTCTTACTTTACTTGGGATGTAATTCCGTATGAGGGCGATAATGGTGTTTGAAAGGCTTAATACTGCCACGACAGCCAAGGTCATAACAATTGCTGTTTCCATTTTTACTGTAACTGCCAATGCAGAACAAATACCCAAAACCTGCAATGTAATAGGATTATTATTCATGAGAGGATCGGTTAGAGCCTGCTGGGATGGTTTACTTAATAATTTCATGAGGCGCCTCCTCTCTCCGTTCGAATAGATTTAAAATACGGTTCATACTTTTTAAGATCTTGCATGAGAAAATTGTTCACCCCCTTTGTGGTCATGGTTGCCCCGGAGATCCCATCTACCTGGTGAAGGGATTCTTTTGAATTGACATCTACTTTTCCCTTAATAATTTGAATACCGACAAGGATGCCCTTTTCGTCAACAAATTTTTTACCTTTAAAATTTTGTATAAACCATGATTTTTCTACTTCACCCCCCAACCCAGGTGTTTCTCCATGCTTATAAAAAGTGATTCCCTTAACAGTAATTCCATCCGGTTCCACGGCAAAATATCCATACAGTGTGGACCATAATCCTTTCCCGGAAATAGGAATTGCGTAGCCTTCTACTTTATCTTCCATTTTCTTAATATAGACGGGAAACAGTTGACTATCGGTTCCTGAAATAACATCTACCGGCAGTTTTCCTTCTACAAGATTTCCTTGATGATCTACAACAATACCATGAATATATTTTTCAAAAATATTCTGTACAGCACCTGCTGTCCAAGGGTCTTCATCTGAGGGTGAAAAATCCAGGGAGCGTAAAATATTTTTCTTTATATCGATTTCGATATTCAAATCCTGTTTTTCTTTTAAGGCGGTAGAGGCTAAGGATAAAAGAAATCCTAGAATTACAGTAATCACGGAAGTAAAGGTCAACGTATAAGCGTTACTGCGCATATCTTGCTCTCCGTTTTTTAATATTTCCCTGAATCACGACCCAATCAATGAGAGGTGCAAAAGCATTCATGAGCAAAATCGCCAGCATGGTTCCTTCTGGATAGGCGGGGTTTATAGATCGAATTATAACGGTTAGAACCCCAATAAATATACCGTAAACCCAACGTCCCTTATCAGTATGTGCACCCGTCACCGGTTCTGTAGCCATATAGGTAACTCCAAATAGAAATCCACCCATAACAAGATGGTAATGGGGCGGAAGATTCATCAGCGTATTTGTGGACAGCGGTGAGAACAAATTGGTTACATAAGCTGTACCAATCAGCCCCAATACTGCTCCCACTATAATGCGCCAGTTTGCAACTTTTGTAAAAATTAGAAATACCAATCCTGCGAGGATGAGCCACTTATTGGTTTCTCCTATAGAACCGGGGACCCAACCATTAACTAAATTCCACCATGAATAATCAAATTGCGTTACCCGATTTAAAAGAGATACTGCATCGCTTCCCACTTCTGCAGCAGGAACGGCCAAAGCTGTGGCACCTGAATAGCCATCTGGTCCAACCACCCAAACTTTATCCCCGGAAATTTTCCCGGGAAAAGCAAAAAACAGAAAAGCCCTTGCCACCAATGCAGGGTTAAATATATTCATCCCTACCCCGCCAAAAATTTCCTTTCCTATGACAACTCCAAAAGTTGTGGCTACAACAATTTGCCATAAGGGGATGGAGGGCGGAACGATTAAAGGAATGAGAAATCCTGTTACAAAGAAACCTTCACTGATTTCATGCTTCCGAACCATGGCAAACAAGACTTCCCAAAAACCGCCAGTCACCAAAGTAACAAAAAGGATAGGAAGAATTTTACCCATTCCGATTCTTAAGTTGTCAATCCAGTTCCGGGAGACGCCTTCCGATAGGCCAGAGAGATAACCAATATTTATTGCACCAAATATATAGAGCGGAATCAAAGCGACAACAACCAGGACCATCACCCGTTTAATATCCACACTGTCCCGTATATGCGGACCAGATTCTGTCGTTTCATCCGTACTGTATAATATGGTATCTGCCGCTTCAAAAATGGACCAATATTTTTCAAACGGACCATCTTTTTCAAATTTTGGTCGTAAGGTATCCAGGGTATTTTTAATAAATTTCATTCTTTACCCTTCCTTTTCCATCAAATCCAACCCATGTCGAACGACTCCTCCAACATCAATTTTACTGGGGCAGGCAAAGGAACACAGGGCAAAATCTTCTTCGTCGCATTCATAGATACCTAACTGTTCCATCTCTTCTATATCCTGAGCCAGGATAGCACGGTATAATGGATTCGGGAGAATATCCATTGGGAGCACATCCTCCCATGCATTTAGAGGAATCATCGCTCTTCTAGCGCCATTCGTTAATGTATTAAACGAAAATGTCCTTTTTTTAACCCCGAAAAATGTGCGGGTTAAACTATATTTTGTATGGCTGTTTCCCGGAGATATCATACCCAAAAAATGACGGTCACCGCCTTCAGGAACAACAGCTATAGCACTATCGTAAAACCCCAAGTACCCTTCATCAGAAGACAATTTCCCCGTGAGGACATCACCGGAGATAATACGCTGAGGGCCTTCTTTTAAATGGCCATTTAACACCGTTCCCAAATTTGCCCCTATTCGAGTGAATACATGAGTAGGGACATCAATCCCAGGACCTCCCACTGTAATCATTAAAGCGGGGTCCCATTTTCCTGTAAGAAAATACTGCCCCAGCATGACCACATGCTGTGCATTCACGGTCCACACCACATCATGAGGACGAATCGGGTTTATATGATGAATTTGAATTCCAACATTTCCAGCTGGATGAGGTCCGGTAAAAGTATGGCGTTCCACCCCATCAGCATTTAACAAGGTATCAGATACAGAATTCTCACTTATAGACAGATGAACCTGACCTTTTGTGAGTTGTTTCAGGGCATTGATTCCAGCCTGAAACGGGGAGAGTTTTGTGCGAAGAGCCCGGTCAAGATTAACGCTAAGAGGAGCCGTATTCCATCCGGATATAAATATGTCTCGTGGTTCATCTACAGGGTTGGCAACTTTGTTAAACGGTCGCTGTCGAATGAGGGGCCATAAGTTTCCCTCAATAATGCATTGCATCACTTTTTCACGCCCGAGGGTTAGAATTTCTTGCGCTTTAAATGCATCACAGAATTCAAATTCCTCTTTATCGGCCACCGATATGATGATGCGATTGACCACCCTTCTCGGACCATATTGAATGTCTGAAATGGTACCGCAGGCAGGAGACCCCCAAGTAACGCTGGGTTGATTTTTATCATGGAATAAGGTGGAACCAATATTCACCGTATCGCCAATTTTTACAAGGAGTTTGGCCTTCACTCCTCGAAATTCTACCGGTTTTATGGCTACCGTGGTTGGTTTCGGGGCTTTAACGACATCATCTGATGGTGTACCCGAAATTCGAATATCGTGCCCTTTTTTAATATCAATCTGTGTCACGCTAGTCTTACCCCCTTATATTATTGGATTGAAATTACATCATCTGGGTTAACAGAGTCATGGAGTTCGTGACCCAATCCGCGATAGGACGCCAGTAAACGCCAAAAACGAGAGTCGGGATTGCCAGAAACAAAAACAGAAATGTAAAGACCGGTTGCGGCATAATGACCGTTTCGTGTTTATCTCCTTCAAGAAACATGTGCTTAACCACCCGAACATAATAATAAAGGGAAATAACACTGTTTACCACCCCGAAGAATACCAGCCAGTAATATTGAGGACCTGCTTTAATTACGGCGGCAAAGATATAAAATTTTCCGATAAAACCTGCCGTGGGCGGCAATCCTGTAAGAGAAAACATAAAGATGGCCATAATAATCCCCACAAAGGGCATGGACCAGCCCAACCCATTAAAATCTTCGAAAGATTCTCCACCTGTTTTTGATTGGACAAAAATGATCACAAAAAATGCCCCTAAATTCATAAAGAGGTACATGACAAGATAGATCATAATTCCATAGACCCCTTGGGTGGAAAGAACCGGAAGGGCCATCATCATATATCCTGCGTGGGCTATACTGGAATAGGCCAGCATTCTTTTCACACTGTTTTGTTGCACAGCCACGAGATTTCCCAAAGTCATTGTGGCTACAGAAAGGATGCCGAGGAGTTGGGGCCAGGGTAATTCACCCAAGGCTGACCAGGTCGAATTTAAAAAAGCAGAATCAGTGCCTAAGACTTGGTTAAAAAATCGAATAATCAGCGCAAATCCTGCCGCTTTTGGAGCAACAGATAAATAAGCAGTTATAGTTGTTGGAGACCCTTCGTACACATCCGGTGTCCAGAAATGGAATGGAACTGCGGA
Source organism: uncultured bacterium (assembly GCA_964549275.1). Lineage (GTDB taxonomy): Bacteria > Fidelibacterota > Marinisomatia > Marinisomatales > TCS55 > CAZJUP01. The sequence goes on along the minus strand of CAZJUP010000002.1, from coordinate 75,156 downwards.
TATTTTATACCCAAATCCAGCTAGAATAAATATTCCGGCTAATATGAGAGCCAGTTGAGCGCCACCGTTTAAGGCAACCAGTGCTTCCCGCATTTCGAAAAATTTCGTTGTGCCGGTTAATCCAAATAGAATACTCATGCCAAAAAGCATTATTCCGGAAGAGAATGCCCCGTAAATCACATATTTCAAAGAGGCCTCATTACTTCTCCGGTTCTTTTTCAGATATCCCGCCAAGAAAAAGGACATAATTGATACAACCTCTAAGGACAAATAGACCATGAGCATATCTATAGAGGAAGCCATAAGGAAAAGTCCAAAAACCATGATCCCAAGAATGGCATAATACTCCCCAACCCTGTAAGACTTTAATTCGTCGCTCTTAAGACTAACAACAATCACCAAAATAGTGGCCAATAATACAAGTGTTTTGAAAAATTGGCCAAAAGGGTCCAGGGCAACCGTATTCATAAATAATCCGGTTGGTGTGACTGCAGATTCCCATTTTAGGGCGAATCCGGTTAAAATCAATCCCGCCAATACCCAGTAGGCTACTTTAAAAGAATCGTTTTTCTTGTAAAATAAATCCGCAATTACAGCGGTCAATACGGTAAATGTGAGAATTAACTCCGGCCAAAAATGTGTTAAACTGTTTAGATTGCTCATAAAGTAAATTTTTCCATGTTACATGATGCCGGCTAAGCCACCCAGGGAAACAACCTGGTCTATCAATACATTCATGGTTTCTTTGATCATATCCAAAAAGGGCGCCGGATAAACTCCGAGAAAAAATGTAATGATTAGCAAGGGGATTACGGTAAACATTTCCATTCGGCTGATTTCCGGTAGCCCACTGTATTTTTCATTGACTTGACCAAAAAATATTCTCTGGAATGCCCATAAAAAATAGGCTGCATTAAGTAAAATACCGATGGTTGAAAGAATAACAATGGTTCGGAAAACGGGGAAGGCACCAATAAAACACATCGCTTCGCTGACAAATCCGCTTAAACTAGGCAAGCCCAATCCGGCGAAAAAGGCGATAGCGGTTATGCCGGAATAAACGGGCATTTGATTTGCCAACCCGCCAAATCCATTGATATCTCGATGGTGAGCCCTTTCATAAATAACCCCGACCAGAATAAAAAGCATAGCCGAAATAGTTCCGTGATTAAACATTTGAAATACAGCGCCGTTCAGTCCGGCCTGGGCTGCACGAACATTTTCTCCTCCAATGGCACTGCCCGCTATAACCGCTGCCATTCCCAAAAGAGCATAGCCCATATGATTGATGGAAGAATAAGCCACCAATTTTTTCAGGTCTTTTTGGGCCAGGGCACACATGGCACCCCAGATCACATTAATCAGGCCAAGAAAAGCCAAAGCTCCGGCAAACCAAAACACACCATCAGGCAGCATGGTATAATTAATCCTTAAAATACCATAAACGCCTAATTTCAATAAAATACCGGCTAAAATTACTGATATAGCTGTGGGCGCTTCCACATGAGCCAAAGGAAGCCAGGTATGGAAAGGGAAAACCGGAACTTTAATGGCAAATCCGATGAACAGTAAAACCCAAATGACTTTAAAGGCATCCATCCCCCACCACAGCAATCCGCTCATTGCAGTAGGCGCTGTTTCCATCAGAACCAGCATGTCAAAAGTTTGTCCGCAGGTGAAATACAAGGCCAGAATTGCAATCAGCATTAATACGGAGCCAACAAGCGTATATAGAAAAAATTTAATGGCAGCATACTCCCGCTGTGGTCCGCCCCACATACCGATTAAGAAATACATTGGAAGCAGCATAACTTCCCAAAACACATAAAACAAGAAAAAATCCAACGATAAGAATACACCCATAATTCCAGTATTCAGCAGAAGAAATAAGGCAAAATATCCTTTCACGGCACGATTAATATTCCAACTGACAAATACACCAAGGAAGCCCAGTAAGGCTGTAAGAAAAACCATGGGAAGACTTAACCCATCTACACCAAGGATATAGGAGATATTGAAAGACGGAATCCAATCTGCCCTTTCCATAAACTGGAAAGATCCAATTCCGCTATTAAACCGTGTCCAAAGATAGATAGCCAACACAAGCTGGATACCGGTGATGACAGCGGAAAACTGTTTAATGAGTAATTCTTTTTCACGTGGAATGAAAGCAATTCCCACCATTCCGATAATGGGAAGCCAAATTATCCAACTGAGCAAATGGTCCATAAGTTACCTTTTTTGAATTCTTTACAAAGCCTGTACAATCAGGATAATTACAACTCCCGCCAATGCAAATAACACATAATTTTGGAGTTGACCTGTTTGAATTGTTTTTAATTTTTTCCCTAATCCGCTTGTCGTTCGGCCGAAGCCATCCACAAGCCATTGATCCAACCCATCGTAATCGAGTTTGCCGGATAACCGAGACAACCATTCGGTCACACGGCCGAACCCATTGATAAAATATTTATCGTAGAGGTCCCAATCCAGAAACGCAACTTTTTCCGATAGCTTTAAAATGGGTTTATAGAGGAAGCGGTTATAATTTTCGTCGAAAAAATATTTATTGAACGATAGTGAATATAAAAATCCCATTTTCTTTGCCATACCATCGGCTGAATACTTCTTTTTATAATAAACCATCCATGAAAATAGGATACCGAATGTCGCCACAATAAGAGATAAACCCATTGCCGGATAATGAGCATGATGCATTCCCTCTTCAATTTCGTGGGCAGTAGGATTCACATGTCCCGGGACAACAGAATCTACCGCAACCACTAATTCCTTAAACCATCCATGGTCTGAGAAAGGGTTGACATGGGGCAGGGTGTAAAAAATAAAAAGGCTCAATGTACTTAATAATACTAAGGGGAATGTCATAACCCGAGGAGACTCATGGATATAGTCGTAAACCTTGGGCATTTTTGTATCTCCATGGAATGTCATGAAAATCAGTCTAAACATATAAAATGCTGTGATGGCTGCTGCTCCGAATCCAAACACAGGTAAAAGAAAATGTTGAGGGTGATGCTGAGCAAAAGACAGCGTACCGGCTAAAATTGCATCTTTTGACAGAAATCCGGAAAAGAACGGCACACCTGAAATGGCCAATGTAGCCACGACCATAGTCCAATGAGTAATTGGCATTTTTGATTTAAAACCACCCATATTCCGCATATCCTGTGGATCGGTATCATGGTCGTGAAGTTCATGGAGTCCATGATGCATGGCGTGTATGACAGACCCTGATCCGTAAAATAAACAGGCTTTAAACATGGCATGGGTCACCAAGTGAAAAAATCCCGCCACATAAGCTCCTGTACCCACAGCTAATATCATATATCCTAACTGACTGACTGTCGAGTAGGCTAGTACTTTCTTAATGTCATTTTGTGTAATGGCTATTGTTGCGGCAAACAGGGCTGTAAATCCGCCCACATAGGCAATAACAGTTAGGGCATCAGGAGAAAACAGCGGAAATAACCGAACACAGAGAAAAACCCCGGCAGCCACCATCGTTGCCGCATGCATTAATGCAGAAACTGGAGTTGGACCTTCCATGGCATCTGGAAGCCAGATATGCAGCGGGAACTGAGAAGATTTTCCTACAGCACCCATGAATAACCCCAATCCGGCCAGGGTAAGCATCAACCCTGTAATTTTTCCAGTGGCAACACCAGCAAAAACTTCATGATAAGAAAAAGAACCAATGGCAGTAAAGAATAACATAATTCCGATGAAAAATCCGATATCTCCCACCCGGTTTGTCAGAAAAGCTTTTTTCCCAGCATCGGCTGCTGAATCCTTTTCGTACCAATGCCCAATCAACAGATAAGAGCTAACCCCCACCAGTTCCCAAAATATATATAAGGATATCAAATTATTGGCAAGGACAATTCCATTCATACTAAAGGTAAACAGTCCCAAATAAGCATAATACCGGGAATAACGGATATCACCTTTTAAATATTCAATAGAAAAAATGTGAGTCATACTGGAAATCAATGCCACCACCAAAAGCATAACAATGGTAATGTTATCAACAAGAAATCCCAGCTCAATTTTAAAATCCCCTAAATCCATCCACAGAAAGGAAGCTTCTGTTTTAAAATGGGCATCACCAGAAAACAGCATAATAACAAACATTGCACCAGAAAGGGCTAAAGTAATAAGTACCGCTCCTATGGATACCCAATCCCCCTGGCGAGGTAGCCGTTTCCCGAATAACAGATTAACCATAAACGCTGCCAAGGGCAAAAACAAAATCAGAAGGCTGTAATCGATGAGAATATTACCTGTCATTATTGCTTCATCTCCCTGACTTCATCCACATTAATTGTATTAAAATTATTATAAATATTGATAATAATAGCCAAAGCTACTGCTGCCTCAGCTGCAGCTAATACAATGACGAATAAAGCAAAAACGTGTCCAGAAATATTCATACCACCAAATCGGGCAAAAGCAAGAAAATTAATATTCGCAGAATTTAAAATCAGTTCAACCCCCATTAGAACCGCTACCCCGTTTCTTCGTGTAATTACACCAAATAAACCCAAAGAAAATAAAATGGCACTCACGAAGAGATAACTGTTTAAACTCACCATAATCAGTCGTCCTTCCTTGAGAGGGTTGTGGCGCCGATAAGTGCTCCCAGCAATAATAAGGAAGCCACTTCGAAAGGAAGCAAATAATCCATCATGAGTAGAGTCCCAATGGTTGAGGCTGTTTGAGAAGGTTCTTCTGCAGAAAGGGTAAACCAAGGTGTATTCAATATCATCCAACCCAAGACAACCAAAACACCTAAAACAGCCAAACCGCCTCCTCCTCTCTGGACACTACTGTGGCTAATGGATACAGAGGTAATTTTATTGGTGAGCATAATTCCAAATATGATTAACACCAAGATTCCTCCAACATAAATCACCACCTGTACTACGGCCATAAAATCAGCAAACAGAAAAATATACAACCCGGCTACCCCTAAAAAGGTAAAGAGTAGGGCATAGGCTGAGTAGACCAGTTTTTGACTATGGACCACAACAACAGCAGATCCTATCGTCAAAGCAACAATTCCCCAAAAAGCCACTTCAATCATTATGCTTCAACCTTTGGTTTTGGTTTTTGTGTTGAGGCTACCAATTCGTCCTTCTGGTCTTTTGATAACGGTTTCGCAAACTGATAAATCAGACTATTGCGATCATATTCGGAAAATTCATAATCTATAATGTGTCGTTCCGAATTTGGACCGCCCACCATAAAGATGCATTCTTCCGGACAGGGATAAGTGCACAGGTTGCAATAACAGCATTCAGACATATCAATCTTAAATCCTGTAACAACCATGGCTTTTTTCGTTCCATGTGACGTCACGCCTGTGTGTCCGTATTCCGGGATATCCTCTCCTCTGTTTGGTGTTTTTTCTGTGAGGACTTCAATACAATCAACCGGACAGGCCCGTTCACATTTTTTACAGCCGATACAATCGTCGATATCCACATGGAGTCGGGAGCGGATAACATTATACTTTTCATGGTCAAATCCGATGTCTCGCTCCGGCCGGGGCCATCTTTCCTCCGGATATTGTAACGTAACATTATCGTTTTTAATTCGAATCATATGTCGCCAGGTGATTAGGAGTCCTGTTAACAATGTACTCAGTGTTTCATAAATGTTTGTGAAATATCGCGCCATTTTACCCTACTAACAATTTCCAGAGTCCAACGCCAAAAATATTTATCATTGAAAAAGGAATGAAAACCTTCCAGCATACGTACATGAGCTGGTCAACACGTAGCCTGGGGAAAGTCCATCGAAACCACATCATAACAAATATTAACAAGACCACTTTTCCTACAAACCAAAACAGTCCCCAGCCATAGGAATCAAACAACCCGGGAATAGGGCTTTGCCATCCTCCTAAAAATGCCGCAACGGCTAATCCGCTAATCACCACCATATTGGCATATTCGCTCAAAAAGAAAAAAGACCATCGCATACCAGAATATTCCGTATGAAACCCGGCCACTAACTCTGACTCTGCTTCCGGAATATCAAAAGGGGTTCGGTTAGTCTCGGCAACGCCACTGATAAAAAAGATGAAAAATGCCAGAAATGAAAATGGATTGTTAAAAAGAATCCAGTTTGGGAAAATACCCCAAACGGTACCAGACTGTAAAGCTATCAGGTCTTGAAGATTCATGGTGCCAACCAGCATAATGACTGAGATGATTGACAATCCTGCGGGAATTTCATAACTGATTATTTGAGCCGCTGACCGCATACCCCCGTATAGTGACCATTTATTATTCGAAGCCCAACCGGCCATAACCATACCGATGACACCAATGGAACCGACCGCCAGAATATAAAAGACCCCAATATTTATATCTGCAACCTGAAGTACCTGATTAAACGGTATGGCGGCTAACCCCATAAATGCGGCTATGAAAATAATAAAAGGGGCCATGACAAATAATTTTCTATCAGCCGATGCAGGAATTGTATCTTCCTTAATGAGAAGTTTTAAGGCATCAGCAACGGTTTGCAGCAGTCCCCACTTTCCACCATTAAGGCCTACCCCTTGCCCCATATAACCAACCCTGTCCTGCATGAAGGAAGCAACTTTTATTTCAACATAGACTGCCACTAAGGCATTAATAGCCATGAGAAGGAAAATAGGAATTCCTGATATAATCACCGCCAATATAAATGCCGCAGCTGGGAAATCTCCGAAGCCAGCCAACCAATTTATAATTGCATCGACAGTCATCGATCAATTTCTCCTAATACAATGTCTAGGCTGCCCAAAATGGCAATCACATCTGAAATCATCCATCCCCGGGAAATTTCATCCAACACTGCCATAGATGTAAAGGCCGGGGATCGCATTTTCAGTCGATATGGTTTAGGCGAACCGTCGCTGATAATATAATATCCCAAATCCCCTCTTGGGCTTTCGGTTCGACGATAAATAGAACCTTTTGGTGGTCGGATTTTTTTTGGAATTGTTTGATGGATATCTCCTTGAGGGAGATCTTTTAAGGCCTGCCGTATTATCTTTATACTTTCTCGCATTTCCTGCATGCGAACCCAATAGCGATCCCAGCAATCCCCGATAGTCCCCAGTTCACCTGTTCCCAAGGGAATATCAAAGTCAAAACGATTGTAAATAGAATAGGGTTCATCTTTTCGGCAATCCCATTTTACACCAGATCCTCTTAGGTTTGGACCGGTCACACCGTAATTAACCGCAACATCTGCCGGCATAACCCCCACATCTGCTGTCCGCTCTACAAATATTTTATTTCCAGTGAGAAGATTATTATACTCATCAATTTTTGGTTCAAAATAATCGAGGAATCCATAACAAATTTTAACAAAATCTTCCGGCAAGTCATGAGACAACCCTCCCACCCACATATAATTATAGAGAAGCCGAGCACCGCAAGTCAGTTCAAACATGTCTAAAATGCGTTCCCGATCCCGAAACATATACAAAAACGGTGTAAATGCACCTACATCCAATCCGTAAGTCCCCAAAGCCAAGAGGTGGCTTGCAATTCTGTTTAACTCCGCCATGATCACACGGATATATTCTACCCGCTCCGGTACATTGATTTCCATAAGTTCTTCCATGGCGACTACATATCCGAAATTATTATTCATGGAGCCAATATAATCACACCGGTCTGTGTAGGGAATGACCTGCTCATAAGATACATTTTCGCAATGTTTTTCAAAACATCGATGCAAATACCCCAAATAAGGGGTGATTTGGGAAACCACTTCACCATCCGTCATCACTTTCAAACGAAGCACCCCGTGGGTACTGGGGTGTTGGGGTCCTATATTCAGGACCATCTGGTCGCCGTGAACTACTCCCATTCTTCCTTCACCTTTGGTACAATAATACCGTGATACGATTCCGGTGTTTCATAATTTTTTCTTAGAGGCCAGCCTTCCCAGTCTTCCGGTAGTAAAATCCGCCGCAGATCTCGATGCCCTTCATAGACGATACCATACATGTCGTAGGTTTCCCTCTCAAACCAGTCACCGATACCCCAGACCTGTTCGATTGATGGTACCGAGGGGTTGTCTTTACTCAGAGTAATAACCACCTCAATTTTATGGCGATGCTCCATAGAATGAAGATTATACCGGGATTGGAGGGGCTTCTCTTCTCCCAGGTCCACACCGGAGATACACTCAAGCTGATCCATATACAGGGAGGGGTTCTCCTTTAAAAATTTGGCAATATCAGCCCAATTTTCTCCTTTGAGCTCGACCTGATGGTCACCCAACTCATCATTCTCCACCACGGAATCGGGAAAGTTTTTTTGGATAATTTCTTTAATTTCTGTCGGCGTCATGCTGATTTCCGTGTCAGTGGGCGCTCAGTTTGAATTTTTTCCTGAAGTTTAAGCAATCCTTCGATGAGGGCTTCTGGTCTTGGAGGACACCCCGGGATGTATACATCAACGGGCACAACCAAATCCACACCTTTTAACACATGGTAACCATGCTGCCAATAGGGACCGCCGCTTGTGGCGCAGCTTCCCATGGCAATGACATATTTCGGATCTGCCATCTGCTCATATAATTTTTTAACCCGAAGGGCCATTTTCATCGTCACAGTGCCCGCAACAATCATGACATCTGCCTGTCGAGGTGAAGACCGAGGAATCATGCCTATTCTCATGAGGTCATATCGGCTGGCAGCTGTGGCCATCATCTCTATAGCGCAACAGGCCAATCCAAACTGGAAATACCAAGGTGAGGTTGAACGGGCCCATCCCATAAGTTTGTCCAGGGATGCAACGATAACATTATCTTGAAATTTATTTTCCAGAATGCCCATTAATTTTCTCCCATTGCTGTTTCAGGATTTTCCGCTAAAATACGGCCATACCGACCTCGACCGTATTTTACTTTATATTTTACCCAATCCAAATCGGATTTTTTCCAGACATAGGCCAACCCTACCATGAGAATAATTAGAAAAATAGCCATCTCTACAAAAGCAAGCATTCCCAATTCATTAAAAACAACAGCCCAAGGAAAGAGAAAAACAACTTCAACATCAAAAATCAAAAAAATGAGAGCCACCACATAAAACCGGATATTAAACTGAACCCAGGCCGATCCTTCCGATTCTTCTCCACATTCATAGGTTGCCAATTTATCTGGGGTGGGATTGCTTGGTGAAAGGAGTTTTTGAAGGAGGAGGGGAACATAGACCAATACGATGCCTAAAAGGGCAAAGATTAAAATGGTTCCAAAGTCGCGATACATATTCGATTTACTGCCTAATCAAGACGGCGAATTTAGAGTACCCGATTCAGGCAGATCAAGAGATATGATATATTATTTTTTCAAATGATTAATTTTAATGGATCTAAGACGCACCCCAACTCCTTCTTCATCATATTTTCAACTAATCCCTTACCAGGGCATGGATCTTTTTTTATAAATTTGCAGTCTCATGTCCTGGATAAATTCATCCCTGGCCGCATTAATGCCCGTTCTTCCCAAGTGGACTGTAAAGCCTTTTGCCAAACCCTATGTTGCCGGAGAAAACTTAAAAACCGCTATCTCTCATGTGTCTCTTTTGAATGACCAGGGGTTTGACACCACCCTGGACATCCTTGGAGAGCATATTCAAACATCAGAAAAGGGACGCCATGTTCGGGACAGGTACTGCGAAGTCATCAACGCTTTATCCCAATTGAAAGCACAAAATACAATATCTCTTAAGCTGACCCATTTGGGATTGGACCTGGATCCGGCAGAAGCAGAAAATAACCTTATGACCATTGTGAATACAGCCGCAGACCATCGCATGGGCCTGACCATTGACATGGAAAATTCTCCCTTTACTAACGTGACTTTGGACCTTTACCGAAAGGCTGTGAGAAGGTACAAGGGGGTGGGTACTGCCCTGCAGGCCTACCTACATCGGAGTGTTGAAGATTTGAGACAACTGGACAACCCCGGTCTCCATCTCCGTATTTGCAAAGGCATATATCGTGAATCGCCTGAAATTTCTTATCAAAGAATAAATGAAATTCAGGATAATTTTGTGACTCTTTCAAAAATGCTCCTTTCAGGCAAAGGATACGCCTGTCTGGCCACCCATGATCTCCCCTTGTTGAATCGGCTGGAAGCATTTATTGAGTCGGAGAAAATTGCTAAAGACCGATTTGAATTTCAAGTTCTTTACGGTGTTCCCATGGGAAATCGGTTGGAAGAATTGAAGCAAAAGGGGTATACAGTGAGGATTTACGTCCCGTTCGGAGAAGCCTGGTTTGACTATGCGGTTCGACGCCTCAAAGAAAATCCAAAAATTATTTCCTATGTTATTGGGAATTGGTTTAAAAAATAAGTGTTCATGTTTAAAAGTGTAACCGATTTCGGGTATTGACGTATATTCTATCCAAACACATGAACACTCCTGACATTATAAAACGCATATTTGAATTCAAATCCATAGCTGTTGTGGGGATGTCGCCCAAACCGGAACGTCCCAGCCATTATGTCGCTTTATATCTCCTTGACCAGGGATTTCATATTATTCCCGTTAACCCGGGCCAGAATGAAATTGCCGGATTAAGATGCTACCCTTCCTTGTTAGACATCCCCGGTAAAATTGATGTGGTGGACGTTTTCCGGAGGCCGGAACATGTGATGCCCATCGCTGAAACCGCCATAGAAATTGGCGCTAAAGCTCTATGGCTTCAGGATCATGTGGTGAATGAAGAAGCGGCACTACTAGCTGAAGATGCAGGATTATTAGTGGTGATGAATGATTGTATGATGCGGCAGCATCGGCAGCTTCATTAATTTTAACCGGTGGAACCAAGTTATATTAGAAAAACTCTCCGAAAAAGATGTTAAGACCCCTTTTCCCTGACCATCCTTAACCCGGATGTGACCCAAAAAAGAAGGTGGTTTTCTGTGAGGATAAAATGCTTGTTTTTAGACTGAAAAATACTCTATACCCAAAATTTTGACATGGATTATTATTAAATTAATTTCTAATATTTGTATAGAGTTTAAAGCATAAATAAATATATGCAAATTCAGTATAACACGCATTATAATAACGCTATAGTGCAGATTTGCGCTCATCGGGAAAGGTTTATGAGAAGGCAATTAAATAAGAAAGGTAAAGATAAAAATTTATCAGTTATTAACACCTTAAATATCGAGGAATAATCAGCATGGCAGAAAAAAAATTATCAATTTTTGAGCGGTATTTAACTGTTTGGGTGTTGCTTTGTATAGTGGGAGGTATTGCTCTAGGAAAAGCCGCGCCTGAAATTGCAACATCCCTCAATGATTTTTCTATTTATCAGGTATCTATTCCTATTGCTGTTTGCCTGTTCTTTATGATGTACCCAATCATGGTGAAAATTGATTTTTCTCAAGTCATAAAGTCAGCCAAAACACCAAAGCCTGTGTTTCTTACGCTGTTCATAAATTGGGCAATCAAGCCGTTTTCTATGTTTGCAATAGCTTATTTTTTCTTGGGCTATTTGTTTAGGGATTTTCTGCCAGGCACGGAGATTCTTGCAAACGGCGAAGAAGTTGAATTATGGCGAAGTTATATTGCAGGGATTATTTTACTCGGCATAGCACCATGTACAGCGATGGTCTTAATGTGGGGATACCTTTCAAAAGGCAATGATGGTTTGACACTAGTGATGGTGGCAATAAATTCATTAATGATGCTATTGCTTTATGGTCCGTTGGGCAGTTTACTTTTAAATGTAAATTCTATGCCTGTCCCCTGGCAAACAATGTTATTTTCTGTATCAGTTTATGTAGCACTGCCCCTAATCGCAGGCTATTTATCAAGAAAGTGGATAATCAAATACAAGGGAATCAACTGGTTCAATCAAAAATTCTTGCATTGGCTTACTCCAGTCAGCATAACCGCACTTCTTTTTACATTGGTTCTGTTGTTCTCGTTCAAAGGTGAGGTCATCACCAACAACCCATTTACCATTTTATGGATTTCTATTCCACTTTTTATACAAACCATCTTTATTTTTGTTATTGGTTATTTTATTTTCGCAAGGTGGTTAAAACTTTCATATCATGATGCTGCGCCAGCAGCCATGATTGGTGCTTCTAATCATTTTGAAGTGGCCATTGCCACCGCCATCATTCTTTTTGGTTTATCCTCGGGGGCTGCATTAGCTACGGTTGTTGGAGTGCTCATAGAAGTTCCCCTTATGCTCATGTTGGTATCAATATGCAAGCGAACATGTCATATTTTCAATGAGTGTCATTTGGATTATCCTCAATGTAATTCAGCAATTTTAGCCCATGAAGTATGAGTAAAAAAGCCTAACAAGGCGTTACACTCAAACAATTTTTACGCAACACTTCAAAATTGCAGGTGAGATTAAGCGGTTAGACCTCCCCTCGCCTTCCCCAGCCCATTTTTCGCCGCAGAGTATGAAAATAGTTCGAATCTTCAAAATCAATCATCTGGATGTCAAAGGGCGCTTTCTGAATAAAAACTCTGGATTTTCTATCCATATATTCCGTGACCTGGCCATCTACCGCCAGAGCAATTTCTTCTCCACTATCTTCCGGGAACTGAATTTCAATAGACCGATCTTGAGATAATACAATTGGTCTTAAAGTCAGGGTATGGGGGCTGATGGGAGTTACAACAATGGCTTTCAATCGGGGCATGACAATGGGGCCCCCCGCAGATAAGGAATAAGCCGTTGAGCCTGTGGGTGTGGCAACGATTAATCCGTCTGCTTTATAATCGGCAACAAAGTGATTGTTGGCTAAAACACGCATGGTGAGCATACGATTTGATTTACCCCTGTCTACCACCAAATCGTTAAGGGCATAAAAAACGTCTGGTGTTTTTCCATTAAACAATTCGCATTTAAGGACCATTCTTTTTTGAATCCCGTACTTTCCTTTGGCTACCAAATCTAAGCGATGATACATCTCATCAACGGTCACTTCAGCCATAAATCCCAGTTCACCCAGGTGAATCCCCAGTATGGGTGTTTTCCTGTGACTTACGGCCCTTGCCAGGGAAAGCATCGTTCCATCCCCTCCGAGACTCAGGATAAAATCCATGGTATAAAAATCGTCCGCGGACTCAATGACCCGATAATCAAATGATTGGGTATCCCCAAGATGATCCTTGATTCTTGTGGTCAGAAAGACTTTGATATTATTCTTTTCTGCCCAGTCGATTATCCCCGGCAGTAATTCCCAAAAACGGGGTTTTTCCGTATTCCCCCATATTCCCAATCGTTTGGGTTTTTTAGAGGATCGAAGATTCACCCGGAAAATTCCTCTGTTTTTATGGTACCACCCGTCTCTGTCAATAAAAGTTTCACCTTTTGTTCTGCTTCTTCTAAATGAGATTTCAGGGCTTCTGTAAGTTGAACCCCTTCTTCAAACAGTTCGAGGCTTTTTTCCAGAGATTGGCTCTCCCCTTCTAATTCTGTTACAATAGCCTCCAATCGGGAAAGAAAGGTTTCAAAATGAAAAGATTGTTCTGTTTTAGTCATGGTTCAATTTAATTTTCTTTGGACATAATAAGAATGGCTTGTGACAGGATGACTCGAAGTATTTTAAAGACCATCAATTTAAGATTCCGGCAAAGATTTTTTCTTTTCCGCCAGTAATGAACCTTTACCTGTTTTCAAGGAAAACAGTTCGCCGGATTTCAGATCTTTTTCTCCGCGAATAACGGCTCCTTTTTTATTCAAAGCAATGGCATATCCTCTGTTTAAAATAGTCAGGGGATTTAAAGCATGGAGTTCATGGTCAAAACCGGTTAGTTTTGTTTTAGCCATGGCCAGGCGATGACCTATCGATTGAGACAAAACCGTTTCTAAATGAGATAAAGATTCCCCATATCGTTTCAACAGCGCTTTGGGCTGATGAAAAGCCACCCGGTCTGAAAGCCGATCTAAAGATTGCCAGTTTCGGTCAAATTTTTGGGTCATCACTCGGTTCAGCCTATCCTGAGCTGATGATATCCTCCCCCCCAATTCCTGTGTATTTGAGGATACCATTTCCGCTGCTGCAGAGGGGGTTGTCGCCCGGAGGTCTGAGACTAAATCACTGAGGGTCATATCTGTTTCATGACCGATACCAGAAATGATTGGAATTTTACATTGATGAATCGCTCTTACAACGCTTTCTTCATTAAACGGCCATAAATCTTCCAAAGACCCTCCACCTCGGCCAAAGATAATAACATCGGCCTCACCATGGGATTGGATATCGACTAATGCCTGGGTTAAATCCCGGGTTGCCTCATTCCCCTGAACCCGTGCCGGGCGAATGAGGACTTTTATTTGCGGTGATCGTCGATTCATAACCTGTAAAATATCCCGAAGCGCAGCCCCTGTTTCAGATGTAACTACAGCTACAGTTTCTGGAAATGCAGGGATCAGTTGCTTATGACTTTCATCAAACAATCCTTCAGAAGAAAGCTGATTCTTAAGGGCTTCAAAAGCGAGATATAAGGTTCCGATGCCTGCCGGTTCCATGGTTTCTGCCAGCATCTGATATTGCCCACGGGGTTCATAGACAGTAATCCTGCCTTGAACTAATACGTCCATTCCATCTTCCGGCTTAAAATGGAGAGATTGGTTCATCCCCCGAAACATCACTGCACGCAGCTCTGCATTCTTATCTTTAATAGTAAAATACATGTGTCCGGAAGAATGGTGCTTAAAATTGGATATTTCCCCCCGAACTCCTACTTTAAAAAATTGGCCTTCAATCAGCTCTTTAATCCGAGAGGTTATTTCTGAGACAGTAAAAGAGGATCGGGATAAACTCATGGTAATTTCGGAGATCCGGCTTCTATCCAGCAATAGTTCCAGAGAGAAGCAATTCGCATGACTGCCCGCCCCAACCGGTCTTTCAAAACAGATTCTGATTCCTTGTATAATATGTCTAAATAGGGTTTTTCAAAGGGTAGGATTTCATAGGTGTCCAGTTGTTCTGCTTCTTCTTCAGACAAAACTTTCCTGGCTTGGGTATCCGCATTTAATAGAGCGGAATGGACTTGATAGGATTCCCGAACGATTTTCATGGAGAAATTCACTGGGTGGGTGACAGTTTCCAGAGACCCCACCGGTTTAATTCGTTTAATATATTCTTTAACCAGTCTGTCTTCCCATCGAAAATGAACACCTTCATTCCCGGTAAATTGGCCATTATAATTGGCAACGGTATGGAGAGGCATGTGTAAGTCAGCCACATAATGACCCAATACCCCAAGAGCGTAAATCGCTTCATCAAACCGTTTTTGTTGGAAGAGTTGGATAATCAATTGGCAGGATTCCTCTACGGCCCAAGGCGCCATACCCCATTTACGAATTTTTTCTTCACCATACTTCTCGAGTAGCGAGTCATATTCCATAGGAATGCTGTTAAACGGGAATTCGTCATAATAATCCGCGTCAATAAAATGACGGTGAAATTCATCTTTATGAGTGCTTTTGATGTAATCAGGTACAGGTCCATACCAATATAGGGCTTCCTGATAGTGTTTGAGATACCGCCCGAAAGGTCCCGACAGGGATTGGGCAGCAGTGCGATTTATCCGACGGTGACCGTCATACCCCCAGGCACTGACAAAAGAGGTCAGCACCAAGGGGACGATCATGAATGATACAAACCAATATCGCCGCATGTTACGACGCTCGCTATTACCGGTTTTTCTTCTTATGGCGATTAGCGCGTAATCGTTTCTTACGCTTATGCGTATTCATTTTGCGACGCTTACGTTTTTTTCCGCAGGGCATACATCCTCGTTATTTTGTTAAATTTTCATTGACATAGTTTCGCATATACTTAGATGGTTTAAATGTCGGTACATGGCGTTCAGGCAAATAAATAGCTTCACCTGTTCCGGGGTTCCTGGCTTTTTTGGGCATTCTGTGCTTAACTCCAAATGTACCAAACCCTCTTAATTCCACCCTTTTATTTTCTCCTAGGGAATCAATGATGGTCGTCATAATACCATTCATCACCGCTTCCGTTTCCACTTTAGTCAGTCCGGTGGCTTCAGAGACAATATTTACGATTTCTTGTTTGGTCATCTCTTACTCCATTCGCCAGCGATACGCCGGAATTTCCATAAACCGACTGCTGGCCTTTTGCCCCATTTCCCCCATCAATCGATTCAAAAGCGAGGGGCGTTTCCGCACTCGAATCGTCTTCGGCTTTCCTGATATTTTTCCCATTCTCCCGGCCATAGCAATGGCATCTTCCATCGTCCCCAGGCCATCAATCAGTCCCAATTCCGACGCTTGATTCCCGGTATAAATTCGTCCGTCTGCCAAGGATAAGACGGTATCTCTTTGAAGACCACGTTCTTTTGCTACAGCGTCAACAAATTGGCTGTACAAGTTGTCAATCACACTTTGGAGAGATGCTCGATCTTCCGGAGTAGGTTGCCGGGAATAAGACCCTATATCTTTAAAGTCACCACTCTTTAAAGTTTCAACGGATATACCCACTTTATCCAATAACTGTTCCGCTACGGGATATTGCATAATGACACCGATACTTCCCACAATGGATCCGCCATTGCCTAAAACACTGTCACCGGCAACGGCGATATAATAACCACCGGAAGCTGCCACAGCATCTAAGGAAGCGACCACTGGTTTTTCAATCTTTACTTGCTTCACTTTTTCGAAAATCTCCTGAGTGGGGCCCACAACGCCTCCGGGAGAATTAATGCGTAAAACGATTGCTTTTACATCGGCCCGTTGTTGAAACTTATCCAATTCCCGAACGGTATTTTCTGAGGAATAAATTGGACCAGTCACTGAAACAATCCCTACTTTTTCTCCACGTCCTCCTCCTGGATTAAGCGTAGAAGACCTTACACCGAGATTATAAAAAATGACACACAGAAATAGAGCGCCGAGCCCCCACCAAATCCAGCGGTAGGTATAACTAGATTTCGTTCTCAGCCTTGTTTGATCCATAAAACCAATTTTTGTCCTGGATAAATATAATCACTGTATCGCAAACCATTCCATTTTCGGATTCGACTAGCTCTTGTCCCGTAGTTTTCAGCAATGTGGCCTAATGTATCCCCGCGTTTCACTTTATAAACTACTTTAGTTCGTCCGGGCATTTCATTGGCTTTTGGTGCCGAAGCTAAATTAACTCCCGGAATGGGAATTGTAAGTTTTTGTCCTTCACGAATTTTATGACGATTCCGAATTTTATTAACCGCAGCAACATCATGAATGGAAACACGATATTTTTCAGCAATGGAAGATAAACTTTCCCCTCGGCGAACTTTGTGAACGGTATATTGTGGAGCAAATCGTTCATCCAGGGGTAAGGCATTGTAATTCTTTGTAAAAATGTCCTTTTTTCCTTTGGGTAATTTTAAAAGATAGGGTTCTGTGGGTGTGGCTGATTGGCGTAATTCAGGGTTTAAATTTTTAAGCGTTTTTAAAGAAATTTTTGCAGACCGGGCCAAAACGGATAAGTCTGCGCTTTGTTCGATTTCCACCTCATCAAATTCAAGAGGTTTACGGGTTTTCTCCTTTTTATAAAACCCATAATTTTGAGGGTTTTTGGCAATGATGGTAGCTGCGAGATAATAGGGAATATAATTTCTTGTTTCTCGGGGTAAAGAATGCAGCTGCCAAAAATCGGACGTCTGATGGAGCCGCAATGCCCTGTGGATCCTCCCACTCCCAGCATTGTAAGCTGCCAATGCCAAATACCAGCTGTCAAATTCTTCATATAGATCCCTGAGATAGGCACAAGCCGCCCTGGTAGCTTTGATGGGATCACGTCTTTCATCAATATACCAAGAACGGTTTAATCCATATATTTTCCCGGTAGAATAAATAAACTGCCACATCCCTGATGCATTGGCTCGGGAATAGGCTTTGGGATTAAACCCGGATTCGATCATAGCCAAATACACCAGTTCTTCCGGCAGATTACATTCCTGAATAATTTCCTTAATGACCGGGGCATAGACCTCATAACGCGACAGCCACAACTCAAATTGCCGCCGACCTTTTGATTTAAAAAATTCTATAAACTGGTCAACTTTTGTATTTCTGACTAAAGGAATATGTCCATCCCTGTCTTCAATTACGGTAAACTGTGACGCTCCCATCTCTACTTCAAGGGGTTCGGTCATTTCCGTAACATCCATGCGCATATGTTCAGCCGTAATGGCCGCATCCGTTTGATCCAATGTTTTCAATCGATGAACATAAATTTCCACAAGAGATGTCTCAAACCGTTCAAAAGCCTCACGGTCATCTTCCGTCATTTCTCCCAGCTGGTCTCCTTCGGTTAATAAATCAAATATTCGGTCCAGAGTATATACCACTTCCAGTGTGTCACCATGCACATCAGCAATGAGAACATCGGTCAAAAGAATCTTCACATCATGCATGAGGTCTGGTAATCGGTCTCGGGTTTCAGTAAATCCATTTTCCGATACGGGAATAACCTCTTGTGCCATGGAATCTTTCGGTGCCGAGTTTTCTACCGGACCCGCCGTAAGTAAACCCACAGCGATAACCAAGGAGTAAATTGTTCTATCTATTTGTTTTTTCACGATTTATGGATAAAATAAACGGGCGAAGTTATGGGTTTGTTTCTTCTCTAATCAAGGCTTTTTCCGGTCTATTTTTTCCAGCAAACATGTGGTGCTGTGCCCCGGTCTGAAAGGAATAATGTTTACAGCACCGCCTGCAGAAAGTACGGTTTCAGACCCGACCACATCGTCTGCAGAATAATCTCCTCCCTTGACTAAAATATCAGGGAGAAGCTCCTTTATTAACGCTGCCGGAGTGTCTTCTTCAAAAATAACAACTGCATCCACCCCTTTTAGTGCAGAAAGAATAATGGCCCTATCCTCTTGGGACTGGATGGGACGATTCTCTCCTTTTAATCGTTGTACCGACTCATCTGCGTTTAACCCCACGATGAGAATATCACCCATAGATCTCGCTTCTGACAAATACTCAATATGACCCCGGTGCAGTATATCAAAACATCCGTTTGTAAAGACGATGGTCACCGGTTCAAGCCGGAGGCGATCTAACTTCTTTTTTGCCTCAGTTCTGGTCCAAATTGCCATAAAAGGATTTTAAGAGGCACACCGTGCAGTGCATTTTAAAACAATACTTTTTCTCAAGGACCAATAATCCTTGGAGAACAGGGAAACGGGTTAAAATTTTTCTGGAAAAGATTCCTTTAAATTGTCGATTAAATTTCCCATAAACATAGGGAAGTTTCAGGGAAAGATATTTTTCGTGAATATGACGGTATTTCTCCGATTGTCCTTCCTGGATGGCCTGAGATGCCAACCAGGGATAAAAAACATTCCCTAACAATTCGGTTTGAATTCCCTTGCCACCAAGAGGAGAAATCTCCTGGATAAAAATTGATTCAAAATGGTCAGGCTCGGTTTCACTAGTCTCAATCAGTCTCACCAGGGCTCGGGCAAGTGAAAATCTCTTTTCCGGATGGTGGTTCGGACGGACACCGCATCGCTCCCAGGAATAATTTTTAATCAAAGTATTAAAAAATGTTTCAGAAATACTGGCCGGCCGTTGAAGAGAAAAAACTTCTCGGCCCAAAGCGGTGAATGTCTTTTCATTTCCACCTTTACCTAATAACGCAAAGGCTTTTTCACACAAGATGGATTTTTGAGATTGATTCTGAAAAAAGGACAAAAACTGGTTTACATGGGTTTGCCATCGTTCTTCGCCCATGAGGATCAAACTTGATTCGGCCTGATTTTGAATTTGTTCTGATGATAAATCGCAGGAGTTAGAAATATTTCCATGGTTTGGAGGATATACAATAATACCATTTAATCGTCTATCTTGAGGTGAAGCAATGCCTAAAAAATGAATTTTTACCGATTGAAAGGCCCGGTCATGGCCATGCCCATGGGCAAACCAGTCTCTGTAACTTCTGTGGCATTCCATTTGTCCTTGAATAAATTTTCCTTCACAGAATAAGACAACTTCCCTAAAGTCAGGCCCCGAGTTATGATTACGGATTCCCCTATTAATTAAAACCACTTTTCTCCCTATGGAATCATCCATTATTGTTCCCTGAGGTAGAGCCATCCATTGTTTAATAAGGTCTGATTCGCGGTCAGGTTCTCTTAGAGAAGGGGGATAAGCATACCTGGTCTGGGATTGAGAATAATTCATGAGAGAATTTTGTTCCTGCGCCAAGAGTCTTTTAGAGCAATCACATTGGTGCGAATTTCCTCCACAAAAGCATTCCTGTCTTCATAAGAGTACTGTTTAGAATTTATCGGTTTCCCGATATGTAATTCCAGGGTATTCCCAGAAAGGTGAAATGACTTTTTCTTCAACATGTCCCGGGTACCGCAACAGGCAATAGGAACAACGGGTATACCGGATTTAATACCTAAAAGCAGTCCTCCTTTCTTAAAAACCTTCATTTTCCCATCCTCTGACCGGGTCCCTTCCGGGAACAAGAGAACAGACCGTGGGTTTTCTTTAAGGGAGGATGAGGCTGCATCCAGAGAGGCCAATGCTTTTTCATGATTTCCCCGATCAACAAAAATATGCCCGGCAAACCACATCGCCCAACCCATAATGGGGATTTTTTTTAATTCCTTTTTAGAGATAGATACTATATGGAAGGGTAAACCTCCAAAAGTCAGCAGAATATCCAGAGCCGATTCATGATTTGAGGCAAAAATATAATGACTTCTTTTATCCAGATTTTCCAGGCCGACCACTTTATACTTGATTCCCGATATTCCCAAGAGCAATCGAGACCAAATTCTCGCAATCCACCCAATAAAGCGCCCACGACGTTCAAATAGAGAGACCACAATACCCAAAAGTCCAAGAAACAATGTCCAAAAGAGGACATTCAGTATCATCCAAAGAGACCGCAAATTAATCCAGACTTTCCAAACCCATATAGGGGTGAAGCGGTTCAGGAATATTGACTTTACCCTCAGCAGTTTGATACGTTTCTAACAGGGCAACCAACAGGCGAGGCGTGGCAACCCCAGAACCGTTCAAGGTGTGGATGAAATCAACTTTACTATCGCTTTTTCGCCGGTATCGGATATTTCCTCGTCTTGCCTGAAAGCTTTCAAAATTACTGCATGAGGATACTTCAAGCCATTTTTTCTCGCCCGGTGCCCATACTTCCAAATCATAACATTTTGCAGCAGAAAAACTTAAATCTCCTGTGCATAATTCCAGAACTCGATACCGAAGTCCCAGGCGCTGGAGAATGGATTCTGCATTTTTGACGAGAGATTCCAACGCGGCATAAGACATTTCCGGTGTTACGAATTTCACCAATTCCACCTTATTGAATTGGTGGAGTCTCAAAAAACCCCGTGTATCCTTTCCATATGACCCTGCTTCTCTCCGAAAACAAGCCGAATAGGCCGCATAATGAATGGGCAAATCGTCCTCTTCAAGAATTTCATCTTTATGAATATTCGTTACAGGAACTTCTGCTGTAGGAATCAACCATAAGTCATCCACTTCTGAATGATACATTTCTTCAGCAAATTTAGGCAAATTTCCTGTCGTTGTTGGAGATCCGGACCGAACCATAAATGGTGGAAATATTTCTGTATATCCATGTTCTTTAGTTTGGATATCCAGCATAAAATTAATCAGGGCCCTTTCTAATTTTGCTCCGAGCCCGGTATAAAGGGGAAATCCAGAACCGGAAATTTTTGCTCCTCTTTGAAAATCAAATAAACCCAGAGATTCCCCAATCGTCAGGTGATCTTGCGGTTCAAATTCAAAAGAGGGGATATCTCCCCACTCCCGAACTCTAACATTACCGGATGCATCTTGACCCACGGGTACTGAAGCGTGGGGAATATTGGGTACACCATAAAGTATAGTATCCAATTCTTGTTTAACAGCCTCAGATTCTCTTTCCAATGCTTTAATATTTTGGTTAACATCACGCATGGAAGATATGGCAGATTCAGCATCTTTTTTCTCCCGTTTCAACGAAGCAATTATTTCTGATGCCTTATTTCTCTTTGCCCGTAAATCATTGATTTGACTAATCAGGTTTCGGTGTGTACGATCTGCTTTGAGCAGAAAATCAATATCAGATGCATCTCCCTTATCCGCCAATCTTTTACGAATTTGGTCCGCATCTTTTCTTAGGGTTTCCAGTGATAACATGGTTTTCGGCGTCCTCAACCTTTAGGATTCATGGAAATTTAACAAAAAGAATTTAAACTTTTGGCAGCCGTTCAGGAGAAATCTCTTTTAAAGTTGTTAACTGGGAATCTTTTGGTGAAATAATCTTATTTCCTTCCGGCCATTGAATATTCAAATCCGGATCATTCCATAGCAACCCTCCTTCATCTTCGGGATGATATATTTCAGTACACTTATATTGAAATATTGCCTGATCCGAAACGACGGAATACCCATGGGCAAACCCTTCCGGAATATACATTTGAGTATGATTTATATCATTTAACGTTGCTCCAAACCATTGACCGAAAGTAGGAGAACCTCTGCGAATATCGACGGCGACGTCAAAAACCTCACCCAAAGATACTCGAACCAGTTTACCTTGAGGATAGTGTAATTGATAATGCAGCCCCCGAAGCACCTCTTTGGTGGAAAGGGCTTGATTATCCTGTACAAAATGTGTTGGTAATCCTTCTTCTATAAAATGGGGTTCCCGGAAACTTTCGAAGAAATACCCTCTATCATCTCCATAAACATCGGGGTGGAGGAGCAGTACTCCGGGTAGAGGGGTTTTTTCAATTTTCACAGACCAACTCCTAAAACCTCCGTCCTACACAGTCAAAGGTGAAACCAAGAGACGAGAGCTGTTCTAGACTTAGAATATTTTTTGTATCCAGGATGGCAGGGATTTTCATTCGAGATTTTAACTCATCCAAATCCATTCCGCGAAATTCATTCCACTCCGTCAAAATAACAGCTCCGTCGGTACTATCCACAGCGTCTTGCCAGGTTTTACAATATTGAATACCGGAAAATTTTTGCTTCATATTCCCCATTGCGATAGGATCATAGGCACGTACAAAAGCTCCCTCTTCCATGATTGTCCTGATCATGGGTAGTGCCGGAGATTCCCGAATATCATCTGTTTCCGGTTTAAAACTCAATCCCAATACAGCCAGAGTTTTTCCTGAAAAACTGCCCCCAACTAATACTTTAAATTTATGAATCATTCGATTTTTTTGTTTTTCGTTAGCCGAAATTGCGGATTCTACAGTTTTTAGAGGAGATCCATTATTTTGGCCCATGGCCGCGAGGGCATGGGTATCTTTGGGAAAACAGGATCCCCCATATCCAGGACCCGGATGTAAGAATTTTGAACTGATGCGACCATCCAGACCCATAGCCCGGGTGACGACGTGGACATCTGCCCTTATGGCTTCACAAAGATTTGCAATTTCATTAATATAGCTAATTTTAAGGGCTAAAAATGCATTGCTGGCATATTTGATCATTTCTGCTGTTTCAACCGAGGTAAAAATCATAGGGGTTTCATTGATATAAAGAGGTCTGTATACATCACGCATCCATTCTGAGGCTTTTTCTGATGTTGAACCAATCACTATTCTGTCTGGGTGTGTAAAATCTTTGACGGCAGCCCCTTCTCTCAGGAATTCAGGATTGGAAACATAGTCAAATTCAGATGACGATTTGCTGTGTTCATTTATTAGGGAAATGATTTTAGCCCCGGTTCCAATAGGAACCGTACTTTTTGTACAAACAACGGTATATCCATTGAGGTGTTGGCCGATGGTTTTTGCCGCAGCCTCTACCGCTCCTAAATCTGCTTCCCCATTACTTCCCTGTGGCGTGCCCACTGCAATAAAAATAACATCCGCGCGCTGAATGACTTCTGGCACGTCGGTTGTAAATTGAAGCCTGCCCGAAGATACATTTCTCTGAACCATTTCTTTTAATCCTGGTTCATAGATAGGTATTTCGCCCTGTTTTAATTGATTAATTTTATCCGGGTCAATATCAGCACAGACCACTTCATGACCAAAGTCTGCCATCCCTGTCCCTGATACAAGGCCAACGTATCCTGTGCCGATTACTGTAATTTTTTTCATATTTTAATGTTCCAATTCATTCAAATTTAAGGCAATCCTTTTCGCCGCCGTATAATCCACTCTGCGCCTAATAAAACTAAGAGTGTGTAAAGTATAAAGGGATGCTCGTTGAATTTATAACTATTGGTTACCAATTCCTGTTCCTCTTTTGCGAGTAATTTCTCTTGAATTTTTTTCCGATCCTCCCAACGGAAAAACATCCCTCCTGTCTTTGAGGCTATCGATTCCAACAGAGGAGTATTTAAAAACACTTTATTTAGTTCTATTTGGCTTTCCATCACCCGGAATTTCCCAGTCTGAATTGACCGTGCATTACCCCTATCTTCTATATTTATATCATATTCATATTCTCCCGGTAGTGAAGCCCTGAATTGACTCTCCCACCTTCTTTGAGCTAAATTATAGTCAATATTCCGATTAAGGATTTTTTTCTGGTTTAAACTAATATTCAAACTGAGTTGCGCCTGGCTATCCCACTCAAATTGTTTATAGGGACTTGTCCCAGTGAGGAACGCCAGTTCACCTTGTTGATATTCTTTTTTATTTAATCGAAAAAATAGTTCATGCTCTCCCCCGGTTCTTAATAGCCAGGCCATGGATTTATTCCAAAAATTTTCCAAAAATTGAGGATGTTCGGTTTCTGAAGTGCGATAAAACAGCGAACTCATATCCGCAGAAGACCAAAAAAGTGACCTGAGCAAAGCTTTGTCCCTAATGAGAACCAAAGGTGTGGAGGTGGGATCCGAAAAGTGAGCAATAACCTGTGTAAAGGGGTCTGTCGGAACAACTTTAATTCCCGGTTTTAGAGGTGGGATATCCATGTAATCATCGACTTGAAATAACCATACTTTTTCATTTAGATCAGAAATTTCCCACTGTTGTTGTTCAATACTTTTTGTATTCTCTGCTTTTTTAATTCCGAAAAATGGGTAAATCCCTTCAACAATTTCTGCCGATTGATTTGTGCCTGCGACCAAACAAAGTGCAGTCTGATTTGCCAGCAATTTTTTACCGAAAATCCTTTGAAAATTTCGAGAAATAGGACGTGTGGGATAATTATCAAGAATAATTAACTCATATTTGGATTCCCAGAAAGACTTTAAAGACGGCATGAATTTCTGGTCATCCACTTGTATGTAATGATCAGTTTTCAATCTTGGGTTTTGTCTTAAAAACCTTTTGATGACCGGAGTATTCATATTAGGACTTCCTGTCAATAAGGCGATTCGATACCGGTCTTTTAACACCCTGATAGTAAATACCTGTCTATTATTGTCAATATTGATTTCATCAGACAAGGTAGAAACTTTTACATTGTACTCCAGGTTTCCAATTTTTGAAGGTTTAAATTGGAAGGGTATAGTTGCCCGGGCTCCTCCTCCGCCTACCCTAACATACCGGGACCCCAATAAGGTATTCCCCTCAAACAATGACACATTTAACTTTTCCCGTTTGTTGCCGGTTGATTGAATGGTAATTTTTGCTGTAACTGGTTCCCCCTTTATAGTAACGGTAGGAATATCTACAGAATGTACGGAAACATCAACTAAAGGCGTTTCTTCTCCTATACCTACTGTATATATGGGAGTGTGAACTCCTTTTACCTTTTGTAAGGGCTCCATCCCTTGTGTGGGTTGTCCATCAGTCATTAGAATGGCACCTGCAATATCAGCCTGTGTATTTTCTATATGATCTAAAACCTTCCCTACATCTGTGGTTACACCATCCCCGGTAAATGAACGGGGACCCTGCCAGGGGAAAATAGCTTCAGAAAATGGATGAACCTTGTAAGCCAAGCCTCTTTCATTGAAATACTCAATCAAATCGTTGACTCCGGATTGAATTGTACCAAAAGACGGATTTTGATGATACCGCATACTCACAGAATTATCAACATAAACAGCCCAATGAAGTAACCTGGAATTTAGAGTCCGGGTTTTTAAAATCGGTTGCAGCAACAATAAGACCAATATGATAAACACAAATCCACGGAGCCAAACCAGGGATGCATATCCTTTTTCGTTTTGCAAAAGACGTCCCGCCAAAATAATACAGCCAAAAATCACGAATAATAAAATCCAGAAAAGGGGATCTGGCCCCAAAAGAAATTCTAAATTCATTTCAACCGAAGGTTGGGTTCAATTGAAAAATCCGGTAAGGATGATTTTCCCTCTTTTAAATACAGCTCACCGAGAAACGCGATCATGGCCGCATTATCTGTACAATGGGCCAAGTCTGGAAATATGATTCTTGTTTCAGGCATGCGGTTAATCGCAAGTTTCCGCAATGATTTATTAGCCGCTACTCCCCCTGCAATCACACAGGATTTAACTTCAGTTAATTTGACACCTCCAAATAGTTTTTCTACCAAAACATCCAAGATAGCCTGTTGATAACTGGCGGCTATATCTGCAAGAGTATGGGGTTCATTTGGTTTAAAGGAATCCATAAAATATAGGAGGGAAGTTTTCAATCCACTAAAACTGAATTCTAAATTCCCTTTTTTTAGTAAGGCTCTGGGAAAAGAGATAGCTTTCGGGTCCCCTTCTTTCGCCAATTTTTCTATTTTCGGTCCACCCGGATAACCAAGGTCCATAATCCTCGCCCCTTTGTCAAAAGCCTCTCCGGCCGCGTCGTCTCGAGTTTCTCCTAAAAACTCATATTGACCTAAAGATTTTACATGCCAGAGTTGAGTGTGTCCACCTGAAACGAGCAGGCAAACGAATGGAAATTCTAACGCAGGATCCGCTAAAAAGTTCGCGAAGATATGGGCTTCTAAATGATTGACACCAATCATAGGGATTTGCAATCCTTGAGATAATCCCTTTGAAAAACACACACCGGTTAATAAGGTGCCAGCCAAACCGGGACCTCGCGTTACAGCAATAGCTTCTAATTCATCTAAAGAAATGCCACCATCATTTAATGATTTATCAACCACCTCATTCAGTAGACGCTCGTGTTCTCTGGAAGCCAATTCCGGGACAACACCCCCATATCTGCTATGAATGGCCTGGGTACTGATTACACTGGATAGAATTTTACCATTACTGGAAATAGCCGCTGCTGTTTCATCGCAGGAAGTTTCAATCCCAAGGACAATCAACTGGCCCTCTTGGTAACAACCAGTTCTATATTTTTAGGTGAAAGGTCCATCCATTCCAATACATCAGGTGGTGCAAATACATCCAATTCATAAAATTGTTTTTTGGAATTCCACGATTTGAAATCTACTGTAATTACAATATCTTCTGGTTGGAGTTCAGCAATAAAATCAACACCTCCAATCACAACCAGAGAAACCGTTTGGGGACTCACAAATGCCTGAAGGTCCGGCCGCTCGTTTAAAATTTTAACGGGGATTTCACTGACAATTCTTTGACTGACAGGTTGTACACTTACAGAGTAGGATACGGTTCGAGGAGTATATTCAACCAATTGTCCTGTCATAGGTTGTAAGCCTAATACCGTATTAATTGGCATGTCAACTTCATTTAAAGTATCCGGCTGAGTTCTGACTACAGTAACCTGTTCTACAATATTCTTTGAACCGGCGATTTTAACAGATAATGGTGTTAAAACCGGGTCTCCTACCACTGTGTATCCCGGGCGTGTTTCAATATATAAATTTGGCTGAACCGGTACTATTTTTTCTCTATAAACATCTAAACTAATATGAACAGAATCGGGATAAATGACTTCAATAAAACTTACTTCAAATGAAGAGGGAATAACGACTTTTTGTGGATAACGCTCAAAATAGTCGTTGAGGATAAAATCATACTCTTCGGAAATTCGTTCCAGATCTAATACCAGTTTGAAATCAGGAATGAAATTTTTCAGGATAAGAGTTTTAAAAAGAGAGCGGCCTGTTCCCCGAAGTCTAACCTGAGCAAAACCGGGGACTTCTTCTTTTAAGGCCCGCTGGGCCGGTAGATTCCGGCCCTCAATCGGCATATTCAAAACGAGATTATAGGTGTTCTCACTAATGACAAACAGCCATAAGAGAACAGCTAATCCCACAGCGCCTAAACGGAGACCCAACTGCTGCCATGACAGAAAGGTCTTCAGTTTATCAGGTTTGAAGGCCTTTCCCATAAATTACTAAAAAGATAAACCCCGGGGCTTATTCAGCCTCTTTTTCTCCGCTCTCCTCTGAAATATCTTCGGATTCAGATTCAGTAGGAATTTCGATTTTTTCCCCCACAGGAGCTTCCTGGCTATCTAAAAAGGCCTGCACATCATCTTTCACACTTTGGCCTGATCCGCTCAAGGATTCTACCAATAGAATGACCTTTTTATCATCCGGTTTGACTTCCATCACCAACCCTTTGAGATTATCTCCAGGCTTATATTTGGATGCCAAAGCTTTCCGCTGACGTTTTGTTTGCTTACCGAAAGGAACAATACCTTCCACTTCTTTTTCAAGTTGGAGAATAATCCCTTTATCTAATACTCGAATTATCTTACCTTCGACTTCCAGCCCTGCCTCAAAGTGTTTCACAATCTCAGGCCAAGGATCATCTTCAACCTGTTTTAGACCCAAAGCGATTCTGCGGCTTTCTCGTGATACTTCCAGTACTCTAACTTCAATATCCTGGTCTCTTTCTATCACCTCTTTCGGGTGGCGAATCACTTTTGTCCAAGATAAATCAGACACATGGATTAGACCGTCTATTCCTTCTTCCAACTCAACAAAAGCACCAAATTGGGTTAAGTTTATAATTTTCCCTTTAACGATAGTGCCTACCATATACTTATCTTCAATTTCATCCCAAGGGTCCGGTTGCATCTGTTTTGCGCCAAGACTTATTTTCCGCTCTTCCGTATCAATAGATAGCACAACTGCTTCAACTTCATCGCCAAGATTATAGACTTCTGAAGGGTTTTTAACATGGCGAGTCCAGGACATTTCAGAGACATGAATGAGGCCTTCTACACCCGGTTCAATTTCTACAAATGCTCCGTAATTTGTCATCGATACGATTCTCCCCTGAATTCTCGTACCCTCAGGATATTTATCGTCTACTTTTTCCCATGGGTGGGGTGTTAACTGTTTTAACCCGAGTGAAACCCGTTTTTTATCTTCGTCAAAATCGATAATTTTTACAGACAGAGTGTCATCCAATGCTACAATTTCTGACGGGTGGTTTACCCTACCCCAGGAAATGTCTGTAATGTGCAGCAGTCCATCGATACCTCCCAAATCGATAAAAACACCAAAATCAGTAATATTCTTAACGCGGCCTTCCACAATTTTACCCACTTCCAATTCGGAAAAGAGTGCATCCCTTTGTTCAGCAAGGCTTTCTTCCAAAATTGCTTTATGGGAAACCACAATATTTTTCCTAAACTCATTGAACTTGACAATACGCAGATCCATATCCGTTTCGACATACTGGTCAAAATCCTGCACTGGTCGAATGTCAATTTGAGACCCAGGTAAAAAGGCTTGAACACCATTTAGGTCTACGACCATTCCGCCTTTGATACGGCGAACAATGTGGCCACTAATTATTGTTCCTTCTTCAAATACTTCTTTTAATTCTTTCCATCGGCGTAGAAAATCTGCCTTTTCCTTTGACAGAACAGTCCGACCGCTAGAATCTTCAATATATTCAAGATAAACATCCAATTTATCTCCAACGGCAGGCAACGTATCTTCCCCAAATTCATCCCGATTAATCACCCCTTCAGATTTAAATCCTATATCAATCAAGATTTCTTTTTCATTCATACCGATTACTCTTCCAGATATAATGGTATGCTGTTTTATATCAGAAAAGGTTGAAGTATATTTTTCAACTTCACTTGTGGCGGTTTCTTCTTCAACATCCTCACCCAGTAAATCTTCCATACTCACATTTTTGATGTCATCAAATAAATCCTGTGCCAAGTAGTCCAATTGAGGTGGAGCCGGGTTATCTGTCATTTCCGGAGACTCATCTTTTTCCATTGAATTAGTGGTTTCTAATTCAGATTCAGATGCTTGAACTGTTTCTGTTGCTTCTATACCGTTTGTTGCCGCAGGCGCTTCGTCAACTCCTGATTCAACGCTGACTGCTACAGAAATATCTGCAGGAGTCTGTTCAACGACCGGTTCTTGGTTTTGGTTTTCACTCATGGTGTTTTGGTTTCCTTGTTATTTAAAAAGCGTTTTACCTCATTGACAATCAACATAACTTGCTGATTAATAGAGAGTGTCGAAGTATCGACTTCCAAAGCATCTTTGGCCTTTCTTAGTGGAGAATTTTCTCTAGACGAATCTTTTTTATCTCTGGATTTTATATCCGCTATGAGTTCTTTCAAACTTCGAGTTTCACCTAAATCCTCCAGGTCTTTCAGCCGTCGCCTAGCTCGTGTTTCATCATCTGCGACCAAAAAGAATTTGCATTCTGCTTCAGGAAATACTACTGTCCCAATATCTCTGCCTTCCACCACACAATCCTGGCGTCTGCCTAATTTCCTCTGAATGGCAACCATAGCCTCTCTCACCTGAGGTTGTGCACTCACTGCACTGACATGGGCTGTAACCTCTAACGAGCGAATCTGAGAGGTCACATTTTCGGCATTCATGATAACCTTAATGCCGCCATTATCCGGCTTAAGATCTAAGTCTATTTTTTGAAGTACTTGATTCAAACCTTTTGATGAATTCGGATTCAATCCTTGCCGAATGACCGCTAGTGTAACTGCGCGGTACATGGCGCCTGTATCCAGATAAGTAAATCCGAGACGTTCGGCCACCAATTTAGCTGTGGTGCTTTTTCCGGATGCTGCAGGTCCATCTATAGCGATAATCATAATTTTCCACTCTCAATGAGCCGACGAATTTACTATTCGAATATCATTTTACCAATGAATATAGAGTTTCCCACAGGGTTAAAAGTATATTGAATTGTCCTCAATATGGTGACCCCGAATCCTTTATAGCTCATAAAAATTATATCGTGTCTGGTTTGTTCTTTTTCAATTGGTTTAAATCCGCTTTCTCTTTTTTAGTCAATTCTCTCCAGTGCCCTTCCGGGAGCGATCCCAGTTTAATCGGTCCAAATTCAAAGCGCTGCAGTGAGAAAACCTTCCGCTTCATCCGGTACATCAAACGCCTAATTTCACGTTTTTTCCCCTGGTGAAGTTTTAGGGTTACGGTTGTTCTCTTTTTTACCGTTTTCTGTTCAACAACTTCCCCATTAGCCCATTCCTTCATCCCGATATAAACCCCTTTTGTCATTCGCTTTAATTCCCAAGATTGAAATCGGCGGTCGATTTCTACATGGTAAAGCCGAGGTATTTGATTCCGGGGATGCATGAGTGTATTGGCCAATTCTCCGTCATTGGTTACCAATAACAGGCCTGTTGTATCTTTATCCAATCGGCCTACAGGAAATAATCTCTGCCTGGAATTCAGGAAGTGGAAAATAGTTTTTCTTCCTTGAGGATCTTTTGCAGTCGTAATCACATTGGCCGGCTTATGAAACGCTAAAATTATTGGGTCTTGCACCGGTTCGATTAAGCGACCATTTACCTTGACAACATCGCCTGGAACGACCTGATAAGCCGGATTCATTTCAATGGCCCCGTTAACCGTGACTTCGGTCGCTTGAATCATTCTATCAGATTCCCGGCGGGAGGCTATACCGGCTTTCGCCAAGTATTTATTTAAACGCATCCACTTGTTCCGTCAGGGCTGGTTGCTCATCCATCAGTTCCGAAATTTCCTTTAATTTCGGTAAATCCGAAATGCGGTTTATGCCAAAACCCTGGAGAAATTCATCTGTCGTGCCATAGAGTAAGGGCCGACCGGGACCCTCATCTCTCCCTTTAATCTGTATAAAAGATTTTGCTAGAAGTGTTTTCAAGACCCCAGTGCAATCCACCCCGCGAATAGCTTCGATATCATATCGATTAATCGGTTGCTTATACGCCACAATTGAGAGAGTTTCCAAAGCTGCGTGGGACAAGTGCAGCTGCCCGGTCTTTTTCAATAATCGTCTTACCCAAATATCGTATTCTTTCTTTGTTCTAAGCTGGTAGCCTCCTGCGACAGATTGAATTGTATAGGCGGTTTCCTGTTTGCTGTACTTATCCTTTAATCTTTTAATTGATTCTTCAAGATTGGGTACATCCTCATCAAAAACTAAATTTAATTTACTTTGGGTAAGGGGGTCTGGGCCTGCGAATAATAAAGCTTCAATGGCCAAATCTATCTCAGAATTTTGCATATCTTAGTTTAAATCTATTTTGTGAATTTCAAGGTCTTCAAATAAAATATTTTGATAAATCTTTATTTCCAGCAATCGTACCATTTCCAGAATGGCTAAAAAAGTGACAATAATTTCCTGTTTATCTCGACATTGTATTAGAAGCTGACTGAAAGAAACCTTTCCTTCCCCATCGAAGGATTGATAAATTAACCGCTTTTTATCATCAAGGCTAACGGGTTCACGGTGTAATTCATACGACGTAATGACCGGCATATTATCCATTGCTTTTTTGAAATAAGCAGCCAAATCAAACAAACTAACTTTTTTCAGGTAGACCCCGGGGTCTTCTTCATCCTCTCCGAACTGAAGATCAATCGTTCGGGTATGGGTCGCCTTCTGTACAATTCCCAGGGTATTCAATTTATCTGCAGCTTCTTTAAATCGTTGGTATTCCAATAACTGGTGAACCAGTTCTGTCCTGGGATCGATGGGCTCTCCTTCATCGTCAAATTCAGGCCGGGGAAGTAATAATTTTGATTTTATCCGCATAAGCGTTGCTGCCATCACAATAAACTCTCCGGCAACGCCGATATTTAGTCTGCTTATATCTTCCAGAGTCTGAAGATATTCTGCTGTAATTTTTACAATGGGAATATCATAAATATCAATTTCATCTCGACGAATAAAATACAGAAGTAAGTCCAAAGGACCTTGAAATTGGTCTAAATGAACTTTATACATCAGGATAAATAATTCAACCCCGTAGCTTCTCTGGCTTTGGAAAGGAATCCTTCTGCCACTAATGCAGCTTTTTCGGCTCCTCTTTTTAATATCTCGGCCAAATGATCTTTATGGTTTAAGAGATGCTCTCTTTTTTCACGATATGGTTTAAAATATGAAATCACCGTTTCAAATAATTCTTTTTTAACGTCTCCATACCGCAGACCTGGTGATGTAAATCGGTCCTTTAATTCTTTTATTTCTTCTTTACCCAAAAAAAGGGTGAACAGTTGAAACAGGGGTGTATCTGTATCCTTTGGTTCATCAATTCCCTTAGAATCAGTAACAATCGACATTATCTGTTTTTTTAATATTTTCTCTTCACCAAAAATGGGAATTGTATTTCCATAAGACTTGCTCATTTTTTGACCATCAATTCCCGGAACAAGTTGGTTTATTTTTTCAATATCAGGTTTTGGGACCACAAACACTTCTCCATAAGTTTGGTTAAACTTGATGGCAAAATCCCTAGTCATTTCCAAGTGCTGTTTTTGATCTTTACCCACCGGAACAATGTTGCTTCCAAATAAAAGAATATCACAAGCCATAAGGACGGGGTATGAAAATAATCCCACATTAGGTGTAATTCCCCGGGCAACCTTATCTTTGAAGGATGTCGCTCTCTCGAGCATTCCAACTCCTACCACATTTGAAAGAATCCAGGTCAATTCCGTTACCTGTGGTAAATCCGATTGAATCCAAAATGTTGATTTTTCCGGGTCTAACCCCAAGGCGAGAAAATCAGCCGCAGCTTCTAAGGTTCCTGCTACCACTTTTTCCCTGTTTTGAATAGAGGTCAAGGCATGATAATTAGCAATAAAGGCAAACAGCTCATTTTTTTCCTGATACTGGATCATTCGGGACATCATCCCAAAATAATTTCCCAAATGCAAATTGCCTGAAGGTTGAATTCCACTTAAAACTCTGGCCATGATTTTTCCTTAAAAGGGTTCCATAAACAAAAATGGCCGCCAAGGTCCCTGTTCATCATAAATGAATTGTTGAAAGTAATGAATCCGGTTCGGCTTTTTAGGCATTCTTTTCAGTTTTAACCCTGCTTCTTCCGGTGTTCGATTACCTTTTTTCCGATTGCAGGGCTGACAGGCAATAACAAGATTATCCCAATTGTCCCCTCCACCCCTTTCCTTTGGGATAACATGGTCTAGGGTTAAAGGCCCTTCAACCGTTTCACAATACTGACATTGATGTCGGTCACGAATAAAAATATTTCGACGGTTTAGGACTACAGTCATGGAGTTGTATTTCACAAAGGATTTTAATTTTATAACGCTGGGGACATTCAAGGACACAGATGGCGAATGAACAACTTGTTCGTAAGATTCCAAGATGTCCACTTTCTCAGAATAATAGAGTATTATTGCTCTCTTGGCCGAACAAATCGTTAGAGGAGCATAATTGGTATTCAGCACCAATACGGCTCGATTCAGGAGTGTACCGTTTTTTGAGGTATGAAACATAGCTAAGAATTTAAAACGATTCCTGTTGAGACAGTATGCATAAGTGATGAAAACAGTGCGTCATTAAAATTTGTACTTTTTTTGTCCAGCGATTCTTCTTTCACCCACCCCTGACAGTGTAAAAACCGGTTGCCTCCAGTGGAAATAGCCACATGGCTTACCTGGTCATTTTGCCCAAAAAAATGCAGGTCTCCCGGTAAGGTCTTTTTCCTGTCTATGATATGAGAAATAAAAAATTTTGATTGCTCTTGGGAATCTCTGGGAAGACTCACTCCCACGGCATGAAAAATAGTTTGGACCAGTCCCGAGCAATCAAATCCTTTGGGAGATTTCCCTCCCCAAAGGTATTGAACACCCAAAAACTTCTGCCCTATTTTCACGAGAGTTTCCCGATGAGGGGGCCGGGGGTTTTTCCTGAATTTGTTCTTAGTCCATCCAAGACGACCATCCGGCAATGTCACGCACCAGATTTCTCCTGTTTTTTTAGCTTGCAGTTTGTCTCCGTAAGTTAAGTCCTGCATGGGCAAGGTTAATTCCGGATTGGTATAAACCATTCCAAATAAATCATCACAATAAACCACCGCAGGATATATCTTTTCCGAACTTACCCCGTAAGATCGGTTTATCCATCCTTCATACCCGTCTTGTTGGCGGATATAGACCCATTTTTCATTTTCACCTAATATGGGGCAAGACTCTCCCATTAATCCCTGCGTAACAACAGGTGAATCAAAATCCCCTTTACGAAAAATATTGGCCACACTAACTGTAATTGTAAAGTAAGTCGTCATTATATTTATCTAAAATCGTCGACGAATTTAGGGTTCTCTTCCTTAAAACAGTATGTGAAAACACCTTAAGTGATATTTATTTCTTTTCTGTTTTATTGTTCTGCCTAAATTCAAGGGTTCATTTACATCCATTGCGGCAGGGAAGCTCGTGAAAATCGGACACAGTTCCCGCTACTGTAAGCGCTGAGGATTGCCAAATGCCATTCCAAAATTCGGGAGAAGGCGGTATATCCACGGGGAAGCGTAAGTCAGGAGACCTGGGCAAAAGGGTGTATCCACTGACTTTCGGGATAAAGGTCATGATACGGTTTAAAACCAAATATTTAACCCTATCGTACGCGCACTTTATTTCCCGGGTATTCACCGGGATTTTTTGTGTATAAAGCTGTCTGCATCTTCGCTGGACTTAGCCTATTGTCTGCAAGAGCGGAAATACAGGGCAATGTTAAATCCTCACTGAACCGACCGTTGGAAGATGTTATCGTTCTCTCAGTCAAAACGGGTCATTGGACACTCACCGATGAATGGGGACATTTCCGAATTAACTGCGAAGACCCGAACGATTCTCTGACTTTTTACCGATACGGTTATCATAAAACTGCTCGCCAAGTTGACGATAGTAAATCACTCAATATGGTTCTCCGTCCAAATCCTGTGCAATTTGATGAAATTCCCGCAAGGAAGATTTCCCAGAATCCAACAGGATCTATGAGTCTGACACCTCATCCGGAGCTTTCTTCTCTTGCTTCACGGATACCCGGGTTATCACTTCGCACTTATGGCGGACCGGGAGGTATAGCAACGCTGAGTACAGATGGAGGACCGGCTACCCATACAAAAGTATTATTCGAGGGAATAGACCTGACCAGTTCACAAAATGGAGAAACGGATCTATCCCAAATTCCATCATTTCTATTGGGAAACATGTCCCTCTCCAAAACTCCGGCATTGTCCTTTGGCTCCGGCGCTGTGGATGGTGCCTTTCAGATTCAAAGCCCTGTCTCCGGGAATAAAATTGCCTATTCATACGGCAGCTTCGAAAAACAATCTCTGGGAATTCAAACCTGGAAACAAATTCAACAATGGCAAACAGAACTTAGGGGAGGATATACGGATTACTCCGGAGATTTCATCGTAAAGAAAGATGGAAAAAATACCAGAATGGAAAATAATGATTTCATACAAAAATTTATTATGGCCTCTTCAAGGCGATTAATAGGAAACTCCGGATTTTTATCTGCATTCATCTTGAAATCATTACAACAACGAGGGGTTCCTGGACTTATTCACTCTCCCACTTCATCCGCAAGAAGAAATGATACGCTGCACCTTTCCGGCATTCGAGCTGGTTGGTTTTTCCGGACTCATCGATTCTTTTTCTCTCTATCCTCCCGAAAAAGCAATGAATCCTACACCAATCCCATTTATGCCATTGATAGCCGCCATGTATTAGAACAATTTCACATGAAATCGGTATGGAAATGGCAGCCCAACGTAGATTTTGAAACAGAATCAGGAATAAATCTATCACGAAATGCAATTCACAGTACAGATACAGATACCCACTCAAGAGACGGAATTGCCTTTATGCACCAATCACGATTTTCATTAATCAATCCCCTGAGTTTTTCAGTTGGATTTCGGACCGATAAAGACCGTGCCCATCAGCCTGTCACAACCTGGCATGGTCAATGCCTGTGGTCTCCAACTCAGAAAACAAGATTGGTTATATCAGGGGGTAATGGATTTAGAAAACCGACTTTTAATGATTTATTTTGGACCCCGGGAGGCAATCCCTTTTTGGAACCGGAAAGAACCACATTCGCACGAGTGGAATGGAATCAGACATTTTCAACATCCCAACTCCTTTCCCTATCCTATGGGCAAAAATTCAGCAAAGGGTTAATTCAGTGGTTGCCTGGAGACACCTTTTGGCAGCCAATAAATATCTCCAAATCTAAGCGAAACTCTCTCTCCATTTCAACAAAAGGTCATTCCGGCAACTTAACTTATGAGGCAACATACAGTATCATCAGAACTAAAGATTTAACTGAAAACAAACCCCTCCGGTATGCACCGAATTCCACGGGATTT
Source organism: uncultured bacterium (assembly GCA_964549275.1). Taxonomy (GTDB): domain Bacteria; phylum Fidelibacterota; class Marinisomatia; order Marinisomatales; family TCS55; genus CAZJUP01. Next base: position 37,661 of record CAZJUP010000002.1, on the reverse strand, counting down.
TTCCAGGTTTTACAGCACAATCTATGGGGGTTTTGGGCTCTATATATTTCTTATACAGGAAACCGGATTGTGCTGTATGACTGGCCGAAAGATATCACCCTTCCCGCCTACGAATTGACCGGGTTCACTCTCAACCGAAAGATTCCCGGCATGCCAAACATTTCATTCACTCTAGATATTAACAATTTGTTTAATCAATCCTATATGACAATAAATGGATATCCTGAACCCGGGAGAACCGTTCAGGCTACTCTCACTTACAAACCAAAAGGAAAAAACACATGAAAAACTTCTTACTCCTGGCCATTACTTTCATGATATTACCGGGTTGTGAAGATTTGAAACAGTCAAACGATGACAAGGTCAAGCCTCTAAATATTTTCGCCCTGTGCGAAGGAAACTACGGGCAAAACAATGCCAGTTTATGGTCCATAAACCCGGAGGACACCATCGCTTCGGGGCCTTTATATAAAAATATATATAATAAGCCAATGGGAGACATTGCCCAATCTCTTACTTTGGAAGAAGACAAACTTTTTGTTGTAAACAATAACAGCCATTCCGTGGAAGTTTTTTACCTGGGTGGAGAATCCTTCTCTCACGAAAAAAGTATTGCGCTCCCTGGAGCCAGTCCCCGATATATGGCATCCTTAAATCAAAAGGCCTATGTTACATGTTGGTATTTAAATGGTATTGTTGTCTTCAATCTGGACACCTATGCCATCGAAGACACGATTTCGCTGGATGGTTTACCGGAGAGTATCCTAGAACATGATGGATATTTATATGTGAGCATCACCATGAATACCGATTGGAGCAGCGCCAACCGGATTGTCAAACTTAATTCTACGGGCACGCCTGCCCAAACTTACACTGTCATTCAGGGCCCTGGTGAAATGATCATTCACAATAATGCTCTCTATACAGCAGGTGTGTATTATGATTCCCAGTGGAATACCTATGCCGGAACAAGTCGAATTGACCTGGTATCAGGAACCGTCACAACTAAGGATTATGGACTAACCTTTTCTTTTGGTTCAGACTTAGTCCTTATCAATAATACTGTTCACCGAATTTATCAAGGCGGATTGGCTCCTCTAAATCAGGATTTATCTATAAATGAATTCGGAAAAATCGGGAATGAGTCCGATTTATATTCCGCCTCAGCTTTTGGAGATTATATCATTTTCGGCCTCACAGACTATGCAGCACCAGATATTGTTAAGGTTTTTGATACGAGTGGAGGTTTGATCCAGTCCTATACGGTTGGGGCCATACCAGGAGATTTTATTGTTTATGAAAAATAATTAATTGTCGAATTGCCAAGCCACTCCAAAGCTCATGAGCCGGCCCAGGGGTGGCAGAGTATCGTTTGGCTGAATCCAGATATATTTATCTCCCAATCCGGGGAATATTCCCGATGATGCATTCATGAGATTCATAAGTCTATAAGTGATGACGACCTTTCCAATGGTTGCAAATGCTTTGAAATTTATGAACCCCTGATTCGGTAATGAGATCCCACCTTGGGAATCAGATGGAAGTTCATTGAGAATATTGAACGTGTATACAGACTTTCGGTTGAACCATCCCGTTCCCCAAAGCCGGGCATTTAATTTTAAATTTTGCTTAAAGAGAACTGCCGAACCTGTGAGCCCTACAGTTGTGACTGTCCCGATATCCGGTAAAAAAGAAGAGGGTTCTCTGTGAGTAAATACGGTTCCATGAATGGACCATCCATCCGCAAACCACCATTCTCCTTCTGTATTAAAGGAGAAATAATCCGCATTCAGCTCACCCTTACCTAAGGATTCTTTTCCCCGGTACACCCCTGCTTTCCAAACCCATTTTTCGCTTTTTCTTCCAAACTCCGCCCCAAACCTTGAATATTCTGAAAAGTGAATATTATCTTGTTCATCAATCTCGAAATGTATGGGATGCTCCGGATGTGAATAATGGTCAAATTTCAAAGTCAGATTACCTTTTCCCCATGGTCGGTGATACCGTCCTTTCCAAAAGGGACGAATAGCATCATTTCCTGATGATAGGGCCGTCAATCCTCCACTGAACTCTACCTGTTCATACATCACCATTCCATAAATCGTATGCCAGTTTAATTCTCGAAAAATAGAACCGGATGTTAGGGATTGAGCATCTGTGATTAAACCCATTCCAACCCGATTTTTCCAAAGAATATTTCCTGCAGCGTGGGTTCGACTTAAGAAGGTGGTGGTAGAATCCACCCGTGCAGAATGAAGTATTTTTCTTTGCTGTAAAAATTGGCCTCCCTTCATATTGAATTTCCAATTTCCCATCTCCCGGGCTGCCAAAAATCCCGAAGTCAAAATATCATCATCCCGTGATCCATTTGATGTGGAATCCGGTAACCCACTTCGAGTAATAAACCGACCTGTCCCGGCGTTTAATACCCCCGACTTACTCTTAGAATTATAGTCTATTCTATACGATTGTTGAATGGGGGCCAACCCGCCCCCGGGGTGAATGTACTGAAACGTGTTACCGCTATAACTCCGTTTAAACCCGTTAATATCAAAACGGCGATGATGGGATGAAAATCCAGCCCCGATTTCCAATTGGTCATAAAGGTAGTCTCCCCGATGATAATCGAAAAAACTTGTAACTTCAGCAGAATCAGCCTGCAATAGTCTATTCATGGATTGATTCGAAGAAGACAATGAAAACAAATGATAGGTTTTTGTGCCGAATTTTAGCGGAAATGATGTGAATGTACCATCGAAGATTAAAGGTCCGGAGAACCAATCCCTGTTATACAATACCTGACCGCCTGCGACCATCATCCCATTCTGGCCGGCCCAATCGAAGGGAATCAGAATTTGCCCCATAAGCCCAGCAGAAAAGAGCAACCCTGAAATCCACCGTTTCATCTTCATATTATACCAGTCTCTGCACAACTTTTGGAACAGCAACCATGAATATAATCCCGTTGGATAGTTCATGAATAAGTGTAAATCCAATCCCTTTTACAACTGCAGCTGTCACACCGGCCATTCCCAGTCCAGCACTTAATGGAAAGCTGGCCAGGGTGAGTCCATCATAGGTCAGGGTTAGCAAAAAGCCGGTTAGAGCGAGGGAGCCTAATTTTACGGTGTTATATTTGGATACAAAAAAAAAGGGTCTCATCCATCCTCCCACGGCGCCAATAAAGAGCATAGCCAATATCTGTGCGATAAACAGGGGCGGAATGCTTAACCCTGACCCCAAAGGGTTTAACCCGGAGAAAATAAACATGGCCGTCCCTCCAACGAGCATTCCCCATTTTGCTCCTAAGGTTAACCCGGCAAGATACACAATGACGGTAATGAGTTCAATATTGGGAACCAGCATGAGTGAATAACCCAGCGCCACTGCCAGTGCACAGAATATGGCAGCCCGTACCAGATTATTCAGATGCATTTTCGCCTTTATATAAAGGGATCCTGAAATAATTATGCCGGTTTGTCCAATCGCCCGGCTCAGGATCTTCAGACAGAGCCATGTCCATAATATTCATCTGGGAATCCAATACATCTATAAGATGGACAAGCAGGGCTTCTTTGAAGGCGGGTTTTTTGGGGCTTTGCCATTCATACTTACCCTGGTGGGATAATATGATATGTTCCAGTTGAGAGGCCAGTTTTTCCGGAAAGGCTTTTATCTGTTTTACAGCCTCTTTGACCATATCCCGTCCTAAGACAATATGACCGATAAGATTGCCTTCTTCTGTAAAGTCTGTTTCATAATCTGACTCAATTTCTTTCAATTTTCCTATATCATGTAAAAGAACGCCCGCCAACACCAAGTCACCGTCTACCTGATAGTGGGGAGCCAATAACCGGGCAGACTTTCCCATGGATAAACAGTGCTCTAAAAATCCTGACCGGTAATTATGGTGCATTTTAACAGAGGCGGGATGGGTCATGAGCAATGATTTATTTTTTCGGTAAATTTGGGTTACTAAAGATTTAAGGTGTCGGTTTTTCATGTCCCGAATTAAACCCATAAGTTCTTTCCACATTATGGCAGGATCTTCCTCAGCTGATGGAACAATTAATCCGGGGTCAAATCCATAACGGGCATACCGCTGTACTGTGGCTTTGTTAATCCGTTTAACCACCAGTTGTGGGCGATCCATAAAGAAATCCACGTCCCCTTTCACCGCTACAGGGTCTCCGGATGAAAATTTGTCATTAAATTCTGCAACCTTATCCCATATTTTGGCCGACACCTGGCCCGTTTTATCTTTTAGAATGAGGTCCAGATATAAATCTCCGGCCCGGGTATGGCGGAGGTGTTTCTCTATACAAAGGTAAAACCCCTGTATGGAGTCCCCTTCTTTGAATTTTCCGATAGGAATAATGGGCTTCATATGTTCTAAATTTTACCGAAGAACTTACAACAAACTGATTGAAGATCGACAATGCCAACTCATTTTGAAGAAATATCCTATGCCAATCCCAAACAGGCTCGAATTATGGAAGCCTGTTTAAAGCGGTGGTTCCAGAACCCCAAAGACCTTAACCTCACCGATCCCCGGATAAGGTATCCGTTTCAATTTAAAAAGTGGTTAGCTACGTCCTATTCCACTCCTCAGGTCCATCCCTTTATCTTAAAAGATGAACATTGGATTATCGGAATGTTTAGTCTAAGCCTCCACCTCAATACAGACAACGCTCATTTATTTCATGTTTTTATTGATAAAGCCTATCGTAAAAAAGGGCTGGGAATATCTATTCTGGACAAAGCGGTTTCAGTTGCCAAAAATGCCGGTGTTGGTACTCTGACACTCAGAGTTTTTCCGAATAATAAACCGGCTTTTCATCTATATACAGGGTACGGATTTCAGGAAACAGGTAAAATCACTCAAAACAATATTGAAATGTCTCTTTCCCTAATCTGAGTTTTTCTTTTTGGATTTTTCCATAAATTCGGGGACAGGACACTCTTCACATTTTGGATCTGTTTCAGGCTGTTTCAATTGCCGTGCAATCGTCCGGATAACGACAATGAAAGCACCAACCCCTAACACCATGGCCAAAAGAGTCTGAATATCCATTTTATCCCAGCCCCAAAGCCTGGCCTCCCTGATAAACCAGGAGAGCTGCTCCATAAGCCAACCCTGTCATATAAAAAATCATAAAGAGGGGCCACCGCCACGAGTTGGTTTCGTTCCGTACAATGGCAAAAGTTGCCATACATTGTGCAGCATACACATAAAAAACCATGAGGGCTAAAGCCATGAGCGGTGAATAGGAAGGAAGCCCCGATTCTGGGTTCAAATCCTTTTTCATTGCCTCAGATAAATTAACCACATCTTCCCCACCGTCAGCTACATTGTAAATGGTGGCTAATGTACTGACTACAACCTCCCGGGCTGCGAAGGAGGTAATGAGCCCTATTCCAATTTTCCAATCAAATCCTAAAGGTTTGATTAATGGTTCTACAGCATGTCCAATTTTTCCGGCATAGCTGTGATGAATGGGATTCCCTTCAACAGTGTCCACTTTCGGAAATGAAGCTAAAAACCAAAGAACGATGGAAATCGCCATAATGATTTTTCCTGCATTCACAACAAAAAGTTTACCACGGATGTATACCTGTCGAAATACAGACCGTAAAATAGGGATCCGATATGGCGGCAATTCCATAACAAAAGAAGAGGATCCCTTTAATGTGATAAAACGGCTGAATACTTTTGCCAAAATAATGGCCGTCACCGTTCCCAAAAAATACATAAAAACTAAGGTGAGCCCCTGAAGGCTAAAAATCCCTCCTACAGTTTTTGCCGGGATAAATGCACCAATCATCAGGGCATATACAGGCAGTCGTGCACTACAGCTCATGAGCGGCAGAATAAGAATGGTTACCAATCTTTCTTTCCAACTGTCGATGGTTCTGGTGGCCATAATCCCCGGGATGGCACAGGCATATCCGCTCATAAGAGGTAAAACTGACCTGCCGTGGAGACCGATTTTTGTCATAAATTGATCCAGCATAAACGCCACACGGGCCATATATCCGGAATCTTCCAACAAAGTGAGAAAAAATACAAGGATAAGAATCTGGGGCAGAAAGATCACTATAGCACCTACACCACCTATAACCCCCTCTACGAGAATATCTCTCAACATCCCCTCTGGCATAAGGTGTAAAATAAATTGTGCAATCCAAGAGACGCCGCTGTCAATCCACTCCATGGGCGAAGCCGCCCAAGTAAAAATAGATTGAAAAATAAAATAGAGTACTGCTACAAAAATCAGGGGTCCGCCTACCCGGTGCGTCAGCACCCTATCTGCATTTTCACTTCTTGAAGGCGATTCGGATATAACTTCGTCCGAAAACTGAATCCCTTTTAAAATATGATCAATCCATTCATATCTCAACGTTGCTTCTAAAGTTCGGTGGGGAATGGATACTGTGTCTAAACGCTTTAAACTTTTTTCCCGAAGATTTTTAAGGGCTTCAACTTGACTCTGAGAGAGAGGGGATTGACCATGATCCTGGTACGGCTCCAAAGCGGATGGACGGGTAACCAGCCGTAGTGCCTGAGCCTTAGCCAACCGAGGGGCATATCCCAGTTCATGAGAAAAAAACGATTCAATAGGCAAAAGTGATTCAATAATTCTCTTTTCCCGTTTTAGAGGGAATTCTGATGAATTTATTTTTTTGCCCATGTTTTCCTTGACAGCCGTCTTTAATTCTTTCAACCCCCACCCTTCCTTTGCGGAGAGAGGGATAACGTCTGCAGCACCTAACTTTTCTTTGAGAGACTGGGAATCTATTTTCAGATTTTTTCCTTCAATCCTATCCATCATGTTTAAGGCTACGATAACCGGGAGGCCTAAATCCAGCAGTTGAGTTGTTAAGTAGAGGTTTCGGCTCAGGTTTGAGGCATCCACCACAGAAATAATCACGGACGGAGTGTCTTTTCCATGAACCCATTGTACAACCTGTTCTGCTACGATTCGTTCATCAAAAGATTCCGGTGTAATGCTGTACGTACCCGGGAGATCCAATAATTGATACTGTTCACGGTCTATTCCTTTAATCCAACCTATTTTTTTCTCAACAGTAATCCCTGGGTAATTGGATACTTTTTGGTTTAATCCTGTCAGAAGATTAAAAATGGCGGTCTTCCCTGAATTGGGATTCCCTACAAGGGCAGCCAAAGACGGTGGTTGTTCAGTATACACAACTTCCGTTGAGGGAGCGGATAGTTGAGAGTGGTTCATTTTTCTATGAGGATATGCATGGCATCCTTCATTCGGATAGAGACATAATATCCCCGGACTTTTATTTCTATCGGACCATTAAATGGTGCTTTTTTGATGAGTCGGACCGGTGTTCCATTCAGCAAACCCATTTCCACTAATCTGGACTGCAAGTCAAGAGTCCCTGAAAACCCGATAATTCTGGCCATTTGTCCCGGTTGGAGCTCCCCCAGAGCCATTCCTATCCGCACTCCGAACACTGACCGTACAATTGATGGATGTGGCGAACCAGTTTAAACCCTTTTGAGGCCGCTACCTTGTCCTGAAGTGTTTCAATTTCATGATTTAAAAACTCTTCAATTTTACCACATTCAATGCAGATAATGTGGTCATGATGAGATTCATTCATTTTATTCTCGTACTGAGAAGGACCGTTTCCAATATCCAATTTTCGAACCATTTTGTTTTTAACCAATACATCAATGGTCCTATACACCGTGGCCCTGGAAACATTTAATCCTTCCTGCCTTAGCGCAAGGTATATTTCTTCTGCATCCCGGTGATCATTTGTCATGCGAATTTCATCCCAAATTGCCTGCCTCTGCTGGGTATACCGGAGCCCCTCATTTTTGAGAATTTGTTTTAATTCAATTCCTTTATCCATAAAGATACCACTTATTGAGAATGAGTCTCAAAGAAATTAAAGGATATTCTAATGATATAAAAGAAAAATATGGAGAGAATTCTTGAAATTAAACTGGTGGAGCAGCGACTTTTTTCAGATTCGCGAATTTAACGATCAGTTTCTTCTTTAATCCATCTTTAAAAACGACGCCGACACGTTGGTTTTCCCCCTGTCCGCTTAAGGCCATGATTTTTCCAACACCAAATATAGCATGTTCGACGTAATCACCGACTTTAAAATCGTCGAAAGTTGTTACGGTCCGGCTGACCTTAATTTTGGTTGTTCCGGCTCTGGACTTGACCACTTTTTTAGTCATAGCAGAACTAAAGGAGACTTTTTCCAGATTATCTTCCGGCACTTCATGAATAAATCGAGACACCATGCCATAAAGATCTTCGGCGCCAAGTCTTCTCCTGTGATTTGCATATAACAAATAGACTTTATTCATGGCTCGGGTTAATCCCACATAAAATAGCCGTCGTTCTTCCTCTAGTTTCGCCTGGTCTTCTAAGGTGCTATAAAGAGGAAATAATCCATCCTCCAGCCCGGCGATAAAAACCACTGGAAATTCCAACCCTTTCGAAGAGTGAAGCGTCATGAGAGTCACCCGGTTTGATTCATCATTCCATTGATCAATATCCGTCAATAAGGATACTTCTTCTAGGAATTGACTGAGGTCTCCGTCCGGGGTTCGGGTCATAAATTCGTCAACACTATTCAAGAATTCATGAACATTTTCTAATCTTTCCCGGTCATCCGGAGTCGAACTTTCTTTATAATGTTTCACGATACCGGTTTCTTCTACAAGAGTTCTCATCAGTTCACCGGCGCTGAGTTTAGGAATAAGTTGGTTATACTTTATGATAGTCTCATAAAACCCTTTTAAAGAATCTGCTTGTTTCCCTCGAATGTCCATGACCTCAGGGACATTTAGAATTTCCAGCATTTCTTTTTTATCAGCTTCGGCTTGCTTAACACATTTATCCACTGTTTTCATACCAATCCCTCTTGGAGGAAAATTAATAACGCGCCTGAGAGAAATTGTATCTTTAGGGTTGACAATCAATTTGAGATAGGATAAAATATCTTTTATTTCTTTTCGTTCATAGAATCGAATTCCCCCAACAATATTGTAAGGAATCCCCGACCGGCGAAAACTGTCTTCCAAAGCCCGGGACTGAGCATTGGTTCGATAGAGAATCGCAAAATGACTAAATGGCCTTTTGTGAAGCTTAATCTCCTTTTCCAGGGCACTGACTATGGCATCCGCTTCTTCCATTTCATCATTGGTTTCTATGAGGCTTAACCTTTCCCCAGTGGCTTTAACCGATTGAAGTTCTTTTTCAGTTCTATCCTGATTATTTTTAACCACTTCTGAAGCTGCAGACAGAATATACCGGCTGGATCGGTAATTCTTTTCCAGCTTAAATATTTCACAATCACCGAATATTTTTTCAAAATCGAGAATATTTCGAATATCTGCCCCTCGCCAACCATAAATGGACTGGTCATCATCTCCTACCACGCAAATCTGACGATGTTTAGCTGCTAATTTGCTTACCAAAAGAAATTGAGGTTTATTTGTATCCTGATATTCATCCACCAAAATATATTGCCATAAATTTTGGTACTTTTCCAATATTTCCTGTTTTTTTTCAAATAAATCCAAAGGTAAAAGAAGCAGATCATCAAAGTCTACAGCATTATTCTTTTTCAGTTCATTTTGGTAATCGGCATATAACTCAGCAATGGTCCGGGCAATGACGGTCCTTGCTTTTTTATAGGCATCTTCAGAAGAGATCAATTTGTTTTTGAAATAGCTTATTTCATTTTTAACCGTTTTAGGGGTAAGATAGTTTTTGGGGATATCTTTCCTTTCCATAATGACTTTTAAAAGGGAGGTTTGGTCTTGCACATCGTAAATAGCAAAATCCCGTGTGTAGCCCAAATGATGAATTTCTTTTCTTAAAACACGGGCACAAATGGAATGAAAGGTTCCGATCTGAATCGAGGTGCTTTTCTTTTTCAGCAGCTTTTCTACTCGCGCTTTCATTTCCGTGGCTGCCTTATTGGTAAAGGTTACGGCTAAAATATTTTCAGCTTTAACATGGTCCTTTTTAATGAGATAGGCAATCTTTTGCGTAAGAACACGGGTTTTCCCGCTTCCGGCCCCGGCGAATATAAGAACGGGCTTCCCCACAGACTCTACTGCAGCTTTCTGGACTTTATTTAAACTTTGTTTACTCATATTCTCTTAATTTAATTTGAATTACTTTTTGCTTTTTCTCTTCTTGCTTTTCGTCGAATACGCTGGAATTCCTTCTTGGCTTTGTCATGTTCTTCCCGTGTTTTCGAAAAGGTATGATACCCATCTCCTCTGGCAACAAAATAGACATAAGCTGTCTCCGCCGGGTACAATGCGGCCAGGATTGACTCTTTTCCGGGATTATTAATCGGCCCAGGAGGCAATCCATAATTCGTATATGTATTATAAGGCGAATCAATTTTTAAATCTTTGTTCAGCAGCCGCCTTGGACCACCCTCAATTATGTATTGGATAGTGGGATCAGCTTGAAGTTTCATCCCACTTTTCAGGCGATTATGATAGACACCGGAAATAATCGGTCTTTCTTTATTATAAATCGCCTCACCCTCTATGATTGAAGCCAGTGTTATGATTTCTCTTTCGGTCATTCCCAGTTCATCCATTCGCTCCCTCATGTCATCGGTCATATTGGATTGATATTCCCTGACAAGTCTATTCAGAATCTGCATCGGAGTTTCATCCTCCATAAACCGGTAGGTTTCCGGAAATAAATACCCCTCGAAGGAATCTCCGTCAATTCCCCATTTCCATAACAGCATTCGACTTTGAGTTACATCAATGAATTCTTCTCTGGATATTTCCAGTTTTTTTTCCAATTCTTTGGCAATATCAGCAATCGTCCATCCCTCCAATATGGATATCTTCTTTTGGACAGCCATCCCATGGACCAATTGGTCGATAATATCAAAATTAGATTGGGCACCTTTTATGTAAAACCGCCCTGCCGGCAAATCTTTTTCATAGCCTAAAGTTTTAACGGCCAAGATAAAAAGCCTTTTATTCCGGATGATATTTTTATCAAAAAGCGCCGCACTAACTTCATTTAATGATGCCCCTTTCGGAATGCTGAATTTCACACTATCGTAAGGGTTACCCTGTGGCCATAACAATATAAGAGCGTAAAACGCCAGCAAAAGTCCCAAGACGAATGCTGCGGAGGCGCCTATAAAATTACGATCAGGGTGAAAATGACGTTCATCCTTCATATACGGGGGGCGAAGTTAAGAATCTGTTCCCCCATGAGTCAAATCTTATAGCAAGTCATTTTAGAAAGCCTATTAGAAGTCGTCCTTATTATATAAAGCATAAAAATGGTTGGTATGGGATCCATCATTCCGTAATTTTGCCGCCGCTATGAGCCATAAAAACGATAAGGAAAGTATCCATTTATTTGAAGGATGGGCCTTTGGAAAAGTGAATTACATCCTTTTTGTTATTGGCGTAATTCTTTTAGCAGTGGGGTATACCGTCATGGCTTCCGGAACGGTGAATAGCTTTAAAAGCTTAACCCTGGCTCCTATATTACTTTTTTTGGGTTATGTGGTTGTGATTCCTGCAGCATTGATTTACAGAAAAAAGAAATAGATATTTTACATTAGGGATTGCCTGCCTACTTCCGATCATAACGTAATTCTGTAGGACAGACAGTTGGTTACCCGGTACAGCGGATAGGGATCGTCCTGACATGTTGAAAATTTTGCGGATGAAATCCCTAAGACTTGAATCTGCTTTGTTAAAAGTAAGTTAATTAAAAATTGGGATCGTAGTTCAGATGGTTAGAACGCCGGCCTGTCAAGCCGGAGGTCGCGGGTTCAAGTCCCGTCGGTCCCGCCATCGTCTCCCGATGTAACACTCAGTGAACCCTGGTTCACTGAGTGTCTTTATTTTATCATTAAAAATACAATAATTCAATTGAGTGTATAGTAACTTTTATGTTACCTTCCCCCTATGGTAATTAGAGAATATATTACTGAAAATAGTACCAGTCCTTTTAGTAAATGGTTTAATAAACTGAATTCTCATGCAGCAGCAAAAGTTGCTGTTGCACTATCGCGAATGGAAACTGGTAATCTATCAAACGTTAAATGGTTTCAAGGAATCGGGGAATACAAAATTAATTGGGGTCCCGGTTACAGGATTTATTTGGCGAAAGATGGAAATAAGCTAATTATTCTGTTTGGCGGTGGTACGAAGAAGAGCCAAGTGAAAGATATTGAACAGGCTATTAAATTACATCAAGAATACAAACAACATAAAAATAGTAAGGATTAATTATGGCAAACTTTACAAAAGATCATAAAGATACAATTCAGGACAGAATCAATCAGGATTCCGATTTTGCACAACATCTATTAGATGAAGCCATTTCACTTATCCTAAATGACGAACCTGAAACTGCACGCCTTGTTTTAAGAGATTTAGTCAATGCAACGATTGGATTTGAAAAACTTTCTGACAAAACACAGAAAAACAGCAAAAGCCTTCATAGAATGTTGACGGTCAATGGGAACCCTTCCATGAATAATCTAACTCATATTATTAACGTATTACGAGAGACGCTGAAAGTAGATTATGAAATTCACGCTGTTCCTACTTAAAGGTTTATCTGTACTGCAAAAAGGGTTCTTTGAGTATAACGTCCACCCCGCAAAATAAAAAGCTCTGCATTTATGCAGGGCTTTTTTCGCAAAACATCCTGTAACATGGCCTTATCAAGACTGAGATCCACTACGAGCGATTTAAGCCTGCGGTTTTCCTGTTCCAGCTGTTTCAGGCGGCGAATCTCACCTGTACCCATTCCACTGTATTTCTTCTTCCAGCGGTAAAACGTGGCTTCACTGATACCCAGTTTACGGGTCAGTTCACCCGTGGATATGCCATTCTCTGCCTGATGTAGAATGGCGACTATCTGTTCTTCTTTAAACCTGCTTTGACGCATTTTATCTCCCTTTCCGGTTGTGTGAGCTTAATGAGAAAACTCGCATTGTTACCGGTCTAACTTTCGGGGAGCAAGTCAAGTCTGCTTGCATTTCTTTTGCAAGCTCGAACTTCAACATTGGGGCGACTTTTGTGGCCAAGGTCAGTGGAGAGTAAGTTTATAATAATAATATGTTACTTTAAGCTGAATTTCTTGATGCATTAATATTACCAAATAAAGAACGAATGATGATTTTTTCCAGTGTTTCTTTTTGGTTTTTTGTTAACCCTTTTTCTCTTATTCTCATCAGAGCATATTGTTGAATAACCAATAACGGCAATACTGTCTCTTCTCTGAGTGCGATAGATTCTTTAATATTTTGGTTTTTTTCCAACAACACTTTTTGTCCTGAAACTTGTAATATTAGTCGTTCTGTTAAATCATACTCATGCTTTAATAATGACCAAAATTCACCATAAATAGAATCATTTTTCATATATTGAGTTAAAGGGAAAAAAGTTTTACACATACTTTGCATTGAATTTTCGATGATAGATCTAAAAAACTGTGATTTTAAATATAATTGGGCAACAATTTTTATTTTCCCATTTTCCTCCATTTTTTTTAAAGCTGTTCCCAATCCATAGAATCCCGGAATATTTTGCTTGATTTGAGACCATGCGCCTACAAATGGTATCGCCCGCAATTGATTAAGTTCTATTTTTTCTGATGTATTTCTTTTATCTGGGCGGGAACCAATATTTGTGCGGTTGTAATATTTTAATGGAGTCATTTCAATAAGAAAGGAAGTAAACAATGAATGGTTTTTTAATTCATCATAGGCTTTGTAAGACAATGAACTTATTTCATCTAACAACTTATATTCTTCATCGTTCAATTTTTTATAATCATCGTCAAAAATCATGTTATCCAATCCTGCAGTAATAAGTTGTTCTAAATTAAATCTTGCGGATTCCTTTGTGCCAAATTTACTGGATATGGTCTGACCCTGAATTGTGAGTTGGATTTCTGATGAAGCAATTTTTGAACCTAGCGAAACATAATATTTGTGGGTATTCCCTCCCCCTCTTGCAGGAGGTCCACCTCGGCCATCAAAAAACACAATTTTGATTCCAGTTTTCTCGGATAAAGTTGAAAGAACTTCCCGCACTTTAAAAATATTCCAATTGGCACACATATATCCACCATCTTTTGTGCCATCAGAAAAACCAAGCATGACTGTTTGTTTATTCCCTCTAGAAGCTAAATGATTCTTATAATCATGATTAGAAAATAATTTAGACATAATTTTTTCTGCATTTTCGAAATCATCGATAGATTCAAATAGAGGAATAAAATCAATTGGGATTTTCTCATTCTGATAAGCAGTCTGTTTTGCGATATAAAATGCGTTTGCAATATCTTTATCACTTCTACAGTTTGAAATAATATATCTGTTACACCCTTTTTCTCCATTTACTGCTTGAATTTCTTTCATCGTTATAAATGTATTTAAAGTATCTGATATAGATTCATCTGTCGATTGAGAGATTTTACATGTTGCTTTTCCAGAAAATAACGTATTTGCAGAAATATGACTTAATTCGGTGTTTGTCGTTAAAATATGCTCTAAAGTATTTTCAATTATTTCCCTGTCTTGTCTGTAATCAAGTGAAGCAAAATAAAATCCGAATACGTTCATTCTATCCAAAAAATCTTCTACTAATTCTTTATAAACACCATTATGATTTTCATTTAATTCTGTTAATATTGATTGTATTTCTTCTCGAAAGGTTTCAAAATCCCAATATTTGTATTTTCTAATACACGTTAAGAGATTTTGTTCTATGTCTAAGAATCTTTCATAGACACCTCTGAAGGATAATCGCCTTCTAATAAGTCGAATTTCTGAATAGTAGCATTTTAATATAGTTTCCTTTAATCTTCGAGCTACATCTAATGTAATTTTCGAATTCACAAAAGGATTACCATCCCTGTCTCCTCCGGGCCAAAACCCCAGTCTGATAAATTGTAATTCACCTGGTTTTAAATGCAGCTTCTTTCTCAATGAAATAATGATATTCCCTACGCTATGATAAAAAATATTTTCCAAATACCACATTATATTCACAGCCTCATCATAGGGAGTTGGTTTCTCTTTGTTGAAAAAAGGAGTCATCCCCAATTGCATCAAATATGAATTAATTAAATCAATATCATTCTGTTCTATAGCTTTTGCTAAATCTGTTATAATAGCTAAAACCCGTCCCGGATAAAACTGGGTGGGGTGCGCTGTCAACACCGAACGAATTGAAAAGTCACTGAATTTTTCTAATAATTCTTTTTGTTTTTTTTCTCGGCTGACTTTCGTTAATAAATCAGTTATTGATCCTGACCCTTCCATATTATTTAAATCGGGAAATGTTGCATCTTCGATGGCATCTATTAAGACTACCTGTCTTTCAATAAATTGAATGACTCGAAATAAAAAATTAAAATACTCTTCTTCTTCTTGTTCACCAAAATGTAATTCAAAAAAATTCTCAACAATACCTTTTGGTGATTTTCCTTCCAATAAATTTTTACGACAAGACTCTATCAATATTGGCACAAGAATTCCAATATCCTTGATTCCGCCAATTGGCAGAGTTAAAAATAAGGAATTATATAATTGATATTTTAAACCAACTTTCTGATAATATTCCGAAGAAGATTCTGGTTTAATGGGGTTCATTTAATTTTGTTTCCTTCAAAAACTTTTAAGTAATAAACGAAGAAGTTATTCATTATAACTCATTATCAACCAATTAAAATAAGGGTTATGACCAGTTGAGTAAACCGCTTGTGACGGGTAAATATGTTAACCCTCCTGTACTATCGATCAATGGATTTGCAGGTCAGCTTTGTTCTTTAGAACACCATTCTATATTGAATACCTAAACTTCTTCCTTTTTCCGGCATAATCAACTTAATCCTAGAGAGATGGTTATAATATTCTTCATCAAAAATATTATCTACTCGAAAAATAATTTTATGTATAACCTTTGAGGAATGAATACTGTAAGTCCCATTTACATCAACAAGAAAATATCCATCAGTTTTTGTCTCAAATTCACCTAATCTTCTTTGAGGTAAAACTTTTTTTAATGTTAATGTAGCAGACACGGGATTTAAATCTAATTCTGTTGAAAAGAGATATTTATCCGGCGGCATATACGCCAGGGAAGTATTGTCCGACAGATTTTCACCTCTGATCGCTGAAATACTACCAAAAAAATTGATCGTTTTTGTTAGTGTATACTGAAACTCTGATTCAAAACCAAATATCAATGCTCTTAACCCCTCCATTTGATATTTATAGAGCCAGCCGCTTGAGCCGCTGCCCCACTCTATCCAATCTGCCCCAGGCTCATACCCGTCTCCCATTTTTGTACTAATATGAAAATTAGGGCTAAAGTTTTGATAGCCAGTCATCCTGATTTCACTTTTATCCGTATGATGCTCTAAAGATGCCTCAATACCAATTGTTCTCTCCAGAGCCAGATCAGGTTGACCAATTTCATAGGCGTAGGTACCAAGGTGGGGGCCGTCTGAATAAAGATCCTCAATACCTGGTGTCCGTCCGGTGAGCAAAGTACCAAAAGTAAATTTCAAATTCTGCCAGTTTCGGAAAACACCTATTCCCGCTGAAAAAATAGCAAAGTTGCGCTGCACGACCTTGGTTGTATCTATATTGGATAACCTATGTTGGACGTCAGGAATAACAGAGAGGTATTCAGTCCTTGATGAAACTTGTAAGGTAAAATCGTTTATTTCCCTTTCAAGCAAACCAAATACGGCCGTGTTTAATTCTTTTGTATCAGGTGTCCAGTAGAATCCTCCTGCTTGAAAATTACGATATTGAAATAATGATCCAACATGCAGGTATGGTCCTCTAAAAATATTTTGCAATGAAAAGATCTGTTGATCCAATATTACGGAAGGGTAAGAACTCCCTTTTTCTTTTTCTACATGACCATAGCTAATGAAGCGCTGATCAATATCTAATGTCTGAAAACCCAAAAACGATATATCCTTATGGACATGAAACTTTTGGGTATTTTTGTTCATTCCAATATCCACTCCATCGATATGCCCTTCAGGGCTTCCTGGAATACCGTAATCCATGGCGATTTGTTCGTAGGAAAAAGTTGCACGATAATCTTTCCCAAAATACGTATAACTGCCGGTTACTTCATGGTTAGAGAGGGCAGTATTTGCCAGCGCTCCAATTGGAGAGGATTGATCGCCTGCGTTTCGGTGTAAGAACGAAAATCTCAATTGGTGTTTATAATTAAGCGGCAGGTAGTAAACTATATTGCCAAATAAACTCTCATTAACTGATTCTGTTCCTATAACTGTCTGTAAACTGGGTTTTTTAAATCTGGATTCTGCATCAAATTGTCTGCTCACATCAATGACGCCTCCAATAGTGTTGGAACCATAAAGTAAGGCCTCCGGTCCGCGAATGATCCTCACATTATTGAATGAAGCCATATCCATACTTACGGTATGGTCGATAGAAGTATTGGAAAGGTCCCCGGCCGTTATACCATCTTCTGTGAGTAAAAACCTATCGCCTGAATATCCTCTTAAAACAGGCTGTGTTGTTCCCTGGCCCATAGATCGAACAGCCAATCCCGTTTCTTCTTCCATGGTCAAGGCCAAGGATGACTTTAGGTTGCTATGGTATTGACTTCCCGTAACATAAACATTTGATGAATAACTTTTAGGCTGAAGTTCATGATGGGCGTCAACGATTATTTCTTTAATTGTGATCGTATCTCGGGCCATCAATACCGTTCCTAAATCATAAATATCACTATCCAATTCAAATGAACTATTTACATCTTTGAATCCGATCATAGATATCGTCAATGAGACCTTATCATAGGGCAAATGTTCAAGAACAAAACGACCATCGACCTGAGACGATGTACCCACACCGAGTTTTTCAATATAAATATTAGCACCATGAATTGGTGTTTGGTCATTTTCATTTATGACAATACCTGAAATAGTTGCTTCCTGGGACCATAACAATCCCAGGAAGCACAGTAGTGTAGTGTATTTGTTAATTGACAGTCACCGGTATATTATTGGTTGAAGTATAATCGGCATGCCCCTCATGCATTAACTCCAACTTGAAACTGGTCGAACCGGCACTGACACCAATGACATGGACGGCCGATTCATGGTGTACTTCTTCACCTTCTTCATGCTCTTCGGCTTCAACAATTGCAATATTTGAATCGAAACCAGAAACGGCTATCCCATCATCATGTTCTTCTTCACCTTCTTCATGTTCAATTTCATTGCCCTCATGATCAAGAAAATGGACAGAAAGTTCTAGAGTGTCGCCAATACCCAAGGTGACTGAACCTTCCGTGGCACCTTCAAATTCTTTATAAACTTGTGTCCCACTTTCATTCTCAAGAACGAAACCATCTGCATCGGTATGTTCTTCGTCGGGGTTATTTTTCTTGTCTTCACAGCCTGTTGCGAAAAACATCATTCCTGTTAACAATAATATTGATTGTGACTTTATGACACGTAATAATAGAGGTTGCATAAAATGCTCCTTTAAAAAGAGTTATAAAAATGTAACACTAACAACATGGTAGTGTCATTGTAATAGGGTTTATAATTAAATGAGTTTTGGGGGAGGACGACTGTATAGGCTATAATGGGTAATAGTATTTTTAATACTTTCACTAAAACGTATGAACAATATTGAATATTGTTCATATATTAAATTCCCACAATTTGGATTAGTCAGTTTACTATTTTTGTTCAGCCACTTTTCACATTTGTGGAATGAATTGCGGTGGTTTTCATCATCGCAGCCAACCTTGCATAGACTGTAACCATTTGTAGGAATATGGTTATGTAGATAAACATGCAGGTTCCCTGAAAAAACAAGAACCGATAATCCAAGTGAAATGAAAGTTTTTACCATAATTTTAACCTTAAACTTTCAACATTTATAAAATCAAAACCAATACTTTTTTATATACAGAATTCTATCCAAAAACTACAGATTTATATAAACAATAGAATGAGATTTACAAGTTATCTGTTCACTATTACGAAAAAGCACTCACTGGAGGATTTTTATCTGATATAATTCATTTTAAAAATTGCATTTGCTTAGTAACAGAAAAATCCCCCACCTTTAAAGTATATAAATAAACACCGGAAGATACTTTCTCTCCTAATACATTTTTACCATCCCATTTTATTTGATGGTACCCCTTATCACGAATCCCATTTACCAAGGGCTTGACCACTCTACCCCTTATATCATAAATCGTGAGAAAGATTATCCCCTTTTCTTTTAAGTGAAAAGGGATAATGGTTGTGGGATTAAATGGATTGGGGAAATTTTGCCCCAGAGAAATTGTCTCCGGTAGAAACCCGACATCTTTTGCTGTGGCCAAAACATCTTCACTGAATGCAGCACTAAAAATTCCATTTCCATGGGTTGCGGCAGCTAAAACGCCATCCACAGGTCTTCCTTTTATCATATCCACGACAATATTACCTAAAATATCCTCCCCTTCCAGCACCCATTCTGTGTTCCATCCATTCAATTCGGATGTTGAATAAAGTCCTGTACTCGTTGCAGCAAAGTATCGATATCCATCTTTCAAAGGAAATATAAGCACACTCCGTATCGATGGACCTGCCCCATATCCGGAAGACATTTCTTCCAGATTTCCACCAACATCCACCCAGGATTCGCCTCCATTATCTGAATAAAAAATGCTGGGGATTTCATAATTGGAAAAACTGATAATAACCTTATTGCCATCATTAGGGTTAACAGAAATACTGCTGATAAAACCGCCGGGTAGATTACTTTTTCGAATATATTTTGATTCTATAGAGGTATGAGCATCGTCTAATCGATAGATCGCTCCGGACGATGTACCATAATAAAGCCGGTGTCTGGGATTGGTTTGAGAACAACCAAAGGCAGAAATACTCCCCGATGCTTTTGTTCTTAATTCTTCCCAATTTTTACTCCTGTATCCGCTCTGTCCGTCCTTTTTCTCATAATTTTCATTATTGAGTATCACATTATTATTTCTCCAAACTTTTTCTCCGCCGGCTAAATATAGAATTTTTTCATCTGAAGGATCAGAAAGAAAGGGGTTAATAAACATAAAGTCATCATCTTCTAGGCCATCGGGACGAAGATAGGCCCAAGAATATTGATTATATGGACCACTGCCATAATTCCACTCAAAAGGATTATTAAAATCCTTAA
The DNA here is from genome assembly GCA_964549275.1 of uncultured bacterium. Classification (GTDB taxonomy): domain Bacteria; phylum Fidelibacterota; class Marinisomatia; order Marinisomatales; family TCS55; genus CAZJUP01. The sequence continues at coordinate 17,411 of CAZJUP010000002.1, read as the reverse complement.
TCACCATATACCCATTTTGAGAAGACAAAATAAAAGCCCTACCCTTTTGTATGACTGAACAATATGCTCCGTCACCCCCTAAGACATGATGCCATGTCGATGCTTCATCGGGATCCGTCGAAATCCAAGTCCCATTATCTTGGGTACCCCCAATGACCAGGTCTGGTACTTCCCCGGAAGGATCGATGGACACCGTATAAAACTGGGTGGTTACATAACCATTATTTAAGGATGTCCACACGGGGTTATCTCCATCTAACACAGGAAGATAATGGACACCCCCATCACTTGCAGAAATGATTTTGTAGGGATCAGAATTCAAGAATGCAACCTCATGTTGGTCGGGATGGTGATCATCATGTCCATATCCACCAATTATCCATCTCTCAAAATTGTCTTTAAAGCCGTTCGTTGAAAAATACAGATTTGTACCTCCGAGAAAAACAAGGTTTTCGTCCGCCGGAGAAATTCTAATTAATAAATCATACCCATTCTGAGAGTTAAACTTAGAAATAATATGTTCTGACCTGTCCTCCCATTCTCCACCATTGCCTGAGCCATCTCCGGTTAGATAATGATATCGCCAGAGAAAATGTTCATCCTCATTATTGCCAACAACAAATAGAATAGAGTCATTAGACGGTGCCGCATCAAGGACTATCCGATCATATTCTGCAGGAAATCCCGGTGGTGTGATATTCACCCAATCATCGCTGTTTTGTGATCTAAAAATACCAAACGGATTTTCGTTAGAATTCAATGCGGCATAAACTGTTCCTTTTTTAGAAACAGCTAAATCTGTAAAATTTGATGAGGCATTACCTAATACCCTTCTCCAAGTTTCTCCACCATTCTCACTTTTATGAATGGAGCCATAATTTGCCGAATAGACATGTCCTGAATTTGGATGGACAATTATCCGCCATGTGTAATTAAAAGCGTGATCAAATTTATGTGGATTTCCTGTTGTGGTTGCAGGAAGCAATTCCCAGTTGAAACCATTATCATTAGATTTATAAATACCGTCACCACGGTAGGGTGCCCCTCGAGAACCCGCAGAATTACCTCTTGCTTCCCCGGTCCCGGCATACCAAACCTGTTCATAGCCTGTCCGTTTGTCTTGAACTATGGCTGTAACGCTGTGCAACTGATGAGATTTCGTCATTTTAGCCCAGGAGTTCCCTCCATCCTCAGTTCTCCATATTCCACCAGAAACACCGCCAGCAAACATTAGGTTTTCATCCTTGCTGTCTAATACCAGCGCCCGAGTTCTTCCTCCCACAGAGTAGGGTCCCCTGTTTTTCCAGGTGAGAGACGCTCCAGACGCAAGGGAGGATTTCAAACGTTTTGGTGGAAGTGATTTTCTTGTGGGAAGGGTTTTTGCATAATCAAATTCTCGTCTCCGTATTTCAGCAGGAATTTTCTTCGTTTGAGGATTGTGAAGGCGAAGCCAATCAAATCCCCGACGCGAACCGGGACCTCCCTCACCAATTTCCATTTTTTTACGAATCGGTAATGGAGGAGTTTCAGATTTTAATATAGATTCGATAATAAAAATAGCCGCAAGGGTGAAAACGATTGTAATAATAATATTTTTAAGGAATTTCATAAATGGATTTGAAATTTGGTTAATGTGAAAAGAGAATTTACACAAGTGCCTGCACCTGAAAAAGAAAACAGAAATTTATACTACTATGGATTGAATCAATTTATTACGTTCGATTTTCCCTGACTTCGTTTCGGCAAATTTTAAAATAAAATAAATTTTTTTCGGCTTCTCAAAATTATCTAAGCAATCTAACGAAATTTTCTTCTCATCTCCTTCCACGACTAAAACAACTTTTTGTCCTAAGGATTCATCAGAAACACCTGCAATAATAAACCGCCGATTTGAAATCACTTCATTCAGCTTGGCTTCCACCACTTCCGGGATAATCTTGATTCCACCGGAATTAATTACATTATCAAACCGCCCCAACCATCGGAAAGATTTTTCATTCACCAATTCCACCAAATCATTTGTCACAATCGGCTCTGGATTCAACACAGGTGCGTGAACCACCAAGCAATCCCGATCATTTAACTTAAAATTTATACCGTCCAACGCTTGAAATATATCTGATTTATTTTGACCATTCATTGGTTTTATGGCTACATGAGTTAAGGTCTCTGTCATGCCGTAAGTTTCATACACTTCCGTTTTTATAGATTGAAGTTTTCCCGCCAAAGACGGACTCACATGCCCACCACCTACTATGAGTGTTTTTACTTTACCCAAATCATTCAGACTATTCTCCAACTGAAATGGAACCATGGCGGCAAAATCAATCGGGCCATCAACTCCTTCCAATGGTTTGGATGATGGCTCCACCACTTTTAAATCCAGTCTTAACTCCATAGCTCGGACAACCATCATTTTTCCCGCCACATATTTTATAGGCATACAAAGGAGAGCCGAATCGCCTTCTTTTAGTCCAAATGTTTTGCCCGTGAGTTTTGCTGATTTTTTCATCCAATCTTTTTTTACTTGTATAGATTTGGGCTCCCCCGTTGAACCGGATGTTTGGAGTGTCATTTCAGCATTTGGTGAATACCAGTCAGAGATGAATCGATTGACATCATGCCATATGGGTGAATTATCGGTTGATAGAAGCCCCCGATTCACCTTGAGTGGAGACGGTAGGTTGTTTGTGAATAGTTGTCCTGTTCCCAAACCTTGAAATCCATTTGGACTCATTATTTCTGTCCATTGTGCGATGGCGTTAAGACCCATATTTGATTCCAAAGCAGAAGTAATCCACCAGCCAATATTCAGCTCTCTCGCCAAAGAAATCCATTTTTCAGATTCAGAAAAGCCTCCCAATAAACTTGGTTTCAATACTATATATTGAGGGTTTACTTTTTCCAACATTTCAATTCGATTCTCTTTGGTAATGACTGAAATTAATTCTTCGTCTAACGCGATTGAAATTGGCGATTTTTTACACAACTCAGAAAGCAAGTCCCATTGCCCGGGTTGAATTGGTTGTTCTATTGAGTGAAGATCTAATTTCGAAAGTTGCTCTAATTTTTCATGGACATCATTTTTGGTGAAGGCGCCGTTGGCATCCACTCGCAATTCTAATTCATCTTTTTTGAATTTTGATCTTATAGATTTTAAGATGTCCAATTCTTTATCAAAATCAATGGCACCAATTTTTAATTTAATACATTTCCATCCTTCTGATAATTTTTCTTCAACTTGTCGAACCATGAATTCTGCATCGCCCATCCAGATTAATCCATTTATATTAATGGAGTTGAAACTGCCATAATAATTTTGTCCACCACCATTTACCAAATCCAAATAGGCCAATTCTAATCCAAATCGAATGGATGGAAATTCAGATAATTGAGATAAATCATTTAAAAAAACTTCAGGGTTCTTACAAATTTCTCCGAGCTTGGATTCAATTAAATCAAAATCGTCCAAACTCAATCCGGGTAAAGGGGCACATTCTCCTATTCCCGTTTTCCCATCTTGATATAAAGTAATATACCAAACATCTCGAGTCTCCATGATGCCGCGAGATGTGCCAGCAGGCTCTTTAAAATGGAGTGTCCGTTTAGTCCAATTTGCTTTCATTTAATTACCACAAAGATGCACATAAGGCACATAATTAATTAGGTATCGTCTTCATCAGGTTCAAATAGGAATACATTTTCAACGGTAGTTTCAAAAACACGAGATATTTTTACTGCAAGTTGTAAAGATGGATTATATTTGTTTTTCTCAAGAAACAAAATTGTTTCTCTCCTTACTCCAACCAATTTTGCTAAATCAATTTGAGTCAAATTCTTTTTGGAGCGTAGTTCTTTTATTTTATTTTTCAATTGGACGATCAACTCCAAACTTTTTGTAATACATTGAATATCCTATAAATATCACAAACATTCCCATCATACCCAAACCAATTATAATTTCAAAATCCAATCGGCTATCTGAAAAAAGAATTAAAATTAATATCCAGAGATAAATTGACGCGAAAAATGCTTTAAATGCAGCTTTTTCGGATACTCTTATTTGAAATTCATCATTAGGGTTTATACCACTTTTCTCTAATTGAAAGTGTTTATAAGCAGAATAAAACCCAAATAGGGCTAATATTATGATGACTCCGAATAAAAAATATTCAGATATTGATATCTTTGCCATCCCGGAATAAAATATAACCCCCATCAGGAATGAACCCGTTAACAAGATAATTAATGTCATTGTTATTTTATTACTTGATTTCATAATATCTCCAAATGTTATTTATTTCTAACAATATGTTATATATTTCTAATATTTAAATACAACATTTATTTCCCGTTTATCTAAAATTAAAAAAAATAACAAACAATACCGTAAACAAGAATGTCCCAATAGCTTGCTTCTTAAGATAAGGGTCAAACGATGCATGGTCTTTATTCTTTAATATTTCCCTCGCAGGTTTAATGAACAACACAAATCCGAACAAGAAAAACCAAATTGATTTTATATCAGGGACAGTAAAAATAACGACAGACATTACTCCAATGAAATTGAGTAAAAAATGGTATCGTTTTGCCCATGTAATTCCGATTCGAACAACCAATGTATTTTTCCCAGATTTGGCATCTGCTTCATGATCCCGCATATTGTTGATATTGAGCACGGCTGCGGTGAACAACCCAATAGCTGATGCCGGAAGAAGTATTATTGTATCGAATGAATGTGTGTGTAAAAAGTAGGATCCAATTACACCCAACCATCCAAAAAATAGAAATACAAATATATCCCCCAACCCCGCATATCCATATGGATTCTTTCCCATAGTGTATTTCACAGCAGCGCCCATTGCCGTAAGGCCAAGGATGGCAAAGAGTCCTGCCTTTTTCAAATCGAGCCCAATCGTCCCTTCGTAAATAAGCCACACACCAAACACAGAACATAACAGAGAAACTATCCACATAGCCTTTACCATTTCATTTTTTGTGATGAGTCCCGATTGCATGGTTCTGTCTGGGCCAACTCGGTTTTCGTTATCCGTACCCTTCATGAAGTCGCCATAATCATTGGCAAGGTTCGAAAGGATTTGCAGAAACAATGTGGTCAGCAACGCCAATACAAATACAGTCGTATTGAATTCACCATCGGCCATGGCCAACCCACTACCCATGATGATACAGGAAAAGGCTAACGGTAAAGTCCGTAGTCTAAATGCGTTAATCCATTTACTTAAAGCCACAGAGATCACAGAGTATTATTTTTAGGATCGGTAAGAATGAAAATATCATCCCTATTTAAATTCATCGGTATTAAATCTTTATCTATCATCATTTTTTCTCTGTGCGCTCTGTGGCTCTCTGGCAATCAAGGAAATTTAGGATACTTAGAAAAATCTGGTTTACGTTTTTCCATGAAGGCATTTTTCCCTTCCTTCGCTTCATCGGATAAATAATAAAGCAACGTGGAATTCCCAGCTAACTCCTGGATCCCCGCTTGTCCATCTAATTCTGCATTGAATGACGCTTTCAGCATCCGGATGGCCAATGGCGATTTCTCCTGGATCTTTTTTGCCCATTCTATAAAAGTGTCCTCCAGTTTTTCTATCGGAACAACTGTATTTACCAGTCCCATATCTAAAGCTTGTTGGGCATCATACTGATCGCAAAGAAACCAAATTTCACGAGCTTTTTTCTGTCCGACACTTCTGGCAAGATAAGAAGCACCAAACCCTCCATCAAAAGACCCGACCTTTGGTCCCGTTTGACCAAATCGCGCATTCTCTGCAGCAATAGTTAAATCACACACCACATGAAGAACGTGCCCGCCACCAATGGACCATCCTGCCACTGCGGCAATGACCGCTTTGGGGATAGACCGAATTTGCCTTTGTAAATCCAACACATTCAGACGTGGGACTTCATCTTTGCCCACATACCCCCCATGACCCCGAACGCCTTGATCACCGCCGCTGCAAAAAGCCTTGCCACCTTCGCCTGTAAAAACGATTACTTCAATGTTGGTGTCGTCCCGACAAATATTCATAGCATCAATCATTTCTGTTACAGTTCTTGGTGTAAATGCATTATGTTTTTCTGGACGATTAATACTTATTTTGGCAATTCCTTCAAAGAAATCAAATTTGATATCATCATATTCTCTGATGGTTTTCCAGTTTTGTTTCCAATTCATATTAACTCCTTTTTTAAAAGTGCGGTGTGTTCAGGTCTTAACGTGTTAAAGTTCTTGAACACTGTAACACTCGAACACTTAAAGTTTTTTAAAAACTTGAACATTTATTTCCATGTCTGTAAATATTTCCAAGATACCTGCTTGCCATCCATCAATTTCTCCCAAGGATGCAGCAGAGCAATAGTGCAACCCGAATTCTTTGGCAGTGAGTTCCGCTGTGCGGTTATGGGGTGTGGTGAATAAATCGGTCAATCCATTTTGATTGGATGGCCCGGGGATCATATTAAATATACCGCCGCCGCTGTCATTCAAAATGACAATCTGTAAATTGGATGGGAATTCATGATTGAGCCATAGCCCATTTCGATCGTAGAAAAATGAAAGGTCGCCAATGATGAGTGTGTGCTTTCGATCCGGTGAACCCAACGCATGCCCAACGGCAGTACTCACAACACCATCAATTCCGGACGTCCCTCTATTGCTATACACTTCTATTGTTGGATTATGGATTCCGATAAAATTGGCAATCCGCACCGGCATGCTATTCCCCAGATGGAGAACTGAATTTTCAGGCAGCTGCTCAATCACTTCCCGAACAGCAGAAATATAATTGAATTCACTTTCATCCAATATTGAATTAAAGTTTTTATTACAATCCTTTTTCATTTGTGCAAATTGTGATAAATAACTAGTATTGCTTTTCGTGTTTTCCGTGCATTTCGTGGGTAATTGACCCACCCATTTTTCAAAAAACCCAACAGGCTCCACTTCCACAATTTTCGTTAAGGACTGAAACGGATCCCCCACCATTCCCAATCCAATGTGCCAATGATGTTTTGGTTTATGTTCTCTCAAAAATAATTTCAGATTCTTAGAAATGACAGACCGCCCAAAGGTCACTAACAAATCCGGTTGTAATTCTTTTGCGACTTCTGTGCCTTTTGTGGCGATTAAATTTTTAAATATAAGATCGCCAGATTGAATCACTCCATCCACCCCATGCAAATTTGAAATCACATCACCAACAATGGGAATATTTAATGATTTTAATTCATCCAATAGTAAAGGGGATTTATCATATTGCCCCCCAAGTATCATCACTTTTTCCGATGATGATAAAACAGACTCAATTTCTCCCCACAATGAGTCTTCAATTTTAGATTTAATTTTTCTCTGTGCTCTCTGTGGCTCCGTGTTAAATACAACATCAACCATATTCTCTGGGTAAAATGGTTCATCAATGGGAATATTTAAATGAATGGGTCCACCACCATCATCATATAAATATTCAAATGTATGTGTCGCTAACTCAATATCGTCTTTGGTATAGGTGATACTATCAACAATATGGGGTTTATACATTTCTTTCTGATGAATCGTTTGTCCATCCCATTGATCAATCCACTCTTCAGGGCGATCAGCTGTTAATACGATAAGGGGAACCTGTTGATAATAGGCTTCCGTAACTGCTGGCGCAAAATTCTGTGCAGCTGTTCCGGATGTACACACCAATACGACAGGCTTTCTAGTAGCTTCGGCTAATCCAAGTCCAATAAATCCGGCAGAACGCTCATCCGTGACTGAAATCGTTTCAATATCAGAGTGTTTTCCAAATCCAATTAGAAGCGGTGCACATCGCGAACCAGGACACACGACAGCTTTCTCCACACCATATTGAGCACAGAGATTTATCAATTCATAAATATGCTGGGTGTTTTTTATAGCCACTGAGTTCACAAAGATTCCTTTATTTTAGTATTTTCTTTTTCCCTGTGTCTCGGTGTCCCTGGGGGTGTCTCGGTGTCCCTGGGGTTTAAAATTTCTATTCATCACATCCAACAAAGTCTGGCATTTCAGTGCTGTTTCTTCCCATTCTTTCTCCGGGATTGAATCATGAGTAATACCTGCTCCAGCATACAGAACAGCACGTGTCCGAAGAATTTGCATGCACCGAAGATTTACATAGAGACGCGTGGTTCCATCCATATTGACCGGACCAAGATAGCCGCTGTAAAATTCTCGATTCAAATGTTCATTGGCAGCAATGAATCGTAACGCCGAATATTTTGGCATTCCGCAAACTGCCGATGTTGGATGTAGTAAATTCAACATCACAGTGCCCAATTCTGGGAAATGGACTTCATTTAAATTAACGGTGTACTCAGTTTTCAAATGGATCATATTCCCCGCTCGAACAGAACGCGGACCCGTTTCTACAAATTCTCGAAGACGAATTGTTTTGAATTGTTCAATGATATAGCGGCTTACCATGGCCTGTTCTTCAATCTCTTTCTGATTCCACGCTGATTCGGATAAGTCTTTGTCTATAGGATAAGATTGAGTACCAGCAACAGCCGTTGTTCGAAAATGATCTGGAGATAATTCAATTAACAGTTCATTCATGGCTCCCATCCATGTTCCATAATTTGGAATAGACACTAAATTGACAAAAGCGTTTGGGTATGCTTTTTCCAATCGATTGAATTGATCTATGATATCAAAATTGTCTGGCAAAGGTTCATCGTATGTTCGGGCAGAAACCACTTTATCAAATTCCCCTTCTTCAATTGCTTTTATCCCATTTTCCACCATCAGTATAAAGTGTGTTTTTTCACCTGAAATCTCCGTATCAGGTCGATTGTTTAAATGATAGAGTTGTTCGTTTGTCTCATCTATCATCTCAATCTGATTATCTTTTTCAATTACCCAATGACCGTTTTTATCTGTAGAAGCAAACATATCTGGTTTTAAAAAAAGTGTTTCATTCCCTTCCGGATTCATGAATGGACTTACAGCAAACCCCGACTCTGTCTTTTGAAGGTCAAGTCGTCCTTTTGTAGGCAATCCTGAAAGATCCGCAAGAAAAAATGTTTTATCTTCATTCGGACATCGCCATATCGCCACGGCACTCTTGTTATCAATATTTGAAGACCATAGATCTTTAAGCGAAATTTGTTTATGCATTAATTCAGTTTTCATAATCTTTAAGTGTCCACATGAACACAATATTACTTTTTATCAATTACCGCCAAAGTTAACCGACTTACAGTCACCAATTCACCATTATCATTTTTTATCTCAATATTCCAAACCTGAATCTTACGTCCGATCTTTATGGGTGTGGCTTTCCCATGAACCCAACCATTTTCTGCACTTCTTAAATGGTTACAATTTATTTCAACCCCTACAACAGTTTTTAGATTATCACCCACCACCATGCCGCCGGCTATACTTCCTAATGTTTCCGCCAAGGCTGCTGAAGCACCGCCATGTAATAATCCAAAGGGCTGTACCGTGCGATGATCCACGGGCATTTTGCCACTTACAAAGTTGGTACCAATATCTGTAATTTCGATACCAATAGATTCGGCCATTGTTTGATTTCCCAATGCATTGATTTTTTCCAATTGTTTTGATTTATCCATTATTTTTGTCCTATATAAAGTGTACAAACACCAAATGTGAGTGGAATTGATTTACAATTTTTTAACCCAACTGAGTCCATAAGTGATAAGAATTCTTTTCGCGTTGGGAAATTCATAATCGAATCAGCAAGATATTCATACGCAGCAGGGTTTTTAGTGAACCTTTTTGCTAATTTGGGTAGAACACTATTCAAATAAAAGCTATATGAACTTCGCCAAAATCCCGGCTCTGGTGTCGTGAGTTCTAACACCATCACTTGTCCATTTTCTACAATAATGCGTTTCATTTCAGATAATGCTTTTTCCTTATTTGGAATATTCCGTATTCCAAAAGCAATAGCCGTAACATCAAAAGTATTATCATCAAATTCAAGTTGGGTGGCATCGCCCCACTTTAATTCCACTCGATCTTCTAAATGCTGGTTCGATACTTTTTCAATCCCCTTATCCACCATAGCCTGAACGAAATCCACACCGGTCACACTCACATCCATTTTGGTTTTAGCGCAATCCAATGCAAGATCTCCCGTACCTGTGGCTATATCCAAAAAACGATTCGTGTTGAAAAAATTCATTTCTTTTACTGTTCTCTTACGCCAGGCCACATCACGACGTCCAGATAAAAACCGGTTTAAAAAATCATACTTATCCGTCACCGACGCAAAAATATCTTTTACAATACTAATGCGTTGATCATCATTCATTTTCTTGACAGATGGATAATCTTTATTTTTTTGCTCAATCACTTGAATCCTTTTGAAAATAATTCTGTAATACTATTCACCCATTCTTCACGATTTAATGTTACCCCATTGGATAGGGACTCGTGATACTCTTTTAAAAATCGATTGAGAACAGCGTCCAAATAAAACACAGCTTTGGTCATTTCAATTTGAGGATTCAATTCTCCCCGTTCCTGGGCTATTTGAATGATCTCACCTAAATAATCGTCAGAAAGTTTCTGAAGTTCGGACACTATCTTTTGCCTGTCCGGAGAATCCGCTGAATAGATTAAACGAAAATAGATTCGAGCCAACCTAGGATGATCTGTGATAAATATCACACCTGAGTCAACGATTTTTGCCAATCGTTTTTCAAACGGAAGTTCTGCAGTCTCATCCCGAACCATCCGAAGATAGGATTTCACTTCCTCCATAGCCAAATGATAAATATGGTAGTAAAGACTGCTTTTTGTTTTAAAATAATTAAAGAGCGACCCCTTGGCAATGCCTGCCCGCTCCACCACCTTATTCATTGATGCTGTTTCATAATGTCTCTCAGCAAATTCAGAAATAGACGCATTAACTATTCGCGCCTGTTTTTCTTTTGAAAGTTGTCTGAATTTTTTGGTGGATGAAACCATTGAATCTCTAATAATGACCGGGTGGTCAATTTACAGAAGATCACCAATACAAATAATCAATTTTCTACAAGTTTTATCTCCTATTTGATATAAATAGTTTTAATATTTATAAATTCATAAATACCAAATGAAGATAATTCTCGTCCATACCCCGAATCTTTTACTCCCCCAAAAGGTAATCTGGGGTCTGATTTTACAAAATCATTCACAAATACAGTTCCCGCTTCCAGTTCATTTTCAGCAATGCACTGACCTCGCTCCATGTCTTGCGTAAATACTGCTGCTCCCAATCCAAATGAAGATTGATTGGCTAAATCAATCGCTTCATTTTCATTGGAGGCTGAAATGATGGCACCGACAGGTCCAAATAACTCTTCGTCAAATGCAGGCATTCCAGGTTTTACATTGCTGAGTAGAGTTGCCGGATAAAATGCACCTGGTCCCTTAGGAAGATATCCACCCAATAGACATTTAGCACCCATTTTCACGCTTCTCTCTACTTGACGATGAAGGTCATCTCTAGCTGACATGCTAACCATAGGGCCTATTTCCGTCTCGTATTTCAATGGATCACCTACTGATTTTGATCCCATGGATTTTTTCATTAATCTTATAAATTGTTCTAAAATCTTTTCTATGACGATAAATCGTTTTGCGGCAATACAGCTTTGCCCTGTGTTCAACAACCGACCTTGGGTACATGCACCAACTGCTTGAGGTAAATTTGAATCTTCTAATATAATGTACGGGTCGCTCCCACCCAGTTCGAGTACAGTTTTTTTTAACATTTCACCTGATTTTTTAGCTACGGACTTTCCTGCCAAAGTACTTCCTGTAATGGTAACTGCTTTAATAATAGAATTTTCGATAATGGATTCTACCCTGTTAGACCTTATAACGAGATTGCGAAGCACGTTCTCCGGAAATCCGGCATTGATAAAAATCGATTCTATTGCGGAAGCACATCCTTGAACATTTGAAGCATGTTTCAATATCACTACATTACCAGCCATCAAAGCCGGTACTGCAAACCTAAATACTTGCCAAAATGGAAAATTCCAAGGCATAACTGCCAAGAGAACGCCTAAAGGTTTGAATGCAACATAACTGTTCTTAGCGTCAGTTTTAACCGGTTTTAATTTGAGAAATGAATGTCCATTTTCAGCATAATATTCACAAACCCAAGCACATTTTTCTATTTCAGCTTCTCCCTGTACAATTGGCTTTCCCATCTCCCGGGCCATCAATCGCCCATATTCACTTTTATTTTTACGTAAAAATTCAGCTGCCTTTTTTAAGAACGTTTCTCTTTTGTCAAAGGGAATGTTTTTCCATTGGCCATAGGCAGAATCAACATCTTTAAGACATTTATTGATTTCATCTGTGGACATTTGGATATATTCATTATTTATTTCCCCTGTAGCAGGATTAATCGAAAGAAGAGGTTTCATAATATTTCCTCAATAATTTCACCATAAACAATTTATAAAACAAAAGGCCTCTACCCAGAGACCTTTTGTTCTATGATTATATTTTATACTTTTTATTAAAAGGCGTACCGTACCTCAGCAACAGCCAATCTTCTCGTGGCAGGTGATCCCACCATTTGACGTGCTTCTGTATCTGTTACATTATCTACTGAAAGATTGACCATGAGTTTTTTGGATAACTCATAACTGATTGCAAGATCAATGAGAGTATAACCACCCAAAGGACCTTCATCCAGAAAGTATGGATTTCCTGTTATACTGGTTCCTTTTCCTTCGGCCGTTGCTCTATGACTACCCGATATAAAATCGAATTCATCCACATGACGTGCTGATACCGAAACACCGAATCCCTGTAACCCTAAGTTTTTCAGATCAACACCAGCCGCCCATTTTGTTTCAGGCGAATTGATATGAAGTGACGCATATTGTGCTGCAGTGGCTTCATCTTCTTTCTTACTCTTCAAGTCTGAATAGTCAGCTTTTGAAAAATTGATGAATACACCCAAATTGCTACTTAAAGCATACTTCACACCTAAATCAAAACCGGATATTTTTACCTCTCCAAAATTCTTATAGGTCATGATATACTCCGGATCCAATGCTACATCGCCCATATGGGTAATAATCAGCGGAGTTCCCGGTGTCCCAGCTAATCCCAACCCAAGCGGATCCGCAATGAACTGCAAGGGACTGATAAAATCCTTATATGTACTTTGGAAATAATTCACATCCAAGTAGAGCCCTTTTGCTGGTGTTCCCTTAAATCCAAATTCTAAGGTTTCGTTTGTCTCGACTTTCAAAGGATCAATCTTTGTCCCATCAGCATAGGTAAATCCTCGTCCACCTCCTCTTAATATCAATCCGAAGGGACCTACCGTTCCATAGGGGAGGTAGAGCATTTGCTGCAGAATCGCAGGAGCCTGAAATGCCCTATTCCACGTTACACGAATATTCCCAAAACCGAGTCCTTTCCAGACTAACCCAAAACGGGGGCTCGTATTTTTCCCATAATTATCATGGTTATCAAATCGTATCGCACCCGTTAAAGATATTGCTGCGGGTAAGTCTATTTGAGCTTGTCCGTAGAATCCGGTTTGGGTTAATACTATAGCCTCGCCTTCTTCCTGGCCGGTGACGGGATCGGTTCCTTTATCATCAAGGTAAGATCTTCCGCTAATTGGCTCAAATTTCATGTAATCAAAACCAGCGATTAGATTCATTGAGCCCAGAGATACATTCCCCTGAGCCTCTGCACCAATAAGGCCAGAGTCATCGGTATATTTGATTTTATCTATGGCATCCTGCCGACTCATTCCGCTGAGCTCCATGATAGACCGATTGGGCACTGAATGGGTATTCCCCGCTGTATTTGTTGTTTTATAAAACCGGGCAAATATCCTGGGATGACTAACCTGTGCCCAGGTGTTATTCACAATCCAGTTCTGGAGAACATTTGCACCAAGATTTGTTGTACCCCAACCCGTCTGTTTACCCTGACCATATCCTGCTGCAAGTTCTAAATCACTGGATAGCTCATAGTACACTGCAGCATTCAACCTCTGGTCCTCGATTTTACTGTCTTCTTCATGTCCCACAACGATGGTTTCACCGCTATCAATGGCTTTATTTCCATTCAGATCAGCCCAATATTCTTTATTTGTTGTCCAATCTGTCCCAGCAATCCTTTCAAAGTTCACTTTATATGCCAAGGGACCTGAAGTACCGGCATAACGAAATCGAGTTGAAAGGATACTGTTTTGTCCCGCACCAATAACAACCGAACCACCCGGATACCTTCTGGGATGTTTCGATATTACATTCATCATTCCATTATGTGCATTTGGACCGTATAAAGCAGAACTTGGACCCATAATCACCTCTACGCGTTCCAAATCTTCCTTTGCTACAGGCCACATTCCCCCTGAGGATAATCCTGCACCCGGGAGCATGGCATTCATACCGTCACCCATCATCATGAAGCGGTAGCTATAGGCAGACATAAATCCTCTGGCATTCACTCCAATTCCCTGAATTCCTGCCTGGTAAATATCCGCACCCTTAACCTCTTTCATCAATGCGCCAACGTTAAATCCTGTACTCCTTCTTATTTTCGCCTCATTGATTACTGCAATTGTGACAGGGGCATCTACAATTTTTTCCGCCCTTTTTGAAGCAGAAACAACAATTTCATCACTGGGCAAAATACTTTGCACCAAAGAGAAATTAATCGTTGTGCCATCCTCTGAAACAACCACACTTTCACTTTTTGGCGCAAAACCGATAACAGAAACAGTAAGGGTATATGAACCAACTGGTACATTTTTTACTAAAAAAGAACCATCACTGCCAGCAGCTGCGCCCATGGTTGTCCCATCGACAACCACATTTGCACCCGGCAAGGGATTTCCGTTTTCATCGGACACTTTCCCGGATACATTTCCTGTTTGAGCTATAAGCGATGCTGTCATTAGCAGCGATATTACCCAAACGATTTGATTCATTTTTCTCATGAACTCATCTCCTTTTTTTCTTGTGTAAAGAAACCTTTATTTTGAATATGAATGATACCCCCTCCTATTAAAGCAATAAGAACAGAAATTAATACACCGATACTTGCTGTAACACCGGGATTAGCAAATGTTAATGTTGAGTTTGGAAACAGATTTTCCCCGAAGAGATATATAATAAAGTGGATTCCCATCCCAAAAAGCGATGTTGACCAAACCAAAAACAAGGGAACATTTTTAAATAAAACACCGGTTAATAACGGAGGAACGGCAGCTAATACCATTCCATAAACACCAACCTGCCCGAAAACTCCCAATAATTTTGGAGGATTAATATTGACCAGAAAGACTAAACCGGCAATCACAACCAAAATAATATGACTTGCACGGAAAGAAATTTTCATCCGCTCTTTATCGGATAAATGATGTCCGCCAATCTTATCGATCACATTAGCAACCAAATCATTAGCGGTTATGGTTGAAATCGAAACCAATAACCCATCAAGGGTTGACATGGCCGCAGCCAATAATACAATAAAAATGAGGGTGGTTACCCAAGTTGGGAATGCATTGATAAGATACATGGTCATAACCAAATCCTGTCGGAAAACACCTGTATTGGGGTCATTCAATTGTTCAACCGGTACAGTAAGGCGGGCAAAAAACCCCACTGACCCTAAAAGTAAAAACAAAATGAATATGATGGTAAAAATGATTAAATATTGTTTAACTGCTTTGTCTGACTTTACATAGAGAGCCTTCGTCAGTATATGGGGTTGGCACACAACTGAAGCCCCCACCACAAATCCAGCCACATATATAGAAAAAATATTGTTAAATAATTTCCCTGTTGGGTTAACCCATTTTAAGAGATTGGGATCAACTGCAGAGATAGCACTAATAAAACCCGGGTCAGCAGTAAAAAATAGCTTTACTCCCGAAAACAATACGATTACGGTTACGATGATCATTAATGAACCTTGAAGCATATTTGTATATACATGGGCATAAGTTCCTCCCATAAATACGTAACCAGTAACAAATACAAGAGTGATGATCAGTGCAGGGATATTCCCTAATCCCAATAAATTTTGCATGACAATTGAGATTCCACCCACCAATAGAACGATGAAGGCAAAACTCAATAAATTTAGGATCGAAAAATAAAGGGAAAATGATTCGGAGTGATACCGTTTCCCAATCCAATCTGGTAGTGTTAAAGCACCGACCTCTTCACCAATTTTCCTAAATCTAAATGAAAGAAGATAGAGCATGATGGTAAAACCGGAAAATGTGCCAATTACAATATGCATCCATGCAGATAGTCCATCCACATATATAAAACCGGGATTAATAATGAAGGTGGCCGCTGACGCTGTGGCTGCTGCAAGTGTTACACCGACAACTAAGGGTGACATATCTCCCTTTCCAATAGCAAAGCTACTGAAATCTCCGGTTTTTTTATGCCCTCGCCAACCCAGATAGGATGTTCCCAATAAATACAAAATGAATAATGACCATGCTAAAACCATACGTTAGGCTGCCTCTCCCCAGCGAATACAGGTTGCACCCCAAACATAACCAATACCAGCTCCCACTACAGCCATTAAATCGCCGTCTTTTAACTTTCCTTCTTTTGCTCCATAAATCATGTTTAGGATTGAATCCTGTTCGCCGATATGGCCTACATTATTTAAATACACTGATTGATCTTCCGACAAACCAAGTTGGTTAAGCATCACTTTATGAGCGGATGGTTTAATCAAAACTAAATTTAAAAAATCAATGTTTTCGCGAGTCAAAAGAGCATCAGGATTCTCACTGCTTTTTACCAATGCCTGGTCCACACACTCCATCCAATTATCCATAGTGACCTCATTCAGTCGGTTTTTCATGAGTTGCGGTTCAACCAAATCAAAAAAGAAATCACGGTTTTTCACTTTTTCATCTGTTGGGTGCTGGATTGTTCCGCTGGCAGGAACCAACACATGTTTACTCATATAGCCATCACAAATCAAGTGACTTCCCAAAACCTGATTTTCCGGGTGCCCTTTTTTCATAATCATAGCTCCTGCCCCGGCACCAATATTGAATAAGAAACTCGTATTCAAATTATTAAAATCGATAAAATCACTTATGCGATATCCACCCGCAATCAAGACTGTATTAATATCATCATTATCAGCCATGAGCGATTTTGCAGTTTTCATGGCAGCAATGGTTGTGGCACATCGCATATGAATATCCATTCCCCAAGCATTTGTGGCTCCAATTTCATATGCAATATCAATACCGGAAGTCCATAATAAATATTCTCGCCATTCTTCAGTAGTACAGAGAATAACATCAATTTCTTTTGGGTCAACGTTACATTTGCTCAAGCAATCTTTTGCCGCAAACACTGCCATTTGATTGGGATGAATA
>CAZJUP010000001.1:0-266676 GCA_964549275.1 uncultured bacterium | reverse complement strand
TATCTGATCTGACAGTTTTTTTAGCCTGTCTCGGTGGTGCTTCCATTACGGAAACTATAACCCATCTTTTGGTGCGAATCGGAGAAGACTATAATCCTGGTATCTACCTTGCATATTAGGAGTTACGGACATCTATCAAGTTTCTATTTTTATGGTTTCAATGAAAGTTCGCAACTCTGTACGTAGTGGTGTCAGGATGAACAGGGTTAGTTTGTGAATAAAATTGGTGAGGCATTTTACTTATTTCATTGGATAAAATGTTCCAATAATTAGAAACGGATTTTTTCCAATAAAATGGTAGACTTGGGTAGTACCTAAAAAAAGAAATAAATCCTTCTTGAATACAAATTCATCCCAATATTTCTTGCGAACATCAGCACATGCTCGGGATTCATCACCATTATGTCTTCTCAAACAATTCCAAAATAGCTGACCAATCTCCCAATCTTCGATCATTAGTTTGCTGACTTTACCAGAGTCATCTTCAATTTCATACCGAAATTCATATGGAAGTTTGCTTACAACCTTGAATGGGTTTTCTGCATCTTCAAAAATGTTTGTCTGATTAAATTGTGCTAATTTTTTTGGATCCCACTCTCGAGATGTTTCTTTAATAGTAAAGTTCTTAATTCTTGTAGGTTTAAATACAGCAAGAGATACACATTTCCTCTCATCTTTGGCATCTTCAATTAGATCAGACATGTTAGTGTAAACATTCTGTAAAACAATTTCTTTCCTTCTTGCCCATGTCCCATTCTCAGTACCAATTTTTTCACCTAAAACAATATTATCATAATTGACTGGTCTAAAACTTTCCGGTCGTGGATCACTTGTGTTTTTCTCAATTTCTAATTCAATCCATTGATACTTTGCATATCTTCTATCATAATCAAGTTTTCTAAAAGGAAGAGGATATAATCGAACCCATTCACCATTTTCAGCAATACCTGCAGTGCAAACAAGTTCACTGTATTTAGTGGATATAGAAGGATACGTTTTTACCGTAATTAATATTTTTTGCTTCATCAAACTGAATTATATATGAGAAACTTTGAAAAAGGGTTTCGCATTTGCAACAACAGCTTTAACTACACTATTTCTATGACAATAATGATGATCGGCCTCAAAACAAGTAACCGCGATCCTTTTTTTACTCCGGATCAAATTAATTAGCTTTATAATACTCTCAGTATGAGATTTTATCGTCGTGCTTTCATATTCCCGGAATAATTTTTGATAATCTTCAAGAGATTTCAATTCTTTTCTTTTATTGGACGCAATCCCTAATTCAGGTAGATGAATGTATTCTATTCCCAGCTTTTTTAAAGCATCCTGGAGTTGTTTCTTAGAAAAGCCATATTTCATACTTAAGGGATTTTTTCTTACATCACATAATAACCTAATATTTTTTTCTACCAACTGGTTTAAATAGAAATCGATACTCTTTCCTTCATAACCGATCGAAAATAAAATTGGTGTACTATCCTGAGGTCTATGGCTGTCAATATTTTGGATTTCACTATTGGTCATATTCTCACTTAGAATTTCACTCTTAATAGCATAGTAGGGATAATTATTGTATACTTTTCTGATTAAAGGTTTCCCATAAATCGAATTATATTCCACTTTCAGATCCAAAAGCAATTTCTGATCTTCCTTTGTAAGTTGTCCTAAATAATCAACCGAATCGTTTTTCTGCCAACTATCAGAGTCTTTCAAAATACCATATTTTGTTAATGCCCTTTTATCTGCATATGATTGAAATGAAAAACACCCAAATCGATACGGTACAAAATCGTATGCCGGTTTTGTTTGTTTTTTTATAAATAGGAACAAATACTTTTGGAAATCTGTGTTAGAGATTTCTCTACCAAAAACTTGCAAAATGGATAGAGCTATTTTTCTTCTGTAGAACATGGTGCCAATTTAGTACTGATTAATTCTTTTCTTAACTTCTTTTGAGGCTGACTGAATGTCATCAATAGTATTCTCGACATTTTTAGTGACTATTTTACGTTTATTATTATGGCGTAGTAGCTATACACGGCAATATACTTTTTCTATCACTGGGTCGTTTGGATTATAATCAGGCCTTCTGCCAGTAAAATTTTCTTCTAGGACTCTAATATTCTTTAGTTTTTCCACTGAAAACAGCTTCCAATCAATCCTTTCACCAGATTCGCTATAACCAGTAATCTGGTACGCCCTTAACAACTCCTTTCCATTTTTAGTTTCGCCATAACAGTAGGATTCTACTGTCCTATTTCCTTCGTTATAACGAAATCGTAATAATTTTTTCGACCGAATTGCAGTACATATCTTGTTATTCATTATTAAACCTCCTATTTGAACATAATTGCTCGTAATTCTTTGTTAACATATTAATTTCAACAAATAGTAATTCCATTGCTATTTGATTAAGAGTCATAATTTCATAATGATTCAACGATAAATTTAACTGTCTCTAACCGAGAAGCAGCATTCAGATGGTAGTAGTTGATCTTAGATGAATCCACTCCCTCTACATATAATCTAAACTTCCCTTCTGCAATGGGAGCAAGGCAATTGAGAATTTCATCATTCAGTCCAATTAATCCAGTATTACCAATGTGTCTTTTATGCTTTTTGACTCCAAGTTCGGGCATACCATTATCATCAATATCACCTAACCAGTAATTATTGAATCCATATTGATTATCTTTAAAAGATTTTATCTGACGAAATGTTATCATTGTTTTATAATCAGGGAATTCTCGTTTCAATACCTGATAGTATAGTGGCAGTTGGAATGCACGAAATTCTTCAACTGAATTCCAATCAATCTTACCGGTCTTAAAATCAACTGCAACAATTGTTTTAATCTCATCATTCTTGTCTATGCGGTCAATTTTCCCACGGAATACCGCAGATCCTAAAATCGGATGATTTATTTCAAACAGTTCCCATTCATCTTTATAACCAAATCCCTGCTCTGCTGATACAAATTTGAAATCCTTTATCCTTGCCAAATCTTCATCAAGTATTTTTAACAATAAACCACGAATATCACCACTTTCTGATTCAAAAATAAATGGATAATAATTGGCGTAAACCTCAAGATCCGAATTAATCTCCAATTGCTTTCTTTCAAGTGTAGCTTCAAACACTTCAGCCATTTTCTTTTTTGCTAATTCTTGATTCGTGCGATTAATTGTCCAGCCATCATCAGGAGATAAGTTGCCAAATCCCTCTAGGACTTCATGTATGAGCGATCCTCTCTGCATTGCTTCAGATACTTCCATATCTGTTTCAGTGACATTCCATCCACGAGTCATAAGGAAATACAAAGGTGTGTTTGCTAATTTATCCAGCTGGGTAGCAGATAGCGGATGATCAATTAAATAATCCTGCTGGGATCCCAATGATCCAAAATACTTCGTATCTAAAGGGTTATTCAAAAGTAAAGCGTTATGCCTGTCAATCTGTCTCTTCAGATTTTGGTTTTCGGTATAACATATTATTTCTTTCCCTGTGGTCTCTTTCTTCCTGGAATAATTAATATCATTAAAAGTTGTTGGAATTTCCTCCGGATGGCCAAGAGGTTCTAAAAATACTGAGTACTGCTGATCCTTTCCATCGGAATCCTTTACCGGACAGGTTAAATAAACTTCCTCAAAATTCTCAAACCATGATTGGTATATTAGACGGTTAGTTACATCATGATAATCTTCAAATCCATCGACCAGGAAATTCCCTTCTGTAATCGATGGAAAATCAGACTGAGACAGACCCAAGGCAAATAATACTTTACGACGAATATTGGTTGAATCCGGGACAGAAACAACCTGAATCCCCCAGTCTTGTTCATATGTGGGGATTTCAATATTGGATAGAGCTTCTTCTAGTTCCCTATGGAATATGAACCCTGATAATGTCAATCCAGCGCCATCAATTGCACTGTTTAGATGTTTTACAGATTTAATTAATTCTTCAAGCGATTTGATTTCCATTTCATCAGTAGAAGTATATTCCTCTGTAACTGACTCAATAATCGACTCAAACTGTTTACCAATTTCAAATTCATTATCACAATGTATAGATTTCGTAATTTTTGAAATGGTATCAGCTGCGCTTTTTGCAGAACCAAGCAGATCATCGGGAAAGCTCTTATCTGCCTCTTTTGTGCTAAAGAACACATCATCAGCTTTACTAAATTTTTTAATGCCGGACTTTCTTAACACCAGATCACATTTCTTTAGATTATCTATAAATTCTGCCCTCGTTGGTTCCGGAACTAATGTAAGTCCTAATGGATGTGAAAAACAGGTACGCACCGTCTTCCAGTCCGGATTATCCTGTTGAATCAGCTTTAACAGCATCATTGCCGCTTTAATAACTGGCCGTTCTATAATGGGTTCACGTTTAGCCAGCGTCAGGGGAATTTGATACCTGTGCAAAACATTTAATAAGCGCGGAACATACAACTCCATAGATGGCAGCACGATGAGCATATCCTTATAATCTACTCCATTTCCCTTTTCTGAAAGAATAATCGTAGCGAGAACATCCAGCTCCTCTTCCAAATCAAAAGGTCTATAATAATGAAACTCAGCAGATGGTGGTATGATGATTTCATCAAAACTCAGGTTTTCCAAATTATAATTGAATTCAGGTTGTGATTCTCCATTGAGCGGAAGATAGTTCACTTGTCTTGCCTTTTTAGTGAGGGTTTTATACACATCAAGTTCTTTCTCAGTTACAGCAATACATCCGTCAATAATTAATTGATTATCAGCCCAATCGATCTGGTTTTCTATAAATGGGATAATATCAGTGCAAAAATTGTTCTTATTCAATTCATCTTCATAGCGTTCGAAATACTCTTCGATTCTTTTTTGGGGTTTCAAATTGTGTTGATCTACATAGTCAAAGGCCGAGACTATCGAAGAAAGTAATCCTGGAAAATCATAAAAGTTTTTACCCCCAAATTCATTACCAAATATTTTTCGTATCAATGCCCGTTTGTCTATTTGTGTTAGTTTGCGCAGTTGACCCCAATCTATGATTTCATCAAATATTCCTGGATATATAATCAAATGCGAGGGTAATAGTTTTCCTTGTTTTACCAGGATCATTTTTAATTCGTTTGCCCAACGTCTCGTAGGACACATTATTATGGCATCATTTTCCACTTCAGGATAGTCGTGCCTTAATTGTCCGGGTAATTTATCCAATTGGAAAAATTTCCAACCTTGCGTTCCTTCAAATTCCAACTGGCTTAAATAGTTGTCTTGATATTCGACAGGTACTATTACTCCGTCGTATGTGTAAAATATTTCACCACGCAAATTTTCAAAACCATATAAGTATTTGATCATCTGAAGATATAACTGAATCTGTTTTTCATATCTCGGCTGCTGATCACGATTACTGTCTGTTTTATAGTCCAGAACAACCCATTCATTATCGTCTTTGTATAACAGATCCAACACACCTGTAAGTTCATATACTTTCATTCCATCTTCAGAGTAAATCAAACAGGTTACCTGGTGTTCAGTGAATTTTTCGGAAACTGGTAATTGTGATATTTTCTCCGTTATTGACAACCTCTGAAGTCTATCTAAATATTCTTTAAGCTTTTCTTCATTATTCTCTATATCAAATTTCTTTTCTTCTGATTCTTCCCAGGATACGATTTCATCCCAATGGGTAGCATAATCCAGCCAATTTTTATCAAAAATCTTATGTATTAGATTCCCAAAAGCAATCCCGCTGAGTTCGTTTTCTTCAGTATCATCACTGGTGAAAATTTCTGCATCACCCAATAAATCATGAACACTAACACGTTTGTATGTAGGATGGTTTGTACTTTCATCCAAGAGGTCTAAAGTAATTTTTTCCATAGATTGAGTCTCTATGTAATCACCTTCAAAATGAGATATTGAGATATTCGGCGTTTCAACAGAATCGGGGAGTGTCCCACTGGAAATAATATCACCTGTAATCCCATAAATGTCCCTAACCCAGTCAAGGAAATTATTTGCCTCGTTTAATTGTTTCGGATCTGAGAACCCATTTCTCAATTCTTCGACATAGCCGGAAAGCAACACACCATACTTTGCTCTGGTAACAGCCACATACAGCAACCTTTTATCCTCAGTAAACTCTTCAGCTTTTACCTGTTCTTTCAGTGCTTTTAATAATGCTGTTGGTCCTGAATCACCGGTAATTGTGTTTAAGGTTAATCCAAGTTCAGTTTGAGAATTACCATCTTTACTATACAGTCGTTCCAGCAGGATGGATGACGTTCTTGAATATTGAAATTTCCGCTGTAAGTCTGGTACAATTACAATTGGGAACTCAAGCCCTTTTGCCTGATGTATCGACATTAGCACCACATCACTTGTAGTGGGTAATACGGCAAAGTTACCATCGACATCCTGTTGAGCCCTTTCTATCATCCTGTCCCTGATATCTGAAAGATTCATACCTTGCAGCGACCATGAATGAATCAGATTAATACATTTCTGGAGATTTGCCCATCTTTGTTTTCCGTCCATTTCACTGAAATAGCCCAGATCCCGATGGTTGTTATTAAAAATATCAAATAAGAGCCTGTCAATTGGTAGGTGCTTTGACTTTGAAATCCAATCTTCCAGTTCTAATCTTATATCCCGAAGTTCAGAAGCTATTGCTTCATAAATTGATTTCCCCCATCGATCCTCCTTCAATAAATCATTCAGAATAATATCATCAAAAGCAAAAATTGGAGAACGTAATAAGGTAATCATAGCCACATCATCCAATGGATTTAGCAAGAATGACAGTATCGCTTCAATATCCATTACTTCCTGGCGGCTCCAAAATCCTCGTCCGCCAACAATTTCTAATTCGACGCCCTCTTCCCGGAACGCTTCCCGGAACAAAACTGAATTGGTTTTTATTTGACGGAGTAATATGCCAATTCTGGGAGAGCCTTTAAGTGATTCCCATTCCGGTTGACTGTTAATCTTTGCTAGCACCCCTTTAACTAATTTCGCAACGTGGCGTGCGTAAGAAAGGGGGTTTTTCTTAAACTCATTTTTTTTATCAGTCGTTACTGCAAGAATATCTAAATCAAAGAAGCTATTGATTGATTTATCAAATTCTCGATCCTGCCTGGTCTTGTTTTCAGGATAACAGGTCTTTTGATACTCGGCTTCGTATTCCTGCTTTTTTATTTCTTCTGCCTGATTTTCATCTTCAGTGTATAGAATATTTTCGAATAATGGATTTATACATTTTTGTATTAACCATTCTGAGGATCTGTAATTATCAGCGAATTCAATCGGATCAAAATTGCCGGTTTTTTCCAAATCAACCTGGGTTCTATTCATGACCGTGACATCAGCATTTTGAAATCGATAAATCGATTGTTTCTCATCACCAACCAGGAATATGCCATTCTCTCGTAATTCACTGTCTCCGGTTGCAATTGCCTTAACGATATCCCAGCGCAAATCATTGGTATCTTGAAATTCATCCACCAGAATATGGTCGTAGCGGTCACTATATTTCTGAGCTATTGATATATCATTCTGCAGCAGCTTCCTGGTTTTCACTATTACATCGGTAAAGGTAAGAATACCTTCCTGACGCTTGCGCTTTTCCAAGTATTCTGCATACCTGCTATATACGTCTAGCAAGGATCGGATAAGAGGTATCGCTCTGGAATCATAAGAGGTGAATAATCTATCGATTGATGTGACTGGTAATCTCTCCAAAAGGGATTGCATAAACTCCTTTGCTCGACGATCAAAATCCCTTTTATCATCTGCTGTTAATCCTGCCTCTTTCCAATTTCCTTGATTACCAGTGGAAAGTGATTTCCTGTAATTCTTACCAGTTAAGAATAAGGGATGGATACTCTCTGCATAATAAGAAAATCGTTCATTAATAGGACATCCATCGTATTCTTTTACTATTATTTCATATTCTTCCCACTGAGTTCTAATCGTCTCATTAAAATTTTTGCCTGTTATTTCTTTTATGAATTCTCTAAACTCACTTATAACATCATCAATTGGTAATCCTTTTGGCTCATATAGATCTCTCCACTCCGATAAAATATCCTCATCCGAATGACTCAAAAGCTCAACTATTTGTTCAAGCTCAACCGGATGATCATCCAGGTAGGATAAGTACTGCCTGACATTAAATAGTCCAATTCCATCTATAAGTTTTTTTAAATCAGGGTCATATTCTTTAGCTATTCCTGTTATAAAATCATTTTGAGCACTGTTTATTAGTTCCCGTACCTCTGCTTCTTCTTCAGTAGAAATACCAGGATCAATTCCTGCCTTAATAGGATTATCCATCAGGATCATATGGCATAAAGCATCGATCGTCATTATTTGAGAACGGGAGAATTCTCTTTGCAACCAGGGGATATATCGACTGTCATTCTTAGCAAGAGTTTCAATATTTTTCCCAAACTCCGGTATGCCATCGGATTGACTAACTTGTTTTCCATGGACAAGATTATAGACTTCATCATATATCCTATTTGCCATTTCCGCAGTGGCTTTCTTAGTAAAAGTAATGACAAGGATATTTCTCGGTCCACGCCAGGATTCTATTGGCTGTTTTAAAGATTCTCGGGCATAATTATCGAGAATATTTATGTACCGTTTTGTCAAAGCATATGTTTTTCCAGCACCTGCACAGGCACGGATCATTATGTTTTTGTCTAAATTTGTTGCTCTTGAAAGATTTGACATTTATTCAACCATTTCTATCGTCAGAATATGTTTCTTTTGTTTGAATCAATGATTTTATAGACTCCGATTTTTTCATATATACCAATTGAATAAAATTTATGAATATTTATATCTGATTTATTCAATTGTAATTATAGTCGCATTTGTTGATTTAAAAATATCCATTATGCTCTTATGACAGGTTAAGACGATTACTTGACGATCTTTAGCAAATCTATTTAAGGCCTCAATTGCAAGTTGTCCTCTTTCGTCATCAAAATTCACAAAAGTATCATCCATGACAAACGGCATTGGTTCTACTCTTTTTTCATATTCCTCAACCAATCCAAGTCTCATTGAAAAATATAATTCCTCCAGTGTGCCCCGACTCATTTCAGTTACCTTTTTGCTGTTTCCTGTGGAATCTTTTATAATCAATTCCTGGCTTTCCGCTTGCATTTGGACTGTTGGGTATTGTGAATTCGTAATATTAGAGAAAACATCCTTTGCAGTATTTATTACATCTGGCTGTCTTGTATTTTCATATTTTGATATAGCTTTCTCTAAAATATTAAGGGCAATTTTAGATTTAACCCATTCACCTGCTGTATCTTTCAAGAGGGTTTTGTTTATTTCCAATTCATTTTGGTTGCGTAATAATTCATCGTTTGAAGATAAACTGTCAATTTTGTTCTGCAACTTGCCAATGTTTTGATTAATCTCAGTACGTTGATCCGACAATTCCGTTAGCTTTCCCTTATTTACTTCAATTTCTGCATCGATTTTATCAGGTGTTGATTCTGAAATATTTTCTATGAATTTTTCAAAATGTTTTCCACCACCCACAGCTGATTGAATAATATTGGTTTCATCGTTTATTATACCTGACAACTCATTTTTCTTATTAAGAATATTGTCCTTGTGTTTCATGTCCTCGAAATTTTCCGCTCGTATTGATGAAATATAATCCTGGATTTCTTTTTCTTTATCTTTCAAGCTTGTATCAAGTGAAGATATTCTTATGTCTAATTCATTAATCTGTTCTTGTAGACTATCTTTTTGATTTTTTATCTCCTTCGCTTTAGTAAGAAGTTGTGAAAATATTTTAATATTTGTCTCGATGTTATCGCTGATTGTTGAGTCATCCACTACTGCCTTAACTCCATCATGTAATTCTTTCACTTCATCGAATGTACTTTGCATTCTCGTCAACCTATATTCATACTCGTTAATAGACGAAAGATCAGATTTTATTTTATCAATTGAGTGAAGCATTTTTTCAAATTCAGATGGAGATACTTCTTCAAATCCAAGTTCATTTAACGTGTTCTCCCAATTAGAATATGAATCGTTATAGTTCTTTTTAGATTCATCTAATTGATCTCTTAACCTTTTTTCGACAGGATCTACTACTTGGATGGAATCTCTTGATTTTAATTTTCTGCCAACAAACCATCCTATTAATGCAAATGCAACTGAAAAACCAACCAGAGTCCATTGTGAAGAAAGGATTCCAATAATAACACCAAGCACGCCCATAACTGTGATTATTAAATGAGATTTTTTATAGAATTTTAGGCTGATTATCTCTGATGTCGTTTTAGCAGATTTCAGATCCAGATGTTGCTCCAACTTTACGTTAGTGTCATGTAACTTTAATTGTGTTTCATTTAAACTTGACTTCAGGTCATTAAGTTTGTCATTCTGTTTATGACCCAATTCAAAATTTCTGATCTTTTCATCCGACCAATTTTCACCGAGGTTTTTTATTGCCTTTTCGACTTCCTTCTTCAAGTTATCATTATCCCTATCAACTGTTTTATAATCCTTGAAGGAAGATGAATATTTTTTGCTTAACTCTTGTAATGAAATCACTGTGGATTCAACTTTAATTAATGGTTCGTTAAAAGACAAAGAACCACATTTGCTTGTTAGGGTATCTTTATCAACCTCTTTTTCATCAATTTTTTCGCGTATAGAATCAAGCTCGCTATTTAGAGATGTATAAGTGTCCAACGCATCTTCAGGGAAGTCTTTAATGTCTTCCAATCCGTCCAATTCTGCTTCAGTGGTTTTCAGATTGATAACATTGGTGTAAAGTTTCTGCATGTTTTGGAAATTGTATTTCAGTTCAGTTCTGTGCTGAATTTCATTTTCTAACTTTTCAATTTCAGCTTCGAGTCGTTCCTTTTCATCTTTTAATTCTTCAAATTCCTCCAGCCCTTTTTGGATTTCTCTTATATTGGTTTCATGTTTCTTTAAATTGTCATAAATATGATTCATTAAGTGTTTTTTACCACTTGGTTTAAATATGGGATCACCATGATCGGTAAACACTTTTTTAATAGTGGTTAATGATTTTCCTCCAAGCTCGAGCCCTGCACCATAAATACGATTACGAATCTCATCATCACTTAAAGAGTCTATCTCTTGGAGTTCATTTAAACTGAATGCATACACATTTTCATAAAATGTTTTTGAAATAGATCCAAGCAGTCTATTTAATTCATCCTGACCCGTTAATTCAGAGCTTCCGATTTGTATGATTACATGTCCTCCATGAGTTCCTTCAGTCCTGTGTACTGATATTTCATCACTATTGCTTAATTCACAAATCAACCTCCCGCCATATCGTCCTCCAAGCAAAGCTGGATAAGGATTTATGTTTCCTCTTTTTGCAGGAAAACCAAATAATATTCTTCGAATGAATTCAAGGAAAGTCGTTTTACCAAATTCGTTGGGGCCATACACAAGATTTATGCCCGGTGTAAACCCGGGAATTTGTTTATCATTAAAAATACCAAATCCGTCTATATATACTTCACGAAGCTGCATTAGACATCCCCTACCATTTGATCCAGAGTCCAGTTTCTTGCTGCGTTTGCCAGTTTAATCAATTCTTCATCGGATATATCCTTTAAATATTTCTGTCCTTTCCAAGAACTAAACATTGGAGAGAGCATTTCACGAATACTGGAAATTTGATCTCCTTCATTTTGCTCTAATTCTTCATAGTAAGTAATAATATCTGCGAAAAAGTCATTACCATTTTTTAACTCCTCAATATCGTAAACTCCGGATGTGTTCAAGTTAATTCTTTCAAGCCATATCCATGGAGTCTGACCCTCGAAATATTCTCTAATCTGGTCTTTTAATTCCTCAATGTTGTTTCCTTTATGCAATTCAGAATTAACGACGCATCTACCAGAAAGTGTTAACCTGAGTATTGCATTTCTTCCATCCATCTTACTTGAAATATCTTCGCAAGTATTAATTACAAGACTTAATATATCATCAAGAGAATCAACATCGGTGATATCCAATACTTCTGATTGATACCGTACAACATCTGTCGGGATATGCTTTATTTCACATTCACCAGTTTTATGCAATGTAACCAGACAACAACCTTTTTCTCCTTTTTCCCGGGGATTTCTAGCCTGTGAATTGCCCGGATAAACAATTGAAGGATTACTCTCATTGAGAATTTGGTAATTATGTACATGACCAAGTGCCCAATAATCCATATTTCTCGATTTCAGTTCATCTATTGTGGCAGGAGCATATGGTTCATGCCCCGTATTCTCTCCAACATTTGTATGTAAGACAGCAATCGCAGGAATATTTTCATTCACTCTTTCGAATTTCAATGCAAGGTGTTCTTTTACATCTCTTGTAGGAAAACTAATCCCATAAATAAGAGCAACAACTTCACCGTCAACTGTTAATGGGTGATATTCAACTTCATCTCCACTAAATTGAAATACATTTTCTGGCCACTCAATCGAAGCGTCCCAACTGTCAAGCGGATCATGATTACCATAAACAATATAACTTGGAATGCCTTTTTCAGATAACTGCTGCAGTCCATTCCTAAATTTCAGTTGAGCTAATAGACTTTTATCTGCCCCATCATAAATATCACCTGAGATAATTACGCAATGAACCTCCTCTTGAATTGCCAAATTCACAATGTTATTAAATGATTCAAATGTCGATTGATATA
This sequence comes from uncultured bacterium, assembly GCA_964549275.1. Classification (GTDB taxonomy): domain Bacteria; phylum Fidelibacterota; class Marinisomatia; order Marinisomatales; family TCS55; genus CAZJUP01. Next base: position 253,953 of record CAZJUP010000001.1, on the reverse strand, counting down.
GAAGTTTTTTTAGATCCGGATTAATTTTAGCAATGCCCTTGAATGGGCTGTCAATGTGTAGATCTGCACAGTGAATAAATTTTACCATATTCATCCCGATTACCTTTATTCCATAATTTCTTCTTCAATGACTTCTTCATCATATTCGTCACTTATTATTTCTTGGGATAATGTCTCTGTCATGTAAACACGATTCATCAACCGTTTTTTTAGAGCATTCCTTCTTTTGTAATAAAATTCCCTGAAGTTATCAAATTCGAGACCAATATCATTCACAAACAAATCTTTGCGGGTAAGGTAAATGCTATCATCCTCGATCCAGTCCTGCAATGCTCGATCTTGTTTTGATTGGTTTTGAGAATCGTTCAATAGATGAAGATTAGCGATTGAATTCCAATGTTTTGGATCGCTGTAAAAAGTCATTAAATCTTCATTATTTTGTAGAAAGACTAACTTTTTTAATTGTGGCTTTTTGAATGCACTTTTAGGATGAAGATGATCTATATGAAATACTTCCGTGACATTCATTTCGGGGAACAGTAAATGCAACAATGCACGGCATTGCCCCTCACCATATTGGGTATCGAGAAGGCTCTCGATATATTCAATGTCAAAGCGTAAGTCCTTATTTGTTGCTTTATAGTGATCTACAATTGGGTCCAAAGGAAAGTTTTCGTTATAAATATTCTCATTGAGTACACTCCTCATGCTACTCAATATCGAATCCGCTTGACCACCGAACACCCCCTTCAATAGCACCATATAGAACCATTTACTAAGCAGCTCTCGTTCATCATTATGTTTTGCTAAATTATTAATAGTTAAATAAAGTGGCGTGCCTGCATTCTGCTTTTTATACAAGTAAAAACATATTGGAATTACAGCATTCTTGGATGTTAATGACTGAGGATTAATACCAAAACGACGAATTAACAAAAATGTCGCTTTAATACACTCTTTGATGGTGCTCCATTTTTTTTGAATTCTCTTTACTTGATCTCTTGTAAAATTTCCTACCTTAAAACGAACGTCAGCATCTACAAGAGTTAAGCAAGTTTTTAATACCCAATCACTTCCGATATAAAAACCCATTTTTTGACTTTGATGTATTTGTTTTACAAGGTTTTCAACCTCATGGCGAAAATCTCCATCCCAATTAGCTACAGCGATTGACATTAACAAATCTGAAAAGTCAAGTTTAGTTCCACCGCTATTAGTCCGAATAAATACATCAAGTACATGATCAATCTTCTGGCTTGTTTCATTAAAATAATGAATGATTTTTTGTATCCTCACAACGTCGTATAAATGGGATAATGTATCTTGCGTGTATTCATTTTCCTCAAGTCCATAATCTGATAAATAAGGTCTTACAATTTTACTCCATACATGATGTCCACCTTCAACTTGGGGCATCTCCAAAATCTGTTGAACGCAGAACCAGTGATGCGATGATGTGCTTACTCTGATAGAATCGTCATATTGCTTTTCCGTTAGAAACCTGAAATTGTATTTCATTAAAGATTCATTTTCATCAGATTTGATTGGTTGCAACAAATCAAGATAAAGTTTTCTTGGCGGCAATATACTTTCGTCTTGTGCAGATGGCCACCACACGCGGGGTTGTTTATAAGCATATGTACTGCACAATCCAATATACAGCGATGTTAACCTTTGTTGGCCATCAATTACAGCCTTGAAATCTTTAAAGCTAGCGCTAGTTTTTATATGGGGATTTTCCTCATTGAATCGCTGACAATAGGCTTGAATAAATCGATAAAACTTATATTCGTTTTTTAGCTTATCACTTTTTATATCCCACATCATAAAACTGTTGATAGGATATCCACGCATAATGGAATCAAACAAAACACATATTTGCTGACTACTCCAAACGAACTTACGCTGTATAGCAGGTAGTAAATAGTAAGCACTATTTATATGATCTATTGCCTCTTTTATGCTAATCGCTTTTTCATATTCTCCAGGCATTTGAGCTCCCAATAATTAGTGTTCATCTTTACTTGATAACATTTTTCAGCAATTCCTAAGAGATGAGAACAGTGAATAAATCTCATAGAATCCATTTGACTTTTTTTTGTAAATAACCATAGTTCTCACTCAATCATGAGAAAGTGTTACTATCTCCCACACATTTTCGTCAATATTATTCAGATATTCATTGTACCGATCTTTATGTACACCAACACATAATAAATGAGTTGGCCTGGAAAGTCCTACATAAGCCATTTTTGTTGAATGTATATGGAATGCCCGTGTATCAGAGAATTGACTACCTTTGAATTGTTCCGCTAATCTTTGAGATTCATATCCAATTCCCGATCTCTGTTCATAATTTGATTCCAAATAAAGGGTTGCTGTGTGATTTTGTCCTTTAGATGAATGCACTGTTGCTATATCAATTTCTATACCGTTAATTTTACAAATATTAATTTTATCGGTTGAGTTAGTCGGAATAATTATAGGATTCTCCTCAATATTATCGTTGATAAATGTAGAACTCTTAACAATTATCTTTTCGAATTTGGTTAAAATGTCAGGAACAAAAGAACGTATTTCGTTAACAACATCTTCGGTTTTACCCCTTATAACATTGATGCTCCACTGATATATTTTTAGCTTGAAATCCTCATAAAAATGTGGGTGGTTTTCTTTTAGAAAATTGATTAATCGACGTTTTGTATAATTTCTACTATCCTCAAAAAGAATATTTTCCAATCGGAGGATCTTTAACATTGCATTTAAAATGTATTTCCGGACAGCTTCAAGTGTTTTAGTATTTTTATCAAATGCAAATAGATAACTTTTCAAACACTGATAATCAATTTTCGGATTATGTTCAGTTTCTTCAAATTTTGGCCAGTAATTTTTTAGAGCAATCTTAGGGTCATCCTTTTTCTTTACCCATGCTATCGCTTTGAAAGGATATTTAGGATTTTGTGGAATAAGTTCGTTGTCTTGAAAACCTTTTATTATTTCTGCGTATTTTAGGATGACCTGTTTAATAGATTCATCGTCATAGACAATGATGTGTGGTTTTATTATTTCACCATTATCATTAATAACATTCCTTCCCTCAATTTCAATTTCAGCTATTCCAAATGGTTTAACAATGTTGGAATTCACTGGTGTTAAACGAAAACTTCCTGTTATTTGCAACGTTGTATCCCTATCCTGCCAAATATCATCAAGCTTTACTTCACTTGAAAAAATAGCTTGGTTTTTATCACCAATCCTTTGGTATACAGATGAACAGCTACCGTCATCATAAAAGATGTTTTCTAATATATCGTATTGATGTACACCTATATCTTGCATTTCATCTACAAAAACATAAGAAAATCTCTTTTGAAGTAGGGATTTAGATTTTGGATATTCTAAAAGCTGAAGATTAGCTAACAAATAAGCATCATCATAATGTAAGGCACCGGTATTATTTAGTATCCTAATTTTTAGGTCGATTAGCCATTTCTCTATTTTTTCTTTTTCTTCACTTGTAAAATCTTCCCAATTTCGGCCTCTCCTTGGTTTTTGAATATTTAACGTATTTCCACAAATATTTTCTAATAATACTATTTCTCCATCATCTATTCCCAGTCTAAAAGTCTTCATACAATTGTTTCCGAAAATAAAATAACGAGCATTCTTTTGTTCCTGACGAGTATACCCACCAATATTGTATGTAAATATTTTTTCAATGCTTTCTTTGTATATTTCTTTATCTATCCTATTAGGCTTCTTTTTTATCCAATTCGTGTAATAAGGAATTGCCAAATATGTGTCGATAAAACTTTGAATTGTCCCGACAAAACTGGGATATGTGAACAACTTCGGACAATGCTTCCCAATTTTGTTCTTTATTTCATCTACTGCCGCATTTGTATGGGAAATAATTAGAATACCGGAGCCGTCTTTAAAGGGTAAATATTTTTCTAAAATTAACAGCTTTGCCAATAAGACTGTGGTTTTTCCACTCCCCGGTACCGCTTGAAGGTCAATTGTTTTTAAGTTGTGAATGAATGCCTGTCTTTCATCATCGAAGATACTTCCAGAATCGAGCAGAATGTTTTCTGCATAAGTAATATCTTCTTCAGTTATCTTTATTTCCACAGGCATATTTTATAGCATCTATTAAATATTTGATTGAGTTTTGAGATTCTAATAATTCACGATTTATGCTAGAATCCTCTAGTATTGCTCTTGAAAATTTATGGGCAAGTTCAGGTTTTGATATTTTAGGTCTGATTATTTGATCTTGATACAGACTCTTAGCAAATTGCTTGTCCTCCTCATTTTGATCAAGAAAAACACCAAAAGATTGACTTAATCCACCTCCTCTTATTGATTTTACTGTATTGAAAAATAATTCCCGAAATGGATCATTTGTAAGAGCAATACAATATTCCAATGTCCAATGAGGAGATATGAATGCTTTCACAGATTGTCCATTGTATTTTTCCTCTTTATCATGAATTTTTCTATCTTTACCTGTCGTACCATCTTGTTCAGGAATATTCTCATCATCTGGCAGTATATCTAAATCAGTTACTACTGCTACAGGAATATCCAAATATGGACTCTCTTCCCTTTGAAATATCCTTGCATATCTAGTGAAGGCAATACTGCCAATGTTTACAATTGAAACACCATTTTCTATTAAATCAAAGCCAATTTTTTGGGAAATTACAGGAATTAATATTTCTTCTGCCCATCCCTCAACCAATATTACACCCTTCGCAAAAAACAGATTTGCCTTTGTGACATCAAGAAATCGTTCTAAAAATAAATAATCAGGTTCCTCAAGCTTTGTATAATCCTTTCCCATAGGATAGGCATTACAATTGTTAGTAATAATCAAATTCTCTAACTTAACTTTGGATGCCAAATTTGGACTATGAGTAGTTAGAATTAGCTGGATATTTTTTTGATTGCTTAGGGATTCGATTACACGTAATTGTACTTGAGGATGTAAATGAGCTTCAAGTTCCTCGATTAATCCAAGTCTTAGACCATCCCAATTTGTCTTTTTCAAATGAAGCAACTCTGCTGCCATAAAAAGCCGATTGAGTGTACCAAGTCCGGGATTGATTTCATCACGTAACTTTAATTCTAACTTTTCCAGAATCTGTTTAAGACCGCCTTTAAGAACATCAATTTGAGTATCAGCTGATGTATTGTAGAAGGAGCGAATATAGCTGTCTATCTCCTTTTTCAATGATTTACCATTTTGGTCATCTGTCAATTCCTCTTCTATCCCATCATCGTTGACCTTTTTCCCCTCAAAGTATTTTTCAATTGTGTCATCTAATATTTTTGATTTTCCGACAAGATAATGATCATCACCTTTATTCAAAAAGGCTTCGTGGCCAGATAATATCTGAGACAAACGAGAATATTTCTTTGGTATAAGTTCCGATAAGGCATCTCTCAGGGGTTTCAAATATGTAGCCTTTAAATATTCCCTAGCTTCAGCATTTAATATATATCCTTCATCATCAACACCGGCACGAACGTCTGATGGTAATATTCTGTCCTCTTTCCGAGATATGTCATAAATCAATCGTAAAAACGGCATTGCCTCCTCGCCCTCGCCTTTCCATCCTAGCCACTCTGTAAAATTTTTAGCTTCCTCGTCTTTCAAATCATCAAATTTTAGTTCGATTCGTAATCGAGTTGTATCCATAAAAAAGTCATCATCTTCGACACGAATCCACTCATAACTGTGTGTTTTCAGGACAAGCTTAATTGCGTCGATAATTGCAGATTTACCAGAGTCATTTTCTCCAATTAATACATTCATCCCATTGGTAAACGATAAATCCAAATCTGGATTTTCAAGATCAATATCCCCATTACTTCCGAATTTCCTAAAATTCCAAAGCTTAATGTTTGATAAATACATACTAATACCTGTTAATTACAAATTTCGGTTTCACTTTTAATTATATTCTCCTCAATCCTGCATATTTCGCCACTAGTTTCTTCTCCGCACCCCCACCAAAAGCAATCGTCAGCTTTTCTCCATCGCCACTTCCTTCAATTTCTTTTATGATCCCGTGTCCAAATTTTGGATGCATCACATCCTGTCCTACTTGGAATCCATCAGAGTTATCGGATACGACTTTAGGTTTTGGTGCAAGTGCCATTGAAACTTGTTTTTTATTTTCTATCTTCTTGGGTTTAGGTGTGGTTTTTTTCTTTCCTTTCTTCTTTCCATGCAGCCCTTGTTTCACTTCCTCGTCATAGATTTCGTTATTAAGTAGCAACAACCGTTTTAAAACCTCCTTACGGGCTTCAGGACTGATTGTATAGCGCACTCTGTCATTTTCCGGAAGGTAATCCACCTCATAAAAGTCGTGGGCTAAATCAAGGTCGTCCCATTTATAAGCACGTAAAACCGCTTCATCCATTTCTTTGTGCAGTTGGCGCAGGTGTTTAATGTCATTCACCGCCTCTTCCAGACTACAACCACCGTCAGTTTTATTCAGGTGGTTCCACAGGTTCACCGTTTCTTTACCAAACTTTTTCTGCAAATCTATCCGACTCACTACCTCACTATTCGCTATTTCGCTTGTAAGAAGTGGATTATGAAACTGATTATAAGTTTTGGTAAGCCCCAACTGTATTTTTAGCATGAGCTGCCGGCGGAATTCATGGTAGGTTACGCCAATTTGTTCTAATTCGGATTCTGTTTCTGTGGTTAGGTTTTGTGGGAATGGGAACATTTCATATGCACTTGAAGGAGTATATCGTAATGTGCTTCCTCCCATAGTGGACGAAACCTTCCAAGAGAATTCGATGTGAAATGTAGTGCTAATTATTGAAAAATGAGAGAATGTTGAAAAAGCAACAGCACCTGCAGCGTGTGAAATTAAAATGTTTGGTGTGTGCATAGTAAATGATAGAAATTTTGTCGTCAATGGCATTACCATCACCTGCTCCAACGGCGCAATGGTGCGGTAGAGTTCAGGACGCGGTCGTAAATGCAACCACCACTTTTCTTTCCCACCTTTATCTTTTTGAGCAAGTCTTTCCGGTTTTACTCTTTCTTCAACAATTTGAAAACAATCCGGATATTCTTTTCGACATTTTTCTTCATCCCAATCAAAAAAGTTAATCACCCAGCGGCTGGGGCTTTGGTCTGGTCTATTATTCAGATCCTGTCCATTCAAATACGGAAAGAGCACATCTTTATTTTTCGGATTTTGGACAATGAGTCGTTGGGCTTCTTCCGGTTCCAGTACAAACCCCTTACCCAAAACAATGGAACCTTGAAAACTTTTGTTTTTATTTTGGTGGAGTTTATACGGGTCGCCTAATTCTTCACTGTCATCCAAATAGGATGTAATGCGTTCCACTTTTTGATTATCTAAAATAAACTCTTTTGTCCATTTGCCTTTGTGCACTGCTACCTGCGCCACTTCCACTGCCGCCAAACCAGGCCATCTCATTGAGCGAATGGCATAATTTATGACGCCGCCTTGCTCTTGCATTACAGCCAAACCATCTTCTCTTGCATCTCCTTGAGCAATAGTATTGGTTGCTAACAATGATTGGAATCCGCGTTCACGAATTATCGTGAAAATCCGGCGATAAAAATAAGTAACTAAATCCACAGCACCGATAGGTGCAAAGGCTGACTTGAGCCATTCTAAATAATTGTGCCCAAATGTACCACTTAATCGTTGTCCCCCTAAAAAGGGTGGATTTCCCAGTATACAATCAAAACCACCATTGGCAAACACTTCCGGGAATTCCAAAAACCAGTGGAAAAAACGTTTTTCGCCGGCTACAACATTGGCTTTAGCTACCGCTCTGCTGCCCTGTAAGGGTTTGGTGCCTGCCAGCATATCCCTGTAAGTGCTTTCGGTGGTTAAATACTCACTCTGATCAACAGTTTTGTGTATAAAGAACTGCGCCGTTTGTATATCCGCTAATGTTTTCAACTTCCACCAGTTAGAGCCACCACTCAATCGTTTATAGGCTTTTTGTTTGGTTTCTATTTGTTCCGGAGTGGTTTCAGGCATTTTACTAAAGTCTGCATAGGCGGTATTCACATCGTAAATTTTCTGCCCAACCTGCTTATCAAAATCAATGGCTCTCTGCTTGGTGTTCTTTTCTTCCTTATTCTTTTTGGCAAGGGTTCGGGCAGAGTCATCATCACCGGGAAGTTTTTTAAAGGCTTCATTGGCAATGCCATTCTCTAATTCATTCAAATGCGCTAAACCCACAATGGCATCCCCACATTTGATCTTATGGTCTAAAAAGTTCAGGGGTTCGCCGGGGTTATGAGCTTCCAGCCACAGGGCTACTTTTGCTAGTTCCACCGCCAGGGGATTTATATCAACACCATAAATACAATTGCGAATTACATCCCTAACTGCTTCTCTAAATGCTGATGGCGATGGTTGATCCTCGCCTGTTCTTATCTTCGCCAGTTCAGTAGCAATCCGTCTTGCTGCGCCCAATAAGAAATGTCCGCTCCCACAAGCTACATCACAAACAGTGATTGAGAGTAAAGCATTTTCAGGATTAGGCTCTTTTAATTTGTCTTCAATGATGTATTCCAGCGAATGTTTAATGAGTGGCTGAACTAATTCGTCGGGCGTGTAGTGGGAGCCGGATGATGAACGTTCTTCACCCTTCACCAATCTGAATTCTATTTTACTATCATTTACATCCAACACCGGATCATATTCCAACAGACCTTCATATACCGATCCAAATTCTTCCACATTTAGCGATGCATAATTCACCCGCATTTTTTGCTGTGTATGAGGATTGGTAAAAACAGATAGATTGGTGAGACATTCCAGCATCACCTTGTTATTCAGTTCGCATTGATTTAACTCACCAAGAATATTCGCACCAAAGAGTTCACCATCTAATGGTTTAATATCCAGTTTTGCTCCAAAAAATTCTTTCTCAAAAAGTCTGAATGTGTTTTTTAAACTCATCCACACATCATTGAATTTCTTGTCTGCCAGATACCGTTTTTCAGAGAGTTTTCGGATACGGCTCACACTGTAAAAATCATAATAGATGTTTCTCTTCTTCCGGGGGGTTTCTTCGGTAAAAATTAAATCCCGTTCTTCAATCACCATTAAGAATAACAGTCGATAAATAAAGCGTAACTGGTATTGGTAGAATTCTTTTTCTGTAAGATGTCCGTTGATAATTTCTTGTCGCAGTTTATCATTTTTAGGATGGGACAAGAAACCATTAGCCATAGATTTGATGGATCGTTCAACGGCTGCACTCAAACCATCCCGAATCCGGGATCCGCTGTCTAGTGAATCTTGATGATACCCCTCAATGAGACTATCAGGACCTTCCGTTTGCTTGATGGGCATCCGTGAGCAATGAATGAGCCTGAACATAAGGGCAAAATCCGCGAAATGTTCTTCTTCAAACATCCGGTCCAGATCAAACTCAACGAAAGAGAGTTTAATGAGCCGGCTGCTATCCCGCAGTAAACGAATAGTTAAGCCATTACTTATAAGAGCATAAAGATGTTCATTCAGATTAATGTATTCCTGCACTAATGCATGGGGTGACATCCGAGGACCACTGTCTATACGCTTTTTATCCAAACTGTCCCGAAAGCCCATAATATGGATGGGGAATTGACCGATATTGTTTGCACGGTGACTGATTGCATAAGTCTTTCCATGGATTTCCTGTGCCTTTCGAAAGAGCTCAACGTCATAACCCAGAAGACCCAGTAAGGGAACAATCCAGAAGTTTCGCGTTTCAGTAGTTCCGGCTTTGGATTCAGGCACATTTTCTGTCTTCCTTTTATAGATACGCCACATGTCCTGTGCATCCGCCCAGGCTTTTACAATCTCATCCTTCACACGAACATTGCTGCCCTCAAACCCAAAGTCTTTGGGTTTTTGCCCCAGCAACTCCCCCTGCTCAATTTTATCTAAAATATCCGCAGAAAGTATTGCGCCTTCAATGCGTATGGATGGATATTTCACTGATTGCTCCAATCTGGTAACAAGATATATATACCCATTACATCCATAGGCAGCACAGGATAAACAACCTGGAATTTTGAGCCGCCCATCACTCTGCGGAATCGTTCGTGAGCTTCAACCAATATTTTGGACCTATCTTCCGCTACTTTATCAAAAGATGGTCTTAATCCGGGAAGTTTAGTTAATTCATTCTCTAAAAAAGTTCCTCTGGCTTCCGGTGTAAGGTTTGCTGTGGGTTTGGCAGAATTAAGAAGCGATTGACATTCATCCTGATAAATAAAGTCACCGTTCTCAGGATTTCCTTTGTAACCCCAGGTCAGCATTTCTTCCGCTACAATTTGGTTGGTTCCGTTTCGTTCTTCAATCACGTTCCGAACCCTAAAGAGTAGAATGGTGGTTTTTACATCCACAGCATCTGTTTTAACCACAGAAGCCCTTGCAGCCCCATGGTGAACATCATGAGAAAGTGAATTTGCCATAATGTATTGGCAGAGTTGTTCCACGAAGATGTGATTCCTCCCGATATATTGGTATCCTTCCGGTGTCGGGGAATAGAAGCTAACGGCAATTTGTTCTTTTTCAGGAAGTGTGCTTTTTAACGCTGGCGGTAAGTTTGTTGTAAAGAGTTGATACCCCTTTTTATCAGGATAAATTTGGGCACCCAACACATTATTTACACAAGCAACAACAAAAGACTCCACATCATCAGGTTTTCCTATGGATTGATCTGCCTGCTCAAGGTCCTTTTCAATTTCTTGTGCTTTGACGGAATGTTGAGCAAAAATACTTCTGGAAACTTTTTCCCGTTCTGTCGCTTTGTCATAAGCTTTTGTGGCTTTTACCTCCCCAAGATGAACCGGATCTGTCTCACCAAAATCTAAACCTAATTGTAAAGTTTTTTGGGCATGTTCGGGATTGAGTAACACAGAATGGAGTACTGCATCCATAATGGATTTACTATCTTCCGGAAAGGGCATGGCAATCCCTGTTGATCGTTTGATTTCCCGAACCTTTCTTAATAAAACTTTAAGTACCACACCATCGATTGGATTATCACTACCGTACAAAAGATAGGCTTTAACTTCAGGATGTGACTGACCAAACCGATCCACACGTCCTTCCCGTTGTTCCAACCGATTGGGGTTCCAGGGCAGGTCATAATGCAACACAGCAGTAAAGTAATCCTGTAGATTAATTCCTTCACTTAAGCAATCGGTTGCAAACATCACTCGTGGATGGTTCCGATCCAAATCCTCTATTCGCTGTTTACGAACCTCGTCAGGATCTTCGCTTGTCACCACCATGACTTGCGCTTTGTTAAACGATTTTTGAATTTCCTCCGAAAGCAATTCTCCAAGATATTTTGCCGTTGGGATATAACGACAGAAAATAACAGGGTTGAAACCTTGTTTTAGCCAATCCTTAATAATCTCTAAAGTATATGCCGCTTTCCAGTCATCTTCGAGGTTGCCAAGAAGTTCCAGTTCGTTAGCCAATACATTGAGTTTTTGGGTTTCAGTTCGGGTCCATTCATTCTTCCCGATCACATGCTCAGGTACAAAGTCTGTATCTCCGGAATAATCTTCATCCAGAATTGGATTAGTTTCCTGGTCAAGTGTTTCATCTTCCACTTTAAGGTTTTTTATCCGATTCCTCAGCATCATCACACCAGCAGCCGGGCTGGACATAACACCACGTAATAATCCAAGGGCTGTCCAATATTTTAACCGTCTTCGCCCGCCATGCTTTTCACCTGTTTTAGTAAGCCCATGTGCAAAGGCAAGAATATCTCTGAAAAAGTTTAGATATTTCGGTTTAAGATCGTAGGGAAACTCCCCGGGGTCTCTTTTAGGAAAGACTGTTTTTTCATCCATCCAGTGTTCCACATCCGCCCGTTTTCGCTGAATGAAGTGTTTAGCTACATCTTTCCGCTCTTCTTTGGATGCCTTGGGTAGTTCAAGAGGTTCATAATCCGATTTTATCAGACCCAGTAATGATTGAAACTCTTCAGCTTTTCCGCTGTGGGGTGTTGCCGTCAGCAACATCAAGTGTTGGTCTGATTTTTGAGCAATATCAGAAATCAGTTGGTGCCGTTGTTGTTGACTCTTTCGTAAACCTGCCGGTTTTGCACAGGTATGGGCTTCATCTACAATTACCATCTCTGGGCACTGCTGTATAAACACCTGTCGCCGCTGTTCTGATTTGATATAATCTATAGAAATCACTTGATAGGGATAATAGTCATAAACACTAACATCCCCATGAATTTCCCTGTCTAATCTTGCCTGAGTGTTGGAACGAATAATAACAGCATCAATATCAAATTTGTTTTTTAATTCTTCCTGCCATTGTTCACAAAGATGGGGCAGACAAACCACGGCGAATCGTTTTATTGCCCTTCGTTCCAATAACTCTTTCACAACTAGTAATGCTTCTATGGTTTTTCCCACGCCCACGTCATCAGCAATTAGTATCCTAACCAATTCTTGTTTCAATGACATGATGAGTGGTACCATTTGATAAGCTCTGGGCCTAAAGGATAATTTTGCTAATGAGCGAAATGGTCCTGCACCACTTCTAAAGGACAATCTGGATGCATTGTATAAAAGTCTGGAAGTAGCTAGGTCACCAATATCTTCTGAAGTAGGGAGCGGAAATTCGGCTGAAACAGGACGATCTCCATCTAATTGTAAGGGGAGATAAATTCCAGTCTTCTCATCTTCTGACCCGCCTAATGGTTTGATAACCAAAAGATCATTGTCATCAGATGGCAGAACAACCCATTCTCTACCTCTTACGGAAATGAGTGAACCAGGACTAAAAGGCATCTATCTTACCTTTTTGAAAATGTCTGGACGCTTTGAAATAATCTCATCTAAATCATCCTGGTAATAATATTCAAATACTTGGTGTCCTGCATTACGTATTGCATCTCTTTTTTGTCTATCATCATCCTTTATGCTGGGTTTATCATGGGGAGTACCATCACAAAATACCCAAAAATCAGGAGCATAATAAAAGTCCGGTTTTACATATACACCAGCCACTGTTTTTTGAGCACTGTCTGGCAATTTCAAGTTATTATCATACAGGTACTCAAGAAACTTCTTCTCTGTGTCAGAGTTGGGGTCAATAGTCCGTAAGAGCAACTGATACTGCTCTTCATAGTTTTTCTTCCCGCTTCCTTGAATTTCTATTTTACATACTTTGAGTTTCTCAAGTGCATCTTTGATAAGGAAACGATCTATATAAGCATGATCCCGCTGGTTGTAATAACTCAATAGATCGTTGTAGGATGCAGGCTCCTCATACTCAGTATCATCGTAATTCAACAGGGAAATCGCTTCATCAATCACATCGTTAAATATTTCAGGTTTTTCAACAAATTGAGAAAGAATACCTAAACTGCCCTCCGATGCTTCGTATAAGAATATATTCGGCTGTTTTGGATCACCCATGTGTGTTACGCCGATCTCCCTTGACTCGATCTGAAATATATTTTCTATAGCTCTCTTTAGTGCATATTGAAGTGTAATGATCCCTTCTGGTTCTAACCCCAATGCCTTAATCGGCTCAATATATAAAGCATCAGCTGTATCTGATGTATGGAGTTGTACTCGTCTGATTACTTCAGATTGCTCCACCTGGTTATTTTTTTTCCATCGACCGGTAGTTAAACCAACCGGAAAACCATCTTCTTTGACAGTTCGCCATTTCGTGTTAATCTGGATTAGTTTTGCTGCAGGGATAAATTTCAAGTTTAAGAAATTTTCGCCATCAGATTGCACCAGACCAGTTGTAATTGAGTCTAATCCCCCAGGGACTGAAAAGTAGGTATCAATTTTAAATCCCTGTGATAACCGTTCTTCCTCTTCACAGGAAATTCTTTCAATTTCTTCTGATTTTGTTTCACCCATTTCCAATAGGTTAGTAAAAATTTCCTTTGAATCATTACGATCAAGTGATATACCGCTGAAAGGACATATCTCATTATCAAATTCATCCTTATCCATATAATAACCAGAATTCACACTAATTTTTGCTTTATCGAGTTTTTCAGCCGCATCTTGTACAATTAGCTGTTCCATTCGGTATTTAGTTCCATTGTGATAGACAACATTTCGTGGACCGAATTCTCGCAATGCAATGAATCTTGGTCGTGAAATATATTCCCCTGAATTACCTTTTGGTATAAAGGTTCTTAATGGAAGCCGGGTAAAGTTATATCCCGGCAGAAACCCTTCAGAAGCCATATACCGATAAGGATAAAACTCAGACAATTGTCTGCCCCAACCCGTCTGTGAATTTTTAAGTAGGTCTCTTTGTCTTATGGCTTGGCCTTGATCTCGGAGTGCATTTTTCATTTCTTGACTGCCCTGTGGATATAGGCCACTTTCGATTTCTTTTTGTGCTCGGTTTAATTGAGATTGAGCAGTTATATATAACAACCTCCATCTGTTAAGTGCATGATCTATGTTTGTTGTGAAAGCATCGATTTGCCGTTCAATCCATTGATCACTATACCATCGGTTATTTTTTAATTGTTCATCCTCAAAATCTTTGACAACATCGTGAAAATCCTGAATGATTTTCTTTTTTAGCTTATCAGTAATCTTGAGCTTTTCAACAATTTTATCAGAAAGGGGTAATATATTCTGGTCTGTTTCATTTATAAGATCTGCAAGTGAACGATCAAGTTCATTTAATCCTATCTCCGCAAGATATAGGGCATTGATATGTGTGTATAAAAGTTCTTCATTTCTCAAATCAATACGTGGTGGAGCTACAACCCCGGCCACCATATCTGTCGAATTATTAAAGTAGTGACGGTCATGGGGCGAGTAGTTGGAACAATAGGTATAGACCAATGCAGCTTGACCGCTACGGCCCGCACGACCACTCCTTTGAGCATAATTTGCAGGATTGGGTGGTACATTTCTCATATGCACAACATTTAAGGTAGAAATGTCTATTCCGAGTTCCATCGTAGGGGAACAATACAGAGCACTAATGTCTCCGCTCCGAAATTTATCCTCACGGTCTATTCGGTCATCGTTGTCTATCTGACCGGTATGTTCCCGACCTATGTAATTTTTTAGTTTTCCAAAATCTGTTTTATATACTTGTTGAAAATAGCTATTGGGGATCTGCCGTACAATTTTATAGGATTTATTTTTAACACGATCTGGTATAATATTCTTACCGTCACCAAGCTTCCAGATGATGGCATCTATGAGTAATTGATAAATTTTGGATTCTTTTCCATCCCTATTTTGGGCAGGGAACGATTTTAACCAGCCGGCTCGAACCATGAGATCTAACAACTTACTTATGACATCTACATACTCATCTGTTTTGATTTTATGATCTGCAAACCTTTTCAATTCTGACCTTAAGTATTTCCCTAATCCGCTACCATACCCGATACTCGCTTTATACATTTTTGAGCGGGATCTTATGGTTTCATAGTATAAGAAGTATGGTTCTTGAATTCGCTCTTTCTCATCGAATTTCCACGCAGGCTTCAATCTTTCATTAATAACTTTTCGTTTTTTACCTATCTGATCTGCGGTAAGATATTCTTCACTAAAGATAGAGTACGACCGTCTAAAATAGTCTAATACTTGGAACACTATATCTTTTCGATCCTCAACGGACATCTGATTAAAATAAGTAATCGATTGCCATTGTTTATCGAGAGAACAATTCTCATCTATATGTTTATAACTAATTTCAAGTAACGCACATTGCTCAAGATTAGGCAAAATTACACGCCAGCCTCTTCGTAAATCATACAAAGCTCTGTAGGTCAAATAGTGCTTCAAGGCTTCTTCATTTTCTCTCTGCGGACCAGGGAATTCTGATGGAGAAGTTGCGAAATCTACTTGTTGAAGGTTCAATGCCTTAAACATTTGATGGCTTAATGTTGAATGATCTAATTGATGATCACTGTTATTTTCTAAAGCTTTATAGATTCCACTTCTTATGTGAACAACCCGCATAAAATCATTGAAATGCCCTGCTTGAAGTGCTGCATCCTGCCGATTATCCGTAAAACTCAATACCTTTTGATCCGGATATTCATATCCATTTTCGCCAAGATGCTTTAGAATCGTAAATGTTGATATTGTAGTGGATGTACTACGCCCTTCACTTCCCAATTTTGTCAGTTTAGTTCCTTCGCCCGTTTTAGAATCATATTCTGTCCCACTGGATGGGTCGAATAATAATTTAACTGGCATGAACCAGCCTTTATTTTCGTATTCATTTCCATTAGAATAATTTCCATACTCATCATAAGAAATATATGATGGTACACGATCTTTGTATTTGGGAATGACATTTATTTGTCTCTGGGCATTATGCTTGATCCAGGCGTCAGGTAGCTTTTCAATATCATTCGATGGATCCCATACATCAAGGGCAGGTATGATATAACCAGCTGTTAAATCTTCATTGTCGTCAGCTCGCTCTCTAAACTCCCTTGGTTGTAAAGTGTTAGATTCCTTATCTTTTATTACACATATAAATTCTTGCCCGGATGTCCGACTGAATACGATTGGGAATAGGGGTTTTTTCTCTCCATCCTTACTGGTGTATGCACCAGCTTCTAATGTGATTTTCTCATAATCAAGTGTAATGTATACTGAACCTGTTTGCGAGATAAATTGATGCAGTTTAAAAGGTAAATACGGTCTTTCAGCAGTAATATTTACTGTTGTGATCCATTCTAATAGTAGAGATAATTGTTCGGAACATCGATTGATCTCAATGCCTGACTCATCGGATAATATTTTAGCAATCTCGGAAAAGGATACAGGTTTATTTCTTACCAATATTCCTTCTTTTTCATCAAGAGCAATTCTGTTTTCCAACCAAACAGCTAATGGGAAACTATTCAATTCATCTTCTGTCCCCTGCTTGTTTATTTTGGACTGAATACTTGTGATAATCTCTGATTTTGTAGGGATTCCCCCATCAGTACCAATAGATCTGGCAAGTGATTCATTTACAATTTGCTGCTCCGTAAAATTTGAGCCAAACAATGTTGTTGCTACTTCAGCTACCTTCTCTCTTTGCTCCTTTAATGTACCTCCAGAAACCATTGTAGCCGATGTCCCAATACAATTGATATCATTTTTTGATTTTGCCTTGATCCGTCTAATCAAGAGTGCTACATCTGACCCTTGCCTCCCTCGGTAAGTATGTAATTCATCGAACACAAGGTATTGAAGTGAACTATAAATAGAATCCCGAATACTTTTTTCTTGAATACGTGTTAGGATGAGCTCCAACATCATATAATTTGTCAGGATTATATCTGGCAGATCCTCCCTAATTTTTTCTCGAACATCTTGTTTTTCCTGCCCTGTGTATTGAGCATATTTGATCGGAAATGGTTTCCCAGTTGATTTTTCATAGTTATCCCGGTAACCGTTTAATTCTTCAGTTTGTGAGTTAATAAGAGCATTCATCGGATACACAATAATAGCTTTTATCCCAGGATTTCCTCCCGTGTTTGATTTGAATAAATAATCATAAATAGTTCCAATAAAGATTAGTGACTTGCCAGAGCCTGTCCCTGATGTTACAATAAAATCCTGATTATCTGTCCCAACCTTTATTGCATCAACTTGGTGTTTATATAAGTTATCATATCCGGAAAATACATTTCTTAATTCAGGGTGGAGAATGTTTTGGCTAACTAATTTTTGAATGGACTCGCCTTGTTCAAAGGATGGGTTAAATCGGATGAGAGCTTCAGGCCATAATCTACCAAAATCAATCTCCGACTCGACAATTTCTCTTATATCATCATTCTTGATTTGAATAAAACTATTAACGTAGGACTTATAATCATTAACAATTGATTCATGTATATTGAAGACAGATTTCATACTTATTTCTTCTTTCGACTATCCGCCTCACCTGAACGAAGCCAAGCATCCACTTCATCTTTACGGAATTTCCAAAGTTTCCCCAGCTTATGTGCTGGCATATTTTTTTCTGCGAGCCATTTATAGATTGTTTCCCTTTTTATTCCAAGGTATGCGGCTATTTCATCAACTGATAGCCAGCGATCATTTACCATTATTTCTCTCCTTGATTTTTTTCATTTTTATTATGATGAGAATGAATCCCTCCTTGAGATAATTAAATACCAAATAGCCAAGTCAAAGCGTAAAACCGCCCAGTAATATATTACTTGAGGATCGTAATTAACAACCTGCTAATTATGATTTAACCCTTTTATCTGCGATAACTATCTATATTTTTACCAAATTCCAGAGGTGATTAACTCACCATCAGCATCGATTATTTTGTACTTTCTTAAAAAATATGCCCATGCGGTGAATTCTTCTTTGTCAGAAAACACCTGTATTTCCCGGCGTTCATAGAAGTTAAATGAAGATTCTTTCCCGCTATAACCTTCCAACATGTCTATCTTCATAAGGATCTCCGGATCATCAAATTCAATGAGTTCACCATAAACTTTATTATTCCCTTGTGTTAATGCCGGATACCATCCCAAATCATAGAGTTTACCATAAGTCCATGCTGGAGTTATTTTGATATCATAACCAGAGAAAATCCGGCCGTGATTTCCTTTTCCCTTTTTTAATGTTCCGTAAACGAATACTCTTTGCATTTCTTTCTTACCTCCGGTATAAATATGAAATTTGACACTTTCATTTTGAGTTCTTTTTCTGTGTTAAACTGGATGGTTCTATTGGGTTTAAATCTGTAATCGTGGGTGGTATAATTTTCATTTTCCACCGATTCAAAGTAAGCTCCGTTTGATGCATAAATCATAATATCCAATTCATCAAACCATTTCATCGCAAAAGGTTTATTCCCTTTATAGATCCGTATCTTTTCCGGTCTATTTAGATTCACCATCACAGCCGTCATTTGCCCCCTGAAGTTTTTGAGTTTTGATTTAAAATGAATCGGATTTCTAAACTTATTTGCCACTCTAAATAAGACTTCGCTATCCACATCGGCAAAACGATTTAAACCGTACATCTTGGCGATGTGTGGCGCATTATAGATAGTTCCGTTATGGGTGCCGATTATTTTACCTGCACGAATCGGATGGTTGTTTTCAGATTTCTTTTCTGTACCAATCGTTCTATATCTTGTGTGTCCCATAATAATTGTGACCTCACTATCAATCTCCGCCATTACATCTTCATATTCTTCTGTTTCCACAAACTCTTCAGCTGGTATAGGTCGTTTAAGTAATTGGTATGAGCCATCTCTACGGATAACAGCTATTCCTGTAGCATGGGGACCACGAGCCTGACTTCTGATAAGAAGTGAAGTCATGGATTCTTTTATCCATTCAAAATCATCTTCGGATCTAAATTTATTTCCGAGGATTATTCCTGCTAGTCCGCACATCTTTTTTACTCCTGTATTTTTCGATTATTTTCAGTTCTCTTTCATTTGGCTCACCATGATTATTCAATTCACTTATCCCGAGGCTGTCACTACAATCCATGCAGAAGCCCTCATAGTCTGCCCGAATCGGCTTTCCACACCGGATACATGGATCATTAATTACGATGGGTGCTGTCTGCTTCATTTGGATTCTCCATTGCCGTTTTCATCCAATAATATTCCCATGCCATGTTCCACAATTTGAAAAACAAGGCATCTTGCCAAGTCTTCATCTGTGTCTCCATGGATGTTTAATTCCAGATCATGATGCACCTTGGCATTTTTCATGACCATATCCATGTATTCTCTAATTGATTTGTTATCGGCAAACATGGCTGATCCCATCATCTGCTTTATGATTTCTATGGCATCTCCTTCGTAGGATTCCATATTTCTAAGTAATAGTTTCATTTTATTCTCATTTGTTAATTGGTTTTCCATGCTATATCTCCTTGTAAGTTTGAAAGCAGATGATATCTGGCTGTTTTATACTCTTTTCCAATCAGTCCCAGTGATAGCAGAAACACCCTAAAATCATATTTACTGCTTTGGTTGTTTAAATTTCTCTTTTTAGCTGAAGCACCTTTGGCGTTTATTGCTTTGGCTGATAATGCTAAACAAAACTGGATGTAAGATTTTATCTTGCCTGCGTGAAGCGTTCCTTCAAAATATCGAAACTCAACCGTTCCCCGATACCATACATTGTGAAGATTTAATCCATGATACCGTGTGGAGTCAAAATGGGAAGGATGGTGATTTCTGTATCCATACCAAAGCCTATTTAAATGCTCTATCGTTTGAGGTCTGCGTCTTACGATTTGATTTACTAAATCCTGCTTCACTTTTTTAGCGTATCGAACCAATCTTGAGTGGTTGACTCCCAACGCCTCTACAATCAAATCTTCCTGCTTATTCACTATTTTAATGAGATTGCCCAGTCCCTTTGGAGTAAATGCCGCCGCATCCACATGAATATGGACTCCGCATTGTTTGTTGATCTTTGCTCCAGTACCGGTTCTTACCTGTCTTACGATCTTTTGTATCGTTGGGATATCTTCATAGGTGAGGATGGGAGAAACGATTTCCGCCTGCAGTCTTTTGGGAGTATTAGTGAGTGATGCATCCGCCATCACTTTCCACACTCTACCGTCTTCTGCTGTTACATGATAGGGATCAAAACAGGTTGGCGATCCCGCATGATATACAGTACCACCGACAATCGATTGAATAGCTGATGCCACCTGTTTTCGGGTTCGTTTTACTGTCTCTATCTCTACACCGAACCTTATGTCTTTTAAATCCATGAGCTGTTCCTTTATGTGTGTTTTTTGTTCTTACGGAATCTTTATCGATGTCTCGTATCGAACTTCAGCTCAGGTTCTCACAGAATCCACTCAATTCTGTGTTAAATCGTTAAATATTAACAGTTACAGAGGTGATACTCTGCGAGGATTAGTAAACTTGAATTGCTTTAAATAACAGTTGTGTCGGAAGTAGATGTGGTAGGAGTGGCATCGATGGAATCAGATAAAACCGGAGAAGGTCTGCCGATTAAATCAATGGCTCTAAATTTTACATAAAGCATACTGTCTGCGGGAATTTGATAAGTGGTACTCAATCCTTCATATTTCAATCTATCATTTGTTAGATCTGTAAATTGTTGGTTATCTGTAAACACCTGGAATTTTGATATCAGATCCAGAATGTTGCTATTTACACTCCAGGACACATAGACACCATTCAGATGAATGAGGAGCGGGTTTAAAGTAATGTCACCGACAGTCAATGCGGGAAAAACTCCCCCGGAAACAATCTCCGCTGATATTACGGGAGAAATATTATTAAACCTGTCCACAGCAGCCACCTGTGCCTGGTATTTCACATTGGGTTGGAGATTGTGAAAGGTATAGACAGTTGGAATAGCTCCGGTGGAAAGATCCCTTTCTGTTTTGGCTGTGATTTTCATCTCCGATCTGGGTACATCTGAACCGGAAATAGAATCATAAACAAGCGGAATCAACTCCACCAGATAGTATTCCACTGATGGCGAAGGTGATGGATCCCAGTTCAACCGTATCCATGTCAGGTTACCCGTTACTCCTTGATTCAGCAATGCCATTTAACTTGCCAGACTGGAGTTATAGCTTACTTCTGTTTCAAAACCGGTATTGACTACAAGATTGGATGGAGATTGAATGCTTTCCGGTTTGGATAGCTTCAGTTCAATAAAGGTTCGTTTATCTATGGCAAAACCGGACTCTATCTGCGCCAGCATGAGTGCATTTTCTTCCAGTACATCAGTTGTCTGTATCCCCGAAATAAACCCGTCATTGATTCTGGTGTTATGTGCTGTTCCTGTGATAAAGTGGCTTTCCGGTTCAGATTCATTTTGAACAAATCTGATAAATACATACCCATTCTGGATTGAACTGGAAACCAGAGCAGCTTGTGTCACCAGAATTCTCTCTCCTCCCGTATAAGCGACCCCAGGCTGGATGAAAACTCCTTCAGATTCTATACTTACCTTAAGTCCGGTAAGAACACCATCAGAAAAAAAATCTGCTACTCTTTTTTTAATAGCAGTCTCCTTTGAAGTTTGTTCAAACTCCAAATCTTCCACAGAGGGAATCATTCCTGAATAATATTTCGTGCGATTCATAGAATACTACAGGAATTTCGGAGGGGGAAGACTCTCACTTTTCATTTCAAAGGTGACGGGCTGGGAAGGTTTGGATTTATTCCCAGCCCGATCAACCGCTACCGTATAGACCTTGTAGGTACCCGGAGACAGACTCAAAGTAATACTGTGATTACCCGTGTCCACCGACTTATCTGTACCTAATAATGTATCTGAGTCCGGTTTAGCCGTACTTCCGAGCATCTTGTAATACAGGACTTTAACCACATCGACTATCATTTGCTAAATTCAGCCTATGCTTCTAAAGACACATCCCCGGAAATTGTTACACTGGTTCCTACAATCACCTGACCTTCAACCAGATTGTTGATGGTTGGTGCCGTTGGACTTTGGGTATCAATAGTGATAATGAGTTCACTTCCCAATGCACTCCAGCTGCCGAATTTATCCAGCCACTTGGCCTTGAATTTGTGATCTCCATCTGTCAATGCTGTCCCCGGAGTAAATGTAGCTGCTACAGCATTAAAAGCTGCGGCAGTAACCATATACTCTTTGTAAGCCAATGCAATTGTATCGTATTTCCACAATGCAATCTTATCCACTGAATTGGCTGAAGCTGCAGCAGCACCTGTTGGCACTGGTAAAGCTACGGATGCTTTCAGCCGTGGTGTATTATCATTGGTGTAATTATCTGTGGCGCTTTCACCGGTGTCGTCCAGCAGATCCACAACAGGTTTTACCGTCGAACCGGTTATAATACGCAGGGTCCTGAAACCCGACAGGTTACCGGCTTTATCTTCTCCCTGGACTTTCACATCATGGGATCCGGCAATAAGACCCACGCCCGCTTTTGACCAGGCACCATTTGACGGTGTGATTGTTTTGTCTATAAGGCTTACTCCATCGTAGAGATGCACCTTCTTTGTATCGTATGTAATGACAGCCATCGTTTATTCCTCCTTCAAGCTGATTAATTATGCGGCTGCAGATTGCACCGCATTTCCTTCGATATTTACTGTTTCACCGATAAAAACCTGCCCCTCAGATATGTTGGTAACTTTAACATCCAAGTAGTTAAAGACCAGATATCCTTTTACGTGAGCCGGTTTTAACCGGTCTATCTTTGCAATAATTCTTTCCGGATAAACAGTATAAGTACCATCTTCTTTTATCCGATTATAAACCTTCACCCAGAACAGAAATTCCGGTTTGTTTAAATCTGTTTTTGAATAAATCCGTGTTTTGCGGTTGTTACCGAACTCTTCGAGGTCCTGATCCCCTTTAGAAAGCAGAACAGAACGATTAAATGAAGAAACTCTATCCTTATCTCTTTTTGAAAAAAGAATCCACTTCATGTCATCGGCTGCAATCTCATAAATGAAATCCACCCGTATATCAGGGATCATCATCTCCAGGTAATACTTCATCCCCTCATTTGTACCTAAAAATGTCCGCATCTGCGGATCAATTAATAATTCATCAAGTCCTACCTGGGGAAGATTCTTATCCTTGGCGTGCTCTTGAAGAAAGAAAGGATAATCCGTCTCATAGAAATCTGTCGTTGTATCTGTGGGGATAAAGAATTTGGTTAGTCGGGATTTTAAGATTGATATCTTTATATCAGTGAAACTATCGGCAACCGAATTCAATATCCCACGAAGATTGGAATTCTCATCTTGATGTTTCTTCATAAATGACGGCAATAACCACCAGAGATAATCAAACATATCCAACTCCCAATACTGTTTCATTTGCATATTCGATAATCTCTGTGTCTTGATAGCTTCGTCCCTTGACGGTCTGGTTTACTAAAACTGTGTCAATCTGGATGATTTCATCCGGTGCAGCGCCCACTGTATCTTTGGGATTTATGATTTCAACTGAATACACTCCATCCACCTGCATAATATCAGACACGACTCGTGATAAGACCAGATGCTCACCAATCATCAGTTTTGAGTTTATATTCATCAGCTTCTGCCTGACTCTTTCTTCCACATCCGATAACACAAAAGAACTGAATCGCTCTACTGAAAGTTCTATATCCACCAATTTTACTTTAGGACTTAATACATGAACCGAAGCAGTAAGGGGTTTTCGTTTTTTCACTTCATCATGCACCTGCTCTAGAAGCTCCGGCGTTGGAAGACCATTTTCCGCCGATATCACCATCCCGACCGTGCCGGGTCCAAAAGGGAAATCATCCAGAATTTGCACAGATTTAACTCCATCAACTTGTAGAGCCCAGCTTCGATAAGCATCCGCTGTACCGCCTACACCCAATTGATCCCAACGGTATATTGCCCGGGTTCGCAAATCTTCATCTGTTTCTGTGTTCGTACCAACCGTCACTTGCCAACTCCTTGAACCTGCTCCAATATTGACATTCTTATTGACGACACCATTGATACCTGCAATGTGGGTGGTTACCTTTGTAATGGTCTCTTTGCCTACATTGTATACTGATCCAATTTGCTCCGCTTCCATTAGCGTAAAGACTTCTATCTCACCGGCAGACAAGATGACTTCTTCTATTGTTTTAAATCTGTATTCTTGCCCTTTGCTGTTTTTACCGGTCTTTACAATCGTTCCGGCAGGAATGGTGATGTTCCCATCTTTTGGTTCATTGCGGTAAAAAGTGATGTATCCGGTTGCTTTCTGTCCCTGTTTTCTTAATAAGCCTAATTCTCTCACCTTTAAATCCAGCCACTTCCCTTGAGCTGTCTGGATAAAGCCGGCTCTGGTTACTGTGTAAATCAGTTTATAAGTCTCAGAAAATGCCTTGGCAATGGTCTCCAGTATTGTACGGATAACAGAACCGGGATTAAGATTGGTGATAGTTGTACTATCCACCACACCCTGAATTAAATCATCCCGTACTTCTGTATAAGTTTTTATCATCAGCTAAAGCGCTCCCAACTCATCAATGGTAATTCCCCAGAGAAGTGTGAGTGGATGAATCTTTCCAAGTGGGATAAAGCTGATATACACCTGTATTTCTTCCGGTGTGTATTTAACAAGTTCCACCTGGACCGTATTGGGATTGATTCGCTTTTCCTGTCCTATTGCCGTTATCACAGACCGTTTTATAAGTGCTCTGTTTAATTCTGTATCTGGCTGCCCAAGGTATTTGAATAATAGAGATCCAAAACTCTCATGGCTAAATACATCACCGTAAGATGATTCCAGCCGGTGACGTACGTCCTGCAGTAGACATTCATCCCCTTGGACTGTAATTAAGTCTCCTGCCGGGTTTAACATCAGATCGGCGGATTCGTCTAAAAAAAGGTCATTTCCTAAAATTGCCATGAATTCAACCACCTACATTAGCCCACGAAAGGCTTTTTCTTAAGTCTTGGTATGAAAGGTCGATGGGATATATCCATCATTTCGGTTATTATGCCAATCATGTGTTAAAATTTCCATTTTAGTCGGATTATAGCTTTGACTACATCCAGAGCTTCTTTCATGACATCATCCTTTTCCGCCTTAGTCAGTTTCTTGTCACGATAGCCATTTTTCAAGGCAACCGCCAGTTCGGAAAGCTCTTTTACAACCTTTCTATATTTCGCACTTATGATAGTTACCACTGCCCCTAAAATGAGAACAATGAGATAAAGACCGTTGTAAAGTGAAAACCAATCTTCCATTTTTTTATCCTTTCATTTTTTTAAGTTATCGTTGCCACCACCGGTGCCGTTTGCACTTGGTTCACTGCCGTGCCTGCTGTGGTCACACCTGCAACCGTTATAGTCATTGATTTAATGTAATCATCTATGGCTGCAGCAAGCTCTTCTGCAGTCTCATCCACCGTTTTATTCTCTGTTGTCTCCAGCGCAGATTTAATTGCCGACTCTAAACTTGATTTATTTAACGGCATGGTAAACCATCTTTCCAGTTTCATCCGGATTGGCTAATAGCTTTTCACGGCGATTCCGTTTGTGGGAGATGTGGATCCATTCAGTGCTGCTCTTCTTTTCATGAATACACTGGTCAAAGGGGATACTTTCATGAATGATATAATCGAATACTTTGTGTACCGGGATGTCTTTAACCACAAAATCCGCAGCTTCACCTTTTATATGCTGTGAATAAATGGATCCACCAATTGCCTTGTTTAATTCTGGTGAGCGATACCCGCTGGTGATATAAACAGCCTTTCCGAAATGTTTTCTTACCGGCTCCAGGATTGTTTTGCATAAAGCAGTGATATTCTGGACTTGCTCTAAATCCGGTACATTCTTTATACCTTTCTCATTAGCGGTTTTTGAGCGGGTAAATTCTTCTAACTGAAAATGAGGGCTTATGCGCCCCGCCTTCTTCGGGATCATAGACATGATACAACCTCCGATAGCTCCGCTCCGTTTAAGGGTTGCACCGGAGGTGTAGACGGACCCACACCTGTACCGTGTGTATGAGCATTAAATATAGACTGAAATGTGTTGCCTTTGATGACCGCTTCAGCTGCTGACTCACCTAATAATATTTCTGGTGCATTGATACTTACTTTGGCGTCACTTTCTATCGCTATCATCCCATCCTCATCTAAAAAGATTCTGGAGGTTTCACTTTCTATTAAGAATTGATTGGAAAATCCTGTTTCTGTGATAAACCCTTGTATATAAGGCTTCGTATTATCTCCATTTAAAAAGCCTACAATCACAATACTATCTACCTGCGGTAAAGCCAAAAGTCTGGTGGTGGGTGTTGCCCAGACCGTTAAAATTTCCACAGATGGAATGACCGGATGGCTCTCATTTTCAGGCTGCACATCACATGAGTACGAATCGGTTTGAACCGCCACCACTTTCCCCTTAATCGGCTGCTTTACATAAGAATTTATATCCGGCTTAATCCGTTCAATGATTCTCTTTAAGTATGCTTCAATCATACAGCAGACACCCCAAGAACTGTTCTGCCGCCACTATCCCATCTATACGTGGCAGACTCCACCAAGTATTCAGAATCATTTATGGCAACCACATCACCGGTAAAGACGGGAACAATGAGTGTGGTGAATCTTTTCCCTTCCAGCCATTCGATAATATTCTCACCGGTAGTAAAATTCATCACAGGAGTTGTCGTTATATCCAAGGATTTCCAATTGAATGTTTTACCGCGAGTAAAATACACTTGAGGAACAGCTGTATGTTTTTCCACATCCCTGGTTATTTTCTGTAAAATGGAAAAAGCAGATTCATTAAAGATCGGGAACACTTTGTAAGTCAGATCAGACTCTTCAATCTCCAGCGTCAGATTTGAATCTGTAAGGATAGTTTTTAAGATGTTCGTTACAGTCTCATCTACAAAAGTCTTTGAAATAGAAATGGAATTAAAACCAACAGAATAGTCCAACGCTTTCAAGGTTACATCTTCCTTTTCTGTGTTTATTGAGGATAAAACTCCTTCGAATAATTCATGGTAGTTTTCATCATAGCCCCATGAGATTTTGATTGGGTTTCCTTCTTGTAGTGTAGGTGTAATGGCATTTTCTACATCTCTAAAAGAAAGAGACAATGAATCCATCTGGTCATACAGTCCGCTATTAAGTTCAAACCGAATCACTACAGGACTTATATCCTGATTATTTGCTGTTATTTTAATGCCTGGGTACTGCATCAGCCGTTATCCTCACTTGGAGTTTCACCATCAAATTCCCCACCCATTGCATCAGATTTCCCCGCTTCATACTGCTCTGATAAATAATCGTTTTCTTGCCTGCCCAATGTTTCATTCAACATTTCATCTCCGGCAATGGCCTCTTCACCTTTAGCCTCTACCTCAGCCTTTGCTTCTAATTCTTGGGCTTGGGATTGTAATTGAACTTCAATGGATTCATACTCGGATAATGTGAGACTCACGGTAATGAGATCCATGGTACTATCCGATATTTCCACAGATTTAATGAGTACCTGTTTGATCCCACAGCTTTCAGTTAAGGTGGATGCGATATCCACTGCCTGGGGTTTGGCATCTTTACTGCTTCGAAACAGATTTTGAATAGATTTAAACCTGTCCGGTGCTTTTTCTTTTATTCTGCCATTGAAGTAAGTTGCAGGGATTTCCAGCGTAAGCGAAATTTCAGCATCTTCATAGCCGATGGGCTGTTTAACTTTTCCGCTTCTGCCCGGTATCTCAATCTCATCAATCTTCATGGATTGTTTGATTTTCATATTCTTGGGTGGAACAGGCAGAATAACTCCGCCTAGTGAAACGTCCATGTAGGCGTTATTGCTTTGGATTGGTTTTAATTCTGTGGACAGAGTCATGGAAGGGCCACTTCTATCTTGTCTGACTTACCGGCTAAATCTTCAAAGACTTCTAAAAGTTTGGATTTGAAATCGTCCGGATTACCGTTTTCCACCTGGATCGTAATGCCAGATACATGAATGCTCCTGTCCACATGGGTAGTTTGGCTGGCCCGGGTTTGATTAAATGTATTCTTGGTAATATTGGCCGGATTGAACGGATTCTGTTTTGCTGGGATAACCGCTTCACCTTTATGAATTACCGCCAGCATGTCATTTGAAACATTGGCTGTGCCTGCAGCCAACTTTGGAATATTTGGTATCGCTGGGATGCCCACCACTCCAGTTACGGTGTTCACTGCATTAAGCATGCTGTTTATTTTATCCACTAACCAGTTGAATCCGCTTAAAAGGGTTGTTTTAATATTCAGCCACATGGCAGATATAATATTTCCCACACCTGAAAAAGCTGATATAAAAAATGCAGAGACTCCACTGAATATGGATTTGATTAAATTCCAACCTTTTACAAACGGAACAGTAATAGAATCAAAGATTGTGCTGCCAAATGAGATAAATCCATCAGCCACCCAAGACATTCCATCCCAGATGAAAGAGAACACATTTTTAATGATATTCCATATCCCAGAAAAGACCGCTTTGAGTAATGTCCAGACTCCGGTGAAGGTGAGTTTAAATCCTGTATAAATCGTCCCCAGCACACCCTTAATTAAATTCCAAAGACCTGTAAATGCAGTCTTCATACCCAAGACCATTCCTTTGAACATCTCTTTAGCAGCCGTTAAAGCTGATGCAAAATCTCCTTTTAGAATACTTCCTATAATCCTGAAGACTCCTGTAAAAAAACTTAAGAATGTTTTTAAGACTCCGGTTACCATCTGAAAAGCACCTGTGAATCCAGTTTTTAAAAAGCTAAATAATGGCAGGATAAAAGGTTTGACTGACTCGAATAATCTTTTAAAAATCCCCACAACAAATCCAACTGCATACGCCACCAGACCTGCAAAAGCCATGATGGGAGATTTCATTGCGGTGAATGAATTATTCCAACTGGCGTACCAGTCTGTGATTGATGATTTTAAATTGAAAATTGACGATTGGATAAATACTGATACAGTTTTAAATACATTTCCAATCCAATTAAAGAATGGCTTCATGGAGTCCCAAGCAGCATCTACCGTGTCTTTTAATCCTAAAAAATTATGCTGCCATGCTTTATATAAAGCCACTGCTCCTAATATGATTACTCCAATTGGCCACAGGATTGACCATAATACTCCCGACAAAACTCCCAACGCTGTGGAGAGTGTCATACTGGATACACTTGTGCCGGTCATGGTAGCTGCCATTGAAATAAGGGATGTGGTAAGACCCGAGGTTGAAGTCATCATAAGCCCCAGCATGGATGTGGTCAGAAATAATCCACCGCCCAAGATTGCCAAAACTCCAATAAGTGCTGTTGAAATAAGAACCACTTTTGCAAGAACCGGATGTGCCTTTAAAAAACCTAAAAACTTATCAGACAGCATTGTAATAATTTTCATGGTTGCGGTGGCGATTGGCATTAAATGTTGACCAATCTCCATGGTGACACCTGATATGGCCGATTTCATAAGTAACCACATCCCCTTGGGAGTTTTTCTCACCGCATCGGCAAACCCGGATGTCGATATCGCACCTTCATTGATTGCTTTACTTAAGTTTCTAAATTCTTCTACCGGTGCTTTGAGTAGCGGAACTAATCCCTTAAGTCCAATCGTACCTACCAGATCTTTAAGCATCACCGCTTGCTGTTCATCTGAAAAACTTTTCATCGCTCCTTTCATGTCAAAGATCACATCAATGAAGTTTTTCTGTTTTCCTGTGGCTTCGTCGTAAACCTTGAATGTATTTGACCCGAACAGTTTGTTAATCTTATCCTGCTGGGTATAAATCATGGTCATAGCTGTGGAAAGTCTGCGAGCCCCAATACTGGATCCCTGCTGCCTGTTGGCTAAAATCCCCAGAAGCGTAAGCTGTGTTTCGATGGACTGATTAAAAGCTGGAATGGAAGTATTTGCCATCTTTAACGCTTCGGTGAGTCCATCCATGGAAAATCCGGTCTTAGATAGAACTGTTGAAAACATATCAGATACTTTCTGGGCATCGGTCAGAGGCTGGTTAAAAGACCGGAGTGTTCCGATAAGCATTTGGGCAGAATCAGACATTTCAATCTGATGAGCTGAAGCATAATTCAAGACTTCCCCGAATGCCCCTGCTTTGTTGCCTACCACTTCCATCCCGAATCCCAGGCGAACCAGTTCTTCCTGTCCCATGGCAATCTGCTGGGCTGTAAATAATGTCTTGGCACCCAATTCCATGGCTACATCACCCAGTATTTTCATCTCATCGGCACCCACTCCAGCCAGTTTTCCAGTGCGAACCAACTGTGTATTAAACTTGGACGCCTGCACGATTGGACCGATAAAGGCAGTGGAAATCCCCACACCGACACCCATCAGTTTTATCCCGGCAGAACGCAAGTCAGTCAGAGCAGATTTTAATTTCTGAACATCCTTAGCTGCACCGCCCATGGAATTCTTCAGATTAGAAGAACCAATGAGTTTGATATTTATTGCTTGGGTAAATCCGCTGCCAAAGCCCATTATTTCATCTTCCTTTTGGCTTCATCAATCGCTTTTTTCTCCTGGGTAGAAAGCCACTCAACAGATGCATAGATTTCATTGACTCTGCTAAAGGGTAACGTATCTACCATTTCAAAAGTATAGCCCGGGAATTTCATGCAGATAACCGCTCTCATCTTAAAATAGGAAGTTTTGTCAACTTCCTTTACGAGTTTCCCAGGTGTTTAACCGTGGCTGATTCTGAATATCCCAGTGCTTCTTGAATCTTCTGTGCCAGGGTGATAATCTTGCCCGGTGCCCATTTACCGGTTGTATTGTACTCAAAATCCTGATCGTCGATCTTGGGATAGACCAGGAAAGCCTTCACCAGTCCAGGCAGCATGTCGGCATTGGGTTTATCTGTTTGAACAAATGGAGCAAACTCACTCCAATTGCATTCTCTGGCGATATACAATCCATCATCCCCGGGGATTTCTATTTGAAATAATCTCTGGGGATATTTGGTTATTAGTTCTTCAATGATTTTTTTTCGGTCACTACTCATTTTTATTTCCTTTATTTGTCAATTTTCTTTTCCAGTCGGTTCAATACTTTTTCGATGTGTTTGAACCCCAAATCAATAATCTCCCGGATATTTTTCCATTTTTCTTCATCCACATCCTGTAATCTTTCAAGCCTTGTAATGCGGCCTTCTAAAGCACGGATATCATTGCGAAAAAGGGTTAACAGTTTGATAAACCAGCCCAAAGCTACAAGCATCACTGTCTGTAAAATCCCGAATCCCAGTTGCCATATTTCCATGTTATAATTCCTTTTCTACATTTTCCATTTTCCATATTACATCTACCATCAGAACAGTCCTTTCGCATCTAATGCAAAGCCGGATACTTTCATACCGATTGGTTCACCATCATCGGATATACCACCCTCTTGGTTCGTAAATTCACAGCCGGTAAATACCTTGCTTTTCCAAGCCACAGCACCGGGATAGAACACCACAATGGTAGCATTATGAACATCTAAAAGATCGTTTGCAATCGTCTCTCCGATCTTAAACTGCTTCGTTCCGGTTAAAATATTTTTTGCAGTCTCCAGGGCATTGACCAGCACCCCGGAGGCAATTTCCTTCACTTCAAAGTCAATCTCGTATTCCTTGTGAAATGATCTGGTAACGCCATGGGCTTTTTTATGTCCTGCTCCGGTTAAAGCTGTTTTATCCTGCTTCACCTTCCAGTTAAAATTCTTTAATGCCATGACTTTGATACCGTTGACAAAAAGAGAGACAGAATTACCTGCTATACCGTCCACAAGTCCGCTTAAAGCTTCTATTGCCATTTAATTTTCCTCCTGTTTTAATCTAGGGTTACTTTGGATAAAATAATCTCCATAGCCTTCATGGAGTTGACGGACAAGTTCACCACCACCTCACCCAATGCCCTCATGGTATCATCCGACTCTACCGTAATATCATACGTATCGATCTTACCATTTTTTACCATTAGGTCTAAGGGTGTGCGTAAGTCCGCTTCAAGTAAAGTCAATCCCTCACCGGCCGAATCATTGGGTTTTCCAATATGAGGGAAGGCTGATAATCTTGTCTGTTTGCCCGCATAGTAAATGGCCCGGAGTTTTTCAATACGGTTGTATGTATCTCCCATTGGACTCATTGTCAAGGAGTGCCCCACAATCAAGCCCACTCCCGGTTCTAATCTTCCAAAGTTGATTTTACTCTGGATAAACTGTGTGATTTGGGCAGGGTTAAACTCCGGATAAAGTCCAGTGACTGTAGAAAGCGATTCGCCAATCAACGACTTTTGAAACGGTATCGATGCCATGATCCCGGAAACTGTGGCTGTTAAGGTGTTTCTGTATTCATTCCCATTGCTGTCTATAAATTTTCCTTCACCCGCTATCACCACCGCATTTCTACTCAAAAAGGTGTCGGTCATTGCAGTAACTGTATCCACGTAAGACTGGATTTCAGTTGGTGCTGGTTTGTTTGGATTTATTGGGTTAAACCGCGGCGGATCCAGTAAGGCAAACCGTTCTGACAAATTCTCCCTCACCATATAATCACAGTGGGTTGTAATGGCAGTCCATAAGGGTAGTGTGTTAGCACTAATACAGTGCAGCCAGTTGATCTCCGGATGATTTTCAAAAACGGTTAATGCGTTTATATAATCACCATTGGTGAGATTTTCTCCATCAGTACCGCCTGACATGAATGCCGGCAGCATGGCAGCCGGTAATGCTGAACCCACTGCTTCCGCTGATACGATGGATTGATTGGCATTGATGCCCTCAGCCAGGTCACTGATATTATCCCCAATGAAATTGATCTCTTCATCCGTATGGGTATTTAATATGGTTAGTGTAATAGATGTGCCATTGTCTACCACATCCACTTCATAGCCGTTGTAATAAACACCCGGTTCAGTGCTGTAAAGTTTCATGGACGGTAAGCCGCTGGAATTATTCAATATAATCTGGGCAGGCGTTGCCGGTCCAATCCGCTGGGCATAGATCAAGGAAGCTCCTGCGTTAAAGGATTCTTCCAGTGCCTTCAATAATTCACCTGATTTAAAGATTGTTTTGGCAGTCTGTTTATCGCCTATGACATACACATTACCGATCTCTCCGCCGCCGGCTGAGCCCATCTTCCCTTCTATGTTGGGCAGGCTTGGCGGAACAATCACTTTTCCTGATAGATACTCTGTATAAGAATCCGGAATAATTCTAACCATTGTTTTCTCCTTTTACTGACAAAGAAAGCCAGCCGTCAATCATGGATTTGAATTCATTTTCTGTTAAACGTGTAGTGTTTGTGATATCTTCAGCTGCCTTTACTCCATCTAAAACACTTGGTTTTATCTCATAGATTTCGGCCCAGTATTGAAATGTCATTTTTGTATCTGTTTTCTTTTTAGCCATAATTTCTTCCTTATTTTTGCCACAGAGACACAGAGACACGGAGAATAAAAAGAAATTTATTTTTATGTTTCTTGCGCCTTTTGTGGTTATCATGTTTTAAATCTTTTAAATCTGCATTCATCTGTATCCCAACTAAATATTCATAGAGAGTTTGTTAAATGGTGTAGATTGAATCGGTAAAGCAGATGTATCCACAATTCTAAACAGGTAAGTGATGGATTTCTGGTATACAACAGGTAGTTTGTCTGTGATCGTCTGAATGTCTGTTTCATTTATAAATTCTGTGTAAGCAATACGAATGGGCAGTTGTGTCACCGTATCGTTGAGCGTAATTCCATTTCCCATTGTTAACCGCCTTAAGATTTCATCAGCTTGTCTGACCAGATCACTTACAATCTCATTACCGTTATTCTTATCCGTAGATACAGCTCTGAACGTGAACCTTATGGACTGCTCATTGCGGTAAACTTTCGTTTCATTTGAATTGGAATGAAAATCTCTAATTCCTGCGCCTAAACTCTCCCGTTTGTTTCCGGTTAAACTGGTAAGCATATACGGATATTGAGGACTAATCTGAAAGGCCAGTTCATCTTTAAAGACTGCAAGACCTGCCATTTTACTCGATAAATATTCCGCCAATGTTCTCTGTATTATCATAGGTTCTGTAATCTGCTTATAACGTTTTTAACTCGGGTCTCAATCACCGACGGCACCATTGATTTTCCGTGAATAAAAGCCGGTTCCATATAGGCCCGAGGTTTAGGTTCAACGTAGAAAAATTCTTTTCTTTTTTCTTTATCAATCCCATGACGAGTCAGCCACCCACGAAAGCCTGGAGTAGACTCAATATGCAGCCAGTGCCCTTTCGTCCCAAACTCCACTGCTGCTGCATAGGATACATTGGTGCCAACAATGACTTCCGTTTGGGAGATGGGGACAATTGTAATGGAATTCCACAGCTGCCCCTGATCAATAGCACCATGCTCTTTTATTTTTTCTTTTGCTTCGGTCTCAACCAGAGTAGAGAGTTCCATCATGCCCTCCTGAATTTCTTGTAAGATGAGTTCAGAAACCCCCGAGACAACTTTTTCTGCTTTTTCAATCGCCTTAAAGTCTATTTTTACGTCAATCATCACCTACTGTCATCCTTTTCAAGATTCACTTCCAAGTGTGTCACAGCACCAAATGCATTCTGCGGATTTATATGACTTGCGATGTAGGATTTGCTTTCAATCTCGACTCTGTCTCCTTCAGATATATCCGTTTCACTTCCGCAGATAATGACCAGATCAGTCCCAATCTCCGTTAATGATTTTGGAGAAAGCAGTTTCTGTTCAATTGGATAAACGCCAACGATAGTTTCATTCGTTTTATGTCCACCTGCAAAGCTTCCGGTATTCATTGAATTACTCCTAACCACTTTCATGGATTTACCAAATGAAAGAATGACATTTTCCACATCCGACTGCATCGTCTTTTTGTCCATTGTGTCAAGCACTGGATACCTCAAAGACTTCGGGATAAGGAAATTTCCCTGCCGAAAGCAAACCCGACTCATCATCTAAATGGGGAGCTAATCTTCTCGTCAGACTGTGAAGTTTTTCAAGATAATCTTTATGCAGATCCGCCCAGAATGACGGCTGTTTGGTTTTATCTACCTGTTTGTCTCCACTTTTGAATGAGAAGTTCTTGGCTACCTTGGCCCGCATCGTTTCTGCGATGAATACCAAAGCTTGAACCGTTAAGAGCTCTTTGGAATTAGCAAGCATATCCGGTGTTATCTTATCACCTTCAACTGCATAATCCATTCCCAGGACTGCATTTACTTTTGTAAGAGACCTGGATACAATGGATGAGTATTGCTCTTGCTTTAAAAGCGACTCATCCCCTGTATCATCAATCTGCAGTTTTAACTCTGATATGAGACTCGTAACCGTCATTTACTTTTTGTCGTCGGTTTAGGTTTTACATCATTTTCTTTTTGACTACTAACAGCCTTTCCTTTCTCTACAGCGGGCAGGCTGCTGCTGGAATCTGATTTCTCAACCTTAACCTTTTCTGGTTCCTTATCTGTTCCCTCGAGTTTGTCTACGGGCTGTTGAGGGACGACTTCTTTGAGATATCCCTTTTTTATCAGTCCCTTTACATCCTTCGGGACTGATTCAAACTCAACTTCTTCACCGGGTTTTAAGTCAAAGCGCCCATCGCGATCCATAAGCCGTACCTGTCTTGGATTTTTCAGTTTTATCATTATCGTTACCCCAATATTTTGATTTTTACTGCCAGATCCGGACGAAGCACTCCAATAGCAATCTCCATCCAGATAAGCCATCCCACCTTAAAGCGCAGGGTCTGGCGTACCGTTTCACTCACCAGCTTCTGCCGGATGGCATATTTTCCCACTTCCTCATCAGGAAGGATCAGGATTTCACTCACATCAGCTGTGGCAGTTGTGACGATATTGGCACCACCGTAGAGTTTGATGACACCTTTTGTCCTGAGCTCGTTTTTAGTCTGAGGATCCAAATCCCAACTCCTTAAATCATTAAACCGGGCTCCCCGCATCACCAGATTCTTAACAGACATTTCTTTGTCTTCGATAATGCTCATGGCCTGATTCAACGTAGGTTCTGACAAAACTGTACCGGTTTGTTCAATCGTATTTTCTGCTGGAATCGATGCTGACAGAGTCTGGTAGGCATAGGTATCAATGGTTTTTCTGATTTCCTTGCCTGCCGATGATTGCAGATCTGTTAAATCCCATACATTTCCATTCCTTAAGGAGGACACATCGATCACTGGTGCAGAATGCACTCGAACAATGGGGAACTCCACTTCCTCTTTTGAAGGCTCCGAATGAATAGCTTCTCCATCCTGGCTAATCCAGTAGGCTTTCACACCTTTCCGTTTTACATATTTGGCTGGCTGCCCCTTGGGGAGGTTATGTTTTGTCAGTAGCAGCGAGGTGATCTCCTTCCGCTCAATCTCCATCTCAATAGGAGGTAAAATCGCTTCTGCCAAGGCATGCAGCCCCTCTGGTGTCTCCAGAGCCTGACTCATAAGCTGAGCCATAGTCTGCATGTATTCGTCCGTCATAATATTAGTATTTACTTGTTCCATCTTTTATACCTCCTTAAACTAAGAGTTTGAATTTGAGTGTTGACCCGCTTACTGAAATAGCGGTCGCAACCGTCGGTGCTGTTGACGTGGCAGCTTTCTTTTGTAACCCGGCTGTCGCTGCATTGATTACCAGTTCATCTCCGGCTGAAATTCCCGCATCAAAAAGCTCTGTTTCATAGATGCCGCCGCGTGTGTATACCGTTACATATTCACCTGATTTGGCGTCACGGAATACCACCCCAAAGGGGATATCTCCTGCTGCTGATACCTTTCCAAACAGATCTCCGCCAGTCAGCTTAACAAACTGTCCGCTCTTTAAATCTTCCGAAGCTACACCAGCTCCATAAGCCAGTCCGGGATGTTGTGCATTTAATGACATTTTACTTTCCTCCTAATTAGTAATTCGTGATTTGTAAGCTTCCATAAATCCCTTGGAAAGCTCATCCTTTAGCGTGATATCCACATCATCCACAGATTCAGGCTTAACACCGGCATCCGCTCTCATCGATGCTTTTGAGTTCTTTTCTTTATTTTCATCCCCGTCACCTTTTTTTGAATCCGCTTGAAGTTGAGCTATGGATGTAATGGTTTCTTCCACTGCGTTTATGGCATCTTCATTCATTTCGGAAAGACGGTTCAATTCCTTCTCCCTGTCTTCTTCAGATTCAAACTTTCTTCCCAGTTCTTCCCAGCGGTTCAGCAGGGCTTCAGCTTTTGCTTTTTGTGCCTGAGCTTTCTTTTCAGCTTCCAGCGTTTCAATCTGCTTGTTGGCTTTATCTAACTCTTTGGTGAGTTTCCCAACCTCTACTTCTAGTTCCTTAATGTGATCATCTTTCTGGTCTGCATCTGACTTTAATGCCTTAAACTTTTCAGACTGATCTTTGTATTTGGCTTCCAGACCATCAGAGTTTTTATCTGCATCTGGAGTCTTTTCTTTTTCTGACATTTGGCTGTCCTCCGTGTTATTGATTTCTGCATACCCTGCCATCATTGATGTTGGCTGGGTCGCGACTGTTAATATTTTTGCTTTCTCATCAGCTCCAGCCCTATCTAACAGACCAAGCCCTGTAAAAGTGATGTTGTACAATATTTCATAAACCTTCTTACCCTTGTATTCTTTGCCTTTATACTTCTTTAAATGAATACAGTCATCCCCCCGGGATTTGACTCTTTTTTTACAGATGGAGCATTCACCTTCTTCATAATCACATTCCATTGACACCTGTTTGATAATGCCCTTCTTCAGCAGTTTATAAGCAAGCTGGGCGTGGGGATTATCCTGTACATAAAGTTCGCCTACACATTCCACCATACCGCCATTGTCATCTTTATAATCCGATGAGATGACACCGCCCACAATGTCTGTGATATCCTGGGAATGTTTTAAATCGATCTTCTTATCAACTACGGTCTCATGTTTGGTTTTGAGCTCACTTGCAAGAAAATGATCACCGTTGGCATTGGTGCCTGCATGGGTCAGAATAAATGTAAACTGCGGGTCACCCTCTTTCGCTTTTGAATTTAAATGGGCATCACAGGTAAGTGAGGCGTGTCTGTTTCTCTTGGTGTTAGCTTTAATTGGGTTTGAGGCAGTAAATAAAAGTTCCCTGGCATATTTTCCTCCCGCCTTTGAATCTTTCCTGCCAAAGCGGTATTCCACTTCAATCTCTTTGACAGACGACTCTTGATAATTGTCTTTTAAGAATGATTTGATTTCACTTTTGGTGGGATAGGCGTGGTCACGATATGAGATTAAGAGGTGTTTATTTTGTTTTTGTGAGAGTCCGATTAAATCTTTGAATTGATCTGGGTATGTTTTTTTGGAATACTTCGTTGTTGATTTATAATTCTTAAAGACATTATCCTGAATTTCTTTACCCTTCCACATAGTCATCAAGCCCTCCACAAAATGCATGGCATTCTCATAATCGTTGGCTTCAAACTCTGTTACGTAAGGCGGATCGAAATAAGCAAGGTCGGCTTTTACCTTCGGGATTAAATCCCAGGTATCTTGTTTGTATACTTTATTCTCCTGGCCATTATCAAATACCAGAGAATTGAATTTCTTTACATAATACTTAAAAGTGTGTTCAAATTGTTTGACCGAGAGATTTCCAAGGGAAGACCTGCCAAAGCGGTCATCCCTGGCTTTGTTTTCTGTGATGGATGTTTTTAGTCCTTTTTTACTTCGTTTAAACTCTCCGAATAATGCTTTGGCTTTCACCGTTGCACCAAGACTGGATAAAGCTAAATCTTTTTTATATCCATTCAGATTTTGGATATTCGCCCAAACGTTATCCAGCCACTGTAAAATGGGTTTTGTATAATAATAGCCGTGGAATGTTTCCACCACAAAGTCCCCGGCTGAACCATTCTCTTTTAAGAGATATTCTACATCTTCTTCAGACAGCGTAACCGAGTTATTCTCAATAACGGCTCTTGCTATATGAGTTGGGAAATCAAGAGAGTCATTGGTGATAACCTTAAATCCTTTTTGCTTGAAAAAATAAGCCACATTGGCTCCACCGCAGAAGGCATCGAAGAATACCCTGTCTTTTGGATTACTTCTTAAGTCTTTGGGGACGGCCCGCCATATCCAATCCAGCACAAAATATTTACTACCCATATATCCGGAGACTCTGGTTTTATCTTCTGTGTGTTTATTCTCATACCCGGAACGTCTGGCTGCCAGTGCAAATAGGAAATCTTCTTCAATTGGAATATTTTCTAAAATCTCTGTGTGCTCTGTGGCTAAATCTGATTGTGCTTTCTTTAAAAACCCCCTTGGACCGCAGATAAAGATATGTTCCTTTGCATCGCTGTTTTCTCCATGGACAGATGATAAAGAATAATGA
The DNA here is from genome assembly GCA_964549275.1 of uncultured bacterium. Classification (GTDB taxonomy): domain Bacteria; phylum Fidelibacterota; class Marinisomatia; order Marinisomatales; family TCS55; genus CAZJUP01. The sequence goes on along the minus strand of CAZJUP010000001.1, from coordinate 214,068 downwards.
TGGTCACGACTTTTCATCCGTGAGTCTTTGTTCAAATCATCAATTATTGCTTTAATCTGCCGCTCGGAGGGGTAGGCATTATCCCTGTAGGAGATGATCCAGTATTTGATATGCTTGGATGCGTTTAAGAAGCTATCAAAAAACTCCCTCGCTGTTTTTTCCGTTACTGTTTTGGAGGAGATTTCATAGGTTTTGGTTTTAGAGTCTTCTTTTATCTCCTTGCCTTTCCACATGGTCATTAACCCTTCTACAAAATGGTAGGCAGTCTCATAATTGGTTGTGGAAAAATGGGTTGCGTAAGGCGGATCGAAATAAGCCAGGTCTGCTTTTACCTGCGGGGCAATATTGAGTATTTCACCGTTATAAGCTTTATTGTCCTGTCCATTGTCAAAAACAAGGTCACTGATGCGTCTTAAATTGGATTTATAGAGTTCTATAAATTGGTTTTTAGTAAACCGCCGTTTACCGTGCATGGTTGTAGATGAGAAATGCCCGAACCCGCCTTTACCGGAGATGCAAGTCTTACCCAGTGCAAATAGGGCGATGTCTTTTTTGTATCCTTTGAGCGTATCGATATTGGCCCGGAGGCCATCAAGGATATTTAAAACTTCCGGAGTGAAAAAGGTGTGCTTGAAATTGCGAACAATGAAATCGCCGGCATTGGGTTTTGGTGAAGCCAGTTTTTCTATCTCATCATCAGAAAGTGTAACAGAATTGTTTTCAATGATGGCCCGGGAGATATGGTAGGAATATTTTAGAACATCGTTTGTATAAACTTTAAGACCTTTGCGTTTATACAGAAAACCCACAACATTGGACCCGCCAAATGCATCAAAAACTGACTTAACGTCTTCAGGTGTATTCTGCCAGATCCAATCAATCAGCTTCTGTTTAGAACCGATGTAATTTGTGATATACTTTGGGAGTTCAGAAGACTCTTCAACGTCATCACCCTTTTCGGCGAGGGCATCTAAAATCTCACAAGACAAAAAGTCTGCCGATAAAAATGCTGCTACATCTATGTCTGGAATATTTTGCAAATCCGGTTTGTCCTTTGTTCCGGTTTTGCGGGTGCCTGGTCAGGCTTGCCTGCCGTTTTATTTGGCCGGCTAACGGTGGGTCATATAAACAAAAAAACCCGCAGTGTTTAACTTACTCTCAAACACCAGCGGGTCAGTTTTTTTCCGCTCTGTCGCTTTTATCCCGACGAATTCAGGATAACGCTACTTCTTCGTCGCACTAAATTTAGAACATTAATTTAATTTCTCACAATTATTTTACTTTAACTTTTTCAATCTTCCCCATCATCCCATCATAGGGACTGAGTTGTTGCTGCCAATGCTCTAAAAAATCTTCGGGAAGTGGAAATGCATCTGCTTCGACCAAGCGATTGATTATCCAATTGGCTTCTTCCTTTTCTCCCTCGTAAGCATCATCAATCTCAATCTCCAGACTCATTCTATCAATTGGCATTGTCCAAAGACCAATTTCTTTATATTCGTCACCCACAAGTTTGTATTGTTTCATTTTATAGGCTTTAACTTTCATTTGAGCCACCCTTTTCGAATAATGGAGTCCACAAATTCTTCTCTGACTTGGGTTCGTGCCAGTTTTAATCTCTTGGGGTTTGCTCTTTTAAACTCATTCCACTCTTTCACCATTTCGGCATCACGTTCATTTATTTCAACTTCAATGGTTGATAAAATGAGATCGTAGTTTCCTTTGGTATCTCCAGTGCCGATAAACTCTATTCCACCCTGAATTTGTGTGATTTTAGAAAAACACGCTGCATGGTTTACCTGCCATCCGCTTTCTAAAAACCAAAATGGAGACCAGTATCCATAATATTCATAAGATGTGAGTTTGCCCGTTTTGTCGATGATTGGAACCACTTCTACAATTTCAAAGCTGTCCAGTACGGTGGTTTGTAAATAATCTTCATCTTTAAAATGGGGTGTGTCGTAATCATATACTATCAACTTTCCACCAATAGGTTCACCTTTAAAATCCTGCCAACCTCGAATCAGATATTCACTATCAGGATTGGTGTTCTCCAAACGGCTTGAATCCATAAATTTCTGGATCAATTTATTGACTCTCGTTTTCTCATTTTTAATCTGTTCTATTAAATCCATCATTTCTTTCCCATTACCAAAATTACGTCTTCTATTCGACGACCATCGGGAAGTTTCTTTATTCCGTGTTTATGAAATACATCAACCAGTTTCTGTTTATTAGCTCTGCCATAAACGTTAATATGTTCAATATTATCCAGCAAGGTCACTGTATTTTTAAAGATCGTCTCATCTGATCTTCCGCTTCTGGCAATAGTTTTATACATATTCGTGTTATGATACCGATTATTTCTCACGGTATTACCTGTTACTCTGCCATACTTATCTCCATCATAAGTAATGGCATCTAATCTACGGACCATATTCTTTTTGAAATAAAATCCCACTTCACCGGCTTCACTCCTGCCTGGCACCTTTCGCAGACGAGTGAAAAAGTAAGATGCTCCGCCACTACCCATATCATCCAAGGGACTCATTCCACCTACAGGGATACCGAGTCTGATTTTCTCCACAGTAGAAACCATGGCGCCATTGTCAGCAAGAATATTATCGATTGTTTTAATCAGATCCCTTCCACCCGTCATTCTGTGATAAAGCCCGTATCCTTTCAGCTCTCTTTCAAGTTCCAGCTTTCCTACGTCAAAACGGTAGGTGTTTTTATAACCGGCAGTCTTATTAAGTACTTTATTTCGAATGCCATTTGAACTTAAAGAATATTCACCGAAAGGGTTGTATTCAGGCAGTTTGGTAATGTCATTTACTCCCAGCTTGCTTGCCCAATATTCTCTTAAAGCTTTAATCCGCTGTTCCTTTGTAGATTTTTGATTGTCCAGTTTTCTTATCAGGTTTTTATACCCAGGTTCTGCATCTTCCTTTATTAAGTACGCCTGTTTATACAGATAGACCAGTTCCTGATCTTCCACAGATGCCAGCCTGCCGTCCAGTCCCAGGTCATTTAACTTATCTATGAGTTTTTCGATTGTTTTACTATTCGGTGCTCCGGTTATTTTGAGTTCTAATTCTCCCTGGTGGGCATAATAGTTTCTGTCGTTCCATGGCTTATAAACTGCTTCTACACCATCACCCAGATCAATCCGATATTCCAATCCATCTTTTGCATGATCTCTGCGTAAAACTTTCCTTAAATCATCATCCTTGGTTTTTTCAATGATGATTTCACCTTTTTTGTTTTGTTTGTGTTCATATAAGACTTTCTGTTTTCTAAAATTGAGTGTCTCTTTCTTTTTCGGTTTCGGCAAATCGGTCTTGCGGAAATATTGGAGGAATCGTCCCTGAAATTTCTTATTCTCCTTAACCCCTTTTAAAATCTTATTCACCGCCGTTAAATAGTTCTTGGCCATTCGGGATACTTCCACGTCAGATGATTTCTTTAACTCTCTTAGTTCCCTTTGTGCTTTTCGGACAATTTTGAGTGTTTCTTCGTTATAAGCAAAATCTCCATCTTTGATATGATGATTCAACGTCTTCACGCCGGCAAGAATGTCGTGGTAAAACGTGTCCTGATTTAAAGGCTGCCCTTTCATATCTGTTAGGGATTCTATCGAATCATCCAAAAGCGATAGCAGTTTCTTTTCTGACTGGGGTCTCACTTTCATTCTTATGTTTACTTGGCGTTTACTGGTACCTTTAATTTTCTCTACATACACAAGCCCGTTTAAATCTTCAATATCATCCCCATCCAGCGATAACGATTTCCCCTGCCAGCCCGCTTCCATCGCATCATCTACAATCTCTTCCGCTTCCTTGGTAAGTTTAACGGCTCCCTTTTTTACTTCTTCAAATTTGAATTTGGTTTTCTTACCGTTTCGTTTAGTGAGTACCTTGGAAAAGAAAACTTCAAAATCTTCTCGGATGTGATTCTTCCGGTGTAATGCTTGTTCATAGAACGCTTTTAAATTGGCACTGTTCTTTCCGAATCTCCCTTCCGCATACGGTTTTAAAATATCTAAAAATGCATCATCTGTAATCTGTTCAACCTGCCGGATGTAATGAAGTGAAGCATTCAAATCCACAGTGAGTTCATTGTTTTGAAAAGCACGGAAGATAGTATTGTAAATAGGTTCCTTTTCTCCCCACCGTTCATTCGGCCAATAGTCAATATCGAGTTTATCCTTGCCCATAAATTTGTAGAGTTGACCTTTATCAATCCCATAGACTTGACCGTCCGAGTGCCTAATAAACTGCTTCCCATGTGAATCATGATTCGATATAAGCCAGTCAATCACATGCTCCCGCTGAAGCTGTTCTAATTCATCTTTGGTAAGATTTACAACATTGGTATTTCTAAAGTCAAAATCATCCTTTAGTCCTGTCTTCCATTTCTGGATGGACCCTTTCATTTTTCCCCTGCCTGGAACGTCCAATTCTATAAATCTCACACCCACTGCTTGGGTCTCAATCAGTCTTCCGATTCTATATGCGACCTCATCTCCATAAGCTCTGAATGTTTCGCTTACCGGTTTAAAAAGCCACCTGTCACCCTGCTTATCGGTGAAAAAATACTTGGTATGGGCTCCGTCGATATCTGCTTTGCCTGAAAACTTGAATGGTTGCGTTTTTTCAAAAGACACCCAATCGCTGTCTACTTTATTCCAGCCGATTGGTTTAGAAACTTCAACTTTGGGGAGTTTAGCTTTCAGCTTTTCAGGTTTCAGTTTTGTCCCACCACCGTGCTTGAGTTTCCACTTATCCCATTTAACTAGCACCGATTCCATGGCCGTTTCCTTGCTGGCAGTATCCTTTGCCGTGAGCATGGTTATCATCTCACTTTTGTTCATCCATTGCCATTTTTCCAAGCCTGCCTGTTTGACGATCTTTTTCAGGTCAATAGATTTCAATGATTGGATGTAATTCTCCCAGGTATTGAATGCAGAATCCAACTTTGCGATGTATCCAGCCATGTCATCGGGAAGCAGGTTTTTATTATTCTTGGCTAAAATCTCATAGCCTTTGATATAAGATTTTAAAAAGTCATCTAACTGTGTGGGATCCGCTATGAGTTCATGGGGTTTTAAAGTGTCTATAATCTCATCTAATTCTTTTTTGGCTTTTTTTATCTGTTCAATGATCTGCTTCTTTACCAATTCGGTTGCTGAGCTTGTCGAAGCATGTTTGGCTTTGCCGGTTAATAATCCAATGAGTTCCTCTTTCGTTCGCACCTTGCCGATATTGTATTCTTTTAATTTTAATTGTAATGCATTCCCTTTTAAGTGAGAATGATCAACACCCGGCTCTACTGAATCCAGCATCTTGATTAAATCATCCTTGGTCCGCATGACCGAGATACCATTTGCTTTTGCTTCATCCCTAAGTTTTACAATTGACCATTTTTGAAAGTCCGGAATCTGTATTTGGTGTGCCTTGTCCCACTCTTTTAAGAGTTGAATGAGATCGTCCTTACTGCGAAGCACCGAGATGTGATGCTTTTTCATTAAGACTTTCAACGATTTGGTTTTCATGGAATTCAGATCCCAGGTGGGCTCCAGCGGCTCTAATAGTTTTACCATATCCAATTTGCTTCTCGTTACAGCAATCCCACGCTGTTGGGCAAGTTTCTGTAATGTCTTGCCATTGAGTAAACTGTACTTCCCATCCTGAATAATCTTGTTTACCTGGGTTTTTTCCTGTTTTGCATGTTTGGCTAATTCTTCAATCTGCTCTGGAACCAGTATGCAGTCCACATTCTTGTCCGCTTTGGAAGTAAGTGGAATTGTCAAAATCGTTTCTGTAGTTAAATCGCTGTAGGCTTTCAGTGTATGTTTGCAGACTCTGGCTCTCGCTGCCACAGTGGTACACCGACACGCTGGATGAGCAGGAATGGGCGGCATGTTATTGATATTAAATTCTTTCCCATCCAACCCGCCACAGACCGGACACATCCTTTCATCCCCCACCGCCATCCATTTAACTCTTTTAACATTAATCGTATCAAAGAATTTGAGTCTGCCTTGATTGTGTGCTCTTAAAACTTCTGTTCGGGTAATGAGTTCTAATCGTTGCTGTGCGGTTTTGAATACAGCCTTCCCTGCACGCCTGAATGTTGTTGGGTCTGTAATAATACTTCCCAATCCTTTGGAGATCGTTGCAATGGAATCGCCTTTAATGATTCCCAGTGTAATCCCCTGTTTGATCCCGTTTAAAAGTTCTTTATGAACATTGCCCACAAGCTGAATATTAAATCGTACCATAAAGTCCAGAGCATTGCGGTCAATTAAGCTCATCACTTGCTTTGCTAATAACTGTTCATCTTTAGAACTCAAAACATCCCATCGCGGGAATTTTGCATTTTTCAACTCCGTAATTCCATTTTGAACTCCGCTTTGAAAACTTGTCTTTGTGGCGGTAGTAATGAGCAAAGTCTGGTCTTTCTGAACCTGCCGGATAGTTTTAGTTAAATCACTCTGTAATCCTTTGAGTCTCGATTGAAATACTTTCTGCCCCGGAGTGAGATCACCGATTTCAGAATAATTGACCAATTGTGATTTGATGGAAAGTTCCCCTTTTTTCAGGATTTCCACCATCGAAGCCACCTGCTGCTCGGTATAAAGATTGCGAGCCTGATAGGATTTTAATGTTTCAGATAGTATCTGCTGCGATTGGGTCGGCATCTAACTCTCCTAATGAGAATTGTCTGCAGATGTCGTCATCAAACGTCTTTTCTTTTAAGTGGACAGAGCAATGATTGCTGCTGCCGTCCCAATAAACACAGTCTCCGCAAGTATTTTCTAAAGTTAATATTTTCCCACTGGCAAACATTTCATTGATATCATCTGCCTGGGATTTGTTCTCTCGCTTACTCTCTTGCTTTGGATCTAAACCTAAAATCTCCTGTGAAGTCTCCACCGACATGATCCCCAATTGTACCATGGAAACAATATCCTTCACATCCCAAGTCATATCAACAATACTTTTTTCCTGTTGACGATTTGTCTTTTCAATCTGGGGATTCAAGTCCATTTTGGTTTGCAGGGTGTTCTTACTGATTAAATTCCTGTCATAGAGTTCAATGAGCATTTTGCGTACTTCTTTCTCATCGGATAAGTCCATATCGGAAAAGAAATACTGCACATTCTCTTCCACCTTGTTTATCTCTTTCCAGTCATCATAAATCCAGGCCAGGATATTCCGTGCCACCTGTTTGATCTCTTTCAGCATAATGATCATCTTCCGCATGGCAATATTTGCTGTGGCGAAGTTGGGTCCATCACCAGTCACCAGCGATTTAGAAAGTCCCAGAGCTACTAATATATCTTCTTTCAGTTCAGCCACTTTCATTTCTGTGTCCAGCACCTGTCCTTCATTGCCGTACGTCTCTGCTTTTACATAGAAGGGAACCACAAGCCCGCTTTTTAAATCCATCTTATTAATCTGATCCCGGATTGCTTTTAACATTTTCTGATCCGGCATAATTACCTTATCGCCATACTTACCTCCCACTTGAATAAACCGCAATGGTGTTGTCCAGCGTTTTGCGATAGCCCGTTCTGCTTTTCGATAATCCCGAAGTAACCCAATGGCATGGAAAGCAGGAATAATCATAGAATTACCACGATCTGAAAACTCCGGAGCATTCCATTTAAAATGGCAGAGCTGTTTTACCGGGAGTTTGATCTCTTTACCCACGCCGCCGTCACCTGTTTTAGTTACCTGCTTTGCTTCAGTAAGCTCTCCGTCTTCATACTTGACCTGTACACTCACCGGATTAACACAGGTAACTTTTTCAATTGTCTTGCCGTCTTTGGAATATTCTTTAAACCCAACCGCATCTCCTTTAATCAAGAGTTGCAGAATCATGTCTTTGACAAAACTGTTCAGATTTAAATCATTAAAGAGTTTCTGGGCTTCATCCCTGATCCCTTCATCACCAACACTGACCTTTATCTCATCACCAATGGCGAAGGTGCGCCAGGTGTTAATCACATTATTCACCAGTGGTTCTTCCAGATAATACTTCCAGGATTGTTTGGCTTTTTCTTCCCAGGAAGCAGGAACGGTGGTATCCTGACTGATGGGTATAAATACGCTGCTGTCTATCTGCTCCGCTGTGGCGTATAAGCCGTCAGCTTTAGCTTTTGTGGCCTTTTGTTTAGTTCCTGGCATATACCCTCGCTTTTATTAAAATATTGGATTGGTGGCAACCGGCATGGGGATATCCCATACTTCCCGATTCATCATAATTTCTAAAGATTGTTTTTTCTCTCTTACCAGCATGGCGCACCGGACTGCATCGATGATATGATCATTGCCTTTGGAATAAATCACCCTGCCATTTTTGAGTGTATAGGTGTGTGTGGTGAACTGATCTTCAATGACGGCATCGTGAATTGGGAATAATAATTTCTTTCCATGTAAATGCTTGGCAATGAGTGTGGTCATAAACTCCTTGGTGCGTTTTTTTAATGGTTTGGTTTTATCATCATCCCGGTAGCCGATAATGGTGGACGAACCAAAGTCTATCCCCTCTATCCGTTCATCTAAATCCAAATCACTAAACTTATCCAAGTGAAGTAAATCTTGCAGAATACTCATTCCATTTCCCCCATGATCTAATCCCAAGCCGGATGGTTTGTAATAGCGATCAATGCTGGCAAGAATTTCTGCAATAATCGGGTAAGCGATATGTTCACAATGGACCCGAAGCACCAACTCCATTCTACTATTTTTATTCTCTGCGGTCTCTGTGTGCTCTGTGGCAAATCTTTCTCTAAATACCACAATCTCAGTTGGATCATTCACATAGCCGGTGTCACTCCCCACCCAGAAGGTAAATTCAGCATTGTTCTGGGGAATGAGATTTAAAAGCATATCAATCCGGTCCAAGACTTCCGTCTCATTTTCACAGTCTCGGATATGGTCTTGGGTGATTTCAACTAACTGGTAATTATCAATTGGCACCTGTGACAATTTGAAGTGCTCAATGTTGAACGCACCGTAACTCGGTTTCCCATGTTCACCTGCAACTTCATGTTGCCATCCGGCTGATTCTATCCCGCCATAAAACTCCAAGAGTTCAATCTCTCTATTTTTTGTCCAATTCGGATTCTTCCATGATGGGATTTGAAATAGTTTCCAACGATCTGAAGCCGTAAGACGAAAATATGTGGTATCCCGGAGTCCGTTGGGAGTAGAATAAATCCTAAAGACCCCGCCCTGGATTAAGCACTGCCTTAGAGCCTTCCAAGCTTTCTCCGGTATCCAGGCACCCTCATCCACTAAAATCATATCCACATGCAGACTCCTGAAAGAGTCCCCATAGGCACCAGCAGGTCTAAAGAAAATCACAGACCCATTCTTCCATTCAATCCTGAAATACGGCTTCCTTAAAATCTTCGGTCTGCCCTGGTTGTTTATGGCAATGGATGATGTCAAGTCAGGGTTATTATCTATCTGCCATTCCACTTCATCAATGATCGTATCCAAATGTCCCTGATGGGGTGCGGCAATTAAAATCTGTCCGCCTTTGGAGGTAAATGCTTTATGAAGCGCTAGTGTGGCAATATTGACGGTCTTACCCACATCCCTGCCATCCCTGTGGATTATCTGCCGATCCCTGCATTGTAAATCTTCCGCCTGATGCGGCCAGTATCGTCTATCCTTGCCATCCCGATTCTGTAAATACGCCTGACCCCAGAAATACGGATTCTTCAAGAATTTCACCAAGTCCTTCTGACGGTATTTGGGAAGGTCTTTAAATCTCTCTGCGTATTCGGTCATATCCTTTTCACCCTATTTGCGTCATTAGCGTAATTCGCGGTTAATGTTGAATAGAGTGGATGTTTGAATGTGTCGAGCTGAACGTCCATCGTTAACAATCGTAATTCAATCTTCACTTCGTTACGAGTGACAGAGAAAGGAAAAAGAACATGAAAGAAACGACTGATTACCAAATAACCTACCTGGAAGGAACCGGAGAGCTGGTTGAACAGGTAAATCGCTTTTTGGATCATTTGAAAGAAAAGGGTAAAAAAGAGAAAACGCTTTACACCTACGGTAAAGATGTCGAACTGCTGGTTCAGCACTTTGGCAATGGAAAAGCGATATCCAAAATCACCAAACCGCTGATGGGTGGGTTTTTGAAATGCGATGGGATCCTCAAAACTGCTTCCGGCAAAGATAAATCCCATATCACCATCAATAAGACCCGCAGAGTAGTAAGCCAGTTTTTTGATTGGCTCATTGAAAATGGTGAAATGACTGAAAGCCCGATGCCAAAGGAAGCTTAAATCCATGAGCACGCCTAAAAAGAGGGAGTCCCATCTTGGGACTCTCTCTACTTTCAAATCAAAATTAATCGCTGATGGTAAATCTCTACATACCGTTTCATCATACTGCCGGGATGTAAAATCATTCCTGTTATTTGCAAGTGATGAACCAATAACTGAAAATTTGCTGGATGAATATTTCTCGACTGTAGCTTTGCTAAATGAGAAAAATAATAAGAAGCGGGATATCGCTTCGGTCAATAAAATCAAATCATCTTTAAAAGCGTATTTGAAATATCTTCGTAAACCCGATTTAAATGATGCCATTAAGTTGAAATCCACACAACGTAAAGAACCCACATTCCTTACAGACAGCGAACGTTTGAGACTTTTAAAGACCATTCGCACAATCAAAGGCAATCTGGCATTGCGGGATAATGCTTTTATTTCTACAATGCTACTTTCCGGGATCCGTGTGGATGCTCTGGTTAAGCTTGATTTAGATGATGTCAGCTTGGATGAAAAGAAACTCACAATCCGAACCAAAGGTGACAAGATTTTCAAAATCTTTATTAATTCTAAATTGCGAAGCATCCTGAAACGATATATGAAATATCGCATAAAACTTCCCAGTGAATCAGATGCTCTGTATTTAAGCAATCGGCTTTCAAGAATCACATCTCGCCAAGTCTCGTTTAGGCTCAAACACTGGCTGAATGAAGCTGGCATTGAAAAAGTCATCTCACCACACTCCCTTCGACATACCTTCGCAACCCAATTGCTTCAGAAAACCCAGAACTTGCGGATAGTCCAAAAAGCTTTGGGACATGAGTATTTAGAAACCACAAAAATCTATACTCACATCTTGAATGATGAGATGGAAGACGCTTTAGATCTACTATAGCATCGTTAAACTCAAAATCACTTGTCGTGGGGAAATTGGGGTTTTTATATCTCATTTTTATTTCCCCTTCGAGCTTTGAAATTTCTTTTTTTTCAAAAGCATCCTCACACGTGAACCTCAGAGAACCCTGAAAAACTCCAGAGGACCTGGGAAGACGTGGGACAGTGTCTGTTTTTACACAGAATCCCGACCATGAAACACTGTCCCAAGAATTTCCGATTAGATGCATAATCGGAAGTTTTAAAGATGAAAATCGCCTGTTTCTCGACGGTGGTTGAGATATGGTCTCCTGCATAATCGGAAGTTTATTTTTTGTTTTCCGTTTTTTCTTCCGATTGTGACAGAAGATTGGCAGCCCACTCTGCAGGAGAAGTCTTCAATGTCACAATTTCACCTTCACGTGCAGACTTAGTTGCCTTTAAATCTTTAAGCTGGATCCGGCACATCCTATCGTGTGTATCAGCACTTGGAATATCCCCCTCTCGCTGTGCCTGGATAATCTTCACAAAATACATACAGGCCAGTTCTGTGGCCATTTTGTCCGTGGAATTGTTCAACTCAAAGTCCTGATGAAGGGTGTCATAGAACTTTTCGAATATCCAGATATCCTTTTTTAGGATCTCTGCAATATATGAGCCGTATTTGCGAGCATGTTTATTGCCGTAATGTTTAGTCTTATCTTTAGGTCCAGTTGATTTACCACCGTGTATGCGACAGACATTCTTTCCATTGATTGCCCAGTTGCCACACTTCTTACCTGTCTTTTTTGCTTTAGCAGTACAATATTTTCCCATTGAATTATCTCCATTCTGGTTGAGCTATGTTTTCAAACGGAGATTCGGCTGGGCAGGATACAATTTGCGCCCCTTTCCCAACAAACGATGGTCAAATGGTTATGTGGTCGGATTAACTTTAGATTTAAACGAAGGGTCGGATCCCGATGAGTAACGGTATAAACGGTAGGTCAAATACTTGGTATAAATTTACGGAGTATGTTTCATATTTCACACTCTCCATATTACCATTTTACCGGCGGTGTCCATTTTTTGTATTATAATACTCTTTATTATAAAAGATATATCTAATTAGAAAACTATTATTATTATACAATTTTTGGACACCGCCCAATATTATGTTTTCTCGACGAGAGATTCTATTTCTCCATCCAATATTTTACTATTTTCTAAAGCATTTTTTAAATTGTCTGAAGAATAAGTTTTGGTCGCAATAACCGCAATTCTGTTTCCATGTTTGGTGTTTTTGTAATTACAAATTATTCTTTTCAACCCCATTTCATCAGCCAAATTTTCAATATTTCGATTCAAAGTGGTGCGGGGAATTCCATTAAAATGGACTCTAATATCCCAACTTGGAATACAAAATTTCTTATTAGTAATATGATGCTTCATCATTGCACGCAATTTTATTTTCAATTTTGATTCTGTTTTGGTAAACGTGTATCCCACCACATCATTAATAGATAAAAGTTTACTCACCGGCAGTTCCGGAATCACAATATTGGATACAATAACGATTCGTTTTGACTTATCCAGAATTGGCCTGATTCTGCTCAAAGATTGGTAAATTTCATCTTCTCGTGATATTTCCAATATGGCTTGCAAGTGGGGGTCTTTATACGTGACCACTTTGATGCCTTTGTTTGTATTATGATATCGTTTGATTTCCATTTCCGTTGTGGCAATTAAATTTTCTGTGTGAAAGAATGCTGCAGCGTATTTTCTAATGAGGTTTTCAGGGTAACCGGGAGCTCCGAAAATGATTACCTGCTTCGCAGATTCGAATTCATTGCTTCCACGGTTTCCGTAGAAATGTGTGACCATATCGTTTGGGACTAATTCTAATTGTTTAATGAATTTCTCCATATTCTGCTTACAGATAATGAGAGAGTTTCTCTCTTTTTCTATCAATTTTCTCAACACTTCCAGCATCCGTTTTCTATGGAGAGGATTGGATTTTAAAGATGTAATCCCACCTGCGGTGGAATAGATTTGAATTACCTCATTTCTAAATTTTAAATGCGGTTCATACTCTATGGGCTTAATCTCAAATAAACTTTCATAAATAATAGGTTTCGCTGTGGCATCCAAAATAATAGTGGGCTTTGTTTTAGGTGGAGCTGGATGTTTAAAATTGAGTGTGATAACAGGTTCTTTTCCTGATTTTTCTAATGAGAATCTTGAAAGATGGCTTTTATTATCTGCTCTTAATAATTCCAATTCCAAAATATTGATCAGTTCTTTCGTAAAATTGAATGGCACAGCAAACTTGGGCTTATCTAAGTTTATGAATATGTTATTCAAATAATCTTTCCGGTCAGTATCAATCCTAGAAAACAAATCTAAAAAAAGATCTGGAATCAAGAATTTGTAAAAATCAGATGCATACCTCGGATGAAATTTTAAGGACTCAAATTTCAATTGTAAATGTTTGCGAAGTGTAGTCCCGCTTAAGGGGAATCCCATATTTTTATCTTCTAAAAGTAATACAAATGTATCCAATAATAATTTTAAAGATAGGTGGGGTTTTATGACTCTTGTAGGTGCATCCGCGTCTACAAGATCATTGTAATTTTCATCTAACCACAGAAGCAGGTCTTTAAAATCTTTCAATCTAATTTTTAATTCATTTTTAAATTGTGCCATAATATCTTCATCAAATATCACTACATCAAAATCTTTCAAATCCTTTTTGACTTTATATAAAAACATAGGCTGCTGAACAAACCAATGGCTTACGCTATCATCAAATTGTCTGTAATAATCGCATTTTTTATAATGCTCACACGGTTCACACAAATGTTTATGGACATTAAGATTTCTGTCTCTTAAAAAACTCGCCATATCTGACTTATAGCAGTTGCCTGCTAGTGCGATGCCATTTTTTATTTGTTCTGGCTGTCTTCCCCTAATTTGTCGCCAGTTTTGTCGATGTTCTGGTGGAATGTTTTCAAATAAAGAAAGCTGACTGCCAATCCATACACATCGAAGTCCGCTATTGGAAACCCAGTCGAATGTGGTTACCGTTTTACCTGATCCGGCTGGTGCTTTGACTAGAAGAGGTTTAATCCACCGTTTGCGTTTGGCTTTTCGAAGATCGAAGACATAATTGTGGATAGTTTCAATCATGTGTTTTCGCAACTCGGCTGGAATATCGAATACCAATTTCTTTTCATCCTTATCATTTTTTTCAGGCAAATCAATGGTCTTCTTACCATACTCTATTTTTTTATACTCACTGTAAATCTCACAGCTTGGATTACAGTCAAATCCAAGACTCCGAGCAAAATTGCAATTGTGACTGTATTTGTCTGTGGTAAAAATGGTTTTCACGGCTGTCTGAGTGGAGAGTTCTATATCTCTGGGGGAAGAATTTGAAAACTTTGCCAATTTGTTTAAAGCATGAAAGGTGAGAAAATCTGTGGTCTCATTCAATTCCCTGTCGATTGTTTTCATGTATCCAGCCAAAAACATGGTAACCAGATTACGGTTGGATTTTTTCTCATCCACCACACCATGAGTTAATGCATGGGTGACACAAGGCGGATGGGTAAGATCAATTATGTTTTTTATTAAATGATATTCACCTTTGGCAGGCTTTAAACTTTCCTTAGCAGAAATTAATTTGCGGACATTCTTGGTTCTAACAGTGTATTTCGGATAGTCTTTACAGTGCTTGACACCTAATTCATATAATTTTTTTATCCCGTTCGTTTTTGACACGATTCGTTTCCATTATTATCTATCTGGCAAGTTCTAAAATATGCTTCTCACCCTTGTTCAAATCATCAATTGTTAATTGAATTTTCTTTAAGCCTGACGACTGGTGATAAGTGTTTACCATCCGAAATTGCCTGCGACTTGAATAGATGGCATGATCGAAATGAAGGGGTCCAATCTCAAAATCTATAAGCTGAGCTATGTGTAGATTAATAAGATGGTTGTTGTCGGCCATTTTCTGACCGAACGAGAGGTAAGGCACTACCAGATGAAAACCTCTTCTGCCGGAGAAATAAAGCGAATAAGGTGTATTCTTTTTTTCAAAGTAATGGATGAGTTTTATCACATTGGGGATTGCCTGTTCAATCGTTTTAATCATTTTGTTCTGACCAATATCAAAATCAAAGGCCAGATCCATAAAGCACTTCTGGGGAATGTTTTTTTCTATCTTATAGGTGAGTTCTGCCTGGGATTTAATTCTTTCAGGTGAAAACGTAAACGGCATGGATTTCATTTGGCGAAGTTTTGCTTCTTCTGTTATCAGCTTGGCTCTTTCGATGGCATACTCATAAGAGTAATAATTCAAAGTGGTATAGCAGTTATAATGGCTGAATATTTTGGCATACCTATCCATGATCTTTTCGTCATTGGGCAGGGGCAGCCATTTGAGCATATAATCTTTTTCATTATTATGCTGTGGCGGGATTCCTTGTGAAAATCTTAAGTATCTTGCTGCTCTGTCCGGATAATCTGTGTGAATTATCCGTTTACCAAGATCTCTTTTTAAATGGCGATGCCAGACCTCACGGATCAGCGTGTCTTTGGGTAGAGTCTTTATATAGTCTAACAGACTGGCATAAATCGTCACCGTTTCTCCCCCATGAGGGAAAGAAAAGTTCTTCGCTTATCTACCTGTTTATTTTTTGCAGCTGCTTTAATCCCCCGCAAATCACCTAAAATGAAACTCTGTTTCTTCGCCCTCGACACACTGGTATAAAACAGATTCTGATGAAGCATAATGTAATGGGATGTATGCACAATAGAAATCACACAGGGAAACTCCGATCCCTGCACTTTGTGAACCGTTAAACAGTAAGCCAATGAGATATTTTTCAAGTTTTTTGGTTTAATTTCCAAAGCACCATTATTCTCAAATTCAATTATGAATTTCTTATGATGGTAATCTGCTTTTAGCACTATCCCCATGTGGCCATTCATAACACCCAGTTTATAATCATTTTTGGTCTGGATAACTTTATCACCTACATAGAGTTTTGGGAAGCTCCCCTTTGGACCCGGTGCGATATCCCTGCCATAAACTCTTTCCTGTAATAAATTCTGGAGAATCCTGTTCAAATTAAATACACCTATATCCGTCTTTTTCATAGGTGATAAGACCTGCACATCACGGATTAAATCGTCGTATTCACAAGGCAGAACATCCCGAAATAACATATAAAGACCATTAATCAAGTCTGCATGGTTGTCGTAGCGGGTGATAATCTTCCAATCGTGGCTTTTGGAATCAGTTTTTCTAACCCCATGTACCACACCATCCAGTAGTTGAAGAGAATTTTTCTTTAACGTCCCTGCTTGTCGAACCACTTCCGTTAAAACAGTATAAGGAATCAAATTCTGCTGCAGGATGTCTCGAAGTACATTCCCGGCTCCTACAGGTGGCAGCTGGTTATGGTCTCCTGCGAAGATTATCTTGGTATTTTCTGTATCAATGGCATCCATTAAATGATAGAATAGCCAAATATCAATCATACTAACTTCGTCAATGCAAATAATATCGGTTACGAGTTTATTCCCCCCATGATAATTAAATCCCCTTCCATCATATCCTAAAAGCTTGTGAATTGTTAAAGCAGGCATTTCACACACTTCTTCCATACGCCTGGCTGCTTTGCCTGTAGGGGCACATAGAGTCACCGATAATTCCTGCTTCTGAAATTCATCTACAAGTTGTTTAACCAAATAGGTCTTTCCCGCTCCTGCCGGTCCCGAGATAAGATATTGAGAGTTTTCCATGGCTCCGATAAACGCGTCCCTTTGACCCTGATTTAATGTGCTTTTTTCAATTTGTTTTAAAAGTGTATCATCTATTGTTTTCGATTTGGTTTTCAACAACTCAAGTAATTTATTTTCCATCTCAAAATAATGGGGCAAGGCTATCACGCCTGTTCCGTGGTAACTGAAACATTTCAATTTTTTAAAGTGAATAAGACTATCCAAATGAGCATGGATAATGTCATCTGCATCAAGTTGGGGAAGCTGTAGGACGGTTTCTGTTTCGGCTAATAATTCCCTTTCTTCAATCCAAGTGTGACCGTCATTTAATTGTTCTTTTACAATGTGAATTAATCCTGCCTGGATTCTGATTTTACTATCCCTTTGCATCCCGGCTTTTAGAGCTATTTCATCAGCTCGTCTGAATCCAAACCCGTCGATGGTATCGGTTAAACTGTAAGGATTATCTTTAACTACATGGACTGCAGCTGATCCGTATTTCTTTATGACTTTGGAAATCTGGTTCATGGTTAAATCATATCCGGCTAAAACCGTAATGGCGGTATTCACATCTCTGGTTTCCATCCATTCTTTTCTTAAGGTTTCAACTATTTTGGGTGTAATACCTTTTATATTAAGCAATCTCTCGGGCTCTTTGATAAGCAGTTCTTCAAAATCATTTCCCAGTGAATCGTGATTACCACAGTCACAGATGTTTACGATATCTTCTGCCCGTTTTCTACCTATCCCTTTAAAACTATCAGACTCTGATAAGAATCGAATAAGTCCTTCTCTATCCACAGGAATATCCATCTCATATCCGGTGGCTTCAAACTGCCATCCGTATTTTGAATGTCGTTTAAAACTCCCCCTTAATTTGCATCTCTCATCCAGAGATACGGGAAATTTGATACTGAATTTGATATTTTGACCTTTGTCTGTCTCCAAAATTCCGGCACAGAAATCTTCGCTGGCATAATAAAGCCTAGTTATCTGTCCCTGTATCATTCTACTTTGCATAATAATCCCAAATTGTTTTTAAATATTTCTCCACCATCATCTGTGCATAAGCATGATTTTCCCAGAAGAACACCGGGATCCGCCACTTTCCTGAAATAGCTGCCACAATACCAAACACTGCCTGATTGTGGGTTTTGCTTTTATACCGATGCATAAATACATCTTTTAACGATGCTTCCACCACAATGGCTTTATGTTCCATGCGGGATAAATCCATCAGATTCTGTGTGAATCTGCGCTTGTTATGGATCGTGGAGTTGATAAAATCATCCAAGCTTTTTCGTTCGATCGTCACCAGATGTTCAAGATTCTGAAGAGAGTAATCTCCCACTTCCAGTTTGGTTTTGACCGTGTCAATATCATCACCAAACTGAAAGGGGAGCTTTTCTCGCGTGTCGATTAAGACGATCATCTAAAAGGGAAGATCGTCATCTTTGACTTCCGGCACTTCATTGTCAGCAAGTCTTCTATTGAAATAGACATTCTGACTGTCATCCCGGGTTCTCACTGTGACTTCCAACTTCACATCCAGCAGATATTCCAAGTTTTTAGGAAGATCGCTGAGCTTGTTCAAGTGAACATCACACAGATTTAAATCCTTTTTGAGCCAGCTCTGGCCCGTAGGATTGTTTAAAATGTGATAGTTCCACAGAAGCCGGTTGATATTGGTAGGTCCAAGTATCTTGAGAGTCCATTTGAGTAAGGGGTTACCACTTGTCTTGGCTTTTGTGATTTCTGCCTTATCGACATTCACCTGGTATTTCCCGTCTGGAATGGCCTCAAATTCCGGTTCTTCCGCCTGGTCGAACTGGTCGTCGTACTCACTTAAATCGACGTCTTCATACGGTTCGTATGTCATGATTTCACCTCTTTCTTATTTTGTTTAGGGTTGATGATGCTTTTCTGATAGATATTCAAAAAAGCATCGTATGTGGCATCAATAGTAGCTGGCAATTTTCCTGTTCTGTCGCCTGCTTCATAATGCCGTGTTGGTTTGGTCCGCAGTACACGTTTAGACGTAACTTTCCCATCCCTATCTGTGCTTTCTTCAATATCACCGTAAAGGATGAAGTCACTCATGCCTAAGATGATTTTCTTTGCTTTATCCGGTAAGGTGGGCATAATGCGGGTATAGTTTCCGGTACGGTTTTCGATCTCTTTTTCTACCGCATGACTGATTAAAAACAGCCCATAGGGTAAAAGTGAAAGTTTGTTCAACACCCGTTGAAACTCCCCGTTCACCAGGCTCCAACCCTTACCGTAGCCCAGATCAGATTCATGTTTAATGCCGTGCTGGGTGCAGATGTATTCGCTGCACATCCGGTAAGCATTATCCACCGTATCGATAACCACAGTTTTAAATTTGTGGCTGCCTTCTGCTATTTCCTTAGCAGCAGTTAACAGGTCTTCCCAGTTTTTAATTGGGATTTGATACACATTTAAGTGATTGAGTCCCGCTTCGGTGGCCAGAAAGATTGCATCCGGACTACCTGATGCGATAGTGCTTTTGCCGAACTTGGCATGGGCATAGAGTAAAATCGTCTGCCTCTGCATATTCAGCACCGGCGGTGTTTTTTGTTTAGGTAGTATTGCCATACTTTAATCTCCTTACTTGTAGGGGTTAGAAAATGGAATCACTGCCCACAGACAGTTCACTGTGCGGCGGTAATTCTGTGTAAAGATTGTCTTTGATATTTGGGTTATCGTGTGCCCGGCAGAGCGGGAAATACATGCACGGCCTGTGGTAGCGAAAACAGGTATCTGTATTCTGACTCCATACGCCGCGCTTCTGGGTATTTAAAATCTCCTGGGTGATTTCCCAGAGTTGATATTCTGTCCTTCTTATGTCCTCGCTGGATAGATATAGTGTTTCCCGATGGAACATTTTGGGATCTTCATAGACGGATTGTAAGCGATGTTGGAAAGCTTCATCAGATTCCGGCATCTGTCGTTTTGCTGATGTTTTCCCTGTTTTACTTTTTCGAATGAGTTCCTGCCGTCTAATCTCAAAAGCGGTTTCAGTTTCCCCCATTTTTTGTCTGATTTTTGATTTTTGAATCACATTATAAATCACACCTGCAATGGGGATATTTTTAAATCTTGAAAGAGCCAAGGCATACAGGTTAATCTGAAAATCCATGGGCAGTTTTTCTATGTAATCACCTGTGATTAATGCTGCTGTTTTATGCTCCATGATGTAGTAGTAATCATTAAGCATCACCAAGGCATCCACTTTCCCCATAAGTTCAAAACTTCGGCTGGCTCTGTTTGTATTTGGATTAATGATGGGGATGGAGAATTCCAGTTCAGTATCAATGATTTCAAAATCTTCCCTCGGGTATTGGTTTATGTATCCTCCCATCATGGCGGTTGCCAAATGCCAATCCCTCTTTTGTTTTTCATCGGAAACACGTAAGGGATAGGCTTCGTCAATCAACCTGCCAATCTGGATTTCAATTATGGGATCATTTGGATCTCGTTTATACCAGAGTTCCAGTGCATTGTGAATGGTGCTGCCTAAAAACAACGTTTCATTTTGCTCCAGGGGTACCAGATTCTGTTTATACCTGTTATAATATGATTTATGGCAGGACTGGAATTTCCTGGCGGCTGAAAATGTTAAAATTTGTTTCATGTTTGTATTCCTTCAATATTCAATGCATCTAACAGAGCGGATTTCAGCTCGCTGTACATCTGATGGTTGATTGGTTTATAGTAAGGGAATTCATTCCCGCTACGTGTTGTGTAACGGGGAAAATTGAGATAGATGCTGCCGTCGTATTTCCTTCGGATAGCAATGTTATTTAAGTAAAGCTTGTCGTCAATGATGCAAGATGCGAATCCAATAAGCATGGGCTCGTCAGGTGGTGACATTCGGAAGTTGATTTCGGTGATATTCATCGCTCATTTTCCCTCATCAATCGATCCATTATGACTTGGGCACCTGGATGGATATCCGACCGGTATTCCGATGCAGTTAAAGCCTCTGCTTCTTCAAAAATCTGGCGCATATGATGTTGATATATCACATCCATCTTTCTTACCAGAAGCCAGATTCTGTCCTCATCTAAATCATCTGGATGCTTGGCAGCTATTGAACCTACAACTCGAATTAAATCATAGTACATTTGGGTCATCGGATCGCCTAGATCAGGTTGTTCACGGTTTATCACTTTTTGTCCTTTCAAGTTTTTCATCTCACCCTTTAAGGGCAGAAAAACGGGACACTTTTTGTTCAATTCGTTGAAGTTTTTTTCTTAATGTGTTTGGTTTAACACCCATCTCTCGTGCAATAAGTGAGATTTTTCGACCATCCCTTTTTAAGTCCAGATAAAATTCAATATCAGATTTAGAAAGCACCTTGGATTGAATAATCCTTCTAATAATTTTGTCAGTATCTATAGTTGGATTATTTAATTCTTCCTGAGAATGGGGGATTTCATAAAACTGAAAATCATTTGCTTTTACCCATATATAGAAATCCCGCCGGAGATTTAGGGCTAGATTGATGTAGAGTTTTTCCTTTTTATTTTTTCTGGCAGCTTTGCTCACATGTTCAAGTAAGATTAGACTGGCTTGAGAATGAAGGTCTTCAGGTGTAATCTGTCGTCCATCGCAGGAGGCGGCCAGAAATGTGATATTCCTCCAGAATATGGCGATAATCATTAAAGAGCAGAACTGTTGCAGAATCGGTTTTTTGGTGGTCTTTACAAGAATGCTTAAGACTTCGTTTTGCCATATAGCATCCTTCGATAACAAAAACCGATCAATCAGATCACTGGCAGATAAAAATTCATTTAAAACAGGTTCAATATTTTTTAGAGATTCAAAGGCTCTTTCATTTCGGGCAATCTCTTCACGAAGAGATTGTAACTGACGTTCAAACATAAACGCACTCCTTTTGGTTTTCACCTCAAGGAGTGCGTCTTATTTCAGATCACATCACCTGGAGCCTCGTGGGGCTTCTGTATTGGCAGGTTAATTCATTGGATTTCTACTGTTATCCATTTACTTTTGTTTTTTGGGCATTGAAAAGCAGCATATGACGGCGGACTGCCTCTTGGTACATATGCAAATCCCAAAAGTTTTCCTTCAGGTCCACGCGTACACTTACATGTCTGAATAGGACAGGTAATCCTTTTCATCTCATTAAGTGTGGGTTTGTGTTTTTCTCTTTGTTTCAAATTTTATCCTAAAAAAAAGAGGCTGTGATCCACAGGTATTCCTGCAAACCACAACCTCTGTTTTACCAGCTAAATACTTTAGACAGCCAGTTGTGTTACTTTAACGGCATCTGCCGCTTGAACCTCCGAACTTTTAATTCACAGTCGGCCAGTTCATATGGTCTTTATGACCTATCTTTTTTCTTTTGAATATCCTTTATCTTTTTGGCATCCACGGGGACACCATTTTGAACTTTAACATTAATTTCAGAAAAGGGATTTGCTTTGAAGATGTTATCCAGTTGCAAAAGATGCATATTGACCCAAGCTCTAACTTTTTTCAATTCGTCAATCCTCCCACATACTCGAAGTCATATACCGGACCATTTTTCTGATATTCAATTCCTTCAATTAATTCCATCCCAATAAGACGATTAACCATAGCTGTTTTAGACACATTCCTAAAATTTCCTGCATGGATAACCTGTTCAGCAATCTTCCGGGCTTTCATCTCTGGTGGAATCATTAGAAAAGAAGATTCCTTCTCTTTGGGAAAACGGACATTCTCTTTGAATAATGAATGGAAAGCATCCTTCACAAAATGTTCCGGCATTAACAGGAGGGATGCAAACATATCTGCTTGATGCTCGCCCCTGTTTTTCTTTGCTTCTCCTTCACGGCAAAGTATTTCGGGTATATCCTTTTTTGAAAACAGAGTCTGTTGATTTCTCTGGCCTTCAAGCCAATGTTTATGAAGTTTGAAATGACCAATCTCATGAGCAATTGTAAAATTGTATCTGCCCTCCTGGTTTTCAATAGCACCATTTATACGTATGACCTTTTCGTTAAAGTAAATACCACCTAAAAGTGTTGGATTATCATATAGTCCATTTGTGCATAATTCAACATTATACTCAATTAATTTTTCTGCAATCCTTTCCACTGGAATAGGAGGAACTATGGAACGTCTAACTTTGTTTCCATATTCGTACAGAATTTCCATTGTATGTCTTTCAATTGCATGCTCGTGTAACCATGGAGCATTTTTCAAACTCACTGTCATTAAACATCTCCTTCTATTTACTTGTCTTGCATTTTCTTTGCTTTCTTTTTCAGTTCTTCCCATTGCTCCTTTTTAAGATTTTTTGCTGTTCTTAAAAAGTCCGGAATAGCATATGGATTCCTCTGAATCACCTTAATCAGTTCCGGGTCAACCATTTTCGCTTTCAGAAGCAGTTTATCCACGTCCACCTCCAAAACCTTAGCAATCTTGCTTAAAAGCTCCGAAGAAGGTGTGGCCTTATCTTTTTCAATACTCGAGATATGCACACCGGTCACGTCGACTAATCGCCCGAGTTCACGGACGCCGATTTCCTTTTCTATTCGCAACCTGCGTATCATTTCTCCCAGGGTTTCTTTACCCATTATTATTTCCTCTCATTTGTTACGTAAACAACTGTTAGTTATCATCTAACAGGGCAGTAATTTAGTGTAAGATGAATGTTTACACCAATACATTAAATATTTTATGAGAAATTTTCTGTCCCGTTTCTCTGCCCTTATAGATTGAAAATATTTTGGGAGAATCAAATCGTTATGGATGAAATAATTAAACTTTTTACAACTGGATTTATCCGACATCTATTGCAGTCAAATGGGCTTCCCTCATTGGTAAACAGAGAAGAAAAAGAGAATAATGATTGGATTAATAGAAAGAATGAACGCGACATTGGCTCTAACCATGTTAGCAACAATTCTAACTTTAAAAGGAAGAAACTATGAGAAAAGATGTCGCAGATAAAATCGAGAAACTCTATGAGCTTTCGTCCAGTCAATTGATGACTGAATACACCCGGTTGACTTGCGAGAGTTATTACACACATAATCGTAAAAGCCTGATTCGAAAAATAGCGTGGCTGTATCAGACTGCTGACTCTCCACCGTTATCTCAAATGGCATTAGACAGAGTGGATGAACTTGTAAAAGATTCAAAACTGCGGATTTATCCTCATCAAGATTTTAATTTGGATATTCCTAATCGAGTACGAACCAAGAAACTAAAATTAAAGCCGGGAACGATATTGACTAAAACTTATAATGGTGAAGATTACGAAGTGGTGGTTTTAGACCGGGGATTTCTGTGGAATAATAAAATATTCAAATCCATATCAGCTGTGGCTAAAGCCATCACAGGTACCCACTGGAATGGCAAAATATTTTTCGGACTTAAATAATGCAAGCTACAGTAAACGGTCAAATTGAAACCCAAGTTCGCTGTGCTATTTATACTCGTAAATCCACAGAAGATGGCCTTGAACAGGATTACAATACCTTGGATGCCCAGTGGGATTCTTGTGAAAACTATATCCAAAGCCAGGTCAGTCGTGGATGGGAAGCAATTCCAACTCATTATGATGATGGCGGGTTTACCGGAGCAAATACAGATCGCCCGGCATTTAATCGATTAATCACCGATGTGAAAGCAGGTTTAATCGATACTGTGGTTGTCTATAAAGTAGACAGATTAAGCCGGTCTCTGGCTGATTTTGCTAACATGATGGAATTATTTGATAAGCATGGGGTTTCTTTTGTCAGTGTCACTCAATATTTTGACACATCTTCTTCCATCGGCAGAATGACGTTGAATATTTTAATCACCTTCGCTCAGTTTGAACGGGAAATGATATCCGAACGAATCCGAGATAAGATTACCCGCAGTCGTCAAAAGGGTAAATATATGGGTGGACAACCAATCCTTGGATACGACGTGGTTGAAAAGAAACTGGTCGTTAATGAAAATGAAAAATACCAGATACAGAAGATTTACGATTTCTATTTAAACAACAAATCCATAAGAGCAATCGTGGATACTATTAATAATTGGGGATGGACCACCAAACAATGGAAAACGAAACGTGGGCATCTTGCCGGCGGGAAACCTTTTAATAAGCAGGTACTCTATACTATTTTAAAGAACCCGCTATACATCGGTAAAATTCGCCACCACGATAAAATCTACGATGGAGAGCATGAAGGAATTATCTCTCCAGAGATATTTGATAAAGTTCAATCATTATTGAAAAAGAATAAAGTCAATCAAACGAATACCAATCGGAAGCGTATTGCTTCCATGCTTCGGGGGATACTCTTTTGTGATACCTGCGGATCCAAAATGATTAAGACATATACAAAAAAAGATAATAAGAAATACACTTACTATACCTGTCTGAATGCAATCAAAAATGGTAAGAATAAATGTGTTAATAAATCTGTGCCTTCAACCAAGCTGGATGAGTTTGTGGTAAACCATATCAGAGAGATTGCATCTAACCCTGAATTTCTAAATGGATTCATTGAAGAATTTTCAAAGCAGAAAGATATAAATTTGAAAAACATCAAAAATGAATTGAAAACATTGACGGTTAAACTGGCCTCCTATCAGATTGAAAGAGATAGAATGGCTCTGGATAATAATCTTAATCATATTGAAGCATTGACCAGAACCAATGAGCAGTTGGGAAAAGTGTCAAATCGAATTAATTACTTAGAGAAAAAGAAAAACATTCTGTCAATTTCAGATTTAAATGCTGGTGACATTACGGTTACTCTTAACAAATTTTTCCCAATCTGGGATACTCTTTCTTTAAATGAACAGAATAGAATTATGGATAAACTCTTCCATCAGATACTCTGGGATGGAAACTCGGAAAATCTGGATTTTCATTATAGTCCACTAGGGTTAAAACTCTTACAAAATTAAAAAAATAGATAACCATGATTATAACACACTCAGTTGATTTCTCATTTGGGTTACCAAAGAAAAAAGAAATTCCCGGAAAGGTACCAACCGTATCCAGGATGATGGCGTTAGCCATTTTTTATGAACGGTTAATTAAAAATTGTAAGATAAAATCTGTTTCGGATATCGGCAGATTGGAAGGCGTTACTCAGCAAAGAGTCAGTCAGGTGATGAGTCTTTTAAATTTGAATCCAAAATTGCAAAATAAAATTCTTACGCTACCAAGGCAGTTTCCTTATTCCAAATTTATTTCCACAGAAAAAGCTATTCAGATTGCGAAAGAAATGGATTTTGATTTGCAGGAAGAATTGTTTGAAAAAATTTGGAAGTGAGCTATGTTTAGCTGATTAGGTTTTCTCAAAAGGATACATGGCTTACTCTGTCGGGTTGGAAAATCC
The DNA here is from genome assembly GCA_964549275.1 of uncultured bacterium. Classification (GTDB taxonomy): domain Bacteria; phylum Fidelibacterota; class Marinisomatia; order Marinisomatales; family TCS55; genus CAZJUP01. Next base: position 187,737 of record CAZJUP010000001.1, on the reverse strand, counting down.
CGCCATTCGCTCTTCCAAGTCTTTGATTTCTTTCTTTAACTCAATCATTTTCAGCTCGCGGTCAACTGTAACATTGTGCCACTTTTCGAGTTCTTTAACATATTTTTTCAATTTCTCTTCTGCCTGTTTCCGTTCTGTAATATCACGAAAGGTGACGACTGCTCCAACTAACCCACCATTCTCATCACGTTTTGGGGTGCTTGTATATTCAACTGGAAAACTCGTACCATCTTTTCTCCAAAAAACCTCAATATCCGCATGATGTACAAGACCATCCTTTAATGTAATATGAACAGGACATTCTTCACTGGGGTAAGGGGTGTCATCAGCTTTTGCGTTATGCACAATATCATGATGATTTTTTCCAATCAAATCTTCACGTGCATGCCCGGTCATTTTTAGCGCAGCTGGATTGACAAACATAGTGTTACCATTTTCGTCCAAACCATAAAGACCGTCTCCTGCGGAATCCAGAATAAGCTCGTTTTCACGATGGAGCTGTTCCAACTCCTTCTCTGCCCGCTTGCGCTCAGTGATATCTTTTGCTACCAGTACAGCCCCTTGGACTTCACCGGAGTCATCATGCAGAATAGCACCAGACATTAAAACCGGGATTCTTTTGCCATTTTTAGCAACTAGAGTTCGATCCACATTCCAAAAAACTTCTTCTTCTTCTTCTTCTTCTTCTGCAAAAAGTCTTCCAAAACGGGTAAGCTTGATGAACTCCCACCTTTCTTTACTTGATGTTTCTCGCACAACTCCTACGACTTGTGTCTCACCATTAATTTGCAATGGAATCAAACCCACTTCCATTTCTAACATTGTCCCATCCTTGTGCTGAGCCTTTAAAATACGCTCTTTTCCCATAAATCTCGGACTGGGATTAGCCATAAACTCACCCCTCTCTTTTTCGTGAATTTCACGCAAATCTGCGGGCAGCAGTATATGGATCATTTCTCCAATAAGATCCCCTTCATCATAGTCAAAGATAGACGTTGTTTCTTTATTTACCATTACGATCTTGCCGTCTGAACCGACAATAACTACTCCCATGTGTGCTGTCTGCAATAAATGATTAAAATCTTCGGGATCGCGATCGTGGAGTACTTGCAATTTCGACTTTGCCATTGATAGCACGTGTTTCGTGAACTCTTCTTCTTCTTCTTCTTCTTCTGCAAAAACTTTTCCAATTGACATCCCTGTAAATTCATCTTCGGTGTAATCTAAAAGAGCGCATGCGGCAGTGTTGACAGTCTGAATGGTGGCATCGGCAGCGACCACAAACAGCGCATCGGTCATAGAAGCAAGAATATTATCCGTATATACTTTCGATTCTAGTAGAGCCTCTTGAGCTTGTTTCATACTCGACATATCTTTCGCTCCGGCTACAACACCCGTTACACTCCCACCTCTATCTGTTAGTGTACAAGCATTAAAGGACATAGGAATTCTAATTCCACCTTTTGTCAAGTAGGTTAACTCAACATTCCGGATTTCCATATGTGGGTCTAACTCATTTTGTTTAGGCTCCCTGAAAAACTGAAACAGTGCCCTCACTTCTTCTTCTTCTTCTTCTGCAAATACTTTTCTAATATGTTCACCAAGAAGTTCCTCTTCCCTGTAACCAAGCAATGAACAGGTTTCAGGATTAACAGTTTTAATCCTCGCTTTAGTATCAACAACAACTAATGTGTCCAAGAAATTCCGAATGATTGATTCTGTGTATGCTTTTGATTCAAGTAATGTATCTGCTGCTTTCTTGCGCTCGTTCAAATAGCGTTTAGTAATCAGAACACCTGTAAAGAGCAAAATAAAATTGATACTTAAGACTATAACAAGAATCTTGAAAATTTGTTCTTTTTTTTGATGGCTTATTAATTCGAAACTAAACACAACATCATTGGATAAATCCCTTAAACGATGAATATTAGCCTGGATAAAGTTTTTAGCTTTTACTGCTTCCGGAGAGGATGTTGGCTGATCAGCAATAAGTAAAAGAGCTGGCTTGACATCTTGCCATAACCGCTTGACAAGATTTATACTATTTCGTATATCAGGTGGAGGTGGTGATAACCTGATGCCCATTACATCGCCACCCTTATCTAATGCAGCTATTGATTGATCAAATGTAGCTACAAGTTCCCGCAGTGGTTCTCGGTCTTCCTCTTGTCCTAAATCAAACACCATATGTGTGTAGGCACTCATTTGTTCAGAAAGCATTCTCTGTCGTCCGGCAACATTGGTAAACATTACATCGTTTTTCGTCTGGTGGAGATATAAATAAAAAGCGCCTAAGGCAACCAAAGATCCTACGGTAGGTATAATGAGCATGAAAACCACAGACTTAGTAGCTGAAAACCTCCAGATGTTGGATAAGATATTTTTATTCACTGGTTTGAATATTTATATTTGGCGTTGGATTTATAATGCAAAAAAACCCTGAACCTCGAGTTAATTGGGCATCAGGGCATATGTAGTGTGTTACCACATAGTCTAGTGGATAGTAGTGATATATTAGAGCTACATGTTTGTTTGTTTGTTTGTTTGTTTGTTCAAAATCATTTCCAAAACCCAGTCTTCACTTGCAGCATTGGAGCTGAAACCTTCATTCGTCATTCGAATGGGGCAAACTCCATCATTTTTCTTTAACATCATAAATATTTTACATAAAAGTCCAGTGAAAATAACTTCTAAAGTCAAATTATTCAAGAGATTCTACAAAACGTTTTAAAAATCAAATTTGATCTATTTTTTAGAAACAAAACTTTTTCAGTCCTTTTCAATTCGTGGTTTCACTTTGTTCAACAAAGGTAATTCCCCATATTGTTCTACAAAGTCGTGGATCAACTGGGCTTCCATCCTCCGATAACCATTCGTTTTCTGGTAGCAGATATTTAACGGATTGTGTTTAACGGCCTCTCTAATACTAGAAGTATGTCCATGACCATTTAAATAAATTGATATCCTATTCCTTATATTTCTTGAAGAACCAATGTATACAATATCCGATTCACCGCAGGGATAGGTTATAATCCGGTCTGTTAGACATAGTCCATACACACCGGAGAACGCCGGTATGGAATCCAGCATGCCAAGTGAAAGAAGTCGGGATCGACTGAACCCGGTGAAAAAAAATTCCCATGCTTCTTCTTTCTTAGCCTTGCCACAGGGATACCCATGAGATTACGGCAATAGGATACATATCGTCTCGTAATTTGAAGACTATACCTGTCTCTCAATTCTTTTTGTAATTCCCTATCAGACAATAGTGGATTTAATGTTTCCAGTAATTTCACAATTCTTATGCCAATAAGATGAGATTTCCTGGGTAAAACCTCATTGAGCGAAATAGTTTTACCATTTACTTCAACTATAATATTATTTACTACTCGGCTAATGACAGAATGATCAATATAACTCTCGGGGGAAAGTCTTTTATATTCGTCTAATATCTGCTGATATGGAAGCCGGCGAATGTTTATTGGGTCATGGGTTAATAAGTAGTCTTCCTGCAGTCTGCCTATTATTTTCATGAGCCTGGCTGTAATACAGTTTCGCTGGTTGATATGCCTCAGTGTATGCCAGTTCTTGTCTACGGCGACCTTTGGTGAAATATTATAGGTCACAGCAAAGTTCCGACACGAGAATATAAATTCATTCTCCGTAAATTGTCCCAGGGAGCCTGTGTTGCATAAATCTCCTATATGATGATCATAGTTTATTTCCAATTCCCCTTTTCTGAGGTGATCTTGAAACCAATCTGACGCTTCAATGTCGGTAATAAAGCGATGATATTTCACCATGTCCATGCCCATGATTTTTGCAGTTATTATCTGGTTAATCATTCACTAAATAACAAAGTTGCATATACTAAATTAAGTTCCTCAAGTAGTAAAGCATCCACTCCCATTTTGTTAAATAAAACCAGCATTTTTTGCCTTAACACATATTTAGATGAATTATTTTCGGAAAGGGCAAATAATTAATATTAGAATTCAATCTTTTTTTACATATATTGTAGCTGGAGATTATAATTCAGACAACTTTTTTCTCTTTAATGCGTCTATTGTATAAAAATAAACAAACTTATAGAGGAAAATATGAAAAACTTAAAACATAAAGCTGACAATATTGTGTTGCTTTGCTTCTTAATAATAGCTTTCAGTCCATTTTATCTGATTTGATAATTTTTAACACAGGGATTTTCATACTGAAATTCTCCCTGATATTGTTGATTTGATAGATATTAGTCCTTGTGATTTAGTTTTTGTGAGGGACAACAGTCCATGGTTACCAAATATTTATTTAGCCCTAAATCATCGTATTCTATTATATTATTGTACTTACGCAGATTCAACCCTCAATATAAAAGTTCTGGTTTCCGTAATGATTGCCTGAGCTTGTCGGATTCGAACCGTTCTATTTTCGAAAACACCTAAAATATATCTAAGTTTTTTCGATGTCGCCGTAATTCATTATATATATGCAGTTAACACTTACAAGGAAATAGAATTCTCATAAAGAGAGAAACAGAGAAAAATAGCATAAAAGTTCGTTTTTCTGTCTGTTATGTAGGCTTCCATTACAAAAACATGAACTCATGTGTGCTGGATATTCAAAAAAATGTATCGCTGTAAATCCCTAATATTGCGAGAGATATAAAGATAGCCACTGGTATCCAGTAGCTATCTGATCTGACAGTTTTTTTAGCCTGTCTTGGTGGGCGTTGAGAGATTCGAACTCCCGACTTCCTCCTTGTAAGGGAGGCACTCTGACCAACTGAGTTAAACGCCCAAAAATTGGGGCAAGAATTTAGGATATTTTCTTTGTTTTCTTCGTGGATTTTTTCTTTCTTTTTCGCCCATTAATTCCCGGAACGGCCACATCAATCACATCCATCATTTCTTTGGCAAAATGGAAGACTAAATCCTTTTTAATATGGTCCGGGATATCTTCCAAATCTTTGCGGTTATGATCCGGAAGAATGATAGTTTTAATTCCGGCTCGATGGGCAGCCGTTACTTTTTCCTTAACACCACCAATAGGGAGCACGTTACCCCTAAGCGTAATTTCTCCCGTCATCGCCACACGGTCCGCCACGGGTTTTCCGGCTAATAGAGAGACAATTGCAGTATACATGCCTACCCCGGCAGATGGTCCGTCCTTAGGGATTGCCCCTGCAGGAACATGGACGTGCAAATCGGTATTTTCATTAAAATTTTCATCAATTCCTAAAATATCTGTATGGGAACGGACGTATGACAGAGCGGCAGTGGCAGATTCTTTCATCACATCTCCTAATTGTCCCGTTAGAGTTAATCCGCCTTTCCCTTTCATTTTAGACGCTTCAATAAAAAGGATATCTCCACCGGCTGCCGTCCAGGCCAAACCGGTGACAACGCCGGGCTTTGTGGTTCGTTCTGCTAATTCAGAATAAAACCTGGGTGCACCTAAATATTCCGTGACTTTTTTCCTATTGACCTTAATTTTACTCTTTTTATTCTCAACCCTGTCCCGGGCAACTTTTCGCAGAACATTGGCAATTTCCCTTTCCAGGTTTCGTACACCGGCTTCCCGAGTATAGGAGGCAATCAATTCCTTAATCCCGGTTGTATCCACAGAAACTTCTTCAGTGGTCAACCCGTTTTCTTCAATTTGCTTCGGGATAAGATGGCGTTTGGCAATATGTATTTTCTCATCTTCAATATACCCGGAAAAATCCAAGATTTCCATTCGGTCTTTCAATGCCGGAGGTATGGGGTCTCTGTAATTGGCCGTAGCAATAAACATGACTTTGCTTAAGTCAAAGTCCACTTCGAGATAGTGGTCATTAAAGGTATTGTTTTGCTCCGGGTCCAAAACTTCCAATAGCGCTGAAGAAGGGTCCCCTCTGAAATCAGCACCCAGTTTATCAATTTCATCCAGCATAAAGACAGGATTGTTCGTCCCTGCTTTTTTCAATGATTGAATAATTCTTCCGGGGAGTGCCCCTATGTAGGTTCTGCGATGACCACGAATTTCTGCTTCGTCCCGCACACCACCCAAAGAAAGACGAACAAACTCCCTGCCCATGGACCGGGCGATGGATTTCCCGAGAGATGTTTTACCCACTCCGGGAGGCCCGGCAAAACATAAAATTGGTCCGCGTATGGCTGCTTCCGGATCCTTTTCCTGCTTCAGTGCTCTAACGGCTAAATATTCCAGGATTCTTTCTTTTACTTTTTCAAGGCCGTAATGATCCTCGTCCAGAATTTTTTTCGATTTTTTAATATCAACTGCATCCTCACTTGTTTTATCCCAAGGCAAATCTGACAGCCATTCTATATAGGTTCTGGATACGGTATATTCAGGGGATTGAGTCGGAATTCTTGACAGGCGATCCAATTCCTTTAGAGCCACCTTTTCTGCTTCTTCGCTCATATGCGCTGACTTAATAGCCTCTTCTAAATCCTTGAGTTCAACCTGTCCTTCATCCTCGCCTAACTCTCGTTTGATAGCCTTCATTTGTTCCCGTAAATAGTATTCCCGCTGGGATTTTGCAATTTCATCATGGACTTCAGTCTGGATTTCTTCTCCCAGACGAATGCGCTGAATTTCTTTAGAAAGAATTGTAATAGCTTTTTCCACCCGTTTCTTCACATCCAGTTCTTCCAAAACATCCTGTTTTTCTGAGTTGGAAACGGTCAGCAGAGAAACGGTTCTATCCGCCAAGCGGGAGGGCTTCTGAATATTAGACAGCATACCGGTATGTTCTTCAGTAAGATTTGGGGCAACTTGAATTAATTCAGAAAAAGTCTGGCGGAGGTTATTGGTGAGGGCATCCAGCTGCAAATCGTCTTTTACTTCATTATCGGACACCCTCTGAACAATGGCACTATAATACGGGTCCGCATCCTTAAACTTTAAAATTTTAATCCGGTCTATTCCCTGAACGATAGCAGATTTGCTGTTGTCCGGCATATCAAACACTTTTAAAACCACAGCCAAGGTCCCGTAAGAATATAAATCTGCTGGTTCAGGGTCTTCTATTGAACCATCTTCCTGAGCCACGACAACAATATGTTTTTCGTTCGGGGTTAAATCATCAATCAGTTTGAGGGATTTCTCCCGACCGATATAAATCGGAATAACCTGTTGTGGGAATAGGACCGTATTTCGCAACGGCATTACAGGGTATGCTTTAGGTTCTTCTAAATTCTCTTCAATTAGTTCTTTATTTGGATTTTCACTCATATTTTTGCCTGGTTAATTTTTATTACCGATGAGCTTCACGACAAATAGCATGCCATGTTCCATTGTATGCGATCCTGACAGAAAAAACAATATCTATATTCATTTTTCAGCCATTTTGAACTATTCCGGGATTCCATGACAATCTGTACAATCTTCCCGAAATTCATGGGGCATTTTCTGAGCCACCATAACTTTTTCTTGAAAATTTATTTCTTTCTCCTCCTGATGACATTTTAAACAGGTTTTTTCATCAACAAATGCCCGGTGCATGGGGAAATCTGATAACGCTGGTGGGACTTTTCCATCCACTAATTTTATCTGCGGCTTCTTCGGTGGTGATACAATTTCACTTTGAGAAGAATAAATCAACCACACTAATATTATTCCTCCTAAAATAACAACGGTATAAATGAATGATTTTTGTTGTTCCATTACTTGTCCATTTTTTTATTCAATATGATTATTATTCCTTAGGGGTTCAAAGATAGCCGTGCCTGCTCATCGGCATGGTAAGAACTCCTGACCAGAGCCCCAGATTCAACAACTTTAAAACCCAAGTTCAGTCCAATAGTTTTATATTCGCTAAACTCTTCCAGATTGACAAAACGATTTACAGGCAAATGCTGTTGTGTCGGTTGAAGATATTGTCCCACAGTAAAAATATCTACACCCAATTGCGATATATTTTTCATGATTTCAATAACTTCCTGTTTTGTTTCACCCAATCCCACCATCATGCCAGTTTTTGTGACTAACCCATAGTCCACAGACTGTTTCAGAACACTGAGGCTTCTATCCCAATCCGCTTGAGCTCTCACCTGCCTGCTGATTCGTTCTACACATTCAATATTGTGGGAAAATATCTCCGGACCGGCATGAAAAACTTTTTCTAGCGCCGGCCTGTAATTCTGAAAATCTGGGGTTAATACTTCAACGGTACATCCTGGGACTGTTTCGTGTATTTGCTGAATTGTTTCTGCCCATATTTTTGCACCAAAATCATTTTTTAAATCATCCCTGTCAACAGAGGTAATGACAACATGTTTAAGACCCATTTTTTTCACAGCTTGCGCTGTTCGAACCGGTTCCAGTTTATCTATTACTGGAGGATTCCCTGTTTTAACGGAACAAAAACCACAAGCACGAGTGCAGGTGTCACCCAAAATCATAATGGTGGCAGTCCCCCTGTCCCAGCATTCGTAAATATTGGGGCAGCGAGCCTCTTCGCATACGGTATTTAATTGATTTTCTGATACAATTTTCTGGGTCACTTTATATCTTCTTCCGACCTGAAGCCTAATTTTCGGTTTCCCCATTCCCTGGTGATTCAAGACATTCATTTTGAAAGAGTTTCCTTTTGAAACAGATAAATCATATACCGTTTATATTTTCTAAATACATCACTGTCTAACAGTGATAGCTGATTCATTTTATCATTTATTTTTTTCCCGAATGCCTTTCGTAAAATTTTTAAAACCATTGGATTCTTTTTTCCCATATAATGGGTTGAAAATTCCAAAGTAGGATAAATAAACCGTTCCAAAAATGCTTTTGCACCATCCAGTGTGGGCATGGTGTTTTCTGTTTGGTCATACTCCCGAATCAGTTTAAACCCATACTTTTCAGCTGTCTCCAAATACGTCTTCTTATCATGGGAAGCTTTGATGTGCCAATCTCCGGAACCATCGTTAAAATGAAGGAAATAATCCGAAGCCAGTAAATATCCCCCTTCCCGTAGTGTTTTCCGTGCTGTTTTAAAACCGGGTTCCATTTGAATATAGCATGCACTTTCACTTTCCAAAATTAAATCATAGGATTTTAACGGTTCAAAATCTTCAAATTTTGTTCGATAAAACTTAATACCGCCATTAAATTTTTCAGTAATTACCTCTTCTTGATATTCATCTGGTGACAGGGCTTCAACCTCGTATCCTTTTGAAGATAAATAGGATGCATTTCCACCGATTCCAGACCCCACATCCAATAAGGTTTTTACCTCTTTAGGGATAAAAGAGGATAAATGGTCTATATACCGCTGCTGGGCCTCTGCCATATCCTGAAGAGAAAGGGATTCAGGGTCTACTTCTTCTGGGTTTTCCCAAAACCCGTAATGGAGGTAAGGAGACTGAAATGTTTTGGAGTATAATTTTAAAACATGATCAATCGCCATCAGAAAAGATCTTCCGTTTTCATTGTTTCAAGATTTACCTTTACAGATTCAATAAATTTACTGCCACCTGCACCGTCAATCAGACGATGGTCAAATCCCAGAGATAAAAACATCATGGGCTTGATTCCTAAAGCATCTCCATGAGGCGCTTCTATAACAACCGGGCGTTTTTTCACCGCACCCACACCAAGAATTCCCAAATTCGGCTGGTTAATAATGGGGGTCCCCATGGTAACATTAAAAACGCCAAAGTTTGTTATGGAAAAAGTCGATCCCTGCAGCTCATCCGGTGTAATATTTTTGTTTCGGGTTCTTACGGCTAAATCCCTGACTTTTCGGCAAATTCCAAGAAAATTAAGTTCTTCACAATGATTAATTACCGGTACCATGAGCCCCTTTTCCATGGCCACAGCCATACCGATATTAATATTTCGATTTTTTACGATTGTTGATCCTTCCAGCATAGAATTCATTTCTGGGTACACTGCCAAAGATTGAACCAAAGCATAAATAATAAATGGGGTAAAAGTGAGGTTAAAACCCTCTTTTTCATAAAATTCCCCAGATCGACTCTCCACGGCAGCTACGATGGAAGACATTTCCACTTCCGTCATAACATACACATGAGCTGCAGTATCCAGACTGGCCCTCATATGTTCAGCGATGCGTTTTCGCATATGATCCATTTCTACGCTTTCCTGTTCCAATGTAAAAAGAGTAGAAGTCACTTGGGCTTTTTCTTTCGGAAGATTGGTACGGGTTTCGATATACCGTATTATATCTTGTTTCGTCACCCTGCCGGATTTTCCTGACCCGGGGATCCGGGAAAGTTCATCGATTTCAATCCCTGAATCAGATGCCATTTTAAGCACAACCGGTGTAAAAAATACTTTCCCTTTTCTTTTTTGTATTTTTTGTTTTGGGATTGCAGATGGTTTTTTTGTGTCTTCTGGTATTTCCTTTTCTTCTTTTACCGTAGATTTTTCCTTTACTTGTTTTTCTGGGACATCTGCCTTCTGGTCTAAATCTGCATCAGCATCAGTTTCGATTCTCGCTATCACAACTCCCACATCTACAACTTCATTGGGTTCGGCTAATATTTCTGCCATAATTCCTTTCACGGGTGATGGAATTTCAGAATCTACTTTATCGGTACCAATTTCCAGAAATATCTCATCCTTTTCTACCGTATCTCCAATTTTTTTCCGCCAATCTAAAATAGTACCCTCTGTAATAGATTCTCCCATTTTTGGCATGACAATATCAACCCGCATTAGTACTCCAACAATTCGGTTAAGGCTGTAACAATATCATCAGTCTGCGGCAAAATAGCTTCCTCTAAATATTGGTTATAGGGGATGTGACAATCTTTAGCTCCAACACGCTTAATGGGTCCATCCAGGAATTCAAATAATTCATCAGAAACTCTCGCTGCAATTTCTCCACCGGGACCTCCGGTCAACGTATGCTCGTGGACAATCAATAACTTTCCTGTTTTCTTTACGGATAATTGAATGGTCTCCATATCCAGTGGATTTAAAGTACGTAAATCAATAATCTCAACCTGATCCTCTTCGCTACTTATTCTTTTTACGGCTTCTACAGACTTTTGCACCATTGCCCCCCAAGTGATTATTGTGAGGTCACTCCCTTTAGAGATGTGCTTGGCTTTTCCAAAGGGAATGATATAGGATTTATCCGGTTCTGGTGTAGAGGCAAATCCTTGCCTATATAGTCCCTTGTGTTCAAAAAACATGACCGGATCGTTCATCCGGCACGCTGCTTTTAATAAGCCCTTTGCATCTGCAGCATTAGATGGGTAGGCAATCCGGAGACCGGGGATAGTCATAAAAATACCCTCAATGGACTGACTGTGGTATGGCCCTCCATGGATATACCCACCAACGGGAACACGAATAACTACGGGACAGTACCAGGTATTGTTTGAGCGATATCGCATCATGGCCACTTCATCTCGGATCTGCATCATGGCAGTCCAGATATAGTCCCCAAACTGAATTTCGACAACGGGTTTATAACCGTAAACAGACAGGCCAATAGCCGTCCCGATTATTGAAGATTCTGCTAACGGGGAATTAAACACTCTCAAGTCACCAAAGGCGGATGAAAGACCTCTTGTTGCAGTGAAAACACCACCTTTGGGGTCAGCCACATCTTCTCCATAGACAACAATTTTTTTATTCTTTACTAATTCTTCCTTCAAGGCGTGGTTGATAGCATCCACGGGTACAATACGATCAGAAATGGTTTTCAACGGTGGTTCTTTTAAATCTGAATCCTTAGAATATAAAAAATCCATGGCCGTTTCAGGATCTGGATGCGGTTGTTTTTCTGACCAATCTGCATCATCATTTATTTGGGTGATTATTTCTTCAGAGATTTTTTCAAATTCTTCCTGGGTAATTATCTGGTTTTCCACGCATTCTTTTTCGAACATCAATATGGGGTCTCGCTTGGCTGAAGCTTCCAATTCATCCTCTGATCGATATTTTCGATGGTCATCGGAGGAAGAATGAGGTAAAAGTCGTACCACGTGGGATATGATAACAGAAGGTCCTTTCCCTTTCCTGGCTCTATCAACAGCCTTTTTAAATGCAAGATGCGTTTCGAAAAAATGGGTTCCATCTACATCAAATCGTGCCAAATGTTTATATCCACCGACCATATCATAAACGGATCCTTCTGCAGTCTGCTGAGACTTATGAACACTAATGGCATATTCATTGTCTTGGATATGAAAAATAACCGGCAATCTTTGACGGCTCGCCCAATTCAGAGCTTCGTGAAAGTCTCCCTGGCTTGTGGTACCTTCTCCGCTGGAAACGTAAACAACTTCCTTGGATTTTTCCCATGAAGATGCCAGACCTGTCCCAACAGCATGGAGAAACTGCATCCCCGTGGCACTGGATGGACTCACAAGTTTTAGGGATTTATTGCTGAAATGATAAGGAAACTGTCGTCCACCGGAATCCGGGTCATCTTTCCTCGCTAAAAATGACAGCAAGACATCCCGTGGTGTTCCTCCATACCCCAGATAAAAGGCTAAATCCCGATAATAACAATATGCCCAGTCTTTCCCGGGTTGCAGGGCTGTAGCGGCAGCCACTTGAGCAGCTTCATGTCCAGCTCCTGCAGTGAGAAAAAAACTTTTTCCCTGTCGCAGCATCATCAGCATCTTATCATCCAATCGCCTGGCAAGACGCATTTGACGATAAATATCCAACAATTCCTTTTTTTGAAAATCGTGCAGTCGGGGCATTAACTTATCCCTACCGGTTCAACTCTGGTAAAAAATTCAAAAAACGAAGCCGAAATGATGTCCTTAACTTTTTCCATTTCCATATCATAGCCTAAAATATTTTTCATGGAGGTGACTCCATATTCAAAAATACCGCAAGGAATAATTCCTTTGTAATAGCTTAAATCAGTATTCACATTTAATGCGAATCCATGCATGGTGACCCAACGGGATATTCGAACTCCCAATGCAGCAATTTTTTCATCCTCAACCCAGACACCTGTTAATCCATTTTTGGCTTCAGCCTTGATGTCAAAACAACTCAAAGATTGAATGATAACCTCTTCCAGAGTTCGCATGTACCAACTTACACTTTTTCGGTATCGATGCAAATCCAGAATAGGATAAGCCACAAGTTGCCCGGGCCCATGATAGGTGATATCCCCTCCGCGCTCAATATGATATACAGAAGCATCTTTCGGATAATGTTGTAAAAGATGGTTATCATCTGCATTTTTCCCCAGTGTATAAACTGGTTCATGCTCCACAAGGAGCAGGGTATCTTTTTCGAGACCAAGGTGTACTTTTTTATGCAAATCTTTTTGGAAGTTCCACGCGGATTGGTATTCCATTTTTCCAAGGTCTCTAAGGGAGATATGATTCATTTTTATCATCAGTTAATTGTTTGTTTAGAACATTTATTGATGAATACTTTGTCCAAAAGCATCCATAGCCGCTTCCATAATTGCTTCGGATAATGTGGGATGGGCGTGAACGGTGGACGCCAGCTCGTGCCATGTTGTTTCAAGTGCCTTAGCAACTGCGAGTTCAGCTATCAGTTCAGTGGCCTCAGTTCCTACGATATGACAGCCCAGAAGTTCTCCATATTTTTCATCAAATATTATTTTTACGAAACCGGCAGAATCACCCAAAGCCAAAGCTTTTCCACTGGCTCGAAAGTTAAAGCGGCCAACTTTTATGTCATATCCTGCTTCAATAGCTTTTTCTTCAGTTAACCCCAATGAAGCCACTTGCGGCTGGCAATAGGTACAACCAGGAATATTGGAATAATCTACAGGAACAGGAACATGCCCTGAGGCATGGTCTGCGGCCACATGCCCTTGGGCAGAAGCCACATGGGCCAACCACGGAGGTCCCGAAACATCACCGATGGCATAAATATTTCCAACTGACGTCTGGCAAAACTCATCAACGATTATGGCTCCATTTTCGGTTTTTACTTCAATTTTATCCAATCCGATTTTTTCAATATTTCCTATTACACCAACTGCCATTAACACCGTTTTCCCTTCAATAATATCCGTCGTATCTCCACTTGAAATATAAACTTTTACCTTTGTTTTTAATTTTTCAATTTTTTCGACTTTTGTATGGGTATAGACTTTTATCCCCGATTTTTTAAAACTTTTTTCAACTTCTTTTGACACGTCTGAATCTTCCACCGGAAGTATATTAGGCATCATTTCTACCAAATGAACCTCTGTACCGTACATATTATAAAAATAAGCGAATTCAGCCCCGATGGCCCCAGCACCGATAATGACCATTTTCTCAGGTGGATTTTCCAACACCATGGCTTCTTTTGATGAAATGATGTGTCTTCCGTCAAACTTAGCACCCGGTAATTCTTTGGGTCTTCCCCCGGTAGCAATGATTATTTTTCCCGCCTGAATATTTGTTTTTCCAGCTTTACCTTCGATGGAAATTTCATTTTGAGAGATAAGTTCACCCCGACCGGTAATATGGGTGATCTTATTTTTTTTCATAAGGAATTCAATTCCTTTCGATAACCGCCCGGATACATCCCGGCTCCGCTTGATGGTTTTCTCGAAATCCACAGAATATTCAGAAATATTTATTCCAAATTTTTTGCTGTTTTTAACGGTGTGAAGTACTTCTGCATTTTTCAAAAGTGCTTTGGTTGGTATACAGCCCCAGTTCAGGCAGACTCCTCCTAAATTATCCCGATCAATTATCACAGTTTTTTGGCCCAATTGTGCTGCACGAATGGCAGCCACATAGCCCCCAGGGCCACCTCCGAGAACTGCAATGTCGAATTTTTCCATAATAGATTTATGCTTCCTTATTTTATATAATTAGATTTTTTCTTTCGAGATAATTGTTAAAAACTCGGTTCTGGTTTCTACAGATTTTCTAAACTGTCCTAACATTGCGCTGGTTGTGGCAAAACTGTTTTGTTTTTCAACCCCTCGCATTTGCATACAAAGGTGACGGCTTTCCATCACAACTCCGACGCCAACAGGGTGAAGAACTTCTTTCAGGGTATTGGCAATTTGATGGGTTAACCGTTCTTGGACTTGAAGTCGGCGGGAAAACATATCTACAATTCTCGGGATTTTGGAGAGTCCTATGACCTTGCCATCTGGAATGTACCCCACATGGCAACGACCAAAAAATGGAATTAGATGATGCTCACACATGGAAAAAAATTCAATATCCCTCACGACAACCAAATCATTACAATCTTCCTTAAAAATGGCTTCGTTAATGATATCATCCAAGTTGGAACGATATCCTTGTGAAAAGAATTCCCAAGCCTTTGCAACACGATTTGGAGTTTTTTTCAACCCTTCTCTATTTGCATCTTCCCCAATGAGTTGCAACAATTGTTTGGTAATTTGTTCTAATTGGTCCAATTGCTCTGTCATTACAATGCCTCTTCTTTGAAGGAATGGTATCCCCAGATCTCTTCATCTGGATCCTCGTGAATTTTTGATTTTAACACCCAAACTCCCAAATAAAACAGTGGGGTATCCAACAGGGCAACCATGACCTTAAATAAAAACCCGTTAACCAATAGCGGCCAAAACCGGATCCAATCCAGAGCGCCTGTTCCACATAATAAAATGAGAACTGCAGAAGTGTCTACCAATTGGGAAACAATGGTTGATCCGTTATTTCTCAACCATAAATGTTTACCTTTTGTCAGCCGTTTCCAATAATGAAATATTCGAATATCAATAAACTGCGCCGCCAAGTATGCCACCATTGAAGCAAAAACTGCCGGTCCAAAAAGTCCAAAAACCTTATGAAATATTTCTTGATTCACCGGGGACCACGCTGTCTGAGGCATGGCATCGGCTATCATAACAATACCCATAACAAATACACTGGCAACCAAACCGGAAATCACAACTTGGTCTGCCTTTTTTTTACCATATAATTCTGAGATAAGATCGGTACACAAAAAAGTGACGGGGTATGGCAATATCCCCACAGATAGTTCAAAAGTATACCATCCAAAGGGAGACCAGGTAAAAAATTTCTGGAAAATAAGATTGGCGCTGACCAAAGAAGCAATAAAGATGCCTGCCAACAAAAGGTAAAGTTTGTATTTAAATCCCATTAATCCGATCCCTATCCGTAATAATCCGTAAAAATAGTCGGTGTTTCCCTCAATCGTACGCGGTAAAGGCTCGCACCTTTAAGCCGGGCATTAATTTCATTCCAAATAAATCTGACCATGTTTTCTGAGGAGGGCTGCCTGCCTTCGAACCAAGGGATATCTTTCTCGATACGACTATGGTCTAATTTATCCAATACATGGGTATTTACGATATCTTTTAATTCGCCCAAATCGATTAAAAAACCAGTGGCCGGATCAATGTCTCCTGTCACCATAACCTCCAGGGTATAATTATGCCCATGAAGTTTCGAATCGGGTCCGAACGTATCCCAATTTTTTTCTTCGCTCCAATCTTCATGACCATATTTATGCGCTGCGCAAAAATGAAATGATTTTGTTATAAAAGGGTTGCCCATTTATTTGTATCCTGCAAATATTATCTAAATTCAAATTTAATGGGTATTCAGGGTTTTTTTAAGCAGAATCGAAACAATATTTTTAAGTGAGGCCTATTGTAGGACGGGACACAAATCAGCAAGAACACACTGTTCGCATCGGGGTCGCCGGGCAATACATACTGCACGACCATGATCAATGATCATATGGGTTAAGTTTGTCCATTCTTTTTCATCAAAAATTTCTATGAGTTCTAATTCAATTTTTTTTGGATCTTTAGATTGAGTAAAATTCAACAAATTCATGATACGAACCATATGAGTATCTATCACCATGGCTGGCTGATTAAAGCACTCTCCTAAAACGCAGTTGGCAGTTTTTCTACCCACTCCCGGTAGTTGAATTAACCTGTCCATGGAATCGGGAACTTCTCCTGCATGTTCCTCTACAATTTTTAAACTGGCACCCAGAATATTTTTTGCTTTTTGATTATGGTACCCGCAGGAGTGAATATCTTTAGCCAGATTCGTCACACTGGTATAAGCAAAAGCTGCAGGAGAATCGTATTTTTTAAATAACCCCGGAGTCACTTGATTTACCCTGTGGTCGGTGCATTGAGCTGATAATATTGTGGCCACCAGCAATTCATGGGGTGAACCGTATTTTAATGAGCATTTTGCATCCGGGTAAGTATGCTTTAATCGCCGAATAACTTCTTTCCCCCTATTCTTTTTTTCTCCTTGGTTTTCCTTCATTTATCCAATTCTTTTACAAGAGTTGTAATGTTTTTTACTATTGAAGAACGGGTTAGAATTACTGAACACCCTGCAGATTTATATTTATCATGAATGTCCTTGCTCCGATATTTTAAATACCCGATCGTTTTAATTCCCTTTCGAAATAATATAGAGATAAAATCTACCGTTCCAAAACTTTTGTCATCTAAATCAACGATGGCCAAGTCGAAATCAGGGGTTAATTCTGTTAAACTCTCAAGAAATTCTATTTCAATTTCATGAGCTGTTAGATGATCAGAAAGTTGAGTCCCCAACTGAAAATGCCTGACAAATAACGCTGCTTTCATTTTTCACATCCCAAAACAGGAACTAAATCCCAATCAAATTCATTTGCTTTGCTAATATCAGAATACACTAAACCAATCACCTCGATTGCATTTTTAAGGTTTCCCATGTTGATTCCTCTTTGAACCCCATTGAATTGTTCGAATTTTTTCATACATTTTTTAATAAGGCTCTTGGCCCCCTTTAAATTTCCATTCCCCAAATGAACAAAACTCACAGAAAGCTGAATGAGTCCTTGGATAAAGTCCCTATCGTGTACATAGTGTTCAGACCATATCTCTTCCCAAACTTCATGGGCTTCATAATATTCTCCATTCTCAAAGGCTCTTAGGCCAGATTGAAATAGAGTTTCAATTTTCAAATCATTCACTAATGTTTACAGCTGTTTTCATAAAATAGTGTTTACCATCATATCCCACAATTCCAGCTTGGTGTTTTGGATCATGCTCAAAAAATAATATCCATTCTTCATCCACCATTTTGGGAAGAAGTTTTCTTTTTTCCTGAATGGTTACAACCGGCTGAATATCATATGCCATGACCCAAGGCAATGGTATGTGGGCAGCCATGGGGAACAAATCAGCTCCGTAGAAGAGTGTCTGATTTGTCCCTCGAATGATTGGATGCATCATTCCGGTTGTATGCCCATAAGTCAATTCAATGTCTATGTTTGGCAAAAAAGCTTCCCTTCCTGTCACCAAATCAATCATCCCGTTTTCAGCCAATATTTCCCAATCGGTTGCTATAAAACTGCCTTGATCTTTTTCAGAAGGAGAGTTAGCTAAATCCCAATTATCTTTTTGTATCCAGACTTTTGCATGAGGAAATGAGGGCTCAATTATTTCATTGCGATATACGGTATTTCCCCCAATATGATCAAAATGCAAATGGGTGCATATAATATCTGTAATCTCTTCAGGAGAAAATCCATATTTTTTTAAAGAAGACTTTATATTAACAGACTGCGTGTTAATATTATATATGGACTTTAGTTTATGGGACCATTTATCACCATTCCCGGTATCAACCAACACCATCCGTCCATGACCCACAAGCAAAAGTGATCGAGTCACCATTTCGATTCTGTTTTTATCATCAGCAGGGGCTTTCTTTTCCCAAAGAGGTTTGGGGATAATACCAAACATAGCACCGCCATCCAATCCGAAGCGGCTTGTTTCTATGCTGTAAATATCGTACCCGGCAATATTCACCCTGTCCTCCGGATGAATTGTACTGCATCGGATATTAGAAAAGTATAGTCTTTCTTCACTTTCCGCATTAAAAAGCGAAGAGCTTCCAATGCGGTTATTTTTTGTTCCCAACTCTTTTTATTTATCAAGGATTCAGCTAATAATACAAAATCTGGAATGTCTCTTAGATTATCGTTTTTGACAACTTCCAATTGATCTAATTTTGCTTCTCCATAGGATAGAGATAACCCTGACAACCAGTGAGAGATTTCACGGCGCAATCCTATAGAGCGTACATAATCCCCTTCCCATAGACGAAGTGCAGCTGCATATTTGGTCCATAAATCGGGATCCGGTGTAGACAATACAGGGATTATAAATGAGTCTATTTCTACGTCCGCTTTCTCATGGGGTTCCGGAAGAGATTGCTTTTTCAATTCACTCACCATTGCCCGTGTGAATGCCCATAGGTGATCTTTTTCCCCACTGAAAGTATATGCCCTTTGAAGATGATAACTCAATGTTCCAAATGTATCAAAATTTTGGAGAGCCAGTTCCATTAAACAATCCATAACAGCAGTACTTTTTTGTGAAGCCCAATACATTTTTGCAGCCTCTTTATCCATTGCCTCACCCTCTCCAGTCTGGCACGCATCTTCTAAATCCATTAAAAAAACCGTGGAACCAACACCCTCTTTTGCAACGGTATTCAGTAAGTTTTCATCGTTTTGTCTCTCCTGGAAATTTTCTACCAGAAATTCTGCTGCTTTCAGTAGTGGAATAGAGGGACGATTTCGAACATCACCCAATATATTTTTTAGAGCATTAAGGGTTATAATCGGATGTCTTGAAGGTATTCCTTCAAACGGATTTTTAACTGCTTTAATAAAAAATCCGTTTAATGTTTCCTTGAGCGTTATTCCGTTTGTCTCGCTGCTTTGTTTCGTAGATTGAATTTTATTCCTCCTATACTGCGGGGAAATTTATGGAGAGTTTCCTCTTTCGAAATAAGGATTAATTTCAGCAGGATTATTCAGGAGTAATTACTTGTCGGGTTTGGCTTTTTTCACATCCAAATTGACAAATACCATAATAGATAATCCCGTAATCCGTGCAAATTCAGAAGGCCAGCCTGAGGCAGGATCTATGTGGGGAGTGTCTCCAAATCTTGCCGCGTTTTCCGGTGCTCTCGGATCCCATTGAAAGTCGAATAATTTGGTAACAGGCATGGAATTGAAATCATGATAATACCCAAATTCCATCCCCCATTTCGGATTGGATTGCATTCCATATAACAGTCCCATTCGCGTACTGGTTCCTCCCGTGATCCCCTTTGGAATCACCATTCCCTTTATTCCCCACCATCTTGTTTTATTGAAGCCCTCTCGGCCTTTGGAAGCTTTGAACTTGTAATAGGTGACATCTATATTGTAATTCGGATTTAAAAACCAAGCCAGGTTCAAAACATCCCATTTGTTTTCCTTAACATATAAAACCCGGCTATAATCAATTCCACTGCCATAAATCGGAAGTCCGATCCGGAATCCAACATCACTCACATCAGAAAGTCCTTTTCGGTACCAGAGATAAGGAAAAAAATTTTCGGTGGAGAGAGTGTAACCTCTTTTGGTTTCTCCAGGTTTTAACCGTTCAGGACTAATAGTGGGGTGGGTAGCACATCCCACCAGAATGAAGAAAGGTAAACAAAATAGAATAAGCCGTCTCATAGGATAAAACTACTGCAGGACGGCTATAAAAATAAACCGATTAAAGTTCCGCTAAATGGACGGTTAAAAAATAATTAATCTACTATTTTTCATTTCCCACTACTGACAATTGGAAAATCACTCAATTGTCAACGCAGTTTATCCTCCTTCTGGATTCGAAAAACCCTTCCGCTGAGGTTTTGCGGGAAGGTTAAAGACCTCATCCCCAAAATATTCTGAAATATGCCTGACTATATCTACAATGGAAACAAGACCAGCGGGATGCTTATCTTCATCCAAAATTGGGACATGACGAAAGCCACCAACAGTCATTTTATTCAAGGCATAAGCAACCGAATCCTCTATTTTTAAATATTCCGGATTTTTAGTCATATATTGGTCCACTGTTTCCGTGGAAAAATCCAATCCTTTTCCGGTAATTTTCAAAAGGATATCCCTTTCGGTTAAAATTCCTGCAAGCTTTTTATTTTTCATAATTAATACACAGCCGACAGAATGTTTTTGGATTTGATTCACAGCATCAGCAATGGTGGTTCCCGTGGAAACCAGAACTGGTGCAGGACAGTTTAAACTGGAAAGGGGTGCCGTTAATGAAACAGCCTCATGTACCTCTGGATCTGTCTCGTGCTCCAATTCATCCATTCTTTTTAATTCATCGTCAAATTCAATCGCCATAGTATCCTCCTCCTTTGGAGGAATTTACGGAAGAATGCAGAACAGTTTAAAGGTAAGGTAGAAAAAATCGTCTGTCAGCAGACCATTCTTCCCAATTAAATAATTACTTTAAGTAGGTGATCTTTCGAATCTGGGTTCCATGACGATAATCCAAATGAATAAAATATACCCCCGCAGGATGCGTATTTGGTTTCCATACAAAAGAATGAACTCCCGACTTCAATTCTCCCATAAATAATGATTCTACCGGTTGACCAAGTAAATTATAAATTGACAAATTCACCAATCCTGTTTTGCCCATATTGATATAAAAATGAACATTAGGATTAAAGGGATTGGGGAATGCCTTAGTAATGGCAAATTCATCAGGGATAAATAATTCCCCTTTTACACCTGCTGAAAATTTATCGTAGTTGATCGCTGACCACACATCGATAATTCCCCACCCATAATTGTTATCAGGAGACATCCAGCGGTCTGCTGTCATCATGAGAGCTTCTCGCACCATCATAGGAGTCCAATCAGGGTGAGCACTGAGAATAATCGCAGCAGCTCCACCAACCAAAGGTGTTGCAAGCGAAGTCCCGTTTACAGATACATAAGGATTTTTTGAACTTGGACTGGCACAATAGGTATTTACCCCTCTGGCACTGACTTCCGGTTTTATTCGTCCATCGAAACTTGGCCCTCTGGAGCTAAAAGATGCAATATTTCCATACTTATCCACGGCGCCTACGGATATGACAGAGTCCGCATCCGCAGGAGCAATAATATGATTCCAAAATCCTCCATTTTCATTTCCTGCTGCTGTCACACAAACCATACCCAAAGAAACGGCAATATCCACAGCTTTTGTGGTCACAGCCGTATTCCCGTCCATATCGCTCCAAGAATACCAGTCCAAATATCCCAGAGATGTTGATACCACATC
The DNA here is from genome assembly GCA_964549275.1 of uncultured bacterium. Classification (GTDB taxonomy): domain Bacteria; phylum Fidelibacterota; class Marinisomatia; order Marinisomatales; family TCS55; genus CAZJUP01. Next base: position 165,686 of record CAZJUP010000001.1, on the reverse strand, counting down.
TGCTCCAAGAGATTCTCCCCATTCTAACCCTGCCACATAATCATCTTCTTCCTGTTGAATTTCTTCATCCAATCGTTCCGTCTTTGCCAGTAAAAATTCTGATTTATACGCTGGGCCAATGAGTCTCCCAGGGACATATCCCCCCAATGCTGACCATGTGTAAGTACCGTGATTATGTTGACCACTGGGGTCTTTCCCTGCTTCATCTGAAACCACCTCATCACCATCAACAAAATCTTTTTTGGCGATGACGGTTAACGAATCAAAAGCTTCATGATCAGTGTAGTATCCCGTATCCATCATCAAAACACGAACACCCTGCCCCATAAATCCCGCATCGTGAGCCTGGTGTGCTTTTATTTGTTCAACCTGCGCTTGAGATGGACCATAATCCAATCCCATTGCTTTTTTTCTTTCAGAGCGAAGTACACCCTCTTTTTGAGCGGGAATCGACTTTTTAAAACTGTACACAGGTTTAATCTCCCGAACTTCTTTCAGTTGGGCAATTTGTACCAATTGAATTTCATCTGCAAAGATAGAAACTGCATTCAACCATCGGCTCTTATGGTGAAGGGTTATACCTAACAATTCAAGAGTATGGATATAGGATTCTGAAACCGGTATATCATACCAAGTTTGAGAAGATATATTGACCTTATTTCGTCTCATAATGGCTTTTTCATCCAAGCGAATAGCTTCTCTTTTTCCTCGGATTGACTGGTCTTCACCTTTATCATGAAAATATACCCAGACTTTAATCTGCCCATCACTTCGTTTATGTGCAGAAATTTTCTGAGCGTTAAAATCCGTTTTCCCAAAGAGAAAAAGTGAAAAAAGTGAAAGTGTAATTCCGAGTTTCATATGTTTGGGTATTTCTCTTTATATATTGGATTTAACCCATGCGGTGGTCACAGACTTTGGCCGGGTAATAGGGATGCCCAGAGCCCGGTTAATGACCATTTGGGAAACCATTCCCATCGCTCTTGAAATACTGAATAAAACAGTATAATACTCAAACTCTTTTAATCCATAATGATAGAGCAAAGATCCGGAGGCTGCATCCACATTCGGCCACGGATTTTTTGCTTTTCCCTGTTCCTGTAAAACCGGGGGAACAACTTCAAATAAATTCTCTACAATGGAAAAGATATCATCGTTTTTTATATGAGTTTTCCCAAATTCTAAAAAGGCAGTAAAGCGGGGATCTGGGCACCGAAGTACGGCATGACCATAACCCGGGATGACCCGACCACTGTTTAACCGATCCCAACAGAATTGCTTAAGCGCTTCTTTATTGGGAGCGCCCTGAAAATGATCCTTTATTTCCAAAACGAATTTTAAACACTCTTGATTAGCCAAACCATGGAGCGGACCCGCTAATCCATTTAATCCTGCTGAAACGGCGTAATAAGGAGAAGATAATGCGGAGGCTACAGTTAAAGCGCTAAATGCACTAACATTCCCTCCTTCATGATCGCAGTGTAGCATGAGATAAAGTCTCATCAGTTTTTTCATGTCTCCTCTTGGGTCTTCCAAACCCAGCATATGGACATAGTTCCCTGCCCAGTCTAAATCGGGATTGGGTCCTATCCGCTCCCCTTTATCAAACCGCAGACGATAAATTCCTGCGGCAATATTGGGCAATCGGGCAATAAGCCGCAAACCATCTTCTAGATTCCATTTCCAAAAGTCCGTTTTTGGAATCCCTCTATCATATTGCTCTGCAAAAAGACTATCGGCCTGCATAGATAAAATGGCTGTATTCAGCATGGCCATGGGATGAGATTCTTCTGGCATGGCGTTGAGAACATCCCAAACATAAGAGGGAACCTGAGAATGAGTACTGAATTGAGCTGATAAATCAGCTAAAGCCGCTTCGTTTGGCATTTCACCTGTAAGGAGGAGGTAAAAGACTTCTTCAGGAGAAATATGGGTGATATCCAAAAGAGGACGTCCGCGTATAATTAATCCTTTATCCGCAGACACAGCAGAAGTATCACAAATTAAGCCTTTAATTCCCCGCATACCCCCATAGATCTGAGATACCGTTACATCTCCAACTTTTTCATTCCCTTTTTCTTTAAGAATTGCACGAATTTCATCCTGCCAAGTCAGGATTAGTTCCTCCATTTTTTTGACTATCAAACTCATATTTTCCTCTCGTAATGAATTAAAAGTAACCTTAAAGTTACTAATATTTATGTCTTAAACTGCCCAATAACAGGCAAAATTATTTTATAGTTCTGCAGTTTGAGCTTCCAATACTGTTATCGCCGTCATGTTCACAATATCTTCTACTGTACTTGTGGCAAACTGGAGCAAATTCACCGGCTTGGATATTCCCATTAAAATTGGACCAATGGCAGCGGCATTTGCCAGTTGAGAAAGTAATTTATATGCAATATTCCCAGAAGTCAGGTCAGGGAAAATCAATACATTTGCCTCTTCCTGCAATTTGGAAAATGGGTAATGCTCCCTCAATAGTTCAGAATTTACTGCCACATCTGCATGCATTTCTCCATCAATTAATATATCAGGCCGCATCTTTTTAACCAGCCTAACAGCTTCTTTTACTTTCGTAGCCATAGGGTGTTTTACACTTCCAAAATTACTGAAGCTCATCAAAGCAACATGGGGATTAATATCAAACTTTTTAGCTTCATCAGCTGTTAATATGGCGATTTCTGCTAGCGTTTCTGCATTGGGTTCAATGTTTACCGTCACATCCGCTAAAATTTTAATTTTATTTTTGAAAACTAAGATAAACATCCCAGCTACATGTTTCACTCCCGGTTCTAACTCAAGAATTTGAAGCGCCGGACGAATGGTATCAGCATAATGCTGGGCTACACCGGAAACCATACCATCGGCATCTCCCATATGAATCATCATAGAACCGAAGTAATTTGTTCGACTGATGTCAACCCGAGCTCGCCTGCGTGTCATACCTTTTCTCTGGCGCATCTTGTATAGCTCCATCATATATGAGTTATAATTGCTACTTTTAGTAGGGTAGATAATTTCCACTCCACTTAAGTTGACATCCAACTCCTCAGCCAAGTTTTTGACTTCTTTAGGATTTCCTAATAAAATTGGTTGAGCAATCTTTTGATTTACAATTTGGGCGCTGGCACGGATAACCTGTTCACATTCTCCCTCTGGGAATACAATACGTTTAGGTTCGGTTTGAGCCCGATGAATAATTTCTCTCATGAGTTCTCGGCTTTTACCCAAACGCGCTTCGAGTTCATCTTTATATGCTTCGATTTCAACATTCTTTTGTGCAACACCGGAATCCATGGCAGCTTTAGCCACTGCTGAAGCAACCCAAGTAAGAACGCGATAATCCATAGGTTTGGGTATGATATAGTCCGGACCGAATTTTAATCGTGATTTATTGTATAGGCGAGAAACTTCGTCGGGGACATCTTCTTTTGCCAATTTTGCCAAGGCTTCTGAAGCTGCTATTTTCATTTCGGTGTTGATGGATGTAGCATGAACATCTAAGGTGCCCCGAAAAATAAAGGGAAACCCAAGCACATTATTCACCTGGTTGGGAAAGTCGGAGCGGCCTGTCCCCATAATAATATCGTCCCGCGCTTCTCTGGCATCATCATAACTAATTTCAGGATCGGGGTTGGCCATAGCAAATACAATGGGGTTTTCTGCCATAGACTTTACCATTTCTTTTGTCACCAATCCAGCAACAGACAGACCGATGAAAACATCTGCACCTACCATTGCCTCTGCCAAAGTCCGAGCTGTATATTTGCAGGCAAATTGTTCTTTATATTTATTCATCCCCTCTTTTCGACCTCTATAAATAACTCCCTTACTGTCGCAGAGACAAATATTTTGTTTTTTTACGCCAAAATTAAGGTAATGTGTTGCACAAGAAATGGCCGATGCTCCTGCTCCACTGACAACAATTTTTAAGTCTTCCATCTTTTTACCAGCCAATTCCACTGCATTAATCAGGCCAGCCGCAGAAATTATAGCGGTTCCGTGTTGATCATCATGAAAAACAGGAATCTTCATTTCGTTTTTTAGTCGCTCTTCAATTTCAAAACATTCTGGAGCCTTAATATCTTCCAGATTGATCCCTCCAAAAGTCGGCTCTAATAATTTGACAGCCTCTACAAACTCATCCACATTGTGAGTATCCAGCTCCAAGTCGAATACATCAATATCAGAAAACCGTTTAAATAGAACTCCTTTCCCTTCCATCACCGGCTTACCGGCTAAAGCACCAATATCCCCAAGACCGAGTACAGCTGTACCGTTCGTCACTACTGCCACAAGATTCCCGCGAGCAGTATATTTCAAAACATCAGCTGGATTTTTTTTAATTTCCCGACAGGGTTCCGCCACACCGGGTGAATAGGCTAAAGATAAATCTTGCTGGGTAACTGTAGATTTTGTTGCAACAACTTCGATTTTACCGGGGCGGCCGGTTTGATGATAGTCCAGGGCTTGTTTTTTTGTAATCATTTCTTCCCCTTCTTAAACAGATTATCTATGGATTTTCAGCAGAGAATTTACATGATTTATAAATCAGGAGACAGTAAAACGGATAAAACTGTCCATTTATTGACAGTTTATGAAGTTAATAAAGAAATATACTCATCAAATGATGATATGACTTTATCAGCTCTTCGGCAAACCTCCGGACGAGACACATTCTCCGTGAAGGCAAAGAAAGTTCCGGTTACCACACTTTCTTTCAATAAATAATCATTGTATCCATCTCCAATGATATGGATTTCTCCCCCCAGAGCTAACCTGTTGAGTTGTTCTGATTTTCCGCCGGATCTGGACAAAGGATTTGCAGGATCAACGCCCAAAACTTTTCCATTTTTTTCATAAATAAAATCATTCGCATAAATATGGGTTTTTTTGATTAAATACCCTTCTAATATTGGAAAAATGATTTCCCTGAATCCACCGGAAAACACATATATCTTGTCTCGATAATATTGGAAAAAATCTCTATTTCTTTCAAAGGAGAGTGTCAATTTATATTTAAGATTTTCGACAGCAATTTTAATATGAAATCGATTCACATTAAGCAATGCCAACCTCTGACTTAAAGATTCTCCAAACCCCAGTTTTCCCTCCATTCCAAGATGGGTTAAACTTGATATTTCTTCTAATCGCTCAGTTTTTTCCGGATGGTTTTCTAAAGAAATTCGGGCTAATTCGTCAAGGGATTCTTCCTGTATAATTGTGCTGTCAAAATCAAGGATAATCGCGTCTGGAAACAAGGAAAAGCTTATTTAAAATGTGATGACTTCACCAATTGATGTGCTTCATCGAGATCTTCAGCAAAATCAATTTCTATACATGGCAGGGCCGATACATCGGTATAATAGACTTCATGAATGTTCAATAATGGGTGTATAGCTGCTTCAAAATAATCAGCATTCCCTCCTGCCCTAACTAACGTTTCAAGTGATTCCATAAAGGCGAAAGAAAAAGAATTTGAAAACTTAGCCACTCCGATAAATTCGCCTAGCGCATTATCTTCTATCAATTCTTTCCCGATAGCAACAATTCGATTTTCGTTTCCTTCTATCACTTTTACTTCTTCCCTCCCACAGGGCTTGATATCAACGGCCAAAATGGTTTTCTTTTCAGATTGAATTACTGCCTGAAGTACTTCAGCAGGATAAAGCACATCTCCATTCATGAGGATAAAGGATTTTCCATTTATCTTTTCCCTGCACAGAGAAAGTGAATAGGCCGTATTCGTTTCAAAGTGGTGATGGTTTACAATGAAGTGAAAGTTCATGTCGGGAAAAGATTGTGTTAAATGGGATATAATAGCTTCTCTATAATAACCCACCACAACAATAACTTCTTTGATTCCCACTTTTTCTATAGCATTCAATTGGTGGTTAATAATGGGTTTCCCACCAATTACCAGTAAACATTTAGGTTTATTGTAAGTAATTGGGTATAAACGGCGGGATACTCCTGCAGCTAATATAAGGGCCTTCATAAGGGCAGAAAGTTAATTCCATAGAGGAAATGGATGAAAATCCTTTATGGTGATTATTGACAAAGAAAAATACCCTCCTTCAAAACCCTCCTTATCTCTATTCCAATTTGCACGGGATGTTTCTTTTATAAGATTCACATTTCACCCATGGGATACCACCATTAATTTCCACCCTGAAATTTCATCATAAATTCTCGAACTGAATCATGACAAGATTGACCCTATACTACATTGTAAATATACTTGCACTTCTGTTTCTGATTACAAAATCAGCAGTTCACTTAAGTCAAACGACCATGGGCCCATTTTTATGGATCATGATTATAAATACACCAATTTTCATCATTCTCACGATCAAAGGCACCACAAAAGGAATCGCAAGATTATTTAAACTAAAAGAATATAACTTTCGATATCTGGCAGTTTTTTTAACATTTTTTGCCTACACTTTTACAAGTATAGACGCCAAAATTCTTTCCATTTACAGAGATCATTTCAATGTGAAATTATTCGGCATTCTGTTTGAAAAGGGAGTCATGATAGATATGGGAGTAAAATCCTCTGATATTTTTGGGTTAATATTTCAGGGGATTATGGTGTTCGGGTTTCTTTTCGCTGTATTAAAATTCTCAAATTGGGGATATAAAAAAGAGCCGATTATAGCAGTAAAATATCCTAAACTCCTGTGGGTTAAAGCTTTAAAAATTCTCATCGTAATTTCTTTGGCTGAAAAAATATTGTTCTCTTATTTTCATTATACCGACAAAAAAGCTACAAATGCATACTGGACATCTGTTCCTTCTTATACACCACTGAGAATGAGTAAAATATGGACACCCCTTTTGAATGCTTCGACCGAAGAGGAACGGGAAGAGGCGAATGTTGTCTGGGATTATGAAAATGACTTTTTATCCCAATTCAATTTGAGTAAGGAATCACTCAGTGCAATAACTTCGAAGAAGAAGGATATTGACATTTTATTCCTTGTATTTGAAAGCCTTCGGTACGATATGGCCGATCCGGATATTATGCCAAATTTATACAGATACAAAAATAATTGGCTGGCAACTGAACACCATTTCAGCAGCAGCAACTGCACAGGGAATGGGACGTTTGGACTAATGACCGGACTTACACCTTTCTATTGGTTTCCGAGTTACAAAAACAAACTTCAGCCTCATTCCCTCTCAATCTTGGATCAGTTGGGATATACGTTTAATGTTTATACAACAACAGACCTCGAATATTCTGCAATGGATGAACATATTTTTACGGATGTGATAGACCATGTTTATGCCTTCACAGGGTATGGGGGAGGGTTGGGACACCCTATGGTAAAGCGAAGCGACCTGTATAAATGGGATGAATTGATGGTAGAACAATATATTGAAAGTTTACACATCCAAAATGAATCCCCCCAATTCAATTATCTCTGGTTCTATTCTACCCATTACAATTATTATTTCCCAGAATCATTCGGAAAGTTTAAACCTTATATAGACCGACATTATCAGATTTATGAAGAAGGATTACAAAAAGAAACAGAACTGGTGTTTAATCGGTATAAAAATAGCGCCTTCTATGCAGACCATCTCATCAGTCAAATTGTTGAAGCATTAAGCGAAAAGGAACGGCTCGAAAAAACAATCATTGTTGTGGTTGGCGATCATGGAGAAGAGTTCAACGAATTTGGTCGTTTCGCCCATTCATACTCCTTTAAAAATGTGCAGTCATCAACTCCCTTTGTTATGCACCTCCCGGGCCGACAAAAAACAAACTACACCGTTTCCAGCCATGCCGATGTATTGCCCACTATTTTTGATTATTTAGACTTATCAGTTCCGTATGAATTATTCACGGATGGCAAATCCTTATTAGCTTATGATCCAAAGCGAAATTTTGCCATCGTTCAAGAATGCCAAATAAAAAAGAGACCAAAAAGATTTCTTATCGCCAATGAATCGTGGAAAATGGAGTTCCGTTTATCAGGAGAATCCATATCATCTGACCTTCTCGAGTCCATAAACGATGAATCAATATCCTCTGAATCTTCCCCTGTTTTTTCTCATATAAAAAAAGAATTATTGGGAAAAGTCGATTCGGGCTTGAGCCACTTTTCAAAAAAATAATTTCTCAGTAGAGTGTCATTAATTTATCTAATTCCTGAAAAGGTTTTTCACTATTTATAGATTCTAAACACAGTAAAGGCTCTTTTTTATTTTTACAATAATTAGAGTTGCACGGACTGCAATACACTTTTTCATTTATAATAGATACGGACTCCCCCTTTGGTCCAGTCATTAGTGGATTCCCCGCACCAAACATTGAAACTGTGAAAATATTTAAATTTGCGGCGATATGACCCAGTCCGCTATCTGCCGCTATTACCGCCTTACATCTTGAAATGAGAGCAATACTTTTTCTGAGGGTATATTTACCACAGACAGATTTCAATTTGGAGGAATTAACTTTTTTCAACAATGCTTTGCCCTTATCCTTATCATTTGCACTCCCAAAAACCAAAAATTGATTACCATCATGACTTAAAATTTCAGCTAACTTATTTTCTGGTATTGTTCTTGAGCTGGCAACGCTAAATGGGAAAAGAGCAATTGGGTCTTCTAATTCTAAAGCGGCCATTTCCTCATCTGCCCACTTCTTCTCATCTTTACTCAAAACAATTCCCATTCCTTCTTCTTTTAAACTCCCAGAATGATTCAATAGATTTAAATACTTTTCAGTTCGATGTAAATGATTAAATTTTTTCCGAATGACTTTTGTAAGATAAAATGATCTAAATTGTACCCCATATCCTATTCTCACCGGGCTCCCTGAAACATAACCCATATAGGCACTGCGAAAAGAATCCGAAAGCAAATATAGTCTATCCAGTTCCAAAGCACGAATACAGCGCCCGGCTTCTGTTGTGGCATGGAGTCCGGTTAACTCTTTTTTTGTTAGGGTTATCATACCATTAATGGCTGGGTGATTTACAAATACATCTGCTACCCAAGTTTTACCGATGAGAATAATTACTGCATCAGGATATTCAGCTCTGCATGCATTGATAAAAGGGAAAGACATTACCGCATCTCCCACCCAGTTCGGACAAATAATTCCGATTCTCAAGTCGTTCTCTTTTTCACAGAATTTTCAATTGCGTCCACTATTCTTTTCGAAGCTTTTCCATCCATCTTGTAGAGATATTCTTTTTGGGCAAGCTGTCTTTCTTCCTGTAACTCTTCAGGATAATCTAAGGCATGATATACAAGCGTAGATAAATTTTCCGGGTAAGCTAACCGATAGGCAAAATCAACTTTTTCCATCCTATTTAAGTCAATTTTTTTCAAAAATCTATTTTTAAATACACGGTGTTTCATCCTCAGAGTAAAACACTCTGCCATGATGAGAGGTCGATTCAATGGAAGAAATTCATATAAAGTTGAGGAAATATCAGAAATTAAGAGGTCTGAAAGCAAGTAGAAGGGAATAATGTTGAAGTGCTCCGGCCGTGCAAGAAATATATTTGAGTTTTTTTCTTCCAAAGTTTTCATCGCTTTACTTTGATAGATATACCTGTCCTGATGCCAGCTAAAATTATGAAGTTTAATAAGTATATTAAATTCAAAAGCCAGTTCTTCTATATGGAATATAAGTTTTTCAAGAGAAGTGGGATAAAAACTCGGTGCATATAACAAGGTTTTTTGTTTTGGATTCAATCCCAATTTTACCAGTTCAATTTCTTTCTCAATTCCTTGCCCTATCAAGGGGTCACATTTTGTAAATCCGGTTAATACAAGGTTTTGATGTCCGTGTGATATGAGTTCCTCGTATCGTGTTTGAGATTCGACAGCTCTTATATCTATTCGAGGATCTATATCCCGGTAATAGGTTTGCTTTAACCCGATGCCATGGTAAACCATGACTGCCACTGTGTTTTTAGAGACGACATTATTTAACTGTCCCACATTCCCCACCATAACAATATCAAACTCGGATTCCTTCAATGTTTTTAAACGGTCTTCCTCTGTGTTTCCATAAATGACATTCAACTTCAGTAACTCACAAGTGTCCATGAAAATTGTTCTTTCCAATTCATCCACAAAAAAGGGCATGGAAACTGTTATATCATAGGATCCTCTACTTTGCATTTCTTCAATTATCGGAAGAAAATTTGGCAAATAATACAAGTGATGATTTTCAAATAATACAGAGGTCATGATTTATCCGATATTTTGTTATCCAATCTCAAGACGGCCTGAAAAACCTCATCTGGAGAAATATCTGATAAAGTATGAGATACAGACTGTACAATTTCAGACTCAATATTATAGGGCGCATATCGCTTCACATTTCGCATATCTCCTGAATAAAGACCTACGATCGGGATACCACAAGCAGCGGCGGTATGAACCAAAGCAGTATCTGGGGACAGTAAAAATCTACTCTCCATCAGTAGTTTTGCTGCTTCAATTAAATTTTTAGTTTTCAACGGAAAATTGACAAAAGCTGGAAATTGTTGTTTTAAAGTTTCACCGATAGACCGTTCTGGTTCCATAGCGAATAAATTGATACGATTTACCTTGAATTTCTGATGAATCAATTTCAATAATTCAATCCAATGATCTTGAGGCCAAATTCTATAACTGCTTCCGCTGGATACATTAATCGAAAGGGTATTCTGTTGTGTAATCGTTTTTGTATTTTTTGGGATCGGAAAATAGTTTTCGATGGGAAATAGGACACCATATTGCTTGATTAATTCTGCATTTTTTTCAATGATAGGTGCATCTGGATAATTTTGCAGAGCAAAATTAAAATGCTTGTTATGTCTGTCATGGGATAAGCAGACTGTAATCTTAGCAAGTACTTTTCTGGCTAATCGTGATGCTGTTATTGACGGATGATCTTTTGGACTATAAAAGATATCATACTTCCGCTGTAATGCTCTTTTTAATTCATGGTTTTGGCGAATGTTAAAGGTGTCACCAACACTAGGAACTGATTTGAATAAGTCTTCATTGTGTCTGGTACATAATATATCAATTTTTATCCCAGGAAATTGTTGAGCCAACCCCTTCAATAAGGGCATGAGTAAAACTGCATCGCCTAACTTTTCTTGGGATAGAATGAGAACAGATTGAATTGTATCAGGAATCGGCTTTTTCCTTACAGGACGATGAAAAAAATTAAACACCTTAATAAATACTTTTCGAGGATAATGTCTGGGATTATCCCTAAAGGATAGAGCTTGATTAACGATGTTTTCGGGCATAGTGTTCGTAAAAATAGTCTTCCAAATTATCTATCATTCGCGAAAGGGTAAATTCATGGGTAACAAACTCCTGCGCTTTACATCCCCATTCAAGAACTTCTTCATTACCCTTATGTTTAATGGCCCATTCCATTGCTTTCTGGATTTCATTTTGGTCAAATGGCTCAAAGATATATCCTGTCTTTCGATGGGTTAACAACTCTGATACCCCATTCACTCTCGCGGCCAAAACAGGCTTACCCAACGCCATGCTTTCCATAACAATATTTGGCATACCTTCTTTCCTGGATGTAAGCAGGACAAAATCGGAAGCGTTAAGAATCGGAAGTAAATTTTCCTGAAACCCGATAAGTTTTATCCTATCCTTTAATTGAAGCGTTTCAATCAAATTTTCCAATTGCATACGGTTTTTTCCTTTTCCTGCTATGAGAACAGTAAATGGATTTTCTTTATTGTTTATTTGAGCTGCACCTTTAATCAAAAGGTCAAAACCCTTTTGAGAAGTTAATCGTCCGGCAGCCACAAACACGGTATGGTGGGCAGGAATATTATAAATCAGATGAAGGTCTTGAGACGAAATATTTCCATTGATTTCAATACCGTTATATATAACCCGGGTTTTATTCTTTGGCATCCAAGCGTATTGATTATAGGTCTCCCTAATTGATTCGGAATTGGTAATGATTCCGTCGACCAATCCCATGGTTTTATTATGCTTCCATTTATCTGATATGAGTTTTATACCGTTTCGGGCAATGATTACAGGAACTTTAGATAATCGCGCGGCAATGCCTGCAACACGTATATCTTTATTTAGATTTAATAAAATAACATCAATCTTTTCTCTATCTAATATTCTTTTTGTATTCCAAATTTTAAAGGGGCTATAATCTGCTGAAATATTCAATGGAAGTGTTTCAAGAAATTCATTTTGTGCTTTCTGAAGAAAGACTGAATTTGCCTTTCCGGATAGAATAACCCGATGTCCCCTTTCTCTAAGTCCCTTTGCCGCTAAAATCATCCATTTTTCACCCCCGCCCCATTTGTGAGCTTTAATGGAGTTACTGAAAAAGACCGTTAATTTTTTTCTAGGAGTTTTTTCAATTTCCTGGATATTTCTTTGGCGGTATTTATCAGTAAACTGATTCATCAAATTGAATATCATAGAGTTTTCTGTATAATCCATTTTTGTCATATAATTCTTTGTGGGTTCCACTCTCCATAATGTTTCCTTTATCCAGTACAATAATCCGTGAGGCATTTTTTACAGTAGATAACCGATGGGCAATGACCATAGCTGTTCTGTCCTTCATCAGAACTTCCATAGCGTTTTGGACCACTTTTTCTGATTCTGTATCCAGTGCAGAAGTTGCTTCATCCAAAATGAGTATGGGCGGATTTTTTAATAGAGCTCTGGCTATGGCAATTCGTTGCCGCTGTCCTCCGGAAAGTTTCACACCTCTTTCACCGATAAAGGTATCGAATCCATCGGGCATTTGCTCGATAAAATCCAATGCATTGGCTGCCTTGGCTGCATCCCGGATTTCGGTTTGTTTCACCCCTACCATGCCGTAAGCAATATTATTCCCTACTGTATCATTGAACAGGATAACTTCTTGTGTGACAATACCCATGTGTTTGCGCAAGGATTCAATTTGAAGGTCTCGAATATCCGTTCCGTCAATCTTGATAGTACCTTCAGATAAATCATAAAACCGCGGAATTAAATCTGCTATGGTGGATTTTCCAGAACCGGATGGTCCAACCAGAGCAACCACTTCCCCTTTATTAATTCTGAAAGATAAATCATCCAAGACCCGTTCATCTCCATCTTTATATTCAAAATGAACTTTGTCAAATTCAATGGCATGGTCGAAACACTTCATTCGGATTGCATTGGGTTTATTAACAATTTCTGCAGGAGTATCCAGCAATTGAAATACACGCTCTGCAGAAGCCACCCCCATCTGAATCTGAACATGAACATTGCTTAATAATTTTATTGGACCGAGCGTTGAGAATAGAATCAGAATAAACCGAATAAAATCTTCTGCCGATATTCCCTGATGAGACAAAACCTGCATTCCACCAAACCACAACAGGATCACACCAATGATAACGCCAAAACTTTCGGTAATGGGACCGGCCAAAAGATCTAATTTTGCACGTCTAAACAACAATTTAAAATAGTGTAGACTCTCCAATGAAAATTTTCGAATCTCCTCTTTTTCCATCACAAATGCTTTGACAATACGTACAGAAGAAATCGTTTCAGTCAATATATCCATAATGTCTGCAATTTTCTTTTGTGTACGGTGAGATTTTCTCCGGATACTCCGTCCTATAGTTAAAATAACAATCCCCGCCACCGGGATAATGACCAAAGCAATCAATGCCAGCTTCCAGCTAATGATAAATAAGAGAGCAGTAAAAGTGAGAATATTAATGGGCTCTACAAATAATTTCTGGAAACTGACTGATAATGTTCCCTGCATTTGTTCAACATCATTCATGATAATTGAACTGATTTCTCCTGTCCGCTTTTCATTGAAATATCCCAAAGACAGCGATTGGATATGCTGATATAATTTTTCCCGTATGGTTCGCACCAGTTGAAGCTGGGCATATCTCAATAAAATATTTTTCAAATATAGAAAAATATTTTTTACAAAAAATACAAACAGCAAAGAAAAGCAAAGGACTTTTAATGATTCAAGAGGTGTGTCCCGTAATATGAGAAGGTTGGAGCCGTATTTTAATTTTTCATTTAAGGTAAGCGAATCTTTGGATGCCCAGACAGCTTGTTGAGCTACAATATCATCGAAGTCAGTTAAAATGTTATTAATTAAAGAAGCGGTGAGCCAGATAGATGCACTGTTTAAAGCAACAAAAATGAATGCCGATATTGTAGAAGCCAAAAGGAATGGCCAGTAAGCAAGGAGTAGCTTTCCCAGTCGTTTATATATGGAGCCTGACATTGAATTAATAATGAATTGCGGGTTGTGGGTTAATCGTTTGGCAGAATATAATTATTAAATTTACGATATAAAAGAATCCACTGCTTCATTCAGGTGGTGAATAAGTCATTTTTTTATGGGGGATATCTGCTTCGTAAAAACGGTTCCCTATGGCCATAAATCCAAATTTTTCATAAAATGCGATCACCTGCTCCTGGGCATGAAGATAAATGGTATCACTTTCTACATTTGCCAAAACAAATTCCACCAATTTTCTACCAATTTGGTGTCCCCGATATGGTTTTAAAACCGAAAACCGTTCGAGTTTAATCCCTGATTCTGTTACCCGCCACCGTGCAGTTCCGACAGGTATCTTATTCGCATAAGCGATGATATGGGTAGAACTCTGTTCAAATTCATCAATTTCTTCTTCAGGTGGGACATCCTGTTCAACCATGAACACCTCGCGGCGGATGGATAAGACAGCCTTCTTCTCGGCATCAGTATTTGCTAACTTAACTACTACTTCCATCTGTATAATTTCTGTTTTCTCTGTCTATTTAGGAACAGAAATTATTCATAATTATAAATTGAAGTGACACGGTTTACCCATTTTGTTTTTATAGATTTCAGTTAACTTTTTTACATTAAAAGTTATTTAATATGGTGTACACTTTTTTATACTGGGGCTAAGGAGACTTTTCCATTATTTGACAAAACAAAATTTTAGAAAAATATTTGTCTGGTCCCGAGCAGTTTCAAACAACTTGCTGCTTGAGATTCCAAATGTGTAATTCATTTTTTCATTTATTTGACTTGTAAATCCTATGGAAAGATAGTGTTGGTTATAATCATCAAAAACGCCAAAAAATGAATGAGATGAATAATCCAATTGATGATTAACTTGCCACTTTATTTTTGAATTAATATTGCCAGACAATGAGACTTGGTAGTTTAAAACTTCTCTGAAATTTGTATTGCCAATTTCATGTTCCCAAAACGGTTTTTCAATTTTTACCATCGCATAAATATTCTTTATCCTAAATTTCGCATCGAAGTAAATAACCTCAGGAATGTTGCTGCCTGAGACTAAATAACTTTCCGAATACACTAGCGTATTATTTGTTTTTAACTTGTGTATTGATTCTGGATACCATTTAACACCAGAATAATAACCAATGTGGGTAATTATATTTTTAAAAATCATTTCACCAGCCAAGTGGTAATCAAGCTTATATCCTTTACTGACCCAAGTTGCCTTTGAATAAATAAAGTCATAATTTAAAGTTGTAGTGCTTTCTAAAAAGGAATACTCATGAATAAGATTATATCCGACACCAAAATTTATTTTAACAATATCCCATTTATTAATCATTTGTGTATATAATAATTTTTTAACGGTCACATTCGATGAATAATCTAGTTTACCATCAAAGTATATTGTTGGTTTCCATTTATATGCATCTATATAATGTAATCCAATTTGACCCTCGGTCGTCTTAAAAGTTATACCTCCATTATAATATAATTTTTGTGATTCGCCCATATATCTTGAAGGATCACTATCATCGCTTTTATCAATTCTCACCCAAGTTCCATAATTCATAATATTTGAATAGATACTAAACTGTTTATCTTTAGATAAAATTCCGAATGGAATTTCATAATAATTATTTATTGAAGTTCCATAATCAGTTAGTATTGGGCTTTTATACAATCCATTACTTACAATCAATGTTCTATCCGTAAAATCAGATCCCGGTAGACGCGAAACAAAAAATACACCATACATAATGAATATTTTAATGATTTTCACAATTAATTCCTTTGTAAGTAATACCAATAATGGTTTAATAAATTTTCCGGTTCTACATATATTTTATAAAAGTAAGTTCCGGAAGAAACAGGCATGCCATTTTTACTTTTCCAAAACCAATTTTGAGTATGTGTTCCTTCATCAAATTGCTTATTTACAATTGTTGCTACTTCACTCCCTAAATTATCAAAAATGATTATTTTCACCCTTGCTTTTCCTAATAATGTGAATTTTATTTGCGGGAAATAATCATTTTTTAATTGAGTCACAATTTTCCCTTTTCCTTCTGAAGATGAGACAGCATTATCAAGCTCCCAATGGTCATTAAATTTGGGCCCTTTAGGCGGGTCGTTAACGTGGGGGTATGAAAATATTTCGTGATAACCAGGAATTTTTATTTCATATGTATTCCCAGGAATTTCAGATAAAATTATTTTTCTTGGGGCACCCCACTTCCCATCTAAATTAAAAAACCATGTGGGATTATTTTCTGTTAGATTAACCAATGTATAATCACTCGGATTCAGACTTCTATTACCATTGATATATTCATCCATACGGTAAATTGGGATAAATTCAAACAAACTAGATGCCAAATACTGCCATCCATTAGATTTAAAACTGCCTCCTGTTATTTCTCCATATCCTCCAACCTGAGGGACTAATTCTCTGGTGAGCATTGGATTACCATAAAAAAGCGTAGTTGCAGTATTTCCACCAACATATATCTTAACGTGTGTTCCTTCTTTTTCAACTTCTGACCATGGGTATCGGTCTAATTCATAATGTCTGTGAAATATCACCCCAATGGGATTTGAAACGCTTGGTATTCCTGAGTTTAAAATAACACTTATATGTTCCCAGTCACCTTCATGCAGATTCCCCGCATCATTAAATGGATAATAAAACCAATATTGAACGAAATATAAATCAATGGGGACGTCATTGTATTGTTCAACTTTCTTACTAAAAGTATTAAAATAAACGGTTGGCCTAATATTTTTTTTCCTCTAAATTAATTTTTAAATCATTCTCAAAATACTTTTTCCAACTTTCAGGATTGTGATTATCAACGGGTAATGGATAATATTGGCCGCTTTCATTTGTAATGACTTCAAATCCATTAGAATTATATACTGCACTTGGCGGCATTGGGAATAGTGGATTATTATTATGAAAATTGATTTGGGGAGAATATTTTTTTGCTAACTGAATTTCAAATTCATCATTTATTCCATTCCCGTCACAATCTTGAATCACGGAAAAAACTGGCCAAATTGAATAGGACGAAGAACTTGATACCTCTGAATTTGATATTTCACTGGTACAATTTGGGCCACTGGTTAATATTGCTTCTATATAGTGGCCGCTGGGACTGCCCCAATAACGGGGAGCGCGAATATCCAAAACGATGCGGACGTAGCCCCGCGAGTCCGTTGTCCCAAACTTAATAGCGCTCTCACCTCTTTCTTCTATGCCAAATCCGATATTCATATTGGCCATAATCCGAACACCGGAGACCCCGTTTCCCTCTGCATCATAAACACGTGCTTGTATATAACCCCTGAAAAGACGGGTATACGGGTCCGTGTCTCCCGGTAGTCGTGCAAAAAGGATGGATTGGATTAGCGCGATAAATAGCATTAGTAATCCGGCGGTCTTTCTTTTATTTCTACCCATAATAAATCCTTACCTCACCAGGGCTATTTTTTGTGTTTGGTTGTAACCGTTCCACTCTGCCCGGATCAGGTAAACACCTGAACTGACCTGAATACCATCATCATTATCACCACTCCAAGTAAACGACTGTATTCCTGCCTTGAGATTACCTTTATGAATGGTTTTTATCAACACACCTCTAATATCATAAATGGCAACAGAAACCATCTGAGTTTCCGGCAGGCTTAAGGTAAAGTTTGTTGAAGGATTAAAAGGGTTTGGATAGCCTTGAGAAAGCATAAATTCGCCTGGAATTTGTACCTGAGTAAAATCTTGCTGAGTTTGAATCTGTTTAAAAAGGAGTGGGTGGTCGGCATACCAACGATTTAGTGATTGTATAACATTAATACTATTTCCATAACCGAGTGTATGAACTAAAGCCAGTGAAAAGGTAGTCTCCTCACCGGCTTTAACTGTCGTTGGTTCAGAAAATACAATAAACCGATAATCATGCTCCGTTTCAAATGTTTTACGGAATTGTTCATATGCAGGGTCAGAAATAATATCCCATTTTTCTTGGTCTGTGAGGTGCTTTTCTAAACTTCCCAATACCCTGTACCGTAATTGGCCTGAACTTAAATTGACTACGGCCGGGACATGGCCTTCATCCCAATTCCCGTTGTTGGCCATATAAATGCAATTTCGAGAAGGTTCCGCCAAAACATGGTCATTATAAGGATCAGAGGTCTGATCGGATTCGGGTAAGTCAAAATCCAAATACATGCCTAAAATAAGGGAATCTAAATCATGAGTTGACGTAACCGTATATTCATAAATCAGGGTGGGGAATGCCTTATAAACATAGGATCGTTGCTCGACAGACAGACCAACAGGATGATGGCCGGGGATACCTGAATTATCGTGATAAACAGACCGATAAATCGAAACAACTGATGTATCTGCAGTAACATCATCAATTTTGTATGTGGGGGTATCAAACTGCCACTCTGTGAATTCTTTCACCGTAGGGTTCCCATCCCCAGAAACAACAGAGATACCTGATTCTGTTTTTGCCCCGGCCCAAAAAGCTAAATGTAAAAAGTAGTTCAGAGAAGAATCAGTGTGTTCGGGGTCTATAAAACGATCCTGGGTGAAGGACAGGCCTGGTTGATCAAGATTAAAAGAGAGTTTTTCCAAATCCACAGTCACGGACTGTTGACTGTAATTAAAACTGAATAATACCGCTAAAATCAATAATGATTTTAAAGTATTCATATAAACCCCAATTGCATTTCAAAACGAAAAATAAGTTAAGAATAAATTTATGTAATCAACAATCTAAATAGATTCATCAATTGTGTCCGAGGTTGTACATCTTAACCAAACACATGTAATTTTTAATATGAGAAATAAAAATAAACAGATTCTTGTTGTGGGTGACAGGGTACTTATTCAGCCCGATTCCGGCGAAAAACAATCCAAAGCTGGGTTATACCTCCCGCCCAGTGTCATAGAAAAGCAGGAAGTCCGAAGCGGTATGATTGTTGAAGTCGGTCCAGGCATTCCCCTGGGAAACCCTGAGGAACCCTTCAATGAACCCTGGTCAACAGAGGACAAGTCCGGTGTAAAATATATTCCCACCCAGGCAGAGATTGGGGATTCTGCCCTATTTCTCAATAAGGCATCCATCGAAATAAAAATTGAAGATAAAGATTTCCTGATTGTTCCTCAATCGGCCATTCTTATCCTCATTCGAGACGATTTGAGCCGGTTGGCAGATTAAAGACGGGTGTTTTACCAAGTGATGGGATAAATAGATTCCCCAAATACCCCAACTCCTTTTTTGTAAAACTGTTTTAATTGCGTTTTATTAAATGGGTTTTTCGCCGTTTTTCCGTCCAGCGTATTTCCAAAATAATTATTTCCATAATGTTTTAAAGAACGGTTGTTCCGTATAATTCTCACCGGATATACATCAGCTTTTAAACCAGCAATCATATCCCGATCCGAATCACCATAGTACATATCCAGGTTCAGTTTCTTCATGGTGTTATGCTTTGTGGTATAACTGAAACCATTTACTATTTCTTTTGGGGAAAAAAACAAATTTTCATTCACCGTGATATCCATGTCTAATTTTTTAGATAGAAATTCTGCCAAGTGGTGCCCGTTAAAACCGGGCCGTGCTGTTATAAAAAACACCTGATGTCCATTCGCTCGAAAATAGTGAATTAATGCAGCAGTGGGATCAATCAGAAGAGAATAATCTTTATCATGAAGATTAATCCAGTGATAATCTATGGCACCCTTCTCATCTCTGGGAGCTTCCAGAAACATGGGCTCAGAAAATAATACGGTATCATCAATATCAAACCCTACAATTAATCGCCCGGATTGAGCGTACCCCATACAAAGTGCAACCATTAGCAAAATCAATTTTCTCATTTCTTAATCCTTTCTTTTAAAAACCGGCGGAGAATTTACAGATTTATACCTTCTAAATTGACGTATTCCTATAGGGTTCACTTTCTGTAAGTTAACCTATGAACTCCGGAGGTATCTACATCCACATTCCTTTCTGCAAAACAAAATGCATGTACTGTGATTTTTATTCAATCTCAGATCGAGAAAATGTTATCCCTAGATTTGTAAATGCCCTGGTTGATGAAATAAACCAATGCGACATCCCCAAAAAAGCCTGGATACCAGATACTATATTTATCGGTGGAGGGACCCCAAGTCTTCTAGAACCAAAACATTTTGAGCGGATTCTGGACACTTTGGATAAAAAATACGATTTATCTTCATTAACGGAATCAACAATTGAAATTAATCCCGGAGAAGCCCCATTAGAAAAGTTGAAATCCTTTCATGAGTTGGGTATGAACCGCTTGTCCATGGGAGTTCAAAGTCTGGATCCTTTCCTCCTGAAATTCCTCACTCGTATTCATGGAACAGACGAAGTTTTTACCACATTTAAACAGGCAAGAAAAGCCGGATTCGAAAATATAAACTGTGATATGATTTTTAATGTCCCCAAACAGTCTCCAGAAATTTGGAAAAGAGATCTTCAACAAATAATGGACTTGAATCCCGAACATATTTCTGCTTATTCTCTCACTGTAGAAAAAGGAACACGTCTTTTTCAGTACGTTAATAATGGAACGGTTTCCATGCCCGGAGAGAATAAAAGCGCTGAATTTTATTCAATAACCCAAAAAATGCTGTGGGATTCAGGGTTTGATCAGTATGAAATATCCAACTGGTCAAAACCGCGATTAGCCTGCCGCCACAATCTCCATTACTGGCGGATTCATCCCTATCTTAGTTTTGGACCTTCTGCCCATGGATTTGACGGCATACATCGTTACAGCAATCCAAAAAATCTGGATACGTATCTCAATTCAATAGAATCAGGCCAACTTCCACGAAAATTTATCCCCAATTATACACGTAAGAATAAGGTTAATGAATTAATTGGATTCGGCCTAAGAATTTCGGAAGGAGTAAATCTTTATAGGATACCTAAAGAATTTCAAACCATTTTTACAGATAGAATCAATCAGGCCAGGATAAAGTGGGATTCATTTCTCATAGAAGAAAAAAATCGGCTAAGGTTAACGCCAAAAGGATTTCTTTTCGCTGATGCTATTGCAGTTGATTTGATGATTTAAATTATCCTAATCAAGGGGGGAAATGGGTATTAATACCTAAAGTGCCGGATTTGTTCCCCTTCTTCTCCGATACTGGTCATAGCCTCGATTCCAATTTCCAAGTGAAGATCTACATACGTTTTTGTCACTTCTTTATCCGATTCTTCTGTTTTGATTCCTTCCGGAGTCATGGGCGTATCTGAAACCAAAAGTAGAGCTCCCCGGTCAATACTGTTCGCAAACCCTACTAAAAATAAAGTGGCTGTTTCCATATCAATCCCTATAACACGAATTTTTCTCAAATACGCCTTAAATACCTCATCGTGTTCCCAGACTCTACGATTTGTGGTATAGACGACACCGGTACGATATTCCAATTCTTTTTCCACAAGAATCTGAGAAACATGCTTGTGCAATTTAAACGAAGGCATGGCCGGAACTTCCTTCGGGAAATAATCATCTCCTGTTCCCTCTCCTCTAATCGCTGCACTGGGGAGAATAAAATGCCCTAATTCGGCCGACTCTTTCACACCACCGCATTTCCCCAAGAATAAAAGCCCCTTTGGTTTTACACTGGAAAGTAAATCCATGATGGTGGCCGCGTTTGCGCTGCCAATTCCAAAATTAATGATACTCACGCTGTCTCGGTTCGTTGCGGAAGTCATGGGGCCACCTTTTCCCTTCACTTCTACATCAAATTTTTCTGCGAACTTTTCAACATAGTTTTGAAAATTGGTTAAAAGTATCCAATCGCCAAACCCATCGGCAGACGTTCCCGTATAGCGCTTTATCCAGTCTCGAACAATATCTGCTTTTTTCATTACAACCCCTCATAGGTTAAGGTGAGAGAAATGGGACAATGATCAGATCCCATAACATCATGGTGGATATCGGCATCTTCCAAAGACTCAACAAATCCTTCATTTACGAAAAAATAATCGATACGCCATCCCACATTTCGGGCACGGGCACCAAACCGGTAAGTCCACCAAGTGTATCGATCCGGTTCAGAATGAAAATGCCGAAAAGTGTCCACCCAGCCCTGATCAACATAAGTGTCCAATCGTTCCCTTTCCACAGGCATAAATCCAGACGTCTTTACATTATCCTTCGGCCGGGCTAAATCTATGGGATGATGGGCCGTATTCCAGTCTCCTGTTACAACAACATGGGTACCTGATTCTACCTGTTCATTGATGACAGGAAGTAAATCATCGTAAAAATCCAGTTTATATTGAAGCCGGGTTCCGTCTCTTTGCCCGTTGGGAAAATAAATATTATACAGTAAAAAATTTTCATGTTCCGTAATTAAAACACGACCCTCAGCATCATAATTTTCTATTCCGAGCCCCTCCTGCACATAATGAGGTTTTTCTTTACAGAAAGTGGCCACACCGCTGTAACCGGCTTTTTTTGCTGAATGCCAATATGTGTGGTAACCATGATCAGTTAAAATCGCAGATGAAAGCTGATCTTGTCGCGCTTTTGTTTCCTGAAGACATAGGATATCCGGGGAAGTTGCATCCAACCAATCCAGGAATCCTTTTTTTTCTGCGGCACGGATACCGTTTACGTTCCAACTGTAAAGTTTCATAAATCCCTTAATAATTGAGAGTGAAGTTGGAGAATTTTATGGAAATTAAAAAGAACAGGATTAAGGAATAATAACCCGAAAAATCCTATCCGCTGTAATGGCTCCAAAGACACCATATCCCCCCTCTACCCCTATAGATTTTGCGGTGCCGCCGCTCCCAGTGAGCAGATCAACAAATTCACTTGCAGATTCTTTAATAATGTATTCATAATACTGAGCATCCATGGTACGAAGGGTAATCTCCAAGGTGTCCGAATCAGTGACACCTCCTGGCCGGCTCCAGTCACTGGAACAATTTACAGGCGGAGTTGTCCATTCTGAACTGCCGGGATAAATTATATCCTGATGTTCCGCACCGCAAAAATATCCTCTTACCACATCTGTGGTTATTTTGCCGAAGGAATCCCCATTTAAGCGATACTTTACCGTATAGGGGATTTTTGTATAAACCGTGTCCGGAACAGACTCCGAAACGATTTCGGGAAAATTCGGTGTAACGACCTCACCGGTTAACCTCCCCCATTTTTCTGTAGTCACTTTTAGGGTATATAGGGTATTGGGCTGAGGAATAAATGTTCTGGTTGTATCATAATATTTATCCAGATAAACACCCCCGGGTTGTTTATCTTGCGGTTTATAAGGTATAAAATTAAATGTATAGGTGTTTATTCCATCGGAAATTTCCACTACTGCTTCTTTAACCAAAAACTTAGATTCAAAGTCTACACCTTGAGATTGGGTTTGTTTTTCATCTAATGAAAGGGTTCGACGAACATCCACAAAACTCTTCACTTTTTCATCTAGAGATATGAGGCCAAATACATTCAGAACAGGTTCATGATCTGAGTTTACATTTTCCCAATCAGGTTTTGGATAAACACATCCCCAGTACAGTGAGACTATCCATATCACGAGGAGGAAAATATTCTTTCTAAAACTCATAACGAACCCCCAATGTAAAGAGTAAAGGAAACATGGGGAATGCCTTTTGCTGTACTTTGCCGTACTGATCGGAAAGAATGTTCTCATTTACTCGATATATATAAAACAAATTGTTGATGTGATTCGTTAAATTTAAAAATTGGAAATAGTACTCTCCGTCCCCAAACAAAATAGACTTAAATTTTTTCGTAAGACCCACATCCCACCGAAAATAAGCCGGATATCGTCCGCTGTTTTTATTCCCAACCAAATATTTGGAATGATCCCACCATCTAGTCTGCCCTATTTCTCCCCAAGTCTGATACCGTCCAAGTATGGGCGTATAAGGGTTACCTGATGAAAATGAAATCGCCGTACTGACATGGAGATTTTTTGTCCATTGCCAATCACTCACAATATTCAGGGTGTGTAATCTGTCATATTTTGGCGGATACCATCCGTCAGCCTTTGTGTACCATTCTGTGTTAGATAATGTATATCCAATCCATCCCCGGTATTTTCCACTGGTTTTTTTTATGAGCAATTCCACTCCATAAGCCAAAGCATCAGTATCATAAAACTCGTTAAATGAATTAAATCTGAGCTGATCATTTTCTTCAAACGGACTCCCCTGCTTTAGAGTGAGTAAATGGTCAAAACCCTTGTAATAGGCTTCGGCTCTGTAAATCACATCCTGACCTGAAATATATTCCAATCCACCAATAAAATGGTCAGAACGAGGTGCAGGATATCGCTCGGGGATTCCCATCCAGATATCTATAAAACGGAAACTTTCATCCCGGGGATTCGCAATGGTTAAATACTGATAATATCGGCCCCAATTCAATTTTAGAGCCAAGTCATCCCTAACAAAATATTTTATCCCAAGCCTGGGCTCAATATTCAGTGTATTATGAAGGCAATAGCGAGATAATCGAAGCCCAAGTTGCGTCGAAAATTTTCGGTTTATTTGCCACCTGTCCTGAAGGTAAACAGACTGCTCCCCGGTTCGATCTTCCATTTCCAGTGGTTTGGCAAAAATAGTCGTGTCGAAAGAGGCGAGTTTATATTCCATTCCTAAATCAAAGTTTACATTTTTTATCTGAATACCGGTGGTCAGAATATGAGTATCCGAAGCAATCCAGGTTAATTCCATTTCAAGTGATTTATCTTCTACAATATCATAGACATCAAAAAAATAGCCATTATAAGATTCAATCGACTGACCAAATTCTTTGTAGGTATACCAGTTTTCTTCATCAATATCAATATGAAATCTGAATCGACTGGCGGCGAGGAATGTTTTCAGGATGAGATTCGGCTTCATTATCCACCGCCAGGTAAAACTATTGGTATGATTTCCCCATCTCCAATCAAAATGCCCTTCATTTTTCTGAAAGGAATTGCTGAATTCTCGTTCAGGATCACCCACATTGATATACAAGACATCATCGCCGTAAAAGCGACTATAGGTTAATCGATGATTCGTTCCAAAATCCAAGTTAATCTTTCCCTGATAATCATAAAAATAATACGGAAATTTGAAATTGTTTTCTCCGCTGATTTTCATCATGAAATTAAAAAATGTATCAAAATAGGTTTTGCGTCCGGCCAGCATCCAAGAACCCTTTACATTTTTCCACTTGGGTAATGGCCTCTCTATAATCCCTTTTGCTGAAATTTGAGAAATATTGACTTTACCCTCAATGTCTTCTGTATTCCCTTCTTTGCTGATGACGTTTAGTATTGCTCCCATTCTACCGCCATATCTCGCCGGGAACCCTCCGGCATGAAAATCAGCTTCTTTTATCGCATCAGTATTAAATGTAGAAAAAATACCCCCAATATGATAGGGGTTATAAATGGTAATACCGTCTAGTAATATTAAATTTTGGTCCGGCGTTGACCCTCTGACATAAAGAGCACTTGAAAAATCATTCAGAGTCTGGACACCGGGGAGCATTTGAATGGTTCGAAACACATCTGCTTCAATAAAGGCTGGAGCAGTATTGATTTCCCTCATATCCAGAGTAATTTTGCTGGGTTCTACCAGTCTCTGAAACTTGATTCTTTCAGCGCTTACATTAATCTCCTCCCCCAGGACAATTTCCGAAGCCAACCTAAAATCCAACCTTAAATTTTCTTCGACTTTTAGGGTGATTTCTCTAGATTCAAGTTTATACCCAATAATAGAAACCTTAATAATATACTGACCCGGTGGAACTTGAGTGATAACATAATAACCATCCTGATTTGAAGCTGAACCGATATAGGTATCTTTCAAGAAAACATTGGCAAAAGAAAGGGGCTCACCTGTGGCATCTTCTCGAATAAATCCGCTTATCGTCTGAGCAGACAAAAAAGCGGAAAAGGATAAAAATATGGCAAAAAAAGATTTCATAACGCATTCATAGGATTGATTATAAGAATTACGGTTGAGAAAAAATACATACTCATCCGGAATGCCCGCCCCTTAGAAAGTTAACAGTAAATTTATGATCCTGTAATTAAAAGGTTTGTGACAAATATCACAAAACCTCCTTCAATTTAGGGTAAATAGAAATATGAATTTAATTCACGAATCGTGATAGGATATTTGTAATTTTCATATTCATTTGCAACCAACTTTTAATAATTTAATGGAACCGGAATACATCAAACAGTTAATCGAATCCCATATTCCCGATGCTACAGCAGAAGTCATTGATGCAACAGGAAGCAAAGACCATTTTAGTGCTGTGGTTATCAGTCCCTCCTTTAGCGGAAAATCACTGGTAGAACAACACCAATTAGTTTATAAGGCTGTGGAAGATTTTATGACTCGGGAAATTCACGCTCTTCAGTTGAAAACCTATTCAACTGAACAATGGAAAAACGATAAAAAATAGGAGGCTATTTATGGACTTGTCCGAACAAATCAAAAAAGACATTGATGAAACACCCATCATTCTATATATGAAAGGAACGAAAGAAATGCCCATGTGCGGATTTTCAAATACAGTAGTACAAGTTTTAAACCATTATGGTGTGGACTTTAAAGCTGTAAACATTTTGGAAGACCCCATGATTCGTATCAAACTTTCAGAACAATCCGGGTGGCCCACGATACCACAATTATTCGTAATGGGTAAACTTATTGGCGGAGCAGATATTACGGTTGAGCTGCATGAACGGGGTGAATTACTGGATATCCTCGATATTTCAAAAAATTAACCGTTTTTGATTTGGCAGATAACTGTCGAATCTTATAACTTCGCCACCGCTATTTATAGTTATTTTAAATATTTTGGCCCGTTCGTCTAGTGGTTAGGACTCAGGATTTTCATTCCTGCAACAGGGGTTCGATTCCCCTACGGGCTACGAATTAAACCCTCGTCGTAAACGGGGGTTTTTTATTGCAACTGGGATTCCCGGCCCGTAGAAAGGAGTCGTGAACGCAGAATCCCTTCCAGTTTCACCCCAAAACCGTATTTTTTCAGAGTTGTTTCTTGTTTAGTTCCTACCCATCTTGGCTAAATATTCCCTAACTTATTATATGGATTTTCCCCTTCATCCGGCATTGGTCCATTTTCCAATTGCATTTCTTGTGGGAGCCCTCATTCTTCATGGTCTTCAGCTCTTTCGGCCTTATTGGATGTGTCGTGTTATAGGACTTTGGCTTTTGGGGCTGTCTACGGTTTTTTCAATTTTTGTTTCACAATCCGGAGAAAAAGATCTTGCCCGAGTATCCCAGATTGGTCATTCTACAGAAATTGTCACGCTGCTGAATCGCCACGAACTACTTGGTAATCTCGTTACCTGGGGGTCGCTTTTAGTCTTTTTTGGATGGCTATTCCTTTTTTTTAAAAATATGGAAAACCGGCGCTTAGACCGACTAGCCTTTGCTTTCCTATTTCTTCTCACCCTCATGGTTTTGTTTACAGCTAATCTCGGAGGACAATTAGTCTGGCTACATGGAGTTGGACTTCCATAATCGCTGTTTTTAGACATCATGAAGAACTATGATGTTATCATACTTGGTGCCGGGATTAACGGATGCGCCATTGCCCTTGAACTGGCCAAACGGGGAAACTCAGTCCTCATACTGGATAAATCTACTGTGGGGAGTGGCACCTCTTCCAAATCATCCCGCCTTATTCACGGAGGACTTCGGTATTTGGAAACCTTTAAGTTTAAGCTGGTAAGAGAGGCGCTCCTGGATCGAAAAGCTCTCACTGAACTTTACCCTAATCTGGTTCAATACCGTCCGTTTTTTCTTCCGGTTTATGCTTCTTCACCTCGTCATCCTTGGTTGATTTGGATAGGATTAAAATTATATGATTTGCTCT
Source organism: uncultured bacterium (assembly GCA_964549275.1). Taxonomy (GTDB): domain Bacteria; phylum Fidelibacterota; class Marinisomatia; order Marinisomatales; family TCS55; genus CAZJUP01. Next base: position 137,482 of record CAZJUP010000001.1, on the reverse strand, counting down.
CTGACAAATACTCCGATCATACCTCACATCGAATTCCGAAAAAAGAATTTACCAAACATGCTCCCTGTTTAAAACATAAAGGATTAAAGGCTGTCTTCCGATATTATGATGGAAAAACTAATGATTTGGCTCTTACTCAGTGCGTGGCTGAAGAGTGTATCGCAAACGGATGCACCGTTAAAGAACATATTCTTATTCAATCCATTATTAGAAGCGAATCACAGTTTACCATCCAAACCCAAGATGGTGCATACGCTGCTCCAATTTTAATTAATGCCACTGGACCGTGGATTGACGAGGTTAATGCTGCATTTCAACTTCCCGCAGAATATACCATTCGAAAAATCAGTGGAATTCATATCGTTGTTAAAGGATTAATTTCTGATGATCCTTTATTTATGCAAACTAAAAACAAACGGGTATTTTTTATTATTCCGGAACCAGAGAAAGACCATACACTTATCGGTACAACAGAACGGGAAGAGTTTGGTCCTGCAAATGATGTTATCGTAAATCCTAAAGATGTAAAATATTTGCTGGAAAATATTAATGTGTATTTAAATGAAGACCATAAGGTGTATGCCTCAGATATTCTGCATACATTCATCGGCATTCGACCCCTCATCGCCCATAAGGATACTCCCACTGACCTTTCCCGGGAATATGCACTGGATTATCACACTTTTGGCAATACTAAACTCCTCCACGTCTTCGGTGGAAAACTTACTACATTTCTCTCACTTTCTAAAAAAGCAGCCGAAAGGGTTTCTATTGATTAAGTCAATCGGGTTAAAAAGATAACTGCACTTGGATCGAGGGTGTAAAAGGCATCATTTTAACGTCCGTTACTTTTAAAGGATTTGTCCAGGTATTCACTTTCCGCCGGGTAATTCCTGAAAAATTATATACATTTATAAGAGTGAGTCCCACTTCCCCTGAGATAACTCTAAGGCGAAGAGATTTATGAATTCCTAAATCCCATCTATGAATAGGCTCAAGTCTATTGAGATTTTTTCTCCCCGGCTTAACAATCTGTACCGTGTAACCAAATTCATGTTCCTCAGCCTGGAGGTTTTCAGGAGCTGTATATACTTGGCCTGAGGAAAAGACCCAAGTGGATGAAAAATTCCAGGACCCTTTTTTATAAATATTCACCCATTTCAACTCATGGGTTCGATCATGGTTTGCCAAGTAAGTTCGTCCACCATTAATCCCAGGAAAGGTATATTCCACCTTTCCATGAGAATAACTAAACCATCCATGGAATGCCCCGAATTGTTTTTTGATAAAAAATTCGACCCCTTTTGATACTCCTTCTCCAACATGAAACGGACTGTTGCTTTCCTCCAGGGCTGAAAGACGTTCAAATTCAACAATATTTTTTAATACTTTATAAAATCCTTCTATACTCAAAATGGCAGTTTTTGTTTTTAGCGATAATCCCAATTCACCATCCATTGCTCTACCCGGAGGAAGCCATTCATCAGAAACAATCCAGAAATCATTAGCGCCATCCAATGTATTTTCATTAATAAACCGATTAATGAATTGATAGTATACCCCCACAGCCCCTTTGATATTAATTTTCGATGTCAGAGAATATCTCCCTGAAATTCTGGGCTCAAAATAAATCCGATCTAATTTTTTATAATAATTAGACCTGAGCCCGGCTGTGAGCATCCATTTAGAGATTGGTGTCCACCGATCTTGGAAATAGAGATAAAATTGTGGGGCAGTTCTTTCATCTTGAATAACCGGCATGTCTCCGAAACCCGTTTCATAAACCGTTTTGAAATGAGAAAATCCGATTCCAAAGTCATAGGTGTGGGTTGAAGAATACGTCCATTCATTTTCAAGCCGAACGGTAATATCGTTCACGCTGTTGATTTCGGTCATAGAATACAAAAAGGGATCCTGCCAAGGCCCTTCGTACACACTTTTTGAAGAATATTGTGTTTGATATTGGCTATTCGCAAAGAATAGGTTTGAATATATCCCGGAAGACCATTGATGAGCCCAACGAACACTGGCCCCTTTATTTCCCCATTTGTTTTTATCTTCCATCTCAAATCGAAATCTTTTATTGATATCCGGACCAATTGAAATTTCTTCCAAAGATTGATTATAGTGATCCTGTCCCAAATACACACTTAGAGACACGATATCTCTTAATCCTGGCATAATCGTTACTTTACTGTTCAGGTCATAGAAAAAAAATCGTGGATAATTTTTATCTAAAAATGTGGAGTCCACCACAGCCAGGTCACTTGAGATGCCCCCTTTATCTTCACCCGTAATAAAATTATAAATTGTGTCATATATTGGCGTTCGGATTACATCTACATGCGACCGCCGAAAAGAAAGAAAAAAACTTCCTCTTCGGTTCAGAGGATGTTCTAATGTAAATCCTGTAGCCAGCATATTTGTATTCAAGGAAAGACCAATATCTGAGGTATTGCCATTTCGTCCGGATAATTCCAAAACGCTGGACATTCGTCCCCCATATTTAGCAGGATATGCACCTTTAAACACTTGAACATTTTTTACAGCACTGGGATTAAATGCACTAAAAAATCCAAAAAAATGATCTACATGGTAGAGAGTTATGCCATCAAAAATGATTAGATTTTGGTCCGGGGTTCCCCCACGTATAAAAAGTCCGGCTTTGCCCATATCCCCCATACTGATACCGGGCAAAAGTTGCAGGGAACGCATAAAGTCTCGCTCCCCGACACTAGGAAGAGATCCAATTAATCGAGGTGAAATTGAAATTCGACTGCCTTCATTTTCTAAATCTAAGAGTGTTTCATTCTCTCCAAATACAGTGATATCCTTTCCTTGAAGAATTCCCGATTTTAATTGAATTTTTAGTTGAGGGGTGTTCTTCCCATTTTCGATTTCAATGGTTTTTGAACCATAACCCATATGGGAGCATTGAATTTTTAAGGTTTTGTTTGGAACACCAGCAATAGAAAAATATCCGTCTGAATTGGTGATATCTCCTAAAAATGAATTATGAATAAAGACATTAGCATAAGGTAGCGGTTCTCCAGAATCATGGTCTTGTACTACACCTTTAATCGTTCGGCCCAAAGGAGTAAACCACTGCTTACTGATAATGATTTGACGATTTTTTCTTTTCCATATAAGATGTGTTCCTTTTAAGAGATTTTCGATAATATGGTCTACCGAGCAGGAATCACATTTAAAATTCGCATCCCATCCTTCTACATGTCGATTTTGATAAACCAGAATGAGGTTATAATCGTCAATAAGGGCATCCAATGCTGTCTTCAGAGGTATATGCTCAAATGAAACAGAATACCTTTCTCCCTGCCCTTGAAGAGAATTACTGAATAATAGGAAAATAAGGAGAAAATTTAGGGGATGTTTAATAAAGGATAATTGTCTCATCCTGGAACCGGTAATTCCGTTGGGTGAGAAAAGATAGGGTAGACAGTACCGAATTAAGGTCTGCTGCATCAATGACTCCGGTGACGGTTATATCTTCAAGTGTCTCATCAGACAATTGAATCTTCACATCGAATTTACGCTCAATTTCTTCACACACCGTAACGAGTCCCTGCTTATAAAACATAAATTGATCCTGCCTCCATCCAGGGTAGTTTTCGTAGGGGAGGAATTGAGGGGGTTCCGGAAGATCGGTTATATTAAAGGAAGACATTTGTCCAGCCAACAGGGTGACGGTGCTGTCACGACTGCCGTAATCCGCAGAGACAGTCACGATTCCCTCTTGAACCGCTACCTCTACCCATCCGCTGCGGGAACGGACATTAAATTCCGTTCCCACAACAGTGATATAAACGTCACCCGTTTTGATGATGAAGGGTTGAGAAGACTTTTGAATATCAAAAAAAGCCTCTCCTTTTAAAGTGACGTTTCGGGTTGATTTACCGAAGGAGGTTTTTTTATAAGATAACTTACTTTCAGCATTTAGAATAATTTCAGAACCATCCGGTAAGCGCTGGGATATTCGTTTTCCCGTGCCTGACTGAATAATTTCTGTTGTCATCCAGAAATATGCAGCAGGAAGACTGAATAGCACCAAAAAAGAAAAAGCCAGGGCAACTTTTGGACCAGGACTATTCCATCTTATCTGGCGAACAACAGGTGGAGTAGACCGAGCACGATTTTCATCTTCCCTGTCCAGTTTTTGCTCCAAGATCATCCAAGCTTCTGTAGTGTCCATCGGGTTTGGATGAGACAGTTTACCGCTGAAATCCCAGAGTTTTCTCAGGTTGTTATCTAGTCTTTTCTGAAACGATCCCATTTTTTATTCCATGAATGCTGAGTGCGATAGTTCTTTTCGCTTCTTTATTTACCTTTTGCCGCTAAAATACGATTCAGGTTTTTGATATATTCTTTTCTTGCTTTCAATGCCGGTTCAGAGGCCAATACTTTAGATGACGATGCGGGCGTTTGTGAAAATGTCAATTGGACTCGGTCTATTATTGAATCCAAACTGCCCTCATCAAGACCAAATTCCAATTCAAACCAGTCCAAGCAATCCCACATAAAGTCATCACTGCAAATATCATATTCATGCGTGAGAATAAGCTCATTGTTTTCGATGACATAAGTATATTCTATAGAATAAGAATAATCATCCATATTGCCACCACCATAGGAACCGGAGTCACCCATGCATATGATTCCACTCCAATCATAGGTAACGGTCAGCAACCCATCTTCAGCCTCCCATGTTGCAACCAGAGAATCTGACCAATCTTCCCATTCATATCGTTCTATCCAAGAACCATCTTCACGAATATCAATCGTCCATCCTCCTTGGTCGATGGATACATCATCATTACCGAATGTATAAATAGGGGTAGGTGTATTCGCCGGAATGGTTATTACCTGATGGGTTAAACTTCCGGAAACACTTACACTGTCATCGCCCCAGATAATCCCATCTCCATTATGCCCATGGGGATAACCATAATCCCAGGTATAACTTCTTAAACTGCCGCTGTTTACAGTAAGGGTTTTCCCATCGTAGTCAAAATCAACATCTCCCATGTAATCTGCATAATTGCCGTCTTCATACATGACCCATAAATAGGCACTGTGGTAGCGTCCTCCACCTGATGGCCAAATATTTGTTGTATCATCTGCTACATGACCCTGCCAGCCCTTTTCTATACTTAGTCCATATATTGGCCAGGTCATTTCCGCAGACCAAAAATTTCCATTAGAAAGATATACAGAAACCCATTCATCACTATGGCTACCTCTCTGGGCCATAACATGGGGAAACATATATTTAAATCCAGCTTCTAAAGCTCCCGTAATATCGATGCTGCCAATTCCTTCAGAATATTTATCCACGGCTTCCTGATCTGAATTGGTGGTTAAAACCGTTTCATAATTCCAAGAACTCAGGGTTCCGCTGCTGATATCCGAGGCTTCCATATTAAAGGTTTTTGCATTGACTCGCTGGGACATGTACCAGGTTCCTACAAGACTATTAGTTTCCGGACCACTTTTTCCATCTTCGCAAGACCAGAATGTCGTGACAAATATTACGGATAACAGAAGTGTAATTGTCTTTTTCATAATTTGTTCGCTTTCTTTTTTACTGATATATAATCATGGTTTCAGAAGAGAAACGATCCGAAGATTAAATTTACTCAAAAAAATGGGATAATTTTTTCCTTAGAATTTTTAATGCCCGATATAATTGATTTTCTACTGTGCGACGGGATAATCCTAACTGGTCGGCTACTTCCTGGGCAGAATACCCTTCGAACCGGCTGAGGATAAATATATTCCTGCATTTCTCCGGCAGGTAAGTGTGAATGCCTTCCATCAACTGTTCTTCTAAGTGGGATATTTCCATCAAGTCCGCCGGAGATTCTCCGGGAGTATCCACAGTTTTTACAATGGCTTCTTTATGACGAAGTCTTACGGCCTGATGACGGAAATGGTCCAAGCAAAGATTCCCGGCTATTCTAGCAATCAGGGAGAAAAAAGATTTTTCCGGGTTAAGGGATTTACGAATTTTCCAAACCCGGATAAAGGTTTCCTGAACAATATCTTCTGCTACTTCTGAATCCCGAACCCGACTTACGGTAAACCGAAATAACACAGGATGATTTTGTATAAACAATTCTTTGAAAGCAATTTTATCACCCTCTTTAATTTTTGTTAATAAACTGGGTTCTTCTATCATCAAATTTTTAAAAGATTTGTTGGGGGATAAGTTACACTTGTGTTCCCGGTTGATGTGTGAATCAAATCACTTAACTAATATCCAAGGAGAATTATTCCTCTTTTATGTACACAAAAAAGATTCTGGAAAAAGTTGAGGAAAAGAGTCCATACCCTTCTTCAATATTTCCATCCGGTAGAATGTATTGATTTTGCGGAGGCCCCATGGGAAATCCGCGATAATAATCCAAAAAGTTTTGATCCGCTACCTGGATTTCTATCATGTGAACACCATAATAATTAAAAGACAGCCACCCAAAATTCAAAATTGGCTGACTTAAGTTCCAAATTACAGGAGTATTTCGATAATAGAGACCCTCTTCATCAATCATCATGGCTCCTTTAAATATTGTTGCAGAAAGGGTTGTATCAAAAATAGCATTCTCGTGTTTGTTTTCAAGAGAATGGCTTACCACCCGGATGAGACCCGGGTCACTTTCGGCTTCCCATTGAACGATAAACATGGGAACTGAGGCAAAACTTGTCGTGTAACAATCTCCTTCCCTATAAGTTATAGTGTCCATTTTCAGTTTCGAAAAATCCTGGGTTTTAAATGCCTGCCGTATCAGCCAATGGGGATTATCATCCAAATGGAGATCAATAGAATCAACCCAAACCGGTTCTCCGTTACATTCCCAGTCAGAAGATTGAATACCGGATAGATGAAGCGTATCTGGAACAGTGGTTGTCGCTGTAATATGATAATCTTTCCAGGAAACATTCAGTGTATAGGTTTTATTGGGTTTTACAATATAGCGGCCTACGGAGTCAATGTATCGCCCGGGGATTTCTGGTTCTATAGGCGCCGGAGAAAGATGAAGAGTCGTATCTCCATCGGATAAGGATACCCGGGCATCGCTGACCCACTTTTCTTCAGATTCGTGGGCTTCATTTATGGCTGATGAAAGGGAGACATAAACCGTATCCACCAGAGGTCTGTTTGCTTTTAGATTTCCAAACACAACCAGTTTTTCTTTATAAATGCCGGAGTCTACCGATGGTTCACAGGAAATAAACAAAAGACTGATGGCAACCAAAAATCGCAATTTGAACATTTTAAAAATCAATGGTCACACCAATACTGGGAATGATGGGCAACCCATTTACCGTCAGCCGTTGGGGCCGACCTTCATCATCTTCATCAATGAGATTGTCCCCATCGTCATCCAACCCGTTTTTAGTACTCCCGAAAGAATTCACATACAGAAAAACATTTTTCTTCCAATAAGTATTCACGATCTGAATGAAAAAATCCACTGGTCTGTTCCTAATAGTTTTATGCCACACTGCACCTATATCCAGTCGATGATAAAAAGGATACCGGGCAGAATTTCGCTCTCCGGGGATGGTTCGATAGTAATTCGTGGATGCATCTGGGACTTTTTCTAAATAATAACCTAAAATCGGTGTGAAGGGTTTCCCTGTTTGGAAGGTCCAATTGCAGTTTATATCCCATTGTTTATTCAGATGATAATTTCCGATAAGATGAAAGACATGCCTTCGATCCCAATTGGTGGCATATTCCTTTTCATGAAATTTCTTTCTCGCAACAGACCAGGAATAGGACAACCATCCATTCAAACGACCCATGCGTTTTTGAAAAAACACTTCCGCTCCGTAAGCATAGCCGTCCCCCATATCTACAAGATCATCCAAGGATTCATCAGAAACCATTTCATCGACTGTTGCACGGTTATCAACAAATGTGAGTAGGTTTTCCATAGATTTATAAAATCCTTCTATCTGTACATGGTATGATTGCCCAAAATATTCCTCATACCCTAAAACAATCTGGAGGGCTGAAGCAGGAGTTACCGAAGAATCCACTGCAAACCACGCATCCAATATTTTTGGATTAAAATCATCCTGAACTGTTTCCATAAATTGATGGTAAATCCCTGTGGAAAAATTAAGATACCTGTCCTCAGTCAATAAAAATTTCATTCCAAACCTTGGCTCTGCATACCATTGTATCGGATGAGCCTCATAATAATTCATCCGAAATCCCGGTTCAATCATCAATCGCGGGGAAATCCAATATTTCACTTTTCCGTATCCGGCGCCCTCTTGAGGATGAACGCGAGTATCAAAGACCGAACTGTCTAAAAAGGTGGCTGAATAGACGAAAGATAAATCTTTCAGTTCCATGCCAAACCGCATTTGTGCTTTTTGAGAAATGAACCATGTCCAGTCGGACCGATAGGTGACATCATCAATATAATCCGTTTCATTGATTCCCGAACTTCCACCCAATCCAAATATGATATCGAATCTACTTTTAGCAATCATCCAATTTGAAAACAAGTTGGTCCCGAACAATTTTCGGTAATTCATGCTCAGTGCTTTATTACCCCATTGCCCCTCGAGCAGTATTTCATCCCAGAATAAATCATCCTTTCCGGCGTACAAACTGAAGGAAATCCGATCGTTTTCTGATAAATCCTGAAAAATATGACCCTGTAAATCATAAAAGTAATATGGAAAATAAAATTCAGTCCCCTTGAAAATTTTATCAAAATATGTCCTCCGGGCAGATAACAACCATGCCCCTTTTCCTACAGGACCCTCTAAAGTCGTTTGCCCTGACAGAAAAGAAAGAGAGGCTTTCCCCTCAAATTTTTTTCGGTTTCCTTCGCGACTTCGTACATTCAAGACTGCAGACAACCGTCCCCCATATTCAGCATTAAATCCGCCTTTCAGCAAATCTGCTTCCTTTATCGCATCCAATATAAAATTGGAAAAAATTCCCCCAACATGTGAAGGATTGTATACTGTAATACCATCAAGTAATATCAAGTTTTGGTCTGAATTTCCACCGCGAATTATTAATCCTGTGCTAAACTCCGATTCTGTCAAAACACCAGGAAGACTCTGAAGGGTGCGAAATAAATCTGCCTCTCCCAACTGAGGAATCGATTTCATTTGTCTCATGTTTAAGGTATTCCGACTGATTTGCAAGTTCACTCTACGCTCAAGTCTTTCACCGGATACCAATACTTCAGAAAATTCGAGGGGTACGGGGAATAATTCCCGGGATTCTTTAATAATGTCTCCTTTATTGAGGGTGAGGTTTTTTTCAAAGGGTTGGTAACCAAGGTAAGTGATTTTTAGGTGGTAGGTCCCCTGAGGAACTTCTGAAAGGACGAAATATCCTTCATTATTGGTTGCTGTACCCAAGGGTGTCCCAGTCAAATATACATTGGCTCCTATGAGAGATTCTCCAGTCTCACCATCCGTAATAAACCCATGGATACGACCAGATTGACCGTAAAGTAAGGCAGTAAACCCTAAGATTATCCTGAAAAATATTGAATATTTAAAGTGGCTCATGCCCTGTTTAGAATGCGCAGAAAGAGTGCAGACTATTTTCCTGCATTCAAATCATTTAATATTTCTTCAGCATGGGTATTCACGTTCACCTTGTTATAAATTTTCGTTACAACTCCCTTTTCATTGATTACAAAGGTCTTTCGTTTTGGGAATATCAGTCCCGAAGAGCCATAGGATTTTGAAACAGATTTATCTTTATCCGAAAGAAAAATAAAGGGCAACGAATATCGTTGTTGAAAAGCCTTTAATCCTTTGGGTGAATCATAGCTAATGCCAACCACAGTAATTCTCATTTGCTCATATTCTTTATAAATGTTGCGGAACCCGCAAGCTTCCTTGATTCACCCGGGGGTATCTGCTTTTGGGAAAAAATACACAACAATTATTTTCCCCTTAAATTCTGAAAGATTTCTGACTGTACTGTCTTGGTCTATAAGGGAGAAGTTCGGTGCCATATCTCCTGTTTTTAAATCTCCTGCAGTTCCAACTCCGAATAATAGTAGACTCAGCATAATTTTACTCCAATAGCGACAATAATATTTCATAATGGATGGTCTAAGTTTAAGTAGCCCAGGGAATCAACTGAAAATGGGATAGGGTTAATTTCAAATTCATTAAAAAATGCAGTACTGTCACAAGTGTTGCCTTCCATCAGCATGGTGATTAAATCCTTGGTTAAAGGGAACCATTCAAACCGTCCAAACAATATGGCCAGACTTTGAATAAACAAGGCCGGTACTGGAAGTTTCAATTTTTGTTTCCCTGATGCATTACCAATAGTTTCAATGAGTTCCTTCCAAGTGATCATTCGAGGGCCTCCCAGTTCAAACGTTTGGTTGATTGTAGAATCATTTTCCAGAGACCGAACAAAAAAAGAAGCCACATTATCAACGTGTATGGGTGAAAAGAGGAATTGTCCTGCACGCCTCGGGAATAGTCCTTTGTAAAACAAAGGTGCTGGAAGCGGTGGCAGAACTAATTGGTCTCGCAACTGGCTGCAAAATTCAATACGGCCATGGGGTTCTCCAAAAATCAAGGATGGACGAAAGATGGTCCAGAGTAGTTTTGATTTTCTTAAGAGTTGTTCCGCGGTGAATTTTGTAGACTGGTATGCGGTACCCAACTCTTTCACGCCGTTTGCACTCATTAGGATAAATCGTTTCATGCCTATATCTTTGGTTATCTCGATACATCGCTGCACCCCTGTAACATGGGTATTTTTATAGGTGATTCCTTTATGAGGGAATTCCCGTAAAATTCCAATAGTATAAATAACTGCACCTGTTCCCCTTAGTGTTTCTCGAATACTATCTTCTTCTGAAATGTCTCCTGAGACCATACGGCACCTTTCCTGGTGGAGTACCTTCCCTTCCGATCCTTTTCGGACCAGAACAGAAGGAATATGACCCCTTTGAACCAATTCTTTCAAGATAGCCTGCCCCACAAATCCGGTCCCTCCAAAAACAGCAACTTTCATGTAAACAAACCCTTTAGAACCATCGCTTTTTTGTCCAATTCATATTCACTAATATACCCGTTTCCCAAGGATTCCTCAATGAAATCCAATTAAGAATGAAGAAAAGGCCAGTGAAGAGGTAAAAGGTTTAAGGTGGTCTTATACAAATACACGGTCTTATCTCATTCTGTTTTTAGACACTTTTTCGTTTACATAGGTTGTCATTAAAATCTTAGGAATTCCAGAAGTTCCCCAGAAAATAGCTTATAAATCTTTCTAATCTATGGTATAATTGAAGATACAGGAATCGGTAAGTGTCGGACTATTATTTCTGTAAAAACGGGGGAACTTTTTATTGGTAGAAAAAAAAACGAGCGCCCAAACCTTAGTGGTCAAACAATTCGATTTTCATCGAAGATCACGAAGGGAGAGCGCCCATGGATTTTAGCAAGGTTGCTTCAAGATTACGAGCAAAAGTTGTTCATTTTTCGGGGGAAGTTCTGTAGGAATTCACATTGACACGCCGATCGACCCAAGTGTCAGTATTGCGACAGTCACTTTAGGTGATATTCCGTTAATCTTCCACAGCTAAATAAAGATTCGGGAGGTCATTATGATTAAAAAAATTGCCATAATCACTGGATTATCGTTTATTGCCTGCAATGAACCCATATCCTCTTCAGTTCCGGATTTGAATGAATCGGATTGGCTTATTGATATGGATTATGTTCGAAAAGGATGTTTTGCCGGAAAGGATTGTATTCCCAGCTTGGAAAACTCCGGAAAATCTCCGGTGAATGGTGGTAACCTTGAATATTTAGATGACCAGGATCTTGTGGTTGGGGTATGGAACGGAACGGACTATATCGCTTACCCTCACCCAATTCTTGATTGGCATGAAATTGTCAATGAATCGGGATATGCGATTTCTTATTGTCCCCTGACCGGAAGTGCTATACACTTCGCGGCCGACAGTGAATTTGGTGTGTCTGGACTTTTATACAACAGTAATTTGATCATGTACGACCGGGATACAGAAAGTTATTGGCCACAAATGTTTTTAGGTGCTGCTTCCGGAGAAAAAATTGGAGATAAACTGAGCCTTAGGCCCCTCCTTGAAACCACCTGGAAAAACTGGAAATCTCTCTTTCCTCAATCAAAAGTCGTTCATTCCCTCACAGGGTATTCCCGGGATTATAACCATTATCCATACGGGCGATATAAAACCTGCAATTCGAAAGACTGTGGAGATTTCATCTACTTTCCCATTGCACATTTGGATGAAAGAATTTCAGCTAAAGAAAGAGTTTTGACCATCATCAGTTCCAGTAGGCAGAAAGCCTTTATTATTTCCGATTTTGATACGCCAACTATTATTAATGAATCAATCGGACACAAGAATGTATCGGTTATTCTTTCCGGAAAAGATTATATTGCTTTAGCATTTGAAAACCCCAACCCTTTATCCATTGAATCATGGGATCCCTCTGGAGGTACCCTCGTTATAACCGATAATAAGGGTAACCGTTGGAACATTCTCGGTCAGGCGCTTAATCAAACTCCAGATCTAAAGGCTGCAAATGCTTTTATTTCTTACTGGTTCGCCCAAGCCGCTTTTTATCCCGATACAGAAATTCACTCATGAGAGTGGTCCGAGTCCTCTTTCTTGGGAGTGTAATTGTCCTCGGATCAGCCCGCGGCCAGGTGTGCTGTTCCCTTGTGGGAGCTATCGAACACGGAGGTGGAGCCTCCTCGACTCACTGGGGCACACACTGGCCGTCTCGATTCGACAATCGGAACCAATCTAAATGGGTGGTAGGATTCAATTCAACCCACACTGAGGACAAAGGCCTGAATATTCGATACGGAACAGCCTATAGCACCCATATTCAGCTCTCCCGATATTTAACACCAAATACGGTCGGGTATGTCCAAGGGGAAACCAGCTTAATACGTTTGGAAGAGTCCCTTTCCTTTGAACAAGAATCAAGCCGGGTACAGCAATGGGGTTTGCGGACAGGTGTGAGATATCTTCTTCCTGGAAAATGGGGATTAATGTTTGGTGAATACAGTAATCCTGCCCCACCTAATTTTTCTAACCCTGATTTTGTTTTTACAACTGGAGCAGTCTCCTCAGCAATGCTTGGATGGATAAACCGGTTCCAAACCCCTTGGTCCGTGAATCACCCCTCTGTTTTGTCTGATTATTCTCTTTCTTTTTCTTATGGTAAAAACTTAAAGAAACAGGATGATGTGTATTTGGATGATGCGATAAATGCTCATATTTCTACATCCATATATACTTCAAAATTCAAACTATCACCCTTTGCCACACTTCAGTCTCAAAAATTGCTGGCACCTCTCTCCCCGTGGGATGAAAACCGCCAAACCCGCTGGCTTGGTGTCATAAACTTCGGATTCGATTTTACCTTGAGTCACCACAAATTGAACTGGGTTCATTTAAGAGTTAATTTTCCGGTCTATCGCTGGACATCCCACAGTGATTTTCCAGATGGAACAGAACCCGTACCACGCATTTCGATATCTTTCAGCCGGGGAGGAATCTTAAGAAAATTTACACAAACGTAAAACAAGCCTCTCCTTATAGAGCACCTAAGAAGATAATCCCTGATAGGTAAATAAATCAAAGAGACCGATGATATCGACCAGAGACATATCTCCTCCAGTGGGCCGAACTCCTGAATCCTTATACCCCTATTGGGCAATGCCAGAGTAATTGCCAATTTGGCTAGAACATTTATAAGGGCGAGATCCCTCAGTCGAGTTTAATCTTAAGGGAACATACAGTGACAGGATTTTGAACCTAGGGTGGAATTGGCCTCACCTTAAATTGATATTATTAGATTGGTTGGTTGATCTCCTGCTTATTTAATATTTTGCACTCAGAATTTTTTCCATTTGATCACAAGCCTTTTTCGCTGTCGAATTTGAAAGAATAGAATAATAAATTGTTAGTCCATCTCGTCTGTTTTGGACAAGATCCCTATCTTTTAATTTTCGTAATTGATGTGAAATCGCCGACACTTCCATCTTCAGAATATCAGATAAATCACAGACACAGAGTTCATTAGTTTGAGACAAACAATAGAGAATTTTCATCCGTGTTGGATTTGCAAACATAGCCAGCATATCGGTAATCTTATTCAATTCCTTTTGCCTACTAAGATCTTCACTCAAACCAATTAGTTTATTAGAATCCACATAGGATCGAATACACGACCTTGGTGTTTGTTTATTCATGAGTAAATACCTTTCTAAAACTGAATGTAATTGTCCACGGTTTTATGTGAGAACTCACTTGTTCAAAATCCTCACCGGCTAATTCAACATTATATATTCCTGGCATCATTATACTGCCAGTAAATAAATAATCTTCTCGATGCCAATTAAATCCAAAACCCGGTTGTACAATGAGTCCTCCTGAATTGGGTGCTTTTTCCCCTTCCCAAAAGTCAATACCTTCGTGAATCATTGAAATGGAACCATATGGAACACCTCCTAAAATTGTATGATTTTGCCAATAAGCTAAGAAATCTAACACGTTTTTTTGTCCTGATCGAAATCCAAATGCATTCTCTTTTAATGAAAATTCATAACGGTACACCGAACCAATTAAAACCGGAAAATGGGAGCGATAAAAAAACTGTAGCTCTCCAACACCTTTCAAAACACCCTCGCTCATGCTAAAATGTGTATGGTCTACGTCGTTTTCGCTTAGCGTAAACGGATTTTCCTTCACCAAGTTCCCAGATGGGATGATTAATCCCAACCCTACAAAAAGGCGGCTGCCTGGACCAAAATCTTCATTTTCAATAATCCGTCGGAAAAGAATACGTGTATCCCCAAACCCAGAAACAGATTCAGGTCGATGGTGAATGGTGGATTCTGAATCCAATGTCATTGATCGTCTGCCGGCGGAAATACTGGATTCGAAATTCCAGTGATCATTGATTCCATAAATAACATTCAAGGTGGTTAAAAAAGACATGAGGCCGCCTTCATGGTCACCTGTTTCATCATTGACGCCGTGCCCCCAAATGATCGATTGATTTATAAGATTACCCCCAATCAGGAAATCACCTTGATTTAAACCGATACCTGTGTTTGAACTCCCGACCGGGAGTGATGGATTCGCTCAGAGGGGTCATTGTCCCCAAAGAGCACCCATGAATAAAAGAAGTGAAATAATATAATTACGCATGTTGGATTTTTATGTTTTCCTTTTGAAATTCCTTCACAAAACCACTCACATCTCCCAGGCAGCATTTGCCTTTTGGGTTACTCACCTCGCAGGTGCAGACTCCCTGTTTTACTTTTTCCCTGATAGACAACTCAATTGTAGAATGGCCATTTTTAGATACATCCTCTTTAATTGCTTTACGCGAATGCTGAAAGCAATAACATAAATTTTGGTTATCATCAGGATTTTTCAAATGATACGATGTGACTAAATCATTGTGAGAAATAATAATGTCATTTTCTCCAAAATAGTAAACCGTACTATCATCAGGATTTGTACAAATAAACCCTGATTTAAGTTCAGCATAAAGCGGATGATCCCTACGGGTGAGTGAACGCATCGTTGCTAATTCAACTTTTTTCCCTTTTTCACCACAAGTTTGACAGACCTGATTTCCAACAGGTTGTTCTAATCTTGTTTCAGAACAGCAGTCAGCCATTATATGGTTTTACTTTTATTTGTGCAGCAGGAATTTTCCAAACGGCAGGATTTATTGGACGCACCGAAAAAACCAGCTTTCGATAATTTTTTATCAGAAGTGGTTTTCAGCTTTGCTTTGTATCCCATCTTTTCCACCAATTCAGGTATATCTTTTTGATGAATAACCGATTCATCTAAGGCACAAACCATAGACTCATTGGTATAATCAACCTGGCAGGATGTGATTCCATTTGTGGCAGCGAGCCCCCCTTCAAGTCCTTTGGCACATCCTTCGCAAGTCATGCCTTCAATATTCCACTCGGTCGCCGAAACCGTTTTCTGGACTTCTGTTTTTGGGGATTGCCCATAGAGTATGTCTCCGTAATAAGGGAAAAGGACTAAACCGATAATGACGGGTGTGACCATTAGTAGCAGGCGTTTTTGTTTTTTTTGTTTATTCATGATGCTTTCCTTATCTGATTCACAACAATCTGAATTTTGTTTTCGAAAAAATACCTTGAAATATGCAATCGCAACCAATCCGAAAGTCAATACTGTGGTATAGGGTCGGATGTGTTCAAAAAAGCCAAAGGCACCAAAGGCAGTTGAACCAAATAATAATACCAAAAGCGGTCCGGTACAACATAGGGAAGCGCCAAAGGCGGTGAGAATGGTTGCCAGGATTGTTTTATTCATAAAAATATTCCTTTCAACTATTTGAATATATGTTCAAGTACTTAATTAAACAAGATTTGTTCCCAAATAATTTTTCTTATTGTACGAAGATTAAATACGAATACCGGATTTATTTATAAATAAGGTTTGATGATCCAACCCCAATTGAGTATATAAACTGGCTGGTACACCGATATCGGCAAGGTACAGACTACCAACATCTTTTTTAAATTTTGGTTCAACAAATCCAATTTTGGGTAATTCCAATGTTTCCTCCACCACACATTTCAATGATTTTGGCCTTGGAGTCTATTCCAAATAAATCTATAGCCAGATCCGCGAGACTGATACCGGCCATTTCCATCATTTCTTCCAACTGAACCCCATAAAATTCTGTCATAAACGAATCCACCAAACGCATTTAGTCAGCTATAATAGCCGGTGGATTGATGTTACTCATGAAGTATGGTTAAGGCTTTCTTCATTTGTTTTGAAGAGTGAAATCCTTGCTGATGGTACTTTTTTTCTCCATCAACACCGAAAATTATAATTGTTGGAAGAACGGTGACGCCATACTGATGGGCCATAGCTAATCCTTCTTTTGTATCAATATCGATTTTGATGGGAATATAATCCTCCAGAATGTTGAGAAGGGATACATCCCGAAATGTTTCCCGATCCATCTTCTTACAGAAATGGCACCAATCTGCATGGAACTTAACCACGACAGCTTTTTCCAGTGTTTTTCCTTCGACCAATGCTTTTGGGAGGGTGAAGGATTGGAAGACTGTCTCTTGTCCTGCACCAGCCATTAACACCCCTAATCCCATTATCATTGCGAAAAATCCCTGATATTTAGATGTTTTATTCATCGGTATTCCCTTTCTAGTTGGATTAAAATAGTCTAAAACTTTCAGATAGAGATTAGGGAATAATGAAAATTTAGACTGTCTTTAAACAGACAGTTTTACAAAATAATTAAATCGTAATATATTTTTGCCGAAGTAATTTTCGCAGTCCGGAATCGATGGTATAGTGGGTTAGATAGCTATATATAATATTGTGTTTGGTTGTATTCATAAATCGATTATAGTAAGCTACGAATAAACCTTAAACAGGGATCATCATCCCATTTTGCTGCACCCATATATTTAAATACAATTTTCCCATCACGGTTTATAATAAAAGTAGTAGGAATACCCCATGTCTTAAATACTTTTGGACCGCCGGTAAAGACAAATTCAATGCCTGGAATTTTATCCAACCACCATGGTTCTTGAAGATAAAATGGCAAATAATAGTCATTTTTGTCTAAAAAGTTTTGAACTATTTTTGACTCTTGATCCGAAATAATCAAGAAAACAACGTCTTCACCTTCAAGAGAATTGTAAAGGTTTTGAATATACTTAAGTTCAGAAACACAGAGTGCGCACCAAGTAGTCCAGAGATTAATAATAATCACCTTGTTTTCGAATTCTGATAGGAATACAGTATCACCATCCAAAGTTTGTAATCTCCAACTATAATCAGCATCTTCACAGTCTGATAGTTGTAGTTCTTTAGGAAAACTTGGTGGATTTAAGATCGTTTCATCTTGTTGTGCACTTATCATTGTATTGGTAATAATACATACACTTATCAAAAAGAGCTTTCTATATAAAGTTAAATAGTAATCTGAATTCATCCTGGGTATTATCAAAATCTATTTCTCAATATTCTCATTGACTGCCTAATCCGGAGGATTACATTCATTCACTGAATTTCCTGGTTTCAGGACTGCGACAGTTCCTTTGGTGATATTCCGTTAATCTTCCGATAAGATACGCCAATTTACCAGGGTAAAATTCCCAGCAGATTTCACAGCAGTTATAATTTCTTTTTTCGAAATTTTCTTTGAAGAGTAGATAACGGTAAAAATCCGCGATTCAACATCGAATGAGTTCTGCTTAACACCTATCAGCCCATCCAGGGCTTTTCCGATCGAAACGGGTCACCCCATTCAAAGCATACCGCCGCGAATGTCCATCCCTTCAACTTCAAATGAAGCTTGAACCGGTATTTCGCCACGAACACATCCTGCAATAAATAGACTGGCCAATAGAACTCCCAGAGGTTCGAACAGAATTTTCAGATTATTTCTCCGCTTTCTTCCGAGGCCAGGAATAAGACAAAAATGAACTCTCATTCACCGCTTCAGGATCACCTAAGTAAGTGAAGTGGTAATGTTTCAAATACGTTCGGGCGACACGCTGTAAATCCTCTGCTTTAACAGATTGGATATTTTTCATGAAAGATGCAGCGTCACGATAACTGTTCCCCGTAAGTTCGTTGGCGGCCAAATCACTCTTCTGTGCGGCCACTGATTCTTCAGATAAATAATGGCGCGTAAGATACATCGTTCTAAGTTCTTTCATTTCACCTTCCGTTAATAGGGTTTCTTTCAACCGATCCAGTTCTTCGAACATAACCTTTATTGTCGTGTCCGGCTGGGTTGTTGTAACGTAGAGATAAGTCGTACTGGATTTCCCCGAATTAAACCCGGCCGCCGGGGCATAAGAAAGATTTCTTTTTGTCCGGACTTCTTCAAATACCCGGGTTCTCAATTTAGTCTGACATAAAAGAAAAGCAGTATAATCATCTGAGGTTTTATCCGGAGCTTCTGCCAATCCAAGAAAATAATTTGTGGGCATATCCATTTCACTTTCAATGACTCGCATAGCGGAACTATTTTTCGTCCAAGCTTCCGGAAGCCGGTCTTTATAACGCACTCCTCGAGGCAAGGCTTTTGCCAGAGTTCCTGCTAACTTTAGAACTGTTTTCTTTTCTACCCCTCCAACCACCACCAGTAACGCTCTGGATTTTGTGAAGTGTGTGCTGTGGTAATTTCTCAAATCGTCCCTGGAAAAATCAGATACTGTTTTATCGGTACCCAAAGGCGAAAGTGAATACGGGTGACCTTCATAATAAAATTCCCTAGCCAGTTTGGAAACATGAGCATCCGGAGTATCTTCTTGAGACCGAATTTCTGTAAGCTGGCTAACCCGCGCCAATTCAATTTCAGAAGAATCCAAAACAGGGTTCAAAATCACATCTTCGAAAATTGGCCAGGAGGCCTCAAACGCCTGAGATAGACACCTCAAGGAGAGGGAAGCATAATCTTTGCCGGCCGCTCCTGAAATTTCTGTCCCCATGGCTTCCGTCAAACTTTGGAGTGTCTCTTTATCATACTGTTCAGACCCTTTTGGCATTACCGATAAAAGGAGCTGCTCAATCCCCGCTTGCTTTTCAGGAGTATAAGCCACACCGCCTTTTTGATAAAATCCCACAGAAACAATATCCGATTGGGGAATTTCCGTTAATATAATGTTTAATCCCCCAACCTTGAATTTCCTGGCCTCAGACTTTGGAGGTGCCTCGCAGGCGAAATTCCCAATGATAACAGATAGCAGAAAAATCCATTTTATCCTGGTCATGGCAGCATCTCCTCTTTCTTCAAATTCAATGTAGAAAAAACTTGTTCAGGCAGGATGATACCCATAATAAAAGGCTGATCCTTAATATATCTATTCACGTAATTATTAATATCCTTTCGGGTAACTTTCCGTAAATTTTCCACATAATTTCTATAATAATCCAATCCTGTAACCGCCCACCAGAAAGAAACAGTGTGAACATAAGACGAAGGTTTTTCTCTGCCATATATTTCCTGCACTTCTAATTTTGATTTTGATGTTACCAACTGCTCATCTGTAAAATAGGACTCATCTGTTAATTTTTGCATTTCAGACCAGAGAGCATTTCTGGCTTCCAACACCTTATCCGGTGTACAAACAATGGTAGCAGTAATGGGGCCGGTGTGATTCAGCGTGTAATACCCTAGGGAAGCCTGCAATGCAATCCCAGTATCCACCAGGTTTTTTTGAAATTGGGAATTTTTTTGTTCCAAAATATAGGATAAGACATCCGCTGCAAAAGTCCCTTCCAGGTCCTCCCCTGCCTTCGGACCATGAAACGCAAATTGTATTACAACAGAATTCACCGGCTTAGTGATAACCACCGATTCAGACTTTTTTAAAGGAGGGTGTTCCGGAACTGGCCATTTTTCAAATGGATTTTCCCCTTTGGGCCAATCTCCAAAATACGTTTGTGCCAGTGCGAACCCTTCTTCCGGAGTAATATCACCAGAAAGAAGCAATGCAGAATTATTTGGATGATAATACCTGTCCTTTAGAGTCCGCATCTTTTCTACAGTAGCCGATAAAATAACTTCTCGGTTACCGATAACATTTTTTCGACTGTAATACCGATACCAGAGTTTTTTATTTACTTCTTTAAAAAGGTAAAAGTAGGGATTCGATTCATTCCGGTCGTATTCTCCAATAACAACGGGGCGTTCGCGTTCCAGTTCATCTTGGAGAAACAATGGAAATCGAATGGCATTTTTCATGAATTTCATTCCGGCCTTCACACTGTCAACTGGGAGTGTGAAATAATAATTCACCCTTTCTTCTGAGGTGGTTCCGTTCCAGCTCATCCCCAATTCACGTGTACGCTGCAAATAAGCTTCCTGACTTGGGATTTGTTCATTTGCTTTAAAAAACATGTGTTCATAAAGATGAGCTAATCCGTCATACTCAGGTGTTTCGACAAATCCCCCATTTTTAACTGCGATTTCAATCGTAACCAAAGGGACAATGTGATTTTCAATCACAATAACTTCCAGTCCATTCTCCAGGATTTTTGAATGTATTTCACTCCCGGCGGATAAACTGGAACCCGTCGTTAAAAAGGTAAACAATACGGTAATAATACGTTTCATAAGGAAACTCCTTTTCATACAAAAAAGTTACATCTTTAGACGGGGCATATCAACTGATACTATCACTAAAAGTATAATCCCCTGTTAATATCCAAACCAATAGGATGCTTTAATCACAAAGGTATTCACCGGCTGCTTTTTAAACAACCCTTCATAATCATTTGAAAGATTTAACTTCCCCAGTCCTCCCACAAAATCATCTCTTTCCTGCTGCCAGACAAAATAGAGCGTGGATCCAGAGCGATACTCCCATCGCAGTACGGCATTCAACCTAACAGAACGAAAATTGAAATCCCGATTTGAAAGACTAAAGGATTCTGCAGGACCTGTACCATCGGGATCAATTTTAGAATTCCCATGCTCATCAACCTCTAGTGTTCCAATATCATTCCCATAATAATCAAATTCAAATTTACCGGGCTTTTTAAACTCTTTAAATGCAATATAATTATAGGCAGTTACAAACGGAGAAACATAAAACTGTAGCGTTAAATCCGGGGAAAAGGTCCAATCTATCTGCGCTGAAATAGATTGAGTGGCGGATTCAATATCGGAAAAAATGTATCGCGTTCCATAGGTATTTTCGGCCAATGCATCCTCAAATTGCGAGATATACTGGTCTGTATCTTTCTCCTTTCCCATCTCTGCTTCCAATTCAATGGACAGGGATGGGATGGGTCTAACCGTCATATTCCCCCAGATAAATTGATCGTACTCCCCACTAAGGTCTTCCCGAAAACTACTTCCAACACCAAAAACCACTTTTTTTCTTCTATCCGATCTGATATTAAACCGTACTCTCCAGTCTTGGGGACGTTCTGATGTCGGTCCTCCACGGGTTAGGATTATATTTTTCCCGGGGAGTCCAAAATTACCGCCAAACCCCAAATACCAGAAATTGTTTAAGGTTATGTTTCCACCATAAAACAATCCAAATCCGGAATGCTGATTTCCGAAAGTCCAACTCGACCAGTTCCCTGCATAGGCATTCCAGTTTCGAATGTGCTTCCCCGGTGTATTTTCCAGGTATATTAATAAAGAATTAATGGATCGGTAATCTGAGCTTTGCTGAAAACCCAAATCATTAATTTCATAACCGGGACTGATTTCACCATAGGTTAAGGATCCTCTCCAATGCTTTCCGCTGTTTTTTGAAACAGATAATTCGGTTGAATACCCGCTTAAAGATTTTGCCGTTGAATCCACCGAGACATAATCTGCATCCGGCCTCTGAAAATATCGTGCCGGGGATCGCTGTGCTTTAGTAATAACTTCTTCGCTTCCGGTTATATTTCCTAATGAGAAAAAGCCACTGATAATCCAATCTTCATTTTTAAGGCGGTGTTCAAAATCTATACCACCAACAGTGGCGTTTTTCCGCAGCAAAGTTTTAAATTGATCTGTAGTTAAATTTTTATGATTCGATGTTAAAAAACCGCCAATATTGGACTTACCTTCCTTTAAATCCTTTTTAAATCGAAAGACAAGATTATTGCTCAAGGGTTCTACCGGTTCAGTTTTTTCCGATCCAGATGAATCCTTATAACTGGCTGTCTCTTCAGCCGTTACAGCATTCATCAGACCCAGAGACCAGCCATGGCTCGTTTTTCCACTTAATTTTACTGCAGCTATAATGGTGGTTTGGTCAGGAACGTCTGTATAA
This sequence comes from uncultured bacterium, assembly GCA_964549275.1. Lineage (GTDB taxonomy): Bacteria > Fidelibacterota > Marinisomatia > Marinisomatales > TCS55 > CAZJUP01. The sequence continues at coordinate 114,624 of CAZJUP010000001.1, read as the reverse complement.
ACCGCATCGGGGCTGGTTACCCATCCCCGGGGCTGACGTCCAATTCTTCTTGAATAGAAAATCTGCGGAGAATTGCTGTTATTCGTTACGGTCCGGCCAAAATTAAAAATATCTGTTCCTTCAAGGAAAAAGGGGCGCCGCTCCTCAAAAAAAGTTTCGTATGCAGATAAATTGACAACTGCCGGATCCACTTCAACCTGTCCGAAATCCGGATTTATAGTCCCAGTGAGTGTGAAGTTGGATCCCAACCCATATTTAAAATCTACACCCATATTTCTTGCTAAATTATTTTCGTTGTAATAAGGATTGGCCTTATCACCCTCTTCACGCACCAATTGCCCTGAAGAGTATGGCATAATTTCCAGCCGTTTGGGATTCGTTGTTGTATTTATTCCGGTTAAGGTTCCAAACTGAGAAACAAACCCTTGGGTTTCCTGAAGAATAGGAGCCCAAAACAGCGCTTCCCCATTTCGTGCGATATATCGCCAAAATTGAATTCCCCAGGTTTTATTCGGTCCTTTTCCATTATATCGCAATTGACTGAATGGAATCCGAATTTCAGCAGTCCAACCTTCCGCATCCATTTGAGTGGCTGCTTCCCAAACGGCATCCCAGGTTTCGTCTACATCATCATCATTGTAATATAGATTATCTTTTTTAACCCCTTTAGGGTTGACTTGAAATCCAAATGCAGTTCGGTGATCGTAATAACTGTCAATGAGAACTTCGAACCAGTCTGTATATCCATTGCCATCCCGTCTAAAAAGCTGGGCAGCAATTTTATCCGGTTCTGAATCATACATTCTTGCGCCAACATAAACATAATGGTCATCATAAATCAACCGTACTACAGTTTTTTGAGTTGCTTCTTCACCGGAATTCGGGCTTTGTTGAATTAACCCCGTTGTTGTTGAAGCGCTTTCCCAAATGTCCTCATTCAGTGAGCCATCCAAAGTAATTATTTGTGTACTTCTTTCCGCTTGGTAAGCAGGTTTATCCTTGGACGGCATCCCAAAAACTATAGAAACTACAAAACTAAAAAGTGTTAAAATTCTCATTCATTTCTCCGTTGAAACTTTCCCCCGTTTTCATAATACTCTTAGGACACAGGGTTTTCAAAAAGGTTGTCAGAGAATTTGCTATTTATATGATTAAAGGCTTTTCATCAGAAATAAATATTATCCATATTTTTTCATCATATCATCGTATCCTCCAATGGCAACTCCGTCAAATAGGATTTGCGGCACAGACATTCCTTTTCCGATTGTGGCCAGTTCTTGGCGGCTGACCCCTTTTTCTTCGATATTGATTTCTTCATAGGCCCATCCCTTTTCATCAAAGAATCTTTTGGCCGCTTTACAGTAAGGACACCAAGTTGTTGTATAGATTTTTATATTTTTCATGTTTGTCTCCTGATGAGTATAATAATGGTTTAAAATTAATCCTATCAACAGAAATTCTAATGTTTTTTCTCTTCATGATACAATTTTAAACTCTTGGTGTGAAATATTAAAAAATGGGGGAATAGTCTAACTATTCCCCCATTTTCTAAATACAATAGGAAATTAACAAAAACTAACTATTAGCTTCATTTGCCCCATTTCCCTTGAAGGCGAAGAATAGAGATGTAGTCAAAATCAGCACTTGGAATTCCATCCCTTTTCCCGGCATGTCTGGACCCATATTCACAGAATTCCACCCATGTTGTGCATGAACCATGCCTATGGCACCCAGCATCACAACCGTGAATATTAATCCCGAAACCCGGGTTGCCCAATCCGGACCAAATCCTCCCCACAGTATCAGTAATGCACCTCCTACTTCTATTAGCGCCAGCATATAAACTGCAATAACCGGCATGCCCATCATATCAGCCATCCCCTGGGCCATGCCAAACTTGGGGAACCCATGATATAAAAATGTCGCAGCCAATGACAGCCGTGGCAACCAGTGACCCAATCCTGAGAACTTATTTAATGCATCCATTATGGAGCCTCCTTTTTTTTGTTTGTTGATTCAGTTTAAGATGAAATAATAACATGTTGATTAATTGAATTTATGTCAAAAATCATATGACCGATCTTTTCAGCAAATCGCTCGGGTTCAAATCTGCCTAAGTACCATAGCATCCCATTTACCCAAATGGCTGGGGTGACAAAAGGTTGAGCATAATCGGGAATAGTATCTCCGTTTTCCAGGTCAAAAACCTGAAGTTTTAACAAGCTATTATTCTGAGCAAACCGCTTCAACTCAAATTTGACCCTCCCACATATCTGACACGAATCCCGAATGACCAATTGAACTAGAATATTGTTTTGCCCTGATTTATTTTGAATCGCCATGGGTAAGTTTACACCATCATTCTGGGTTATAATGTCAATAGGGTGACAATTTATGTTTTAACCAGCCATGATGAATCCAAAACTTTAAAAAATCGTCGGGAATATTTTATTTTACCCTCATTCACCAATTCATGCAGCACTCCATTAACGGTTTGCCGAGCCGTAGCAGTAAGGTCTGCGATTTCCTGATGAGTTAAAAATGGACGAACCATCACCCCATCCACCAAAGATTTTCCAAAGCTGTTGGTATACCGTTTCAAAAATGCAATAATTCGTTCCTGGGCATTTTTAAAAACCAAATCTTCTACATGGGCTTCAATTTTTCTCATACGCCATCCAATAAATTTGGTCACACTTAAATTCAATTGAGGTGATCCTACCATTAATTCTTGGAATCGATCTTTGCTGATATAGCAGATAATGGCATCTTCTACAACTTCTGCAATGTTTTCATGAGATTCCTGACCTAACAAAGCACTTTCTCCAAAAATTTCACCGGGACCTAATAAATCCAAAGCCGTGGTTTTTCCGTCTTCTGATATCCTTGAAATTTTAATTTTTCCTTCCTTTAAAAAATATATGGTATTGCTGGGCTCTTCGGGAAAATAAATAATTTCCTTTTTTTCATTTCTCTTCATCCGGCTATTTTTATCCAAAGCTTCCATTACTGTTGAATCCATACCTTCAAACAGATTAAACCCTTTTAAATACCACAATTTTGTTTTTTCTGCCATGTTTACTCCTTTTTGAGTAAAGTGAAGAGATTTTCGATTAATACTTGTTTTACCTCATTTAAATCCTGTGGATCTAATACTTTCGCCCCAAAGACTTCCTGCTCAATAAAAAACATAAGAATAGCCATATGAAATAACCGGGTCTGAATTTTTGTATTAAAGGTTGGGTTATATCCCCAGTGTTTTTTACCATATTCAATCCTGTTTTCCATAATATTCCAAAGTCCATTTTTGATTTTTTCGTATTTTTTGAGGGCCATACTGTGTTGGTCCATACTGATTTGAAGTAATAACCGTAAATAAGCGATTCTCTGAGGAGTGGCGGCAATCATGCTCTGGAGATAAGAATCCAAAAATTCCCGAAATGAGTCTTCCGTATTTATTTCGCTAGCTGATTTTAGAGGATGACTGAATTTTAGATACCGCTGTCGAATTCCTTCAATAATATCATCTTTTGTGGCAAAATATTTAAACATGGCTCCCTCAGAAATACCGGCTTTTGCTGCAATTTCTGCCGTCCTAATTGAAGCCAGGGGCTTTTCTCCTACCAATTCCAGTGCACAGTCAAGAATTTGCTCCATCCTGTCTTTTCGTTTCATTCTTACAGATACCATATTTTCTCCATATATTAATATAGTGAGTGCTTACTATATTTTACAATTCTTATTTTATCACAGGTATAAATGTTGTAATTTCGGACACTGAGGTATGATTTTATGCATGAGATGTCTCTGGCTATGAATATTGTTGAAATTGCCACAAAAACAGCGATACAAAACACGGCGAAATGTATCAATACCATTGATGTGGAAATTGGAGAATTGGCCGGTGTATTGGTTGATTCTCTCGAATTCTGTTTTGAGGCTGCCTCCAAAAACACCCCGGCAGAAAATGCAGCCTTAAATATCATTTCAGTCCCCGGAAAGGGACGGTGTACCTCTTGCCAAAAATCCTTTAAAACAGACACATTCTTTCCCCTTTGTCCCCACTGCGATGGTGTTTCCGTTGAAATTTTAGAAGGGAAAGAACTAACAATAAAATCCATAAACGTTGACTGAGGCAAATTATGTGTGAAACCTGCGGATGCGGCCAACCCCATGATACTGTGACTTTTCAAAAACCCAGAGAAGAACCACATCATCATGTCCATGATCATCACCATGAGCATGGACACTCCTATGAACACGACCACCATCAGGGACAGAAGATTACTGTTGAACAAAATATTCTTTCCAAAAATAATTTATTGGCGGAACGTAATCGTGGATACTTTGAAGCCAAAAAAATATTTACACTCAACCTGGTTAGTTCCCCTGGATCCGGCAAAACAACTCTATTAGAAAAATCCATTCATAGTTTAAGCCAAACCATCCCCATAACGGTTATTGAAGGAGACCAGCAAACCCTCAGAGATGCAAACAGGATTGATTCCACGGGAGTGCCGGTTATTCAGGTCAATACGGGGACAGGATGCCATTTGGATGCAGAAATGATTCACCATGCCATTGAAAAGCTGAACCCTGAGGAAAAATCACTCCTTTTTATCGAGAATGTCGGGAATCTTGTCTGTCCGGCCTTGTTTGATTTGGGTGAAGCAAAAAAAGTGGTGATAATCAGTGTAACTGAAGGAGATGATAAACCGTATAAATACCCTACAATGTTTGATGCTGCAGAAATCTGCATTATTAATAAAATTGATCTTTTACCTTATGTTGAATTCGATGTCGCTCACTGCAGGCAAGCGGCTTTGGCTGTAAATCATCATTTGAAATTTTTTGAATTGTCTGCAACAACTGGGGAGGGAATGGATAATTGGACGACATGGCTGAAAGGCAACCTTTAAAGACTGATTTTCGCCAAAGAAAACGAATTTCTGTAAATGGAATCGTCCAGGGTGTGGGCTTTCGCCCGTTTGTATTTAATTTGGCTAAAACCCTGGGCCTAACCGGCACGGTTACCAATACAGCATCCGGAGTTGCTATTGAAGCCGAAGGGTCTGGTGTCCTTTTAGATAGATTTATCACTTCACTGGAAGAGGACAGTCCCCCCTTATCCATAATAACTAAAATAGAGCAGGAAATTATTCCTGCCAATGGAGAACCATCCTTTTCTATCCTTCCATCAAAAAGTACTACAAAAGTAGCTACACTTATTTCACCTGATGTAACAGTTTGTAACGACTGTCTTCATGAGGTTTTCGATCCCGCCGATCGGCGCTATTTGTACCCTTTCATAAACTGCACCAATTGCGGTCCTCGATTTACAATTATTAACAGCATCCCTTATGATCGCCCCTTTACATCAATGGCCGATTTTAAAATGTGCTCCGCTTGTCAGTCAGAATATGATAATCCGTCGGATCGCCGGTTTCACGCTCAGCCGAATGCCTGCCCCGAATGCGGTCCTCATGTTCGTTTAACCAGTGAAACCGGGAAGTATTTACCAACGGAAGATCCAATTGAACAGGCTGCATCGTTACTTAAAACCGGTCATTGCATAGCCATAAAAGGATTGGGTGGTTTCCACCTCGCCGTGGACGCAACAAATGAATCGGCGGTTCAAAAACTACGCCAACGAAAACACCGGGAAGAAAAACCCCTCGCCCTCATGATGAAGGATTTGAACACTGTTCGTCACTATGCCAATATTTCCAAAGAGGAAGAGGAAGATCTCCTTTCAATCCAACATCCAATCGTATTGCTCATTAGAAAAAATGACAAAGTGATTGCTTCCAATGTTGCCCCGGGGAATGATCGATTAGGAGTTATGCTCCCCTATACACCATTGCATCATGTTCTCTTTCATTACGATTTACCTCCCCTTGTCATGACCAGCGCAAATTTAAGCGAGGAACCTATTTGTATTGAAAACAGCGAAGCTTTTAACCGACTTAAGGGTATTGCGGATTATTTTTTGATTCATAACAGGGATATATACCTTCGGAGTGATGATTCCATTACGATTCATCTGGCGGATAAAAAGCGGATTATTCGTAAAAGCAGAGGCTTTGTTCCCCGGCCTGTAATCGTCAATTCAACAGGACCACCCATTTTAGCTGTAGGAGGAGAATTAAAAAATACAGTATGCCTTTTGAAGGATAACCTGGCGTTTTTGAGCCAACATATCGGTGATCTTGAAAATCTTGAGTCCTATACATTTTTTCAAAAAACCATCGACCATTTTCAACAAATCTTTGAGACAAAACCGGAAATGATTGTTCATGATTTACACCCAGGCTATCTCTCCACACAATGGGCAAATGAACAGGGTCCTCCCCTGTTTGCGGTTCAACATCATCATGCCCATTTAGCAGCCTGTATGGCAGAACATCAATTATCAAAACCGGTTATCGGATTGATTATGGATGGAACCGGATACGGGACGGACGGATCAATATGGGGAGGAGAAGTTCTCATCGGAGATTATTCGGGATTTAACCGGTTCGCCCATTTCGAGCCACTGCCTTTACCCGGAGGAGATGCCGCCATAAAAGCTCCATGGAGAACCGCAGTCAGTTATCTGCAAACCACATTTGACCATCTCCCGACTCTCCCCTTTTTAGATGAACATGATTTCAACCCTGTTGTTGAAATGGTCACCAAAAATATAAACAGTCCTCAAACCTCAAGCTGCGGTCGACTTTTCGATGCTGTTGCCTCCATGTGTGGTGGTCGGCAAACCATCCGGTATGAAGGACAAGCTGCTATTGAATTTATGCAGGCGGCAGACCATTTAAATCACCCACCATTTGAATTCTCTATATCAAAAAAAACCAAACCCGTCATCATGATGATTGCTCCAATTCTTCACTCTATCGTCAAAGCTATCGAAAACGACGAGCCTTTTTCAAGACTGGCGGGACGATTTCATAAAACACTTGTAAATTTGTTTCATGATATTTGTCTTTTGGCCAAAAAAGAAACTGGAATAAACACTGTGGTTTTGAGCGGAGGTGTTTTTCAAAACCCATTATTATTCGAAACTTTAATCTTGGGTTTAAGACGATCTAGATTCACGGTCTTTACCCATGAACAGGTACCAACAAACGATGGAGGAATTGCTCTGGGACAGGCCTTAGTTGGAAGACAGCATTTAAAGGAGGCACTATGTGTTTAGCTATCCCGGGAAAAGTTAAGGAAATATTTGAGGAAAACGGGCTCAAAATGGGGCGTATCGATTATGGCGGAACGATAAACAAAGCATGCCTGGAATATATTCCGGATATCCAAATCGGACAATATACTGTTGTCCATGCGGGATTCGCCATTTCAGTTATCAATGAAGAAGAAGCCATGAAGTCCTACGAGGCTTGGGAAGAGTTAGCCGACGAAGCGGCAAAAGAAGGGTTGGATTTGTACGGGAACCCTCTGCCCGATTCCGAGGATTCCCAGGAGGCAAAATCATGAAATATCTGGATGAATTTCGCAATCCTGAAATTGCAAAAAAAATTCTGGATGAGATTCACAAAACAGTATCTCACCCCTGGGTTATCATGGAAATTTGCGGAGGCCAAACCCATTCAATCATCCGAAATGGAATCGACCAGTTATTGCCAAAAGAAGTGGAATTAGTCCATGGCCCAGGATGCCCTGTTTGCGTCACACCACTCGAAATTATCGATAAAGCCATTAAAATCGCCGGAATGGAGAATGTAATATTTACGAGTTTTGGAGATATGCTGCGCGTCCCTGGGAGCGAAAAAGATTTATTTATGGTCAAATCTGAAGGAGGAGATGTTCGAACGGTTTATTCTCCTCTAGAAGCAGTAGAAATCGCTCAAAATAATCCAGAAAAGGAAGTGGTATTTTTTGCCGTAGGATTTGAAACCACAGCTCCGGGAAATGCCATGGCTATCCACACAGCGGCAAAAGAAGGTATTCCAAATTTTAGTGAGTTAGTCAGCCATGTTCTGGTTCCTCCCGCAATGGAATCCTTGCTTTCATCACCAAAAAACAGAGTTCAGGGATATCTTGCAGCCGGTCATGTCTGCACGGTAATGGGTTGGGAAGAATATGAACCCATTGCAGAAAAATATAAGGTCCCCATCGTACCCACCGGGTTTGAACCCGTCGATGTTTTAGAGGGCATTCTCATGGTTGTCCAACAATTGGAACAAGGTCGATATGATGTTGAAAATCAATATTTGCGTTCCGTTCAACGGGAAGGTAACCGGTCTGCCCAAGACTTGATTTCAGAAGTATATACTGTGACGGATCGAAAATGGCGAGGTATTGGAAAAATTCCACAAAGCGGATTGTCCATTAGCGAAAAATATAAAGCTTTTGATGCAGAAAAAAAATTTCAGGTCGAAAATATCCAAATACAAGAGTCAGAACTTTGCATCAGTGGGGTTGTCCTTCAGGGTTTGAAAAAACCTCATGAATGCCCGGCCTTCGGGAAAGAGTGTACACCGACTACACCTCTAGGGGCCACCATGGTATCCAGCGAAGGGGCTTGTTCAGCTTACTATAAATATCAACGAATGAATTGATTGACTAAAGTGAAAAATAGGTGTTTTATGCATGTTGTTATTAATTCCGAAAAAAAATTTGATAGACAACCCCTATAATTTATCTTTTGTCCGGATCAAATGTATAGACAGAAAATTATAGCCCACCACAAACTTTATAACTAATGATAATATTCAAATTCACCACCGAACACCCGTTTGAAATATTGGAATTGTTTTAATCTCGGGATGTACTACTTGTTCAATTAGAGAAGTATTAAAATCCATTGAAAACTTCCATTATAAAGATACAAACAATTTCAATGTTACTTTTTCTTTTTATGTCGGGCTGTGTTTTTGTCGGAACACTTTCTACTTCTGAAAATGGAAGATTATCATTAATAAAAACCGGAATTTGGGAGATTGCTGAATCTGAACTTTTGAATCTCGACTATTCATCATTCTCATTTTTAGATAACAAGAATATTTACATTTGGAAAGGAAACGGAAAAGAAATTGTAGGATTTAATCAAAAGGGGAAGAAAATATTTGATACAACACCTAATAAATTTTATACCCACAACTTTGTTAATTATAATACTGATAGAAGTAGTTTACATCTATTTTCCAATGAAAAAATTATAGGCGAAATATATACAGATAATAAAGATTTTAGAATGACGACAGATTTTCTCATTTTTGACAAGGATGGGAAAATAGTTCAGATGGAAAAATGGGACTTTAAAGAAAAGAAAAAGTTTTACCCAAGAGGATATAATGTTCACAATCTCCCAGATAGTATGTGTATTGTTTCTGGCCATGGGTGGATTGGAGAACAACAGTTGCTATTTGCAAAATATAAATATCCAGAAACAGAGTTTATCAATATAGGTGGAGCAATTGGACCCGGTTATGATGGCGGTGGAATGTTTTGGTGTTACTCAAAATCAATTATTATCGATAGCAGTCTTTTTTATATTGTGGCAACCTCACCTTTTATCAGAGAATTAAATCTCAATTTAGAATTTGTGGGCAACAAAGGTGTGCAAGGAGAACACTATCATTTAGGCAGTTTTGAAAAGAATCCCAATTTTGGCTATTGGGACTTTGACAGAGATAATGAATCATATCAGGAATGGATGCTTCGAAATTCTCGCACGATTGATTTATTTCAACATAGAATCTATTCTTGTGTTTTGTATCGGGAAGTTTTAGAAAGTGGTGATAAATTTTGGTGCCAGGTTTATTCAAGAGATTTAGAGAAATATTTTGGTGAAATTCAATTACCGGAAATACCAATCGGACGTGATTCAAAATATATTTATTTCCGAGATTTACGTAAAAATGAGCCTAGAATTCTAAAAACGGAAATTAGAGTAAATTGAAAAGACTCACCATTCTTTACTGTTTTGTTTCAATCCTGTTCAGCCAAGTAGGAGGGATAAAAGAAATAGATCCCAATGCGATTTATAAAATGGCCGGAGGTCAAGTGATTACACCGGAAGAAGCGATTCGGTTAACTGTTTTAGAAAATTACGGTGCTATTTCAAATATGGATGATGATGGCCTAAAAAAGGTTGTTTTGATATATAAATCGTATGACGAATTAAAGGGACATTTCCCCGATGAATCAATTAACCAATTGAAAAAAATGGACATTGCTTTTGGGAATAAAACACCAATTCAAACTATCCAAAAAAACTGGGTTGGACAAAAAATTCCGGGGTATAGTTTTGTAGCCTCTAATGGACTTGAACTCAATTCTGATTCTCTGAAAGGAAAGGTTGTTGTATTGAACTTTTGGTTTACCACGTGCAGGGGTTGTTTAATAGAAATTCCCGATTTGAATACATTGGTACGTCACTTTTCAAAAACCAACGATGTTGTTTTTATTGCACCCGCCTTAAATGATTCTTTCACCATCAAATCCTTTTTAAAAGAAAAATCATTTCTTTATGAATGTGTAGAAGGGGCCGATTTTATTAATGTATTAGGAATCTCCGGATTTCCTACCCATTTTGTTATTGATAAACATGGAATTGTTTCATGGGTTCACATCGGTTCCAGCAAAGAAATAATTCACCAATTAAATAAGGAAATTAATCTCGCATTAAGCCAGAAAACAGAGCCTTAGCCATGGATATTGACACCTTGAACTGCCCTTTGCCAATTTTAGACCATTCCACGATTCAACTGGCCCATGGTGCCGGAGGAAAGCTTTCCAATGATTTAATTGACACCCTATTTCTTCCCCGTTTTTCTAATAAAACACTCGACGCTCTGGAAGACCAAGCGGTGTTGGATTTCCCAAGCGGGCGACTATCTTTTTCTACAGATACTTTTGTCGTAGACCCTATTTTCTTCCCCGGAGGTAATATTGGAGAATTGGCTATTAACGGAACGGTGAATGACGTGGCTATGTGCGGTGCAAAACCGCTTTTTCTTAGTGTTGGGTTTATCCTTGAAGAAGGCCTTCCCATGGAAACACTCCACCGAATCTTAATCAGCATGGAGGCCGCAGCCAAACAGGCCAATGTTACTATTGTAACCGGGGATACCAAAGTGGTCAACCGGGGAAGTTGTGATAAGATCTTTATCAATACAACGGGGATTGGTATCGTAAAACCCGATATTGAAATTTCATCTTCGAAATTGAATGCGGGAGATAAAATTATTGTATCCGGCACATTGGCGGACCATGGAATGGCAGTAATGACCAGCCGAGAGGGTCTTTCATTCCAATCCAGAGTAAAAAGTGACACAGCACCCTTAAACGGACTTATTCGATCCATGCTCAAAGTTAGTAACAATATTCACGCACTAAGAGACCCAACCCGTGGCGGAGCAGCAACGACTCTGAATGAATTTGCCCGCTCTTCAAACATGGGAATCCTTTTGGACGAAAATACTCTTCCTGTAAAACCAGATGTGAAAGGTGCTTGTGAAGTCTTGGGCATCGACCCCTTATATGTGGCTAATGAAGGAAAGCTTATAGCTTCCGTCGCCGAGGAAGATGCTGAGTCTATTCTTAAAACCATGCGAGATCATCCTTTCGGGAAAGATGCTGTAATTATTGGTGAAGTGGTGAAAGAAAATCCCGGAATTGTAGCCATGACAACAAAATTAGGGGCAAAACGGATTATTGATATGCCCATTGGGGAGCAATTACCTAGAATTTGTTGATATTATAAAGATGGACATTCAAATTTTAATTGCCACAGCAGCATCAATTGGGTTTTTCCACACGATTATCGGCCCAGACCATTATCTACCCTTTATTCTCATGAGGCGCTCCAGGAATTGGAGTTTCCATAAAACGGTATGGGTCACAACCGTGTGTGGGATTGGTCATGTCCTTGGGTCTGTAATTTTAGGCTTTGTTGGCATCAGCCTCGGCCTTGCGGTGGGATTTCTGGAATCGGTTGAAGCATTACGAGGTGATATCGCAAGTTGGCTCCTTATCGGTTTTGGAACCGCCTATGCGGTTTGGGGTATTCGTATTGGATTGCGTGCGGGTGAACATACCCATGATCATGACCACAACGGGGATTATCATCACCACTCTCATCACCATTTAAGTCACCATACCCATCTTCATGGAGATCCAAAAAAAATAACACCCTGGGCTTTGTTTATTATTTTTGTTTTGGGTCCTTGCGAACCTTTAATTCCTCTGCTTATGTACCCGGCGGCTCAGGGTAGTTGGTGGCAGGTGGGTTTGGTCACTCTTTCTTTCGGCCTAACCACAGTGATAACCATGGTCTTGGTTGTTATATTTGCTTCCAAAGGAATGATTCATCTGCGATTGGGCAAGTTTGAAAAATACACCCATGCCCTGGCAGGGTTAATTATCGCCCTGTCGGGATTATCTATAAAATTTTTGGGATTATAAGAGAATTAATTCTCGTGGGTTTCAGCGGCTATGATGAGCTTGTGTATAGCGTATAACCCACACACAGATAATCCGGTGCCTAATAAAAACATCATTAATTGAATGGTCATGGTTGCCTATATTGATTTTTGAATTGGTCAAAATTAATACGGAATAGTTCTAAGACAAAAATGATTTGTCAATAAGCGGAATTTATACTTGTTTTGCATGATGAAAGCAGGTATCCTTACTCATGAGCACAAAAACATACAGCCTGATGACAGGAATCCTACTGGGACTGGTCTGCCTCGTTCATTTCATTACTCTGATTGCCGGAGATGAAATCATAATTGCCGGTTACACCTTGCCTGATACGGCTCGATGGATTGCCGTAGCCATTACGGGATTTTTATCCTTCAGCGGGTTCAAACTTTCTCGGTAATCGAGCGGAAATATTTTATTTCTGAGTTTGTATTTACTCAGAATTCTTTTTGAAATCCAGTGCTACTGAATTTACACAGTAGCGAAGACCAGTGGAATCTGGTCCATCGGGAAAAACATGACCTAAATGAGAATCACAATTGGCACACAAAATCTCGATTCTCTCCATTCCAAGTGAGAAATCCTGTTTCTCAACGATTTTTGATTTATCCAATGCTTGGTAAAAGCTGGGCCATCCGGAACCGGAATCATATTTTGCATCCGATCCGAATAATGCATTCCCGCAGGCAACACAGCAGTAAGTTCCCTCTTCTTGATGCTTATAATATTTCCCAGTGAAAGCCCTTTCTGTCCCCTTTTCCCGCAATACACGATAAGCATCTGGTGATAGGCAGGATTGCCACTCTTCGTCAGTTTTTATCACTTTTTCCATCACAAGTCCTTTTGGTTTTTCGTTAGATTGACCGAATAGTGCAAATAAGAAAAGTATTGGGAAAATATAGATTTTTATTTTTTTCAATCAGAATCCATTTACAAAACCCCAGCTGTTATGATAATTTATTTTCACCGCAGTACCAGTTTGAACTGTCCATAAGCTATCTCAACTATTCTGTTCATGGATTATAAATATTTTAATACCATATTAATTAGCCGTTTTACTCTCGGTGTATAGGGAGGATATAACAACTTCATTGGACTGAAACGAGATTGCTTCATCACTGCTCGTTCGTTCGAAAAAGCTAAATATCCAGCATAACCGTGAGATCGTCCAAATCCACTGGTATTGACCCCACCAAATGGCAAATTCAAATGCATATAATGCATAATAACATCATTGATTGAGGTTCCACCTGCTGAAGTTTCCTTTAGGATACGGTTTATATTTTTCTTCCGGTTACTAAAAATGTACAATCCCAGCGGTTTTGGTTTACTGTTGACAAATTGCACTGCTTTTGTCAGATCTCCATAAGGAATAATGGGAAGCAGAGGGCCGAATATTTCTTCGGACATAATGGGAGATTCTTCAGATATATTTGTGAGTACAGTGGGGGCAATATAGTTTTCAGAAGCATCAATTTCACCACCCATAACCACTGTTGCACCACTTTCAATCGATTTATCCAATACGTGTTTCAATCTTTCAAAATGTCGAGAATTCACAATCCGTGCATAATCAGGAGACGATTGTACAGATCCCATATCTTTATTAAACTGGCGATCCACCTCAGACCGTAATGCACTTAAAAATTTATCTTTTATCTTTTCCTGAATTAAAACATAATCCGGAGCTAGACAAATTTGACCGCAGTTCAGGAATTTTCCCCAAGCAATCTTTTTTGCTGCATCTTTTATGTTTGCAGATTCATCAATGATTGTTGGGGATTTTCCTCCAAGTTCCAATGTTACCGTGGACAGATTTTTTGCTGCTCTTTCCATTACAATACTGCCGATTTTCGGACTCCCTGTAAAAAAGATATGGTGGAACTGTTTATTTAACAGAGCTTCAGCCACAGTGGCATCCCCTTCTATTAGTGCCACTTCATTTTCATCAAATAATTCTTGGATCATTTTGCCCATCAAGGCAGACGAATTCGGGGTTAGTTCGGAGGGTTTTATGACAGCACAATTTCCTGCAGCTATTGCGGAGATAAGGGGGCTTAAAGTGAGATTAAACGGAAAATTCCAAGGTGCAATAATGAGCACGACACCTTTTGGTTCAGTCTGAATCCATGCTTCTGTGGTCGCCATGGCCAGGGTAGGTGGAACTTTTTTTGCCCGCATCCATTGCTTTAGATGTTTCCGGGTATGACGAATTTCAGTAACAAGTGCCCAGATTTCGGATAAATCTACTTCCGGAGACGGTTTTTTAAAATCACTGTACATCGCCTGTTGAATTTCCCTTTTATGTTCCATGAGCCAACGCTGCATTCGTCTAAGTTTTTCCTTCCGTTCCTTTGCAGATGTGTTTCCCACAAAAAAACGATGCGAAGATTGTGTAGTAAATATCTGGTCTATTTTTTCATTCATACTTTTAATTTCTTATTTAAATCAGGGAGATTCAGGGAAAATATTTTGTCCCTTTCGCTTAATGAAACCAAATTTAATTATTTTGTAAACCGCGTTTGATTTCATTCATTTGTTCCATTGTACGACGATATCCTTCTTCTATTGACCGTTCAGCTTGGTCAAAGTCAAACATTTTTAAGTCGGCTAATCTGGGTCGAATCAGGATATCCGGGGGATCCAATTTAAAATTAGTTTTGGATATTTTCTCCTGCATTATACCCATGGATGCACCCAAAACGTCCATAATATGAGGAGAAGTTTCTGTTCGCTTAAACCATTGTCCAATTTTTTCCCGAACAATCTTTCCTGCCTGGTCATATGGAGCCATCAATTTTTTAACCAATTCATTTCTTTCTTTAAGTATTTTATTCGGAATTGGTTTTTTCTTTTTCTTTTTATTATACCTTGAGGTTAACCCAGTATTTAAATCTACTGCAATAATAAATTGTGCTCCCATATCCCGAACCAATCCAACAGGATTGGGGTCCACTAATCCACCATCCACAAGCCACCTTCCGTCCTGTTTAAAGGGTGTTAATACTCCAGGGACTGAGCATGTTGCTCGAATTGCAGAAATAAGATCCCCTTTATCCAAGACCACTCTTTCGCCCGTTTTCATATCCGTAGAGACCATTTTTATTGGAATAGGAAGATCTTCGAAAAATTTAATATTGGTATGCATCGAAAATAATTCTCCGGTTTTCTTCCCATCCATAAAGCCCGAACGGGGGAAAACAACATCCATATAAGACATGACCATTTTCCAATCCATGGCCAGGGCAAATTGTTTTAGACTATCTAATCCTCCGCCGGAAAAGACAGCGCCCACGTAAGCACCGATACTGGCTCCACCGATAAAATCAACGGGGATTTTTTCATCTTTTAGCGCTTCCAATACTCCAATATGTGCCCATCCTCGGGCAGAACCGGACCCCAAAACAAGTCCTACTTTTTTTCCCTGATTCACATGAATAATATTGTTGAAAATGGTTAATTCAAATTATGGTTATGCGCGAAATAGCCTGGGAGAAATTAACATAATCTCACAGGAAACCACAATGTCTGCTCCAAGAATCGTGTAACCACATACCGCCCTAAATACACATGAATTCTGGTTAATACAAGGGCAGTAATCAAGGTCAATTAACCAAGTTAACACTCGGATTCTTCTGTCAATTTCTGCAAAAAATATAAATTTTAAACGAAAATATTTTTACAAGACTTCACCCCACTATTGCGAGGTGAAGTCTTATGGCTGACGTGAGGATACAGTTTAGGCTTGTGCCGAGGGGTGCTCCAAATTTTCGGAAATTGACGGGACCAAATCCATGAACTGTTCTTCTTCTGTAGATCCTTCCATAGCCCCGGTTGATGCTTTCCCTGATGTAACAGTATTCTGTACGGCATCAAAATAGGTTGTACCTACAAAAGTCTGGTGTTTGGCTGCCCTGAATCCTTCTTTCTCCATATCAAATTCTTGGTTTTGCATCTGTGAATAGGCGTACATACCTTCTTCCTTATACGCCCGGCTCAATTCAAACATGCTCAGGTTGAGAGCATGCCACCCGGCCAAGGTAATAAACTGATATTTGTACCCCATTCGAAACAACTCTTCTCTAAATGTTTTTAGTTCTGAATCATCCAAGTTAGCATTCCAGTTAAATGACGGAGAACAGTTGTAACAGAGAAGTTTTCCGGGATATTTATCATGTATAGCTGAAGCAAAGCGCCTGGCTTCATCCAAATTGGGTTTAGCGGTTTCGCACCAGAGTAAATCGGCGTAGGGGGCATACGATAAACCTCTGTCAATCGCTTGGTCGAGTCCATGATTCACATAATAAAACCCTTCTCCCGATCTCTCTCCTGTAACAAATTTTCTATCTCTCATGTCATGGTCTGAGGTAATTAATTTTGCCGCATTGGCATCTGTACGGGCGATGATTACAGAAGGAACATTCATCACATCTGCTGCCAGCCTTGCCGCTACCAGTTTATTTATAGCTTCTTGAGTGGGGACCAATACTTTGCCTCCCATATGTCCGCATTTTTTCGCTGATGAGAGTTGATCTTCCCAATGAACAGCTGAAGCTCCTGCTTTTATCATGGCTTTCATGAGTTCAAACGCGTTCAGGTTACCACCAAATCCTGCTTCTGCATCCGCAATGAGGGGGACCACCCATTCAATGTTTTCATCCTCTTTCACCCAGTGAATTTCATCCGTTCGAAGAAGTGCATTATTTATCCTTTCAACCAACTTTGGAACTGAGTCCACAGGATATAAACTTTGATCTGGATACATTGAGCCTGCCGTATTGGCATCTCCGGCTACTTGCCAACCAGAACAGTATACTGCTTTTAGTCCTGCTTGAACTTCCTGAATAGCCTGATTCCCGGTTAAAGCCCCCAGAGCTGAAACCACTTCGTTTCCCTGTAAATCATTCCAAAACTTTTCGGCTCCCCGTTTAGCTAAAGTGTATTCGATTTGAACGGATCCTCTTAATGCCACCACTTCTTCTGCTGTGTAGGGGCGTACAATTCCATTCCATCTTGGGTCTGATTCCCATTCCTGATTTAAGGTATCAATTTGACTCGACCGCCCCATCATTTCACCTCCTGAACATCTTGTTCAAAACGGTTCCTCACCATTACCGGAGGATCTTCACGGAAATCCTTTGTCCCGGGTTTTATTTTTTCAGGATTCCATTTTATTTTTTTATCAGGGATATCCTGTTCAAACGACTGTCTGTATTCATTGGGGTTCATTCCTTGCCTCCTTAAAGAATTGATTAAATGTATTGGTACGCCGGTATTGTTAAAAATTCATCAAATTTATCTTGTGTGACCATCATGGAAAACATTTCCGCAGCTTGCTGATAATGACCGGATTCGAATCGTGTAGTTCCAACCTCTTTTTGTACCCTCGCTAATTCTTCTGATACCCATTGATTAAATCGGTCTAAAGTCTGTGCATTTCCATTGCTCGATTCTGCTCCGTAGTGCAGCCATTGCCAAAGTTGGGCCCGACTAATTTCTGCAGTAGCCGCATCTTCCATTAAATGATAAAGAGGAACACACCCATTCCCGCCAATCCAAGCTTCAACATATTGAATGCCTACCCGTATATTATGTCGAACTCCCTCTTCTGTTATTTCTCCGCTTGGAACTTTCAATAAGTCTTCAACAGTTATCGTTATATCTTCTCCGTGATTATCTATTTGATTGGCATTAACCATTCCCCGAAAGGCTTCCAATGCCACGGGGGCCAGTCCAGGATGAGCTATCCAAGTTCCGTCATGACCCGCTTTCATTTCACGCTCTTTATCCATTCGAACTTTATCCATGGCTTCTCGGTTTGCTTCAGGATCATGTTTAATGGGGATTTGCGCAGCCATCCCACCCATGGCGTGGGCTCCCCTTTTGTGACAGGTTTGTATCAGTAAGGTCACATAGGATTTGAGAAAATGACGATCCATGGTCACTACAGATCTGTCGGGGAGCAAATAATTCGAATGATTACGAAATTTCTTAATAAAGCTGAATATATAATCCCATCTTCCACAGTTCAGTCCCGCTGAATGGTCACGAAGTTCGTATAGGATTTCGTCCATTTCAAATGCAGCCAAAATTGTCTCAATTAAAACCGTTGCTTTAATTGTCCCTTTTGGAATATTTAAAGTAGCCTGAGCTTTTAAAAAGACGTCATTCCATAATCGTGCTTCGAGATGATTTTCCAATTTTGGGAGATAAAAGTATGGCCCGGAACCATTATTTATCAAAGATTTAGCATTATGAAAGAAAAATAGCCCAAAATCAAAAAGTGAAGCAGAAACAGGTTCTCCATCCAAGATAACATGTTTTTCATTTAAATGCCATCCCCGTGGACGAACCATCAAGGTTGCTGTTTGTTTATTGAGAGTATAGACTTTTTCAGTTTGAGGATGGACATACGAAATGGTTTTATGAATAGCATCTCTGAGGTTAATCTGCCCGTTCAATATATTTTCCCATGTTGGTGAGCAGGAATCCTCGAAGTCTGCCATAAACACTTTGGTTTCCGAATTTAGAGCATTAATAATCATTTTTCGATCAACCGGACCCGTAATCTCCAAACGTCTGTCCATTAAATCTTGAGGAACAGGACTGACCTTCCATTCAGTTCTTCTGATTGATTTAGTTTCTTTCAAAAATCCCGGCATTTCTCCTTCATCTATTTTTCTCTGGCGAAGACTTCGATTTTTAAGGATATCTTTTCTCCGAACTCGAAATTCACGTTCTAATTGTGCAATAAAATGGAGTGCATCCGGTGTGAGTATTTCTTCAAATGATTCATTGACAGGGGCTATAATCCCAACAGAAGAAGACGCATTTCTATTGGCAAATTCATAATTCTCTCCTGAGAATCGTTCGTTTATTTTTAAACCGAGGGCGTTGGGGTATTCCATATTCTTTCCTGACTTTGAATTCTTAAATAAGTTTATTTTCCATTTTGAGTCCAACAGAAAATACTTTGCAATCTAATCTTTTTAATGTAAAATTTTACAAGAAAATTTTACATTGTAAAATTCACAGAAAAGAATAACCATGAAATCAATCGACCATCCTATTACAAATGTTCACTTTTTAGGGTCTAAACTCCGTTCGTTACGAAAGCAATCTGGAATGACTCTGGAAGACTTAGCAACTCGGTGTATCCAAATTGATACCCACAATGCCCCCTCTATCTCATATCTTAGTTTAATAGAAACCGGAAGACGATCTCCCGCAAAAAATGTATTAAAGGTATTCTCGAAAGTGTTTCAAAAAGATTTGAACTGGTTTTTGGATGATCGCCAGCAACCGAAAACCGAAAATATTGAAGACATTGAAAGAGCATTAGAGCGAATGCAACTTGAGCCGGGAATTCTTTTTTCTAAAGATTTACTTGAAATCGCCATTCCCGAATTGCTGACCCAATCTCGAATTTCCGGACGACAATTTGCCCATATTCTTATTCGGGCACATCAGGAGAAAAATCGCAACCAATTTCCCGATTTGGAAAGGACTGCAGACCGAATCAGTAAAAAACGGTTTCCACTTCAGTCTAATCATATTCTGGAATTATATGCCCAACACGATTTAAAAATAAAATGGTTTAAAAAAAATCCGTTCAATACCGTTACTGACCGTGGACTTGAAGTCAAAACTCAATTTCGTTCTTTTTTTGATTATCCCAATACGGTATATATCAATGAAACTTTACGCTATTCAGAAGCTCGATTAAAGTATGATTTAGCCTATCACCTTGGTCATAAAATTCTCCACGGAGGAGATGGTATGGTTTCCAGCCAGGCAACCGGTGGAGAGCTTGGTGGTTCGCCAAAACCCGCACCCACAGAATCGACATCGTTAAATCAGAAAGATATTCTCATTGCATGGCGAGATTTTGAATGCAGTTTTTTTGCCGGTGCCTTGCTTTGCCCTCGACAACCTTTTAGACAGTTCCTCGCAAGAAAAGCCTACGATATTTTTTCAGGGAAACAAGTCGACCTTACCCCAACCGTTATCATGAGAAGAATGACGGCAGTATCGCCATATCGGCATTGGCATTACTTTGATGTGTACACTCCGAATAAACTTCGGGCCGTCTATCGAGGCAATGGGATTCCCCTACCTTGGGGGACCATGACCAATAACCCTGATCTTTGCAGACAGTGGGCTCTTTTTCGTTTGGCAGACCATCCAACTAACCAAAAAACGCTTACCCAAATTTCGCTCATGAAAGAGGTGAATCGTCCTTCCAGGTTATATGCGTGTATCGCCACACGCCTCAGGGATGCCGCTGGGAATCCTCACGTCATTTCTGTTGGGGTTGATCTTCTCCCTCTTCTAAAAACACATGGATCTGACATCAAAAAAATGATCAAAAAATTGGAAAATATTACATTAGACCAAAACCATCGAATTGAAATTCCGGATACTATAAAATCTGCAATTCAATCAGCCGGAAGTATTCTGAATATCGGATGGATTAATACAGCTTTAGAATCTCCTGCCAATATTATCTGCCCTCGGTGTTCAGCGTGTCCCTTGGATGAACAATGTTCCTATAGCAATCCTAAGAGTCAAAAACAATTATCCTGGATAGAAGAAATTAAAAGTGAGATTATTTCCGAAAAATAAAGATATAGCTTATGATATTATTCCGGCAAACCGTAACATTTATTCTGTTCAGTATTCCGTGTTTTGCCGGCGAGGTGGACCCCTATTTAGTTTGGGGGCATCCATTAAACGATGCTTCCGATAAATTAAACTGGTATTACAACCATGAAATTCAGGTTGCCCTTCAAAAACTCCCAGAAGATTGCAGTTGTCAAACGGCAGCCGCTTCCACACTCAGGCATTTCGGTGTTACCCTTAATGGACCGCTTGAAAAACGGATTAAATCGACCAACTGGGTAGATAAGTTTCCTAAAGAGACAAAATTTTCTGAAAATATTTTTCGGAAAAGTATATATTGGGAAGAAGGTTCATCCATCTTTGAAAAAGGCCAATCTATAAGTCTGGACAAAATGATTGATGAAATTATCAATATAAACGGAATACTAACCGGAATCGATAAACTGACACATTTTACGGGTTCCGGTTATTTATATTATATACGGTATACCTCACTGATTGAAAAAGGAGAATCTATTCCTGCTGCGATGGAAAAAGCTGTCAGGTTGGGCATTTTTGGAGAACAAAATTTATTAGGTCGGTATGCTTCAGGGGTTTTTTCTTTTGCGGATTTAGAGGCCAATTTCCAAGGGCTTCTTTTTGGTATTGATCTCTGTGAGGGACACCATCCGCTTTTAAAAAAAGTAGACTCCAAATGGATTTTAAATTCTCACTTTGATATTAGAAATTATGTAAACCCTAACTGGGATGAAGCCTTCAACCCATCTTATTATTATGAAGGACAAAATCTGACACTTCTGAAAAAATCAAAAACTGTATTAAACCATCTCCCAAGCTATTGTATACAATTTCAATCTCCAGAAGTCCAAGCCCGATTTAATCATTATGAATACACTAAAAAAATTAGTTTCTCCGCATTGCTCCTCCAGAAAATGATCTATTCTGGAGAAATTCCTGACCCCACTCCTTTTAATATTCAAAAAATTTGTTCTGAATCAAATTCTCATTAACTTCTAGTCAGTAACAGGAAGCGGCTATTGTTATACTTCTTCATTAAACTAATCTCTCTTACGGGAATTCGAATTTTTTTCAACCGAATCTCCTCCCAACATACTGAACATATTCCTAAGCGTGGTCCTGTCATTTTTGCCTGCAATCACCCCAACACAATGATGGACCCTCTGATTGTGGGTCAAGCATGCCAACGACAACTTCATTTTTTTGCAAAAGCAACTTTATTTAACCATCCCATTTCTAAATGGTTTTTAACCAAACTACAACTTGTCCCGGTTTATCGTCGGCAAGACAACCCAAAAGAAACAGCAAAAAATGTGGATGCGTTTTCCAAAGGATATAACATTTTAAAAAATGAGGGCGCATTTCTGATATTCCCCGAAGGGATATCAACCGGGGACCGAACATTAAGTAAAATTAAAACCGGTGCTGCGAGAATCGGATTGGGGGCAGAAGCAAACAATAACTGGTCCTTAAACAGCGTCATTGTACCCGTAGGGCTCTCATATTCCAATGCCGTGAAATTTCGAAGTGATGTGATTATTCGATTTGGGAAACCGATACATATTTCCCAATATAAATTGGATTACCTCCAAGATGAATATGAAACTGTCCATCAGTTAACTGACCAAATTGAAACTGCTTTGTCTAATCTGACGACAAACCTGAAAGATTTAGCCGTTGAAGAAATTGTCAGTGCGCTGGAACTCATCTATAAAAAAGAATTAATGATGGACCTAAAAATGGATACCGAAAACAAAATCGATGAATTTTCGGTAACCAAAGGATTGGTAAACGCTGTAGAATGGTATTTCGAAAATCGTCCGGATAAAGTAGAAATCTTTCAGCATATGCTGCATCGCTATCTACATCACTTGGATCGATTGAAATTGAAAGATGAATACCTAAATCCTGCAACAAAAAGCGCCTCAACTTCGGAACGAATTAAGGCCGTAGCATTTATCATATTCGGATTCCCGTTCTATATCTATGGGCTAATCAATAATGTTATACCGTATAAATTTCCGCGATGGTTTGCGAAGAACTTTGCCAGAGCTAAAGCGGAAATTGCTCCAACAAAATTATTGGCTGGCACTGGAATTTTTCTAATTTTTTACACACTGGAAATTTCAACTGTAGCACTTTTTACGGACAGCCTAGTTTGGACTATAGTTTACAGTCTAACTTTAATTCCAAGTGGAAACTTTGTTCTTAAATATATTCACAGGGTAAGGCAATACAGACAGCATCTTCGGTTTTTATCTATTTTTTATCGAAAGCGAAATCTCATGTATAATATAATTAGAGAGAGACAAGCTTTGGTGAAATATATAAATGAGGCAAAAGATCAGTATATGAGTATCATCAATATTCCAAGAATATCTTAACGATTAACACACCATTAAACCCAGCCATTCCGCAACCAAAGCCGGACGCTCAGAACCCTCGAGCTCTATTATATTTTCAGTGGTAAATAAATAAGCATTATGGCTGTTTTTAACTATTTTTTTCAATATTGCCCTATTGCGAATTCTGGAACCTGTCAACACCGGTTCGATAAATCTTACTTTATTCAGACCGTAATTCAGGGCATATTTTACCTCCCTTGGCCAAAACTTAAGCTGGTGACTAAAATAAGTCAGCATGGATAAAGTCCAAAATCCATGGGCAACTGTTGTCCCAAATGGTCCATTTTCTTTTGCCCACTCCGGATCCACATGTAAGGGGTCCATATCTTGTGTTGCCAGCCCAAATTTTTTGATATTTTCTTGAGTGACTTCAATCCAATCAGAAACGCCTAATTCCTGGCCAACCATTGATTTCAGCTCACGAATTGTATAATCCAGTTTTTCGGCTTTATCTACCATTTTATTTCCCTCTCTTAAATATTAATGGATACAATTGAAAATAATTTTTCTCAAAAATTTCAGCTGTTCTCCCGGCGGTCTTTTCCGGAACGACGATCTTCTCCAACTCGACGGTCCTCTAATATACGTCTTTCGTTTTCAACCGGATGGGTTGATTTACGCCGATCTCCTCCATTTCGTCTTTCTTTCTGGCGTCTTTCCGATCCGCGATTAGATAATTTTGTCATGCTCTCTGAGTTCCCTTTTATAATTTGAATACAAAAAAGTAAATAAATTAATTGATTTCAGCTAAGGGTTTTTACAGGTCTTTAGTTCTTCCATGCTCACGCCGACACATAGGTTGTTATTGAGTATCACCATGAGCATTCAGCGCCAAGTACAATCCCCTTATGGAAGGCGTTAGTATCAAATTTGGCAAAAATCTTTTTGTCTAAATTGTCTGGTCTGAAAGAAGTAGTTCCTTAAAATCTTCAAATTGATTCGAAATCAATATGGATTTTTTTTCTTTACCAATCGCTCGTTTAAGGTCTTGGGGCAAGATTAGGTGTTTTCCAATAATGGGTTCAACAATATCTGAAAATTTTCCGGGATTTGCCGTAGACAGGACAACCCCCTTTGCTTTTGATTTCGTTTTGTTATAATATTTTTTTAACCCGAGAAATCCCACGGCTGTATGGGGATCCAGAATATAGTTCCATTTTCTTCTTGAGTTGTAAATCATCTCAGTCGTGTTTTTATCACTAAAACTCCAGCTTTCAATATCCCTTTGAATTTCAATAACATTTCGATTGTACAATTCCTGAATTCTTTCCAGATTACTGGGGATACCCACATCCATGGCATTGGACAGGGTATGTTTTGCCGATTGAGTCTGAATATCTCCTCCATCTAAATATTTTGGAAACACATCATTTGCGTTGGTTGCTGCAACAAATTTTTCTATAGGTAGACCCATTTTTTTGGCCAATAATCCTCCAGTTAAATTCCCAAAGTTTCCACTGGGTACGCTAAAAACAACAGGGCCTTCTGCTTTTATTTTTTTCCAGGCCCAGGCATAATAGACGGATTGCGGCAGTAACCTTGCCATGTTGATTGAATTGGCTGAACTCATCAATTTCTTCGATTTCAATTCTACATCTTGAAAGGCTTCTTTCGCCAGTTGCTGACAATCATCAAAACTGCCTTCTACTTCTAACGCTGTAATATTACCGCCCAATGTTGTAAGCTGTTTTTCTTGAAAAGGGCTTACCCTTTTCGATGGATAGAGAATAACAACATGGATGCCTTCCACTCCAAAAAAGCCGTGAGCTACGGCACTCCCCGTGTCACCTGATGTGGCAACAAGAAGTGTTAACTCTTTGTTTTCTTGTTCGAGAAAATACGCCATGGTTCTGGACATAAAACGGGCAGCGAAATCTTTAAATGCAAAGGTTGGACCATGAAATAGTTCTAAAATTGAAAAATCCTTATTCAATTCAACAATAGGTACAGGAAATGAAAAAGCGCTTTCTGCAATATTCTGGAGTGTAGAGTTTGAGATCTCTTCACGAACAAAAGGATAAATCATCCCCGCAGCGAGTTGTGGATAATTTTCTTGAGACTGAAAAAATTCTACTCCTAATTCTGGAATAGATTCAGGCATATACAGCCCTCCATCAGGAGCCAACCCCTTAAAAAGAGCTTCTTTAAACGATACAGAACTCGTTTTGTTTTTGGTGCTGTAAAACTTCAAACCTCACCCTATTATTTTCGGAGATTGAGTTGAAATGGGTGCGCTGTAAGCCCTACTCGTCAAACCGACTTTTTTAAATGCATTCCTCATTTTGAGGCCTATACTTTTTGCTTTTTCTTCGGAATCAGATAAAGCAAATAGGGAGGGGCCTGAACCGGAGATTCCACAACCAATGGCTCCCGAGTCAAAAGCAGCTTGACGCACAGCATGATACCCCGGGATAAGTTCAGAACGAATCGGTTCTGCAAATAAGTCTACCATAGATCTTCCTAATAATCCAAAGTCTGATTCATGGAGTCCTAAAGTAAATCCGGCTAAATTTCCGGCTTGCTCGACTGCAGCTTTTAAGGGAACACGTTTGGGGAGCATACGGCGAGCATCCAAGGTATTAACAGCAAAATCCGGAAGAATAACCGTGCTGTACAAACTTTCCGGAACCGGTAACCTTAACACCTCCAAAGGTTCATAACTTCTGATCAAGATCATCCCTCCAAACAAGGTTGGTGCAACATTGTCTGCGTGAAAGCTCCCCGACGCCACTTCCTCCCCTGCCATACCATGGACAAGCAATTCGTCTTGTTTTAATGGCTGTCCTAATATCTTATTAACCCCCACTACTGCCGCCACAGCACTGCTTGCACTGGATCCGATTCCACTGCCAGGCGGGATGCCTTTTTCGATGTGAATCCTAAACCCCTGTTTACTTCCCAAAATATTCAGGAGAGATAAAACTGCCTTCCCGGCAGTATTTTTTTCAGCTTGGGTGGGGATAGTCTCCGAATTTTTTCCTGATAGAGTAAGGGTTATTTCAGGTTTATCCTGTTTTGTAATTGAAAGAACATCCGCGGGGTCTGCTATGGCATACCCTATGCAGTCAAATCCGCAAGATACATTTGCCACTGATGCAGTTGCCCGAATTTTTAGGGACTCATTTGCCATGGATATATCCTTTATTTACCAACAATTCTGCCATTAAAATTGCTCCACCAGCTGCTCCACGGACTGTATTATGAGACAGAGCGACATACCGCACACCAAAAAACTTATCTTCAACTAACCGCCCTACCGTTACGGCCATTCCCTTTTCTATATCTTTATCTTGTTTGGGTTGGGGGCGGTTTTCCTCCTCAAAATATATGATGGGATGTTCCGGGGCTAAAGGGAGCTTCGCCTCCTGGGGGATAGCCTCAAATTTATTCCAAACGGATTTACACGTTTCTAATGAAGGGATTTCTCCTTTAAAGTGAGCATGAACAACCGCGGTATGTCCATCGATAACAGGTACCCGGGTACATGTGGCAAATATTGAAATTCTGTCTGTGTTTTTTATTCCCTGTTCAGTCACAGTACCTAAAATTTTTAAGGGTTCATATTCAGTTTTTTCTTCTTCCCCACCAATATAAGGCACAACATTCTCTTTCATTTCTTCGGATGTTATCCCAGCTTGCCCTGCACCGGATAATGCCTGAAGTGTAGTCACTTGAACTCGGTTCACTGGGAAGCCAGCTTTTTCAAGTGCCACCAAAGTAACGAGATAAGATTGAATAGAACAATTTGGTTTTACTGCAACAAATCCGCCATCAGGTAAATTTCTGTTTTTTTGTTGAATTGGAATAATATTCGCATGCTCTGGATTTATCTCTGGTATGATCATGGGAACATCCTCCGTCCACCGATTTGCACTGCTATTACTGATAACCGGATATCCTGACTTTGCATAAGAGAATTCCAGCGCTTTAGTTTCATTTTTATTCTGAAGATCCATCGCAGTAAAAATGCAGGAAACCTCTTCGGGGATTGAGTCTAAATCTTTAACATCACGGACGCTTCGCTGTTTTAAATTGTCAGGAATTTCTCCGGGCATAAGCCAATTTTCTCCTATAGCATCCTTAAAGGATTTTCCTGACGATCGGGGAGATGCGGCTAAATCAACAACCTCAAACCAGGGATGATTATGGAGTAGTCTTAAATAGTTTTGGCCAACCATACCAGTGGCACCTAAAACACTTACTTTTATTTTTTTATTCATTTTTTATTTTTTGTGCAGGATTGAATATCTGAAAGGATACCTGCAGCAGTAACACTCGCCCCGGCACCATGTCCTTTAATAACAAGAGGAATTTCATTGTATCTTTTAGATTGAATCATGATAAAATTTTCTCGTCCATTTTGCCCGTAAAATGGGTGATTCGGGCCTACAGCTCTGAGACCAACGCTGGCATTTTTTCCATCCCATGACCCAATATATCTTAAGACATTTCCCTTTGATTTTTCAGTTAAATATTTTGTTTTAATCCTTCCATCGCTTGATACTAAAACTTTCAAAAACTCATCCACAGTCAGCGTGGGGTCTATTCCATTCGGTAATAGAGAATCCACAGTAATATTTTCTAATTCCAATATTGCACCAGTTTCCCGAGCTAAAATCAGGATTTTTCTTGCTACATCCATTCCGTTTAAATCTTCTCTGGGGTCCGGCTCGGTATACCCTTTTTCCCGTGCTTTTTCTACCAGTTTACTAAATGGAATAGTCCCATCAAATTTAGAGAATAAATAACTAAGCGTTCCGGATAGAATGCCATCAATTCTAATGATTTCATCACCAGTATTTATAAGATTACGCAGTGTGCGTATCACAGGCAACCCTGCCCCAACATTTGTCTCATACTTAAACTTCACCCCTTTTTCCGCAGCTGTTTTTCTCAAACCAGCATAATAGGACTGATCGAGTGTATTGGCAATTTTGTTGGCCGTTACAATTGAAAATCCTTTTTCAAAAATATTTAAATAATTTTTCGCTAAAGATTCGCTCGCTGTACAGTCCACAAATATTTTAGGATTTGGATTTTCAACATCAAAAGATAAAAAGGTTTCTGGATGATATATTTCTCCCGAGTTCATTAATTCTTCCTTGAAGGTCTCGCAACTGGGCAGGGCACTTCCTAATAGCATTTTATTACTGGATGCAACCGCCCGAACCCTGATGGAAGAAGATTGGAGTGTCTGTATAATTGAGAGAAGCTCGCTACCGATTGTTCCAACTCCAGCCAGATAAACATCTGTTGTATTGACTCTTGATTTAAAAAATTCCTTATGGAGGGCATTCAAGGCACAATGAATATTCTTATCATCCACAATAAATGAAATATTTCTTTCAGAAGATCCTTGTGCAATCGCAACGACATTAATACCATTTTGTCCCAATGTATTGAATACCCGCCCAGAGATACCCGGGGTATGTCGCATTCCTTCCCCAACAACTGCCACTAATGACAAGTGTTTTTCTACTTTAATATTATCAATATTATGTTGTTTCAACTCTTCTGAAAATTCATTCTCTAAAGTTTTTTCTGCTTTCTGTACCCTATCCGGATTAATGGCAAAACAAATAGAATGTTCACTGAATGCTTGAGAGACTAAAATAATATTTATATTTTCTTGTGCTAAGGAAGTAAATATCCGTGCAATTAATCCTTTCATTCCCACCATGCCGGCTCCTTGTAGTCGAACCAGTGCAACGTCCGATACCGAAGATATACCGACTGCAACTTCTCCTCTTTTTTTTCGGTCTTTTGTTATGAGTGAGCCTGGATGAGACGGCTCAAACGTGTTTTTTATACGAATAGGTATGCTTTTAAATAAAGCCGGGATCATGGTAGGTGGGAATATAACTTTTGCTCCTGCATGGGCTAATTCCATGGCTTCTTCATAGGTTAACCTCGCCACAGTTTCTGAGTCTGAAACAAGATTTGGATTTGCGGACAGAATTCCACTTACATCCGTCCATATTTCAATAGCAGAAGCATTGAGAGCTGCTCCGAAAATGGCCGCAGTATAGTCCGAGCCGCTTCTGCCAAGTGTTGTAGTTTCTCCCGTTTCAGTGGCTCCGATAAACCCCGTGATAATTTGAGTCCTCTCCCGACCCTGATAATAATTCCGAATACGGGAAAAAGACCTCTGATAATGGACAAATGCGTTTCCGTAATGGTCGTCTGTAACGATAACTTTTCTTGCATCTAACTGTTCTGACGGAAGACCAATTTGGGTCAGATATTGAGCGAGAATAGCTGATGAACAGCGTTCACCAAATGAAAGGATTTTATCAAGAGATTTTTCAGAAATCTGTTTTTGTCCGGATAAGGAAGACAGGTCCAGGTTTAATTCTTTAAGATATTCGTCAATATCATTTCGAATAACCTTATCCTTGGGAAGCAAAATGTCCATACAATTGGAATGTTTGTCTTCAATCAATTGGAACATATTCCCCCAAGATTCTTTTTGGACGGCAGAATGGGCTAATTCTATCAACAAATCCGTCACTCCTCCCAAAGCAGAAACAACAACTCCAATTTTTCGTTTTTTAGTCACATTTTTAATAATGTCTGCAACATGACGAATTCGGTCTGCGCTGGCGATGGAAGAACCACCAAATTTTAATATTTTTACTGACACTTTTTTATCCTCAAAATTGCCTTTTATTCTTTTCGCGGGGGCGAAGAGTTTAAGTCTATTTTAACTATCATTTCCAATTGTTCATCTTGAGTAGACGATCGCAAATCAATTTGAAGGTCTATGATTTTTATTAATAATTTTTATCCAATTGTTAAATACTTTAACTGCATTCGATTCCCAACAATTAGCAGGGATATTATCTGGGATATTCTTAGGATAGTAATTTTTAGGTATATCCATATCAAGTCCGGAAGAAATATCTCTTTTGTATTCTTTTTCCAAGGTATGGGTATCATATTCAAAATGATTGAAATTGTAATATTCGTTATACCGATTGTTAGCGATTAAACAAAGCCCTGCTTCTTTTGAATCAAGAAGGATATCCAATTCTGAATTAGCTATAATATCTTCTCGGTTAACACCAGTATACCTTGAAACTGGAATTTGAACATTTTTTGAAATTCCTTCTATCATTGGATTAGGGCTGTCAATAAGGGAATGGTCAAAGACTCCAAATTGTTTTTTGGGGAATAATACTTTTTGAATTCCATAACGATAATTCAAAACAGCCTGTGCTCCCCAGCAAATGTAATAACCCGGCAGTTCATGCTGATGAATTCGTTCAAAAATCTGCAGTAATTCATTCCAGTATTCCACCGCTTCAAAGGGAAGCGTCTCAACAGGTGATCCCGTACAGATAAAACCATCATATTGATCCAAATTAAGTTCGGAGATCACTTTATAATGGTTATCAAGATAGGACTTCGATGTATTTTTTGGTTCATAGGTCGCTGTCCTTAAAAAGGTCAATTCAACTTTAGAATCCAATTTCCCAAATAGGCCATAAAACTGATTTTCTGTCTCAATTTTATTCGGCATTAAGTTTAAAATCAGAATCTCATGCGAAAAGCCATTAGGATATGGGCGATCTGTATTTACAGGTCGCCCATCATTTCGTGAACCATTTTTTTCCGAAATTTGTCCCATGGATTTCGCTTCCTAAATCGACCCATTCTGTTTGACCTTTGAAAGGGCCTGAGAGAAATCTGTGATAATATCATCCACGTTTTCTATTCCGACAGATACTCGAATTAATTCGTCTGTTACACCAGATGCCGCTTGCTCTTCAGCTGTCAACTGTTCATGAGTCGTAGAAGCAGGGTGGATCACCAGTGTTTTGGCGTCTCCTACATTAGCAAGATGGCTTGCCAACTGAACGGATTCAATAAATGCTTTAGCGGCTTTTTTTCCACCTTTAATTCCAAAAGACAGAACACCACCAAATCCATTGGTTAAATATTTTTTCGCCTGATTGTGGTAGGGATGACTCACTAAACCAGCATAGCTAACCCATTCGACTTTTTTATTTTTTTCAAGCCACCGTGCTAAAGCCAAGGCATTATCTGCATGCCTTTGTCCTCGAAGAGAGAGCGTTTCCAATCCTTGAAGCAATAAGAACGAACCAAAAGGATTCTGGCAAGGTCCAAAATCCCTTAGCCCCTCAACGCGAGCTTTAATAATAAATGCAACATTTGCACTTAAGACTCCGTTGGGGCCAAATGTATCCCAAAATTTCAATCCATGATATCCCGAAGATGGTTCGGTGAACTCAGAGAATTTTCCATTATCCCAAGGAAAAGTTCCTGCATCAATGATAACACCTCCTATGGTGTTTCCATGACCTCCGATCCATTTCGTTGCTGATTCAACTACAATATCAGCACCATAATCAATGGGTCTGCAGATCAGCCCTGCCATCCCAAAGGTATTATCCACCACTAAAGGCACTCCATTTTCTTTCGCAATCTTAGAAATGGCTTCAAAATCGGGTACATTATATCTTGGGTTACCAATACTTTCCAGGTAGATCCCCTTGGTCTTGTCATCAATCAATGATCGAATCGATTCCGGGTCATCCCCATCAGCAAATTTTACATTGATGCCCAGTCTTGGGAATGAGACTTTAAATTGATTATACGTTCCACCATACAAATAGCTGGAAGACACAATATTATCTCCCGCTTTTGCTAAAGTTTGAAGTGCAAGAAACTGTGCCGCTTGGCCACTGGAAGTTGCCAATGCTGCAATTCCGCCCTCTAATGCAGCAATTCGTTGCTCAAATACATCCGTAGTTGGATTCATTATTCGGGTATAAATATTCCCGAATTCTTTTAACGAAAAAAGATTCGCAGCGTGATTTGTATTATTAAAGGTGTAGGATGTTGATGAAAAAATAGGAACTGCCCGGGCATTTGTTCCCGCTGCCGGTTCCTGTCCAGCATGAACTTGTAATGTTTCAAATTGATAATTTTGACTCATGATATTTATTTCCTTTTCTTTTTTTAGTAATTGATTTTTTTCATTGTTTTCAGTTGTTTATTTTTAATGAAGCCCCAGCGAAATCTGCCGGATTGGATGAGATCAATGGGAATTATAATGCCCATTGGAATTTCCAACGGATTCCCATTAAAGGGGATCGTGATACACCGGGACATTCAGCCTGTCATTTTTTGAGCAACCATTTTGGCTGCTTTAGACAATTTGAGCGGATTCATTCCGGAAATGGGTAAAGAGGGCCTTATGGTTATGAATGTAATTAACCCTATAGGGCTTCTCTCTTTTTCGGATATGGAACGGGATGATGTGTTCTCAATCAGGATGGTCTACACCGTAAGAGAGTGATTGTGAGTAATAGGATGATATTCAGGGAAAGCATGACATTTCAGCGTCACAGCTCTCATCTATCCCCCGTATGCCACGGGGGCAGGAATTAGCACCTTTTTTCGCCTTGCGCGAATTAGGTTGCTAAGGTTTCACAGGGCCTGATCCCTCCACCTTTCTGGATAAAATCCGGTGCTGAATTGTCAAATAGCAGTAATTGCTTCACAAAAGCTTAAGCCTTAGTTACATAGGGTGTCAATAAAAACTTTTCAGAAAAATTATTTTGTTATTGAATCAAAAACTCTCTGAGTAACTCCCTAATTATTTTTGGTGTTTTTTCTAAAAGTTCCGGAGGGTCCACAAAGGCAATCCTCATTTGGGTACGGCCGCCGGAGCCAGAGTTATAAAATCCGTCCATGGGAGATACCAACACAGTATATCCTTTCCCATCCAAATTTACATTCCCCTTTTCTGCACAATACCGGACGAAGTCTGAAACCTGAAAGGATTCATCAACCAAATCTCTGACATCCAGCACTGTATACATTGCTGCATCCGGCCGAGAAGCAATTATCCCCGGAATTTCATTTTGAATATCCCTAACAAACCGTGTTATAATTTTTTTATAATATGCCCGTTGTTTACCAAACCACCTCTGAAGATCATTAAATGATTCATGGACTAAAGCGCTAAAAATATACTGCCCAATCGTGTTGGCACATAAGTTTGCCATATTTTCGAATACAGACTTTTCAAAATAGGATTTGTTATCGGTTACTATAGCACCAATTCTCAATCCGCAAGCATTCCAGATTTTTGATGCAGATTCTATCCCAATACGCCGCCCAAAAATTCCGGGTATATCTGTTTCGGAAATAGTCCAAATGCTTGAGAGCAAACCATCCGTGTATACGAGTTCCCTATAAGCTTCATCACTGATTAACCAAAGATTATGGATAACGCATAAACGCGCAATTTTAAGTAAATCCTCCCGTCTCATATGCTGGCCGGTGGGATTATCAAACGGGATGACCAATATACCACCGGGTTTTTCTTTTTCAATAATAACTTCCAGCTCGGTCATATCCGGAAGTGTGAATCTTCCTTCCTTGGAAAGGTGTCTTGTGACGTGAACTATTCGGCGTCCTGAACTTTTTGCAAAAGCCATATAATTGGTATAAGTGGCATCAAGAACTAAAAGCGGCTTTTCTTCTGTCCCCGGCAAACCACAAATCCCTGCTAATATTAATTGCATAGCCTGAGAGGCTCCTTCTGTCACTTGGCAGTGCAGATTTTCAGTCTCTAAACCGGAGGACTTCATCAAATGGATAAAGGCATTTCTTGCTTCATCTGTGCCTCGAGTGCGGGTATAAGGAACCACCCCCTGTGCAAAAGGGC
Source organism: uncultured bacterium (assembly GCA_964549275.1). GTDB lineage: Bacteria > Fidelibacterota > Marinisomatia > Marinisomatales > TCS55 > CAZJUP01. The sequence continues at coordinate 80,439 of CAZJUP010000001.1, read as the reverse complement.
CGTTTGAGTCTCCCAATGTGTGAAGCCGATTAATCATTGCGGGATGCATGGGTAGAGTCACACTCCCAATCGCCATATTTATGACCGTGATTTCATGATGGTCCTCCCTCGAATCCAATAGATTTGCAGCTTCTCTTATTGAAGAAGACTTTAATGTTTCAAAGTGTTTTGATAAACCTGGTTGTTTTATGCGGTCTGCCATTTCTAATTTTTCCGAACTATTTAATCCTATTTGTTTATTGAGATACAAATTCCCGTTATTGATTTGTATTTCAATCTGAAATATTATATGATTCTACGACACCAATTCTTCAATCAACCATAATATTTCAATTTAAATTTCATAATTATATCAAACTATAAAAAAATTCTTGTGTATAAATTTAATCAATCATTAATATCCCTACCGAAATGACGCTTAACAACACACATCACCCATTTCATCATCATCTCAGCAAGGGCGACCCCGGTGTGTAGTTAATTCGTTGTGATAACAATCTTTTAAAACCTCCGGGAAACCCCCGGAGGTTTTTTTTTACAAATAAAGAATCATTATGAAAAAAATATTAAATCTGGGTTTGCCAAAAGGCAGCCTACAAGAAACCACATTTAATCTCCTCAATAAGGCTGGGTGGAACTTTTCTGTGTCCCAACGGGCTTATAAGCCTTATTGCGATGACCCGGAGATTGAAGCATTGCTCATACGTGCCCAGGAAATGTCTACCTATGTGGAGCAGGGTATTTTTGATGCAGGTATTACTGGTAAGGATTGGATTGAAGAGAATGAATCTGATGTAATTGAAGTTTGTGAACTCATTTATGCGAAGTCATATATGCGGCCCGTTCGGTGGGTATTGGCGGTTCCAGAAGATTCAGATATTCAGTCTGTACAAGATCTGAACGGAAAACGAATCAGTACTGAAGTTGTCAAAATCACCAAAAAATATTTAAAACAAAATGGTATTGATGCCAAAGTAGAATTTTCATGGGGGGCAACAGAAGTGAAACCGGGAATCCTAGTGGATGCCATTGTTGAAGTGACCGAAACGGGCTCGTCTCTACAAGCCAATAAACTGAGAATTGTGGAAACTATTATGGAATCCAGCACACGGCTTATCGCCAACAAAAATGCATATTCTCATTCTTGGAAACGAAAAAAAATAGACAACATCTCTCGACTGCTCCAAAGCAGTATATTGGCTATGTCCAGAGTGGGTCTGAAAATGAATGTGTCTGAAAACCAGTTAGACAATCTCTTATCCATACTGCCGGCTATGAAAAAACCCACTGTCAGTTCATTAACCAATGGCTCTGGCTCTGCAGTTGAAATTATAGTGGAAGAAAAGACTGTTCGCGATTTTATACCTCTTCTTATCGAAAACGGTGCCACGGATATCATTGAATACCCTCTAAACAAAGTCATCATCTAATGCTCCCAATCATTAAGAATAAAGAAGATTTATACCAACGGTTAGCACGAAAAAAGAAATATTCCTTTCCGGATGTTTCCCATATATTATCTGCTGTCCAAAAGGATGGAGACCGGGCTCTGATTACCTTGACTGAAAATTATGATCAGGTTTCATTGTCTTCCGTCCGAGTGCCTTTATCCCAAATTAAATCCATAAAAAACCAACAGAAGTCCCTATATGATATTCTCGAAAGAGCTATCCAAAATATTCGCTCATTCCACTTAAAACAAATTCCTAAACCATTTTCTCTCACCCAATCAGATGGTACAATAGTCGAATGGAAATGGCGACCATTAAATCGTGTGGGTGTTTATGTACCTGGGGGGCATTATCCGCTAATCTCCTCTTTACTGATGAATGTTCTCCCTGCGCAGGTGGCAGGGGTAAACGAGATTGCAGTTTGCACACCACCGACCTCAACAGGATTACCCAATAATTTGATATTAAATGCGTGTCACCGTTTAAACATAAAGGAGGTTTATTCCATAGGTGGTGCCCAAGCTATTGCTGCGCTTGCCTATGGAACAGAAAGCATCCACTCTGTGGATAAAATAGTCGGACCAGGTAGTGCGTATGTATCCTCAGCAAAACAGGCTGTCTCGCAATCTGTAGGAATAGACATGAATGCGGGGCCAACAGAAGTTGTGGTTTTTGCAGACGATGGCGCTAACGCTTCATTTGTAGCTTCGGATTTAATTTCCCAAGCAGAACACGCTCCAGATGCATCAGCAATTTTGGTAACTAATTCTTCCAATTTTGCAAATAAAGTGCGTTCAGAAATTGACAGAAAAATTATTCTCCTTAAAACCCGAGACATGGTTTTGAAATCTTTTCAAAATCATGGTGCCATTTATGTTGGTCCAAATTTCAGTTTTTGCTTGGATGTCATCAACGAGATTGCACCTGAACACCTTTCATTGCAAATCAATAATGCTGCAGATTATGTGACCAAAGTAATAGCAGGTGCTATTTTTATCGGTAGGAATACCCCTATAGCTTGGGGAGATTATTGGGCAGGACCAAATCATACATTACCTACTATGGGGCAAGCCAAATTCAGAGGGCCGTTGAATGTTATGGACTATTTAGTACCCTATTCCACGATTGATGCGAGTAACGCCATACTGAAGAGCGGAAAAAAAGTAAGTGATTTAGCAAAGATGGAAGGTTTGTATGGACACGCTCAATCCGTAAAAATTCGTATGGAGATAGTATGAATATTCAATCATGGATTAAACCTGAAATTTTATCCCAGCCGGCCTATCACGTTAAAACTGTAGATTACCGCATTAAATTGAACCAGAATGAAAGTCCATGGGATATCCCACTCAACTTAAAACAAAAGATTTCTGAACAAATCAACCGAATGCCCTGGCATCGTTATCCAGAACTTTCGGCTCAATCCATCCGGGAAAAGATAGCGGAGGTCAATGGGTTAGCTGCGGATAATATAGTCGTAGGAAAAGGCTCTAATGAAGTTTTACAAGCTATCGTGACTGCATCTTTAAACCAGGATTCGACCTTATGTATCCTTTCCCCAACATTCGCCATTTACAGGATGCTTGGGGAACACCTGGGAGTAAAAATAGTTACTTCAACATCGATTAATACTTTTCAGTACAATGAAGCCGACCTTCTTGAAAAGGCTACAAAAGCTAATTTAACGATTCTATGTAATCCCAATTCTCCAACAGGAGCCCCCATAAATCCCGAACTGATTTTAACTATACTCCAATCAACAAATGGTCTAGTGGTGATTGATGAGGCCTATTTTGAATTTTACGGTGAAACATCCCTTCCTCTTCTTGCTCGGTATCCAAATCTTATCATTACGCGAACCTTTTCAAAAGTTTTTAGTTTAGGTGGATTCCGGGCAGGCTATGCCATGATGTCTGAAAAATTGGCTGAGCAAATTCAAAAATGCATGCTGCCCTTTAATATCGATTCACCTACAGCTATTGCCATAAAAACCATATTGGATTACACCGAACAATTTCAAGGAAAGGCAAATCAAATTATTCAGTTTCGAGAAAGGCTTATTACTGATATTAATACCCTAAATGGGTTTACCGCATATTCCTCCGCGACAAATTTTTTTCTGCTAAAATCTTCTGTCGGACCAAAAAAACTATTTAAATATTTAAGTGAGCAGGGAATTTTAATTCGCGATGTGTCCCACTATCCTTCGTGTGAAAAGTATGTTAGAGTCACCGTAGGAACACCTCAAGAAAATCAAGAATTAATCCGGACATTAAAGAAGTTATCATGAAATACGATGCTTTTATTTTCGATATTGATGGCGTGTTAATTGATACGTCTCAATCCTTTTCAAAAGCAGTGTTAAAGGCTGTATCAATTGCTACAGGGTCACCTGATTTTACCCTAAATGAATTGTCTATTCTCCGGGAAATTGGTGGATTTAATAATGATTGGAATACCGCCATCGCTGGGGCAGCCTGGATTCAGTTCTGTTCAGATATCCCTTTCAGAAATTTCATTAAATTTTGTCGCCAATCCAAATATGGGATTCAGGGCGTACAACACTATGTTAAAAACCTTAACCGGAGTTTCGAGAAAAAAATAACTCGATTAGTCCAGGAGGCCTATGGCGGTACAACAAAATGTAAACTGTTATATGGATTTCATCCCCAAACCATTTTCATCGATGGATATTGGCTTACCGAAGAACCATTGGTGGATGCACCCTTTATTGATTCCCTTCCGCAACAGGTGGCTGTCGTAACCGGGAGAAACAAGGCTGAAGCTCAATTGGCATTCGATATATTGGGATGGTCTGTAGATTGTCAATCCATTGCTGTTTCTGATGACCCTGAACTTGATAAACCAAACCCGGAAAAATTAATTCAACTGGTCAATTTTTTAGGATGTAAATCCCCCTTATTTTTTGGAGATACTCGGGACGACATGGATTTAATTCATAACTATTTCCACGAGTCCGGACAGTCTATGGACTTTTGCCTTGTCGGCAATAATTTGAAATTACCCAATTATGGTTTAAGAACAGATTCAGTGAAAAACTTCATCAATAATATGAGATACCCTAATGATTGAACTCTCACGAAAAACAAAAGAAACAGATATTCAAATCAAAATAGACATCAAAGGAAACCAACAAATTGATGTTTCCACAGGAATTGGGTTCTTTGATCATATGCTTACTTCCCTGGCATTTTGGGCGGGTTGGGATTTGAATCTATCCTGCAAAGGAGATTTAGATATTGACACGCATCATACCGTAGAAGATGTAGGGTTAACTCTGGGAAAAGCATTTTTCCAATCCTGGGAAAAAACAACATCTATCGAACGCATTGCCTATGCATTTTGCCCATTGGACGAGGCCCTCTCACGTGTGGTGGTGGATGTTTGCAATCGGCCATTTAGTGTTTTTGAAGCCACTTTCAACATTGAGTGTGTTGGAAATTTTGAAACAGCAATGACGGGTCATTTTTTTCGCTCCTTCGCCCAAGAATCGCGTATCAATTTACATATTCATAATTGGTATGGTGAGAATGCCCATCATATCATTGAAACTATGTTCAAAGGATTAGGGATCGCACTACAAAAGGCACTTTTACAACGAGATGGAAATACCATGTCTACCAAAGGCACCTTATGATTGGAATTGTTGACTACGGCGCTGGAAATATGGGCAGTCTGTCCAATGCCCTCACCCATTTGGGGATTCCATTTCGCTTATCGGATTCACCATATACCCTTTCTAAAATGGATAAATTGATTCTTCCGGGTGTGGGGGCATTCGGTCCGGCCATAGACAGGCTAAATCATTTGGACCTCACCTCTTTCTTAAAAGATTGGTCCAGTCGCCAAAGACCACTACTCGGTATTTGCCTTGGGATGCAATTACTTCTATCTGAAAGTGAGGAAAATGGCCGGCATAAAGGTCTCGATATTATTTCAGGAGAAGTTAAAAAGATCAAGGGCGCACCACGGGCCATTCACATCGGATGGAACCATGTACAACCCAGTGGAGAATCAACTGCTTTACACCATTCAGGATTTGCTTATTTTGTTCACGCTTTTGCTTGCCATCCTGTGGACAATAATGTTGTCGTAGGCACAACTGAATACGGTGAACAATTTCCCTCAGTTATCCAAATGGATAATGTCCTCGGTGTTCAATTTCATCCAGAAAAATCACAAGCTTTCGGATTGGATATTTTAAAGCGTTTTGCCCATGTTTAAGGTGATCCCGGCTATCGATCTTATGGACGGAAAATGTGTGCGCTTAACCCAGGGAAAGTACGATCACAAAACCGACTACAATGCTGATCCAACTGATATTGCACTTTCTTTTTTGGATGCGGGCATTTCATTTATCCATGTTGTGGATCTTGATGGCGCTAAAATGGGCTCACCTCAAAACCTAGCCACTGTTAAAAAAATCGCCCAAACAGGAATAGAACTTGAGTTTGGAGGTGGATTAAGAAAATTACCTCATTTGACCAGTGCCATCGAGAGTGGTGTTCGAGATTTGATTTTGGGGTCAAAATTAATTTCTGATGGAAATGAAATCCAGAAATGGATTGAAAAATTCCCCGGTCGTCTTGTTGCAGGTGTTGATGCAAAAGACGGCCGCGTTGCAGTGTCGGGATGGGAAAAGACCAGTTCTGTATTGGCCATAGATCTGGTTCAAACTGTGTCCCAATTGGGTTTCTCCCGCATCATTTACACAGATATTGCCACCGACGGAATGCTCGTTGGCCCGAATTTGGAACAATTGAAATCTGTTTCACAATCGTCCTCTATCCCGGTAACGGCCTCTGGAGGTGTGGGTAATATTTCCCACATTCAATCCGTAAAACAACTGGTGCACTTAGGCATAGATGGAATCATTGTCGGTAAAGCATTTTATGAAGGTAAAATCACAATCGAGGAGATGGTCTCATGCTGACTAAAAGGATTATCCCATGCTTGGATGTAAAAAACGGGCAAGTAGTTAAGGGCGTGAATTTTGTTAATCTCACCACGGAAGGTGACCCGATAGAATTGGCCAAAAAATATTCAGATCAAGGCGCCGATGAGTTGGTCTTCCTGGATATTTCTGCCACAGTAGAAGGGAAAAATAACGTGGTTGAATTGTTGAGGAAAGTCGCTAAATCTGTATTTATCCCCTTCTCAGTTGGGGGCGGAATTAGAACCACAGATGACATATCCGATATTTTAGAAGCAGGTGCAGATAAAGTATCCATCAATTCAGCAGCATTAAAAGATCCATCACTGCTTACGAAAGGCGCAGAAAAATTCGGTTCTCAATGTATCATCCTCGCTATGGATGTCAAACGGGTGGATGGTTCATGGATTGTTCACTCTCATGGCGGAACGATTCCTACAGAAAGAGAAGCTGTTTCATGGGCTAAGGAAGCCGTGGAATTGGGCGCCGGCGAGATTCTGCTTACCAGCATGGATGCAGACGGAACAAAGGCCGGGGTCGATATTGAGATAACCAAATGCATTAGCCGAGCCGTGGATGTGCCTGTAATTGCTTCTGGCGGGATTGGCACATTAGACCATTTTCACGATGCCATTCAATTGGGTGAAGCAGATGCTGTATTAGCCGCGTCTGTATTTCACCGGGATACCTATACCGTTAATGATGTCAAAAACTATTTAAACCAAAACCAAATTTCCATAAGGATAACTGAATAATATGAATGCACTTACTGAAGGCCAGAACCTTTGTCTGGATTTTAAAAAATTAAAAAAAGCCACTCAAGTCGAAGCGGATATCCTCCCCGTAGTGGTCCAAGATGCTGAAACCAAAGAAGTGCTTATACTTGCCTACGCCAATACAACAGCATTGAACTACACCATGGAGAATGGAATTGCGACTTTTTGGAGTACGTCCCGAAATGAACTTTGGATAAAAGGAGCCACATCAGGTGATGTATTAAAAGTGCATGAAGTGCGTGTAAATTGCGAACAGAATTCACTATTATATTTAGTGAAACCTGAAAAAGAAAATGCATGTCATACACAGAGAAAAACTTGCTTTTATCGTAAAATCCAAAATAACGAATTAAGTTTTATTCACGATAAAAAAATTAAAATTAGAGGTAAAAATGAGTGACCATCAAATGAATAAAATTGCCATTCTGGGTGCCGGAAAACTGGGAATTGCCATAGCCAGAGGACTGGTTCATTCCAAACAATTTTCACCTAAACAGATTTCACTAACCCGGAGAAAGAACACTGACCTTTCCGCAATAAAACAACAAGGATTTATTACAACAATAAACAATGGAACTGCCATTAAATCTGCAGACCTGGTCATTATATCCGTAGGGCCAAAAGACCTTAAAAATGTATTGGATTCAATTAAGGGTAGTTTTGACCCCAATAGCCAAATTTTAGGGTCCACTGTAACTGGAATAAGTATTGAAACTATATTAGAAATTATGGGGACCACTTTTCCAGCGATTAGAATTATGCCGAACACAGCCATTGCCATTTGTGAATCCATGACGTGTATTTCTGCAAATACTCACCACAAACAATCTCTTCAAAAAGTTAAAGCTCTTTTCGACAGCCTGGGGACAACAATGGAAATCAGCGAAGAACTCATGGCTCCCGCCACTGCATTATGTGCTTCCGGTTTGGCCTTTTTTCTTAGGTCGGTAAGAGCTGCGTCTCAAGGAGGTATTGAAATCGGATTTCATGCAGAAGTTGCCCTTCGTCTTGCAGCACAAACTGCAAAGGGAGCTGCTGCTCTCATGATTGAATCTGAAAAGCATCCCGAATCTGAAATTGACAAAGTCACCACCCCGAGGGGAATTACAATTGCCGGTTTAAATGAGATGGAGCATCAGGGGTTTAGTTCAGCTATGATTAAGGCCATCGTAACTTCTGCGAGAAAAATCGACAGAATTTTGGGAAATTAATTTTAGACTTTTTGTTTTTTCTGAATATTAGAAATCTGCCCATTCTTTTTTTCTTGGTCTGAAGCATTTAGCTGATCATTTACATAATAAAGCCAGCGATCATACCCCTCGCTTTTTCCATAAATGATGTCCAAATAAGATTTCTGCAAATCTTTTGTTATCGGTCCGGGCTTCCCATGACCAATTTCCCTCTTATCCACTTCACAAATAGGCGTGACTTCGCTGGCTGTTCCCGTAAAAAAGGCTTCATCAGCTTGGAATAGTTGCCCTAGTGAGACACGCCCGATTTTTATATCTATCCTTTTTTCCTTCGCTAATTCCAGTATCGTATCCCGTGTAATTCCCATCAGAATCGAAGAATCTTCCTCGTTGGTATATAATACATGATCTTTAACTAGAAATATATTTTGACCTGCTCCTTCTGCAATAGTCCCTTCCTGGTTGAGGAGCAGTGCTTCATCATACCCTTTAGATTTTGCATCTTTTGCTGCCAGCATTGAATTCAAATATTGTCCATTGGCTTTTGCAATCGTGGGAAGAGAACTGGAATGAAATTTTCTCCATGGAGAAACAGTAACCCTTACACCATTTTCAAGGGCACCCTGACCCAAATATTCTTTCCAGTCAAAAACAGCAATAGCCACTTCAACGGGACAGTGATTCGGGTGGACCCCTAATGTATCATACCCGTAAAAAGCCACTGGACGCACATAACCATTCTCTACGCCATTAGCCGCGACCAAATCCGAACATCCATCAACAATATCTGCTTTTGAAAATGGGATTGGTATTTGATATAATTCCGCCGAAGCAAACATCCGGTCAATATGATCTTCTAATCGAAAGATTTCTGGGCCTCTTTTCGTTGAATAGCATTTGATGCCTTCAAAAACACCACTTCCGTAATGAATACCATGAGACATAACATGAGCCGTTCCCTTTTCCCATGGAACAATTTTTCCGTTAAACCACATCAGGCTGCAATGATTAGGCATAAGAATTTTCCTTTGTTAAATCTGGTGAATTTTTATTTCCTCTTGTCTGTAATAATTTGTAGTTCAGGCTATCCCTAAGTGCCTGCCAGCTGGCTTCAATAATATTTTCAGAAACACCCACTGTTGACCAGCTGTCTTTTCCATCTGAACTTTCGATCAGAACCCGCACTTTAGAACTGGTTCCATTTTGTCCATTAAGTACCCGCACTTTATAATCTGTCAATTTTACCGATAGTAATTCCGGATAAAAGCGTGAAAGCGCCTTTTGTAATGCTCGGCTTAATGCATTAACTGGGCCCACTCCATCCGCTGCTGTATGTTCAATTTCTCCATCTACCGATACTTTCAACATTGCGTCTGCCCTGTTATGGCCTACCTGATCATAGTTCACATGAACTCGCGAATCTATCACATCAAAATAGGGAGAAAATGTCCCCTGTTCTTCCCTCAGTATAAGCTCGAATGATGCTTCCGCAGCTTCAAATTGATATCCTGCATGTTCCAGTGATTTTATCCTTTCCACGACTCCTTTAGAAATATCTAAATCATGGCTAGAATTAATATTCAACTCGCTGGCTTTATATCGTATATTGCTTTTGCCGGATAGATCAGAGACCAAAACACGCTGACGATTTCCGGTACTCTCAGGATGAATATGTTCGTACATCCGACTGTCTTTCATTACCGCACTTACATGAATTCCCCCCTTATGTGCAAAGGCAGATTTTCCGACAAAAGGTGCCTGATCATCTGGATGCAAATTCATTACCTCATAAACAAAGTGTGTCAGCGACGTCAGATTATTTAATTTAACTGGTGCAATTGTTTGCCTGTTCATTTTTAGAACCAAGTTTGGGATAACAGTCCCCAGGCTTACATTTCCGCATCTTTCCCCAACACCATTAATTGTCCCCTGGACATGTGAGGCACCTGCCTCGACAGCCATGAGAGTATTAGCTGCGGCTAAGCCACTATCATTATGACTATGAATACCAACGATGCATTTAAATTGATTTGAAACAAGCTGAGTAATTTGTTTGATCTCGTTCGGTAAAGACCCTCCGTTAGTGTCACACAAAACTAAAGTTTTCGCACCGCCATTCATGGCTGATTTCAACATATTCAGTGCAAATTCCGGAGAAGTTTTATACCCATCAAAGAAATGTTCTGCATCAAAAATTACTCGCCTGCCCTGTTTAACCAAATAAGCTACAGATTCCTCAATAAGTTTTGCATTATCTGATTCTGTAATTCCCAATCCAATTTTTGAATGCAGATCCCAAGTTTTCCCAAATATAGTAACAATCGGAGTTTCAGCGGACAATAATGCATTAAGATTTTTATCAGTATTTATTCCATTCAGTTTTCTGGCGGTTGAACCAAATGAACATATTTCAGCCTGTCTTAAGTCTAAGCTTTTTGCCTTTTTAAAAAACTCTTGGTCTCTAGGATTGCTTCCGGGCCAACCTCCTTCAATTATATTAATTCCAAAATCATCTAATTTCTCAGCAATTCTTAGTTTATCTTCTACAGAAAGGTTTACGCCTTCGCCTTGCGTTCCATCTCGCAGGGTTGTGTCAAATAATTCTATGGGGTTAGAATGTTTTTCTTTATTCATAAGGAATTAAACAGCCAGGGAAATTTTTTCTTATGATCGGTTTCAAATGATTTAATTTCTTCTGCAAATTGAAGTGTTTGTCCGATTTCATCCATGCCTTCTAATAAACACTGTTTTCGATATTCGTCTATTTGAAATAATATCTGGGTTTCCATAGAATCAGCGATCCACTGTTCTTCCAAATTAACGGTTAGCGCATAACCAGGAGTTGAATCTGTTATGGCAAAAAGAGAATGGATTTGTCCTTTCGAAATGGTAACTGGCAATACCCCATTTTTAAAACAATTGTTGTAAAAAATATCGGCGAAACTTTCTGCAATAATCACTTTAAATCCATAATCATGTAATGCCCATACGGCATGTTCCCGGCTTGAACCGCAACCAAAATTATCTCCCGTCATTAAAATAGATGATCCTGCGAATCGAGGAAGATTCAAAACAAAAGATGAATTCAGAGGCCTCTGTGCGGAGGATTTCCCTGGCTCACCCTGGTCAAGATATCGCCATTCATCGAAAAGATTTTGTCCAAATCCAGTTCTGTGAATCGATTTCAAAAACTGTTTTGGTATAATAGCATCCGTATCAATATTTGCTCGATTTAATGGAGTAACAAGCCCTGTAAATGTTTGAAATTTTTCCATGGTCAATTATTGTTGTAATCTAAAATATTTACAAAATGCCCTTCTATTGCGGCAGCGGCAGCCATGGCCGGACTCAATAAATGAGTTCGTCCTCCCTGGCCTTGTCTCCCTTCAAAGTTTCGATTGGAAGTAGAGGCACACCTTTCTTCCGGTTCCAACTTGTCTGCATTCATGGCAAGACACATTGAACACCCCGGGTCTCTCCACTCAAATCCCGCCTGAATAAATATTTGGTCTAATCCCTCCTTTTCAGCCTGTCTCTTTACAGGACCTGAACCAGGTACTACCAGTGCCAGTTTTATCGAATCAGCTTTCAGTTTGCCCTTAACCACTTCAGCTGCCTCGCGTAAATCTTCTATTCTTGAATTCGTGCAGGAACCAATAAACACTTTATCTAATTTTATTTCGGATATGGGTAGCCCACTTTTTAGGCCCATATACTTAAGTGCAGTATCAATGGATCTGTTTTTTTTCTGTGGAATTGTGCTACTGATATCCGTAACCATTTCCGGGGATGTCCCCCAAGTAACCATTGGATTAATTGCATCCCCATTAATCTCAATCACTTTATCGAAAACTGCATTTTTATCACTATGAAGTGTATCCCAATACGAAACTGCGGAATTCCAATCTTCTCCTTTAGGCGCATGGGGTTTCCCTTGTACATAATCAATCGTTTTTTCATCTACAGCTACCAGACCTGCCCGAGCACCAGCTTCAATTGCCATATTGCAAACAGTCATTCTGTTTTCAATTGATAGCTTTCGTATTGCTTTTCCTCCAAATTCAATGGCATAGCCGGTTCCCCCTGCGGTTCCAATTTTTCCGATAATATACAGAATAAGATCTTTAGCCGTAACTCCATTCCTCAAGGTGCCATGAACCTTTAACAGCATATTTTTAGATTTTCGTTGGACAAGACATTGCGTCGCTAAGACATGCTCTACCTCTGATGTTCCAATTCCAAAAGCCAATGCCCCCATAGCTCCGTGGGTTGAAGTATGGGAGTCACCGCAGACAATAGTCATTCCTGGAAGGGTTAACCCTTGTTCTGGACCGATAACATGTACAATCCCCTGGTTGGGATTATTCATCCCAAATGCTTTTATATCAAAGGAACGACAATTATTTTCCAACGTGTCCACCTGAAGTTTAGACACAAGGTCTTTAATACCATTTTCCCGATTTTTCGTCGGTATATTATGATCTGGAACAGCCACATTTGCCTCTTTTCTCCATAAACTCCTTCCCTCTAATCGAAGTCCTTCAAAAGCTTGTGGTGAGGTTACTTCATGAATGAGGTGTCTATCGATATAGATAAGGCTGATCCCGGACTTATCTGTCTGAACAAGATGGGATTCCCATAGTTTATCGTATAAAGTTTTTCCTGTCATTGCCTTAATTGTTATACCGTTGACATGGTTTCAAATCCGGTGTTTACATCTTTCATGGATTCGTAGTGGTTTAAGGCCTGAAGATATGCTTTTGCGCTGGCTTCGATAGTATCTGTTGAGATTCCTTTTCCTGTAAAAGCACTATCATTAATCCTGAGGCGAACATTGACTTCTCCTAACGCACTTTTCCCTCCGGTAATAGATCGAACCTGATAATGCTCCAACTTTACGTCTTCTTCCAAACCGATTGTACGGTTGATTGCTTTGAAACAGGCTGCTACCGGGCCGTCGCCGGTTGCCGACTCTTCCAAGATTTTCCCATCGCTTTTAATCCGAAGTGTTGCTGTAGGAATTGTTGTAGTTCCTAAATTAACGTTGAGATAGTCCAAACTGTAATACCCTTTCTCTTCGACTACTTCGTCCCCCATAAGCACCCTTAAGTCCTCATCAAATATTTCTTTCTTTTTATCTGCTAAATCCAGAAACCGATCATAAATATGGCTGATTTGGTCTTCAGATACTTCATATCCAAGCACTTTAAGTCTGGCAGAGAGGCCATGTCTTCCGGAATGACGACCCAAAACAATTTTATTATTCACTATCCCTACAGATTCCGGTGTCATGATTTCATAGGTTTCTTTATTTTTAAGGACACCGTCTTGATGAATTCCTGATTCATGGGCAAAAGCATTTTCCCCAACGACTGCTTTATTAGGTTGCACCAGCATTCCTGTAAATCCGGATACCATTCTACTGGTATTAAAAATTTCTTCAGTATGAATATCCGTACGGTAATTCCAAAAGTTAGAACGGACATTTAGCGCCATTACAATTTCTTCCATAGAAGCATTACCAGCTCTTTCCCCTATACCATTTATGGTACATTCTACCTGCCTCGCCCCCTTTGAAATTGCTGAAAGTGAATTCGCAACAGCCAGACCCAAATCATTATGACAATGGACACTAATGATGGTCTTCTCAATATTGGGTACCTTTGATTTCAAACCTTCTATTTTTGCTCCGAATTCCTGGGGCATCGTATAACCTGTTGTATCTGGGATATTGACTGTTGTGGCTCCGGCGTCAATTACAACTTCCACAATTTCAGCTAAAAAACTTTGATCCGTTCTTCCGGCATCTTCAGGAGAAAATTCAATATCATCAGTAAAGGTTTGAGCATACTGAACAGCCTCCCTTGCCATTTTTACTACTGTTTTCCTTTTTTCACTTAAAGATTTTCCATACCGGTCATCCCCAAACTTTCCTAAGATATGGACATCTGAAGTCCCAATAAAAGTGTGAATTCGAAATCGGGGTGCATTATTTAATGCGGTATTTACAGCAGCAATATCTCCTTCTACTGCTCTGGCCAATCCCGCCACCACGACATCAACAGCGTCACCAATCCTTTGTACAGCATCAAACTGAGCTTGAGAAGAAACAGGAAATCCTGCTTCTATCACATCAACATTCAACTTGGCCAACTGTTTGGCAATTTCCACTTTTTCAAATACATTTAATGAAGCCCCAGGCGCTTGTTCTCCATCTCGGAGAGTCGTATCAAATATGATTATTTTTTCTTTCATTTTAATCGGTTTCCTATAAAATCATTTGATGAAATGAAACTGAATCAGACTCCTTTTCTAGAGCTTCAATTATTTTATCTCTTATTTCTGATGTAGAAATAATTTTATCCTTTTCAGATCGGGCAATATCTGCTGTGCGAAATCCTTTATCTAGGGTAGAATCAATAGCTCGATTGACCCTTTCTGCTGCCTCAGGGAGATTAAATGTGATATCCAGCATCATGGCAATTGACCCAATCATCGCGATTGGATTTGCTTTATCTTGCCCCGCGATTTCAGGAGCCGTACCATGTACAGGCTCATACAAAGCGTATTTTTCTCCAAGGCTTGCTGAAGGTAACATACCAAGACTCCCTGTAATCATAGCTGCGACATCGCTTAGAATATCTCCAAATAAATTTTGAGTTACGATTACATCAAACTGTTTTGGATCCCGTACCAATTGCATCGCCGCATTGTCCACATACATTTCATCCAAGACAATATCCGGATATTCCGAATGAACTTTTTCTACGATTTCTCGCCAGAATTGAGAACTTTCTAACACATTGGCCTTATGGACAGATGTTAATTTGCCTTGTCGTTTCCCGGAAATTTTGAAAGCTGTTTTTGCAATACGCTCAACTTCTTCTGATGTATATCGGAGTGTGTTCCATGCCTCCTTTTCATTTTTTCCCCTTGGATTTCCAAAATAAATACCACCAGTTAATTCACGTACAACCATTACATCCGAGCCAACAATGACATCTTTTTTCAGTGAGGACGCTTCCGCAAGTGCAGGATATATGTTTGCGGGACGAAGGTTTGAATACAGTTCCAACCCTTCTCGTAATTTTAATAACCCTTTTTCAGGCTTTTTCTCTTGGGGTAATCTATCCCATTTTGGTCCACCCACTGCACCCAACAAAACAGCATCAGACTGACGACAGGTTTCTAATACATCGTTAGTAAGCGGTTCGCCAAATTTATCTATAGAACATCCTCCGGCCAATCCAGTTGTTAGTTCAAATTTTATTCCAAACTGATCCCCTGCAACATTTAATACGGCAAGAGCAGCACCCATGACTTCCGGTCCTATGCCGTCACCGGGCAATACGGTTAGTGTATATGATTTCATTTTGGGAATTTACTCATAGGTTTTCCGGACGAAGGCTACGAAGCTGCTTACCTGCAATCCACATTTCCTGATGATTAATTTCGTCTAATTCTTTCTCAAGCTTTTCTCTATAATTTTCCTGGGAATTGGATTCGATGGCAATCTTTGCTTCTTCACCGCTAAGAACCTTTTGGTAGCATTCCTCAATGACTGGCTTTAGGGTATCTCGAAATTTAGGCGCCCAATCCAATGCTCCTCTTTGAGCTGTGGTTGAACAGTTTGCATACATCCAATCCATTCCTTTTTCTGATACCAGCGGATACAGACTTTGAAGCGCTTCCTCAATTGTTTCATTGTAGGCTTCTGAGGGGGAATGACCATGCTCGCGCAACACTTCATATTGAGCAAGAAAAGCACCCTGAAGCAATCCCATTAATACACATCGTTCACCGGTTAAATCGCTATGCACTTCATTTTCAAAGGATGTTTTAAAGAGATGGCCGGACCCTATGGCAAAAGCTGTGGCAATACAGCGATTATCCGCATTCCCAGTAAAATCCTGATGTATGGCGTAAGAGGCATTAATACCTCTCCCGGCTTGAAAATGTGTTCTTACCGTTAATCCACTCCCTTTGGGTGCCACTAAAATTACATCGACATTTTTCGGTGGAACTATTTTTGTGTGCTCATGGAATACAACACCAAACCCATGAGAGAAATAAAGGGCGTTTCCTTCTTTTAAATTCGATTTAACCATTGGCCAAGCCTGAATTTGGCCTGCATCTGAAAGCAGGAATTGTATTATGGTCCCGCGGCGTGTAGCTTCTTCCAACTCAAACAATGTTTCGCCTTCAATCCATCCATCGTCCAGAGCTTGATTCCAGCTACGGCCTTTCCGCAAACCCAGGATAACTTTAAATCCTTGATCTCTCATATTAAGTCCCTGTCCCCTGCCCTGAGGTCCATACCCTAAAATAGCTGTTACTTCATTTTTTAGAATGTCTTGACATAATTCTAATGGAAAATCTGATCGTTCAACAATCGTTTCCGAATAACCGTTTATATTGATTTCTTTCATGGGTTCCTTTTTGTTAATTGTGATAGGTATTGATATGTTCGGGTGTCCAATAAGGATCATCCGCCTTTGCATTTATTTTACTGGAACTTACCTTGTGGGTTTTCCCTTTTCTCATGGCAATTTTCCCCGTTCGCATAATTTCAGTAATTTCAAATGGAAAAAGATCTTCTATTAACCTATTAATTATGGATTCGCTGTCAGTGGCTTCAATAATGACAGTATCTGCACCCATGTCTGCAATCCTGGCTCCGTACTTTTTTACAACAGCATTGACATCATTCAACTGTTCCGGTCCAGCTTCAACTTTTATAAAGATCAGTTCCCGTTCAATAGTCGGTAAATGAGAAACATCTTTTACTGCAATCACATTAATGAGCTTCAGCAGATTAAAATATATATTCCCGCGTTTTCTTGAATCCGGCTCATTGGCCACAATGGTCATTCGGCTTACCCCAGGTGTTTCGCTATGACCTACAACCAGACTTTCAATGTTAAAATTTCTTCTGCGAAAAAGACTGGAAATTCTATTAAGAACTCCTGGCTTATCTTCCACTAGTGTTATAAGTGTTTGTTTCATTTTATTACCGATTCCTTTTTCTTTCGTACTTGCCCATTTGAATTATCTTGAGCCAAAGGCCTTTGTATCATATCATGAAGGTCAGCTCCTGCCGGGACCATGGGATATACCATATCATGCTCTTCCACCACAAATTCAATTAAAGAAGGGCCTTTTTCTTTCTGCGCTTTTTTCATTGCCGGAATAATGTCCTCCAGACGATTTACTCGCTGACCATTGAGTCCGTAGGCTTTAGCCAATGCAATATAATCCGGACTTGATATAGGTGTTTCAGCATAGCGCGCCTCGTAAAACAATTGTTGCCACTGCCGAACCATTCCCAAGTAGCCATTATTGATAATGGCAATATTAATATTCGCCTGTTCCTGAACTGCTGTTGCCAATTCCATAATGGTCATTTGGATACTTCCATCCCCAACCACTACCCATATCTCTCTGTTTTTTTCGTGGAAGCTTGCGCCAATAGCTGCAGGAAGACTAAACCCCATCGTCCCCAAACCACCTGATGTTAAAAGGGTTCGCGGTTCATTATGCTCATAATACTGTGCTTCCAGCATTTGGTGCTGACCCACATCAGATACGATAACAGCGTCACCGCTCGTGCCTTCCCAGATTTCACGAACAACTTGTGCCCCTAATAGAGTTGGAGATTCTATATTCAATACATCTCTTCTCTGAGATTCCTGATGCCATTTAGAAATCCGTTCAAGCCAAGATTTTCTATTCTGGGATTTAACACGAGGATTAACGGACCGTAAAACTGTTTTTAAGTCACCGTAAATTGCCAAATCCACTTTTACGGTTTTATTTATTTCAGACGCATCTATTTCAATGTGAATTTTTTTGGAATGAGGAGAATATGTTTTGAGATTTCCAGTAACCCGATCATCAAAACGCATACCGCAAGCGATAATTAGATCAGCCTCCTGAATTGCCTGATTTACCCAAGATTCGCCATGCATCCCCATCATTCCTAAAACCAAAGGGTGACTATCCGGCACCCCACCAATTCCTAACAAAGTTGTGGCAATGGGTATTTGGGCTTTTTCTGCTAATTCTAGCATTTCTTTTGATGCTCCGGAAAGTAGAACCCCATGTCCGGCAAATAAAACTGGGCGCTCGGATTCATGAATCAAATCCAGTGCGCTTTTAATCTGATCGTCCGGCAATTCTTGCGGTATTTCATACCCAGGCAAAACAATCGATTCTGTTGGATAAACAAATTCAGTTGTGTCATTTTGTACATCCTTCGGAATATCAATAAGTACTGGTCCGGGACGGCCGGAGCGGGCAATGTAAAAAGCTTCCCGAATTGTTTCCGCCAACTCTTTCACATCCATGACAAGATAACTGTGTTTTGTGACGGGCAATACTGCACCTGTAATATCACATTCTTGAAAGGCATCAGAACCAATTGCTGCACGGGGAACCTGCCCAGTGATACAAACTATCGGTGAAGAATCCATCATGGCGGTGGCCATTCCGGTTATCATATTGGTAGCACCAGGGCCTGACGTAGCCATGGCAACCCCCACTTTTCCGCTGGCTCTGGCATACCCGTCTGCCATATGCGTTGCTCCTTGTTCATGGCGTGGCAGAACGTGGTGAATTTGACCTCTGTATTGATTTAAGGCATCATATGCAGGAAGTATGGCCCCACCGGGGTAACCAAACACAACCTCAACCCCTTCCTTTATCAAACATTCCCATATGATTTCTGCTCCAGTTATTTTTTTACTTTTCATAGTACTATCCATATTACTGTAAAACTGCACCGGTATTTGCTGAGGTAACCATTCTGGAATATCGCCCCAGATACCCGTGTGTAATTTTGGGTTTAAACGGTTTAAGATTCGATTTTCGGCTTCTTAATTCTTCATCAGAAACATTTAGTTGAATCAGCCGGTTTGGAATATCGATGGTAATTTCATCTCCAGACTCCACGAGAGCAATAGGACCTCCTGAAGCTGCTTCTGGTGAGACATGTCCGACACAAGCCCCTCGTGTTCCTCCTGAAAAACGACCATCTGTAATTAGGGCAACCTTATCTCCCAGTCCCATGCCCATTATTGCACTTGTTGGTGAAAGCATCTCCGGCATTCCTGGACCACCTTTTGGCCCTTCATAACGTATGACCACAACTTCTCCCGATTGTACCTCATTATTTAAAATACCGGCTAAAGCCTCTTCCTGTGAGTCATAAATTCGAACTGGTCCTGAATGAACCATCATTTTTTCATTCACTGCTCCTGTTTTCACTATAGCGCCATCTGGGGCTAAATTCCCAAAAAGTATGGCCAGACCCCCTTCTTTAGAAAAAGGGGCTTCTACAGAACGTATCACCTCACCATTTTTATTGGTTGCATTAGAAATATTTTCCCCGAGCGATTTTCCTGTAACGGTCAGTCTGTTTAAATGCAAAATGTTTTCTTTTTGTGACAATTCTTTTAAGATGGCAGAAATACCACCAGCCTGATGGACATCTTCCAAATGGACTAATTTTGTTGCAGGACTAACCTTGCATAAATAGGGTGTTTTCCTGCTTAAGGCATTCAATTCTTCCAACTTAAATGGAATGCCTGCTTCAGACGCTGCTGCAAGGGTATGCAGTACCGTGTTTGTACTGCCCCCCATAGCCATATCCAATGCAAATGCATTCAATATACTTTCTCTTGTGACAATATCTCTTGGTTTGATGTCCTTTTCTACGAGGTGTAGGATGATGCGCCCTGCTTTCTTTACCAATTCTAATCTTTTAGAATCTACAGCCAATATTGATCCATTCCCCGGGAGAGCTAACCCTAAAGCTTCCAGCAGGCAATTCATAGAATTTGCTGTAAACATCCCCGAACAAGAGCCACAGGTTGGACACCCGTTTTTCTCCAAATCCAGCAATTGGTCATCATCAATAGCGCCCGTTTGATATTCCCCAACTCCTTCAAACACTGATATTAAATCTACTTTTTCGCCGGACTGGCTAACTCCAGCTTTCATGGGACCTCCAGAAACAAATACTGAGGGAATATTTAACCGAAGGGCAGCCATGAGCATCCCCGGAACAATTTTATCACAATTAGATATACAGACCAACCCATCCAAACGATGGGCTTCTGCTACAGTTTCTACTGAATCGGCAATTAATTCCCGACTAGCTAGGGAATACCGCATACCCAAGTGTCCCATGGCGATACCGTCATCCACCCCTATGGTGTTGAATTCGAAGGGGATACCCCCTGCTTCCCGAATGCTTTCTTTTGCCACCCGACCAAAATCTTGGAGGTGGACATGCCCAGGCACTAAATCGATGTACGAATTAGCCACACCTATAAAAGGTTTATTAAAATCATTATCCTCACGAATGACCCCGGTTGCCCTCAAGAGGCTTCTATGGGGTGCTCGTTCAAATCCTTTTTTAATGAGGTCAGATCTCATAATGTCCTAATTATTTCATTGTTCAGTACTTAATACTCATGCACCGATAACTGAGGAAGTTATTTCAATCAGATGGATAGGGAGATTGGTGGGAAACTGATGTTTCGCCGTCCCATGCACCTGATGTTTTAATAATTTATCAGGCTGTCGGTACGGCGACCCTAATAATAATCAATACCAATACTAGAATATTCAGGTATTGAATATTGGATATCACACGAATAAGAGATAGACGGCGACAATTGTTGCCGAAAAAGCCCTGATGGGCAGTCACTTCTTTATTGGTGTTGAATTTGGTATCCATAGGTCAAATCAAAGTCCTTGAACTTAGGAGAGAACAAATTCCGGTTGCAACTATTTTTTACAAAAAGGTAAAAATTATTTTTTAATTTTATTTCAAAAGAGTTTTCTCTGTCCAAAGCAACCCGATTATAGTTTTAACATCGGTGATTTCCCCACTCCAGATCATTTCAACGGCTTCACTCAGGGGTGTTGGCATACACTCTATAAATTCATCATGATCTGAATTATCCGTTGTTTTGGTCAAATTGGTGGCAAGATAAATCCACATTTTTTCACTGGCAAATCCAATGGCAGGATAGATGTTACATAAAAAAGATAAAGTCCTTGCTGAATACCCAATTTCTTCTTCCAACTCCCGCTTTGCGCAGTGTATAGGATCTTCGCCAAGATCCAGTTTCCCGGCGGGTAATTCAATCATTTCTGATTGAACAGGGTAGCGGTATTGTCGAATAAGGCCAATATTTCCGTCAGGGAGAACTGGAACTATGCAAGCTGCGCCAGGGTGTTTTATCCATTCTCTCCCCGAGGTTTTACCATTGGGCAATTGCACCTCATCCTTCCGCACATCCAGAAGTGTCCCCTTGTAAATGCTTTCCGAGGAAAGCTGTGTTTCCTTCAGCTTAGACATGGTTGCCTTTCTCTAGACTTTATTTAAAGTCTGCCAGTAACCCCCGGGCTTTATTTATTTGTTCCCAATCCTCAACAGGCCGATTTTCTGATGGTGTCATGCCCACCACTTCCTCCAATAAAGAAATTGCTTTTTCTTTCTGCTTATCCTTATACAAGGCCTGCCCCAAATAGACTTTCTGATTGGGTGTGGATTTTCCGGTTGATACGGCTTTTTCCAACCACTTTACCGCATCGTCATTATCCGGCCAGGAGAGTAAGAAAGGGATATAAGGCGATTTGTAATGAACGGCCCCCAGCATAAAATACCCACCGCCATCTTCATACTCTGGATCCTGTGAAATTATTTTTTCAGAGTGTTTTTTCATGAGATCGGCTACGCCTTCCTTTGCCGCAGTCAGGATACCATAGACTTCTGACCAACTCCCAAGATTGACTAAGTACCAGTATCGAAAAGGTGCTGAATCAGGATATTCAGCAATATACTTTTCACCTAAATCTTTCCCTTTTTGAAAATCAGCTTTTTGAGCATCTTCACCATCAGCAACAAATTTTCCACGGAAATAAGTACATTTCATTAAGACTAAAGCGGCTTCTTTCTCCAAACTTGGATCCTTCAGGGCTTCTTCTAAATGTGAAATTGCTTTGTTGATTGGTCCTGACTGGGCCCGGTCTTCTGTACTGCCTTCAGCTCTGTTGTTATACGCAGCAATGCCGTTATCTAAAGCCGATTGACTCAGTCCCACAGTGGTTAATCCCACTAGGAATATTAATGCGGTTTTAATCATGAAATCCCCCATTCTTATTTAAGTGTTAGAAGTATTCAATGTAGGTAATTTTCAACTCGCGGTTGAAATAATCTACCTTTTCATCATCAAATAATAAGTTGTTGAAATCCATTTCGATATGCAGGTGTTCCACAAAGGTCCAACGAATGGCCCCGTTTAAATAGCCACCACGGTTGATGGACATGGTTTTTGCCGTCATATCATTCTCATTCAGAGCAGCATTGTACTCCAATAACACAGAGAGTTCAGGATTGAATTCCAAGTCTATTCCAAAAAATGTATTCACATCCTTGTCCCCGTCATCTGTTTCTATAAAATTATAATTAATGCCGCCATGAATACCAAAATTACCTAAAGGTGTTTTCCAGTTTTTACTTGCTGCTAGGTAGGTTCCCATTGCTTTCACATCATATCGATTCAAGCTGTCTCCAACAGTATACTTCCCCTGACCTTGGGTATCTATCCCGAAAGAAATTCCCGGCATTGCGGGCGTTTCGTCTACGATTCTGTATTTCAAATTTGCTTCAGGCCGAGGGTACCACTTTAAACTGTCATCCCCGATCAGGTTTGCCGCGCCGAAGGATAAACCGAACTGAAACCTATCCGTAATCCCTACGGATAAGTTCGTAATAAGACCTCCGCCTTTTTGAACGCGCATCTGCATGGCGTAACTACCGCGGACAAGAGTCCCAGCTGATGGAATGGTAATTAAGGTGGTAGGCGGGGGATAAGATGATTGCCCTGATAAAATTCCGAAGGTCAGTAACAAAAAATATCGATGAAGAATTCTCATGAGTTTTCCTGGGTATGTGGTAGAAGGATTAACATGTTAATCAAATAAATTTACCCCTGAACCTAATCATAAATCAACTGAATCAAAGATTCATATTGGCTTCTAAGTTATGGGTCTTTCTTACCCCTTGTTCTGTCATGTTACTTCCTTTTAATTACGTTAAGTTAAAAAATTGCTTAAATCATTGTACACTTTTTTATACCATGTTCAGGCTTTTGGTCTTTTGCCAAAGAACTCCTTTTGGAATATCATGGTGTGAGTAAATCTTACTTCCATTTATACCTCAAAGAAATGGACTTTAGATACAACTACAGAAAGGAAAATATTTTTCATAAATTGCTCAAAATTCACTTTGGTCCGTTTTTTGCATAATTACCATAAAAAAAGGTTCAGCAATCTAAAAGTTTCCACTAGGGATAAAGATTTTCTCCGAATTTATTAGAAATAGAATTCACTTTTGAAAGTGGTATGTGCAGTTCTTCTTCTGTCCCGGGAAATTTGAAACGCACATATTTATGTCCCATTTGAATTAGCTTAATTTCCATCCTTTCTCCGGAGTTCAAGATTATCACATCATACTTGGTTCTTGGAATAAAAACATCAAATGGAATATGGAAATCCTTACCTTTAATATCATTTAAAAGAATGGAAATTTCATCTAATCGGTTCCCGGTTCGCGGGGGAGGATAGGCATAAAGTTTATCTTCTGGAGCCAAGGCAAGCACAACCCTGCTGACTTCCTCTCCGTTTCTGCCATATTCAGTCAATTCTCTTTTCTCAGATATTAAATCATAAGTGTAGATATACCTCCTTATACTTTTTTCTTCAGGAAGGATTTGCCAGTCTTCTCCAACTAAAAATCCTAAGTGATTATAATAAAAATTAATTTTGCCATATAGATATCCGCTGATGGTTTGAAAGACAACAGATTCAATTTTAGCTTCCAAATTAACCGCAAACAGACTTATCTGACCTTTATAGTCCAGAGAGGAGTTTTTTTGAGAAATAGCTTTTCGAAATTCAATACTCCAGGGTTCTTTTTCTCCATACACAGTAACATTAATTGGCGATAGTGCCATATTTAATTCATAACGGCGATAGAGATTTCCAGAGGTATCATATTCCAAGATTTCCCGTTTTTTTGTATCTCCTTTTTTATCTACCCATTCTTTAAGAACAGGCAGTTTTTCATCATTAAAAAAAACCTGTAGGTGAGCCGTCCCCGTCCTGCCGGTAGCCATTAGACGGTTGTCAGCTATAAAATCCATTTCAGAAGCGTAATATCGAACCAACCGGATATCTGCCGCATATTGGCCAAAGGAAACAGCTAAAACCATTTGAAGGAAGATCAGAAAAAACTTCATCACATCCCCGGTTTATTACCCATATCGCTTAAGTAGGTGTTTGACCAATTTTCGAATGACCCTTCAGCTATGGTTTGCCGTATAGTTTCCATGAGACCCAAATAATATGTCACATTATGAATGGTAGCTAATCTCAGCCCCAAAACTTCTCTTGTGTTGAAAAGATGACGGATATAGGCACGGGTATAATTCTGGCATAAATAACAAGTGCAGTCTTCATCTACCGGAGAAAAGTCTTCCTTGTATTTTCCTTTATCAATATTTACAATACCGACACTGGTAAATAATTGGCCATTTCTGGCATTCCGTGTTGGCATAACACAATCAAACATATCCACACCCAACTGAACACTTTTCACCAGATCCGTTGGACGCCCAACACCCATAAGATATCGAGGCTGGTCCTTGGGAAGTATTTCATCCATTTGAGAAAGGGTTTCAAACATGGCATTTTTTTCTTCTCCAACAGCCAAGCCTCCAATCGCAATCCCACAGTGGGCATAGGGAACGACATCTTCAGCGCTTCTTTTTCGTAGTTCTGGATATATTCCCCCTTGGACGATTGGGAACAACGTCTGGTCCCAGGAATAATACGATGGGTATTTTTTAAGGTATTTTGAACATCGCTTGATCCAGAGTCGGGTTCTATCTACAGCATTTTCTACAATTTTAATATCAGATTTCCCCGGTGGACATTCATCAAAAGCCATAATAATATCCGAACCAATATGCCTTTGAATATCCATTGAAACCTCAGGAGTAAACACATGTTTACTTCCATCCAAATGGGAGCGAAACTCAACGCCGTCATTAGTTATCTTATTCAGTTTAGCCAATGAAAATACCTGGAAACCACCACTGTCTGTCAAGATGGATTTATCCCAATTCATAAACGAATGAAGACTGCCGGCTCGATGAATGAGTTCATGCCCAGGACGCATATATAAATGGTAAGTATTTCCAAGAATGATTTGGCAATCCAATGTAGATAAAACAGCCGGGTCAAGTGTTTTTACCACCCCTAGTGTCCCTACAGGCATAAAAACAGGTGTAGGAATCTCACTATGAGGTGTGATTAGAGATCCCCGCCTTGCTGAGGTTCTTTTATCTTGGTGAAATATTGAATAATGCAATGAAAGATAATCTCAGAATAATAAATCCATAGCCTCTGTTACGGAAGCAACCGATTGGACATGTATCATTTTTGTTTTTGATTTTAACCGCTTCAGATTGGATGCAGGGGCTAATAGAGTTTTAAATCCCAGCGCCTCAGCTTCCTGTAGCCTCTTATCCAAATGGCTGACCGATCTTACCTCGCCGCCTAAACCAACTTCACCAACCAAAGCAGTATCTCCTGGAATGATTTTATCCAAAGCGCTGGAAGCTACGGCAGAAATCACGGCCAAATCCGCAGCCGGATCATCCACCTTTAACCCTCCCACTAGGTTAACGAAAACATCACGGGTTCCCATAATTATTCCATTCCTTTTTTCCAATACTGCTAATAGCATAGCCAACCTTCGGTAATCAAATCCATTAACATTCCGTTGCGGTGTACCAAAATTCGCTTGAGAAACTAAGGATTGCACTTCCACCAAAATCGGTCTGCTGCCTTCTACAGATGGAAACACTGAAGAACCGGTGATATCATTCCGCCGTTCGGACAAAAACAGTTCTGATGGATTATCTACTTCAGCAAGCCCATTTTCATCCATCTGGAAAATTCCCACTTCATTGGTAGCCCCAAATCGGTTTTTTACTGCTCTTAAAATACGGTGGTCTTGTTTACTATCACCTTCAAGATATAAAACTGTATCCACCATATGCTCTAGCATTTTAGGACCTGCAATTGCTCCTTCTTTTGTGACATGCCCTATGATTAAAACGGCAATATTTTTTTGTTTTGCCATTTGTAAAAATTGCTGACCACATTCCCGGATTTGACTCACAGAACCGGGAAGAGAATCTATGCTATCACTAAAAACGGTTTGAATGGAATCAATAATTAACAATTCTGGTTTAACCAAAGATACTTCATCTAAAATATAGTTTACATTATTTTCACCGGAAAGGTGGAGCGAAGTATTATTGACCCCTAACCGCTTCGCCCGTAAACCGACCTGTTCTTCACTTTCTTCAGCGGAAACATATAATGTTTTTGATTTCAGTCCTGAAAGAATCTGCAAGGCTAAGGTGGACTTGCCAATTCCAGGGTTTCCCCCCAGTAAAACCAGCGAACCTGATAATAATCCTCCACCTAAAACACGGTCAGCTTCTGAAAGGCCTGTGGCACTTCGTTTAGATTCCCCGCGATTAAGAACCTCTTTTAATCCTACGGCACTCCGTTTTTCTCCTGCCGATATTTTTTTTCGGTCTTTTCGAATATTAAACTCACCTAGCGTTCCCCATTCTTTGCAAGAGGGGCATTGGCCAAACCACTTGGGAAAGTCCTCACCGCATTGGGAACAAAGATAGACCGTTTTAGATTTTAATTTTGCCATTTGACCCGGTGAAATTGAAAAATGCTCAGGCCAGAGTCAAGGCGAAACAAAAGAATTCAAAAATAGAAATTAGAATTAATCTGAAAACTAATGCACCATACCCATACATAATGATACGAGATGACTCATTCTTTCAGCCATTTACCAATCATATCCTATAGATATAAACCATTGCGGTTTCGAATAGCCAGTGGGTAAAACATCATAAGCGGCTTCTATCTTCCATAAAAAGTAAAATGGTAATTTTATTCCATACCCAAAAGTTTGAACCCACGGAGAAAAGGATTCCGGAATATCATTTCCATATTTCGCCAGTAGCAAATCCCGATCATTAAATTCGTTTTTATGATCCCATGCTGCTCCAATATCCATAAAAATATGACCTCGAATATTTCCAAAGATGACCTTTGCGGGA
The DNA here is from genome assembly GCA_964549275.1 of uncultured bacterium. Taxonomy (GTDB): domain Bacteria; phylum Fidelibacterota; class Marinisomatia; order Marinisomatales; family TCS55; genus CAZJUP01. The sequence continues at coordinate 52,839 of CAZJUP010000001.1, read as the reverse complement.
AATCCCAATTGGAAATATTGCACAAAGGGAAATCGGAACTCCAAATTTGCTAACACCACATTAGACCCAAATCGTTCAGAAAATCGTGCTCCACGAAGCGGCATGGCAAATTCTGAAAAATAAATATCCTGCAATAGCGTTTCGTTTTCACTGTCTAAAATCACATTGCGCCATCTTGGATTTAATTCATCGCTTACTCCATCCGTTTCTCCTGTACCAAACAACCAGTTTTGCATACCACCTAAGAAAAATTTCTGTCGGTTTTTTCCCTGACTTGTGCCAAAAAATAGCCGTCCTGCAAAGGAATAATTTCTGCCTACAAGTTTATATTTTCTTAAATCGATTTTTAGTTTCTGATACGAAATTCCTTTCTCACCGCCTCCGGGATTTATTTCCAGCGTTGTATTTTGACGAAACCCGTCTACAGGTCCGGTAAAGCCCGAAACAGAATTATCAAAAACATAGCTTAAAGTTGGATTAATCGTTGAAAACCCATCTGTTGACATTTCATTGGTTTGATTCAGGTATTGGTCCAATTCAAATACTTTGTAATCAATGGCATGCCAAATGAATCCTCCTTCAAATCGATGAAATCGATTCAATGGTCTTGATGCAAAAGCTGCAATCCCATAATGACGCAAACGGCCGGTTAATTCATTAAAGTAACCTTGCTCCTTTGCCACATACCCCGCATTAAAAAAGTCTGCCTGGTGAAATCCCGTGAAATAGTAATCTGTTCGATTTTTCAAATATGCATAATTAATATAATAATCACTGTTCTGGAGTGTAATCTGCATTTCCGTTCCCAATGAGAATTGATGGTCTCCCATTACATCGCTAAACCAAAAAACAGTAATCCCCTGGGCACCAAATAAAGTATTGTATCCCATACTGGCATTAACCAAATCCAAAGAAAACCTGGTTTTATACACTTGTGGAATATACTCGCCGTTTTTCTTAAACAAAGAATCTGGCAGTCTTTCTTCTGCTTGAAGGGTATAAGGTATTTCATTATAATTTTCATATTCCCAGGCAAAAATATGCCTGGAATAATCTAATAAAACATCACTTTCTCCTTTGCGGATTTTATCTTTTCTCAAATCTGCAAGGTCTTCTGAGCCTGGATCTGTATTTTGAATAAAATTTGTAGGAGCAACCGTTTTTTCTGGGAGGTCTAGTGGGCGGGTCATTCGATACACATCCCAGCCTAAATTAGAATATCCTGCAAAAACCAAAGATTCATCATCCTTTGTCAAACTCAGTTGGAAAGCTCCTGTCAGCAGATTTGTTAAAACCCTGGACGAATCACTTTGGATAGGCCGGTAAAAAATATTCCAGATTCCATTATAGTCTGCAGAGTAGAATAATCCATCTTGTGTATGTGCCCAAATTGGATAATTTTCGTTGTAATCTGTATCAGTAAACCGTGTGATTTTTTTTGTTTGGACATCCACTGTATAAATATCTTTTTGAAAAGCGTGGTCTTCAACCATGGATCGGGGTGATGTACTTCCATTCGTAAGATGAGATCCTCTGTCAGATACAAAAGCGATTTGGTTCCCCTCGGGACTCCAAGAAGGTTCTGAGTCAGAATATACATCATTCGTTATTTTAGCCAATGTTTTAGACTCAATCTCATATAGATATATATCACTATAGCCACCTTCATTACCAACAAAAGCCAGACTTTTCCCATCAGGACTCCAGGCAGCAGTAAAAACACCATCTAATTTAAATTCAATTTTTTTCTGTTTTTTTGTTTTCACATCAATCAAATATAAAGCGTCATGAGCACCGGACTTTGCTGCAATGACAATTTGTCTATTATCCGGGGACCAAGTAATACCTGGCTGGAGGAATTTTAATTCTTCAAAATCTATAGATCTATTTCCTTTAACCAATCGTTTTAGTTGCTTTCCATTGATCGCATCTATGATATAAACATCCATATACCCTGATCGGTCCGATAAAACAGCAATTTTACTTCCATCTGGTGAAATGGTAGGAGAGATGTTGTAAAAATTCCGTTTTTTCTTATGGTCAGTTAAAACTTTTGCCACAGCCTTAAGTTCATCTCTACCGGCAACATCGGGCCAATATTCCTTTTTAATATAACTGTGCCACTGCTCCGTGAGTTCTTCATAATCCATTCCTACCGCTCGCTTAAATCCGCGCTCCGCGTTTCCCCTTTGTTTCATTGAATGGAATATTTCTCCAATTTTTTCTCTGCCGTATTTTTCGGCAATAAATCGCCATACTGATTGCCCGCCCTTATACGCTAAAAAATATTCCAATTCCTGAATGGTGGGAATTCTTTCATTTATAGCCATATCTCGAATAGTCATATCTGCTTTAGTATCCCAGTTCATAGATAAGTATTCTGCAAGTCCCTCATTTGCCCAAAGGGGTATCCGCAGAGAAACCCTTCCGGAAATGACATTCTGCATTCGTCCGCCGTAAACCATGTCATTGATCATGGCATGGACCAGTTCATGATGAATGACATGCCGAAATTGATTATAATCTCCCTCAAATGGAAGAACAACTCTGTTCTTAAATAATTCGGTTACACCCCCGATACCCTCCTGCATATAGGTTCCCACAACATTGGTTTGTTGGAAATCGTTATGAGAATGATAAACAATAATTGGAACCCGTTTTTTTAAGTTCCATCGCAAGTGTTTTGAAATTTGTTCATAGGCTTCATTCGCAACATCTAATGTATACCTTGCCAAATCCACCTCATCCCCATAATAGTATATGTCGAAATGAGGTGTGGATAAATAGGACCAGTCAAAGGAACGATATTGCACCTTATTTTGCCCGAAGGATTGTGCGGCTATTTGGCTGGCAGCTAACAGCACTACGAGTATGATCAAGATTCGGTTCATATCAACTATAGTTAAAATTAATCATCAAGTTCCTTATTTTCGACTTGTATTTTTAAAAATGGTTAAACTGTAACCTCCCGGACAGGGAATTACTGAATTCTACTTTAATGATTTGACTGTCCCCACAGCAAAGCGGTATTTTTCACCTTATGGAAACGCCGGTCTATTTTATTTCCGATATTCATTTGATGCTGAACCGCTCTCCAACAGAAAAGGAGCGGCAACGACATTTGTTTGAATTCCTCGATCATATTAAGGAAACAGGTGGAACTTTATTCATTAACGGAGATTTATTTGATTTCTATTTTGAATACAAGCATGTTATCCCAAAAGTCTTCTTTGAGTTCTATCACAAAATTTATGACGTAAAGCAATCCGGAGTTGAAATTCACTATATTCTAGGAAACCATGACTATTGGGTCTTGGATTTTATTACAGAAACATTAACAACAAAGACCTATTTCGATGATACCATAATTCATATTAACGATAAAAAGTTCTATATTACTCATGGGGACGGATATTTATCTTGGGATAGAGGATATCGGATCCTTAAAACAATTCTCAGAAATCCATTGTTTATGTGGGTATATAGAATGCTTCATCCGCGGATAGGGTATGCTTTTGCCCAATGGGTATCTAAAAAAGGTGAACACTATACACATAGCGATACCTTTAATCAAAAAGTTATTGACGAAATGACGGGGCATGCGTTAAAAAAAATTAATGACGGGTTTGATTATTTTATTACAGGCCATTATCATCAAGCCAAAGAAATTCCCGTTAATGATGGAAAATTAATTATCCTTGGAGATTGGCTGCAGTATTTTTCATATGGCTATTTTGATGGCAATACATTTACTTTAAAATTTTGGAAATAGCATGATTCGCCAACTTTTTATCCTAATACTCCTTTCTGCATCTTTGCTGGTCTCCGGATGTTCCATGATAAAAAAGTTTTTACCAGGAAAAAAATCTCCTGATGAAGATATTACTTACGAACTGATAAACAAGTTAAGAACTTCCTACTCGGAAGGTAAATTACAAGCTCTGGAAGAAATGATTGCTATCTACGAAGATACGAACCAACCTTTTGATGTACGAATTCAGGCCGGGAAGGTACTGGCCAAAACTCAGCATCCTACAGCCCTAAATGCTATTTCTAAATCCGTAGGTGATGCTGCTGCTCTCGATGTGACATTCATGGTAGCTTCTATAGAACTTTTAGCCGAGTTTCGTGATGACCCTCGCGCAGCGGATGCTATGGTCCAAGCCATGAATAATTTAGAAAAAAAATCAAATGCTCTCCAAATGACCCTAGTTCGCGGATTAAATAAGGTCAGGACAAAAGACCAGGTACTTGCTCTTATTGATTTGTATGAGGTCAATCGAAATAATTTTAATCGAACGGAAAAATTATTGACCGAAACACTTGGAGCACTCGGAACAGATGAAGTTGTCCCTATATTAACTCAAATTGCCCGAGATCCGGAAGTCAAACTTGGGATTCGTAACCGCGCCTTAGAAATTCTTGGGAAAAAAGATCCGGGACAGGTTGCAGGGTCCTTTGCTGAATTATTAAACGACCCTGAAACAAATCTTGAAGTCAGAGATTTTGCATTAAATACTATGTCAGGTGTTAAAGAAGAAAACCTTGTGCTTGCTCTTCTCCATACATACCGTAACGGAAAAAACCAATATTACACTATGCTGAATACACTGCTTGAGGCACTTGGAGAATTTAATGATCCAGAAGTAAGAAAGGCCGTTTTGGAGATCGCAATGAATACAGAATTCCCCATTGATATCCGCCAAAAAGCCATAGAAAAATTAGGGCATTTCCAAGACCCGTCTGTGATTAATTCTTTCCTTCCAATTTTAGAAGACCCTCTTCAAATTTACCTTCACAATACGGTGATTTCGGCTATAAAAAACTTGGGGAAATATTCAAACTACGAAGAAGATATTCGTCGGTTAACGTTTAAGGCTCACATAAAAGCGAAAGAAAATGAATAAAAGACTTCTTCTTTCGATCGTACTTCTTTCATCATTTGCCTTTGGGAAAGATGCTTATAAAATATCGGGACTTATTATTGATTCTGACGGCAATACGGTTCCAAAGACTCAAGTAATTTTAAAGTCATCAGGCGATTTAGAAATTCAAACAACAACCACATCGAAAAAAAGAATAGGAAGGGGAGGCGGAAAATTCGAATTTAAAAAAGTACCCCCAGGTAAATATACATTAATGGTGGACGGAAGTGAACTGGGGATGCTTCTTTATCCGTTTGATGTGGTGGATAAAAATATCAAATTAGGGAAATTATCTTTATCCGCTGAAGGGCAAGATAAGAATGAGAGTACTCTACCCCTTCAAAATGTACCCTTATCGGATCGAAAAATTCAGGAAGAAACTTTAGCCCCCCAGTTCGTAGAGGAAGAAAAAACACCAAAGGAAGAACTACTCCCCGCTTCAGAAAAATCGGTAACAAAAATTATACCCGTAACACAATTGAATTTACCAGACACATCATTCTCAGTAGAACAAAATGATTCCCTGGAAGTTTTACCAACCATTAGAACACCGCGGGAAAAAGTAGAAATGCTGCCTGGAGGGGAATTATTTTTTGAAATGCGCAGTAATATTCAAAACTTGCAAGTGCAAATGGATTCGCTTAAAAAAGTGATCAAGGTTTACGAAAAATCTAAATCCATCCCCACCATCAATGAAGAGTTGCTCAATCTTATAAAAATTCCTCAATTACAGCATCGTATTGAACTCACAAATGGCTCAGTAGTAATCGGTGAAATTATCGACAGAAATGATTTGGAGATCCTTGTTCAAACAAGCATTGGAGAATTGGCAATTGATAGTGATAAAATTATGCAGATCACGGATGTACTCCCACCTGCAGCAAGAGTGGAACTCGTAGGAGATCCTAAAGTTGATGTTTACCCGGAAAGAGAAGAAATTACGGGCATGGTCAAAAATGTGAGTAAAAAACGTGCAGATTTTGTTCGTGTAGTCGCAAATCTATGGGCAGCAAGTACAAACCTTGTGGCAAAAGATTCAGTATTTGTCATTGGCTCTAAGAAAAAATATCTCACGGGGATATCTACAGATACAGCTATTGAACCCGGAGCAACAGCAACATTTAAAATTATAATTCCAATAACAGACAGTCGGGAAAAAGTAGAATATCGCACCTACGAAATATTTTGGGAAGAGACAAAATAAAGGTCTATTCTCCTTTAAATCTGCCTTGATTTAAGCTTTAATTTTCCTCGGCGATTTTAATCATAATAGCATTTTGAGCATGCATTCGATTCTCAGCCTGATCAAATACAATTGAATAGCCTGCTTCCATGACTTCATCTGTTGTTTCTCTTCCTCTCTCTGCAGGAAGACAGTGCATAAAAAAAGAATTCTTTCCTGTATGATTCATCATATCGCTGTTAACCTGAAAATCTTGAAACTGTTTTTCCCGCATATCTGCTTCGCCTTTCTGCCCCATTGATGCCCAAACATCCGTGTAAACTACATCAGCATCTTTCAGTCCTGATTTAGGATCATGGGTTATTTCAACTGATGATATTCCTTCTTTTTTTACACGATTTACCGCATCGGTATCCGGTTCAAATCCTTCCGGGCAGACACAAGAAAATTGGAACGGAATTCGTTCTGCTAATCTCAACCAAGAGTGAACAATATTGTTTCCATCGCCTACATAAGCGACTTTCAAATTTTCTAAGCTACCACGATGCTCGTATAGGGTTAAAATATCAGCCATGATTTGGCATGGGTGATTATAATCTGTTAAACCATTGATCACAGGTGCTGAAGAATATTTCGCTAATTCAACGATATGTGAATGGTTAAAAAGCCTGGCCATAATCATATCATTATATCTTCCGATGACACGAGCTATATCTTTTACAGCTTCCCTTTTCCCGATTCCAATATCATTTGGACCCAAATATAACGCATGCCCACCCAATCTAAAGAATCCAGTTTCAAACGAAACCCGTGTTCTGGCTGAAGGTTTAGCAAAAATCATGGCAAGTGATTTTCCTTTAAAGGGAGTATAGTTTTCTCCATTTTTTAGCTTTGCTTTAATCTCTACGGCGTTTTCGAGAGTTTCGTAAATTTCTTCAGACGTAAAATCTGTTATGTGTAAAAAGTCCCTTTTCATTTTTTTTTGTTTTACTTCCTATTCTTTATAAGATGTACCGGCTCAAATCCTGGTCTTCTACAATGTCTTTGAGTTGATCATTCACTTTTTTCTTGGTAATGGTTATGGTTTTCTTTCTCCCAGTAGCCTGTTCAAACATTTGATCATCCAACAGAGTTGTCATAACAGTGTGAAGTCTTCGAGCTCCAATATTTTCCATTTTTGAATTCACTTCTGCTGCGATTTTTGCAATAGCTCTTATGGCATCATTTTCAAATTTCAGTGTAACATTTTCAGCACCCAATAATGCCATATATTGTTTTATTAATGACGACTCTGGATGTTTAAGAATTTTAACAAAATCTTTTACTGTTAATTTATTCATCTCAACACGGATGGGAAACCTACCTTGAAGTTCAGGTATCATATCGGAAGGTGCCGAAACATGAAATGCCCCCGCAGCAATAAATAAAATATGGTCTGTTTTTATCATCCCATACTTTGTAGGAACCGTACTGCCTTCAATAATGGGAAGCAAATCTCTTTGTACCCCTTCGCGGCTCACATCTGGACCGGCACTGCTGTTTCCTCCTGCAATTTTATCTACTTCATCCAAAAATACAATCCCGTTGTTTTCAACTTTTTCTTTAGCAGTGCGAATGATTTCGTCTTGATCCAATAATTTTTCAACTTCGAGATCAAACAATATTTCCCGAGCTTCCGAAACAGTGGTTTTTTTCAGTTTCTTATGCCCAGGCATTACATTGGACAGCATATCCTTCATACTCATTCCCAAATCTTCCATGCCCAGGGGGCCAAAAACCTGCATCATGGGCATTCCATCTTCGGGAACTTCAATTTCAATCAATCGCTCTTCAAAATCACCCCGTTTTAGTTTTTGCCTTAATCTTTCCCGGGTTTTTTCAATTCGTTTCTCTTCTTCGGAAGTACGCTTTCTCGGTGTCTTTGATTCTGTGGGAAAAAGAATATCCAATAATCGTTCTTCCGCCAAAACTTCTGCAGCCTCATGAACTTCTTCCTGTCGCTCACGGCGAACCATGCTGACCGCTGTATCGGTCAAATCCCGAACCATGGATTCAACATCGCGACCCACATATCCTACTTCAGTAAATTTACTGGCTTCTACTTTGATAAAAGGAGCATGAGCAAGGTTGGCCAATCGTCGGGCAATTTCTGTTTTTCCGACACCGGTTGGCCCAATAAGAATGATATTATTGGGAACGATTTCGTCCCGCATGGGCTTGCGAACCTGCTGTCGGCGCCATCGATTTCTCAAGGCTATGGCCACTGCACGTTTTGCATCAGTTTGCCCCACGATATATCTATCCAGTTCAGCGACGATTTCTTTCGGGGTCATATTTTTCATTTGGTTTCCAATACGGTAATGGAATGATTGGTATAGATGCATAGATCAGCAGCAATGGATAAAGATTTTTCCACTATTTTCTTTGCCGTCAAGGATTTTTGATACAAGAATGCCGTTGCTGATGCTTGAGCAAATCCTCCACCGGAACCAATCGCAATAATCGGCCCATCTGGTTCAATAACATTCCCATCCCCGGATACAATAAAAGCACTTTTTTTATCTATGAGAGCTAGCAACGCATCCAAATGACGAAGATACTTATCGGTTCGCCATTCTTTGGCCAATTCAACAACAGATCGTTTTAAATCACCGCTGAACTCATCGAGTTTCCCCTCGAATTTTTCAAACAATGTAAGAGCATCCGCTGCAGCTCCAGCAAACCCACCTAAAATTTCACTGGAATCGGTTTCAAACTTTCGCACCTTTACTGCCTTTTGCTTTAATGCCATATCACCGAACGTGACCTGCCCATCACCACCCAATGCGACCTTACCCTTTGTCCGAACGCCCAAAATTGTTGTAGAGCGAATCCCTGTGCTCATTTATTTCTCCATCAGCAATTTAAATAATTTGGAATTTGTTGGTAAAACCAATGTGGTTTTCTCATCCACAACTTTCTTATATGCCTCCAATGTACGGATAAATTCATAAAACTTCGGATCGCCAGAATATGCTTGCGCATAAATATCCACAGCCTTGGCATCTCCTTCACCTCTTACTCTCTCAGATTCTCTATAAGCAGCGGCAAGAATGATTGTTTTTTCTTTATCAGTTTTAGCTCTTATTTTTTGAGCTTCTTCAGACCCTTCTGACCTGAATTTGTTCGCCTGCCGTTTCCTTTCCGCTTCCATCCGTGCGTAGATGGATTTTTCATTTTCCTGGGGTAAATCTACCCGGCGGATTCGAACATCCACAACTTTTATCCCGTATTCGCTGGTTGCTCTATTGCTTTCCATGGTTACGACTTCCATAATCGCTTCACGGCTTTCCGTGATAATTTCATCCATATTGTGGGTCCCTAATTCACGGCGTAGCTCAGAATAAACAATATCATCCATCCGACTTAAAGCAGTAGGAATAGCCTGAACTGTTTTAAGGAATTGGAGAGGTTCAACAATACGCCACCTCACATAATTGTCCACAATTAATGTTTTTTTATCTTTACTTAACACTTCTTCCGGTGGAGAATCGTATTCCAGCAACCGGTTGTCAAAGACCACTTTTTCCTGAATGGGAAAGGGAACTTTCATATGAAGACCCGGCTCTATTACAGTTCTTACCGGCTTTCCGAATTGGAGAATGATAGCCTGTTCTGTTTCATCTATAATAAATACAGAAGAGAGACCCAAAAGAGCGATAACAATGACAAGAATTGAAATGATTTTTTTCATGGTTATTTTTCTCCCCTTGTTTTTAAGTTTAACAGATTTATCAGGTTACCGTTTTCAGAATCAGGTATAATGATTTTTTCCTTATTTTCTAAAATTTCTTCCAGTGTTTCTAAATAGATTCGAGTTTCAGTAATGCCTTTTGCTTTTCGATATTCTTTCAATACAGCACTGAATTTTGCAACATCACCTTCGGCCCGTGCAATTCTTGCCTCTTTATACCCTTCTGCCTCGCGAATCATTGCCTGGGCTTCTCCCCTAGCTTTAGGAATTACATCATTTCGATATCCTTCAGCTTGGTTAATCATTCTGTTCTTATCCTCTTTTGCCGAAGCTACATCTTTGAAAGCAGCAACCACTTGGTTTGGAGGTGCCACTGCCTGAAGCTGTACAGCCACAATCATAATTCCTGTTTTATATTTATCCAATATACTTTGGAGTAACGCTTTCGTTTCTTCCTGAATCATAAATTTACCTGCTGTCAACGCTTCATCAATATTATGTCGACCTACCACTGTTCTCAATGAAGCTTCAGCAGCTTCCCGAACAGTCAATTCCTTCTTTACAAAATTAAAAACATAATTCACAGGCTCTTTAATCTTGTACTGGACAATCATTTGAGCATCCACAATGTTTTCATCACCGGTTAACATTAAACTTTCTCTTGACACCGCTTTATATTGATTTTTCCCCACAGTCCTGAATCCGATTTCAATTCGTTTGACTTCCGTGACTTTTGGGGTTTGAACTGTTTCAATGGGATATGGGAAATGATAATTCAATCCGGATTGAGCTTGGCGGGTATATTTACCAAATGTTTGGACGACACCGACTTCATCGGGTCCAACAACATAAATCCCTGTAAAAAGCCAAATGACTATTGCCAGTCCTAATACGGGAATTAACCCTAATTTAAACAGCTTATCCGGAACCTTTATTTCCTGATCCCCGATTATTATTCTTCGATAACCCATAGTTATTCCTTTCTAATGAATGAGTTGGCGGCGTAATCTTGCCACCGGGAGGTGTAATTGTTCGCGATATTTTGCCACAGTTCGGCGGGCAACAGGATATCCCTTCAGCTTCAACTTTTCTGCCAGTTCAGTATCCGTTAAAGGATGCTCCTTGTCTTCAGCGTCCACCATTTCTTTTAAACTGTCTTTGATTTTTTCTGTGCTGATTTCTTCGCCGGATTTCAAAGTAAATCCTTCAGTAAAAAATGACTTCAGCTCAAATATACCATAAGGTGTATCCACATATTTCCCCCGAGTCGAACGGCTTACTGTAGATATATCCATATCAATATCTTCGGCAATATCCTGTAGAATCATAGGTCTTAAAGAACGAATATTCCCTGAAAAAAATTCCGGTTGATGATTAATGATCGCCTCCATTACTTTTCTAAGGGTTTGTCGTCTCTGCTCTATGGCGTGGATAAACCAAGTCGCTGAATCAAATTTTTCTTTAAAAAATTTCTGGTCTTGTGGAGAAAGATTCGGTTGGCCCAATAGGTCTACATACTGGTTACTAATGCTTAATTCCGGGATACGGGTGTCATTGACAATTACTGTCCAAATCCCTTCGCGTTTAACCGCCAGCAGGTCGGGAATAACCGTCGATACTTTTGAAGAAAGTGATTCTTCTCCCGGCCGTGGATTCAAATGAGAAATCTCCTCAATAGCCTCTGCTAAATCTTCTTTTTCAACCTCTAATTTTCGCTGAAGCATTTCATATCGATGATTCGCAAAATCTTCAAAATGATTTTCAACAACCCTGTAAGCCAACCCCTCTTTTTTCTCCCTTAACTGTATTAAAAGACAGTCTCTGAGATTTTGTGCCGCAATGCCTGGAGGGTCAAGTTCCTGTACTTTTTTTAGCACAGATAATACCTCTTTTTCATCGCGGTTAAATCGGTCACCAATCAATAATAAGTCCACATTTAAGAACCCGTTCTCATCAAGATTCCAGAGTATTTCTTCTGCTAAAGACCGTTCCCATTCCGCCAGATTATACATATCCAGTTGACGAACCAATGATTCCACAAAATCCGTTTGATCCGGGATGGGAATCTCCCTTTCTTCTCTTCCGTTATTATAAATATTTGCAGGTTCATACTCATCGGGATCTTCGTCAAAGTCCAATTCAACTTCATTGGGTTCCTCCTTTTCAAGTGTAACATCTTCGGAGGATTCCAATTGTTCCAAGAGTGGATTGCTTTCCAATTCGTCCAATATCTTCTGCTCAAGGGTTACCGTGTTTAATTGAAGTAAATTCGCCTGAAGGACCTGTTGGGGAGATAAGGTCTGTTTTAATTGTTGCGTTTGTCTCAAATTAGCCATTTCAGAGCCGAAACCTTTCACCTAAATACAATCGGCGTGCTTCTTCGTCATTTGCTAAAAATTCGGATGTTCCTGATTTCAATATTTTTCCATCAAATAATAAATAAGACCGGTCGGTTATAGATAAGGTTTCCCGTACGTTATGATCTGTAATAAGAACACCAATATTTCTATCTTTTAAAGAATGTACGATGGATTGTATATCTTCTACAGCTATGGGATCTACCCCTGCAAAGGGTTCATCGAGTAAAATAAAATCCGGGTCAATGGCCAACGTTCGGCATATTTCAACTCTTCGCCGTTCTCCGCCAGATAGATTATTCCCCTTATTGTTTCTCAGGTGCTGAATGGATAAATCTTCCAATAGTTTTTCCACTTTTTTATCCTGATCATCTTTTGATAAACCAGTCATTTCCAGCACTAGCCGTAAATTATCTTCAACCGTGAGTTTTCCGAAAATAGAGGGCTCCTGTGATAAATAACCAATCCCGCTTCTGGAACGCTGGTACATGGCTCGGTCTGTAATATTTTTATCATCAAGGAATATACTACCTTTCGTGGGTTTGATCATGCCCGTTATCATATAAAATGTTGTGGTTTTCCCGGCACCATTAGGCCCAAGTAGTCCAACTATCTCGCCTTTTTTAACCTCAAGATCTACATTTCGGACGACCCAGCGTTTCCCATATTGTTTATGCAATCCGGTTGCTTTAAGATTCTGATGATTATTTATCATCTTGGCCCTCATGCATTACCCCTGTAGGATTGAGTATTTTCCAATGATCTAATTCAACATCCGATTCAAATCCAATTCCATATAAAGTATCCAGGTTCTCAGTGGTTACCATAACGGGGTCGTCTGTAAACACCTGTTCAGTATCATTATTCCAAGTTAATGTATCTGTAAAAAGAGTTACACCACTATCCGAAACTACAACCACTTTTCCTATAGCTATCATAAAATTGGATTTTTCTTCGACTTCGGCCATAGTGGATGTCAAATTTGTGGTATGATTTTCTTCGTGGTCAAAAAAATCAGCATCCACTCCCTCATCCAGAAAAATTGATCTTCGCTTGTTAAATTTTTCCAAATGACCAGAACGCACAATAGCCCGCTTTACTCCTTCACTGGTGAGCGTAATGGTCACATCCCAACTCTCCTGGTCGGGCTTTCCTTCACGCGTTTGACCTGACTCATTCTGAATGGCTTCGGAACAGGACCAAAAAAACAGAACCCCTAAAACCAAAATCAACGATCGCAGCGTATAAATAAAATTGGGCATCAACTATTCAAAACCTGATTGCGGAGTGTTTTTAGGACGATCTCGTATCGACCCTGAGCCTTTAGTATCCAGTCCACGGCTTCGCGGAACGCGCCCTTTCCTCCGGAAGCTTGGGTTACATATACTGCATAAGATTTAACAATTTCGCTCGCATTCTCTACTGCTATAGGTATCCCGACTTTCTCCATAACAGGAATATCAATTAAATCGTCTCCTAGATAAGCAATTTCTTCATCGGAGAGTGCATGTTTTTTTTTCAGATCTTCATAGGGTTTAATCTTATTCAAAGTGCCATTATATATATCAGTAATTCTCAATTCCGCTGCCCGGGCGTCTGTTGCTGCAGAATAGCGTCCGGAAATTAAGGCCAGTTTAAAATCTGCTGCCCGAGCCATAGCAAATCCGGTCCCATCATTTACCGAAAACTGTTTGAATTCACCTCCATCTGCTCCTTTATAAATGGATCCGTTTGTCAAAACCCCATCCACATCAGAAATAATCATTTTGAGTCCGGATAATCGTTCTTTTAGGTTTGTCATACCACCGCTTCTCTAATGCGATTTAGTTGAATTAACAATGATTCAAGACTCTCCAAGGGCCATTGAGTCGCTGCATCAGATTTTGCATGCTCCACATTGTCATGGACTTCCATATACATACCATCACATCCTGCGGCAACAGCTGCTTTTGCCAGAGGAGGAATATATTCCCGCGCCCCGCCTGTAATATCTATGGCACCGGATGGTTGCTGTGCGCTATGTGTTGCATCAAATAATACCGGATATCCTGAACTGGCTTGCATAATGGGAATCGCCCGCATATCTGAAATTAAATTTTCATACCCAAATGTTGTCCCCCTATCTGTCAGTAAAATATTATGATTCCCCGTTGATGCCACCTTTTCCGCCGTATGTTTCATTTTAAAAGGAGAAAGAAATTGTCCCTTCTTAATATTGATTGTTTTCCCTGTTTTTCCTGCGGCCAAAAGCAGATCTGTTTGACGGCATAAAAATGCAGGAATCTGGAGAACATCGGCAACTTCCGCCACAACTGCCGCTTGGTTCGGAGAATGAATATCTGTGAGGACAGTAACTCCCAACTCCTTTTTTAATTGGAACAAAATATTCAATCCTTCTTCCATGGGTAAGCCACGATAAGAGTCTAGAGAAGTACGATTTGCTTTATCAAACGAACTTTTAAAAATAAATGGCATTTGAACTTTATCCGCTATGTTTTGGATCGATTCTGCCATTGACAATGTATGGTCCTTGCTTTCCATGACACAGGGACCGGCAATTAAGGGGAACTCATTCCCGCCAAATACAACATTATTTATAGAAACTGTTTTCATGAAGTTTAACCCTGTTTTACAGCAGCGGCTACAAAATCTCTGAACAAAGGATGAGCCTTGCTCACTCTGCTTTTTAATTCCGGGTGAAATTGTCCAGCCACAAACCACGGATGGTCCGGAAGTTCAACAATTTCAACCAAATTTAATTCTTTATTTACTCCGGAAATAACCATACCATTTTTTTCCAACCGATCACGGTATCGGTTGTTAACTTCCCAACGATGGCGATGACGCTCAGAAATATTTTTCTTTCTATAAGCCTTGTAGGTTTTTGTTTTTGGAGTGATTTCACAATCATATGCCCCTAACCGCATCGTGCCACCTTTTTGTTTAATAGCCCGCTGCGATTCCATTAAATCAATCACAGGATATTTTGTTTTTTTATTGAATTCTGTACTATTTGCATTTTTCAATCCACAAACATTTCTGGCAAATTCAATAACAGCACATTGCAAACCTAAACAAATTCCTAAAAAGGGGACATTGTTTTCACGGGCATATTTGCATGAAATAATCTTACCTTCTGATCCGCGAGAGCCAAACCCGGGGAGCAATAAAATTCCTTGAACATTTTCGAATGTCTTTTGAGCATCCACATCATTTTTGATTGTTTCAGTGGCAATCCATTTAATTTTTACACGACTATCATTTTCTACACCGGCATGAATAAAGGCTTCTAATACACTTTTATACGCATCTGGGAGTTCGGTATATTTCCCACACATAGCAATAGTCACTTCATGTTTCGGATTTTTAAAATGATAAATAAAATTATTCAGATATTCCACATTAGGCTCGCAGGACACTTCAAACCTATCCATAATAATTTGCCCCAGTTGTTGATTGTGTAGCGTCAAGGGGACTTCGTATATACTTTTTACTTCAGCACCTTCGACAACATGGTTGGGAGCCACGTTACAAAACAAAGCAATTTTATCCCTAACGGATTTTGATATTTTATAATCAGACCGACATAGGATAACGTCTGGTGCTAAACCAATTTCCCTTAACTTCATCACAGAATGCTGGGTCGGCTTTGTTTTTAATTCTTCACTAGCTTTAATATAAGGGACCAAGGTAACATGAACTAACAGGTGGTTATGATATCCTACTTCAACAGATAACTGGCGAATTGCTTCCATGAAGGGTAAACTTTCAATATCCCCGACTGTTCCTCCTACTTCACAAATGACGACATCATATTTTTTGGGAGTATTCACTAATTTGATGCGCCTTTTAATTTCATCTGTGATATGGGGAATAACCTGAATCGTGGCTCCTAAATAATCTCCCCGTCTTTCCCGGTCTAAAACTGTGGAGTAAACCTGTCCAGTGGTTGCATTATTATTCTTACTCATATCCACATCAATGAATCTTTCATAATGTCCTAAATCCAAATCCGTCTCCGATCCATCATCTAAAACAAAGACTTCTCCATGTTGATACGGATTCATGGTCCCGGGATCCACATTGAGATAAGGGTCCAATTTTAAAATTGTTACTCTCAAACCTGCACTCTTTAATAGGTACCCAATTGAAGCAGCGGCAATCCCCTTCCCTAATCCGGAAATAACCCCTCCCATTACGAATATATACTTTACCGGTTTTGTCGAGGTCATTGTTCTTCCTCAAATTGTTTTAAGTCTTCAGGGGTATCTACTCCTTTATTTGCATAATGGGTCAAAATCACTTTAATGGATATCCCATTATCCAACGCTCTCATTTGTTCTAAGTTTAACTCGGTTTCATTTTCAGATTTTGGCAGTTTCGTAAACGATTTTAAGGTATTTTTTCGATAAGCGTAAAGTCCGATATGCTGATAATATCCACCAAAGTCTAAAGAAGGTAATTCCCGGCAAAAAGATTTAGCAAATCCTTTAGAATCCAAAAAAACTTTGACCACATTTGGGTTCAGAGCATCTTCCGGTTTTAGCGAGTAATTTGCTGCAGTTGCCATTTCTATAGTTTCCTCTTCGAATACCCTAACAAGATTATCAATTATTTGAGGGTCTAAACCGGGTTCATCTCCCTGGATATTAACCAAAACATCTGCGTCTAAAGATTGGCCAACTTCATAAACTCGATCCGAGCCGGAGTTGTGATCTTCTCGTGTCATTACAGTTTTAACCTTAAATGCATTTAGCGCCGAGGCCGTCTCTTTATGATCAATGGCCACGATAACATCATCCAGCATTGCGGCCTTTCTGGCTCTTTCATACACGTGGACAACCATTGGTTTCCCATCAATGGGATGAAGAATTTTCCGAGGAAACCTGGAAGAAAAAAGACGGGCTGGAATAATGCCCACAGCTTTCAAGATTCACGTCCCCCTTTTTTTACAACCAGAGGAACTTTGAAGTAATGATCTCTTTTTTCAGGTGCTCTATCTAAGGCCCTTTCTTGTGTAAAAGATTCCTCTGGTGTATCTGTTCTCATAGGTTGCATATCGTCATGAACGTGGCGTAACGGAGCAACATGTCCTGTGTCAATGGCATTTAGTTGATTCATATACTCCAATATATCATTGAATTGTCCTGTGAACAGTTCTGTCTCCTCTTTAGTCAGAGACAATTTTGAAAGGTTCGCAATTTTTCGGACGTCATTCTGGGTTATTTTTGATGAGTCTGGCATAAATTTTGCAGTAAAATAGATCAGGTAAATTTAGGGAGATTGCCCTTCCTCATTCAAGGGAAAGGAAAATCATAATTACTCATGGCGCAATGATTCTATAGGATCCAGATTTGCTGCCCTCCATGCAGGATATATCCCAAACCCAATACCTATAACCGAACAGACAACCAGCCCATAAATTGCCCAATCCAATGGAATAACAGCAGGGATATTAAATGTAAGGGCTACAAGATTCCCCCCAGCAATTCCGAGAATCACACCTGCAATTCCTCCAAACTGACTTAAAAAAACAGCTTCGGTCAAGAATTGTGTTAAGATGTCCCGCTTTGTTGCTCCAATGGCTTTCCGAACCCCGATTTCTTTTATTCGTTCTGAAACAGATACCAGCATGATATTCATAATTCCAATCCCCGCTACAACTAATGCAATGACGCTCACGGCTAAAGCAAAAATTTTTACTCCCCCAGTGAAATTGCCAAATGTTTCCATGAGTTCGGCGTTAGAACTCACTTCAAAATCATTCTCATTTTCCGGGGGGACTTTTCGAATCATTCGCATCAATCCCACAGCTTCGTCAATAGTCTTATCATATAAAACGGCGGAAGATGCTTCAATTGTTATACTCAAGGTCGTCCAACGGTTTGCATAACGTTGTAAATAGGTCGTAATAGGAATCAAAATATAATTGTCTTGGCTTTGGCCAAAAGATCGCCCTTTCTTTTCTGTTATTCCCACAATTCGATAATCTAAACCACTGATTTGGATGACTTTACCTAAGGGGTCCTCAAATGGAAACAGTTGGTCTACCACATCCATCCCTACCACACAAACATTTCTGGAAAACCGAATATCATCGTTTGTTAGATTACGCCCATCTCCAATGAAAGTGTTATAAGATCGAATAGTTCCCTCATCTGATCCGACCACAGATAGAGAGCGTTTAATCGCTTTATCTCTATATTTAATATTCCTGAACCCCCGTCCTTCAGCCACGCTCACAAAGATTGGAAGCTTAGCCCGCTTTTTTAATTCTTCATATTGATCAAAATCAATATTTTTTCGGTTTCTGTATTTTTGATCTCGTCCTGGCCCTCCGATTTGAATCATAGGCCATTTTTGAATGACGAACGTATTAGTACCGAAGACATTTAACCCGGATTCTATGGACGATTCCAGTGTTCGTATTGCTGTCATAACCCCAATCACCGAAAACACACCTATCGTAATTCCTAAAAGCGTCAAAATGGAACGAAGTTTATTATTCCTTATGGCATCCATGGCCATACGAAAACTTTCTTTCAATGTATTTTTTAAATGTGATTTTTTACGCAAGAATACTACTCATATCTCAGTGCTTCAATAGGATCTAATTTTGCAGCTTTATACGAAGGCACAAATCCGGATAAAACCCCAACAATAATGCTGATTATAATGGCACTAATAGCCAAATATATCGGCATTGTCGAAGGAATGAACTTATTGATGATAACGCTCCCTCCATACGCAAGGCCAAGCCCAAATATTCCACCAAAAATACAAATCATCACTGCTTCCATTAAGAATTGTCCCAATATGATATTGGGTGTCGCACCAATGGCTTTCCTTACACCAATTTCACGGGTTCGCTCCTTTACGGAAACAAACATAATATTCATAATCCCGATTCCCCCAACGACCAAAGATAAAACGGTAATAAAAATTCCTGTACCACCAATGGCAAGTTTAATCGCTTTATATTGAGTCTCAAATGCCTCCTGCTGATTGATGGCAAAGTCATCTTTTTCTGTGGGTTTTAATCCCCGGAGCCGCCGCATAATTCCCCTGACTTCTTCTTTCGCATCGTTAATTTTTGATTCATCAACTTTCACGTTTAATCGCATCCATCCCCTCCGAGAAAAAAGCCTAAAATGGGTTCCCAAGGGAATGATGGCTTGGTTATCCATACTGAAAAGTCCGAGAAATTTTCCCTGCTTTTCGGTAACACCAATAACCCGAAACTTATAACCTTCGATTTTGATGTATTGACCCAAAGGGTTTTCATTTTCGAATAATGCTTCAGCAATGTGGTGGCCTATCACCGTAACTCTCGCTCCGGATCTGTGCTCACCATCAGTAATAAAACGACCATTGGCAATATTGGTGGATGTGGTTCTCATATAATCCGGGATAGTCCCAAAAATACGCGTACCCAATGTTGTTTTATCTCCTCGGGATAGGTTTGCCCCTCTTTCCATTACTGGTGCAACTTCTTTAACGAGCTTCGACCCTTGCCTCAATTTTTCTGCGTAATCCACCCGCATTCTCGGGCGATTCCTAACCTCCCACCAATCCATATCGCTAAACCATTCAAATCGCCCAACAAAAAGAATATCCCTCCCTAAAAAAGACATACTTTTCTCAAAAGATTTATCTAAACCTGAAATCAAAGTTCCCATTAGCGTTACGGCCAACACCCCAATGACAATTCCCAATGCCGTCAGAAATGACCGGCTTTTATTTGCATAAATTGATGAAGCGGAAATTCTCAGATTTTCAAAAAACAGACTAAACATTTCTATAAACCAATACTAAAGTAGCAAAAGAACCCACCCAAAAATAAATCCGGATTTACCCCTTACCATTTACTCTGTCTTCTTTCACTTTTCCATCAAAAATGTGTATAGTTCTATTGGCATGATGAGCAATATATTCCTCATGAGTGACTAAAATTATTGTGTTCCCCTTTTGATGTAAATCATCCAAAATCTTCATGATTTCTACACCACTCTTTGAATCCAAATTTCCTGTGGGTTCGTCAGCTAAAATAATGGATGGATTATTTACAAGAGCTCTTGCTATAGCCACACGTTGACGCTGTCCTCCGGATAATTCATTGGGTTTGTGGTGCATCCTTTCTTCCAGCCCCACTGCAATAAGAGCACCCTTGGCCATTTGATACCGCTGGTCTCGGGAAATATTGGAATAAATCAAAGGAACTTCCACATTATGAAGTGCAGTAGATTTCGCTAAAAGATTAAAGGTTTGAAAAACAAATCCTATTTTTCGGTTTCGAATGGAAGCCAATTGATTATCATCCATTTCATGGACGAATTCTCCTTCGAACGTATAGGATCCTTCCGTGGGAGTATCCAGGCAACCAATCATATTCATCAGCGTCGATTTTCCTGAACCAGACGGACCCATAATTGAAATATATTCATTATGGGTTATTGTTAAATCAACACCATCAAGTGCACGGACAGTTTCACCTCCAACAACATAATGCCGCTTAATATTCTTAAGGTTGATGAGGTCAGCCACGGTTATTTTTGCTCCTCCTTGCCATCTTGAGATGTTGTGACTTCATGATTATGTCTTAATTGTTTGCTGATAGCTTTATAACTGCCAACCACAATATCTTCTCCTTCGCGGAGGCCGCTAAGAACTACGTAATGGGTTTCGCTGGAAATTCCCACTTTTACCGGTCGGATATGAACAAATTTTTTCCCTTTTTTACTTTTCCTGGGTTTTTCTTTTTCAGTACTTTTATTGCCATTTTCAACTAAGAGGGTCTCTTCCGCTTCTTCCCGTATCACCTCTCCTTCTTTATCAGCCAATACAAAAACCAATTCTTCCATTTCCCGTTTTACATCTTTTTTCTCTGACGATTTTTCTTGATTACTTTTTTGTTTTCCTTTTTTCTTTTTTTCTACAAACGATTTTTCTGAACCTTTTTCTCTAACAGTTAAGCTTTGAATGGGAATAGCTAAAGCGTTTTTAATCTTATCTGTAATAATGTTGGCTGTTGCACTCATTCCTGGACGAATTCTATCGGGGACATCCATCATCCGAATTTTAACTTCAAAATTTGTTACCTGTTCTTGGGTACCCATTCCCGTGGTCTGAGCCACGTGGGCAATTTCACTGACAATACCATAAAAAATGGTATCCTGAAAAGCATCTACTTCAATTTCAGAAGTATCCCCAACCTCAACAGACACAACATCATTTTCGTTAACATCTACAATCACTTCCATCTGACTCAAGTCCGCAATAATCATCAATACTTCCGCCTGAAACATGCCTCCAACCGCCATTTCTCCGACTTCTTTATTTATTTTAGTTACAATTCCTGATTTAGGTGCCAAAATCCGCGCTTTGGAAAGGTCATCCTTTCTAGAAATTAAATTTGCTCGTGATTGCTCAAGTGAACTTTGAGCCAATTCAAATTCTGCTTGAATTGATTCCAATTCCTGTTGCGAAACCAATTTCTGTTTAAATAATTTTTCGACTCTGGATTTCTGGGCATTGATCTGTTTCAATCGAGCCGAAGCAGACTTAACAGAGGATTGAGCCTGATCCACTGTTGCCTTGAGTTGCTTTCTATCAAGTGAAATAAGGTGCTGTCCCTTCTGAACTGGTTCCCCTTCCAGGACAGTAATAGAGTCAATCCATGCAGAAGATGTAGCAGAAATTTTTACTTCTACTTCTGGTTGAATTTTCCCGCTTGCATTCACCTTGTGAATCACTGTTTGGCGATTAACTTTTTCTGTTTCGACAAAAATGGCTTTAGAAGTATCTCTAAATATGTTGGCGGCAATAAAGATAACAAGAATCATCCCGCTTCCGCCAAAGATAAGCCATTTCTTTTTCTTACTGAATTTTTTCACGATTCATGCCTCCTCATTGTAAATCCGAATCTAATATCCCCAGCAGCGCTTTCAGATTTGCCTGCTGAATGCGAGCATCGTACTTCGCTGTAATTACCGAAGATTGCGCCCGGCTCACTGATACCTGTGCATCTAAAACTTCTAATATTGTTGCTGCCCCTAAAGAATAGCGCTCTTGAGCTAACTTTAAATCTTCTTCAGCTGATGTTAATACTTTTTCATTCAGAGGGATAATTTCATTATAATTATTCAATACATCCAGCAATGCTGAAAGAGCCACAATTAAATCCTGCTTCTGATAAATATATTCAGATTCTTCCTTGCCCAGATTCAGTTTCGCCTGCTGAATTCTCACCGTATTCTGACGGCCGGTAAATAGAGGAACTGATAAAGTAAACCCTGTACTCATCTGCCAATTTTCATTCCACTTACTTGATAATGTACTTGCGTCTGCTGCACTTCCGGAGTATCGGAGGCTTAGACTTAAATTGGGCAGACGCGTTCCTTGAATTAATTTTCGAGATAAATCTGCACTGAGAATTTGGTGCCGTTTTGCTAATAAACTCGGGTTATAAGATTCCAGAGTTTCAACGCCCAGTTTCAACTCTGGAATCTCTTCCAGAGGTTGCCCTGCGTCAGCGATTTCAAACTCCAATTCTGCGCCAATGAGCCCCATGGCATTTTTTAATTCCCGATAGGCACTTTTTACAGCAGTCTCTTGGTTTAGAACATCAATCTCACCCTGTCCTAGGCTTACTTCAGCTTTTAATAAGTCTGTTTTTTTAACTGCTCCCAATTCAAATTGCCGTTTAACCAATTCCATTTGCCTCCTGGAAGATTTCAGATTCAACCTTGCAACCTCTAAGAGCTGTTTTGATTTTAAGTATGAAAAAAAAGAACGATGAACTTCCTTGATAATATTGATTTGGATCTGCCGATCAAATTGCTTTGCCAGGTGATAATCGTTTTTTGACTTTGCAATAGTATTCCACCAAATACCACCGTCATACAGAGTTTGAGACATGGAAATACCGCTGGAGACAGAGGAATATTTTGAAACAACCCCGGTGATAATTTCCCCCGTTCCTGAATTAAATCCTCCGGTCTGTTCCGGGAATCGATTTTCATTCCACCCGCCACTAAAACTTGCAGATGGCAATATACCGCTATATGAACTTCGAACTTCTTCCTTTGCCGATTCTACACTCAACGCCGACGCTTTCAGATTTTCCTTATTACGAAGGGCAATTGTAATACACTCTTCCAAGCTGTAGGCTTGCCCGGAAAGAGCTCCAACCACAATTCCCATTCCTAAAACCATTCGTTTCATATCATGAACCAAGGTTTACAGCCAATGCACCCAAGCCACCGAAAAATATTAATTCAATCAGCCAGAAAATGGTTAAGGCTATTAAAAATGATTGTGTCGATTTCTTGTATAAAATACTCATCCCTATGGAAATGAGAATGACACGCCAAAATGAAAACACGTCCAACCCTGCCATTATATTATATAAAAACGATCCTCTTTCTCCCAGACCTAAAAGGCCAAATCCCATAAAGACTTCCATGTTTTCCGTAAAATACTGTATAGGTGTTTTAACAATATATTCTACTATGGATGCACTATAAGCAAAAGCAGTGAGGATAAACACACTTTTGTAACTGCCGCCGCCGCCAAAAAACATATTTCCAATCAGCATGGCGAAAAGGGCCATAACTGCAATTCTCAATGGCCAAGATAATCCCATAATAGCTAATGTGCCAAAACCGCCTGCCTCTTCTCCATAAATTTTTTCATAAGTATTTTCTAGAACTTCACTTTTCTTTTCTTCAGAAAGCTGAGCCATATTTTCAATGCGGCGTTCCGATTCTGTCCATTGAAGATCTGCTATAATATCCTGTAGTAAATACCCAGAACCAACTGCAAAAAGAATCAACATCATGATAGGATATAGTGAATCCCGAATCGATTTGCGGGATATAAGTGTTTCGTATGTGCTAGCCGGTGCGGTGAGCACGTTTATCATATTTGCAAACATGGAAAGGACCCTTTACCTTTTTATGTGAAAATTTGGTTCTTGAATAATATGGTTTAGACAAAAATTAGTTCCTTAGGGTTGTCAAAATATTTCCACCATCAAAAATTATTTTCAGGATTCAAAAAACTTATCTTTAATCTTCATAAAATATGCATAGGCTGCTTCATAGGTATTTTCTATTTCATCATCTAAAATCGCTTCTTCTATAGCCAATTTAATTTGTCCCACCACTTTTCCCTCTTTTATTCCGCATACTTCCATGATTTCGTTGCCCCGAACTGGAGATTGAAATTCCCTGAATGCATCCCTTTCTTTTACATCCAACATTTTAGCTTCTACTCGTTCAAAATTGCCCATATACTTGCGGGTTCTTTCTGGATTTTTTGTGGTAATATCTGCCCGACAGAGAGTCAGCAAATCATCAATATCATCACCTGCAGCAACCATAACCCTGCGAATGGCCGAATCTGTAATTTCTTTTTTTGCTAGTGCAATCGGTCTCAAATGAAGCAGGGTTAGTTTTTTTAAATAATCCTTCAATTCATTTGATAATTTCATCTTTTTCGCCACCTTGTTTAGCATTAGCTCTCCAATGGCATCGTGTCCATGAAAAGTGTATCCTTTAACCGGATCGATTCTTCGAGTTCTGGGTTTGGCAATATCATGCACCAAAGCTGCAAACCTCAGTTCCATTTTATCGGATAAAAGTGCTGCATTGTCCACCACCTGTAGAGTATGATGAAAAATATCCTTATGATGCCATTCCCCAGTTTGATCTATTCCGTACATAGAATGAATTTCAGGGAAAACATATTCCATCAAACCGGTTTTCTGAAGGATTATTAATCCGATAGAGGGTTGCGGTGTTGATAAAATTTTTGTGAATTCTGTCGTAACCCGTTCTGCTGAAACAATTTTAATCCGGTGGGCTTGGCGTCTTATTGAGCTATAACAGTCTGAATCTATTTTGAAATTAAGAGCTGAAGCAAAATAAGCGGCACGGATCATACGTAAGGGATCTTCGGAAAATGTTTCGTCAGGATCTAATGGTGTAAGCAATTGTTTCTTCGAAAGATCCTGAACACCTCCATGGGGGTCAGAGAGTTCTCCAAATTTTCCGGGGACTAAGCTCATTGCCATGGCATTAACCGTAAAATCCCTCCTGATTAAATCCCCTTCTAAATCCGTATAAGACACTTCGCTGGGTTTTCTTGAATTTTCTTTATAACTCTCAGTCCTTGCCGCGGCAACTTCAATCGGCATGGGTTGATAAGGGATTTGAGCTGTGGAAAATTTTGGAAACGGTATAACAGTATTTACTTTCAACTTCCGAGCCAGTTTTTTGGCAAAATGAATCCCATCCCCTACCACCATAATATCAATATCTTTTAGCGGTCTATTAATAAACAAGTCCCTCACAAAACCACCCACAACGTATACTTCCGTATTTTCAGATGCACCGAGCTCACCTATGCTTTTCAGTAATTGTCTAGCTTCGGGATGGGAATCCAAAAAATGTTGAATATTAGCCATTGTAGAAATTAAGGATGTTCTTCTATTAAAAGATGTTTGGTTATTCTTTTCGTTGAACATAGATGAGAAGTCAGCATACTTTCTAAAAGTTTATGAAGCAATTTATCTCCCTCATCCTTTTAATTTCTGCACTTTCCGGTCAATATGGAAAAGTTTCCATTACTATTGACGATAGATTACTGAAAGAAAATGATCGCCAGGAAATATCCAATCTAAAAGAAGAGATTGTTCGGTATTACACCGGGCAAATCTGGAATGAAGATTATCAATCATTGGGCATTTCTCTTTATATCAATTTTGTTGTTCAGGGAACTGCGCAAAAAGGAGGACAAAAAACATTCCATGCCCAGGCCCTCTTTACTGACGGGGGTGACCTAAGATATTTTGATAAAGCGGTTCAGTTTTTTTATAATCCAGGGGGATCACTATTTTTTGATCCTGTAATTTTTGAACCTTTGGCAAGTTTCCTTAGCTTTTACGGATATTGTATAATGGGAGGTCAAATGGACACCTATTCCTTCTATGGAGGAACTCAAGCCTATGAAAAAGCAAGAGCAATTGCCTTAAGAGGCCAGACATCAGATTATCCAAAAGGGTGGACAGAACGAGTAAAAACCTTAAACGAAATCACAGATAATCGGGGTCTTCGAGAGGCAAGATTTGCCTATTATATTGCTGTGGATTTATTTCATCAGGGGAAACCCGACGAATCCTTAAAAGAGTTTCAACTCATGATGAAAGGATTGGAACAGGTGTTTAAAAATTCTCCCCGAGGTAGAACCCTTTATTTTTTAAAAGCACATGCAGATGAAATCACCAAACTTCTTGCTTTAATGGGACAAGAAAAAATGCTCATTAAACTGGCGGACATGGACCCCGAAAACAAAGAAATATATTCCGGAAAAAGTAAGAGGAAACACTAATCTTCCGGAAAAAACTCCGAAGCTTTTTGTTTTCGCCCAAGATAAAATCCGAATACAACACTTCCCTTAAACATTTTATCTATCACCAATTTATCACAAATAAGCCGAATTTTTTTTGTGTTTCTCCTACGGCGGAGGATATATCCAGGGTGCACAATAATCCAAAGGTTTGCATGTAGAATACCCATAAAATGTTTGATATCCCATTTAATCAGGGAATACACCAAGGCGATTCCTTCCAAGGCAATCCGGATGGGGAACAGATACAATGTTAAAGGTATCCCATAATTGGTTAACATCATTATAAGAGAATTTCGATGGTTTAGATATTGTTTCTTTCTGCTAAACATTGGAAGGGTTGCCCCATTTTTATGAATAACAACGGAAGTTGGAATAGCCCAAACATCTTTAGCCATGAGATGAAATCGCCAGCATAGGTCTATTTCCTCCATATGAGCAAAAAAACCTTCATCAAATCCCCCGGCAGAAAGAAAATCTTTTTTTCTTGTCATAAAGGCTGTACCCGAAGACCAAAATACTTGTCGTGTATTGTTATACTGCTTAGTGTCTTTTTCCAAATGACTAAATACGCGACCCCTTGCGAAGGGGAATCCTAATAGGTCCAACCAACCTCCGGCTCCTCCGGCATAATCAAATTGATTTTGATTAAAATAGTTTAATATTTTCGGTTGGACTGCAGCTGTCTTTCCATGAACCACCAGATGGTTAACTAAAGGCTCCAACCAGTCTGATTTTTGTATAGTGTCATTATTTAAAAAGACAAGAAAAGTGCCCTTTGCAGCTTCTACGCCTTTATTGCAACCCCCGGCATACCCATGATTTTTTTCATTTTCAATTAATCTTACATCCGGATGATGTCTTTTTATCCATGCTTGACTCCCATCCGTAGAGGCATTATCTACAACAATTATTTCTTTAGGTGAATACGATGACTGTTTCAATGAGTCCAAACATTCGGATAGAATATCAATCCCATTCCAATGGGGAATGATTATAGAAACAAAAGGGAGACGTTTTTCTTCGTCTGGAATTAACCGTCCTCCTTTAAAGATTGTAATTCTTCCAAAAGTTCTTTAGCCACCGGATCTTTTGGATTTCTTTCCAACCACTCTGTAATAATGATTTGTGCATCATCGTTTAAACCCATATTTTTGTATGTATATACCAGTGAGGATACAATTTGAGAATAAGACCCTTTCCATTGTTCCCATGATTTTGTATTTCCGTATTGCCCATTTTTAAAGGCTCGTTCTGCTTCTAAAAAGGAAAAATACAACTTTTCAAAAATACTTTTTCCTAATTCATATTCATTTAATTCTGAAATATATACTTGACCAAAATCAATTTGGTCCCTGAGGGTCAAATCTTTCCTGGCCATGAGTTCATCCATTATTTCTTTTAAGCGAGTTTTATCACCTAAATCACCATAAATCCGGCCAACCTGATAATAAAGATCTTTTGAATCAAAAGGAATGGTGTGCACCGGGATATTGTCTTCCATTTTTGCCATAACCGCTAATGTGTTTGTTTTGGCTTCTTGGGCTTCTTTTGAGTCTTTCTTGTTGTCTTTCCGCAATTCTCGAAACGTCATATAATAAGAGGCTGCCAATTGCATATAAGCACTACGAATATTCTGAAGGAGTCTTACATTTGTTTGAGGGAAATAAAAGATATCTTCAACGCCTAAATTTCTGAACAAGTAACCAGGACGAAACTCTCTTGACCAAACCTCCCCTTCCATTTTTTCCCATTCTGCCGCAGAGTGTTGTGCATTCCAGATTTCAGATCCATGAATGGTCATGAGGTTAGCCCACATTCTGTCTGTATTAATGGGATTCCTGACATCAACAGGATGGCTTTTTACCCGATAGACAAGACCTTCCATTTCGAGATATGGTTCTAATCCCAGGCGATTTGATGAAGGGACAGTAACTGCAAAATAAACAGGGTATCTCCATTTTGAATCCAATAGAATACGCAAAATCATCATGTCTTTTACCATGAGAGCAGCGTTAGCAAATGTGGGTTTTACAGTCCACTCTATATAGCCATCTTTATTTTCCGGATCATTTTCAACAGGAATGCGAACGTTTTGAGTTTTCCAAGGCATTAGCCCAGAAGACACTTCCCTTATTTGTTCATCATTCATATTTATAAACCGATCAAGTTCGCGACCGTCACTAGGCTGCTCTCTCCTAATATCCCGCAATTGACGGATATACCAATCCGTGTTTAATAAACTTAGGTTGGCCACTGTAATATCTTTTCTTATCCCTTCCACTTCCTGCAAATACCACAGAGGAAATGTATCGTTGTCTCCATTGGTAAACAGGATAGCATTGGGTTCGCATGATTGCAGCAGATTATAACTGTAATCCCATGCAATACGATTACCGGCTCGGTCATGCTCGTGATAATTTGCCCTTAACATGACACCAGGCAATAGAATTAATTGCAATGCAAGAGCGCCAAAACTTACCATTTTTAGTGAGGATTCGTTTTTCCACCAATTTTTAAGTTTCTCCAAGAGTATAGATGCGGCAATTCCTATCCAAAATGAGAAAGCTAAAAAACTACCAACATAGGAATAGTCTCGTTCTCTAGGCTGAGGATTATCCTGGTTTACATAAAAAATTACCGCCAAACCTGTTAAGATGAAGAGCGATGCTAGCGAGAATGCTTCTTGTTTATCTTTTTGAAAATGGGTAATCATCCCGAAAAGTCCAAAAAGAAATGCAAGGGGGAGTCCAAACTGGAACCAGTCCACGCCATCTTCACGGGTATTGGCACCGTAAGAGGTTACCCAAGCCTCAGTACTGGGTCCGCGCCCTGCGAATTGCCATAGAAAATATCGCCAATACATTTTTTTAACCTGATAATTCCAAAAATAAGACCACTGTTTATCCGGGCGATACAGTTTATATTTTCTCTCTTGAGAAGAGGTATATTCTCTATTTTTACCTCGAGGGCTGCCTACAACTTTATGTTTTGGAGGCAGTTTATCAAATCGACGAGGAAACTGAAATATTTGGCCATATTGTTCCCTTTCCAAATATGCAATGGCGCGCTGAACGGTTTCCGGATCATTTTCATCAATAGCGGGGTTTTGACTTGAACGAATAAAAATAGTGGCATAACTTGAATACCCAATCAAAATAAGAACAATAGAAGTAAGAACTAAAGAAGATAGCCTCTTTTTTAAGACAATAGAGAAAACCATTGCTGCAACAATAACAATCGTCATAAATATTACAGCTTCCAGGCCTTGGGCACGCATTAGTTTTGGAAGACCGTTAATAATTCCATGGTTTATCAATACATAAATCCCATATCCAAGGACTATGGTGATTAAAAATGTTTTCCACTGAAACTTAAATTTTCGAAAATATACAATCAGAGCTACAAAGGGAACGGTTAGCAAGTTTAACAAGTGAACACCCGTAGCTAAACCGAGCATGTATGCAATAATCAAAATATATCGTTCATTTCCTTTTTCATCAGCCCTTTCTGACCAATGAAGAATAAGCCACACCACAATAGCAGTGAAAAACGTACTCATGGCGTAGACTTCCGCTTCCACTGCATTAAACCAATGGCTGTCCGTAAATGCAAAGGTGAGTGAGCCCACAAGGGCCCCTCCGAATGCAATGAGAGCATCCGAAAACGAAGCTACCCTACCCCGCCAATGAGTAATGACCTTTACCGTGGATAAATAGAGAAGCATGACAGCCAAAGCGCTGACAATAGGAGAAATTAGATTTACCCTAAAGGCAATATCTGCGTTAAAAGGAATTAATGAAAATAACCGGCCAAGTATCAGATAAAGAGGACTCCCCGGGGGATGAGGGACACCTAAGATGTAAGATGTTGCAATAAATTCACCACAATCCCAATAGGGAACAGAATCGGCCATCGTCAGTAAATAGACTATAAAAGAGAGAGCTAACGACAGCGCCGCTAAAACACGATTGAGTTTGACATAATCAGAGTGAATCAACTTTTTTCCTCTTCTCTATTAGTCTCTTCTGCTTCTGTATCATTAGTCGTTTCTTCCTCAGGTTTTTTTTCATGTTTTTCAGAGGAATCCTGACCATCATCCGCTTTATTTTTTTCTTCTACAAAATTCATCTTGAGTTCACTAATCAAATGAGAGAGATATTGGTCTTCATTTTCTGTTAAGTTTTCTTTCATCCGCTTGTAAAGCATATTAAGCATATCGATTTGTACAGAAGCCTGAGTTAAATCCCTCTCTAAAGAATCACTAACCGGATTTTTAATTTTTCCGAGAAATACCCAAGTGCTGTGTACCAAAGATGAAATGAGCTGGTCAAATAATTGTTGTTCTGTAAATTGATTTTCTTGTGACATTTTTTCTCTTCAGATTTGTTTGTTAACGATAGAAACGAAACGAAGTTTCAGACAAAATAGCGAGGGAATTTAGGGGAAAACGCCCATAGGTTAAATGATAGTTTTCTTTTTCAAAATATAAATCAATGAACTGCATTTTCTTTTATTGAAAATACTTTCTAACCATGATTTCATTCCATACCCTAAACCGTTTATCATTTTTCCCTTCGATTGTTTTTCACTAAGCAAAGAGACATAAAATGCATCAAACGGCAATCTTTTTATTCCTTGAATTTCAAATCCGTTCTCATTCGTAATTTTCCCAAAAGCAGGAACCGAAAAATGGTAAAGGTGACGGGGAACATCATAAGCAGCCCAATTCGATTTATAATGATCACCGTCAGTTGATTGATAATTTGGAACAGCAACCACAAGCCAACCTTCCGGTTTTAAACTGGCGTTAATTTTTTGAAAATATATTTCCGGATAGTGAACGTGTTCCAAACTATGCCATGCTGTTATAATATCGTACTCATTGCCTGCTTTAAGCCAAATCGCAGGGGAATCTACCTGAAGGCCAAATTGCCTGTGGGCCAGTTCTCTGGCTCTAGAAGAAGCATCGACTCCTCTTGTTTGCCATCCCTTTTTAGCCATGGAACTTAAAAAATGCCCTGCACCACAACCAATATCTAGCAAAATACCTACTTTATCGGGGAATAATTTTTTAATGATTTGCTTTTTTCTACAAAGCATTATCGCTCGAATACCACTATAAACTTTCTCAAATAAGCCGTTGGGACGCTCTTCGTGAGAAATGTAATCATCTGAATCATAATATTCCCCGATTTTATCTTCAGGAGGAATTGGATTTGTCATTCGTAATTGACATGAGGAACACTCAACGATTTGAAATAGTTCCTGACTCACCAGATGGTCCTTTACCAAAAACACCTCTTCCATTGGACCATTACAAATGAGACAGTTTGGCATTTCTGGATTCATTATCCGATATTGACCGTTTCCATATGTTGCGCATAACCCTTAAGAAATCGGGTCCGCATTTTTTCATGTGCTAAGTCTTGTAGTTTTGGATCTTTATCCACTATGTTTATAGCGGCTTTCCGCGCTTCACGAATAAGTGGTCCATCCATGACCAAATCAGCAATTTTATACCGAAGAAATCCGCTCTGACGAATACCATAGAATTCTCCGGGACCCCTCATTTTTAAATCTTCATCAGATATTTTAAACCCGTCGGTGGTTGATTCCATTATTGCTAGTCGCTTCCTCGATGGCTCGGTATACTTTCTTCGAACCAGTATACAATAACTTTTTTCACTCCCTCGGCCTACTCGACCACGCAACTGGTGAAGTTGAGTAAGCCCAAATCGGTCTGCGTGTTCAATCAGCATTACCGTAGCGTTGGGGATATCAATTCCTACCTCAATGACTGTTGTTGAAACCAAAATGTGGATTTCATTTCGGGCATAGGCATCCATGATGGCATCTTTTTCTTCCTTTTTCATTCTGCCGTGAATTAGCCCTACATTGAATTCAGGAAAAATATTTTCAGATAAATTTTTATGTGCTTCAACAGCAGCAGCCAAATCAGATTTTTCAGATTCTTCTACCAAAGGATATACCACCATACAATTTCTGCCTGCTTGAACTTCCTCTTGAATGAAAGCATATACATTTTGTAAGCGTTCAGGATTCACCACTTTAGTCATAACTTTTTTTCGATCTTTTGGCATTTCATCGATTATAGACAGATCCATATCTCCATGATAGGTAATGGCTAAGGTTCTGGGGATTGGGGTAGCCGTCATTGCCAGAAAATGAGGGTTGTACCCTTTCAGCATAAGATCTCCTCTTTGCACTACTCCAAATCGATGCTGTTCATCCACGATAGATAGACCCAATTTTTTGAAAAAAACATCTTTTTGAATTAAAGCGTGGGTTCCTACAATAATATCAATTCGCCCTTCCTTTAAAGCGCTTAAAATTCCATCTCTTTCTTTTTTCGGAGTCCCCCCAACCAATATTGCACAAGCCATTTTGGATATGTCTGCATGTTTTTTAAACGATTCAAAATGCTGATGAGCTAATATTTCTGTTGGTGCCATAACAGCCACTTGCACGTGATTGGCTACGGCAATGGCAGCAGAAAGAACAGCAATAATTGTTTTTCCCGAACCCACATCACCTTGCAAAAGACGATTCATAGAATAGGGCTGTGCCATATCATTTCTAATCTCTTTCAATACCCTTTTTTGAGCCTCAGTCAGTGCAAAAGGTAAATTATCGGAAATCAATTTTACCTGCGGCCCAATTTTATCTAACGCCTTTGTACCAACGCGCTGGATTGAATCTTTTCGTAAAGCCATCAAAAGCTGTAGAAAAAAATGTTCATCAAATTTCAGTCGTTTAACTGCTTTAAATAAATCGTCTTCTGAATCTGCAAAATGAATATTGCGAAGCGCTTCATCTAAGGATACCAACTCATGAGTTTGAAGAATTTCCTGGGGATAATGGTCAGGAATTATTTCCAATGATTCACAAACATTCCTGACAATTCTACGGATAGCGCGGCTATCTAACCTGACTTTCTTGAGTTCTTGTGGTTGGGGATACAATGGTATGATGGCACCGGTATTGAGCGGATCTTCATCTTGTTTCAACTTATCATATTCAGGATGAACGATTTGAAACCCATTATAAAAATCAACCTTTCCATTCACAGCCAACCGATCTCCAGTTTTTATTGCCTGCTGAATATATTTTGTACCATTAAACCAGATTAGAGTTAATAATCCGGTTCCGTCAGTTAAAATTGCCTGGAAAAATTTTCGTCTTCTTGCTTCCCGCATTCCACAGGCTTCCACTTTGCCCACAATAGTAACTAAGCCTCCTTTTTTTAATTTTGAAACAGGTGTGAGGGTGGTGCGATCTAAATGACGACGTGGATAATAGTGTAGTAAATCTTCAACGGTTTCAATCCCGATGGAACCCAAAGCCTCCGCTCTTGAAGGACCAATTCCTTTAAGAGTATTTAAAGATGAAAAAAGAAATGTATTAATTAAAGCGATTATTATTCTTCAATCCCAGTAACATGCACAGAATCATTTCCCCCAATATTTTGTTCAGTTACTGCCACTCTTTTCTATATGTATAGGTTATGGTCTGGCTTTTATTTGGTTTCAACTTTAGAGGAAAGTGAATTGTTGAAGCATCTTTTTTTATATAATTTTCAGATGCGTCTCGAACTACCCAATCTCCAAAAATATGTTCGATGATTCGAACGTCGATGTTTTTAATTAAATTATTTTTAATCTCAAGGCTGATTGTAGCTTCTTCACTTTTCCTTTGGCGATCATAATTCAGCACTGTCCTTTTTCCAATAACATCAAATGCACGTCCGGATTCAATTATTGCAGATTCTCCTGTTGGTACTTGTCCCATGTGATCTTCACCCACATATTCTATATGACCATCAGAAGTTTGCTGAAACAGTTGAATTTTCCCTTGAGGCAAAGGAACACCCAATTGGTTTTTCTTTGTATTGGCAATAACATATTCAACAGCTAACGGTTCCTGTTTTTGGCTGCGTTCGTTATTTTCAAAAAGGTATGTTTTGTCAAAGGATATCATTTTTGAATCGTATAGCCTTGTAGTAACACTTTCTCCCCCATTGAGTGATAAGGGCACGTTAAGGGTATAAATATGATAATCTCCTAATTGCTTTTCTTTTGGAGTGGTTTGGTCCGCATGTTGAGCAACCCTCATCATTTCAAGCCTTGGGGGAGCCCCAGTTGATGGACCTTTTAACTGTCCCTCAACCAACTGTAGGCGAAGCTTGGAGAAGTTTAAATTGGTATAATTTGAAACAACTGCATCGGAAATTAGTTCTGCGTTGTTTTTGTCAGGGTCTAAAATGAGCCGGTAAACGGCATCCCAATCGAATCCACGCGATAAATAAATCAGGCCGCCTCTAATTCCCTGGGGGGTTTTTGAATACACATTCCAGGATAAAGACCTTTTCAAAGTCGGATTTTCAACCAAACCCGGTGCAGAAATATATTCAATTCTGTTGCGAGATATTGAAGCAACTTCCCGTTTCCACTGAAGAGTAATATTACCGGGAGTTATTTCCATTAGCTTACCTTTAAAAGCTTTTTCATTAATCAACTTTACAGAGACTTTTTCCCCAAGAAAATCACTCAAATACCTATCGAAATTGAAGAGTTTTCGATTATATCGCTGCATACTCACCGTAGCACCAGACAGAGATAAAAACGGTGAATCTTCTACAATTCCTGTTGGAAGTAAATCATAGTGGATTGTAGAATTCCCCTGTTCTATCTGCCAGGCGACCGGTTGCTTAATTAAGGCAAAACCATCCTTATAGAGGGTTAGAGTTGCATGGGTAGATTGTCCAAACCCCAAGGACAATCCTAAAAATAAAATCAGTGATTTTCTCATAATAACATCTCAAGGTTTGATTTTACTAATTCAAATTCTTCATTCATTTCTCGAAGTTTTTTCCGTTCGTTTTCCACAACTTTTTCAGGCGCTTTTTGAATAAAATTTTTATTCCCAAGTTTTTTTCGAATTCCATTAAGGTGGCCATTTAATTCATCCATACGTTTATTCAATCTTTCCTGTTCTTTTTCAAGATCGATTAATCCTTCCAGGGGAACAAAAAGTTCCATACCCTGCACGACGCTCGTGGCGGAATGGTCAGGTTTTGCAATATCATTTCCCAAAGATATCCCTTGGACGTTAGCCAGTGATTTAATAATCGGTGCATAATTTTCAATCAATTGGACATGACCATTAATATTTCGAATTACCAAATCTGCCCGTTTTGCCGGAGGAACATTCATCCGACTCCGAATCGTTCGAATGGATGTCACAATTTCTTTAATTAAATCCAGAGAAGATTCTGCATTTTCACTTTTAAATTCATGGTGAACCTCAGGCCAGGGAGAGATGATTAAATCAGATTCTTCCGGAAGGCGGAAATGGGACCATAATTCTTCTGTAATGAATGGGGCATAAGGATGAAGCAGTTTTAAAATTCCTTTTAAAACATGGACCGCTACAGCTCGGGCAGTATTTGCTTTCTCTTCGTTTTCTCCCTGAAACCGTGTTTTTGCGATTTCGATATACCAATCACAAAAATCGCTCCAAGTAAATTCATAAATTGCTTTGGCCGCTTCATTAAAATGGAACTGGTCTAACCGCCGGTTTACCGTCTCAATTGTTTGGTTCAATCGACTGATTATCCACATTTCCGGAAGGTCTATCTCAACTGATTTTATGTTAAAATCCGGGATGCCCCCTTCGTCAAGATTCATCTGAACAAATCGAGATGCATTCCACAACTTATTCATGAAATTCCGCCCCACTTCTAATCTCGAGTTAGAGAATAAAACATCTAATCCTTGAGGTGCCATGAGCATAACACCAAACCGTACGGCATCGGTTCCGTATTGGTCAAAGAGTTCAAACGGGTCTGGTGAATTTCCGAGAGATTTGCTGAATTTGCGGCCCTCATTGTCCCGAAGAATGGATGTAAAATACACATCACGAAAGGGAATATCTCCGATAAACTCTATACCGGACATGATCATTCTCGCTACCCAGAAAAATATAATATCCGGACCGGTTACCAATGTATCTGTGGGATAAAATGTTTTCATATTTTGGTCTTCTTCCGGCCAGGTATGTACGGCAAAAGGCCAAAGCCAGGATGAAGCCCATGTGTCCAAAACATCATCCTCTTGAATCCAATTCTCGGGATCTTTTGGACCATCTACGGATACATGAATTTTCTTTGGATTCTCTTTATGCGTCCAAACCGGGATTTGATGGCCCCACCATAGTTGGCGGCTGATACACCAATCTTTGATATTATTCAGCCAATGGTTATAGGTTTTAACCCAGTGTTCCGGATGAAATCTTATCTCCCCATTATTTACAGCATCCATTGCTGGTTTTACCAGTTCAGCCATTTTTAGATACCACTGTTCAGAGAGATAGGATTCAATTGGCACCTGACCTCTTTCTGAATATCCCACGTTGTGAATATGGTCCTCTATTTTAACTAAATATCCTCCTGCATCTAAATCTGCTACCACCTGTTTTCTGGCTAATTCCCTTGAAAAACCACGATAGGATTCGGGTACATTTTCATTTAATGAAGCATCATCATTCATTATGTTAATGAATTCCAGCCCATGGCGTTCCCCTATCATGAAGTCGTTGGGGTCATGAGCCGGAGTTACTTTAACACAACCCGTTCCAAATTCAGGGTCAACAAAAGTATCGGCAATTACCGGGATTTCTCGGCCAACCAAGGGGAGTATGATAACCTCTCCAATAAGGTGTTTATATCTATCATCATCCGGATGAACAGCAACAGCTGTATCCCCTAACATCGTTTCCGGACGAGTCGTGGCCACAATGACTGATTCTTCTGAGTTTTTCAAAGGATATCTAAAATGCCATAGTTTTCCACGAATTTCGCGATATAACACTTCTTCATCACTAATGGCGGACTTGGATTCCGGACACCAATTCACTAAACGATGTCCACGGTAAATTAGTCCCTTTTCATACAACATGACGAAGGCTTTCAATACAGCTCGAGTATATCCTTCGTCCATTGTAAACCGCTCCCGATCCCAATCACATGAACATCCCAATCGTTCCAACTGTTTAATAATGATTCCGCCATATTTTTCTTTCCATTCCCATGCATGATGTAAAAATTCATCTCGGGTCAAGTCTTCTTTTTTAATGCCTTTCTCCTGAAGCATTTTTACCACTTTGGCTTCAGTGGCAATGGAGGCGTGATCCGTTCCCGGAATCCAACAGACATTTTTTCCCTCCATCCGTGCTTTTCGAATAAGAATATCCTGGATGGTATTATTCAACACATGGCCCATGGTGAGCTTCCCCGTCACATTTGGTGGCGGTATAACAATTGTATAGGGCGGATTTTTCGAATGTTCATCCCCATGAAAATACCCACCTTTTCGCCAAGTATCATACCAGTGGGATTCTACCGTATCCCAATTATACACTTTATCTAATTGCCGTACAGACATATGATTCCGTTCCGTTTGTATCTATCGGTCTAATGTTAAGCTGAATGCCGTTGTCAATTTCAATACATTTTGGTTTGCCTTAACCAAATTACCTGAAATAATACGTCCCAAATTCCGCATTACTTTATACCCAATTTTTGGATGGGCATTACAAATTGAAAATAAATCCTGCTTTTCGATACGAATTAATTTGCATTTTGTAAGTGCTTTAACATTTGCTGTTCTACGGTCGCCCTCGTTAAACATGGACATTTCACCAAATAGAGGATGAATTTTACTGGTGAGTTTTATAATGGCTTTTTCCCGATTGTCTCCCCCATCCTTGTTCATGGCCAAGGTCAAAGCCTGATTAATTTCAACCTCCCCTTCCAAAAGGAGATAAATGCAATCTCCTATTTCACCTTCTGTTATAAACTGTTCCCCTTCTGCAGTTTCTACATTCTTCAAAACTTTATGAAAAGCGCTCAATTCGCCATCGGATAAATCTGTGAAAACCTGGAATTTTCTTAAGTGATCATGCTGCATATTAACCTCAAGGAATGATGATGGCCCGTTCGCTGTCTTTTATCACATAATTCGAGTCCGGGTTTATGGTCATGTTGATTTTACTTTCTTCTTGCAGTGAAATTCCTCCCTCTTTCAGTTTTCGTTCAATAAACGCATCGAGAGAAGAAGAATCAGCAGAAAGAATTGCTCCGATTCCTAAATTTTCCTCCTCTGAAAAAACACCCACTAAAACCCATCCGTTTTTCACCTTGAAGTAAGAAAACAGTTCATCATAGGATTTCCCTACAAATTCTGTTGGAATATCTACACGTTTAATGCGGGATTTTGACCGACTGTCTAATAAGCGATTTACAGCCTGTGGAATGCCCGGGTCCAAAACATGGGACGCCAAGATATAGGCACCGAAATCATCTCCAATCACAACCTCGTCTGCATTTGCCCGCTTAATGTGGGTCAGGTTATCACGGTTATTTAAATAGGCAACAACCCTTACATTAGGTTCAAGACTTTTAATCGTAAGTGTCGCAAAAATTGTTTTTTCATCTGCGCTGGCTACATCCGGGTCTGTTTCGTTTGGGATAATAATTACTGTATCAGCATCCTCTAAATTTGCCCTATTTAAAATTGCCTCTTGAGTAAAATCTCCCACAACATAATTAATTTTCAGACCTCTATACCGGTTCTTTAAGTGATTTATTTCTTCTTCAGCCAAATCATTGATTAACACCATTTCCCCTTTATGATCGCCAGTCAAATTTTCCAGGGATTCAAGGAGTTGTTCCCCATCAGAATTCCATCCGCACAGAATGATATGATTTTGCAGTTCTACTTTTTCCAAACCTTTGCCCTCTCTAATTTTTTTCGCAACAAATATTGAAGAAATAGTCGCAGTTAATAAAGAGATTAATGAAATTCCCGCAAACATGATCATGATAGCAAAAATTCTGCCACTGGTCGTAGTGGGGGAATAATCTCCGTAACCTACCGTCGTCATCGTGACGATTGCCCACCAAAAGGGATTTTCTCCTTTGGCAATGTCTCCGGACTCTAACAATTGAAGGACAAGGCCGCCCAACACCATGGTGATAAGAATCCCAGCGCCAACCTGAAAAAAACTGTTACGTAAAAGCGTTTTAATCCACAACCGCATTAGAAGAATTTAATTCAAACCGCAGGAGAAATAATGAGCAGATTTTTGGACATCTTCCCGGAAAAATAATGACAAAAAGCCTAAGGCATAATTAAAATTACTTTTCGAAAACTCCCACTGTTTCAATATGGGGGGTATGGGGAAATAAGTCCACGAGTTTTAATGATTTCAATCTATAACTATGCTTAATGAGTATTTCAGCATCTCTGGCTTGTGTGGTCGGATTACAAGAAATATAAACAATTCTTTTCGCACCGAAATAAGGAATCTGATTCGCCATATCTTTGTGCATCCCCGCTCTAGGCGGGTCAATTAGAATCACATCTGGCTTTGGGAATTTTTTATCTACACGTCCCTTTTTAAAATATTTATCCAAATTCGCCACATGAAAATGGACATTGCTGATTCCATTTCTCACTGAATTTCGGGTTGCATCTTCAACCGCTGATACGATGACTTCAAACCCATGAACTTCTCTAGCTTTTTGAGCCAGAAAAAGCGAAATGGATCCTGTGCCACAATAAAGATCATATACAATTTCGTTTCCGGTTAAACCGGCGCCGTCTAAAGCAGCTTCGTACAGTTTTTCAGCTTGATCTGAATTGGTTTGAAAAAATGAATTTGACGAAATTTCAAATGTTAATTCCCCGATTTTTTCTTCTATAGTTGGAGGCCCCTGGAGTAAAATTTCATATTCTCCAAATGCCACATCTGCTTTTCGTGTATTGATATTGTTAACGAGGGTTGTTATTTCCGGGAATTCTTGAATAAGCGTCTCTGTTAATGGTGTTAATAAGTCGAGGTTTTCGTAAGACGTTACTAGATTAATCATAAGGTTTTCTGTTCTTTGTCCAAAACGAAATACCAAATGCCGTAAAAAACCATTATGCGTTTTCACATCGTAGGGTTTAAGCTTTAACTCTATAGCTAATTGTCGAACTCGATTTAATATTGCCCAACCCTTTTCCGGCATTATATGACATTCCTTTATATCCAAAATTTTGTCCCACCGCTCGGGGATATGCATTCCTAATGCAAAAGAGGTGTCAGTTCCTTCCGGTTCATTTTTCATGACCCATCTTCGGTTGGAAAAAGTGAATTCCATTTTATTCCTGTAATGGAAGGATTTCTCTGCTGGTATAACCTCATCAATTTCAAAAGAGGATATTCCAAGCTGCCTTTGAAATATATCAACTACCTGTTTTTGTTTTTGATTAATTTGTTCATGATATTCCAACTGTTGCACTTTACAGCCTCCACATATGGGAAAGTGGCGACATTGAGGTGGAACAAAAGCAGAAGACTCTTCCACAATTTCCAATGGACGAGCCTCAGCAAATCCTTTACGTTTTTTATATATCAATGCTCGGACAGTTTGCCCCGGGATAGTATTTTTCACAAAAGTAACAAAATTACCAACCCGGGCTATTCCCTTCCCTCCATAGGCAAGAGACTCAATCTTAAGATTGATTTCCTGGCCTTTTTTTACCGGACTATCGTTCAAAACCTGACCCGATCAATGAAAAAGGTGTATAGATGTATTTGAATGATTTTGATCAAATTCTTCACGTAGAAATATAGGGCAGACAGCAATAAAATAATACAAGCTGCTGGAAAAACACGATCCACTAGGGCACATGAATATCATCGATTATCCCGATGATGATAGAGCGTATCGGGGCATTGTCTTTATTGACAATCTGCCGGGCAGAATTGCCTTCATCAATAACCAATACTGTTTCGCCGGTGCCCGCATCAACCTGGTCTACTGCAATTAAATAATCCCCGGTAGGTTTACCATTTGGATGTAATTTATCTACAACCAATAATTTTTGTTCATCATAAAATTTATGATTTATGGTGGAGTGCATGGCGCCACAGACTTTTCCGATAATCATGTAGCTTCCTTTTGGTCTAAAAGATGCACATCATCAACAATACCCACGACCGCATCATCTACAGGAACAAACCAAGGGTCAAGTGCCAGTGCTGCTTCCCGAGAACTCTCATAATACACCAACTCTTTCGGCCCGGCCATCCGTGTGGAGTCCGCAGCAACAATTGAAGAACCTATGGGTTTTTGATGCTTATCCAATGGCTGAACCAATACCATAGGAACATTTTCTAACCCAGTATAAACTACCGATGGGGTTAATGTACCAATCACTCTTCCGAGTTTCATCCTATATTTCTCCTGCTTTTAATCCCTCGTATGAGGTCCGGGAAAAGGGAGTAAACCCATTAATTTGATTGGCCATATCTTTATGAAGATTCGGAATAATAATATCTCTGAACCAGAAGGATTCTTCAGTCACTGCAGATTTAGCAATATCAACTGCAGCTTGTACCTCTTCTAACGACCCACCGAAAATTGAAAACGCCTTTCCCCCTATATCATCAGCCAATCGAATTTCAATGAGGTCGACATCAGCCCCTTTGACACCGGCATCGGAGGATTTAATTGTAGAGGCAACAGAAAGTGTTTCTATAACACCTATAGCATCATGACTGCAGGATATCTTTTCCCCAAGAATTCCATCATGAACCTGCTGGTGAATACGGGGTAGAAAAACTTTATCAAATATATTTCCTTCAGAGATCCAGATTCCTTCTCGGTAGGATTCTTCAACTGATGCGACAC
This sequence comes from uncultured bacterium, assembly GCA_964549275.1. Lineage (GTDB taxonomy): Bacteria > Fidelibacterota > Marinisomatia > Marinisomatales > TCS55 > CAZJUP01. Next base: position 10,469 of record CAZJUP010000001.1, on the reverse strand, counting down.
TTCCGCCAATCAAAACCAGGTATTTCCCATTATGAACAGTACCGGTTTTTAGAACACTGATTGGGGATTTTTTTACCATAGAATCTCCGGTACGAATACCAGCTGCAATACTGGATAATTCTAATAATGCGATTGCAGGATACTTTTTCATGAATAATTACCTTGTTCTTATCTCTATTTAATCACAACAAAATTTAAACTAAACAATTCTAAAATGGTCAACCATGACACACCGTCTTTCTCTTGAAAAGCTTCTTGCCGTGGTAATCCCTTCTCCTGTTGGGCTGGCGATTGAGAATGAACAATACCCTTCTCCTTCATACCCTAACCCTGAGAGCGCCGGACCATTTTTTACAAAGATTGAGGTATTGATTATTCTGGCCATATTGCTCAAATTATCAATATTCCGTGAATGCATTATAGCCGAATGCCCAAACCCATGTTCTGCCTTTTTAGCCAAGTCGATAGCTGATTTAGCATCCGGAACTCGAACAATTGGCAGGACCGGCATCATTTGTTCTGTCCAAACCAACGGATGGTCTTTATTTACATCAGCAATGGCCAATCGAATATCCTTGGCTATATCCAAGCCGATTTTAGAGAGAATTTCCTGAATATTTTTCCCGATTAAAGATTTGTTCATCACTGCCGGCATTCCCGGGTCATTTATTTTTTCAAAAATCACTTTCCCCAGTTCAAATACTTGCTGAGCATTCAATACATAGGCCTTATTAGCCGCCATGGCTCTCATTAATTCATCGGCAACGGATTCGACAACAAACACCTCTTTTTCATCCACACAAATAATATTGTTATCCATGGATGCACCCTTGACAATTGCTCTTGCGGCATTCTCAATATCTGCTGTTTCATCCACAACCACAGGAGGATTACCCGGTCCAGCACATATGGCTCTTTTACCACTAGCCATCGCCTCCTTAACAACACCGGTGCCACCGGTAACAACGAGTAACCGAACCTTTGAATGCTTCATGAGTTTCTGAGCGCTTTCAATTGTTGGACTCTGAATTGTTGTAACCAAATTTTTCGGTCCACCTGCTGCCATGATAGCTTGATTTAACAGAATGATGTTGTAAGTGCTCACATCCTTCGCGCTCGGATGGACATTAAACACCACCGCATTCCCTGCTGAAATCATCCCAATGGTATTACAGATTATGGTAGAGGTAGGATTGGTAACCGGAGTGATGGTTCCTATGACTCCATAGGGAGCCAATTCCATAAGTGTAAGGCCTCTGTCTCCTGTAAAGACGGTGGGTTCCAGAATTTCTGGCCCCGGCGTTTTTTCTATGACCAAACGATTCTTTTCTACTTTGTCCTCATACCGACCCAAACCCGTCTCTTTGAACGCACGTTGCGCTAAATCTTCAGCGTGAGCATTCATACTTTTTCGGATTTCTGCAACAATTTCTTTACGCTTAGACAAACTCATCTCTTGGAGTTCATCATAGGCTTTAGCTGCAGCACTTACAGCTGAATCAATATCCGGAAATACACCGATGTCTCGATTGTCACCTATCGATTCATGTGTAATACTAGAAGCCACGGGCTTCTCCAACAGTTGATAGATTTGCTTGGCTACATCATTTATCTGTTGTTCAGTTAACTGCGACAAGACTCATCCTTTCTTCCAATGATTCATAGAAAAGGGAGTAAATGAACACAACATGTTTGTGATTGAATAATTCGTGAATACCTCCATAGAAATAGTGGGATTGTCACCGAGTCTTCAATCACAACAGTCAGTTCGAATACTGTTTCAATTACTCCCTTTTTTGTACATGAAGTCACCACCGGTTTCCCAATTATCCACAATGGCCATCACAACAGCGTCACATGGACGTTTATCCGTCATTACGGTTTGCCTTGCAGAACTCCCTGTAGCATAGAGGACCATCTCCTCTACACCTGCACCTACAGCATCTGCGGCAACGACAAACCCATCTCTTGGATTTCCATTGAGATCAACATTTTGAAGAACCAGGAATTTTAGTCCTTCCATGCTCTGCTCTTTTCGAGTGGATACTACAGTACCCACTACTTTTGCCAGATTCATGTTTCGGTTATCGGTTATGATTTTTTACGTATTTCAGCTTTGCCTTCTTTTTCTCGTCCCAGGGGGATGACTGCATCCACGTTTACATGGGGACGGGCAATAATATGAACTGATACGATTTCACCAACACGGGCCGCACCGGCTTTCCCGGCTTCACAGGCAGCTTTTACAGCTGCAACATCCCCGCGGATGTTTACACTAACGTAACCACCACCGGTTTTTTCGTATGATACCAGTTCGACTTTTGCTGCTTTCACCATAGCATCTGCAGCTTCCACTGCAGCGGGAAAACTCCTCGTTTCCAACATTCCAAGTGCTTCAGCCATTTTCTTTTCCTCCGTTATTAAGATTATTTGTTATGATTTTCTTTTCCAGTGACTTCTTCAATCGTATTGACAGCAGCGCGCCATGCAATATCGATATCTCTTTCTTCACCCCCCAAATAAATGCGTCCGAAACTTCCAAAGGTTCGTACTTCTAAAATATTGATTTCTGCAGCTTTTTCAGCTTCATTGGCGGCCAATGCTGCATAAGCTGCCGGTTGGACTTCCATGACAAAAAGTGATTCCCCGGGAACAATCATATTTCCATGACGCATTCGATTAATCAGCTGGGTTTGATGGTCGTCAATCCTTCGGATAACTTGCCTAGAAAAAATCTTAGGTTTCCATCGGTCAGATTCTTTTAACTCCAATGCATCTAAAATCGCCTGGCCAGCCTGGCGAACGTCGGCTTGTGAATTGGAATGAATTTCCAACATCCCGTATAATCGTTCAACAATTTGCATTCCCGGCGTAACATGCGTCGATTTTAGCGCAATATCGGTGATACGGTTGATTTCAATTCCAGGTGATATTTCCACATAAAGTGAGGCCATCCCTGCAATGGGCAAAAACCCCTTCGCAACCGTACCCAAAAAAGCTGCGTATTGCGGTTGAAGTTTATCCAAATAAACGTAAGCTCTTAGATCTACCACTTTTTTCTCCATTCCATTAATTGATTTAGTCGAAATCCATCTTTATTTCTCGATACTTTTCCTAATGCCATTTTATTATATATTTTCGGGCTCATTGTCTAAAGCGTTAATTCGACATTGTTACAGATTTGGCTTCTTGAATTATTTTTATTCCGGCGCTGGCACCAATACGGGTGGCTCCTGCGGCCACCATTTCTTTCATATCATCAAGTGATTTAATTCCACCAGCGGCTTTTATACCCATCCCTTCCTGTCCGGCAATTTGATTCATAAGAGATACATCCTCTGCTGTTGCGCCGTGCGGACCAAACCCTGTAGATGTTTTAACATAATGGGCTCGGGCTTTTTTGGTCAGTTTTATAGCCCTGACTTTTTCATCCTCAGTTAAATATGCCGCTTCTATGATCACTTTGCATATAGCACTTCCATCAACGCAGGCTTCCCGTACACCCCGAATGTCTCTATAGACTAAATCATCATTTCCACTCTTTAAAGCACCTATATTTATGACCATGTCAATTTCCTTTGCGCCATCACGAATCGCCCGTCTTGTTTCCATCGCTTTTATTTCCGGTTGGTGAGCTCCTGAAGGAAATCCAACAACAGTACAGACTTCAACAGGAGTTCCTTCCAGTTCTTGCGCCGCAAGTTTTACATAACTTGGACTAATACAAACTGCTGCAAAATTATACTCCTTTGCCTCTGAGCAAATCCGTTGAATATCTTCTTCTGTCGCATCCGGCTTTAATAAAGTATGATCAATACACTGTGCAATATCACTTGGAATCAGTTCACATCCTGTTCCGTCATGATACCCAATTCTGGAAACTCCAAAATCCATAAATTGACGAAGAGTTTCCGGCTTGCGATCGAAGTGAATACCACACCGACACACCATCTCCGAATTGGGATGTTCTTCTGAATAAGTGGGTTTCTCCAAATCAGGTGCATGTATCATAGATTCTACTCGCCCAACTATTTTAGTCAAGTCTTCTGTAGAAATATTTATAAATCCATCTTCACCGATTTTAGAATTTAGATGAGTTCCGTTTGAAGGTATTTCATCTAGGCTGTCTATCATTTCCACTCTGCGCATATGACGTTCAGCCGTACATTCGTTTTCTAGAAAAGTATCAACAATTTGTTTTGCGAGCGGGGGGCCGATTAATCCGGCACCCAGAGTCAGTATATTTGCATTATTGTGTACTCTTGCATTTTTTGCACTTGAGATATCGTAACACAAGGCTGCTCTTACACCAGGAACTTTATTTGCGACCATTGATGAACCAATACCGGCACCGTCGATAATAATTCCTATCTCTGTTTCCCCATTTGATACACTTTTAGCAACGGCTTTCGCAAATTTCGGATAATCAACTGGTTCATTGGAGTCTGTCCCGAAATCAATGACTTCAATTTCCTTACTGATTAAATGATCCTTTATCCTGGATTTTAATTCATACCCGCCGTGATCAGAACCCAGTGCTATTTTTATTGTTTTCATTTTCACGCTCTTAATCTTCTAATAATTTTTTTGCTATCCATTCATCTGTAATTAAACAGTTAAACCATTTACCTTTTAATCCGGCTCGTATAGCATTTAGTTTTCCCCGGCCACCGGCAACAGCAATGGCAAATTCTTTTTCTTTTAAATCTTTTAGTTCGATGCCAATGGTTCTTGCGTTCAATTTTAAAGAACAAATCCTGCCATTATCATTGATAATCCTCGAACAAATATCCCCCACGGCTCCTTTATTAATCAGTGAATCCACTTCTGTGTCTGAAAAGTAATCTGCTTTTACCAGTACCGAATCATGGCTAAAGGACCCTATAGTAAATAACGCTATTTTCGCATTTTTCCCCAATTGCAGTGTACGGTTTATATTTCGATCTGAAATGATCGCTTCCTTTAAATCCTTATGGTCCACAACAGCTGGAAGAGGCAATAAATAGGGTACAGCACTTAGCTTTTCACCAATTGACTTTGCAATTTCACTGGCATGTGTATCATATTCTGCCCTAGAAATCCCCCCATTTAATTGAACCACTACACTATTCGTGATTGACCTTTTATTTAATTGTCGGGCTATTTCCTGCATGGTAGTCCCCCAGGATATTCCAAGAACCATTTCCTCATGATATATTTTTTCTAAGAATCCTACTGCAGCTTTTCCTAAGCGGGACTTTGTTACATCCGGATTATCGTGATCAGGAACAACAATTACATTTTTTAAATTGAATTTTTCACTAAGCGATTTCTCTACTCTTGAGCCTGCTTCATTCGGATCAACAACCTTAATATGTACAATCCCTTCGTTTTGCGCTTTTTTTAAGAGTCGAGAAACACCCGGCCTGGAAATGCCAAGTTTTCCGGCAATTTCCTGCTGAGTGAGTCCGTGCTCATAATACATACGGGCAGATTCAACCATAAGTGTTATGCTATTTGCTTCAGTTTTCATATGAACATTTGTTCATTCAATATTAACATATGTTCAATATTAAATGATAAAATACACTTGAGGCAAGAAAAATATTAAATGATTACTATTTCCTGTTAAAGGAAGATGAAAGAATCGTTGATGTTTTTATGGGGCGAGTGTCAAATTATATATGAATATTCTTCTTTACATGATCAATAAGATCTTGTGCTTTTTCCCGGGTGTTTGCTTCTGCATAAATACGAATTATCGGTTCCGTATTCGATTGGCGAATATGTACCCATTTATCATCCCACGAAAATTTTACCCCGTCCAGTGTATTGATGTTTGCATCCGGGAAAATATTTTGAATTTTTTTCATCACTTTATTCATTTCCAACTCTTCCAAGACAACTTTATCTTTCATGATAATAAATTGGGGCAGTGCAAAATGAATTTCACTGATAGGTCGCTTATCCTGCACCATTGTATTCAATACCATAACTGCACCAACGAGAGAATCTCTGCCTAAATGAGCCTCTTTCAATATGACGCCCCCGTTACCTTCCCCGCCAAATTCTGCTCCAATAGACAACATTTTTTTCACCACATTAATTTCACCAACAGCTGAGCGACTTACAGAACACCCAAAGGCTGAAGCCAATTTATCCAAGGCTAAACTTGTGGATAAATTCGTCACAAAAGTTTCATTTTTTCTTCCAGATTTCAAATAACCCACTGCTGCCAGTACAAGAGTATATTCTTCTCCAAGAGGGTCCCCTTTTTCTGAAACGATAGCTAACCGGTCCGCATCCGGGTCAACAGCAAATCCTACATCTGCACCCTGCTTTATAACGGTCTCACATAAATCTGATAAATGTTCAGGCAGGGGTTCCGTCCCTCGAGTAAACTCACCACTGGTTTCACAATTTAGTCGAATTACTTCACATCCTAATTGTTCAAGGAGGGTTGGTAACGCTTCAGCTCCTGCACCATTCACAGCATCAATAACAACTTTAAATTGTCTTTTTCTTATGACATTTAAATCAATACATGATAAACTCAAAATATGAAGAGAATGTTTTAATACAGCATTTTTATCAGAAAAAAACAATCCGGGATTATCAACATTTTCTTTTGGGATTTTTTTATCCACCAAATCAAATAGTTGTTCACACTCACTTGGATGAAAGAATGTTCCGTCGGAACGAACAAATTTCAATCCATTCCATTCCACTGGATTATGGCTTGCCGTTACCACAACCCCACCCACTGCTTCCGTTTTCTCAACCATAAATTGAATTGTGGGTGTAGGAACAATACCACAATGGATGACATCACGCCCCAAGGCCATCAATTCGTTTGTAAATGCGGTTATTAAATCATCTCCGGATGGTCGACTATCCCGCCCAAGGATAATGACTCCCGGAATCAATTGTTTATTGAGCGCACGAGCATAGTTACAGACCAGTTCTTCAGTCAGGTGAGAGTCTGTCAATCCTCGGACACCGGAAATGCTTCTAATAATCATAGCTGAAAAATAAAAAAGGCTCAGTCATAGACCGAACCTTTTTCATCAATAAATTGAGTGAACATTTACCTCATTCTGGCCAATCTTGCCATGCGAGCCATGCGACGAGCAGCTTTTTTTCTCATTGCACGTTTTTCATCGCTGGGTTTGATATAGAAGGCTTTCTTCTTTACATCCCTTAAAACACCGGACCGTTCCCACTTCTTTTTAAAGCGGCGTAAGGCCCGTTCAAGTTGTTCACCGTCACGTACGGTTACTTCAACCATGTTTTATTCACCTCCTCTCAACTAGCCTAAATAGGTTCTTAAAGATTTACTCCGTGAACGGTGGCGCAGCCGACGAATGGCCTTTTCTTTTATCTGCCTTACCCGTTCCCGGGTTAAATTAAATTCTTCACCAATTTCGTTTAAAGTCAGGGCATAATCCCTGTCAATACCGAAATACATTTTAATCACTTGCCGTTCCCGCTCCTTCAGCGTCTCTAATGATTGGCGAATTTCATCTTTTAGAGATTCCCCCATAAGCGGTTCATCCGGAGACATCTGCCCTTCATCTTCAATCACATCAATGAGAGAATTTTTATCCCCGTCTCTGAAGGGTGCATTTAAAGAATGATGGCGTCTGGAAATTCGCATGGCATCAATCACTTCGTCACTTGTCATGTCTAACTGTCGGCCGATTTCCTCTTCGTTTGGTGATCGCTCAACCTCTGCTTCCAGTTTCTCTGCTGTTTTGGTGATTTTACTGATTGTACCCACCCTGTTCAACGGAAGACGAACAATCCGGGAATGTTCTGCAAGGGCTTGTAAAATGGATTGCCGAATCCACCATACCGCATAAGATATAAACTTAAATCCCCGAGTTTCATCAAAACGGCCCGCTGCCTTTATTAATCCAAGGTTTCCCTCATTGATAAGGTCCGTCAAGGGCAAGCCCTGCCCCTGGTAATCCTTTGCAACGGATACTACAAAACGAAGGTTTGCTTCTACCAATTCTTTTAAGGCAAGACGATTGCCCTTTTTTATTTCTTGAGCCAACTCCACTTCCCTTGACGGGTGGAGAGGTTCGTATTTACCAATCTCTTCCAAGTATTGGCTTAAACTTCGATTTGATTCGTTTATTGCTCTTCCAGCTTTGGCCATGTATTCCTCAGATTTTAGGGAACAAAAAAGTAGAGTAATTTACACTTAATTTCTAACTTTCCCAACAACCGGTTTACGGTTTATTTTTCAGCAATTGCAGCAAATTCGGCAATGGTCAAGGTTTCGGGTCTCCGTGTAAAATCAATTTCTGTCTGTATTTTATCCGAAATACCAAAGCTACTCAAGGAATTTCTCAACATTTTTCTGCGCATTGAAAATGCCGATTTCACAATCTTATTAAACCGGCCATATCGATCGTCTGATATTAATGGAGGATTTTTCTTTGTAAATCGGACCAAGACAGATTCCACTTTTGGTTTCGGATAAAACACATCTGGAGAAATTATAAAGCAGTACTCCACATTCAAATAGGCCCCGACCACTACTGTCAACCTTCCATAAGCTTTTGTCCTCACTTTAGCCGTTAATCGATCTCCCACTTCTTTCTGCATCATGATGAATGCGTCGTCCCAGAAATCCAATTGTTCTATGAGCCAAAAGATGATGGGCGATGTAATATTGTATGGGATATTGCCCACCACCCTAACGGGGTTTTTGATGGGTATTGTTTCAATATCCTGAAGCAATACGTCGCCAGGAACAATGTGGAGGCCCTTTAAATCTGATCGGATGGACAAATGTTTGATGAGCAGTGGATCAATCTCAATGGCGGCCATGTCTTTCACATTGGGAAAGATTTTTTCAGTGAGGAGGCCATCTCCGGGGCCGATTTCTAAAATAGAATCCTCTTTTTGGGGATGGACAGTGCGAACGATTCGGTCCAATACGTTTGTGTCTGTGAGGAAATTTTGTCCCCACTTTTTGCGAAATGGATGGGAAGCAGCCGAATTCATTTTATTTTTAGTCGGTCTAAAGGGCTTTTTATTCTATCGAATGCAACTTTCGAAATGTGAGTATATATTTGTGTGGTTTCTAATCGTTTATGCCCTAATAATTCCTGTATAAATCTAATATCCGTCCCATTCTCGAGTAAATGAGTTGCAAAACTATGGCGAAGTGTATGAACAGTTGCATGTTTTTTAATCCCAGAAATTTTCACTGCTTTTTTCATAATGGCCTGAACCGAACTTGCACTATACTTTCCTCCTTTCTGCCCTTCAAAGAGGTATTTCCCCGGGCGATATTTTTCAAAATACTTTCTTAGAATATCTTTTAACGAACTTGATAAAACAGACTGACGGTCCTTTTTTCCTTTTCCCATTTTTATAAAGATGAGGTTCCGATCAAAATCAATATCTTTTATTTGAAGCGATAATAGTTCATTTAACCGTAGACCTGATGAATAAATAGTCATCAAAATGGCTTTATGTTTTAGATTGCTCACAGAATTCAAAATCCGTGCTACTTCTGATTCTGAGAGGACAACCGGTATTTTTTCTTCTTTACGAAACCGAATATCAAGGGAAGATGGAATATCTTTATTTAAAACATCTGAAAATATAAATTTTAAAGAAGCCACTGATTGCTTCATTGAAGATATGGAATGCTTTTTCTTTCTTTTTAAATGATATAAATATTTTTCCACTATTACATCATTTACATTTGTAACTTTTTCAATGATAAGCCAATTTGAGAAATGATTTATAGCAGACAAATAGGATGCTACAGTTCGTTCACTATAATTTCGAATAATGAGTTTTTGTTTTGCTATTTTTAATAAGTCGGCTTTTAACATAGATTTGCGGTTAAAACATAATAATAAATTAAAGAGTAAACCCGCTAAACGCAACACTGGGTTTAGCAAGACGTTAGAAGCCTCAATTGCGAGTATAGTAGGAGCTTTGATAATTTTATGTAGTATATTATTTTGGAAATTTGGCACAACACCCTACGCAAAATCTTTGGTCATCCCTTTACTTATTGTTGGACTAATTCCGTTGGTAAATGGCGTTTTTAGCATTCAAAATAATAAAAGTAGGTTAAATGTATATGAACAAACTTGGCAAGAAGATGAAGAGCAATTTGTTTTATCTGAGCAAAAACGTGTGCAAAGCTTTGACGATATTTTTAAATATTCGTACCCTTTTGCCTTGATTATGGTTGTTGGCGGAGCAGTATTATTTTTCCTGTTGAAAACACCGAATGGAAAAGCTATTAGCTTAGCAATGATGTGTATCGGTTTAATGGCATATTTTATCGACCATTTTGCCAAAGAACGTGCAAATATATATTTGGAACATATAGAAGAAAGATTAAAATAACTGTGCCTAACATTGTATAAATGGCATTAAAACGCCATTTATACTAATCGTTAAATGGCAAATAAAATGAATAAAATACTAATAATATTTTTCTTTATTTTTTG